>MGPC01000029.1 GCA_001797315.1 Curvibacter sp. GWA2_64_110
AAGCGGCGAAGGAAATCAAGACCCTGATCACCGACAGCGTGCAGCGCGTCGAGCAAGGCACGGCGCTGGTGGACCAGGCCGGCAGCACCATGAACGAAGTGGTGACATCGATCCGCCGCGTGACCGACATCATGGGCGAGATCAGCGCCGCCAGTTCAGAGCAGAGCCAGGGGGTGGCGCAGGTGGGCGAGGCGGTGACGCAGATGGACCAGGCGACGCAGCAGAATGCGGCGCTGGTGGAGGAGATGGCCGCGGCAGCCTCCAGCCTCAGGGCCCAGGCGCAGGACCTGGTGCAGACCGTGGCGGTGTTCAAGCTCAACGAACAGAACGGCCAATCCGTCGTCGAACCCCAGATTTCAATGGCACCGGCACAGCGCATCCTGAATCAAGCGCCAGCCAGGGCAGCGGAGCGCCGTGCTTCGGTATCCTCAAAAACTGAAGTCGCCAAGCTCGACGCACCGAAACCAGCGCCAGCCGCCAAGGCCACTGCCACGGCGCCCGCTGACGAAGAGAACTGGGAAACGTTCTGAGCCGACCGTGCGGCAGCCGTGCCGCGGCGGGTGCCGTACCTTAGCGCCAGGCGCTCAGGTACTCATTCCAGTGCGGCTCAGCGAGGGCCAGATTGCCCAGCGTGTCTTTGACCAGGGCAATCTCCTGTTCGTACTCTTTTTCCAGAAAACCGCCGCGCATTTTCTGGAAACGGCTGTACAGCAGGTAGGTGTTCATGACATCGGTTTCGCAGTAGCGCCGGATGTCTTCCAGTTTGCCGTCCAGGTAGGCCGGGTAGACCGCTGAGCCGTCCATGCCCAGCTTGCCGGGAAAACCGCACAGTTTGGCCATGGCGTCGAGCGGCGCATTGTTCTTCGGCTGGTACATCGCCAGCAGGTCCATCAGGTCCAGGTGCCGCATGTGGTAGCGGCCGATGTAATTGTTCCACTTGAAGTCGCGGTCGTCATCACCCAGGTCCCAGTACTTGTCGGCCACCACGCCGTGCTGCAGCCCGCGGTAGTGCAGCACCGGCAAATCAAACCCGCCACCGTTCCAGCTCACCAGCTGCGGCACGTGTTTCTCCACCGTGTTGAAAAAGGTCTGGATGATCTTGCCCTCGCTCTGGCCATCACGGTCGACAAACGAGTGAATGCGCAGCCCTTCGGCATTGCGGAAAACGCAGCTGATCACCAGCACGCGCTGCAGGTGCAGCGGCATGAAATCGCTTTGGCCGTGTTCCTTGCGCTCGGCCAGCCAGGCCGCATGGACCTGTTCGTCGGTGGTCTCGGGCGATGCGCCGCGCAAGGCGCGCAGGCCGGCAATGTCGGGAATGGTTTCGATGTCGAAGACAAGGACGGGCCAACTCATGATCCGACTGTACCAGCCGGATCATGAGTTGGCCATGCGGCCGCATCAGGAACCCCCACCCTGCCCTCCCCCGACGGGGGAGGGTTATCCACGTTCAGAAGGCCGTCAGAGCAGCGCCTCGCGCGTGATGCCGCGGCGCGCCAGGTAGCGCTTGAGCTTGAGCAGCGCCTCGTTCTGCACCTGGCGTACCCGCTCGCGCGTCAGGCCCAGGCGGTGGCTCAGCACATCCAGCGTTTCCGGTTCGCGGTCGTGCAGGCCAAAACGACCTTCCAGCACCTCCTGTTCGCGCACCGACAGGCTGTGCAGCCACTCCTCCAGCAAACGCTCCACCTCATGGGCCTGTGTCGCGCTGCTCGGATCCAATGCCAACTCGTCCACCACCGTCTCGCCCAGGGTCTGCTCGTTCTCTGAGCGGTCCATGGTGGCATCGAGCGACTTCGGCACCTCGGCCAGGGCCAGCAGCTCAGCCACTTCGTTGACCTCGCGCCCGAGAAAATGGGCGACATCCTCCACCCGCACGCCATCCGGCCGGGCGGCACTGAAGGCGGGGTCGTTTTCCAGCGCGCGGCGCGCCCGCAGCACCTGCTGCAGCTCGCGCACCACGTTGACCGGCAGACGGATCACCCGCCCCTGCAGCATCAGTGCGCGCTCGACCGACTGGCGTATCCACCAGGTGGCATAGGTCGAAAAACGGAAGCCGCGCTCAGGCTCAAACTTGTCGATGGCGTGCATCAAGCCTAGGTTGCCCTCCTCGATCAGGTCCGACAGCGGCACGCCGCGCCCCAGATAGAACTTGGCAATGCTGACCACCAGACGCAGGTTGTGCTCGATCATGCTCTGGCGCGCGGCGAATTCGCCGGCCCGGGCGCGCATGGCCGTCTCGTACTCCTGCTCGGGCGTGAACAGCTCGGTGCGCCGCACATTACGCAGGTAGGACGACAAGGCATCGCCCGCCTCCCCCGTCAGATCCAGGCCTGCCCGGGCAAGCGGCAGCCCCTCATTTGCTATCAAACCAGGAGCTGTCAGCGCATTGTTTTCAAGGGAATGAGCGCCATTTGATTCATCGTCCGCAGAGGCAGGACGCGCTGTCCTGCCTTGGCCTTGGAGGGAGCGTTTTGTCATGGCTGTTCCTCAAGGCGCGATTCCAGCCGGACTACCTGGCCGGCAGGTATTTGGCCGGATCGACCGGCTTGCCCTGGCGCCGCACCTCGAAGTGCAGCTTGACCCGGTCGGCATCGCTGTTGCCCATCTCGGCAATCTTCTGGCCCTTGCGCACCGACTGGTCTTCCTTGACCAGCAAGGCCTGGTTGTGCGCATAGGCCGTGAGATAGGTGTTGTTGTGCTTGAGGATGATCAGGTTGCCGTAGCCGCGCAGACCGGCGCCGGCATAGACCACGCGGCCATCGGCGGCGGCAAACACCGGATCGCCCGCGGTACCGCTGAGGTCCAGTCCCTTGTTCTTGACTTCATCGAAACCCGCCAGCACCGAGCCGCCATTGACCGGCCAGTTCCAGGCCATCTGGTCTTCGCCGTTGGCCGCGGCCTCGGGTTGGGTGGCCGCTTCCGGTTTGGCGGCGCTGGCGGCCTGTCCCGGCGGCGGCACGCTGCTGGCATTGGCGGTCGAACTGGCGATGGGGCGCGTCACCACCGCCGTCTGCGTGGCTGGCGCGCTGCTGGTAGGCGGTACCACGCGCAACACCTGCCCCACCTCGATCTGGTTCGGGTTGTCCAGGTTGTTCCAGCGCCGGATGTCCTTCCAGTTCTGCCCGGTTTCCAGACCGACGCGGATCAGCGTGTCGCCCGGCTTGACGGTGTAGTAGCCGGGCTTGCCGGCATTCTCGAAACCGGGCGGCTGCTTGACGGCCTGGGTATTGGGATCCATCACCGTCCTGGATGCAGCGCTGCGGCGGTCTTCCACCGGCGCGCGGTTGAGGCTGGTGGAACCACAGCCGGCCACCAGCAGGCTGGCGCCTGCAACCAGGCCCCAAACAACAAAGCGCTCCCGCAAACCCAACATAGATGCTCCCTTCATGCGATACCTGATTTTAGGGGGACAAAGTGAACCGCCTCAAGCACCGTCTGGCGCAAGCCCTGCGGCGTCTTGTCGATCACCATCAAGGCCTGTTGTCCGCCCGTGCTGGAAGCCACCGGCGCCACCAGGCGTCCGCCCATGGCCAACTGATCAATCCAGGCCTGCGGCACGGCCTCGCCGCCGGCCGCCGCGATGATGGCCGCATAAGGCGCCCCCTTGGCAAAGCCCGCCATGCCGTCCCCGAACAGCAGATGCACATTGGGCAGACGCAGGGGACGCAGGTTCTCGCGCGCCTTGTCGTGCAAGCCCCGCAGGCGCTCGATGCTGTAGACCTCGCTGGCCAGCAGGCTCAGCACGGCGGCCTGGTAGCCGCACCCGGTGCCGATCTCCAGCACACGACCCAGTTTGTCGGGCCGGCCGTTGAGCAGCAGTTCGGCCATGCGCGACACCACGCCCGGCTTGGAGATGGTCTGGCCCAGGCCGATCGGCAGGCTGGTGTCCTCATAGGCCTGATTCACCAGCGCGCTGTCGACGAAACGATGGCGCTCAATGGTGCCCATGGCCGACAGTACACGCACATCGCTGACGCCTTGCGCCGCCAGCTTGTTCACCATGGCCTGGCGCACCGCATGGGAGTCCAGCCCCAGCCCGTGCGGCTGCTGGCGCACCACTGGCTTGGCCGCAGCGGGCCTGGATGCCGGCACGGGCTGCATGGCCCCCCCCCGCGCCGGAGCCGGGCCGGGCGTGCGGTCCAACCGGGCCGGAAAGGAAGGACGCGGTTTGGCAGTCATGCGCCCTCCTTGGCCGTCTGCACGGCCAGGTGGCTGATGGACTGGGTCCAGTAGCCCAGGTTGGCATGGTCGCTCAGGTCCACCTTGAGCGGCGTCACCGACACATGGCCCAGAGCCGTGGCATGGAAGTCCGTGCCCTCGGCCTCGTCCTTGGCCGGGCCGGCGCCGCCGATCCAGTACATGGTCTCGCCGCGCGGGCTGGTCTGGGTGATCACCTTCTCGGCCGAGTGGCGGCGCCCCAGCCGGCACACCTTCATCGGCTTGAGGCTCTCCAGCGGCAGGCAGGGAATGTTGACATTGAGCAGCCAGGGCTGGGCGCCCACCAGCTGATGCTGCGACATCTGCAGCACCAGCTCGCGCGCCTTGGCAGCCGCTGCATCCAGGTGGCGCCAGCCCTTCTCGGTCTGCGAGAAGGCAATCGCCGGGATGCCGAACAGGTACCCCTCCATGGCCGCCCCCACGGTGCCGGAGTAGATGGTGTCGTCGCCCATGTTGGCGCCGTTGTTGATGCCGGAGACCACCAGGTCGGGCCGGTAGCCCAGCAGGCCGGTCAGCGCGATGTGCACGCAGTCGGCCGGCGTGCCGTTGACGTAGCGAAACCCATTGGCGGCGCGCTGCACGTACAGCGGCGAATGCAGCGTCAGCGCATTGGACTTGGCGCTGTTGTTGTGCTCGGGCGCGACCACCTCGACCTCGGCCACGTCCTTGAGCGCCTCGTACAAGGCGACGATGCCGGGGGCCTGGTAGCCGTCGTCGTTGGAAATCAGGATCTTCATGTTTGCATGGGGGTTGCCGTCGATTGTAGGTGGCTGGCGCCCTTGCGCTCGGACGCGTCGCACGAGGGACATCGCGCTTGCGGAACCGCACCGTATCATGCGCGACTGACCAAGCAACAACACCGCAGGAGACGATCGATGCACGCATGGCTTTGCGAAAACCCCACCGGCGTGGACGCGCTGAACTGGAAGGAGCTGCCGACACCGCAGCCCCAGGCCGGCCAGGTACTGGTCGAGATCAAGGCCGCCAGCCTGAACTTCCCCGACCTGCTGATCGTGCAGAACAAGTACCAGATCAAGCCACCGCTGCCCTTCGTACCCGGCTCCGAATACGCCGGCGTGGTGCAGGCCGTGGGCGCAGGCGTCACGCATCTGCAGGTAGGCCAGCCAGTGGCCTGCCTGTCTGGCACCGGCGGTTTCGGCACGCACACCTTGGCGCCGGCCGCGCTCTGCATGCCGCTGCCACCCGACTTCCCGTTTGTCGACGCTGCCGCCTTCATCATGACCTACGCCACCTCGCACCACGCCCTGCTGGATCGCGGCCAGCTCAAGGCCGGGGAGACGGTGCTGGTGCTGGGGGCTGCCGGCGGCGTGGGCACAGCGGCGATCCAGATCGCCAAGGCCGCCGGCGCACGCGTGATTGCCGCCGCCTCGACCGATGAGAAGTGCGCGCTGTGCCAGTCCATCGGTGCCGATGTCACCATCAACTACACGAAAGAAAATTTGCGCGAGGCGATCAAGGCGCTCACCGACAGCAAGGGCCCGGACGTGATCTACGACCCGGTGGGCGGCGACTTGGCCGAGCCCGCCTTCCGCTCGATCGCCTGGCGCGGCCGCTACCTGGTGGTCGGCTTCGCCGCCGGCCCGATTCCGTCCCTGCCGCTGAACCTGCCGCTGCTCAAGGGGGCCTCGCTGGTCGGCGTGTTCTGGGGTGACTTCGCCAAGCGCGAACCCAAAGCCAACGGCGCGATGATGACGGCGCTGGCGCAGTGGTATGCGCAAGGCAAGATCAAGCCGGTGATCGACCGCACGATGCCCATGGCCGAGCTCAAGGCGGCCTACGCCCACATGGGTTCGCGCAGCGTGATGGGCAAGCTGGTGCTGGTGAACTGAGTCCACTTCAAGCACTGTCAGCGCAGAAATGAAAATGCCCGCAGTTGCGGGCATTTTTATCTGGGGTGGCTGATGGGACTCGAACCCACGACGACAGGAATCACAATCCTGGACTCTACCAACTGAGCTACAGCCACCGTAAGCCTTGCATTATAACCGGTTCAGCGCTCACTGCACGGTAGAGGATGCTGCTGACGTCTCGAAAGCAGCAGGTCGCGCCACCTTGACCTGGGCCTTGAAGCGTTCCTGCAACAGCTTGTAGTAAGCCTGGTTCTCGGCCTGGGTCCACCACTGGGTGTACTGGGCACGGTCTTGCTGCTGCACCTGGGGTGCAGCAGCAAGACGCTCGGTCCGCTTGTTCACCTTGGCAATGGCATAGCCGCGGGGGCCGAGATCAACACCGACAAAAACCGGCTGACTGGCCACATCGGCGCGCAGCACGGCATCCAGCAGCGCGGCGGGCAGACTCTGTGGCTGATCGCGTGACACCACTTGGGCGGTTTGCAATTGGGCCTGCGCGGGGCTGGCTTTCCAGGCCGCCAGCTGTTTCTCCCCTTCCTGGCGGGCCAGGTCGGCGGCACGGGCATTCACCACGCGCTCACGCACAGCGGCACGCACCTCGGCCAGCGGCAGGGTGCGCGCCGGCGTGTACTGGGTAATGCGGGCCGCCGCCAGCTGGTTGGGGCCGACTTCCACCGCCTCGCTGTTGCGCTTGTTGGAAACCGTCTCCGTGCTGAACACGGCCTCCAGGAATTTCGCATTGGCCAGCACGCCCTTGGCACCCGGTGCCGGCTGGCGCAAAACCTTGCTGGCGCTCTGGATTTCGAGCTTGAGCTTGTCAGCCACCGGCTTGAGGCTGTCGGACTGCTCGTACACCCCATTGGCAAACGCCTCCGCCGCTTCGGCATACTTGGTCCGTGCCTGCTGGTTCTTCAGGTCGGCTTCCAGGCTGGCGCGCAGCTCGGCAAAGCTTTTCTGCTTCGGGGCCTTGATGTCGGTCAGCTTGATGATGTGGTAGCCGAAATCGGATTCCACGACATCGCTGATCTCGCCTTTTTTCAGGCTGAACACAGCATCCTCGAACGGTTTGACCATGGCGCCGCGGGCAAAGAAATCGAGGTCGCCGCCCCGCGAGGCCGAGCCAGGATCCTGCGAGTTCTTGCGCGCCACGTCGGCAAAGTTCTCGGGCGCCTTGCGCACTTGCGCCAGCAGTTCCTCGGCACGTGCCCTGGCCTTCTGCCGCTCGGACTCGGAACCGCCCTTGGCCGCTGAAATCAGGATGTGGCTGGCACGGCGCTCTTCGGTGCCGCTGAGGCGCGCTGCATTCTGCTCGTAATAGGTCTTGAGGTCCTGTTCGTTGAGGCTGATGGTTTTCTTCACCGCCTCCAGGTCCAGCATGAGGTACTCGATGCCGGCCTGCTCGGGCGCCTGGAACAGTGGCTGGTTGGCCTGGTAGAAAGCCTCCAGGTCGGCATCGCTGGGGTTGACCTTGGCGGCAAAGTCAGCCGTGTTGAAACGCGCTATTTGAACTTCGCGCCGTTCATAGAAAGCATTCAGGGCCAGATCGGCCACAGCAGGGGCGGCAAAGCCGGTCTGCAATACCCCCGTCTCGACCTGGCGAACAGAAAGATCGCCGCGCAGACGGGCTTCGAACATTTCCGGCGTCATGCCCTGGCTGCCCACCAGTTGGCGGTAGCGCTCCATGTCCAGCGTACCGTCGGCCCGGCGCAGCGCGGCAATCGCCGGTATCTCTTGCAGGGAACGGGCCAGGCGCATATCGCTGGTCACCAGACGGGCGGATTCCGCCGCCTGTGCCAGCACGCGCTCGCGCACCAGGCGTTCCAGCGTGGCATAGCGCGCCTGGGGGGAGTCCAGCAGCTTGGCATCCAGCGTGGGCATGGCCGCGCGCAGGCGCTCCACTTCCATCTTGTGCGCAGCATCCCACTCGCCCTGGTTGATGTCATGCCCGCCAACGCGGGCTACGGTTTGACCTTGCTCACGGAAACGGTTGTAGCCGTCAATGCCGAACAGCACGAACGAGGGAATGATCAGCAGGAACAGCAGCCCCATCATGATCTTCGTGTGCTTGCGAACGTAATCAAACATGCGCGGACTCTCCAATGAGGGACTGCTCGCACTTTTAAAAATAGTGCGCTCAGACCCTAAACAACAAAAAAGGCGAACAGTGTGTTCGCCTTTGCTTGGGTGGTGGGTGCTGACGGGGTCGAACCGCCGACCTACGCCTTGTAAGGGCGCCGCTCTACCAACTGAGCTAAGCACCCCACCTTAACAGGATCAGTTCAGGGCGTCTTTCAGCGCTTTGCCCGGACGGAACTTCGGCACCTTGGCGGCCTTGATTTTAATCGCAGCGCCGGTACGCGGATTGCGGCCGGTGCGGGCAGCGCGTTTGCCAACGGCAAAAGTACCAAAACCCACGAGGGAAACGGTGCCACCTTTTTTCAGCGTGGTCTTCACGGCGCCGATGGTGGACTCGAGTGCACGGGTGGCAGCCGCCTTGGAGATGTCGGCATGCTTGGCAATGTGCTCAATCAGTTCGGTTTTATTCACAAAGAACCCCTTCTTGGAAACTGCGTTAATCAAATTGTCTCGTTTGTAACTCCTTGCGCCAGCCGGGCAGCGTAGCGTGAAAGGAGTTGACCACAGGCAGCGAATACTGCTGCCTATGATTAAAGCCACCTATGTTTTCCGTGTCAACAAGGCATGCGGCTTTACAACAGCACGGGGGCGAATTCTAGACGTTTTTCTCCCCCGCCTTCCCGAGAAAAGTGATGGATACAAATATTTTCAATACTCCGGGGAAATCAGGACTGGTGGCGCTACCCGAAATGGGCTAGAGCCTGGGCAATTGCACGCCCCACGTCGGCCGTACCGGCGGTGCCGCCGATGTCGCGCGTGCGTGGTGCGCCGCTCTTGGGTTCGAGCACTTTTTCAATCGCCGCCAGCACCGCATCGTGCGCCGCCTTGTAGCCGAGGAATTCCAGCATCATGGCGCCGCACCAGATCTGGCCGATCGGATTGGCCACGCCCTGGCCGGCAATGTCGGGGGCCGATCCGTGCACCGGCTCGAACAGCGAGGGGAACTTGCGCTCCGGGTTGAGGTTGGCACTCGGCGCAATACCGATGGTGCCGGTACAGGCCGGCCCGAGGTCGCTGAGAATGTCGCCAAAAAGATTGCTCGCCACCACCACGTCGAAGAAGTCCGGCCGCTGCACGAAGTGCGCCGTCAGGATGTCGATGTGGAACTTGTCGGTGGTGACCTGGGGGTACTGCTTCGCCATCTCGGCCACGCGCTCGTCCCAGAAGGGCATGGTGATGGCGATGCCGTTGGACTTGGTGGCGCTGGTCAGGTGCTTTTTCGGGCGCGACTGCGCCAGCTCGTAGGCGAACTTGAGCACACGGTCGACACCATGGCGCGTGAACACCGACTCCTGGATCACCAGTTCACGCTCGGTGCCGGCGAACATGCGTCCGCCCACTGCCGAGTATTCGCCCTCGGTGTTCTCGCGCACGATGTACATGTCAATCTCGCCCGGCTGGCGCGGGCTGCCGTCGCGGCGTACCACGGGGGCGATGATGCCGGGCATCAGACGTGCCGGGCGCAGGTTGACGTACTGGTCGAACTCGCGGCGGAACAGGATGAGCGAACCCCAGAGCGAGACATGGTCGGCGATCTTCTCAGGCCAGCCCACCGCACCGAAGTAGATGGCGTCGTGGCCGCCCACCAGGTCCTTCCAGTTGTCCGGCATCATGCGGCCGTGCTTTTCGAAATAGTCCCAGCAGGCGAAATCGAAATGATCGAACTGCAGATCGATACCGAACTTGCTGGCCGCCGCCTCCATCACGCGCACGCCCTCGGGCATGGTTTCCTTGCCGATGCCGTCGCCGGCGATGACGGCAATCCTTTTTGTGCTCATGACGCCCTCCTGCAAGTGATTGACATCAGCGTGCCGCGCGCACCACCAGGCTCACGCCGACGGCGGTCAATGCGGTACCGACAATGGTAGTCAAGGTAATGGGTTCGGCAAACAGCCCCCAGGCCATCAGCGCCGTGGTCGGCGGCACCAGGTACAGCAAGCTGGTCACACTGGTGGCCGCACCGCGCTGGATCAGCAGGTACAGCAGCGAGCTGCCGCCCAGCGTCAAGCCCAGCACCGACCAGGCCATGGCCGCGGCCAGCTCCCAGTTCACACCGGCCAGACCACTCTGCCAGCCCATCGACTCGGTCTCCAGCAGCGTCAGCGGCAGCGTGACCAGCAAGGCGGCCAGCAGTTGCACGGCGTTGGCACTGCGCACATCGCACGGTGCGACAAAGCGCTTCTGGTACAGGGTGCCGATGGTGATGCTCAGCAAGGCAAACACCGACAGCGACAGGTTGAGAATGCCGGCCTCGCCGCCTTGGCCCAACTTGCGCGACACCACCAGCAGCAAGCCGGCAAAGCCGAGCGAAAGCCCGGCCCATTGCCGCCCCGTCACGGAGGCGCCGCGCATCGACAGCCAGAACGCCGTCAACACCGGTTGCAGCCCCACAATCAGCGCCACCAGACCCGAGCCCATGCCGGCCTTGACGGCGGCCCAGACCCCGCCCAGGTAGCCGGCGTGCATCAGCACCCCGGTGACGGCCAGATGCCCCCACTGCGCACGCGACGACGGCCAGGCTACGCGCGCCAGCAGGATCCAGGGCAGAAAGCAGAGGATGGACAGGAGATAGCGCCAGGCCAGAAACGTCATCGGCGGCGCATGCGGCATGCCGTAGCGTGCCACGATGAAACCGGTGCTCCAGATCAGCACGAACACCAACGGCATGGCCTGCATGAGGGCCGCCGTGTCCGTGCGCGAATTCATTTCACCCGTGCCCGGATTTCAGGCAGGGCTTTTTGCAGGTAATAGACCATGGACCAGACGGTCAGCACCGCCGCCAGCCAGATCAGGACATAGCCCCACTGGCGAGTGTCGATCAGGCCGAACAGCAGGCCGTCGAACAGCAGGAAGGGAATGGCCACCATCTGCACCGTGGTCTTGACCTTGCCCAGCATGTGCACCGCGACGCTGCGCGAAGCGCCGATCTGCGCCATCCACTCGCGCAGGGCCGAGATGGCGATCTCGCGGCCGATGATGATGAGCGCCACGAACACATCGGCGCGGCCCAGATACACCAGCACCAACAGGCTGGCGCAAACCAGGAACTTGTCGGCCACCGGATCGAGAAAGGCGCCGAAGGCCGAGGTCTGGTTGAGCTTGCGTGCGAGATACCCATCGAGCCAGTCGGTCAACGCGAACACCACGAACATCACGGTGGCGATCAGGTTGCGTGTGGCCGGCTCCAGCGGCAGATAGAACACGCCCACGATCAGGGGGATCGCGACGATGCGCGTCCAGGTCATGAGGGTGGGGATGGTGAGGAACATGGCGTGATTGTGGCATGGCCCAAACGGGTTTCAGTGCAAGGCCCGGTAAATGGCCTCGGCCAGCTCGTGCGAGATGCCGTCCACCGAGGCCAGGTCGTCCACGCTGGCCGAGGCCACGCCGCGCGCGCCGCCGAAGCGTTGCAGCAGCTTGGCGCGGCGCCTGGGGCCGACGCCCGGGATCTCCTCGATCCGGCTGCCACCCACGCGCACCCTGGCACGCGCCGCGCGCATGCCGGTGATGGCAAAGCGGTGCGCCTCGTCGCGGATCTGCGCCACCAGCATCAGCGCGGCCGAGTCCTTGCCCAGGTAGACCTTGTCGCGGCCATCGGCAAACACCAGTTCTTCCAGCCCGACCTTGCGGCCTTCGCCTTTTTCCACGCCGACGATCAGCGCCAGGTCGAGCCCAAGCTGCTCGAACACCTCGCGCGCCATCGCCACCTGGCCCTTGCCGCCATCTACCAGCACTAGGTCCGGCAGGCGGTCGGTGCCTTCGGTGCCCATCTCGCCTTCGCCCGCCCCGCCCTCGCGCAGCGCCTGCGCCAGGCGGGCGTAGCGGCGCGTCAGCACCTGTCGCATGGCGGCGTAGTCGTCGCCCGGTGTGATGCCGTCGATCTTGTAGCGCCGGTACTCGCTGTTCTGCATCTTGTGGTGATGGAACACCACGCAGGAGGCCTGCGTCGCCTCGCCCGCCGTGTGCGAGATGTCGAAGCACTCGATGCGCAGTTCGTCCAGCCGGTCCTGCGGCAGCGCCAGCGCCTCGGCCAGTGCGCGCGTGCGCGCCTGCTGCGAACCCTCTTCTGCCAGCAGGCGGGCCAGCTGCAGCGCGGCATTGGTCTGCGCCATCTCCAGCCAGATGCGGCGCTGCTCGCGCGGCTGATGGACGGCCCGGATCCGGATGCCGGTCTGCTGCGACAGCGCCTCGGTCAGGCGCTTGCTCACCGGCTCGCTGGTCACCAGCGTCGGCACCGCCGGCACCTCCATGTAGTGCTGGGCGATGAAGGCTTCCAGCACCTGCACCTCCACCGGTAGCGGGGCGGCCTCGGCGGATTCAGACGTCGAGGATTCCTCGTCGTCATAGATGGCGGCGGCATCTTCCACATGCACCGGGAAATAGGCACGGTCGCCCAGATGCCGGCCGCCGCGCACCATGGCCAGGTTGACGCAGGCGCGCCCGCCCTGCACCTTGACGGCCAGGATGTCGACATCGCGGTCGTCGACGTTGTCTACCGCCTGCTGGTGCAGCACGTTGGACAGCGCCGCGATCTGGTCGCGCAGCTCGGCCGCCTGCTCGAACTCCAGCTGCTCGGAGTGCTTGAGCATGCGCGCTTCCAGCAGCTCCAGCACCTGCTGGGTTTCGCCGCGCAAAAAGGCTTCGGCATGCGCCACGTCCAGCGCATAGGCCTCGTCCGATACCAGGCCAACACAGGGCCCGGAGCAGCGCTTGATCTGGTACAGCAGACAGGGCCGGGTGCGGTTGGCGAACACCGTGTCCTCGCAGGTGCGCAGGCGGAACACCTTCTGCAGCAGCAGGATGGCTTCCTTCACCGCCCAGGCGCTCGGGTACGGGCCGAAGTAATGGTGTTTCTTCTCCACCGCGCCGCGGTAGTAGGCCACGCGCGGCCATGCGGCCGCGCTTTGCGCGGCGGATTGCGCCGCCGTGATCTTCAGGTAGGGATAGCTCTTGTCGTCTCGAAACAGGATGTTGTAGCGCGGATTGAGCGTCTTGATCAGGTTGTTTTCCAGCAGCAGCGCCTCGGCTTCCGAGCGCACCACCGTGGTGTCCATGCGCACGATCTTGCCCACCATGTGGCCGATGCGCGTGCCGCCATGGTTCTTCTGGAAATAGCTGGCCACACGCTTCTTCAGGTTGCGTGCCTTGCCGACATAGAGCACCGCGCCGTCGGCGTCGAAATAGCGGTAGACGCCCGGCAGCGACGGCAAGGCGGCAACCTGCGCCAGCAGTTCGTCGGAATGCGCGGCACCGGGAGAATTCGGTGCGCTGGAATCGGGTTCAGTGGCCATGGGACCGTATTGTGGACAATCTCGGCATGGCATCACCCCTGCTCTGGGATATTTTCTGCAAGGTCATCGACAACTACGGCGACATCGGCGTGTGCTGGCGCCTAGCCTGCCAGCTGGCCGCGCGCGGCCAGCGCGTACGCCTGTGGGTGGATGACGCCAACGCGCTGCACTGGATGGCACCGCAAGGCTGCCCCGGTGTCGAGGTCCGGCCCTGGGCACAGCCACTGGCTCTGGGCGGGCTGGCGCCGAGCGATGTGCTGGTGGAGGCCTTCGGCTGCGAGGTTGCTCCTGAATTCATAGCTGCCTGCGCAGAATGGACAAGGTCCAGAGGCCAAAATCATGCATGGATCAACCTGGAGTACCTGTCGGCCGAGCCCTATGTGGAGCGCAACCACGGCCTGCCTTCACCCATCCTGCACGGGCCCGGCACCGGCCTGACCAAGCATTTCTTCTACCCCGGCTTCACGCCGCGCACCGGCGGCCTGCTGCGCGAACCGGACCTGTTGCAACGCCAGGCGGGCTTCGACCGCCTGGCTTGGCTGCAGCAGCACGGCATCACGCCTCTGCCGGAGGCTCGCCTGGTCAGCCTGTTCTGCTACGAGCCGCCGGCCCTGCCGGCCCTGCTGACCGGGCTGGCCAGCGCCGGCCATCCGGTGCAATTGCTGGTGGCTGCCGGCCGCTCCAGCACCGCCGTGCAGACTGCGATTGAGAGCAGAAATAGGCTCCATCCCTCATGGAATCAACGCCAAACGCTATCAATTTCATACCTGCCGCACATGACGCAGGATGATTTCGATGGCCTGCTGTGGGCCTGCGAACTGAATTTCGTACGCGGCGAGGACTCGCTGGTACGCGCCTTGTGGGCCGGCCGGCCCTTCGTCTGGCACATCTACCCGCAACACGACGATGCGCACCACACCAAGCTGGAAGCCTTTCTGGACCTGATCGAGGCCCCGGATTCGTTGCGCCGTTTTCATTACCGCTGGAACGAGGTCGACACCCAGCCGCTGCAGGCGCCGGACCTGGCCCGTTGGGCCGAAACCGCCGCCCGGGCGCGTGAACGCCTGCTGGTCCAGGCCGACCTGGTGAGCCAACTGCTTCAATTTGTCGCACGCATCCGCACCTAGTGTCCTGTCCTGGAAATAGTTGCACGAAATGAAAGCGAGGGATTTCGGACCAGGGCAAGGCGTAAACCGCAGCGATACCCGGCGGTATCGCGAGGATTTGCAACGCCGCCATGGGTCGAAATCCCTCGCTTTCATGTGCAAGTTATTTCTGGGGCAGGACACTAGCTGCCAAGCGCTTTGAAAAAACGTTAAAATTCAAGGCTTTGCGGAATTCAGTTCGGTTTGACCGGCTGCGCTCCCATCACCTGCCGCACGAACACCGGTCATCTCGGGGCATTGAGCGGCCAACCCATTGGAAATACTATGAAAATCGCTCAGGAAATTCGTGCCGGCAATGTGATCATGCACGGCAAGGACCCGATGGTCGTGCTCAAGACCGAATACAGCCGCGGCGGTCGCAATGCGGCCACCGTGCGCATGAAACTCAAGAGCCTGATCGCCAACTTCGGCACCGAAGTCGTGTTCAAGGCCGACGACAAGATGGACCAGGTCATTCTGGACAAGAAGGACTGCACCTACTCCTACTTCGCCGACCCGATGTACGTCTGCATGGACGCCGAGTACAACCAGTACGAAGTCGAAGCCGAAAACATGGGCGACGCCCTGAACTACCTCGAAGACGGCATGCCGGTCGAAGTGGTGTTCTACGACGGCAAGGCCATCTCGGTCGAGCTGCCCACCAGCGTCGTGCGCGAAATCACCTGGACCGAGCCGGCCGTCAAGGGCGACACCTCGGGCAAGGTGCTAAAGCCGGCCAAGATCGCCACCGGCTTCGAGATCGGTGTGCCGATTTTCGTCGCCCAGGGCGACAAGGTCGAAATCGACACCCGCACCGGCGAATACCGCAAGCGCGTCTGATCGCCCGCTGCAACCGTCCGGCACAAGGCTCCTTCGGGAGCCTTTTCTTTTTCATGCCCCCCGATTCGGTGTAGGCTATCTGCATGAATGAAACGACCAACCCAACGCCTCCCGCCTGCCCGGCGGCAGGCAATGGCAGCGCGCCTGCGCGCCTGGCGCTGCGCCGCGTGCTGATCGACACCTACCACGAGAACGTGGCCTACATGCATCGCGACTGCGAGGTCTACCGCGCCGAAGGCTTCAAGGCCCTCTCCAAGGTGGAAATCAAGGCCAATGGCCACAGCATCCTGGCCACCCTCAATGTGGTCGACGACGAGGCCATCGTTGCCTGCGGCCAGCTCGGCCTGTCCAAGGCGGCTTTTGCCCAGATCGGTGTGGAAGACGGCCACACCGCTACGGTGGCACAGGCCGAACCGCCCGAATCCATCGGTGCCCTGCACCGCAAGCTCGCCGGCGAGCGCCTGGACCTCGACGACTTTCGCGCCATCATCACCGACGTCACCGAGCACCACTACTCCAAGATCGAGCTCACCGCCTTCGTCGTCGCCACCAACCGCGATGAACTCGACCGCGAGGAAGTCTATTTCCTGACTCAGGCCATGGTCGAGGCCGGCCGGAAGCTGGACTGGCACGAGCAGCCCGTGGTCGACAAGCACTGCATCGGCGGCATTCCAGGCAACCGCACCTCCATGCTGGTGGTACCGATCGTCGCCGCGCACGGCATGCTGTGTCCCAAGACCTCCTCGCGCGCCATCACCTCGCCGGCCGGCACGGCCGACACCATGGAAGTGCTGGCCAATGTGGAGCTGTCGATCGAACAGCTGCACGATATCGTGCGCCTGCATCGCGGCTGCCTGGCCTGGGGCGGCACGGCGAATCTGTCACCGGCCGACGACGTGCTGATCTCGGTGGAGCGGCCGCTTTCACTCGACTCGCCGGGCCAGATGGTGGCCTCCATCCTGTCGAAGAAGATCGCCGCCGGCTCCAGCCACTTGGTGCTCGACATCCCGATCGGCCCCACGGCCAAAGTGCGTTCCATGCCGGAGGCACAGCGCCTGCGTCGCCTGTTCGAGTACGTGGCCAAGCGCATGAAGCTCTCGCTCGACGTACTGATTACCGACGGCCGCCAGCCGGTGGGCTTCGGCATCGGCCCCGTGCTGGAAGCACGCGACGTCATGCGTGTGCTGGAAAACGACCCGCGCGCTCCGATCGACCTGCGGCAGAAGGCCTTGCGCCTGGCCGGCCGGCTGATCGAATCCAGCCCCGACGTGCGCGGCGGCGACGGTTTTGCCATCGCGCGCGACATCCTCGATTCGGGCCGTGCCGTGGCCAAGATGAACGACATCATCCAGGCCCAGGGCAGCAAATTCTTTGACCACAACCACCCCGAACTGGGAGCTCTGACCTTCGAAATCCGTGCCCCACAGGCTGGCGTGGTCAGCGGCATCGACAACCTGCAGTTGGCGCGCATCGCCCGTTTTGCCGGCGCCCCCAAGGTGAAGAACGCCGGTGTCGATCTGCTGTGCAAGCTGGGCGATGAAGTCCAGGCCGGTGCCGTGCTCTACCGCGTGCATGCCAGTTTTCCCGCCGACCTCGAATTTGCGCGCCAGGCCTGCCAGAAATCCATCGGCTACAGCATCGGCCGGGCGGAGGACGTGCCGCGGGTCTTCGTGGAGTTCTGATGGCCGGCCCCGTCCTCCTGCACTTTGATGATGAGCTGCCGAGCGCGCAGCGCATCGCCACACAGGCCGGCCTGGCGTTGGGCCGGATCGAACGCCACCGCTTCCCCGACGGCGAACTCAAGCTGCGCCTGCCGGCCCCCCTGCCCGAGCGCATGGTGCTGCTGCGCACACTGGATCATCCGAACGAAAAGCTGGTCGAGCTGCTGCTGGCAGCACGCACCGCACGCGAACTCGGTGTCCGCCATCTGACCCTGGTTGCCCCCTACCTGGCCTACATGCGGCAGGACATCGCCTTCAGGCCCGGCGAAGCGGTGAGCCAGCGCATCGTCGGAAAGTTCCTGGCTGAACTTTTCGATGCGCTCATCACGGTCGACCCGCACCTGCACCGCATCGCCACGCTGCAGGAAGCGGTGCCGGTACCGCAAGCGGTGGTGCTGAGCGGCGCACCGCTGCTGTCCGATCTGGTGGCCGCCCACCGGCCGCAAGCGCTGCTGGTCGGCCCGGATGAAGAATCGGCCCAGTGGATTGCGCAGGCTGCGGCACGCCACGGCTTCGATCACGCGGTGTGCCGCAAGGTGCGCCATGGCGATCGTGCCGTTGACATCGAACTGCCCACGTCCAGCTTCACGGGCCGCGCCGTGGTACTGCTCGACGACGTCGCCAGCAGCGGCCACACCCTGGCGCAGGCGGCGCGCTTGCTGCTGGCCGCGGGTGCCGCTTCGGTCGACGTTGCGGTGACGCACGCCCTGTTTGCCGGCGATGCGCTGCAACTGCTGCACGCTGCTGGCATCGACCAAATCTGGAGCACCGACTGCATTGCCCACCCCAGCAATGCCGTGAGCATGGCCCCGGCCATTGCCGCCGCACTGGCGAACCTGAACCCTTGACCCCCGCGTATGAAGACCCCGCACGACCTCAACGAACGCACCCTGGCCGACGCCTGGGCCGACCTCAAGGCGCATGCTGACGCCGGCCTGCCGTTGCAGGCCGATGCCTTTCGCCTGGCCTTTGCCGATCCCGAGTTCCTGCTGCGCCGCGAAACGCGCGGCATCCGCTTCCAGCTCGAGATGCTCAAGCCGGACCTTGACCAGCAGGCGCAAGGCATCGAGAACACCATCGTGGTCTTTGGCAGTGCACGCTTTCCCACGCCAGAACAGGCCCAGGCCCAACTGGAGCAGGCGCACGTCAGCGGCGATGCACAGGCCCTGGCACGCGCGGAGCGTGATGTCCGTAATGCGGGTCATTACGAGCAGGCCCGGCTGTTCGGCCGGCTGGTGGCCGAACACAGCAGCAAGCTGCCAGAAAAGGAGCGCCTGTTCATCTGCACCGGGGGCGGCCCCGGCATCATGGAGGCGGCCAACCGCGGCGCCCACGAGATGGGCGCGCCCACCGTGGGGCTGAACATTGCCCTGCCCTTCGAGCAGTCCCCCAACCCCTACATCACGCCCAGCCTGAGTTTCAAGTTCCACTACTTCGCGCTGCGCAAAATGCATTTCATGATGCGCGCCAAGGCCTTGGTGGCCTTCCCTGGCGGCTTCGGCACGCTGGACGAACTGTTCGAAATCCTGACTCTGGTCCAGACCGGCAAGTCCGAACCGGTACCCGTGGTGCTGTACGGCAGCCGCTTCTGGCGGCGACTGGTCAACTTCGACATGCTGGTCGAGGAAGGTGTGATATCCCCCAAGGATGTGGCGCTTTTCACGTTTGTCGACACGCCCGAGGCCGCCTGGGAATCTATCCAGTCGTTTTACCGGCTGGAGAATGCGGCAGGCCGGCCCTGAGTCCCCAGGCCATCCGGGCGCCCAGCCCGACGACGGTACCGACAGTCCAGAACACCACCGAAACCCCCACCACCGCGCCGATGCTGCCAAACAGCATCGGCATGAGCACGCTGGAGCCGTTGAGCGACATCAGGCGCAGGCCCAGCGCCTCGCCATGGCGATCGCTCGGTGTGATCTGGTGCAAGGTGCTCATGATCATGGGCTGCACCGACCCCAGCACCAGGCCCAGCAGCACCGAGCACAGGCCCATGCTCCAGGCCGTCGGCATGAAAGGGTAGATGCCGAACAGCAAGGCGGTCAGTAGCATGGCCCCTGAGATAACCACCCACTCGCGCAAACGTGCCGCCAGCCAGGGCATGCTCAGGCGCACCACCGCTGCCGCCAGCGCGAAACTGCCCAGCAGCGTGCCGATGACCGAGGCACTGTAGCCGCGCTCGTGCCCCAGCACCGGCACCACGAAGGTGTGCACATCCCAGCAGGACGAGAGAAACCAGTTCACCAGCAGCAGCCGGCGCAGCATCGGCTCGTGCAGCAGGTCCCAGGCACGGCGCGTGCCGGCATCGGCAGCCACCGCCGCCGTCGGCAACTCCGGCGTGCGCCGCACCCACCACCACGTGGCCAGCGGCAGCAGCGCCATCAGCAGAAAGGCCGTGCGGTAGCCCGACAGGTCGCCCGCCTGACCGCCAAAGAACGCGCCCGCATGGTCGATCAGCAAGCCAGCGGCGAAAGGGCCGAGGAAATTCGACGCCGCCGGCCCGATTGAAAGCCAGCTGAACACCTGCTTGAGCTCGGTGGCATCGCGCGCCGCACGGCCCACATGCCGTTGCAGAGCAATCGCTGCCGCACCGGTGGCGCCGCCGGTCAGCAAAGCACTGAGACAGAGCACAGGGAAGATCGGAAAAACCACGGCCAGCCCAGCGCCCAGCGTGGCCGCCATGACGCTGAAGCCGACCGGACGCTTGAGGCCGTGGCGATCGGCATAACGCCCCGCCGGCAAGGCCAGGAACACCTGTGTCAGCGCAAACAGGGCCAGCAGCACGCCCACCGCCAGCGGGCTGTAGCCTTCGCGCAGCGCCAGCAGGGGTGCCGCCATGCGCATGCCGGCCATGCAGGCGTGCAAGCAGATGTGACCGCCGATCAGGCGCGCCAGCGCGAAGCGCGGAGCAGCCCCGGTCCCAGACATTGGCGTCACCCTTCGTCGGCCTCTTTGTCCAGCGGCAGCAGGGCCTGCGCCTGCGCGTCGGGCAGCGCTTCGACCTGGCGCAGTACACGGCCCATGGCGCGGCTGCGGGTCTCGGCACTGTTCAGGGTGTTGAGCACGGTCTCGGTCTGCGACTTGACCTTGGCCAGCACGTCACCGAACTTGCCGAACTCAGTCTTGACCGCACCCAGCACCTGCCACACCTCGCTCGAGCGTTTTTCCAGCGCCAGCGTGCGAAAGCCCATCTGCAACGAACTGAGCATGGCCAGCAGCGTGGTCGGGCCGGCCAGCGTGATGCGGTGCTCGCGTTGCAAGGCTTCCATCAGACCGGGCCGGCGCAGCACTTCGGCGTACAGGCCCTCGGTCGGCAGGAACAGGATGGCGAAATCGGTGGTGTACGGCGGCTCGATGTATTTCTCGGCAATCGACTTGGCTTCCAGCCGGATGCGCGCCTCCAGCGCCTTGGCCGCTGCCTCGGCCGCCACGGCATCGGCACGCTGCTGCGCGTCGAGCAGACGCTCGTAATCCTCGTTCGGGAACTTGGAATCGATCGGCAACCACAAGGGCTCGCCGTTGTCGGATTTGCCCGGCAGCTTGATGGCGAAGTCCACCACGTTCTTGCTGCCGGGGCGCGTGGCAATCTGGGCGGCGTACTGGTCGGGCACGAACACCTGCTCCAGCAGCGCGGCCAGTTGCGCCTCGCCGAACATGCCGCGCGTCTTGACGTTGGTCAGCAGGTGCTTGAGGTCGCCGACGCCGGCGGCCAGCGTCTGCATCTCCCCCAGTCCCTTGTGCACCTGTTCCAGCCGATCGGCCACCTGTTTGAAGCTCTCGCCCAGGCGTGCGTGCAGCGTAGTCTGCAGTTTCTCGTCCACGGTGGCGCGCATCTCGTCCAGCTTGGCGATATTGGTCTGCTGCAACTGCGCCAACTGCGCCTCCAGCGTGGCGCGCACCTCGGACATGCGGCGGGCATTGGACTCGCTCAAGTTGGAAAGCTGCAGCGTCAAGGTATCAGAGAGCGTCTTCTGCAGCAGCGCCAGTTGCTGGCCGAAGGCGTCGATCTGGGTGTTCTGCGTGCGCGTGGCCTCGGCCGCCTGCTGCACCAGGCTCTGCTGAAAGGTGGCCAGGTTCTGCGCCAGTTCCAGCCGCCCGTTGCGTGCCGACTCGCCGATCTCATGACGCAGCTCGCGCTCCAGCCGTTCGCTGCTGGACTGCAGAGCGCTCAGCAGCTCAGCCTGGGGCGCAGCTGCATCGCCGCGCCGCAACGCGAGTCTGAGCAGCAGCAACAGATTCAGCGCCGCCAGCGCCAGCACGGACCAAAGCAAGATGTCGTTCAAACCGGTTTCCTCCAACACCGTATTGTTGTTCAAAATGCAGCCTTGGATAGGCTTGCCATGAGAGAGGCTGTTCAGTCAATAACATTTGTACAAATACAATTACCGTATGACCTCAACCAGCAGTACGTCCAGGCCGGTACGGCCCGGAGCCGTCAATCCGCGCCGCCCCCACGCGACGGCGACCGATGCGGTCGAGCCGGCCGTCCTGGCCCTACGCCGGTTCCGGGTGATCTTCAATGCCGTGCGCACCCATTTCCAGCAGGTCGAAAAGCGCACAGGCACCGGTGCAGCCCAACTGCGTGCTCTGAGCGTCCTGCGCGAGCAACCCGGCATCCGCCTGAGCGAACTGGCGCAAGCCATGGACGTGCATCAATCGACCGCCAGCAATCTGGTGAAAACGTTGCTGGAACGCGAGCTGATTGCCGCGCTCCAGAATGGCACCGATCGCCGGGTACGGCACCTGCACCTGCTGCCCGCCGGGACCAGAATCCTGCAGCGTATGCGCGGCCCCTACATCGGCGTGCTGCCGCAGGCCCTGGGCACCTTGCCGCCACAGACGCTCTTGCGTCTCAACGCGGATCTGGATGTGCTGATTGCGGCGATGCACACCGATGACACCGCCGCCATGACGCCGCTGGCCAACCAACTTTAGACGGCCGCACGCAAGGAATGAGCATGACCGACTTGATACAGTTCTGGCCCGAATGGATCCAGCCCTCTGCCGGCCTGCCCACCGTGCAGTGGGCCGTACTGCTGGCACTGGCAGCAGCGGCCGGGCATCTGCTGCAGCGCCACCTCGGCCTGCCGAAAGTCCTGGGCTATTCAATCGTCGGCGCCCTGGCCGGCTTCACCGGCTTTACCACCGCCCGCTGGCCGCTGGAAGGCATCGGCCTGTTCATGGTCGAACTCGGCCTGTCCGTCCTGCTGTTCGAGGCCGGCGGTCGCCTCACCTTGCGCTGGTTCCGCCACAACCCCATGCTGCTGGTGCAAAGTCTGGCCGAAACTGCCCTCACCTATGCGGCGGTGTACTGGGTGCTACAGCTGCTCGAGGTCAGCTCCGCACTGCTCGCACCGCTGTCACTCTTGGCAATGGCCACTTCTCCTGCCGTATTGATGCGCGTAGCGGCCGACATCCGCGCCAGCGGGCCCGTGACTGACCGTGCCATCACGCTGGCCGCACTCAACACGCTGTACGTGCTCGCACTGGGGGGCGTCATGGCACGTTTCCTGGGACGCCCGGCGTCCTCGCTCATGGAGGCTTTTGTCCCGATTGTCCTGCTGCTCAGCAGCTCAGTGCTGTTCGGGGCCGTCCTGGCCCTGGCGCTGCGGGCGACCCTGCGTTTCATGAGTCCGACCAGCGAAAACACCTCCGTTGCGCTGCTGGCCCTGGTTGCGGCCTGCACCACGCTGGCCGCCAACTTCGGCGGCTCGGCGCCGCTGGCGGCCTTGCTGGCCGGCATCCTGCTCAAGACCCTGCATCCCCGGCCCTGGTCGTGGCCACGCCAGTTCGGCACAGCATCCTCCATCCTGACCATCCTGATGTTTGTACTGGTGTCCATGGCGGCCGCCCAGGCCGATTGGGACCTTCCTGCACTCAGCCTCATTGCCGCCATCGTGCTGGCACGCACACTGGCCAAGACAGCCGCCATCGGTGTCGGCAGCCTCGGCAGCGGCGCCAGCCTGCCCCAGGCCTTCTGGACTGCGAGCGCCATGTGGCCGATGTCGGCGGTGGCTTTGCTGCTGCTGTCGCAATTCGTGCAGTTCGCGCCGACGCTGGGAGCCCAGATCGCCGCCATGGCACTGCCATTGATCCTGTTCATGGAGGTGCTGGGCGCACTGATGAGCACAGTCGCCCTGCAACGCAGCGGTGAGGCATCGCAGCCACCGGCACTGCAACGTCCAAGCCGGAGGGAAAACGCATGACGCTGGAAGTCTTTCATCACTCTGAAGCGCTGTCACTCGGCGTCGAACTGGAACTGCAGCTGGTCAACACCCACGACTACGATCTGGCGCCGTATGCCGATGACATGCTGCGCCTGATGCGCAAGCACAAGCTGCCCGGCAGCGTGGTGCCGGAGATCACTTCGAGCATGATCGAAATCTCGACAGGCATTTGTCACTCCTCGGCCGAGGTCTTGGGCCAGCTGGGCCAGATCCGCGATGCCCTGGTGCAGTGTGCCGATAAACTCAACATTGCCGTAGTCGGCGGCGGAACGCATCCGTTTCAGCAATGGCACGAGCGGCGCATCTACGACAAGCCGCGATTTCGGCAAGTCTCTGAACTCTATGGCTACCTGTCCAAGCAGTTCACCATTTTTGGCCAGCATGTCCACGTGGGCTGTCCGGACGCTGACAGCGCCCTGCTGATGCTGCACCGCATGTCACGCTATATCCCGCACTTCATTGCCCTGTCCGCCTCCTCCCCCTTTGTGCAAGGCCAGGACACGGCCTTCGACTCGGCGCGCCTGAATTCGGTGTTTGCCTTCCCCCTGTCCGGACGCGCCCCATTTACGCTGAGCTGGGATGGATTCACAGCGTACTTCGACAAGATGTACCGCACGGGTGTGGTTAACAGCATGAAGGATTTTTATTGGGATATTCGACCGAAGCCAGAGTTCGGAACGATCGAAATCCGGGTGTTCGACACGCCATTGACCATCGAGCGCGCGGCCGCCCTTTCAGGGTATGTGCAATCGCTGGCCGCCTGGTTCCTGCAGGAACGCCCCTTCATGCCCACCGAGGACGATTATTTGGTTTACACCTACAACCGCTTTCAGGCCTGCCGCTTCGGCCTGGATGCTGTGTATGTTGATCCGGCCAGCGGCGAGCACCTGCCGCTGCGGGAACATATCCTGCAGACAATCGACCAGATTGAATCGCATGGCGTGTCCCTGGGGGCGCAATCCGGCATCGAGTTGTTGCGCCGGAGTACGGCCAGCGGTCACAACGAAGCCCGCTGGCTGAGAGAGTGTCAGGCACGGGAGCTTCTGTTGGCCGAAGTGACACGCCAAGCCAGCAATCAGTTTCGCCGCTAGAGCCTCAGGTCTTACCCAGCACCTGCGGGTTCAGCGGAGTCAGCCCCTTGTTCTTCGTGAAGAACTCGATCAGGTTGTCGGCGGCCAGATTGGCCATGGCCTGACGCGTCGGTACGCTGGCGCTGGCAATGTGCGGCGTCAGCACCACATTCGGCACGGTCAGCAGGTCCGGGTGCACGGCGGGTTCGCCCTCGAACACGTCCAGGCCGGCCGCGGCAATGCGCTTGTCGCGCAGCGCCGCGGCGAGTGCTGCGTCATCCACAATGCCGCCGCGCGCGATATTGACCAACGTGGCCGTGGGTTTCATCTGCGCCAGTTCGGCTGCACCGATGGTGTGATGGGAGGCGGCCGAGTACGGCAACACCAGCACCAGGTGGTCAGCCATCTTCAGCAGCTCCTCCTTGCCAACATAGCGCGCCTTGCAATCGGCCTCGGTCGCGGCATCCAGGCGCGACCGGTTGTGGTAGATCACATTCATGCCGAAGCCGTGCGCGCCGCGCCGGGCAATGCCCTGGCCGATACGGCCCATGCCCAGGATGCCCAACGTGGCGCCATGGATGTCGGAGCCGGCGAACATGTCGTAGCTCCACTTGGTCCACTGGCCGGCGCGCAGGTAATGCTCGCTCTCGGTGATGCGGCGCGCGGTGGCCATCAGCAGCGCGAAGCCGAAATCGGCCGTGGTCTCGGTCAGCACGTCGGGCGTGTTGGTGCCCAGCACGCCGCGTGCCGTCATGGCATCGAGGTCGAAGTTGTTGTAGCCCACAGCCATGTTGGCGCAGATCTTCAGTTGCGGGCAGGCTGCCAGCACCTCGGCGTCGACGCGGTCGCTGCCGGTCGTGAAGGCGCCGTCCTTGCCGCGCAGGTGTTCGGTCAGTTCGGCCTTGCTCCAGACCACGTCGGCCTGATTGGACTCGACTTCAAAGTGCTGCGTCAGACGCTCGATCACTTCAGGAAAAACGGCGCGGGCCACTAGGATACGGGGTTTGCTCATTTGTGTTTCTTTCTCAACGGAACCAGATGAAGGTCATAACGATAAACAAAGGGACCAGAATGGCGCCCGACCAAAGCATGTAGCCAAAGAAGCTCGGCATCTTCACGCCCCGATCCTCTGCAATCGCCTTGACCATGAGGTTGGGCGCATTGCCGATATAGGTGTTGGCCCCCATGAACACGGCGCCAGCCGAAATGGCTGCCAAGGTCGGTGCGAGCGTGCTCATCAGCACCGTCGGATCGCCGCCGGCGGTATTGAAAAAGACAAGGTAGGTCGGCGCATTGTCGAGAAAGGAACTCAATGCGCCAGCCGCCCAGAAATACATGGCCGGATCGGGTGATCCGTCAGGACGCGTCACAGCAGACACCACGGCGCCGAACGGGCCATGGATGCCGGCCTTGAGCATGGCGATCACCGGGATGATGGTCAGGAAGATGCCGGCGAACAGCTTGGCCACTTCCTGCATCGGGCTCCACGAAAACTGGTTGTCGACGTGCACCCCGGTCGGCGTGATCTGGAGCGATACCAGTGTCACACAAATCAGGCCGATATCGCGGACCAGCCCCGGCAGACCAACCTCCGTACCGACGATGTGGAACACCAGACTGGACTTCCAGAAGCCGCTGAGCAGCACCAGAGCGACGATGGCACCCAGCAGCCAGAAGTTGGCCACACCATCGAACCCAATGCGCCGGCTGTCCGGCGTCGGGTCCGCCGGCAGGATTTCCTCGCGCCGATGGTAAAACCACCAGTCCAGCGCGTAAAACAACGCCAGCAAACAGCCAATCAGGAACAGGGTTTCGGGAAAGATGTGGCTCACGGTCCAAAAGAAGTCCACGCCCTTGAGAAAGCCCAGGAACAGCGGCGGATCGCCCAAAGGCGTAAGGGAACCGCCGGCATTGGACACGATGAAGATGAAGAAGACCACCACGTGCGCCTTGTGCTTGCGGTTGTCATTGGCGCGAATGAGAGGTCGAATCATCAGCATGGAAGCACCGGTCGTTCCCATGAAGCTGGCCAGCACTGCGCCGATGGCCAGAATCGAAGCATTCAGTCCCGGACTGCCATGCAGATTGCCGCGGATGTAGATGCCGCCCGCCACGGTAAACAGGGCCGTCAGCAGAATGATGAAGGGGATGTACTCGGCCAGCATGGCATGCGCCAAGTTGACCACGGCCGCTCCAGCGCCGAAGGCCACAGCGAATGGGAGCAGAAAGGCCAACGCCCAGGCTGCTGCCACCTTGCCGAAATGGTGGTGCCAGAAAATAGGCGCAACCAAGGGCATCACGGCAATCGACAGCAGGAGGCCCGCAAACGGCACACCCCACAGCACCGACAGCTGCCCGCCATCGAGTTCGGCAGCAGCGGCCAGCCCCGGCCAGACGGCCAGCAGTCCCCAAGCCAGGGCCCAACGGTAGATTTTCATTTTCATGTCTCCTAATTTCAATCCAGCCAACGCGTGAACTCCGCCACCGGAACCCTCGGTGTATGGAAGGTGTTCACGATGTCCTTGTCGTCGGCATAACCCAGCGCCATGCCGCACACCAGCATCTCATCCGGCCCGGCCCCGATGTGCGGCAGGATGATTTTTCCAAAATGATTCCAGGCCGCCTGCGGGCAGGTGTGCAAGCCGTACGCACGCGCTGCCAGCATCAGGTTCTGCAGAAACATGCCGTAATCCACCAGCGAACCCCGACCCATGACGCGATCGATCGTGAACATCAACCCCACCGGGGCATCAAAGAAACGGAAGTTGCGCTGGTGCTGAAGATGCATCTTGTCCTTGTCGCCCTTGCCGATGCCCAGCAGGCCGTACAGGCCCCAGCCGTTCTCGCGCCGGCGGTCAATGTAGGGGCTGACCCATTGCTCCGGGTAGTAGTCGTATTCCTCACGGTATTCACTGGCCAGCGCCGGATTGGCACGCAAGGCGTCATGGGCGGCACAGACCTTGTCCACCAGCGTGTCCCGGCTCTGGCCCTGCAGCACATAAACCTTCCAGGGTTGGGTGTTGGTGCCCGACGGTGCCCGGCTGGCCAACTGCAGCAGTTCCGTGATGAACTCGCGTGCCACGGCTTGCGGCGTAAAGGCACGGATCGACATGCGCGAATTGATCGCGTCAGCCACGGTCATGGGGGTCATGCAAGCGTCTCCAATACAGTCCTGAGTTTTTCTGGCAAGGGCATCGGCCGGCGCGTCTGCCGGTCGACGTAAACGTGAACAAAGTGGCCTTGCGCTGCCGCCAGCTCTTCGCCCTCGGCGAACAGCCCGACCTCGTAGCGCACACTGGAATTTCCCAGGCGGGCCACGCGGATGCCGGCCTCGATGTTCTGGGGAAACGCCAGCGAAGCGAAATAATTGCACTGGGTTTCGATCACCAGGCCGATGGTCTCGCCCTGGTGGATGTCCAATGCGCCCTGCTCGATCAGATAGGCGTTGACCGCCGTGTCGAACCAGCTGTAGTAGACGACATTGTTGACATGGCCATAGACATCGTTGTCCATCCAGCGCGTGCCAATCAAGCGAAAGGCCTTGTAGGCGCTGCGTCTCTCGGGTCTCGGTTTTTCTATTTTGGTATTCATCGCATGTCCGATTCTGCCAGCCTGCGGCACCCAACTCAGGCCTTGAGGGTTTGCCAGCGTTGCCAGTAGCCCAATGCCACCCGGTAGGTGTTGAGCTGCACCTGCACCGTCTCCTCGATCTTCACGCCATAACCACCGGCCATGGCAAAGGCCAGCGGAATGCGCCGCTGCCAACACCAGTCGAACACCCGGCGGTCGCGCGCCTCCAGCCCGTCATGGCTGAGCTTGAGGCGCCCCAGACGGTCCCCCTCGAACGGATCGGCACCGGCCAGGTAGATCACCAGATCCGGTTCGAAACGGTGCTGCAACTCGTCGAGTGCGGCGTCCAGCGCCTGCAGATAGGGTTCGTCACCGCAACCGTCGGGCAGTGCCACATCCAGATCGCTTTTTTCCTTGCGGAACGGAAAATTCTTCTCCCCGTGCAGCGACAGCGTGAAGACGCTGTCGTCCTGCCTGAAGATGTGCGCCGTGCCATTACCCTGGTGTACATCGAGATCAATGATGGCCACATGCACGGGCGTGCGCTGCTGCCGCCCCATCTCGGCTTGCATCAGGCGCGCTGCTACAGCGGCATCGTTGAAAACACAAAAACCGCCGCCCTTGTCGGCATAGGCATGGTGCGTGCCACCGGCCAGGTTGGCCGACACGCCCTCGTACAAGGCCATCCGTGCCGCCGCCACGGTCGCCCCGGCCGAACGCCGTGAGCGCTCCACCATGGCGGAGCTCCAGGGGAAACCGATCTCGCGCATGGCCGCCGGACTGATCGTGCCGTCCGCCAGCGACGCGATATAGGCTGGCTGGTGGACCAGCGCCAGTTCGCCGTCACTGGCACGCGGCGCCTCCTGCAGGGCCACCTGCGGCAACTCCCTGGCCAGACGCTCTCGCAACAGGCCGTACTTGGCCATGGGGAACCGATGCCCTGCTGGCAGCGGCAAGACAAAATGATCAGAGTGGAACGCCTTCATGCCTCGATTCTGGCGCTAGCCTCTGATGAATCTGCCGATTTAGGGTCTCGCCTCTAATATGCTGCATTGCAGCAAAAAATGCTTGCACTCCCGTCCACACTCCCTATAATTCGCCTCATGTTGCACTGCAACATAAATCCTTCAGCCCACCTTTCAAGGAGATTGTTATGCTGACCGTCGAACAAGTCATGGCCTCTCACAAAGCCAACATCGATACCCTGTTTGGTCTGACCAGCAAAGCCTTTGAAGGCGTTGAGAAGCTGGTTGAACTGAACATGACCGCCTCCCGTGCCGCCTTGGCTGATGCCTCCGGCCAAGCCCAGTCGATTCTGAGCGTCAAAGACGCCCAGGAACTGCTGGCCCTGCAATCCGCCCTGTTCCAGCCGCTGGCGGAAAAGACCGTGTCCTACAGCCGTCATCTGTACGACATCGCCTCCGGTACCGGCGCCGAGTTCGGCAAGGCTTTCGAAAGCCAGGCGGCCGACGCTCAGAAGAAATTCGTGGGTTTGGTCGACAATGCCGCCAAGAATGCGCCGGCCGGCTCCGAAACCGCTGTGGCCGTAATGAAGAGCGCTGTCGCAGCCGCCAACAACGCACTGGAATCGATCCAGAAGTCGGTCAAGCAAGCGACCGAACTGGCCGAATCCAACTTCAATGCCGTGGCCGCCAATGCCGTCAGCGCCGCCAAGCCGGCTGCCCGCAAGCGGTAACAAAGGGTAAACCCTCGATTTTTGGATGAAATGACTTTACAACAAGGGAAAACCCTGACATAATTCATTTTATCGGAAACGAATTCGTTTCCACCGGTTGTCTCCTCGGGTCCTTTCGACACCTTCGGGTTCAGGGATCCCTTCAAGGCCTCGTCTCTGACGGGGCCTTTTTTTATTTGCTCCGAGCCTCGATCGCCGCCTTGAGTTGCGGCAGCAGTTGCTGCATGGCCACCCGTCCCGCCTGGATAGAGCGGCGGCGGGCGTTGAAATCGGCACTGGCCACCCCGTTGAGAGCCGGACGAACCACTACATCGGCATCGCGCAACTCCCAGTTGTTGATGCTACGCCCCATGATGGTGAAGGTCTGCAGCAGGATCTGCAAGGTATCGCCAGCCGGGTTGGCATCCGGCACGTTGGAAATATCGACGGCAATCACCAGTTCCGCCCCCATCTGGCGTGCATAGCGCACCGGCACCGGCGACACCAAGCCACCATCCACGTATTCCCGCCCGGCAACCCGTACCGGCTGGAACACGGCCGGTACCGCGCTGGAGGCCCGCACGGCGGTCGCCGTGTCACCACGCTGGAACAACACGCCCTGGCCGCTGTTGAGATCGGTCGCCACGATACCCAAAGGCAATGGCAGGTCTTCGATCAGCCGCCCGCCGACCTGGGCATGGACGTAACGCGCCAGGGCATCACCGCGCAGCAGCCCACGACTGAAGATCGGCAGTGTCCAGTCGGCAAAAGTTGCTTCCTCCATCGACTCAGCCACCTGCTGCAACTGCATCCCCGTCTTGCCACTGGCATACAAGGCGGCGACCAGACTGCCGGCCGAGGTCCCCGTCACCAGGGTAGGACGGATACCGGCCTCCTCCAGCACTTGGATCACTCCGACATGAGCAAAGCCGCGGGCTGCACCGCCACCGAGCGCCAGGCCGATACGGGGGGCCCTCTTGACCGGCTCAGGCACGGCGACCGGGGACTCCGGCATGGCCACTGGGCCAGCGGTGCAACCCGCCAGAACAAGCACCAGCAGTAGAACCAACCCATAATTTGACGCAGCCCAAGGATTGGCGTCAAATTTACTAAGAATGATTCTTGTTTGCTTTATCATTGGGGATCGAATTTCAAAAGGTTCATTGACATGCGTCTGCGTCATTTCACATTGACAGCCACCTTGGTGCTGGCAGGCACCGCCGCCTGCGCCCAGGAACAGGTTCTCAACATCTATTCCGCCCGCCATTACCCGACGGATGAAGCCCTGTACAGCAACTTCACCAAAAACACCGGCATCAGGATCAGTCGTGTCGATTCGGATGATGCGGGTATTGTCTCGCGTCTCAAGGCCGAGGGTGCCGCCTCCCCGGCCGACGTGGTTCTGTTGGTAGACGCCGCCCGCCTGTGGCGCGGCGAGGCCGAGGGCCTGTTCCAGCCCGTCAAGTCCAAGGTCCTGGACGAGGCCATTCCGCAGCAATTGCGCGGCAAGCCGACAACCGACGGCGCGTCCGCCTGGTACGGCTTCTCGACGCGAGCCCGCATCGTGGTGTACGACAAGATCAGGGTCAAGAAGGAAGACGTCGACACTTACGAAGAGCTGGGCGACCCCAAGAACAAGGGCAAACTCTGCATCCGCTCCGGCTCCCACCCCTACAACCTCTCGCTTTTTGGCGCCGTACTCGAACATCTGGGCGAGCCAAAGACCGAGGCCTGGCTCAAGGGCATGGTCGACAACATGGCCCGCACACCGAAGGGCGGCGATACCGACCAGATCAAGGCCGTGGCTGCGGGCGAATGCGGCATTGCCGTCACCAACAGCTATTACCTGGCGCGCCTGATGCGCTCTCCCCGTGCCGAGGATCAGGCCGTGGTCGAGCGCATCGGCGTGGTGTTCCCCAACCAGGGTAGCTGGGGCACCCATGTCAACATTGCCGGCGGCGCCGTTGCCAAGAACGCCAAGAACCCGGCCAATGCGGTCAAATTCCTGGAGTACCTGGCCAGCGCCCAGGCGCAAGAACATTTCGCCAACGGCAACAACGAATGGCCGGCCGCCAAGGGCGTCAAGCTCAGCAACCCCGCCCTGCAGGCCATGGGCGGCGGCTCGTTCAAGAGCGAGACCATCCCGATCAGCGTGGTCGGCATGAACCAGGTCAAGGTACAGCAGATGCTCGACCGCGTCGGCTTCCGCTAGGCACCGTCGAACCATGAAAAAGCCTGCACGCGTGCAGGCTTTTTTGTTGGCATAACAGCCTGGAATCAGTCGGCGGTGGCCTCTTCCGGCTTGGCCTTGCCTTCCTTCTTCGACAGGGGCTGGATGTCGAGCAGGACCTCGGTCTTGCTCTCATCGCGGTCATCCAGATCCACCGTCAGGCGGCCGCCTTCGGTCAAACGGCCGAACAGCAACTCGTCCGCCAGCGCACGGCGAATGGTGTCCTGGATCAGGCGCTGCATCGGGCGCGCGCCCATCAGCGGGTCGAAGCCCTTCTTCGCCAAGTGCTTGCGCAGCTTGTCGGTGAAGGTGACATCCACCTTTTTCTCGGCCAGCTGAGTCTCCAGCTGCAGCAGGAACTTGTCGACCACGCGCAAGATGACCTGTTCGTCCAGTGCCTTGAAGTTCACGATCGCATCCAGACGGTTGCGGAACTCGGGCGTGAACAGCCGCTTGATGTCACCCATCTCGTCGCCCGCCTGGCGCGGGTTGGTGAAGCCGATGGTCGCCTTGTTCATGGTCTCGGCCCCCGCATTCGTCGTCATGATGATGATGACGTTGCGGAAGTCGGCCTTGCGCCCGTTGTTGTCGGTCAGCGTGCCGTGGTCCATGACCTGCAGCAGCACGTTGAAGATGTCTGGATGCGCTTTCTCGATCTCGTCGAGCAGCAGCACCGCGTGCGGCTTCTTGGTGATGGCCTCGGTCAGCAGGCCGCCCTGGTCGAAACCGACATAGCCGGGAGGCGCACCGATCAGGCGGCTGACCGCATGGCGTTCCATGTACTCCGACATGTCGAAGCGGATCAGGTCCACCCCCATGATGTAGGCCAATTGCTTGGCGGCTTCGGTCTTGCCGACGCCGGTGGGGCCGCTGAAGAGGAAGGAGCCGATCGGCTTGTCGGGTTTGCCCAAACCGGAGCGCGCCATCTTGACGGCCGAGGCCAGCACTTCCAGCGCCTTGTCCTGACCGAACACCACGCTCTTGAGGTCGCGTTCCAGCGTCTGCAGCTTGCTGCGGTCGTCGTTCGACACGTTGGCCGGTGGAATACGCGCGATCTTGGCCACGATGTCCTCGATCTCGTTCTTGCCGATGGTCTTCTTGCGCTTGGACGGCACCAGAATGCGCTGGGCGGCACCGGCCTCGTCGATCACGTCGATCGCCTTGTCAGGCAGATGGCGGTCGTTGATGTACTTGGCCGACAGCTCGGCCGCCGCCTGCAGCGCCGCATTGGCGTACTTGACGTTGTGGTGTTCCTCGAAGCGCGACTTGAGGCCCTTGAGGATCTCGATGGTCTCGGGCACGCTCGGCTCCACCACATCGACCTTCTGGAAACGGCGCGACAGCGCCGCATCCTTCTCGAAGATACCGCGGTATTCGGTGAAGGTGGTTGCGCCGATGCACTTGAGCTGGCCGCTGGAAAGCGCCGGCTTGAGCAGGTTGGACGCATCCAGCGTACCGCCCGACGCCGCACCGGCCCCGATCAGGGTGTGGATCTCGTCGATGAACAGAATGGCGTGCGGCTTGTCCTTCAGTGACTTGAGTACGCCCTTCAAGCGTTGTTCGAAATCACCGCGGTACTTGGTGCCGGCCAGCAGCGCGCCCATGTCGAGAGAATAGACGCTGGCCTCGGCCAGAATTTCGGGCACGTCTTTTTGCGTGATGCGCCAAGCCAGCCCCTCGGCGATGGCGGTCTTGCCGACGCCGGCCTCCCCCACCAGCAGCGGGTTGTTCTTGCGACGGCGGCACAGGATCTGGATCACGCGCTCGACCTCGTACTCGCGGCCGATCAGCGGATCGATCTTGCCGTCCTTGGCGGCCTGGTTCAGGTTCTGGGTGTACTGCTCCAGCGGCGAGGCCTTCTCGCTCTTTTCACTGCCGGCACCCTCTTCACTTTCCGCCGGCCCTTCGCCGGCCGCCTTGCCCGGCTCGGGCTGGTCGCTCTTCTTGATGCCGTGGGCGATGAAATTGACCACATCCAGGCGCGTCACGCCCTGCTGGTGCAGGTAGTAGACAGCGTGCGAATCCTTTTCGCCGAAGATGGCCACCAGCACGTTGGCGCCGGTGACTTCCTTCTTGCCGCTGCCGGTGGACTGCACGTGCATGATGGCGCGCTGGATCACGCGCTGGAAACCCAGCGTCGGCTGGGTGTCCACATCGTCGGTACCGGCCACCTGCGGCGTGTTGTCCTTGATGAAGTTGGACAAGGACTTGCGCAGGTCGTCGATGTTGGCTGCGCAGGCGCGCAGCACCTCGGCGGCACTGGGGTTGTCGAGCAAGGCCAGGAGCAGATGCTCCACGGTGATGAACTCATGGCGTTGCTGGCGAGCCTCGACAAACGCCATGTGCAAACTGACTTCCAATTCTTGGGCAATCATGTGACTTCCTTTGCCTTGCTTACAAACTAACTTTAATCCGATTCGCCCAACAGTCCAACAGTTCCGGACGTGAAAGAAGAATGACTTTTCCGGAACTACTCGACCGGTTCACTGATGCATTGCAGCGGATGCCCGGCCTTGAGTGCAGCTTCCAGCACCTGATCGACCTTGGTAGCCGCCACATCCTTGGTATAGACGCCACAGACCCCTTTGCCGTCCAGATGGATCTTGAGCATGATCTGAGTCGCGGTTTCCAAATCCTTGCTGAAATATTCCTGGATCACCACCACCACGAATTCCATCGGGGTGTAATCGTCATTCAGCATGACGACCTGGTACATCTGCGGCGGCTTGACCTTTTGCGTGCGCCGCTCCAGCACAACCGAGCCGCCATCATCCCTGGCCGGCTGCTGAACAGGCGGCACGGGCGGTTTTACGGGTGATTTCGTAGCCATGGATTCATTCTATCGAGCGCGCCTGCTGCTTGCCGTCTGTAGGTGAATTGGTGGCGTTTTTTCTGCATTCAAGCCACAAAATCCAGCCACCATGAAAAAACCGCTCCCGGCAGATACCGGAAGCGGTTTGGGGTTCGTTCGGCAGGCCGGCCGCCGTTGGCAGCCATTCAGGCTCTTACATATTGTCGATCATCACCTGGCCGAAACCGGAGCAACTCACCTGGGTGGCACCATCCATCAGGCGGGCAAAGTCATAGGTCACCTTCTTGCTGGCGATGGATTTCTCGATCGAACGGATGATCAGGTCGGCCGCTTCCTTCCAGCCCATGTGGCGCAGCATCATTTCGGCCGAGAGGATCTCGGAACCGGGATTGACGTAATCCTTGCCGGCATACTTCGGCGCCGTGCCGTGGGTGGCTTCGAACATGGCGACGGTGTCGCTCAGGTTGGCGCCGGGGGCGATGCCGATGCCACCGACCTGGGCCGCCAAGGCGTCGGAGATGTAGTCGCCGTTGAGGTTCAGCGTGGCCACGACGCTGTACTCGGCCGGGCGCAGCAGGATCTGCTGCAGGAAGGCGTCGGCAATCACGTCCTTGATGACGATGTCGCGGCCGGTCTTCGGGTTCTTGAAGCGGCACCACGGGCCGCCGTCGATCAGCTGGGCGCCGAATTCCTTCTGCGCCAGGGCGTAGGACCAGTCACGGAAGCCGCCTTCGGTGAACTTCATGATGTTGCCCTTGTGAACGATGGTCACACTCGGCTTGTCGTTGTCGATGGCGTACTGGATGGCCTTGCGCACCAGCCGCTCGGTGCCCTCGCGCGACACCGGCTTGATGCCGATGCCGGACGTATTCGGGAAACGGATCTTCTTGACGCCCATCTCGTCGATCAGGAACTTGATCAGCTTCTTGGCCTTGTCGCTTTCGGCTTCGTATTCGATGCCCGCGTAGATGTCTTCCGAGTTCTCGCGGAAGATCACCATATTGGTCTTTTCCGGCTCCTTGACGGGTGAAGGAACGCCCTTGAAATACTGGACTGGGCGCAGGCAGACATAGAGATCGAGCTCCTGGCGCAGCGCCACGTTCAGCGAGCGGATGCCGCCGCCGACGGGGGTGGTCAGCGGGCCCTTGATGGACACCACATACTCGCGCACCACGTCCAGGGTTTCCTGCGGCAGCCAGACATCGGGACCGTAGATCTTGGTCGATTTTTCACCGGCATAGACTTCCATCCAGTGAATCTGGCGTTTGCCACCGTAGGCCTTGGCCACAGCCGCATCGACCACCTTGAGCATCACCGGCGTGATGTCCAAACCGGTCCCGTCCCCCTCGATATAAGGAATGATGGGCTGGTCCGGCACATTGAGTGACATGTCGGCATTGACCGTGATCTTCTTGCCTTCGGCAGGCACCTTGATGTGCTGGTACATGGAAACAGGTCTCCGTTTTCTGATGCAATTGCAAATTCTTGGGCAGGTCCGGCATTTGCCTTATGGGCGCACTGGATCGAATTTATAAATTCTAGTCTCAAAATTTCAGCCATACCCTGAGGCCAGGATATCGGACAATGCCTGCGCTCCAAGTCTTTTTCCCTGATACAACGCAACCCGCCATGAAATCTCTCGCCTCCATCCTTGCCGTGCTGCTCCTGACTCTGGCCGGCCAAGCCCACTCGCAGGACACGCCCCAGCGCGACCTGCCGCGTGTCAGACTGACGGCCGGCATGTACCAGATCGATGCACAAGTGGCGCTCACCCACCAGCAGCGCGCCACAGGGCTGATGTTCCGCCGTGAGATGCCGCAACATGAAGGCATGCTGTTCGTGTTCGAGCAGCCGGCCGGCCAGTGCTTCTGGATGAAGAACACCCTGCTGCCACTGACCGCGGCCTTCGTGGCCGACGACGGCACCATCGTCAACCTGGCGGACATGAAGCCCCAGACCACGGATTCACACTGCTCGGCCCAACCGGTGCGCTATGTGCTGGAGATGAACCAGGGCTGGTTTGCCAAACGCGGCATCAAGGCCGGCACCAAGTTGGGCGGCCAACCGTTTGACGGCCGCCCATAATTTGCAAGGAACCAGGCAGCATCCAGAATGCACGCTGCTTGGCCGGAAAAAGTAAAGGCGATCCAGACCATCGTCCGGATCGCCTCCCAAGTACTTGCCCGCAGGTCGCTTTGACCGCGAGGTTGACTTACGCCTTCACCGCCGCCAGCGCTGCGTTCAAGGTCTTGCTCGGACGCATCACGGCTTCGAGCTTGTCGAAGTCCGGCTTGTAATAACCGCCGATGTCAGCCGGCTTGCCTTGCACGGCGGCCAACTCGGCCACGATGGCCGGCTCGTTGTCGGCCAGTTGCTTGGCCAGCGGGGCGAACTTGGCCGCCAGGGCCGCATCGTCCTTCTGCGCGGCCAGCTCCTGGGCCCAGTACAGGGCCAGGTAGAACTGGCTGCCGCGGTTGTCCAGCTGGCCGGTCTTGGGCGACGGGTTCTTGTTGTTCTCCAGCAGCTTGCCGGTGGCCGCATCCAGGGTCGTGGCCAGAATCTTGGCCTGGGCGTTGCCGGTCTTGATGCCCAGATCCTCCAACGACACCGCCAGCGCCAGGAACTCACCCAGCGAATCCCAGCGCAGGTGGTTTTCCTCCACCAGCTGCTGCACGTGCTTGGGCGCCGAGCCGCCGGCGCCCGTTTCGTACATGCCGCCACCGGCCATGAGCGGCACGACCGATAGCATCTTGGCGCTGGTGCCCAGCTCCATGATCGGGAACAGGTCGGTCAGGTAGTCGCGCAGGATGTTGCCGGTCGCGCTGATGGTGTCGAGGCCACGAATGACGCGCTCCAGGGTGTAGCGCATGGCACGCACCTGGCTCATGATCTGGATGTCCAGACCGGTGGTGTCATGCTCGTGCAGGTACATCTTGACCTTGGTGATCAACTGGGCTTCGTGCGGACGATAGGCATCCAGCCAGAACACCACCGGCATGCCGGAATTGCGGGCACGCGTCACGGCCAGTTTCACCCAGTCGCGAATCGCGGCATCCTTGACCTGGCACATGCGCCAGATGTCCCCCGCTTCCACGTTCTGGCTCAGCAGCACCTCGCCAGTTTCCAGATCGGTGATGTTGGCAACGCCGTCTTCCGAAATTTCGAACGTCTTGTCGTGCGAGCCGTATTCCTCGGCCTGCTGGGCCATCAGGCCCACGTTCGGGACGGTACCCATGGTCTTCGGGTCAAAGGCGCCATGCCACTTGCAGAAGTTGATCATCTCCTGGTAGATGCGGGCGAAGGTGGACTCGGGCATCACGGCCTTGACGTCCTTCAGGCGGCCGTCAGCGCCCCACATCTTGCCGCCATTGCGGATCATGGCCGGCATCGAGGCGTCCACGATGACGTCATTGGGCGAATGGAAGTTGGTGATGCCCTTGGCGGAATCGACCATGGCCAGTTCCGGGCGGTGCTCATGGCAGGCGTGCAGGTCACGCTTGATCTCATCCTGCTTGGACTGCGGCAGGGTGGCGATCTTCTCGTACAGATTGGCCATGCCGTTGTTGACGTTGACGCCCAATTCTTCAAACAGCTTGCCGTGCTTCTCAAAGGCCTCCTTGTAGAAGATCTTGACGCAGTGGCCGAACACGATCGGGTGCGACACCTTCATCATGGTGGCCTTCACGTGCAGCGAGAACATCACGCCGGTCTTGCGGGCGTCCTCGATCTCCTTTTCATAGAACTCGAGCAACGCCTTCTTGCTCATGAACATGCTGTCGATCACTTCACGGTCGAGCAGGGAAACCTTGGGCTTGAGCACGATGGTCTTGCCGCTCTTGGTGATCAGCTCCATCTTCACGTCACGCGCCTTGTCCAGCGTCATCGACTTCTCGCCGTGGTAGAAGTCGCCGTGGTGCATGTGCGACACGTGGCTGCGCGAAGCCTGGCTCCACTCGGCCATCGAATGCGGGTTCTTGCGCGCGTAGTTCTTCACGGCGGCCGGAGCACGGCGGTCGGAGTTGCCTTCGCGCAGCACCGGATTGACGGCGCTGCCGATGCACTTGGCATAACGGGCACGGATCGCCTTGTCTTCTTCGGTCTTCGGATCTTCCGGGTAATCGGGGATCTTGTAGCCCTTGGACTGCAGTTCGCGGATGCAGGCGATCAGCTGCCCCTGCGAAGCACTGATGTTGGGCAGCTTGATGATGTTGGTGTCGGGCAGCAGCGTCAGGCGGCCCAGTTCGCCCAGGGTGTCGGGCACACGCTGTGCCTCGGTCAGGCACTCAGGAAACGCCGCCAGAACACGGGCTGCCACCGAGATGTCGCTGGTGGCCACGTTGACGCCGGCCGGCGCCGCGAAGGTGCGGATGATGGGCAGAAAGGAGCTGGTCGCCAGCAACGGCGCCTCGTCCGTCAGGGTGTAGATGATGGTGGGTTGCTGGGTACTCATCTTGTGTCTCATCTCCAGATAAAAAAACAGGGGATCGTGCCGCCGGTCTGCTTCACCGCCAGGCCGTCATCCATTGATGGTGTGAGATTTTGCTTTCAGTGGTCTGACCCAAACTCCATTTTTTGAATTCAAATCCCACAATACGAAATTTTTATCAATAAAAACAAGAAATTTCTTCAATCAGTCTTATAAAAGATACATGACCAGCATCCAGAGCGGCAGCCCCCCAGCACTTGCCAGCTCCCCAGAAAACAAAAAGGGCTCGAAGGCCAAGCCTTCGAGCCCTTTTTGAAAACGACCAGCACTCAGGCGAAGTTCTTCGCAGCGAAGTCCCAGTTCACCAGCTTGTCGAGGAAGGTCTCGACGAACTTCTGGCGCAGGTTGCGGTAGTCGATGTAGTAGGCGTGCTCCCACACGTCCACCGTCAGCAGGGCCTTGTCGGCGGTGGTCAGCGGGGTGCCGGCGGCACCGGTGTTGACGATGTCGAGCGAACCGTCGGCCTTCTTCACCAGCCAGGTCCAGCCGGAGCCGAAGTTGCCGACGGCCGACTTGACGAAGGCCTCCTTGAAGGCCGCGTAGCTGCTCCACTTGGCATTGATGGCAGCAGCCAGTGCGCCGGTCGGCTCGCCGCCGCCGTTGGGCTTCATGCAGTTCCAGAAGAAGGTGTGGTTCCAGATCTGGGCCGCGTTGTTGTAGATGCCGCCGCTGGATTTCTTGACGATGGACTCCAGGTCCATGTTCTCGAACTCGGTGCCCTTTTGCAGGTTGTTCAGGTTCACCACATAGGCGTTGTGGTGCTTGCCGTGGTGGTACTCCAGGGTTTCCTTGGAGTAGTGCGGCGCCAGGGCGTCGATGGCAAAAGGCAGGGGGGGCAGGGTATGTTCCATGGGGTCCTCGTGGGTTTGTTGTTCGAAAGCGCCGATTGTAGGAATTAATTTTTTCCCCGTGGCGACACGGTCAAATCAACCTTGCCGTCGGCAAGGGTGGCCTGCAGCGCCTGGCCGGCAAAGGTCTGGCCAACGCGCGTGATGGTGCGCCCCTCCTCGTCAGCCAGCCAGGCATAACCGCGCTGCAGCACCAGCGTCGGATCAAGCAGCCCCAGGCGCAGGCTGGCACGCTCCAGCCGCTGCTGCGTACCCGCCAGACCGCGCCGCAGTTGCTGCGGCAACGCGACTTCCAGTTGTTGCAGGTCGCGTCGGCGCTGCCGCGTGGCGTGCTCAGCGGCAAAACGCAGGCGCTGGGCCTGGCTGGCCAGTGCCAGGCGCTGGCGCGCCGCCAGCGCCGAGGGACGCCCAAGCCGGCTGGCAGCCAGGTCGAGCCGCTGGCTCTGGCGGTCGATCACATCGCTCACCGCATCCTGCAGCCGCTCCTGCAGAAGTTCCAGAGCACCGAGCCACAGGTCGCGCGGCTCGGCCACCAGTTCGGCCGCGGCGGTGGGCGTGGGCGCACGCAGGTCGGCCACGAAGTCGGCGATGGTGAAGTCGGTCTCGTGGCCGACGCCGCAGACGATGGGGACCGGGCTTTGCGCCATCGTGCGCGCCAGGCGCTCGTCATTGAAGGCCCACAAGTCTTCCATCGAGCCGCCGCCACGCACCAGCAGGATCACATCCACCGCAGGTTCTGAAGCCAAATCGGGCTCCAGCCCTTTTCCTTGCTGCGCCAGACGATATAAATTTGATAGCGCCGCCACCAGTTCCGCCGGCGCATTGGCGCCCTGCACCGACGCCGGCGCCAGCACCACCGGGATGTGCGGCACGCGCCGCTGCAACGCGGTCACCACGTCGTGCAGTGCGGCCGCACCGAGTGAGGTCACCAGGCCGATGGCACGCGGCATGGTCGGCAAGGCCCGCTTGCGTGCGGCGTCGAACAGCCCTTCGCCTTCCAGCTTGGCCTTGAGCTGGAGGAACTGCTCGAACAGCGCGCCCTGCCCCGCCCGTCCCATGGATTCGACGATCAGCTGCAAGTCACCCCGCGGCTCGTACACGCCCAGGCGGCCGCGCACCTCGACCAGCTCGCCGTCGCGCGGGGTGAAAGCGAGCAGGCTGGCGGCGCGGCGAAACATGGCGCAGCGGATCTGCCCGCTTTCGTCTTTCAGCGCGAAGTAGCAATGCCCGCTGGATGCGCGCGAGAAGCCCGAAATCTCGCCGCGCACCGCGACCGGATTGAAGCGGGCATCCAGCGCATCAGCAATGGCGCGGCATAGCGCGCCAACCTGCCAGATACGAGCCGAAGAAACGGGGAATTCAGAAGTAGGCATCAGTCACAACGCGGCTTGGCAGACATGTTGCAGCGCATTACTCCACAAGCTGGTCGCTCGCGCCGCTGATGCGGCCGAAACAGCGGCAACGCACGGAGTTTCGTCACAACTCGTTGATTTCTTTGAATTTTTCACTGCCTTATTTGTCATCGTTTTGTTGCCAGGGCGCATGGATGCGGCCTGCGGGCATATATCAGGGTACTTCTTCACAAAGTTATCCACATTTTTTGTGGGATGACACAACTCGAAACATCCGGGACCGGCGAACCCGCTCCGACGAGGCCGAAAGTGGGCAAGCACGTGGGCCATAATCGCTCAGCTTCAATCTGCGCGGAGGGCTCTCTCTTTGTTTTCGATCATACAAGCCGCAGGCTGGCCGATCTGGCCACTGGTTGCCTGCTCCATTCTGGCGCTGGCCCTCGTCATCGAGCGCTTTCTCAGCCTCAAGACCGAAAAAATCGCCCCGCCCAAACTGCTCGACGAGACCCTGCTGATCTCGCGCCAGACCGTTCCGGCGCTCGACATCGTGGCCCAGTTGGAAAAGAACTCGGCGCTGGGTGAAGTGCTGGCCAGCGGCTTTCGCGCCCTGCACGCCAACCCGCGTTGCAGCGAGGAAGACCTGCGCGCCAGCATGGAGGCCAGCGGCCGCGTGGTGGCGCACCGGCTGGAACGCTACCTGAGCGCGCTGGCCACCATCGCCTCGGCCGCGCCGCTGCTGGGCCTGCTGGGCACCGTCATCGGCATGATCGAGATCTTCGGCTCGCAGACCCCGAGCGGTGGTGCCCCCGGTGGCAACCCGGCTCAGCTGGCGCACGGCATCTCGGTGGCGCTGTACAACACCGCCTTCGGCCTGATCGTCGCCATCCCCTCACTGATCTTCTGGCGCTACTTCCGCGCCCGTGTCGACGCCTACCTGCTGACGCTGGAGCTCGCGGCCGACCGACTGGCGCGCCATCTGGTCAACCATCTGCGCAAGTGAGCCGGAGACCGACGCGATGAACTTCCGTCCACGCACCAAGGATGAGCCGGAGATCAACCTGATCCCCTTCATTGACGTCCTGCTGGTGATCCTGATCTTCCTCATGCTGACCACCACCTACAGCAAGTTCACCGAGATGCAACTGCGCCTGCCAGTGGCCGACACCGAGGCCCAGCGCGACTACCCGAAGGAAGTGGTGGTCGCCGTCAGCAGCGACGGCGCCTACATGGTCAACAAGACGCCGGTGGCCGGACGCAGCATCGAAGCACTGGTGGCCGCACTGGGTGATGGCGCGAAAGCCGGCAAGGAAACGGTGGTCATCATCAGTGCCGATGCCGCTGCGCGCCACCAGTCGGTGGTCACCGTGATGGAAGCCGCACGCCGCGCCGGCCTGTCGCAGATCACCTTCGCCACCCAATCCTCGGCCCGGGCCGGGGCACAGTAGGGCCGTGTCCGTGACAGCCCAGCCGGCCTGGCAGCGCACCCTGCTGCAAAGCTGGCAGCAGCGCGGACCGCTGGCCAGGGTGCTGTGGCCGTTTTCACTGATTCTGGGTGTGCTGGTGCGCTTGCGCCAGGGGCTCTACCTCAGCGGCTTGTTCCGCCGCGAGCCACTGCCGGTGCCCGTCATCGTGGTCGGCAACGTGGTGGCCGGCGGCGCCGGCAAGACGCCGGTGGTGATGGCCCTGGTGCAGCATCTGCAGGCCCGCGGCCTGCATCCCGGCGTGATCTCGCGCGGCTACGGCCGGCGTACCCGGGACTGCCGCGAAGTGCAGACCGGCAGTGATCCCCGCGACGTCGGTGATGAGCCGGCCCTGATCCGGCGTCGCACCGGCGCGCCCGTGGCCGTGGCGACCCGACGTATCGACGCTGCCCGCGCCCTGCTGCAACGCCACCCGGAAGTGGATGTGCTGGTCAGCGACGACGGCCTGCAGCATTACGCCCTGGCACGCGACATCGATATCTGCGTCTTCGACGACCGCGGCATCGGCAACGGCTTTCTGCTGCCGGCAGGTCCCTTGCGCGAGCCCTGGCCACGTCCGGTCGACTTGGTATTGCACAGCGGCGCCCGACCAGCCTTCACCGGTTACACCTCACAGCGCGCACTGGCCACCCACGCCCTGCGCAGCGACGGCAGCCGCGTCGAGCTTGCCGCACTGGCGCAAAGCCAGCAGCCTTTGCTGGCGCTGGCAGCGATCGCCCAGCCGCAGGCTTTTTTTGCCATGTTGCAGGCTCAAGGGCTGTCGCTGGCACAGACCCTGGTCCTGCCGGATCACTATGATTTCGATAGCTGGTCGCGCCCATCCGACAAGGCCTATACCCTGATTTGCACCGAAAAAGATGCCCTCAAGCTGTGGCGCCAGCATCCCGACGCACTGGCGGTGCCGCTGGACTTCACGCCCGAGCCGGGCTTTTTCGCCGCCCTCGACCGCCTGCTCGATGATGCGGTGCACGCGCAGCTATCATCGCTCCATGGACACACGACTTCTTGAACTGCTGGTCTGCCCCGTCACCAAGGGCCCGCTGGAATACGACCGCGAAAAGCAGGAACTGGTCTCGCGCAGCGCGCGTCTGGCCTACCCGATCCGCGACGGCATCCCGGTGTTGCTGGAAAACGAAGCGCGCACCCTGAGCGACGAAGAACTCGGACTCTGAACCCATGCGCTTCACGGTCCTGATTCCGGCCCGGCTGGCCTCGACCCGCCTGCCCAACAAACCGTTGGCCGACATCGCCGGCCTGCCCATGGTGGTCCGCGTGGCACAGCGCGTGGCATCAGGCTTACCCGCCGGCACGCGCGTGGTGGTGGCCGGCGACAGCCCCGAGATTTTGCAGGCCTGCCGACAGCACGGCGTCGAGGCCGTGTTGACACGTCAGGACCACCCCAGCGGCAGCGACCGTCTGGCCGAGGCCTGCGACCTGCTGGCGCTCTCCGACGACGGCCTGGTGGTCAATGTGCAGGGCGACGAGCCGCTGATCGACCCGGCCCTGGTGTCGGCTGTGGCGGAGTTGCTGGTGCAGCGGCCCGAGGCCAGCATGAGCACGGCCGCCCACCCGATCCATGAGGTGGCCGACTTCGCCAACCCGAACGTGGTCAAGGTGGTGCTCGATGCGCGCGACCTGGCGCTGTACTTCAGCCGGGCTCCCATCGCCTGGTGGCGGGATGGTTTCACCGACGGCATCCAGTCCCTGCCCTCACCGGCACCGCTGCGCCACATCGGTCTCTACGGCTACCGCGTCGGCTTTCTGCGCCAATTTCCCAAGCTGTCGCAGGCGCCGATCGAGGTCACCGAGGCACTGGAACAGCTGCGTGCCCTGTGGCATGGCCACCGCATCGCCGTGCATGTGACGCCCCACGCTCCCGGCGCTGGCGTGGATACCCCCGAAGACCTGGAGCGCGTGCGCCGCCACTTCAGCCGCTGACGTAGCGCCGGTTGTTAGGGTGTATTACCCACGGGTGTAAGTTTGGCCGCAGGTCGGCATGCTATCCTCGACCTCCAAACGAGCGGTTTAGCGCACCTTCGTGGTGCCCAGCATCGCCGCCTGGTTCTGATTCACCCGAGGATATCCATGAGACTGATTCTGTTGGGCGCCCCTGGCGCCGGCAAAGGCACGCAAGCGGCTTTCATCTGCCAGAAATACGGCATTCCGCAGATTTCCACTGGCGACATGCTGCGCGCCGCCGTCAAGGCTGGCACCCCGCTGGGCCTGCAGGCCAAGGCCGTGATGGAGTCCGGCGGTCTGGTCAGCGACGACCTGATCATCAACCTGGTGAAGGAGCGCATCGCCCAGCCGGATTGCGCCAACGGCTTCCTGTTCGACGGCTTCCCGCGCACCATTCCCCAGGCCGACGCCATGAAGGCCGCCGGCGTCAAGCTCGACTACGTGCTGGAGATCGACGTGCCCTTCGAAGCCATCATCGAGCGCATGAGCGGCCGCCGCTCCCACCCCGCTTCGGGCCGCACCTACCACGTCAAGTTCAACCCGCCCAAGGTGGACGGTCAAGACGACGTGACCGGCGAGCCGCTGGTGCAGCGCGAAGACGACAAGGAAGAAACCGTGAAGAAGCGCCTGGACGTCTACAGCGCCCAGACCCGCCCGCTGGTGGACTACTACAGCAACTGGGCCAAGGCCGATCCGGCCGCCGCGCCGAAGTACCGCGCCATCAGCGGCATGGGCAGCGTCGACGAGATCACTGCCCGCGCGCTGCAAGCCCTGGCCAGCTGAGCCCGCGCCGCCAAGTCAAAAGGCCGCTGATGCGGCCTTTTTTCATGCTGGGCAGCGCCCTTCAGAACAGTTCGACCCCGCCGACCTTGCTGTCGATCTGCAGCACCCCGCGCGCAATCAACTGTTCATAGCTGTGCACCTGGTTGCGACCGTGCTCCTTGGCGTAGTACACCGCCTGGTCGGCCCGCTCGCGGGCCGCGCTGGGCGAGTCGCCCGCGCGCAAAGCCGTCACCCCGACGCTGACCGTGATGTGACCGACCTGGGGAAACGTGTAGTCCGCCATCCGGCCGCGAAAGCGTTCCATCGCGCTCAAGGCACCCGCCTCGTCCGGACAGCGCAGCAGGACAACGAACTCCTCGCCGCCGAAGCGGAACACGCGATCCAGCGAACGCAGCGTGCCCTTGAGCAGGCGCGCCAGCAGCAACAGCACCTCGTCACCGATCGAATGGCCGTGCACGTCATTGACCTGCTTGAAGTGGTCCACATCCAGCATCGCCAGCCAGTAGGTCGGCGCTGCTGCATGGCGACGCTCCACCTGCTCGGCCGACAACGGCGTTGACGGTTCGGCCGAGCCATCGCGCAGCATCTTGAAGAAGGCGTCATCGAACGATTTGCGGTTGAGCAGCCCCGTCAACGCATCGCACTCGCTGTAATCCAGCATCCCCTGCATGTTGCGATACACGCTCAGCAGCCGCCCCAGCATGTTCAGCTCGGCCGGCCCCAGGCGCTGCGCAGAACGGATCTCGATCACACCCAGCCCGTGTTCGCGCGCATCCTCGAACAATGGAACCAGGGTCAGGCAGTCCGTGCTGCCGGCCACCGGCGAAATCTCCACCGGCTGCAGGCTCTCCAGGCAATGCCGGCGATGCGGATCGTCCTCAAGTCGCTGCAGCTGCGGCACCTGGACCCACAAGGGGTCGGACAGGGTTTGCAACTCGCCACCGCGCTCGCGCCGGATCCATGGCAGCCAGTAGCGCTGACCAGCTTCGCTGACCACCCCCACCAGCGTCACTTCCAGCGGCGCCAGCAGGTCCATCATGGCTTCGGTCAGCGCACTGTCGAGCCGATCGCGATCGCGATACTGAGTGAGCCGGATGACATGCTCGACCAGACTGGAAATACCGACGCTCATGTCGTTGTACGTAGGGTGTGCGTTCAGAAAAAGGACCGGGGCCATGCTCCCGCCGGTATCCAGACCGCATCATAAGAGTTCGAGCGTCAGGGCGAGCCGCGCCTTGACCGGGGACAAACCCTGGGAGTCCGGCCAAGCATCTCCCGGCTGCGGCCAGACACGGCCCTGGGCGCAACGGGTGGCGCGCACCACCCGCACCCCCTGTGCCGCGGCCCGCTGCAGGGCCGCTTCCAGCACCCGGTGCAAGGTGCCGTTGCCGGTCGCGGCCACCACCAGTCCCCGCACCGGCGGCGCCCCGAAGCGCGCCGCCACCTCCGGCGACACCAGCGCATCCACCGTGGCCTCTGACACCGCCGCATGGCTCAGCACGATCTCCACCCGCGGCCAGGCCGCCAGGCTCACTATCTTTTCAATAGCATCTGCCGCATATTTCACGGTACTTTGAGGCCAATTTCTTGTCAAAACCACGCCACCCTGCACCACCTGCCCCAGGTCGCCGGCCTCACCCGAGCTGAAGGCATCGAGCTGCCAGGTATGGACTTTCTGCACATCGAAGGCGCTGTGGATATGGCCGGCGCACACGACCACCACGCCGTGCGCGCCCGGCTCGGCCGCGACAGTCAATGCATCCAGCAGGTTCTGCGGTCCGTCGGCGTCGATGGCATCCGCCGGGCGCATGGCACAGGTCAGCACCACCGGCTTGGCCGGCGCCAGCACGGCTTGCAGCAGGTAGGCGGTCTCCTCCAGGGTATCGGTGCCGTGCGTGATCACCAGGCCCTGCACCTCGGGCTGCGCCAGCCAGTGGCGGCAGCGCCGCAGCAGCGCCTGCCAGACCGCCAGATCCATGTCCTTGCTGTCGACCTGCGCCACCTGCTCGCTCACCAGTTCGACTGCCGCCGGCAGCGGCAGTCCCGCCAGCAGCGCCGCCACCGCCTTTTGCGCCGCGACATAACCGCCAGCGGGGCCGGACAGGGTGCCGGCAATGGTGCCGCCGGTGCCCAGAACCACAATTTTTTTGCCTTGCACTTGCAAATCCTCAAAAACTGGTTAAAAATACAGTTACTGGATATCAAGACAGTGGTTTTGCACCAGCCGCCTACGAGGAGTCGTCATGATGGACCTGCCCCAGTTCCCGGTGAAACTCACCGCCCGCCAGCAACAGATTCTGGACCTGATCCAGAGCGCCATCGCACGCACCGGCGCGCCGCCCACGCGCGCCGAGATCGCCGCCGAACTCGGCTTCAAGTCGGCCAATGCCGCCGAGGAACACCTGCAGGCCCTGGCCCGCAAGGGCGTCATCGAGCTGGTCAGCGGCACCTCGCGCGGCATCCGCCTGCAGGGCGACACCCTGCGTTCCATCAATGAGTCGCGCATCAAGCAATTCTCCCTGCCCCTGCCGAGCCTGGCCCAGCTGGCCCTGCCCCTGATCGGGCGCGTGGCCGCCGGTTCGCCGATTCTCGCGCAGGAACATGTCGACCAGACCTACTACGTGGAGAACTCGCTGTTCCAGCGCAAGCCCGACTACCTGCTCAAGGTGCGCGGCATGTCCATGCGCGACGCCGGCATCATGGACGGCGACCTACTGGCCGTGCAAGCCACCAAGGACGCCAAGAACGGCCAGATCGTCGTGGCCCGCCTGGGCGAGGAAGTCACGGTCAAGCGTTTCCGCCGCAACAAGCACCTGATCGAGTTGCACCCCGAGAATCCCGACTACCAGACCATCGTGGTCGAGCCCGGCGAGCCGTTTGAAATCGAAGGCCTGGCCGTCGGCCTGATTCGCAACACCATGCTGATGTAAACGGCGCCGAAAGCATTTCCATGAACATCGCCTTTTTTGCCGAACCGCGCACCTGGGCACCACTCCAAGGCCTGCTGCGCTGGCTGGCGCCTGCGGTCGCGCCCCTGGGCCAAAACGCATCCCAGCCACGCATCGCCCCGCCCGCCCGCGTCGACACCCTGCCGGCCTGCCAGCGTCGCCTGAACCGCAGCGAGACGGTGCCGTCCCGGCTGGTCCAGCGCCGTCCCTTGCGCATCGTGCGCATCATGGAAGCCGGCCAGGCCCCAGCCCAGGTCGGGCGCATGGTGATCTCCGGCCGTCTGGCTGACGTCTGCGCCGAGCTCGACCGGCTGGCCGCCTGCGAAGCCGCCACCCACTGAAGCCCGTCCAGCGTGCCGGCCACGCTGCGTGCCGGATCTGGCTCGGCCTGTCCAAGGCACAATAGCAGCATGAATATTGTGATACTGGACGATTACCAGGACGCCGTTCGCAAGCTCGAATGCGCGGCCAAGCTGGAAGCCTTCCCGGCCAAGGTCTATACCAACACGGTCAAGGGTCTCGGCCAACTGTCGGTCCGGCTGCGCGATGCCGACATCATTGTGCTGATCCGCGAACGCACCCACATCACGCGTGCCCTGGTTGAAAAACTGCCGCGCCTCAAGCTGATTGCCCAGACCGGCCGCGTCGGCGGCCACATCGACATCAATGCCTGCACCGAGCGCGGCATTGCCGTGGCCGAGGGCACCGGCTCGCCGGTCGCGCCAGCAGAACTGACCTGGGCGCTCATCATGGCGGCCATGCGCCGCCTGCCGCAGTACATCGGCAACCTCAAGCATGGCGCCTGGCAACAGTCCGGCCTCAAGGCCGGCTCCATGCCGCCCAACTTCGGGCTGGGCAATGTGTTGCGCGGCAAGACGCTCGGCATCTGGGGCTACGGCAAGATCGGCCAGCTGCTGGCCGGCTATGGACGCGCCTTCGGTATGCGCGTGCTGGTCTGGGGCCGCGAACCTTCGCGTGAGAAAGCGGTGCAGGACGGCCATGAGGCCGCTCCGAGCCGCGAGGATTTTTTCACACAGAGCGATGTGATCAGCCTGCACCTGCGCCTGAACGACGAGACGCGCGGCATCGTCACCGCCGACGACCTGGCGCGCATGAAGACCACCGCGCTGTTCGTCAACACCTCGCGTGCCGAACTGGTCGAACCCGATGCGCTGATCAGTGCCCTCAACCGCGGCCGTCCCGGCATGGCGGCCGTGGACGTGTTCGAGACCGAACCCATCCTGCAGGGTCATGCCCTGCTGCGGCTGGAAAACTGCATCTGCACGCCCCACATCGGCTACGTCGAGCAGGAGAGCTACGAGATGTACTTCGGCGCCGCCTTCGACAACGTCGTCAACTACATCAAGGGCACACCGACCAACATCGTCAACCCCGGCGCACTGCAGGTCCGGCGCTAAACCGCTGCCGCGCATATGCCCGAGTTGCAACGCCACGCGCCGCGCCTGCCGGCGGCGCTGTGGGCGCTGATGTTCGGCAACTGCATCATCGGCACCGGCGTGATGATCGTCCCCGGTACGCTCAACAACATCAGCAGTTCCTTGGCCGTCCCGGTCCCCGTGGCCGGCCAGCTGATTTCAGCCGCCGCCTTGATGATGTGCCTGGGCGCGCCCTTGTTTGCCACCCTGGTGGCCCAGTGGGACCGCAAACGGCTGCTGACCCTGTCCCTGCTCTGGTACGGGGTCATGCACCTGCTGAGCGCGACCATGCCCGGTTTCGCCTCGCTGATGGTGGTGCGCGTGCTCAGCGTGATTTCGCCCGCCATCTTCACGCCGCAGGCAGCCGCCTGCATCGGCCAGCTCGTGCCTGCGTCGCAACGGGGCCGGGCCATCAGTCTGGTCTTCCTGGGCTGGTCCATCGCGTCGGTGCTCGGCATACCGCTGGGCGCCTGGATCGGAGGCACACTGGGCTGGCGTGCCGCCTTTGCTCTGGTGGGGCTGTTGAGCTTTGTCAGCGCCGTCTGGGTCTGGCGTGTCATGCCCGACGGCGTGAAGCCGCCCGCCTTCACACTGGGTGCCTGGCGCGAAACACTGCAGTCGCGCCCGCTCATGCTGTGCGTGGCCGTGACCGCACTGTTTTCTGCCGGGCAGTTCGTCCAGTTTGCCTATCTGGCACCGTATCTGAAGGCCCTGTTCGACGTCACGCCGCTGCAGCTGAGCCTGGTGTTCGCTTGGTTCGGCGCCTTCGGCTTTGCCGGCAACCTCTGGGTCTCGCGCCACATCGACCGGCTCGGTGCGTCGCGCGCCGTCATGCTGTCCATGGGCGGCATGGCCTTGAGCCTGGCCCTGTGGCCGCTCGGCAGCAACCTGCTGCTGGCGGCACTGGTGCTCGTGCCCTGGGCACTGGGCTGCTTTGCCGCCAACTCGGCGCAGCAAGCCCGCCTGTCCGGGATTTCACCGGCACTGGCCTCCGGCTCGATCGCCCTCAACACCTCGGCCATCTATGCGGGCCAAGCTGTTGGTGCCGCCAGCGGTGGCTGGCTGATCGCCCTGGGTCAGATGCGCATGCTGCACTGGGCCGGCCTGGCCGGCATGGGACTGGCGCTGCTGGCCAGCTGGCTGGCCACGCGGTCCGCACGGTCCGCACGGCAGGCCCCGGGTCATCCCGTGAACTGAGCGCGTCGGCTCAGGCGGTTTTCTTGGCGCGCAGCGCCATCATCTGCTCGGTACTGCTCTTGCGGTCGGCGTTGACGGTCTTCATGGTCGCTCGCTCGCCCATCATCTTGATGTAGTCGCGCACCGGCAGTGCCGCCAGCACGTCCTCACCGTAGATGATCTTGCTCGCGCTGGACACCAGCGGCAGATGGGCCACGGCGGCACAGTCGGCCAGCGTGAATTCGGAGCCGGCCACGTAAGGGGCAAACTTCGCCAGCTTGGCAAAGCCGTGCACGCCCTTGAGCAGCAGCTTGTGCGTGCGCTCCTTGACCTCGTCGGTCACCTTGCCGCCAAAGAAGGCTTCAGGATAGAGGTTGCGCGCCACCAGCTCCAGGTGCAGCTCGCTGTAGATCAGGATCTCGCGCACCTTGGCCGCGGCATAGGGATCGGCTGGCAGCAGCGGCTTTTGCGGGTAGGCCGCCTCGATGTACTCGGCACAGGCGCAGGACTCGGAGATGGGGCCATGCGGCGTGTCGAGGAACGGCACCTTGCCCATGGGCGAGCGATCCACCAGCAGCGCATCGGCATGACCGGTCCAGACCAGTTCCTCGACGAACGGCACCTCTTTTTCCAGCAGCTGCAGCTTGATCTTGTTGTAGTAGTTGCTGGCGGAAAATCCGCAAAGTTTCAAAGTCATGATGTCCCCAGAAGTTGTGATGCCCCGGCCTTTGAACCCCAGGCCCGGGTGCCATTGAATGGAAATATTCGGCCCCCGCAGTCTCGCCGATGGCCTGCCGAATCATAGTCCGGCAGGTGACTCAGGGCCGCTTGCAGGCCGGGGGATAATTCCGCCATGAAACCCGTCTACGCACACATCGCCATCGTCGGCACCGGCGCCATGGGCCGCGGCATCGCCCAGATTGCGGCCCAGGCCGGCAGCACCGTCACGCTCTACGACACCCAGCCCGCCGCCATGGCAGCGGCCCAGCAGGCCATCAGCAGCCAGTGGGACAAGCTGCAGGAAAAAGGCCGCATAGAGGCGGCCGCGGTCGCCGCCTGCAAGGCCCGCCTGCAGTGCGCCGGCGCGCTGGCCGACCTCGCCGGCTGTGACCTGGTGGTGGAAGCCATCGTCGAGAAGCTCGAGGTCAAGGCCGCGCTGTTCGCCCAGCTCGAAGAGATCGTGCGCCCGGAGGCCGTGCTGGCCAGCAACACCTCCTCGCTGTCCATCACCGCGATTGCCGCCAAGCTCAAGCGCCCGCAACGCGTGGCCGGCTACCACTTCTTCAACCCGGTACCGCTGATGAAGGTGGTGGAAGTCATCGCCGGTCTCAAGACCGAGCCGGCCGTCTGCGCGGCCTTGAGCGAGTACGCGCGCCAGATGGGCCACACGCCGGTGACGGCGCAGGACACGCCCGGCTTCATCGTCAACCACGCCGGCCGCGGCTACGGCACCGAGGCGCTGCGCATCGTCAGCGAAGGCGTGGCCGACTTCGCCACCATCGACCGCATCCTGAAAGACCAGGCCGGCTTCAAGCTCGGCCCCTTCGAGTTGATGGACCTCACCGCACTCGACGTCTCGCACCCGGTGATGGAGTCGATCTACCACCAGTACTACGAGGAGCCGCGCTACCGCCCCAGCGTCATCACGGCGCAGCGCCTGGCCGGCGGCATGGTCGGCCGCAAGGTCGGCGAAGGCTTCTACCGCTACGACAACAACATGGCCCAGGTCGCGCCGGAACCACCGGTGCCGCAGGTGGCCGAGATGCCGCCGGTGTGGGTCTCGCCACGCGCCGCACGCCGCGCCGAATTGCTGCAGCTGCTGAAGGATCTGGGCGCCAAGATCGAGACCGGCCAGTCACCCTCGATGCAGGCGCTGACGCTGGTGGCGCCGCTGGGCTTCGATGTCACCACCGTGGCGGTGGTGGAACGGCTCGACCCGGCACGCACGGTCGGTATCGACATGCTAATCGACGACGCGGCCACCAAGCGCCGCGTGCTGGCCACCAACCCGGCCACGCGCGCCGACATGCGTGACGCGGCCCACGCCCTGTTCGCACGCGACGGCAAGGCGGTGAGCGTGATCCGCGACAGCGGCGGCTTCGTCACGCAGCGCGTGGTCGCCACCATCGTCAACATCGCCGCCGACATTTGCCAGCAGCGCATCTGCACACCCGCCGATCTGGAAACCGCCGTCACGCTGGGCCTGGGCTACCCGCTGGGGCCGCTGGCCATGGGCAACCGCTACGGCCCGACCAATGTGCTGGAGGTGCTGTTCAACCTGCAGACCGTCTACGGCGACCCGCGCTACCGCCCCAGCCCCTGGCTGCGCCGGCGCGGTGCCATCGGCCTGTCGCTGCTGCACGAGGAAGAGTGAACCGGCCCAAGGCATGCGACACTCGGCACCATGAGCGCACAACTCCATAGCACCAGCCAGGGCCGCACCATGGTGCTGACCCTCTCCAACCCGGGTCAGCGCAACGCACTCGGCCCCGCCATGTATGCCGCCGGCGTCGAGGCGCTGAACGTGGCCGAAACCAACCCCGAGATCCGCAGCGTCGTCATCACCGGTGAAGGTGCGCTGTTTTCAGCGGGCGGCAATCTGCAACGCCTGCAGGACAACCGCCAGCAGGAACCGTCCGTGCAGGCCCAAAGCATCGAGGGACTGCACAACTGGATCGAGGCCATCCGTACCTTCCCCAAGCCGGTGGTCGCCGCTGTCGAGGGCGCGGCCGCCGGCGCCGGCTTCTCGCTGGCGCTGGCCTGCGACTTCATCGTCGCCGCCAGCGACGCGGTGTTCGTCATGGCCTACAGCAATGTCGCACTCTCGCCCGATGGTGGTGCCAGCTGGAGCCTGGCGCAGGCCTTGCCGCGCCAACTGGTCAATGAGCTGCTGCTGTGCGGCGAGCGCATCAGCGCCGAGCGTCTGCACGCGCTGGGCTTGGTCAACCGCGTCGCCCTGCCGGGCCAGGCGCTGGACGACGCCCTGGCGCTGGCGGAAAAACTCAATGCACGCGCCCCCAACGCCCTGGCCAGCATCAAGGAGCTGGTCAACGAAGCCCCTGGCAACTCGCTGACGCGCCAACTGGCGCAGGAACGCGATCATTTCGTGCTCAACCTGCACCATGCCAATGCCGGCATCGGCATCACCGCCTTCCTGTCCAAGCAGACACCGCGTTACGACTGAGCCGCAGCGCGCATCCCTGCCGTCGTCGCAGACGCACAGGTGACAACCCCTAGCCGCGCGCATCGTCCCGCGCGCGACAATGGACCTGTTTTCAGTCACCGAAAAGACAGTCCATGGACGACCCGATTCTTACCATCGAGGAACGATCAGCCATCAATGCTGGTCGCTGGTTTGCAACCCTGTCACCTTCATTGCGACACGACATCCTGCGATGCGCTTACGTCAAACGCTACAAAGACGGCGACCTGATCGCCGCCCGCGGCGATCCGCCCGAGGAATGGGTGGCCTGTGCCAAGGGAGCGGTGCGCGTCAGCTCCACCTCGATCTCGGGCAAACAGGTCACGCTGACCTATGTCGAGCCGGGCGTCTGGTTCGGCGATGTGTCGATCTTCGACGGCGACCGGCGCACACACGATGCCTACGCCCACGGCGACACCACCACCCTGTGCGTGGCCAAGGCCGACTTCAGGAAAATCCTCGCCAGCCATATCGAACTCTACGAAGCGCTGCTGCGCCTGCATGCGCGGCGCATCCGCCAGCTCTACGGCCTGGTGGAAGACCTCAACACCCTGCCGCTGCGTGCGCGCCTGGCCAAGCAACTGCTGCACCTGCTGCGCAGCTACGGCACGCCGTCCCTGAGCGATGGCAACGAAATGCGCATCGGCCTGCAGCTGGCGCAGGAAGAGCTGGCCCAGTTGCTGGGCGCCTCGCGCCAGCGCGTCAACCAGGAACTCAAGGCCATGGAACGCGAGGACGCGATCCGCATCGAGCCGGGCGGTCTGGTCATCCGCGACCGCGAAGCGCTGATGCGCATCATTGAATCCGACCACTGACCACATCACGTCCCCTGACCATGAGCGACTTTGACCATTTCGTCGGCACCCGCCCTGTTCCCGCCTCTCACGCCTTTGACGTGGCAGCGCTTGAGTCCTGGCTGGGCCAGAATCTGGAAGGCTTTGCCGGCCCCTTGAGCGTGGAAGCCTTCAAGGGCGGCCAGTCCAACCCGACCTACAAGCTCATCACACCGAGCCGCAGCTACGTCATGCGCGCCAAGCCGGGGCCGGTGGCCAAGCTGCTGCCCTCGGCCCATGCCATCGAGCGTGAATATGCCGTGATGAGCGGCCTGCACGGAACCGAAGTACCGGTGCCACGCATGTACTGCCTGTGCGAGGACGAGTCGGTCATCGGTCGCGCCTTCTACATCATGGAGTTCATGCAGGGGCGTGTGCTGTGGGACCAGTCGCTGCCCGGCATGACACCCGCCGAACGCGGCGCCATCTACAACGAGATGAACCGCGTCATCGCCGCCCTGCACCGCGTGAAGTTCGCTGAGCGTGGCCTCGCCAACTACGGCAAACCCGGCAACTACTTCGAGCGCCAGATCGGGCGCTGGAGCAAGCAGTACCAGGCTTCCGCCGATGGTGCCGGGCCGATGTCGCAGCCCATCCCCGAGATGGAGCAGCTGATCCAGTGGCTGCCGGCCCACATCCCGGCCGGTGCGCGCGACGAGGCCATGGTCAGCATCGTGCACGGCGACTACCGGCTCGACAACCTGATGTTCCACCCGACCGAGCCGCGCGTGCTGGCCGTACTGGACTGGGAGCTGTCCACGCTGGGCCACCCGCTGGCCGACTTCAGCTACCACTGCATGGCCTGGCACATTCCGCCCGGCGCGTTCCGCGGCATCGGCGGGCTCGACTTCAAGAGCCTGGGCATCCCGAGCGAGGACGCATACATCCGCCTCTACTGCGAGCGCACGGGTTTGGCCGCGCCCGAGGCCTTGAAAGCCGACTGGAACTTCTACATGGCCTACAACATGTTCCGCATCGCCGCCATCCTGCAGGGCATCGCCAAGCGGGTGGAAAACGGCACCGCCTCCAGCGCCCAGGCGCAGAAATCTGCCGCCGGCGCGCGGCCGCTGGCCCAGATGGCCTGGCAGTTCGCGCAAAAAGCCTGACCCGACCAACGCATTCAACCCCAGGAGATTCCCATGGACTTCGACTATTCCCCCAAGACCAAGGAACTGCAGGCACGCCTGCTCAAGTTCATGGACGAGCACATCTACCCGAACGAGCAGGCCTTTCACGACGAGATCGAAGCCAACACGACCGCCGGTAAACGCTGGACGCCGTTGCAACTGATCGAGAAGCTGAAGCTGAAGGCCCAGGAACAGGACCTCTGGAACCTGTTCCTGCCGCAGGACAGCGCCGAGATCGCCGGCGTCAAGGGCGCGGGTCTGACCAACCAGGAATACGCGCCGCTGGCCGAGATCATGGGCCGCGTGCACTGGGCGCCGGAGGTGTTCAACTGCTCGGCGCCCGACACCGGCAACATGGAAACCATTGCGCGCTACGGTTCGGCCGAGCACCGCCAGCAGTGGTTGCAGCCGCTGCTGGCCGGCAAGATCCGCTCCGCCTTTGCCATGACCGAGCCCGAGGTGGCCTCGAGCGATGCCACCAACATCCAGACCCGCATCGAGCGCCAGGGCGACGACTACGTGATCAACGGCCGCAAGTGGTGGACTTCGGGTGCCGGCGATCCGCGCTGCGCCATCTACATCCTGATGGGCAAGACCGATCCGGAAGCGCCGCGTCACTCGCAGCAGAGCATGATCCTGGTGCCGGCCAACACGCCGGGCGTGACGGTGGTGCGCCCCCTGAGCGTGATGGGCTACGACGATGCACCGCACGGCCACATGGAAGTGCTGTTCGAGAACGTGCGCGTGCCGGCCTCCAACATCCTGCTCGGCGAAGGCCGCGGCTTCGAGATCGCCCAGGGCCGCCTCGGCCCGGGCCGCATCCACCACTGCATGCGCCTGATCGGCCAGGCCGAGCGCGCGCTGGAGTACATGTGCAAGCGCGCATCTTCGCGCGTCGCCTTCGGCAAGCCGGTGGCCGCGCAGACCGTGACGCAGGAACGCATTGCCGAAGCGCGTTGCAAAATCGACATGGCGCGCCTGCTCACGCTCAAGGCCGCCTGGATGATGGACGTGGCCGGCAACAAGTTTGCCAAGAACGAGATCGCCATGATCAAGGTGGTGGCCCCCAGCATGGCCTGCCAGGTGATCGACTGGGCCATGCAGGTGCACGGCGGCGGCGGCATGAGCCAGGACTTCCCGCTGGCCTACGCCTACGCCAATGCGCGCACCCTGCGCTTTGCCGACGGCCCGGACGAGGTGCACCGCAATGCGATTGCGAAACTGGAGCTGGGCAAGTATGCTGCCAACCCCAAACCCGTAGAGATGCCCATCACCCGCGGTTGCTGAAGGCAGGTGTTGATGGCCGGCCTGGAACGGGTGGCAAGCAGCTATCATTTTGATAGCTGCTTGCGCAATCATTACAAGGGCTCAATGCCAATTTGATACTGAAAGCTGCCATGATCGACCTCTACTCATGGGCCACGCCCAACGGCCACAAGGTGCACATCATGCTGGAGGAATGCGGCCTGCCCTACCGCGTCCACCCGATCAACATCGGCGCCGGCGACCAGTTCACGCCCGAATTCCTCAAGATCAGTCCGAACAACAAAATCCCGGCCATCGTCGACACGCAAGGCCCGGACGGCCAGCCGATCTCGTTGTTCGAATCCGGCGCCATCCTGCTCTACCTGGCCGCCAAGACCGGCAAGTTTTTGCCCCGGACCGACCGGCAGAAGTTCGAGATGCTGCAATGGCTGATGTTCCAGATGGGCGGCGTCGGCCCCATGCTGGGCCAGGCGCACCATTTCCGCATCTATGCGCCACAGAAGATCGACTACGCCGTCCAACGCTACACCAACGAGGCCAAGCGCCTCTATGGCGTGATGGACAAGCAACTGGCCACGCACAAGTTCATCGCCGGCAATCACTACACCATCGCCGACATCGCCATCTTCCCCTGGCTGCGCAGCTGGCAGAACCAGGGCATCGACTGGGCCGACTATCCGCACCTGAAGCAGTGGTTCGACGCCATTGCAGCACGCCCCGCGGTACAACGCGGCGTGCAGGTGCTGGCCGATCTGCGCCAACCGCTGGTCGACGACAAGGCGCGCGAAAACATGTTCGGCACCACGCAGTACCGCAAGCGCTGACGCGCCGGCTTACCCGTGCACGCCGGGTAAGCCGGACCACAACGCGTTGAGGTCGTGGAAGCGCCATTTCCCCGGGTCTTCCCGGTTGGCAATCTTGTCCGAACAGCCGGGTAGCGACAGGTCGATGATCTCGGGCGGAATGCGCAGGTTCGACTTGGTGGAGAAGAACACCTTGACGCATGGCGTGGTGAGCGACTTCGTCGTCTGCTCCACCACCACGCCGATGCGGCCGGATGTCAGGCGCAGCAGCGAGCCAATCGGATAAATACCCAGGCTCTTCACGAAGGCCTGAAATACCCGGTGGTCGAAATGGCCCTCGGCCCACTCGGCCATCTTGCGCAGGGACTCCGCCGGATCCCAGCCCGACTTGTAGGGCCGGTTCGAGGTGATCGCGTCATACACATCGCAGACCGCCCCCATCTTGGCCAACAGGCTGATCTCGTCGCCCTTGAGCCCTTTGGGATAACCGGAACCGTCCATTTTTTCATGATGGTGCAGACAGACATCCAGCACCACCGGATCCACATTGCCAACCTGCTGCAGCATCCTGTGACCTTCCGACGGGTGGCTCTTCATGATGGTGAATTCGGCATCGGTGAGCTTGCCCGGCTTGTTCAGCACCGGCAGGGGCATGGCCGCCTTGCCCAGGTCATGCAGCAGGCCCGCCAGGCCGGCCGACCGGGTCTGCGTCTCATCCAGCCCCAGTTGGCGGGCCAGGGCGATCATCATGGCGCACACCGCGACCGAGTGCATGTAGGTGTAGTCATCCGCCGTTTTGAGGCGCGCCAGGCTGATGAGCGCGCTGGCGTTGCGCGCCAGCGAGTCAGAAATCTCCTCCACCAGCCGCTGCGCCCCGGCGGCATCAACGGTCTTGCCCATGCGCGCTTCCTGAAACATGGAGACCATCGCCTGCTTGGACTGGTTGCATATCTTGGCAGCATGTTCGATTTCAGCATGCAGCGGCACCGGTGCGGTCTGGCGTGCGCCAACCGCCGCCAGCTTGAGTTCCGCCTCCACCTGCGCCTCCGACTCGGCCACGGACACCGCGGCTTCACCTGCTTGCACATCCAGCCCCTTGCTGCAGTCGATCCAGACCTCCTTGATGCTGCTGCTCAGGATGAGTTCGATGTCCTTGGGGTCGGTGATGACAAAACTGGGACGCCAGAACGGATGCTCCATCCAGGAACCGCAGAACTCCTTGATGTACATGCCAAGAACGACTTGTTCAGTGCGGATCCGTTTGAGCATGATCGACGCATCCCCTTCAACGCAGAGGAACACCCAGCTGGCGCAGGTAGGCCAGGACTTCCGGACTGACCGCACCGGCCGCACGGGCTTTCTCCGCCTGCTCGGCCGCAGCCGTCAGTTGCCCCTGCGCCGCCAGCGACACGGCGACAGCCAGCATCCAGCGCGGCTCACCAGGGCGCAGCTTCAGCGCCATGCCATAGGCATGGACCGACGCCTGATGCTGCCCCAGGCGCTGGGCGGCATTGCCGCGTACCGCCCACAAATCCGCCTGATCGGCCAGCAAGGGTTCAAGCCGCACCAGCAGCTCCAGCACCTGGCTGACCCGGCCTTGCGCCAGCTCCATGCGCGCCAGCTCCCGTACCAACGTCTGGAACGCCGGCAAGGTTGCGGGCTCGGGTGCAGACGTCTGCGCCTGCTCGGCCACAGCCACAGCCTGGCGCATCGCGTCCAGCGCCGCTTCGCGCGAGCCCGCATCCCACAGGCTGCGCGCCTGGCTCAGGGCCTCCAGTGCCGCAGCTTGCCGCGGATTGATCGGGGTCAGCGGCTCGGCCGGCTTGGCCGATCGGGTGCCTGTCGTGGCTTTGGCGGCTGCGGGGGGCGCTTTCTGCGTTGGCGCAGCAGCACGCTCAGCCGGAGCCTGTACCGCCACTGCTTCGGCTTGGGATGCGCCTGGATGCCGCAGATCGGGCTGAACGGCCGACGGCGTGGCTGCCGCACTGCCGACCACTGGCGAGCGGGGAGGCGCAGGCGCCACACGCAATGCCGGTGCCGGCTGGAGGCTGCCCGGTAGGGCCGGCGCTCGCGCGGGGGCCTTTGCCGCGTTTGGCGCTGGCTTGGCCAATTGCTGCTGCAACTCATAGGCCAAGCCCGGCGACTGCGCCGACAGTGCAACTTGTCCGCCAGCCATGTCACGTGCCAGTTGCTGCATTGGCGCGGAAGACGCCCCAGGTACAGCATCAGGTGCAATCGGCGGCGCCGGTGGGACGGCGGCCTGCGGGGCACTCGCCGCCTGATCCAGCATCTGATTCAACTGCTGGGATCCCAACGGTGCGGGGGCCTGCACTGCAGCCGGGGGAACAGCGGCACTGCTGGCCGTGGCAGCGGGCAAGGCCGCTGGGGCCATCGCCTGCGGCGGCTGGGCCGGCAAGGGCGGCACCGCCGGCTCCTGGCCGTACCACCAGGCCGCAGCCAAGCCCAGCACCAGCAGCACAAAGACCAGCGCCACCGGCAGCCCTTGCCTCAGCCGCGCGCCAATACCTGCTGCCAGGAAGCCGCCCTTCACGCTTGCCGTGCCGCGCGTCAGCCCTCCCGGTGCCTCGCGTCCCGGAACCGCCGTGGACGCCCGACGGGCATCCAGATCACGCAGCATCTTGTTGATGACGCTCACAGCCGGCCCTCCGGCTGCCTTGCATCAAAGTCATACATCGGCTGGGTGTCCTGCCACGCTGTGTCGCGCGAGGTGTCACGCGCCTGTGCGCTGCCTGTGTTCTGCCGGGTCCAGCGCGCGCGCAACCGCTGCCACCACGAAGGCCGCACCTGCACACCGGGTGTGTCGGCCGCCGCCATGCGAACGTGACGCACCTTCACCCGGCGTGCGTTTTCGCCATAGACCAGCATCAGGCTTTTGTGCGCCAGCACATTCACCAGCCGGGGCACGCCGCCGCTGTAGCGGCTCAATGCACGGGCCGCAGCAGCATCGAACAGCTTGACATCGGTGAGCTCATCCAGCGCCGCCGTCGCCAGACGATGCTGCAAATAGGCCGGCACCGAGTGCGCTGCCATCGGTCCCAGGTGCTCACTGAAGGTGATGCGCTGCAGCAGTTGCCGGATCTCGGGACGCGCCAGGCGTTCGTCCAGTTCCGGCTGGCCCAGCATCACCAGTTGCAGCAGCTTCTGCTTTTCGGTCTCCAGGTTGGAGAGCAGGCGCAGGCTTTCCACCGTACGCAACGGAATGGCCTGTGCCTCATCGATGCAGACCACCACCCGGCGCCCCGCTTCGGCATGTTGCAGCAGGCAATCACGCAAGGCACCCAGCATCTGGTAGCGGCTGTGCGGGGCCGTCAGTTCGACATGGAGTTCCAGTGCCAGCGCCAGCAGCAGGTCATCCGGCCCCATGTCCGGGTTCGGGATATAGGCAGTGACGCACTCGGCCTGCAAGGTCTTGAGCAACTGGCGGCATAGAACGGTCTTGCCGCAACCGACCTCACCGACGATCTTGAGAAAACCCTCGCCGCTGCGCAAAGCCACCAGCAGCGTATTGAGCGCCGCCTGCGCCCCGTCATGCGGGAAGAAAAAGGCCGGATCAGGCGTGATCGAAAATGGCGCTTCTCGCAGGGAAAAATGCCTCAGGTACATCGTCAGGGCCTGTTCCCGCTACTCACTGCGCCGGGTTCCTGGACGGGGATTCCGGCACGCCGCCATCCAGACGGATTACCCGGTTGCGGGAGGTGTCCATCTCATCCAAGGCTGCACGCACTTTCCGGTTCTGTTGCTCCCAGTCCTGCTCTGTGCGGATGATGGACGGCTTGATCAGCACCACCAACTCCTTTTTACGCCCCGTGCTGGCCCGGTTGCCAAACAGGGCGGAAAATGTCCCCATGCCCGTGGTACCGGGTACGCCAGAGGCATTGCGGGCGGACTCCATCTGCATCAGGCCGCCAATGGCCACGATGCGCCCATCCTGGATGCGAACCAGGGTATCGGTTTCGTTCACACTGCTCGACGCCAGGGGAAGCCGGTAGCTACCGACGCTGCCCAGGTCAACCAGCTTGGTCTTCTCGGTCACCGAGGTTACCGAAGGGTGGATGTGCAGCATGATGGTATGGCCGTCATCGATCTGGGGCGTCACATCAAGCGCAATACCGGAGAAGAACGGGGTCAGCGTCACGGTCGGCATGGTGGTCGAACCGGTCGTTCCAACCACCGTGCTGGTTGCAATCGATCCGCCGGTGACGTTGGTGATGAAATAGTCGTCGGAACCGACCTTGAGCACGGCTTTCTGGTTATTGAGCGTCGCCACGCGCGGGCTGGAAAGGGTTTGCACGTCGCCCTGGGTTTCCAGAAAACCCAGCACGGCGGCAAACTGGCTGGTCGCCAGCGCCAGGCCGAACAGGCCACCGCCGGCTGCCACCGAAGGCGGCGAGACGACACCCGACACCGCGGTTCCGCCCTGCAACAGCGGGCTGGTGATACTGGAGGTGGCCAGCGTGCTGCCAAGCACACCGATGGCTTGGGTCGAGTTCGCACTGGAAGAGAATGCCGCCCAGTTCACGCCGCTCTGATAACCGTCGCGCAACTCCACCTCGACGATCTTGGCCTCCAGCATCACCTGCCGCTCCACCGCACCCTGGGTGGCCTTGAGGAATTTCTCCACCTCGCGCAGTTCATCGGGCATGGCGCGCACGGCCAGGATGCCGGCCTGCGGGCTTGCGATCACGCTGCGCCCCCCGCTGGTACCAATCAGGCTGCGCACAGCGTCCGTCATTTCGGTCCAGAAATCGGTACGGGATGTGGTGGATACACGGCTGCTGGAAGTCTGAGCGGCAGTGGGAGTTGCGCCCGGGGCCGGAGCAGTTGCCGTTGTCGCAGTACCCGGCGTACCTGCCACCCCCGTGATGGAGGGCGTGGAGCCCGCAGCCACGCGCAGATCGCTCGTGCCCAGGCGCTGGGAATGCGGGTAGTTGATCGAGAAAATGCGGGTCTGCATGGCCGGACCGTAGATGGTGATGCGCCGGCCATTCACCTTGAAATCGTAGCCGTAGACATCGCGTATGGCCTCAAGAGCCTCCAGCACCGTCACGCCACGCAAGGTCACGGAAATCGTGCCGCTCACGTCCGGGTGCATCAGCATGCTGTAGCGCGTGTCGGCCACGATGGCCAGAAACACCTCGCGCGCCTGCGCATTGTTCACCAGCAGATCAAGCCGTGGCTCGGGCGGTGGCGGCATCAGCGGCGGAGCCGGCTCGGCCAGTGCCTCGCTGATGCGCGCCGGTACAGCCGTCTGTTTCGTTGCGGCGGCGGCATCCAGCTCGGCACGTACTGCGGCACTCACATCGGGCGTGCGCAAGGGCCGCTCGGCGGCACAGCCGGCGAGCAGCCCCAAGCCCAGGAACAGGGGTACGAATCTCGCTTGCATCATCCAGCCTGGCGGCCGTCTTGATGGGCCCATGGTGCTCATGCGGTCACTGTTCTGATTCATAGAGAGATCGACGTCACGGTTGGACCTTGGTACATGAGCCGTTGCGCGGCAAGCCTTTAGAGGAAGCGGATGACGGGGCTGTACCTGCCGCACACCCCGGTGCCACGGAGGGTAGGACGCTACGGCGCTCAACCCCCTGGTAACGGGGAACTTTGCGCAGCACAGCCCCTTCACGCAACCAGATCTCGGTCTCTGTGATGCGTTCGATACGCGCTTGTCCCAACTTCTGTCCTGGCGCATAAAGACGCGTGCCCATTATCACATGAGGTCGTCCGTCTACCACGATAACGGACAAGGGCAACACGTCGGCGCCGGAAGCGCCCTCTCCAGCCGGAACGCCCCCCATCTGAGGCGGTTCGGCCGTCGGATCGCGCCAAGCCTGGGCATACCCTTCCAGAGCGTACGTCCATAAGATCACGGCCGCCAGCAGCCGCATCAACCGACTTGCGAGGTTCATGACGGCGCCCCCAACCAGAACACCTGCATGGTCAGCGATGGTGCCGTCTTGCCGCTGCTGAGTTTCATGACGCCCCAGCGCAAGGTGGGCAACTCCTGCTCCAGTGTCTGCACATAACGCATCAATTCGCCGTAAGGGCCCGACACCGTGAACTCCATGCCATGTCGAAGCTGGGACACAGATACCGCTTCGGCACCAGCCTGGGCCGGTTTGGCAGCTGCCTCGGGGGTCAGCGTCGCGGTCCGCTCCAGTGTCAAGCCGTCATAACGCCGCAAGATATGCAGCAGCACCCGCGGCAACGAATCGGACTCGCCACCCAGCCGCGACAGCTTGGCAATTTCGCGGTCAACACCATCAATGCGGCTTTGCAACAAGGTCATTTCCCCTCGAACCATCTGCGCCGCATTGGCCGCAACCGGCTCGGCCTTTCTGGCGCCAAGCTGCGCGCGCAAGGCCTGCAGTTCAGCACTTTGCTGCTTGACATTGACCGCCAGCCGTTGCTGCCTGAGTTGCGCAGGCGCCAGCCAGAGCCGGTCCCCCAGCACCAGGCCACAAATTAGCAACGACCAGAAAAGCAAGGCCCGCTCACGCAGGCTCAAGGCATCGATGCGCCCCGCGAGAATTTTCCAGAGGGCTTTCATGGCCGACCTCCCGGACCGATGGCCGGCATGTTCACCGCCCGACTGACCAGGGTGAATGACCAGCTGGGCCTTGCACGCGCACCCGTGGCGACCGTGCTCCCCACAGCAGGCGGGGCCTCGGCATGCACGTGTTCGACCTTGATGGCCGACAGGGTATGCCCCTTGAGCAGCGGGTGCGCCTCCAATCGGGCGACCCATTGGTTGAGCGCTGCCGGGTCGAGCGTATAACCATGAACCTCCATTTGCCGTTCATCAGCACGCACCTCCGTGACCCAGACCTCGGCAGGAATGGTCTGGGCCACCAGACGCAGGCGCGCCGCGTGCCCCTGCCCCTCGCGCAGCAGGCCACGGTTGAGTTCGGCCAGGACCTGCTCGCGCTGCTGCAACAAGGTCTGGCGCGCCTGCAGCGCCTGCATCAAGCCGGTTTCAGCCGGCAAGGCACTGGCCTGCTGCTCCTTGATGGCCGCCTGCAGCCGTTCCCGCTCCTTGGCATAGCCGCTCAAGGTACGGGTGAGCTCGGCGCTGTTCGCCCCCAGGCTCCATACCCAATAGGCGCACAAGGTGGCACTGAACAGGCCGATGACAGCCAGGGACACAGCCATGGTACTGGCAGAAAAGTAATGCTTTTGCGTCAGCAGTATCGGGGTGCGAAGATTGATTTGCTGCGGCATGGTTGATCAGAGGTTGCGTTCCTCGGTGCGAAGCAGGATGCCGAGCAGAGGCAGGCACAGCATCCGTTCCTGCGCTGAACGGCTTTCGAACCCGGGGAAAAACGAGTCCACATTCAGGGTCCTCACGGTAAAGCCCAATTCCTGACTCAACCAGGCAGCCATTTCTCCGGTACGAGCGCCAACATCCACCCACAAACCATCGAGCGGCAAGTCGGACCAGGTGCGATCCCACACATCCAGCGAACGCTGCACCTCCACAACGAAACGCTGCGTCACATCATCATCCGCAGATCCGGCGGCAGAGGCTGGCGCATATTCCAGCGTGTTCGCGGGAGCCGAGCCCCCCTCGCCGTTCTCACGCGCAAGCGTATGCCCCCAGGTCTTTTCCATGAAGCCGGGACCCAGATCAATCCGTCGGGTGTAATACAACTCCCCGTTGGCGGAGATGGTCAGAAGCACCTGATGCTCGTTGACCAGCATCAGTGCGGCATGGGCACGTTCAACCCGGCCTTCATGCTGCGCCACCATCGTCTGCAGGTTGCGCTGTGCAGTCTCCTGAATATCCACCACCGGCACATCCCACTGCAGGCTTTGCCCCAGGCGCAGCACGTCGGTGAGCATCGCATTGCCGGCCACCACCACAAACAATTGTCCAGACGAACCCACCTTGCCGCCGCCAACGCGCATCACATCCAGCGTGATGTCGTCCATGTGCATGTCCACCATGTCGCGGATCTGCCAACGCGCCGCCGAACGCACCTCTTCCGGGGCAACCGCCGGGGCATCGATTTGCAGCAGCTGGTATTGCTCGGGTCGCAGCATGACATGCGCGTTGAACCCCTTGAGTCCCAAGCCTTGCAGGCGCCGGACAAACTCCTCCACGCCATCCTGCCCTTGCTGCTCCACGCCCGACTGCAACACTTCATATACCCCATCCTGGCGCAAATGGGCGCGCACATACGCCAGGATCTGTCCTGACCATGACACGACAAACGAGTCACTCAGTTTGCGACGCTTCCAGGGCCAATGCATCAACAATCCATGCTCAGTTGAGTTTTCATCAAAACGACGCCTTGATTTTCAGAGGCGCCCCTCCATTTCGTCATGCTGGCTTTCCCGCACAACGGGCTTGCATTTCGATTGTCCCCGAAGATCCAGCCCATTTCTGCTCAATAGTTTTCACGCCGGTAAATCAGCGGAGACTTGTAAACACCAAAACTGGCGCGAGCGGTCGGATTACGGTCGTTGGCCGCACCACACCACTGGCCGCTCAAATAGGCAAGCCCTGCTGAAGTCGACGTACCGCTGGACAAGCCGGCGCAGTTGCTGGGCAAGCCCGTACTCCCCAGATTGACCACCAGGTCCACGCTGCCCGTGGCATGGACGGTAGGCGCCAGCGTGATGGTGCCGCGCCCGGCGCTGATGGCCCCGACCGTCACTGTACCCACGTTGCTGGCACTCAGAAGCGGCGGCACGGCCTTTGGAGGACTCTGATAATTGTCCAGGGCAATATTGGCGGACCCGAAGCTGGTGCAGCTGTCCCGGAAATTCCGGATGAACGCCTGGCTTTCCCAGTATTGCGTCTCCCACACCATGGGCAAGGACAGGCGCTCGGAGCCATAGGCATTGAGCAGGCGCAGGCGGCCATAGCGCATGCGTTGCGGGCTGCCCGAAAATTTCTTGTAGGTAAAGGCCGTACCACCGGCCACGGCCGGATTCATGTCAGCCCCCGTCACCAGCGGTACGGTGCTGACATCGCTGTCGGTCACCGTCAAGCCGATGTCAAGCGCGTCATACGGACCTGTAGGCGTGGTGGACCGCGTGAAGGTGACAGCTGTCGCGCTATCTGTCAGGATGTACTCACCGGCCACCCAGCTACCTGACAGCGCTAGGCCGGTCCCCGTGAACACCAGCGAGTCCTTCAGATCCGTGCCGCTGTCCGCGTTTTCGGCACCGAAAGTCACCGTGCCTGGCGCATAAGGCGCTGCGTAATTGGTCGTTACGCCATTGGCTGCATTCCTCGCCTGAACCACCCCCGCGGGAGAGAGCGTAAAAGACTGCCCCATGTAGGTGTAGCTGCCGGCGGCACAGGCTGGCGCAAGTGCCCCCACCACGGTGAAATGGTCTGGAACAAAACGGCCAAAGGGTCCGGCTGCCGCTGAACCAAACTTGCATGAGTACTTGCCGCCAGCCAGGGTGTTGCTGAAACCGCTGGTGCAGTCGCCATTGGACGAGTCCACAGTGGCAAACGTGTCATCGTACACCGCGTTGTCCTGCAGGCTGAAGTTCCCCACCTCACCGTACTTGAACGTGCTACCGGTCGACACCCCGGCGCTGGCCGCAACAAAGGTCGCGCCCGTGAAAGTGCCGGCGTTGGGCGATCCCGTCGCCAGGGTGGCATCGAACTTGGGCGTGCCGGTATAGCCGGTGGTGGTGGTGCCGCTATAGACCGCGGTGGCCGTCACGGAAAAGGCATCCGTGCCGGCACGAAACACCGGCGTGCCACTGCTCCCCGTATTGGTCGCGCTGCTTGTCACGGTGTACGCCTGGGGACGGATGGTGAAGTTGTCGCTCGAACAGGAGACCTTGGGGGTTGGGTTGTCGTCGTTGGTCATGCGGAACCGGGCATTGGCCACCGCATTGGCGTAGGCAAAGCTAAAGATTTTTGTCGGGTTACCGCTGTTGAAGGTCTCAGGCAAACCCAGTGCCGTGCTGTAGTCCTGCAGTTGCATATGCCCGGTGCAACCGGTACTGCCGGTGTCGGCATTGACCAGTTCCACCTTGACGATTTTCTGCGAGCCACCACCGAGATGCTTGCCATCCAGCTGGAAAGTAACGTTCGCCAGCTTGGTGTAGATGTGAGTGTACGCTGCTGCTCCGACCTCGACCATGTCCAGGATGCAGGAATCGACCATCAAGCTGCAGGTTTCGGTGCCCCCGGTGAAACAGCGGGTCGGGTTGCCCGTCGTCGGCGAGGTGGCCGTGCCCCCCAGCGTTCTGGCCCCGGTTGTGGTGACAGTCAGCGTTAACGCGGCAGCCCCGCCGGTAAAGGTGACCGGGTCGCTCGACCAGGTGCCGTTGGTGACGGCGTCCAGATCCACTGTCACGCTGCCGGTGTAATAGGACGTGCAGTTGGCGTCGCCGCAGGCCTGGACCGCGATCGATGTCGGGTTGGAGGTGCAAGCCGAGCCCGGATGCGCTAACCGGATATGGTGCAGCGCTGCGGCACTGGTGGTTGGCTCGCCCACGGCAAACTCGCCCAAGCCGGTCAAACTGGTGGCTTGGGTCGAATAAGTAGTCCTCGTCCCCACCGTGGGCAAGGTCCAGGTGCCCGATGCCTTGCGGGCCACAATGAAATTGCTGGTGTTCGCGCCGGTGTCGACCTCGGAGGGTGAAGCACACGAGCCCGTGCTGGCGCAGAACCGGAAGGTGGCCGAGTAGCTGGTGTAGGCAATGGTCGGCGTGCCGGCTGACAGGGTCCAGTAGTGGTTGGCGCTCTTTGCAGCATCAACACCGGAATAACCGGCCGTTGAATCAGGGTGATCACCGGCGTCAACCCGGCCAACCACCGGCCCGGCGGTCGTGACAGAGGTCATCGTCACCGTGATGGGGGCATAGCCCGTGCTGTCGCCCACATGGAAGTCGCAGGTGGTGCTGCCCGTGGGGAATCTCAGCGACAGATCGCCGATGATGTGGCCACTGGTCCAGCTGTAACTTCCCGGGCAACTGGCCGACAGCGTCAGCATGTACCCACCGGTGGCAATGTTGCCGCTGGTGAGCGTGAGAACGCCACCCACCGTGACATTGCCGCCCAGGGTTTTACCGCCCCCGCCACTAACGCCGACATTGTTGTAGGTCGTGTAAGCGCCCATGATCTGGGCTCCGCTGCCATTGAAATTAATGATGCCAGTACCGCTAGTGGAAAGCGTGCCACCATTGGTGAAATCCCCGCCAACATTTACCGTACTTGCCCCGGTTGAGACAAAGACAGCACTGTCCGGGATTCCGGAGAAAGCGATGGAGCCAGTCACGTTGATGGTGCCCGTGCTCACGGTGACTTGAGATATCCGGTTGGTACCGGTTCCACCAGGAATTGAAATGCTTGCCGCATTCAGGGTTCCCGCGCCTACAGCAAGAACGCTGGTCTTGTTGTTTCTGGTAACAAGCGGTAGCGTCACGGCATTGGCGACCGTCAGCGTGTTCGTGCCGTTAATAGTCAACCCGTAGGGACCCGAGCTGCCGCTGGGATCCTCCAGGGTAAGCGACAAGGCCGCCGAGGCGGCATCCACCGTCACGGTATCGTTGGCCGAAATGATCACCGTATCGGCCGATCCCGGCGTGCCAGGCACGCTGCCATTGCCCGTCGCACAACCAGACCATGTCGTTGCCACATTCCAGCTGGTTGATGCCACGGAGGTACACGTTGCCCCCCACGCACTCAAAGTACACATCAACAAGCTGCCGGCAATGCCGATGAACCAGCGATACAAGGGCATCTTCCACGCAAGAAGAGTCATCGCACTCACCGCAGTTCAAGCAAAGTCGAGACACTGCGCTCGACATAGGAAATACCGCCGACCGCGGTACCGCAGGGTCCCGGCTGGCAAGCCAGCGAGGTGATACTCACCATCGTCGCCGTCACGCCCTCATTGAAGCTGGAAGTGACGCACGTGGTTTGCACCGTGAACGAATTCACCACAAAGGTCGGTGTAGCGGCGGGACAACTGTTGGTTTCAAAGATCTGTGGAATGGCCCAGCCCAGCCCAGCCCGGGCCGCCCAGTACGCCTGTGTACCCCGCACATCCCGGGCCGACGTCAGCTGTTCCGTGTTGGAAAACGTCACCATGAATGCCCCCAGGGCGGTCAGCACCACCAGCAGGAACAGCGCCGAGATCGCGGCGACCCCCTGATGCGCGGATCTAAGCTGCCTCATGGTGAATTGTCCACATGAACCTCGTGATACAGGCGCACTGTTTCGCCGCTGGCATCGGTCAGTGAGAGCGTCATCTGGACCAGCCCGTTGCGCTGCAGGTCCGAGCCGTTATAGACAAACGTGCAGCTGGCATTTTTTGCCAGCATGGCAATCGTACCGCCCCCGGCAATGGATGTAGAGCAAGCCGTGGCATCGGCAATCGACGTGGGATAGGTGTAATTCGCCTTGCGCCAGAGATGACCTCCCGAACACAGGAATGAAACGATCTTTTCGCTGCCGGGAATCACATGGAAGCGATTGCTGCCTGAAGGCAGAGGAAACTTGCGGGCGGCAATGCCGATATGCGTTTCGTTCGCCAGGGTTCCCGTGCCGCTGGCCACGCTGGTCACAGCCGCTGTGTTGATGCTCCCCCCCGTGCTGATGTAGGCATCTGAGCCGGGAATTCCCAGGTTGTAAACGACGATCATGTCATCGACCGATATCTGCTGGTTGGCAGGCAGTGCGCTGTTGAGACCCAGCATGTTGAAACCGGTATCGGCTGCTGCGAAATCGAGCGGATCGCCGCCGCCGCTGCTGTCGGCGGCCGTTCGGTAGCGTCCCCCGGTTTTCGTCGGAATGAACTCAATGCATTGATCATCCGGGTTGCGAACGCTGTTGGGCAAGGCTTTGCGAATGTCGCGCGCCATGCGGCGCACGGCGGTGTCCGCGGTATCCGTCAGGGCCGTACGTCGCGCCGTGTCAAAGTAGGCATCGATCGGCGCCCGCATGAACACGGCAACCATGGCGCTGACGATGCCGATGATGACCATCACCATCACCATCTCGACCAAAGTGAAGCCGCTCTCGCTCGCCGCTATGGGTTTGAGCATGGCTAATAGTTCCCCCTATAGCCGGTCAATGTGATGCTTTCTCTACCGTGGCTCACCGTAACCCGGACCCGTTTGGCCGTGACGCCATTCAGGGGAGCTGGTGCATCCACCACGATGGTGATCAGGTAGGAGGCCAGTGCGGGCGGCAAATCCGTGAACGTGCTGTTGGTCTTGCCGTTGTAGTCATCCACGTCGTCGAAGGTGGCACGCGTGGTTTCGTCGGACGTGCCGTGTGGATCGGCATATTCCTTCTGCAGGATCTCCTCCAGGATGGAGTCTGCCAGCGCCAGCGCTTGCTTGCGCACCATCGGGTCGGCACTCGATGCCACCACGGTGTTCATGACCAGCAGAATGCCCGCCACGCCTACCGAGAGAATGACAATGAAGAGCACCAGTTCAACCAGGGTAAAACCGGACTGGCGTCGGATACCGTTATTCATGGACGTAGCCGGTGCCGGCCTCAACAGTGATGCTGCGGCCCACACCCTGCACCTGGATGGTCTGGGCGGCAGTTGGCTGGCCCAGCGCATCAAAACTGACTGCCGCCGGCAAACTGCCGTATGTCACGCCACTGCGGGCGGTGACCGTGCCAGGCGAATCCCCCCGGGGACCTGCCAGATTGGCTTCGCATCCGGCACTACTGTCGTTGTCCACCTTCAGCGTGGCACTGCTGAGGGTAAAGGCAACACAGACGGTACGCCGCTGGGCAATCGCTGTTTTTTGCGCATAACGCAAAAACGCGAGGGTTTCGTCATGAAAACCTCGCGCATTAAAAGCTGCTGAATCGAACAGGCGGGGTGCCGCGAAGATCGCCAACACCCCCACCAGAACGATCACCATGACCAGTTCGATCAGGGTAAAGCCATGCGCCAAAGTCCGGGAAACACGACCAGAACTCAAGCCCCCACCGTCAGGGTATGACGATCAAGGCACCGCAATGGCCGTGAACGACGCGGTCACAGTCGAACCACTGGTCGGCACAAGTTGCAAGACGCACGCATTGGCCGAACCCGCTGTGGTGACAAAAGTACCAGTACCCATGGCCGCAGAATAGGTGCCGCCACTGGTCGGGTACGCACCGCCCAGCAACGTGCCCTTGGTTGCATCGCAACTGTCGACCGTCACGTCTTCCGTGATTCTGCCGGATGCGTAAATCGCATAGTTGATTGCCGCACCAGACGCCAGACCGCCGGCCACACCTTGAACAGCCGCCTGGTTGGCATCGGCTCTCAAGTCCACAAATCGAGGAATCGCCACGGCAGCCAGGATGCCGAGAATCACGATCACCATCACCAGTTCAATCAAGGTAAAACCGCGTTGCTGTTTCATATTCTTAACCTCTGCTGCATATTGGAAAATGGAGGCGCACCACCAGCGCGCTCTGCACATCTCAAAACCATTCTCTTTAACGACTTCCTTTGTAAATGGTAACAGCTTCAGTTTTGATAGCAAGCCATCCACCCCATCAATCGCCAGACATCTTGCCCGCCTGTGCTTCTGGCACCACAGCAAGGACCATCGTTCATCAACTCAGCGCCTCCCCTTTCCAGACATAGGTTTCCCGCGGAATCAACTGCAAGGGACCAGGGGCACGCACCACATCAAACCAGAGAATGCCCGCACCGCTCGGGCTGCTCAACCACTCTGGGTAAAGCGGTCGGTAGCCAATGCAGGTGCATACCGGATCAAACAACCAGCTGCCAGGAGGCAAGTTTTCCACCTCCTCTGCACGCATCTCACCCACATAGTTGGCAGGCATCCGGTGGAGCAGCAAAAAAGGATTGATTTGCACCGCCGCACGCGGCTGGGCCGGCATGACGCCCTGCGGAACAGCCACCTGTTGCGCCAGGTAATCGACCACGAAAGCCGTGCGCAGACCGCCCAGATTCGTCTTGATTGCAGAACCTTCAACCTGGGCCTGCACGTCACCAAAATCGCGCTGGCCGGACTGCACCACCAGCACCGACATTGTGCCGGCCGTCATGCAAACCATCAACAGCTGACGCCTCAGACTGGACGGGGCCTTTGCGAACAAGGAGCGCGCGCTCATGCTCAGCCACCCCGCCCCATGGCCGCCTGCCCCATGTTCCACAAAGGCATGAAAATGCCAAGCGCCATCACCAGCATCAGTGCGGAAATGATGGCCAGCAAGATCGGTTCAATGGCGGCTGACAGCCCCTTGATGCTTTGGTCCACTTCACGCTCGTACATTTCTGCAATTTCAAACAGCATCGAATCCAACTCTCCGGTTTCCTCGCCCACGGTAATCATCTGCATGACGACCGGGGTAAAAATACCGACGCTGGCAGCACAACTTGCAATACTTGCGCCCCGTTCGATGCCATCACGCATCTGCTCGATGCGGCTGCCAATATAGGCATTGTCTACGGTTTTGGCAACCACGGTCAATGCGGGAACCAAAGGCATGCCGCTTTGACTGGACAGGGCGAAGCTGCGTGCAAAACGCGACAGTGTGGCTTTGAGAATGATGTTGCCGACAATCGGCAAACCCAGCTTGCGACGGTCCCAGCGGTAGCGCCCATTCGGCGTCCTCAGATAGGCGCGCCAAGCCAATGCAGCACCGACAACCGCCCCGATCAACGCGAGCCACCACTGCTGCATCCAGCCGGAAAAGCCGAGCAGCATGCGCGTCACCAAAGGCAATTGAGTATTGAAACCGGCAAATACCTTGGCAAACACCGGAAGCACAAATACATTGAGAAGAACCAAGGCAAGCGACATGGCAATGAGAACGAACGATGGGTAGCGCAAAGCCTGGCGTATACGGTCGCGCACGTCACGCTCGAACGCCAGGTGCTCGGACAGCCGCAAATACACCTCGGTCAGCCGGCCGGACATCTCGCCCACACGGACCATGGCAATGTAAAAAGCGCCGAAAACCCCAGGGTGCTGAGCCAACGACGCCGAGAGTTCGCGCCCCTGGCTCAGGCTTTCCCGCACGTCCTTGAGCACCTCCACCATGGCAGGCTTGGCCGTTGATGCCTCGAGGCCAGAGAAGGCCCGCAGGATCGGGACACCCGCCTTGTCCAGGGTGTACATCTGGCGAGAGAAAAGCTCGACATCCTCACTGGTCACCGCCTGTCCGCTCAAGCGCAGCCACACCGACTGAAGAAAGCGATGGGTGCTGTGCGCGCCATTGGCAACACCAACCGACGCTTCAATATGAACCGGCGTGATATTGATGGCCAGCAACTGGTCAGCCACCGACGTTTCGGTCAGAGCCTCCATGCTCCCTTTGATCAGTTCGCCCCGGGTATTGCGCCCTTGCCACGCGAAGACAGCCATGAAGGTTTATCCCAGCTCGTCGACATCCTGGCCTACGCGCAGGGCTTCTGCCAACGATGTGCGCCCCTGACGCACCAGTTCCAAGGCATGAAAAGACAACGTATGCCCTTTCATACGGGCTCGCGCCGCCTGCATGAAAGCCACCGGATCGGCCCGGGTCGCCGCCTGAGTGAGTGCGACATCCATCTCCAGCAGCTCATACACCCCATGCCGCCCCGCATAACCCGTGCCATTACAAGCCGAACAACCCAGGCCACGCATGGCCTTCACCGGCGCATCGCCTGGCATCAGCATGGTATCCAGCCAAGCCTGCTCCTGCGCCGTGGGTTCACGCGGTTCGCTGCAAACCTCGCAATTCACCCGCACCAGACGCTGCGCAATCACAGCCTGCAAGGAGGTCGCCACCATAAACGGCGGAACCCCCATGTCGAGCAGGCGAAAGGGCGTGCTGATGGTATCCCGCGTATGCAGGGTCGACAACACCAAATGCCCGGTGATGGCGGCACGCAAACCGATCTCGGCCGTTTCCGCATCGCGCATTTCGCCGACCAGGATGATGTCCGGGTCCTGGCGCAGGGAACCGCGCAGCACCCGGGCAAAAGTCAGGTCGATTTTTTCATTGACCTGAACCTGCGTCACGCCCGGCAGGCGGTACTCCACCGGATCCTCCACGGTGATGATCTTGAGTTCGCTCGAGTTGATTTCGGAGAGTGCCGCATAAAGCGTCGTGGTTTTGCCCGAGCCGGTCGGACCGGTGACCAGCACCATGCCGGAAATCCGACCCAGCACTTCCCGAAAGCGTTTCAGCATCTCATCGGGCATGCCGATGAGGTCCAGCCGGCGCAGCACGCTATTCTGATTGAGCAAGCGCATCACGACCGACTCGCCGTAGCTGGTCGGCATGGTGGACAGACGCACATCGATCGTCTGTTCCCGCACCCGGACACTGAAGCGTCCATCCTGGGGCAAACGCTTTTCCGATATATCGATGCCCGCCATCAGCTTGAGACGTTGCGACAAAGGGCCGGCAACCCGATTTTCAGCCAGTGTCTGCGTGTGGAGCACGCCGTCCACACGCACGCGGATCTGCAGACCCGTTTCCTGCGGTTCGATGTGGATATCCGATGCACCGATCTGGACCGCATCTTCAAAAATCGACTGCAGCAACTTGACGATGGGCGCGCCTTCCTGCCCAACGGTATTGGCCAGTTCGCCAAAATCGACTTCGTCACTGAGGCTGAGATCCTTTTCCACCGCACGCGCAAAACCGCTGATTTCCTCGGTTCGCCGGTAGAGCCGGTCGAAAGCCAGGGTCAGCTGCGTTTCCGGCGCCACGGCCATGGCAATGTTGCGCTTGGTCAGTCGGCTGACTTCATCGAAGGCAAAGAGGTCGAGCGGATCGGCAAAGGCAACCAGAAGATTGTGATCCTTGTCTTCAAGAACCAGCGCCCGGAAGCGGCGCGCCGCCGACTCCGGCAACAGCCTGACCAGCTCGGCACGAAACGGGAAGGTCTTGAGATTGACAAATGGAATGCGCAACTGCCGCGCCAAGCCATTGGCCAAGCCTTCTTCGGTAATGACACCACTCTCGATCAGCAGTCGCCCCAGCTTCTTGCCGGTCTTGTGCTGCAAGTCCAGCGTCTGCTGCAGCTGCTCCTGCGAAATCAGGCGCTGTTGGAGCAGCACGTCACCCAAACGCAGTTTTGGACGCCGCTCGGATGAGGCGCTCGGACCAGCTTGCGCAGGGGGATCTGCAGCGACCATGTTCATGGAGCCTTTCTGGAACTGATGACTCCGAAAATGATAGCACGCCGCATCAGTCAGCAGCGCACCCGCCGTCCTTAGTGCAGATGCCGAGGTTTGCGACCACCGCCATGAGCCGCGCCACCATGCCCACCCCCGGAACCGCGCGGCGGCTTACCGAGTTCCAACGAACTGACCAGGGCATCAAAACGCTGCGCAAAAAGTTTGTCCACCTCGGCCACCACCCCCCCGAGTTCGGCCGCATCGAAGTGGCGCTCCATCATGTTGATCACATCCTGCACCAGCAAGTCGCGCTGTACTTGCATGATGGCGGCCGGCGTGGGACCGACAAACAGCATCATGAAGTCGTCACGCGATTGCGCATCCGGCGCTTCTTCCTCTTCGTCAAACTCGGTATCGTAGAACGTGACCTCGATCGGTGCACCCGCCTGCGACAACTCGTTAAGGCTCATGCACATCTCGTCGAGCGACTGGCGAAAATCCTCATCACCGGCTACGGTCCAGCACATCTGCAGCAGATGCTCGTGCGCGTCAAAACGAATGCCCGGCTCCTCTTCATAGGCACTGTGAGAACCGGCAGCCAGGGAACGCGCACCAGCGTATTTCCACAAAGGTTTGAGAGCTTCCTGCAATTGCTCGAACGTCACATCCGCGCGCAATGGCACTTGGCCATGGACGTGGATCTCAAAAGGAGCGTTGTAACTTGCCATGATGAACTCTCTCTATGCTGCCGTCGCTGCACTGTCTGGTGGTGCCTCGAACCGGGGTCGAACCGGTACGCCCCTTATGCAGGAAAGCGGCGGATTTTAAGTCCGCTGTGTCTACCAATTTCACCATCGAGGCATGCAGTTCCGCATTGTCCCGCAAAAACTGGAGAAGTTATCCCCATTGCAGATCTCGACGCCTGCGAACAGGCTGCTGCGCCTGCGAGGCCGATGCACCGGGGCATGAATGGAGCGGGAGAAGAGTCTCGAACTCTCGACCTCAACCTTGGCAAGGTTGCGCTCTACCAACTGAGCTACTCCCGCTTGGAGTCTGGAGGCGCGGGCCGGAGTCGAACCGACCTACACGGATTTGCAATCCGGTGCATAACCGCTTTGCTACCGCGCCAGAATTTTTCACAACCGGCCAAGACCGGCTATTGCCTCAATAAAAAAGGGAAGCTTTTGCTTCCCTTTTCTCGGAATCTGGAGCGGGAAAAGAGTCTCGAACTCTCGACCTCAACCTTGGCAAGGTTGCGCTCTACCAACTGAGCTATTCCCGCGTTTCAAGCCTCAAATTATAGCGGCATTTTTTTGCTTTTGCAAAAAGGCCGCTAAAAATTTTGCGTCGTCGTCAATGCTTGACCGATCCACGCGCCGTCGTGGCGGACTCGGCCGCCGGCGTCGATGGCACGGCCGCCCCCACCTCGTCGTCCGGCAAAGGCGTCGGCTGACGCTCCAGCGCGATCTCAAGCACCTTGTCGATCCACTTGACTGGCACGATTTCCAGACCGTTCTTCACGTTCTCGGGAATCTCCTGCAGATCCTTGGTGTTTTCCTCCGGGATCAGCACCGTCTTGATGCCACCACGCAAGGCCGCCAGCAGCTTCTCCTTCAAACCGCCAATGGCCGTGACTTCGCCGCGCAGCGTGATCTCGCCCGTCATGGCCACGTCGCCGCGCACCGGGATGCCGGTCAAGGCCGACACCATGGCGGTGGTCATGGCAGCACCCGCGCTCGGCCCGTCCTTCGGCGTGGCGCCATCAGGCACGTGGACGTGCATGTCCTTTTTCTCGAAGAACTCATCGGGAATGCCAAGATGACGCGCCCGGCTGCGCACCACGGTGCGCGCAGCTTCCACCGACTCCTTCATCACATCGCCCAGCGAACCGGTGCGCGTGATCACGCCCTTACCCGGCATCAGCGCGGCCTCGATGGTCAGCAGATCGCCGCCCACCTCCGTCCAGGCCAGACCGACCACCTGGCCGACCTGATTCTGCTGTTCGGCGCGGCCGTAGGTGAACTTGCGCACACCCAGGAAATCGTTGAGATTGTCCGCGGTGACCTTCACCTGCGGCGTCATCTTCTTGAGCTGCAGACCCTTGACGACCTTGCGGCAGATCTTGGAGATCTCGCGTTCGAGCGAGCGCACGCCGGCCTCACGCGTGTAGTAGCGAACCACATCACGCACCGCCTCTTCCGTCACCTCCAGCTCGCTGTCCTTCACGCCATTGTTCTTCAGCTGCTTGGGCAGCAGATAGCGCATGGCGATGTTGGTCTTTTCGTCCTCGGTGTAACCCGACAGGCGAATCACCTCCATCCGGTCCAGCAGCGCCGGCGGAATGTTCATGGAGTTGGACGTCGCCACGAACATCACATCGCTGAGGTCGAAATCAACCTCCACGTAGTGATCGGCGAACTTGTTGTTCTGCTCCGGATCCAGCACCTCCAGCAAGGCGCTGGAAGGGTCGCCGCGGAAATCGGTACCCAGCTTGTCGATCTCGTCGAGCAGGAACAGCGGATTACGCGTACCCGCCTTGGACAGGCTTTGCAGCACCTTGCCCGGCATGGCACCGATGTAGGTACGGCGGTGGCCGCGGATTTCGGCCTCGTCACGCATGCCGCCCAGCGCCATGCGCACGTACTTGCGGCCGGTGGCCTTGGCCACCGACTGCCCCAACGAGGTCTTGCCCACGCCCGGCGGGCCGACCAGGCACAGGATCGGCGCCTTCACCTTGTCCACGCGCTGCTGCACAGCAAGGTATTCCAGGATGCGGTCCTTGACCTTGTCCAGGCCGTAGTGGTCCTCGTTGAGCACTTCCTCGGCATGGGTCAGGTCGTGCTTGATCTTGGTCTTCTTGCTCCAGGGCAGGCCGATCAGCGTGTCGATGTAGTTGCGCACCACGGTGGCCTCGGCCGACATGGGCGACATCAGCTTGAGCTTCTTGAGTTCGGCATCGGCCTTCTTGCGCGCCTCGGCCGGCATACGGGCCGCCTTGATCTTCTTCTCGATCTCTTCGATGTCAGCACCGTCTTCGCCCTCGCCCAGTTCCTTCTGGATGGCCTTGACCTGCTCGTTCAGGTAGAAATCGCGCTGATTCTTCTCCATCTGGCGCTTGACGCGGCCGCGGATCTTCTTGTCGACGTTGAGGATGTCGACCTCGCGCTCAAGCTGCTCGAACAGATTTTCCAGCCGGTCGCGCACATTGGACAGGCTCAGCACCGCCTGCTTGTTGTCCAGCTTGAGCGGCAGATGGGCGGCGATGGTGTCAGCCAGTCGGCCCGGGTCGTCGATGCTGGCGATCGAGGTCAGGATTTCCGGCGGAATCTTCTTGTTGAGCTTGACGTACTGGTCGAACTGCTGCATCACGGCACGGCGCAGCGCCTCGATCTCGCTGGCCTGGACGGCGGCAGCGGGTTCGGTGTCAGCGGGCAGTTCCACCGGTGTGACGTCGGCCGTGAAATGCGACTCGCCTTCGACGATCTTGTTCACCTGGGCGCGCTGCTGGCCTTCGACCAGCACCTTGACCGTGCCGTCAGGCAATTTCAGCATCTGCAGGATGGTGGAGACGCAGCCGACGTCGAACATGTCGGACACCTGCGGCTCATCCTTGGCGGCGGCCTTCTGCGCCACCAGCATGATGCGGCGCTCGGCCTCCATCGCGGCTTCCAGTGCCTTGATGCTCTTGGGGCGGCCCACGAACAGCGGGATCACCATGTGGGGGAAAATCACCACGTCGCGCAAGGGCAGCAGCGGCAACTCGATCGGGGTAGCAGGCAGAGGGGTATGACCAGACATGGGAAAACCTTTTCGTGACCTGTTGAATATGGACTTCAAGTGCGGATTTTCAACCCGCAGCCGATTATGGATCGGGCGGGCGCTTCAAAACCATGAAGGAACAGCTGGAATACCGGCCGAATCGGGCCTTCGGTCAGGCCTTTTTGGCGGCTTCGCGGTAAACCAGCAGCGGAAGCTTGTTTTCCTCGATGGTGGATTCGTCCACCACGACTTTTTCGACGTTGTCCTGGTTGGGCAAATCGAACATGGTGTCGATCAGCGCCTGCTCCAGGATGGAGCGCAGGCCGCGTGCGCCGGTCTTGCGCGTCAGCGCCTTCTTGGCAATGGCCTTGAGCGCGCCGGGGCGAAGCTCAAGGTCGACACCCTCCATGGCAAACAGCTTGGCGTACTGCTTGACCAGGGCATTCTTGGGCTCGGTCAGTATCTGCACCATGGCATCCTCGCTGAGCTCAGCCAGCGTGGCCACCACCGGCATGCGGCCGACCAGCTCGGGAATCAAGCCGAACTTGATCAGATCCTCCGGCTCGACTTCCTTGAACACCTCGGTCAGGCTGCGCTGCTGCTTGCTGCGCACGGCAGCACCGAAACCGATGCCGGACGACTCGGTCCGGTTTTCGATGACCTTTTCCAGCCCGGCGAAAGCACCGCCACAGATGAACAGGATGTTGGTCGTGTCGATCTGGATGAAGTCCTGATTCGGGTGCTTGCGCCCGCCCTGCGGCGGCACGCTGGCCATGGTGCCTTCGATCAGCTTGAGCAAGGCCTGCTGCACGCCCTCGCCCGACACGTCGCGCGTGATGGAGGGGTTGTCGGACTTGCGGGAAATCTTGTCGATCTCGTCGATGTAGACAATGCCGCGCTGGGCGCGCTCGACTTCGTAATTGCAGCTCTGCAGCAGCTTGGCGACGATGTTCTCGACGTCCTCGCCGACGTAACCGGCTTCGGTCAGCGTGGTGGCATCGGCCATCACAAACGGCACGTTGAGCTGGCGCGCCAGCGTCTGTGCCAGCAGCGTCTTGCCCGAGCCGGTGGGACCGATGAGCAGGATGTTGCTCTTGGCCAGCTCCACATCGTCCTTGCGCGCTTTTTCCTTGTGCTGCAGTCGCTTGTAGTGGTTGTAAACGGCCACCGCCAGCGTGCGCTTGGCAACCTCCTGGCCGATCACATAGTTGTCCAGATTGGCCTTGATTTCGGCTGGCGTCGGCAGATCGCCACGCGCTTCCGCACCTTCGGTGCCGGAGGGCAGCTCATCGCGGATGATTTCGTTGCACAGCTCGATGCATTCGTCGCAGACGAACACCGAGGGACCGGCAATCAGTTTCTTGACCTCGTGCTGACTCTTGCCGCAAAAAGAGCAATACAGTGTTTTTTCGCTGGAAGAGCCTTTTTTCTCGGCCATGTGAAGAATGCCTTTTGCGGAGATTTACCGAATATTTACCAAATGATACCGAAATGGCCGGCCACCCCCGCGCCACCGCGCGGCAGGTGTCTACCATCAACAAATAACCGGCCTGAGCCGCTCAGGGCCGCTTGGCAATGACCTGGTCGACCAGGCCGTACTCTTTCGCTTCGTCGGCCGAGAGGTAGTAGTCCCGTTCGGTATCGCGCTCGATCTTGTCCAGCGGCTGGCCGGTACGTTCGGCCAGGATCTTGTTGAGCTGCTCGCGGGTCTTGAGGATCTCGCGCGCATGGATCTCGATCTCGGTGGCCTGTCCCTGGGTGCCGCCCAGCGGCTGATGGATCATGACCTTGGAGTTGGGCAGCGAGAAACGCTTGCCCTTGGCGCCCGCCGCCAGCAGAAACGCGCCCATGCTGGCCGCCATGCCCACGCACAGCGTCGACACATCCGCCTTGATGAAATTCATGGTGTCAAAAATCGCCATGCCGGCGCTGACCGAACCGCCCGGGGAATTGATATAGAACGAAATGTCCTTGTCCGGGTTCTCACTCTCCAGGAACAACAGCTGCGCCACCACCAGGTTGGCGGTCTGGTCGTTGACCGGGCCGACCAGGAAAATCACCCGCTCCTTGAGCAGGCGCGAGTAGATGTCGTACGAGCGTTCGCCGCGACCGGACTGCTCGATCACCATCGGGATCATGCCAAGGGCCTGGGTATCCAGGGCACCGTTGTAGGCGCTGTTGCGCAGGTTCATGAAATGGGCTCCAGAGAATAGACGTATGACGTAATTTAGCGAAGATTATGGTCCACAAAGCAAGTGGGGCTTGTTGCCCGGACTGCAAGCCCGGCACAAGCCCCACATTGCTCGGAAGTTCAGACCGGAATCAGGCCTGGCCCATCAGTTCGTCAAAGGAAATCGCCTTCTCGGTCACCTTGGCCTTGGACAGCACAAAATCGGTCACGTTGTTCTCGATCACCACGGCCTCGATTTCGGCCAGGCGGCGGTTGTCGCCGAAGTACCAGCGCACCACGTCTTCCGGCTTCTCGTAGCTGGCCGCCATTTCCTCGACATGGGCCTTGAGGGACTCGGGCGTGGCGTGCAGGTTGTTGGCGCGCACCAGCTCGGCCACCACCAGACCCAGGCGCACGCGCTGCTCGGCCTGCGGGCGGAAGATCTCCTCGGGGATCGGAGCCTTGTCGGCGTCCTTGATGCCGCGCTGCTTGAGGTCGGCGCGGGCGCCTTCGACCAGGCGGTCCACTTCAGACTGCACTACCGACTTGGGCAGGTCGAGCTCGGCCTTGGCCACCAGCGCATCCATCACAGCCTGCTTGTTGCGGCCCATCAGGCGCGACTTCACTTCGCGTTCCAGGTTCTTCTTGATGTCGGCGCGCAGGGCCTCGACCGTGCCTTCAGCAATGCCGAGCGACTTGGCCAGCGCCTCGTTGACTTCCGGCAGGTGGGCGGCTTCGATCTTCTTGAGCGTGACCATGAAATCAGCCGTCTTGCCGGCCACGTCCTTGCCATGGTAGTCAGCCGGGAAGGCCAGCGGGAAGGTCTTGCTTTCGCCCGCCTTCATGCCGCGCACGGCGTCTTCGAATTCCTTCAGCATCTGGCCTTCGCCGACCAGGAACTGGAAACCGTCAGCCTTGCCGCCGGCAAAGGGTTCGCCGTCGATCTTGCCTTCGAAATCCACCGTCACGCGGTCGCCGTCCTGGGCCGGCGCATCCACGGCGCGCTGGGCAAAGGTACGGCGCTGCTTGCGCAGGATCTCGACCGTCTTGTCGATGGCACCATCGTCCACCGCAGCGCTCAGCTTCTCGACTTCGGCCGTGGCCAGATCGCCGATCTTGACTTCCGGATAGACCTCGAACACGGCATCAAACGCCACTTCGCCTTCCGCGGCGCCTTCCTTCTCGCTGATGCGCGGCTGGCCGGCCACACGCAGCTTGGCTTCGTTGGCGGCACTGGCGAAGGCCTCGCCGACCTTGTCGTTCAGCACTTCGTAGTGCACGGAATAGCCGTAGCGCTGGGTCACCACGTTCATCGGCACCTTGCCGGGACGGAAACCGTCCATCTTCACGGTACGGGCCAGCTTCTTGAGTCGCGAATCGACTTCGGACTGGATGGCGGCGACGGGCAGCGTCAGCGTGATCTTGCGTTCCAGCTTCTCGAGGGTTTCAACATTAACGGCCATGATTCACTCACTCCAAAAAATTCAAAAAATCGGCTTGCGCCATCGGCACTGCGGCTGTTTCTTCGCGTATGCCGCCTTGTATGGTGCGCGGGGGGGGACTCGAACCCCCACACCATTGCTGGCGTCAGGACCTAAACCTGGTGCGTCTACCAATTTCGCCACCCGCGCGACAAAACAAAATGGGGAGGTCTGGACAGACCTCCCCATGAAATCGGTCAACTTTCTATTTTAACCTGCTGGCGAAACCCCCGGCGTTTCGCGCTTCACCCTGAACCATGCCGCGTACATGGCCGGCAGCGCCAGCAAGGTCAAGAGGGTAGCGACGATCAGGCCGCCCATGATGGCCACGGCCATCGGGCCCCAGAACACCGAGCGCGACAGCGGGATCATGGCCAGCACGGCGGCGGCGGCGGTCAGCACGATCGGACGCATGCGGCGCACCGCGCTTTCCACGATGGCGTCCCAGGCCGGAATGCCCTTGGCGCGGTCCTGTTCGATCTGGTCGATCAGGATCACCGAGTTGCGCTGGATCATGCCCATGAGCGCAATCACGCCCAGCAGCGCGACGAAGCCGAACGGCCGCCCCAGCGCCAGCAGCGCGCCGGCCACGCCGGCCATGCCCAGCGGGCCGGTCAGGAACACCAGCATGGCGCGGCTGAAGCTCTGCAGCTGCAGCATCAGCAGCGTGAAGGTGATGAACAGCATGACGGGCACGCCGGCGGCGATCGAGCCCTGGCCCTTGCTGCTCTCCTCCACCGCGCCGGCCACGTCGATGCGGTAGGCCGTCAGGCCGGCCGCTTTCCACCTGGCCTCCAGCGCACGCAAGCTGGGCAACAGCTCGGCCGTCACGGTGGCGCCCTGCAGGCCCTCGACCACGTCGCTCTGCACCGTGATGCCGTAATCGCGGTTCTCGCGCCACATCACGCCCGGCTCCCAGGTGAATACCGGCTTGGCAATCTGCGTCAGCGGAATCGACCGTCCCGAAGCCGTCGGCAGATAGGCATTGCCCAGGTCGGTGATGGCGTTGCGCTCGTCAAGCGGCTGGCGCATCACGATGTCGATCAGCTTGTCGCCTTCGCGGTACTGCCCCACCGTCATGCCGCTGAGCAGCGTGCGCGAGGCCTGGGCGATGGACTGGCTGGTCACGCCCAAAGCGCGTGCCTTGGCCTGGTCGATCTCCAGGCGCAGCACCTTGACCGATTCGTTCCAGTTGTCGTTGACGCCGCGCGTGTTGGGGCTCTCACGCAACACAGCCTTGACCTCGTCGGCGCGCTCGCGCAGCACCGCCGGGTCGGTGCCGACCACGCGGAACTGCACCGGGTACGGCACCGGCGGCCCGTTGGGCAACAGCTTGACGCGGCCACGCACCTCGGGGAACTCTTGCGCCAGCAAGGCCGGCAGCTTGATGCGCAGCGCCTCGCGCGTCTTCAGATCCACCGGCATGACGATCAGCTGCGACACATTGGTCTGCGGGAACACCTGGTCCAGCGGCAGGTAAAAGCGCGGCACCCCCGAGCCGACCCAGGTGCTGACGGATGCCACACCGGCCTCCGCCATGAGGCGCCGCTCGGCGCGCTGGGTCACTTCTTCGTTGGCCGCAAACGAGGTGCCTTCCGGCGACCAGAGTTCAACCAGGATCTCCGGGCGGCTCGAATCGGGGAAGAACTGCTGCTGAACACGGCCCATGCCCACCATGCCCAGCACGAAGGTCAGCAGGGTGATGCCGATGGTCAGCCAGCGGTGCTCCACGCACCAGTTGAGCAGCCGGCGGAAATAGACATAAAACGGGCCATCGAACAGCTCGTGCGGATGTTCATGCGCTTTCGGCTTGGCCCGCAAGAGGATGTTGCCCAGGTAGGGCACGAAGTAGACCGACACCAGCCAGCTCAGCACCAGCGCCAGCGTGGTAACGCCGAAGATGGCAAAGGTGTACTCGCCCACGCCCGATTTGGCCATGCCGATGGGCAGGAAGCCGGCCGCCGTGATGAGCGTGCCGGTCAGCATGGGCATGGCGGTGATCTCGTAGGCGAAGGTGGCGGCGCGCACCTTGTCGTAGCCCTCCTCGATCTTGTGCACCATCATCTCCACCGCGATGATGGCGTCGTCCACCAGCAGGCCCAGCGCGATGATGAGCGAGCCGAGCGAGATCTTGTGCAGGCCGATGCCCCAGTACTGCATGCCGAGGAAGGTCAGCGCCAGCACCAGCGGAATGGTGATGGCCACCACCAGCCCAGGACGAATGTCCACGTAGTAACGCTTCCACAGCCGGGGTTCGCCGTCGCGCTTGTGAAAGCCCAGGCTGACAAAGCTCACCAGCAGCACGATCACCACGGCCTCGACCAGCACGCCGACGAATTCGTTGACCGAGCGCGCCACCGCCTGGGGCTGGTCCTGCAGCTGCACCAGCTTGATACCGGCCGGCAGCGTGGCCTCGATCTGGGCCGTCGCGCTTTTCAGCGACTTGCCCAGGCGGATGATGTCGCCGCCCTTGGCCATGGAGATGCCGAGCGCAATGACCTGCTTGCCCTGGTGCCGCACCTTGATGGAAGCCGGATCGATATAACCGCGCTTGACCTCGGCAATGTCGCCCAGGCGCAGCTGGCTGCCCGAGCTGCCGCGGATCGGCATGGCGCGCAGCTGTTCAATCGCCTCGAACTGGCCGGCCACCCGCACCTGCACCACGTCCAGCGGTGTCTGCACCGCACCGGCGCTCTCCACCGCGTTCTGCTGGCCGAGCTGGGCCAGCATCTGGTTCATGTCCAGGCCCAGCTGGGCCAGGCGCTTTTGCGAAATCTCGATGTAGAGTTTTTCGTCCTGCACGCCGAACAGTTCGACCTTGGCCACATCGGTCACGCGCAGCAGCTGCTGGCGCACGTCATCGGCAAAGCGTTTGACTTCGGCGTTGCTGAAACCATCGGCTTCCAGCGCGTAGATCACGCCGTAGACATCACCGAACTCGTCGTTGAAGAACGGGCCCTGGGTACCGGCCGGCAAGGTGTAGCGCATGTCGCCCACCTTCTTGCGGACCGTGTACCAGAGGTCGGCGACTTCGCCCGGCTTGGTCGAATCCTTGACCTGGAAAATGATCTGCGACTCGCCCGGCTTGGAGTAGCTGCGGATCTTGTCGGCGTGGGGCACTTCCTGCAGCGTGCGTTCGATCTTGTCGGTCACCTGCTCGGCCACCTGCTGCGCCGTGGCGCCGGGCCAGTAGGTGCGCACCACCATGGCGCGGAAAGTGAACGGCGGGTCCTCGTCCTGCCCCAACTGGAAATAGGAAGCAAAACCCAGCAGCATGAGGACCAGCATCAGGTAGCGCGTCAGCGCCGGGTGCTCCAGCGCCCAGCGCGACAGGTTGAAGCCGGCCTTCCCGTTTTGTTCTTGTGTCTGCGTCATGCCGGCCTCACTTGCCATTCGCGGAAGCGGCCTGCACTGACGCCTGCGCCGGAGATGCTACTGAATTGATAGCTGTCTGCGCAGGACTGGAAAGGGGTTTAACCGCTTTTTCCTGGTAGATCATGACCTTCTGACCCGGCGACAGCACATGCACACCGGCCGCCACCACCAGCGTACCCGGCAGCAGGCCGCTGGCCACCACGGCCTCATTGCCGTCGGCCGTGGCAATCTGCACCGGCTGCGACTTCACCGTCATGCTGGCCCGGTCGAGCACCCAGACCGCCGTGGCCGGCCCTTCCTGGCGCAGCGCGCTGGTTGGCAGCTTGATCACTTGCGCACTCTGCGCCTCCTGCGACTGCGGCAACACCGTCACGGTGGCGCCCAGCGGCGGCACATCTTTCGCATCCTTCACCTCCAGCCCCACCTTGACCTGGTAAGTCCGCGTCACCGGGTCGGCGCTGGCCGACACTTCGCGCACCTTGCCGTCCAGCAGGGTCTGGCCCGGCCAGACCCGCACGCCGACCGGCGCACCCGGGCGGACGGCGGCAATCTTGTCCTCCGGCACCGAGAACACGGCATCGCGCGGCCCGTCCTGGGCCACCCGCACCACCGGCAAGCCGGCACTCACCACCTGCCCCGGTTCGGCCTCGACGGCCGTGACCAGGCCCGCCGCATCGGCCACCAGCGTGGTGTAGGCCCCCTGGTTGCGTTGTGTGGACAACTGGGCCTTGGCCTGGTCGACCTGGGCCTGCGCCGCCTTGAGCGTGGCCTCGCGCCGCTCCAGCTCGGCACCGCTGATGAAGTTCTGCTCCTTCAGTTCCTTGAAGCGCTTGAAGTCGGCCGCCGCCAGGTCGCGGTTGGTCACCGCCGCCCCCAGCTGCGCCTGCGCCGCGTCAGCCGCCAGCTGGTAATCCTGCGGGTCAAGCTGCGCCAGCACCTGGCCGGCCTTGACGCGCTGGCCCAGTTCCACATAACGCTTGGTCAATTTGCCGGCCACGCGAAAGCCCAACCGCGACTCGATGCGCGGCCGCACCTCACCCGAGAACTCCAGCGCCGACTGCATGTTGCCGGCACCGACCGTCAGCACCTTGACCGAGCGCACCGGCTCTTCGGCCGGCGCGGGACGGGAACAGGCCGTCAGCACGCCTGTCGATGCAGCAGAGACCGCCAAGAGCAGCGTCAGCCGCCGGAACGAGGAAAAATATGAGATGGACATGGTGAAGCTGACCTAAATCAATAATTAATGACCAATTGGTTAGTAATTTAGATGAAAGCCATTTCCCTGTCAAGCGAGGGATCGGCCTTTATCACCCCCCCCCTCGATCCCTGGGCGACAATCGCCGGCGTGAACACATCCCCCGCGCCCCAGCCGATCGAGCACTACGAAAACTTCCCGGTCGCCTCCTGGCTCTGCCCGCCCCGGCTGCGCGCGCCGATTGCCGCCATCTACCACTTCGCCCGCACCGCCGACGACATCGCCGACGAGGGCGACGCTTCGGCACAACAGCGGCTGGACGATCTGGCGACCTACCGCGCCGACCTGCTGGCCATGGCCACCGGCCAGCCGGCCAGCGGCCGCTGGCCGCTGGTGTTCGGGCCGCTACAGGCCATGCTGCAAGCCTTTCAGTTGCCGCTGCCGCTGCTGACCGACCTGCTCGACGCCTTCACGCAGGACGTGCGCAAGACGCGCAACCACGCCAGCTACGCCGATCAGGCCGAACTGCTGGACTACTGCCGCCGCTCGGCCAACCCGGTGGGCCGCCTGCTGCTGCATCTCTACGGCGTGCAGGACGAGGCGGCCTTGACGCAAAGCGACGCCATCTGCAGCGCGCTGCAGTTGATCAACTTCTGGCAGGACCTGAGCCGCGACATCCCGCGCGGTCGCCACTACCTGACGGACGCGGACTGCGAGGCGTTCGGCGTCACGCGCGCCGAGCTGCAGGCCTTGCAGCAGACACCAAACGCTACCAAATTGATAGCTGCTCAGGTAAAGATGGCAAGGGCCATGATGCAAAAAGGCACTGAACTCGTGCACCACCTGCCGGGCCGCGCCGGCTGGGAGCTGCGCCTGGTGGTGCAAGGCGGCCTGCGCATCCTGGACAAGATCGAGGCGCTGGACTACGCCACGCTGCAGACCCGGCCCACCTTGAAGTCATGGGATGCAGCCGTGATGCTGTGGCGCGCGCTGTGGATGTGACGGCTGGTCACGACGGCGCCTTGAAGCAGCGACAATCAAGCCCATGACGCCCGAGCAGTACGTTCAGCAAAAAGCCGCCGCCTCCGGCAGCAGCTTCTATTACGCCTTTCTCTTTTTGCCCAAGCCGCGGCGCGCCGCCATCACCGCCTTCTATGCCTTCTGCCGCGAGGTCGACGATGTGGTGGATGAGGTGACTGACCCCGGCGTGGCACAGACCAAGCTGGCCTGGTGGCAGGCCGAGGTGGCACGCGCCTATGCCGGCGAACCGACCCACCCTGTCACCCAAGCGCTGATGCCACTGGCGGCCGACTACGGCATCGAGGCGCGCCACCTGCTGGCCGTCATCGAAGGCTGCCAGATGGACCTGCAGCAGACGCGTTACCTCGACTACCCGGCCCTGCAGCGCTACTGCCATCTGGTGGCCGGCGTGGTGGGCGAAGTCGCCGCGCGCATCTTCGGCCAGACGCAGGCACAGACCACCGAGTACGCGCACACGCTGGGCCAGGCCTTCCAGCTCACCAACATCATCCGTGACGTCGGCGAAGATGCCCTGCGCGGGCGCATCTACCTGCCGGTGAGCGAACTGCAGCAGTTCGATGTGAAAGCGCACGAGTTGCTGAAGCGCCAGTATTCGGAGCGATTCATCGCACTGATGAAGTTCCAGGCCGAGCGCGCCCACCGCCTGTACGACCAGGCGCTGGCCCTGCTGCCCGAGGGCGACCGCCGTGCACAAAAACCCGGCCTGATGATGGCCAGCATCTACCGCACCCTGCTGCGCGAAATCGAGCGCGACAACTTCCAGGTGCTGCACCAGCGCATCAGCCTGACACCCTTGCGCAAGCTCTGGCTGGCCTGGCGTGTCCAGGCTTTAGGCAAGATGTGATGCCGATGTCGGTGCGGGCTTCATGAAACTGGCTGTCATCGGCGCCGGCTGGGCCGGGCTGGCCGCCGCGGTGCAGGCCACACGCGACGGCCACCAGGTCACGGTATTCGAGGCCGCCCGCACCCTGGGCGGGCGGGCTCGCGCCGTGCCGGGCACGCTGCCCGATGGCCGGGATGTCCTGCTCGACAACGGCCAGCACATCCTGATCGGCGCCTACACCGATACCCTGCGCCTGATGCGCGACGTTGGCGTGGATCCGCAGGCCGCGCTGCGGCGCGGGCCGCTGACGCTGCAGTTCCCCGACGGAAGCGGCCTGCGCCTGCCGCGCCTGCCGGCCCCGCTCGACGCCTTGATCGGCATCGCGCTGGCACGCGGCTGGCCACTGGGCGCGCGCCTGGGGCTGCTGCGCGAGGCGCTGCGCTGGCAGATGGCAGGTTTCCAGTGCGCCCCCGCGCTGTCGGTGGCGCAGCTGTGCCAGCGCCTGGCGCCGCCGGTGCGGCAGGAACTGATCGAGCCGCTATGCGTCTCGGCCCTCAACACGCCGGCCGCGCAGGCCAGTGCCCAGGTGTTTCTGCGCGTGCTGCAGGACGCGCTGTTCGGCATCCCTGGCGGCTCGCACCTGCTGCTGCCGCGGCAGGATCTCACCGCCTTGTTCCCTACTGCTGCCGCAAGCTGGCTGCAGCAACACGGCGGCACAGTGCATGCCGGCACCCGTGTCATGCAGCTGCGTGCCGAAGGCCCACGCTGGCAGCTCGACGGCCTGCCCTTCGATGCCGTGCTGCTCGCCGCCTCGGCATCAGAATCGTCCCGGCTCCTTGTGGAATCTGCGTCAACCGCTCCCAATTTAATAGCACCCAGCATGCACACCTGGGCCGCCACGGCCAGCGCGTTGCGTTACGAGGCGATCACCACCGTCTATGCCTGGGACCACAACGCCGCCCTGGCCACGCCCATGCTGGCCCTGCGTTGCACACCTGACGCGCCGGCGCAGTTCGTGTTCGACCGCGGCCAGCTCGGCGGCCCGGCCGGCCTCCTGGCCTTTGTCGTCAGCGCCAGCGACGCGGAACGCGAAGTACTGCAAGGCCAGGTGCTGCAACAGGCCCGCACACAGCTGGGCCTGAACCTGCAAGCGGTGCAGACCGTGGTGGAAAAACGCGCCACCTTCGCCTGCACGCCCGGCCTGCAGCGTCCGCCGCAAGCCATCGCCCCCGGCCTGCTGGCCTGCGGCGACTATGTGGCCGGCCCCTACCCGGCCACGCTGGAAGGCGCCGTGCGCAGCGGCCTGCAGGCTGTCGCGCGCTTGCCGCGGACCGGCACCTGAACGTGGACGGCACGCGGTGACTCACGCACAATCGGAGCCACTTTTGCTGTCACTCCCCAGGTGCCCATGAAACGTGCTCTCAAGTTTCTCCTCATCACGCTGACCGTGCTGCTGACCGTGGCCGTGATTGCTGCGGCCGCCGCCTTCACCTGGCATGCCAGAAGCAAGTTGCCGCAGCGCAGCGGCACGCTGAACCTGCGGCAACTCCAGGCCCCCGTCAGCGTGGCCTATGACGAGCGCGGCGTGCCCCACATCCGTGCCCAGCACGAGGCCGACCTCTACCGTGCCCTGGGTTATGTGCATGCGCAGGACCGCCTGTTCCAGATGGAAATGGTGCGCCGTCTGGCACGCGGCGAACTGGCGGAAATCATCGGCCCCAAGCTGCTCGACACCGACCGCCTGTTCCGTACCCTCGGCCTGCGTGCCCATGCCGAGACCGTGGTGGCACGTGCCGACCACGGCAGCCCGGGCTGGCAGGCGCTGGCCGCCTACCTCGACGGCATCAACCAGTACCAGGCCAGCCGGCCGCTGCCGCTGGAATTCGAAATTCTCGGCATCAAGCCGCGTCCGTTCACGCCGGTCGACACCATTGCCGTCTCGGGCTACCTGGCCTACAGCTTCGCTGCCGCCTTTCGCACCGAACCGGTCTTGACCTTCGTACGCGACCGACTCGGGCCGGCGTACCTGAAGGCGTTCGACCTCGAATGGCATCCGCTGGGTGTGGTCGGCCCGGTGGCGGAGGCTGCGCTCATGGCCCAGTCGTCCCCGCGCCTGACGCCGGCCGACTGGCAGGGTCTGAACCAGTTGGCCCAGCTCAGCGACCAGGCCCTGGCGCTGGCCGGCGTACCGCAGTTCGAAGGCAGCAATGCCTGGGTGATCTCGGGCCGGCGCACCGCCAGCGGCAAGCCGCTGCTGGCCGGCGATCCGCACATCAGCTTTGCCGCGCCCTCGGTGTGGTACGAGGCACACCTGATGGCGCCGGGTTTCGAACTCTACGGCCACCATCAGGCGCTCAACCCGATGGCCCTGCTCGGCCACAACCCGCAGTTCGGCTGGAGCCTGACCATGTTCCAGAACGACGACCTCGACCTGATCGCCGAGAAGGTCAACCCGGCCAACCCGAACCAGGTCTGGCACCAGGGCCAGTGGGTCGATCTGCAAAGCCGCACCGAGACCATCGCCGTCAAGGGCGCGGCGCCGGTGACGCTCACGCTGCGCCGCTCGCCGCACGGCCCGCTCGTCAACGACGCCTTTGCCGACAGCCTGGGCAAGACGCCGATCGCCATGTGGTGGGCCTGGTCCGAGACCGAAAACCCGACCCTTGACGCCTTCTACGAACTCAACCGCGCCGACACGCGCGAGAAAGCCCGCAATGCCGCCAGCAAGATCCATGCGCCCGGCCTCAACGTCGTCTGGGCCAATGCGGCCGGCGACATCGGCTGGTGGGCTGCCGCCAAATTGCCGCAGCGCCCGGAGGGTGTCAACCCGGCCTTCATCCTCGACGGCAGCCAAAGCGAGGCCGACAAGCTGGGCTTCTACCGCTTTCAGGACAACCCGCAGGAGGAAAACCCGGCGCGCGGCTACATCGTCTCGGCCAACCACCAGCCCGCCCCGGCCAGCGGCCTGCCGGTGCCGGGTTACTACAACCTGTACGAACGAGCACAACGGATCGACCAGTTGCTGCGTGAATCCAGCGCAAAGTGGGACCTGCCCAAGAACCAGATGCTGCAAAGCGACGACCGCACCGCCTACGGGCCGCGCGTGCTCCGTCCCCTGCTGCCCGAGCTGCGCACCGTGGTGATCGATGCCACCGAGCGCGCCCTGCTGGAGCAGTTGGCCGAGTGGGACGGCAGCTACGGCACGGCCAGCATCGCGCCCACGCTGTTCCAGCAGTTCGTCTACGAACTGGCCCGCGCGGCAATGGCGGACGATCTGGGCGAAGTGCCGCTGGGCAACCTGCTGCGCACCCGGGCCTTCGACTTCGCCCTGCCGCGCCTGGCGGCCGATGCCAGCTCGCCCTGGTGGGACCAGCGCGGTACGCCGGCGGTGGAAAAACGGCACGACATCCTGCAGCTCGCCTGGCGCGCCACCATCACGCACCTGGAAACCACCCTGGGCAAGACGCCAACCAACTGGGTCTGGGGCAAGGCTCACACGCTGACCCACAAGCACCCGCTGGGCCAGCAAAAGCCCTTGAACCTGCTGTTCGACATCGGCCCCTTCGAGGCCCCGGGCGGCCGCGAGGTGATCAACAACCTGGCCCATACCGTCGGGCCGGCACCCTGGGCCGTGGGCTACGGCCCGTCCACCCGGCGTTTGATCGACTTTGCCGATGCCGGCAAGGGCCTGGGCATCAACCCGGCGGGGCAAAGCGGCGTGCTGTTCGATGCGCACCACCACGACCAGGCCGAGGCCTATGTGGCCGGCCAGTACCAGCCCATGCACCTGGGTGCCGCCGATGTGGCAGCCCACACGCGCAGCATGCTGGTGCTGCAACCTCAGCGTTAAGCAGCTGCCCGCAGCAAGGCGCAGAGCTGCGCCATGTCGTCCACCGTGGCATGCGGGCGCAGCGTCTCGTGCGTCCAGTCGTGGCTGGCGCGGTTGACCCAGACCGTCTGCATGCCGGCACCCAAGCCACCGAGTACATCGAGCGCGGCATCGTCGCCCACATGCAGCACCTCGTGCGGCTGCACGCCGGCGGCCTGCGCCGCGGCATGGAAGATGCGCGCATCGGGCTTGCCGACACCAAAACTCTGTGCGCTCAAACCAGCATGGAAATATTCACCCAGGCCAACGCGGTGTAGATCGGCATTGCCGTTGGACAGCGCCACCAGCGGGTAACGCGCCGCCAGCCAGGTGAGCGCCGGGCGGGCATCCTCGAACAGGTCCACACGCATGCGCTCGGCGATGAACACCTCGTAGGCAGGCGCCACCAGCGCCGTGTCTTCGCCATGGCGCTGCAGGCCCTGCCGGATGAGCTCCTGGCGCAAGGCGCGCAGATCGTGGCCGATGTCGGGCCGCTGCTGCTGCACCTGGCGCCGCAAGGCCAGGCGCTGCTCGGCATCGGCCAGCAACGCCGCCGTCTGCGGCGCCTGGGGGCGCAGCCAGTCCTGCAGCGCCTGTTCGGCGCGCGCGATCACCGGCCAGATCGGCCACAGGGTGTCATCGAGGTCGAGGGATATTGCCCGTATCTTTGTCGTATCCAACATAGCTGGGCGAGAATACCGCATGGCATTCAAACAAGAACCCGCGTACACCCATGGCCAGGCGCCGTCTACGGCCATTCTGCTGTGCAACCTGGGCACACCCGATGCGCCCACGCCGGCGGCGCTGCGCCGCTACCTGGCCGAGTTCCTGGGCGACCAGCGCGTGGTGGAGATCCCCAAACCGATCTGGTGGCTGATCCTGCACGGCATCATCCTGCGCGTGCGCCCAGCCAAGTCGGCCGCCAAGTACGCCAGCATCTGGACACCGGAAGGCTCACCGCTGAAGGTCTGGACCGAGAAACAGGCACAAGGGCTGCAAGCCTGGCTGCAGAACCAGGGCCACCACGTCACTGTGCGCTACGCCATGCGCTACGGCAACCCGTCGATCGCCACGCAACTCGATGCCCTCAAGGCCGAGGGCACCACGCGCGTGCTGGTGCTGCCGGCTTACCCGCAGTATTCCGGCACCACCACCGCCAGCGTGGCCGATGCCGTCTACCACTGGGCCGCGCAGGTGCGCAGCCTCCCGGAGTTGCGCTTCGTCAACCGCTACCACGACGACGCCGGCTACATCGCCGCCCTCGCCCAGCGCATCCGTGCTCACTGGCAGGCCCACGGCCAGCCCGCCAAGCTGGTGATGAGCTTCCACGGCGTGCCCGCGCGCACGCTGACACTTGGCGACCCCTACCACTGCGAATGCCTGAAGACGGCGCGCCTGCTGGCGCAGCAGCTGGGCCTGCACCCGGAGCAGTACCAGGTCACGTTCCAGTCGCGCTTCGGCAAGGCCAAGTGGCTGGAGCCCTATACCGAGCCGACGCTGATCGCGCTGGCCAAGGCCGGCGTCCAGCGCATCGACGTGGTGTGCCCCGGCTTCACCAGCGACTGCCTGGAGACGCTGGAAGAAATTGCGCAGGAAGCGCGCCAGGCTTTCCTGATGGCCGGCGGCCAGGAATTCCACTACATCCCCTGCCTGAACGACAGCCCCGAGGCCATCGCCGCGCTGGGCGGCGTCGCATTGCAGCACCTGGCCGGCTGGCCGACGCAGCGCACGCCCGACGCCCAGGCACTGGCCGCTTCGCGCGCCGCCGCCCTGGCGCTGGGTGCCCGCAACTGAAGCCCAGAATGCTATCGTTTCAGTAGCTGCCAGCGAATATCCAGCAAGGGCCAGAGGCCAATCTGGTTTGAAGTTTCTAGCGCTGACGGCGCAGCGTCTCGTAGGCCGGCCGCCCCAGGCACTGGGCCAGCCAGGCACTGACCAGCGGGTGCTGGGCCAGCAGTTCACGCGCCGGTTTCACCCACAGCATGACGCTGGCCACGCACAGGTCGGCCACCGTGAAACGCGCAGCGGCGATGTAGTCCTCACCGCGCGCCTGCTGCTGCGCCAGGTGTTGCTCCAGCACGCGCAGCGGCACCTGCAGGCGCCGCTCGGCCGCCTCAGCCAGCTCATGCTTGCGCTGCTCGGCCGGCATCACCATGCGGTGCATCAGCACGGTCAACGCATCCTTCTCGACTTCGGTCACGGTCCAGAAACTCCAGCGCAAGGCCTCGGCGTCCTCGCGCGGCGTGGCCGGCACCAAGTTCACGCCGTCGGGCTGGCCGTGATGGCGCGCAATGTAGAGCGCGCAGGCCATGCTCTCCCACACCGTCACGTCGCCTTCCGGGCGATGGTCGACGATGACCGGGATGTGGCCGTTGGGGTTGAGTGCCTGGAACTCGGGTGTGCGCGTCACGCCCGTCTTGTAGTCCGTGGGCTGATGCTCGAAATCGAGTCCGAGTTCGGTCGCCACCCACAAGGGACGGACCGCGCGCGACGCGATGATGCCGTAGATCGTCAAGGCCATGCCTGCTCCAAAGAATGAAGCCTGCATTCTGCCAAGCTCCGCTCCGGCGCTGGCCGCCGCACGGCCGGTATCTGTCGCCGGCTTGTCAGGCGGCGCGACGGATGAAGTCCAGCACGGCGTCGAGCTGCGCCGGCACATTAAGCGCCGGCGCGTGGCCGCAGTCCGGCACCTCGATGGTCTGCAACTGCCCGCGGCGGCCCGGGCCGCAGGTTTGCATCTGCGCGGCCGTGGCGGGCTGCACCAGATCGGACTCGGCGCCGCGCAGCAGCAGCACCGGAATCTCCATCTGCTCGTAATGGTCCCAGATCAGGTAGTCGTCCGGATGGTGCACGAACTGCTGCACCATGGCCGGGTCGTAATGCGGCGTCACGCGGCCGTTGGGCAGACGGCGGGTGGAGGTCTCGGTCAGGCGGCGCCACTGCGCGTCGCTGAGCCAGCCGTAGGGCTTGTAGGCCTGGCGGAAGAAGGCCTCCAGCTCGCGCACGGTCTCGAACGCCGGCGGGTTGCCGGCATAAGCACGGATGCGCTCGATGGCGGCCGCCGCCAGCTCGGGCGCGTTGTCGTTGAGCACCAGGCTGCAAATGCGTGCCTTGAGTTGCGGCTGGAACAGGCCGGAGGCGCAGACGGTACCGATGGCGCCCCCCATCGAGGTGCCGACCCAGTGCGCACGCTCGATCTTCAACTGCTCGAACAGTTCGGCCGCCAGGCGCGCATAGAACGCCAGGCAATACTCCTGCTGCGGCAACGGGCTCCACTGGCTCAGGCCGCGGCCCAGCGTGTCGGGGCAGATCACGCGGTAGCCGTGGGTGCTCAGATGCACGGCCAGCTCGTCCATGTCGCGCCCGGTACGCGCCAGGCCGTGCCAGGCAATCACCGGCTCGGCATCCGGCGCGCCCCACGCCATGTAGTGGATCTCACGGCCAGCCAGGGTCAGGTAATTCGAAGTGGGGTTCATCGCGCGCCTCCTTGGGCCGCCGCGCGCAGGCGCCCGACCACCCCGGTGGGAAAGTAATAGACCGACAGCACAAACAGCAGGCCGAGCCAGAGCAGCCAGCGGTCGGGCGACAGCAGGGCCGACAGCTGCGGCACGGCGGAGGCGGCCTCGCTGGCCAGGCGCAGCAGGTCCTGCAGATAACTTTGCGCCACCACGAACAGCGCCGCGCCGAGGGCCGAGCCGTAGATCGTGCCCATGCCGCCGATGACCACGATCAGCAGCACGTCCATCATGATCTCGAACGAGAGCGACGTATCGGGCCCGTTGTAGCGCAGCCAGAGCGCCAGCATGGCACCGGCCAGGCAGGCGAACAGCGCCGACAGCACGCTGGACAGCGTGCGGTACACCACCACGCGGTAGCCGATGGCCTCGGCACGGAACTCGTTTTCGCGGATGGCCTGCAGCACGCGGCCAAACGGCGAGTTGACGATGCGCAGCAGCGCCAGCAGCAGCACCAGTGCCGCGACGAACAGCAGGTAGTAGCAGATCAGCCGGCCGTCGAGCACGACACCCAGCACCGGCTCTTCCAGCAGCTCGAAGCTGGGCGACAGCCACTCCGGCAGCTTGAAGCTCAAGCCGTCCTCGCCGCCGGTGAATTCCGACAGCTGCGAGGCCAGGGTCTGGAAGGCCGAGGCCACCGCCAGCGTGATCATGGCGAAGAAGATGGCGCGCACGCGCAGCGAAAACAGGCCAATGGCCAGCGCCAGCAGCAGCGACAGCCCCAGCGCCGCCAGCAGCCCCACGCCCAGCGCGCCCCAGGTGGGCCCCAGCAGGGTGCTGGCAATGGCGATGCCGTAGGCCCCGATGCCGAAGAACATGGTGTGCGCGAAGCTGACGATGCCGGTGTAACCCAGCAGCAGGTCGAAGCTGGCCACCAGCACGACGAAGATCAGCACCTTGGCCGCGACGTTGAGTGCCTTCACGCCCGGCGCGATGAAGGGCGCAAAGGCCAACGCCAGCAGCAGCAGGACCAGCAGCACCGCCAAGATGCGGCTGCGCGGCAGGTCGTTGGAAATGATTCTGGTCAGCACGATAACTCCAGCACCGCACGTGACCTGCGGCGAATGAGGGGGAGCAAACGGGAAACGCCGTGGAACCGGCTTGGCCGGGCCACTGGCGTTGCCCCCTTGAGGGGGGTGGCGTAGCGACACGAAGTGCGCGAAGCCTGGGGGTGCTTCATCATCTGTTCGCCACGGGGTAAACCCCTTGCGGCCGCCACAGCAGGATGGAAACCATCAGCGCGATGTTGGAAAACAGCGCCACCTTCGGCACCAGGAAGCCGGTGTAGTTGGCCATCAGCCCGACCAGCAGCGAACCGATCAGCGCGCCGCCGGTGGACCCCAGGCCGCCGATGATGATGACGATGAAGATCAGCACGTTGACCTGCGCCCCCATCTGCGGCACCACGTTCTGCTGGTACAGGCCCCACATCACGCCGCCCAGACCGGCCAGCGCGCTGCCCATGACGAACACACCGACGAACAGGCGGCGGATGCGGTAGCCCAGCGCCTCGACCATCTCACGGTCCTGCACGCCGGCGCGGATCAGCAGGCCGATCTTGGTGCGCGACAGCGTCCAGGCCTGCACGGCAAACACCGCCAGCCCCACCACCACCGCAATCACGCGGTACTTCTCGATCGAGGCCTCGCCCAGCGCGAGCGCGCCGCGCATGCCCTCGGGCAGCGGCAACGGGATCTGCAGCGGGCCCCAGATCACCTTGATCAGCTCCTCGCCGATGATCATGCCGCCCATGGTGATGAGGATCTGCTTGAGGTGCTGGCCGTAGACCGGCCGCACGATGAAGCGCTCAAACGCCAGGCCGAGCGCACCGGCCACCGCCATCGCCACCAGCATGGCCGGCAACACCGCCAGCAGGTTGCGCCACAGCTCGGTCGAGCCAGTCCAGTCACCCATGGCGCCCAGCACGCTGGTGGCCACAAAGGCGCCGAGCGCGATGAAGACACCGTGACCGAAATTGAGCACGTCCATCAGGCCGAACACCAGCGTCAGGCCGGAGGCGATGATGAAAACGATCATGCCCATGGCCAACCCCGCCACGGTGAGCGTGAGCCAGGTCGAGCCCGAGCCGATCAGCGGCAAGGCGGCCAGCGCTAGCAGGGGCACCAGCAGCAGCGGCTTGTAGTCGAAATCCTTGCTCATAGCGCCAACCCCAGCAGCGACTGCTGCAAAACCTCGTCTTCGGCCAGCGCCTGCATGGCACCGGCATGCACCACGCGGCCGTCGTCCATCACGGCAACACGGTCACCGAGGCGCTTGGCAAAGTTGATGTTCTGTTCCACCAGCAGGATGGTCACGCCGCTGGCCTTGAGCTGCTGGAAGGCGGTGATCATGTTGTCGATCATCACCGGCGCCAGGCCCTTGCTCGGCTCGTCGACGATCAGCAGGCGGCGCGGCTCGACGATGGCGCGTGACACCGCCAGCATCTGCTTCTGCCCGCCCGACAGCTTGCCGGCAGGGTGGTTCCAGAACTTCTCCACCGCCGGAAAGAGCTTGAAGATCCACTGCAGGCGTTCCTCGTCCATGTCGCGGGCATGCCTGGCCTGGCGCGCGGCCAGCAGCATGTTCTCCTTCACCGTGAGGTCGGCGAAGATGCCCATGTTCTCCGGTACGTAGGCGATGTCCAGCGCAGCGATGGCCGGCGTGTGCCGGTGCGTGATGTCCTGGCCATTGAAGGTGATGCGGCCCTGCGAGGTCTGCCACAAACCCATGATGGTGCGCAGCGTGGTGGTCTTGCCGGCGCCGTTGCGCCCCAACAGCATCGTGAGCTGACCACGCGGCACCTGCAGGTCCACGCCGTGCAGGATGTGGTACGCGCCGATGTGGGTGTGCACGCCTTCGAGCGTGAGAAGGTTCTCGTTCATTGGTCTTCCCTCCTTCCCCCTCGAGGGGGAAGGTCGGATTGGGGGGGAGCCACGTTCTGCGCCGAGGCGTCCTGGGGACTGGCCCCCAGGTACGCTTCCTGCACCACCGGCGAAGCAATCACCTCGGCCGGCTCGCCATCGGCCACCAGCGTGCCGTTGTGCAGCACGATGATGCGGTCGGCCAGCTCGCGCACCACGTCCATCTTGTGTTCCACCAGCAGGATGGTCTTGGTCTTGTCCCGCTTGAGCGCGCGGATCAGGTTCAGGATCACCGGCGCCTCGTCGTGGCTCATGCCGGCGGTCGGTTCGTCAAACATGTAGACCTGCGGGTCGAGCGCCATCAGCAGCGCCACTTCGAGCTTGCGCTGGTCGCCGTGCGGCAGGCTGGCCACCGGCGCATCCTGCTGGCGCGCCATCGCCACCGATTCGAGGATGGCATGCGCCCGCTCGGTCAGCCGCGCGTGGTCGCTCCAGATGCTCCACAGGTTCAGGCCGCGGCGATGCGGTCCGTCCAGCGAAGCCTGCACCGCCAGCCGGATGTTCTCCAGCACGCTCAGGTTCGGGAACAGGTTGGTCAGCTGGAAGGCCCGCCCCAGGCCGGCACGCGTGCGTGCAGAGGCCGGCAGGGACGACAAGTCTTCCCCATTGAGCAGCACCGCCCCCTCGCTCGCCGGCAGCTGGCCCGAGATCAGGTTGAAGTAGGTGGTCTTGCCGGCACCGTTGGGGCCGACGATGGCCGTCAGCGTGCCCGGTGCAAAGCTGCACGAGACAGCATTGACCGCCACGTGCCCGCCGAAGCGGATCGTGAGATCCCGAGTTTCAAGCATGTTGAAGAATCGACAAGGAATTGAGGGAGCGGCGTAGCGAGCGCGCCGAGGGCAAGGCGCACAGCGCGCAGAAACCGGAACGTACTTGCGGTACGTGAGGATTTCGAGCACTGCGCAACGCGGCCATCGGCGCGCGCAGTAGCCGAGCACCCAATCAACGTTTGTTGCGGATGGGGATGGTCATTTCTTCCGCCTTGATCTCGCGCACCAGCTCCGGCACACCCCAGGCAAAGGCCGGATCGACCTTGATCCTGAAGTGGTACATGTTCTGCATCGCCTGGTGGTCTTCCTTGCGGAAGGTCATCTTCCCCTTGGGCGTGTCGAAGCTCATGCCTTCCATGGTCTTGATCAGGGTGTTGGTGGCGGTGTCGCCATTGGTCTTCTTCAGGGCCGTGACCACGGCCATGGCGGCACTGAAACCGCCGGCGGTGAAGAAGTCCGGCGGCGCCTTCAACTGCCTGTAGTGCATGGACACCAGGGCCTCGTTGACCGGGTTCTTCGGAATGCCGAAGTAGTAGTAGGCCGCGCCTTCCATGCCGGGGAACTGCTTGTAGGCCGTCATGGCCGGCAGGATGTTGCCGCCGGTGGCGATCTCGATGCCGTGGCGCTTCAAGTCCATGTCGGCGATCTTGAACGGGTTGCCGCCGGCCCAGATGATGAAGATCACCTTGCGGCCCGGCAGACCCTTGAGCTTGTCGAGCATGCGCTGACCGCCGGCGGTGAAGTCGGTGGTGGCCGGCGGCAGGTATTCCTCGTGCACCAGCCGGGCCTTCTTCAGCGCTTCCTTGAAGGCCTTGACGCCATCACGGCCGAAGGCCGAGTCCTGCGCCATGGTGACGATGCTGATGCCTTCCTTGTCCAGCGCCACGGCGTTGGCAATCGCGTCCTGGCTGCTGTTGCGGCCGGTGCGGAAGATGTACTTGTTCCACTTGTCGCCGGTGATGGAGTCGGCCACGGCCGGCTCCACCAGCAGCACCTTCTTGTATTCCTCGGCCACCGGCAGCATGGCCAGCGCCACCGGCGAGGCGGTGGGACCAACGGCCAGATCGACCTTGTCATCGCCGTAGGCGGCGGCCAGCAGGCTCTTGCCCAGATCGGGCTTGCCCTGGTCGTCTTTTTCCATCACCACGATCTTGCGGCCGGCCACGCTCATGGTGCCGCCGGTGGCGTAGTCCAGGCCCATCATGAAACCGGTCTGGGTCTGCTTGCCATAGGCTTCCAGCGGGCCGGTCTTGCTGTAGATGTGGGCAATGCGAATGTCCTTGCCCTGCGCATGAACGCCGGCACCGAACACGGTGGCGGCAATGGCTGTGGCCAGCAGGCTGGCGCGGGCGACCCAGGTGCGTCGTTGCATGGATGTCTCCTTGTTATGAATGCGAACAAGGCATGACAGCACGGATCGTGCCAAACGGCAAGTGCTTGATTTGATTGGGAAACCCTGTGGTCACCCTTACCGAATGTCTAAAACAAATACAAATAAATGTGTTTATTTCAGACAAATGATTATTTTTCAGACAATTGAATCGAGCCGTTCGTACAGGGTCGCGCGGGAGATCCCCAGCAGCTTGGCCGCCGCCACCTTGTTGCCGCCGCTGGCTGCCATGGCGGCAGCGATGGCGGCGCGCTCCAGCTGCGCCACCTGCTCGGCCAACGGGCGGATCGGTACCGACGCCGCTGGCAGCGGCACGCCCTCGGCCAGCGTCGGCTCCAGCTGCTCGATGCCGGTCTCGCGCAGCACCTTCTCGATCTGCGCGCGGTCGATGCGGCTGGAGTCGCCCAGCATGGCGGCCTGCTCCAGCACATTGCGCAGCTCGCGCACATTACCGCGCCAGACCTGGGCCGACAGCAGGTCCATGGCGTCTGCCGTCAACTCAGGTTGCGGCAGGCCGCTGCGCAGGGCAATGTCCTCGCCCAAGGCCTCGGCCAGCGCCGGGATGTCGGCGCGGCGCTCGCGCAGCGGCGGCACCCGGATCGGCAGCACATTCAGACGGTAGTACAGGTCCTCGCGGAACCTGCCCTCGCGCACCAGGCGGCCGAGGTCGCGCGAGGTGGCGGCAATCACCTTGGCATCGAAGCGCATCAGGCGGTTGGAGCCCAGCGGCTCGAACTCGCCTTCCTGCAGCGCGCGCAGCAGCTTGGACTGCAGCCCCAGCGGCATGTCGCCAATCTCGTCCAGGAACAGCGTGCCACCGTCGGCCAGCTTGAGCTTGCCGTCGCGCCCCTTGCGCTCGGCACCGGTGTAGGCGCCGGGTGCCACGCCGAAAAACTCCGCCTCCAGCAGGGTGTCGGGCACAGCGGCGATGTTGACGCTGACGAAAGAACGCCCTGCGCGTGCCGACACCGCATGGATGGCATGCGCCAGCAGCTCCTTGCCGGTGCCGGTCTCGCCCAGCAGCAGCACGGTGCTGCTGGACTGCGCGGCGCGGCGTGCCAGCCGTTTGACCTCCACCACCGCCGGGCTGGCGCCGACGAAACTGGCGAAGGTGTACTTGGCCTGGCGCTGCCCGCTGCGCTGGCTGGCCAGTTCGCGGCGGGCATCGTCCAGCTCGCGCTGCAAGGCGGCGAACTTGGTGATCAACGGCTGCAGATTGGTCTCGGGGTGGTCGAACAGCACGATGCCCAGGGCGCCGATGACCTCGCCCGAGCTGTCGCGCAGCGGAATGCGGCTGACACCGAAGGTGCCGGCGCGGTTGCTCAGCAGGTCGATCAGGATCGGCTTGCCGGTTTCGATCACGTGGTGCATCTGCGTGTTCTGCACCACGCTGGCCACCGGATGGCCGACAAAATCCTCGACCCGCTCGAAACCCAGCGCCGGCAGGAAGCGCTTGTACTGCTCGTTGATCCAGACCACCTTGCCCTGGCGGTCGACCAGCAGCATGCCCTCGCTGGCGTTGGCGAACAGGTCGAACATGGAGCGTGCGGCCAGCTCCAGAATGCTCTGGGCATCGCGCGGCAGGGTGTCCGTTTTTTCCATGCGCCAATGGTACAGTGGGCCCAGCGGGGGCCACATGGAGAGCCCACCGCCGTCACCGACTTATGGAACAACTGCGCATCGACAAATGGCTGTGGGCCGCCCGCTTCTACAAGACGCGTTCGCTGGCCTGCGAGGAAATCAGCAAGGGCCGCGTGCTGGTCAATGAGCAGGTGGCCAAGCCGTCACGCGAGGTCCGTGCCGGCGATCTCGTCGCACTGCGCCAGGGCCCTGTCACGCGCACCGTGCAAGTGAAAGGCGTGAGCCACCAGCGCGGCCCGGCGCCGGTGGCGCAGCAGCTCTACGAGGAAACCGAAGCCAGCCGGCTGGCGCGCGAGCAGGCGGCCGAGCAGCGCCGCCTGGCCGCCGAACCGGCGCTGAGCATCGAGCACGGACGGCCCACCAAACGCGACCGGCGCCGGATGGAAAACACCTGGGATGCGCGCTGGAGCGCATCGGTCGAGTAACGCTGCGGGTAGCCCGCCTGGGCCGGCCGCCACTCACTCGATGCTGACGCGGTTCTTGCCGTCCAGCTTGCTGCGGTAGAGCGCGCGATCCGCGCGCCCGACGGCCACGCTGAGCGTCTCGCCCGCCAACAGTTGCGTAACACCAAACGACAGCGTGCAGAGGATCTCGCCGGCAGAGAAGATGACCGGCGTGCGCTCCACCACCTGGCGGAAGCGCTCCGCCACGGCCAGGGCTTCAGCGGCATCGATGCCCGGCATCAGCAGGACGAACTCCTCCCCGCCCCAGCGTGCCAGCGTGTCCATCTCGCGCGACCCTTGCTTGAGCGAGCGGGCAATCGAGATCAGCACCAGGTCGCCGGTCTCATGACCGTAAGTGTCATTGATCGTCTTGAAGAAATCGATGTCCATGATCAGCAGGGAGGCACTGCTGCCGGTGCGACGGCAACGGCCCAGTTCCTGCTCCGCCATCTGCTGGAAATAGCGCCGGTTGTACAGGCCGGTCAATGCGTCCTGCGTCGCCTGCGCGTGCAGGGAACGCTCGGCCTGGAATATCTTCTGCCGGTAATAACTTGCCAGCGACGAGAACATGGTGACGAAGATCGTGATGTTCAGCCACTTCAGCGCGGTCAGGGCGCTGGCCGACAGCGGTGCCAGCGGCCCCAGGTCGCGCGCCAGGAAATCCAGCGCCCCCAGGAACACCAGCAAGGCGACGACAAAGGCGCGTGCCTTCCGGCGCGAGTTGGTCAGGATGACCGAGGGGATGAACATCAGCAGCAGGTAGTGAAAACCACTCTCCCAGCCCGTCATCAGCGTGCCAATGGCGGCATGCGGGAACGCCTCCAGCCAGATCAGCAGCGCCGCCCCATGCAGCTTCTGCCGGCGTGCAAGCCGGTAGGCCATGGCATACATGGCCACGCTGACCACATTGATCCAGGCCAGCCAGGGCGAACCGACTGCCAGGAAAAACAGGAAATAGAGGCCGTCCACGCCAGCGGCCAGCAGGGCCACACGCGCCATGGACGAGGCGATCGCGGCCCGGGCGATCGGGCTGTTCAGGGATCGGAGAGCAGGGATGGCGGGCGATGTCACCGGCCGATTCTAGTGGGAGCGTTGGCGGGGAAGCGCGAGAAATACAGTCTTCGCCGGGGCCGGATCGGCCCTTCTGCGGGCCGCACAAGGAATGGTTGGAATGGTTCGAAATTCGTCAGGCACGAATTCTTGGGGCGGCGCCAAAAACAAAGCCCCGCACGAGGCGGGGCTTGTTATTGGCGGAGACGGAGGGATTCGAACCCTCGATGAGGCTCTACACCCCATACTCCCTTAGCAGGGGAGCACCTTCGGCCACTCGGTCACGTCTCCAAAGGTCAGGCGGAATTATCGCACGAATCGGGCCGCTTCAGCGGCGCTTCTCGTGCGAATCTCCCTGCACGCCGGTCAGGCCGGCGGCTGGTCCAGATCGAAGGCCTTGTGCAGCGCGCGCACGGCCAGTTCCATGTACTTCTCGTCGATCACGACGGAGGTCTTGATCTCGCTGGTAGAAATCATCTGGATGTTGATGCCCTCTTCGCTCAGGGAGCGGAACATCTTGCTGGCAATGCCGACGTGGCTGCGCATGCCGATGCCGACGATGGACACCTTGCAGATCTTGGTATCGCCCTGCACTTCCTGCGCGCCCAGCACGGGCACGACCTTTTCCTTGAGCAGGTCGATGGCGCGGGCGTAGTCGTTGCGGTTGACGGTGAAGCTGAAGTCGGTCAAGCCACCCTTGCTGATGTTCTGGATGATCATGTCGACTTCGATGTTGGCATCGGCCACGGCCCCCAGGATCTGGTAGGCAATGCCTGGCTTGTCGGGCACGCCGACCACGGAAATCTTGGCTTCGTCGCGATTGAATGCAATGCCGGAAACAATGGCTTGTTCCATTTTTTCGTCTTCCTCAAAAGTGATCAAGGTACCGGACTTGGCTTCCTCGTTGATGTCGATGTCCCAGGGCGTGAAGCTGGAGAGCACGCGCAGCGGCACCTTGTACTTGCCGGCGAATTCGACCGAACGGATCTGCAGCACCTTGGAGCCCATCGATGCCATCTCCAGCATCTCCTCGAAACTCACGGTATGCAGGCGGCGCGCCTCGGGCACGACGCGCGGGTCGGTAGTGTAGACGCCGTCGACGTCGGTGTAGATCAGGCATTCATGCGCCTTCATCGCCGCTGCCACGGCCACGGCCGAGGTGTCGGAGCCGCCACGGCCCAGCGTGGTGATGTTGCCCTGCTCGTCGATGCCCTGGAAGCCGGTCACGATCACCACCTTGCCTGCAGCCAGGTCGGCCCGCACGCGCTTGTCGTCGATCGATTCGATGCGTGCCTTGGTATAGGCGCTGTTGGTCAGGATCGGCACCTGCCAGCCGGCGTAGCTGACCGACGCCATGCCTTCGGCCTGCAGCGCAATCGCCAGCAAGGCACTCGACGCCTGCTCGCCGGTAGCCGCCAGCATGTCGAGTTCGCGGTTGGTGGCGTCATTCGCCTTGGCCGGCGCCAGCTCCTTGGCCAGGCCCAGCAGGCGATTGGTTTCGCCGCTCATGGCGGAGGGCACCACCACCATCTGGTGGCCGGCGCGCGCCCATTTGGCGACGCGTTTGGCAACATTGCGGATGCGCTCGGTGGAGCCCATCGACGTGCCGCCGTATTTGTGAACGATCAATGCCATTGAATTTGTCGGATTGGGTGGCAGGCCGTCGCGCATGCACTACGGGCCGCCGGTGTCAACACGGTGTGGGTCTTGCCGCGGTGGCGATTCCACGGGCGAAACCTAGGGATTGTACCAAGCCAGCACCGCCCCCTGGCGTTCGACAAAGCCGCTGCCGACCTTGAGGCGGATGCGATGGCCGCGCGTGGTGCAGGCGGCGATCTGGTCCAGCAGTTCATTCAACTGGGCCGCACTGGGTACGGTGCCGTGGGCACTGCGCAGCCAGTGGCGCAGCACATTGGCCTGGCGCGCCCGGCTCAGACGCTGCAGAAGTGCGATCTGCAGCGGTTGGCCAAGCTGCACCAGATCGTCGACCGCCACCTCGTTGAGCAGCCGCTGCGCTTCGGCGGCATGCGCGGCACTGCGGGCAAAGGTGTCGCGGAACTGCGGAAAGGCCTCATCGAGTGCCGGCAGCAGGCGCGCGCGGATACGGTTGCGCGTGAACTGCTGGTCGGCATTGGTGGGGTCCTCGATCCAGGTTTCACCGCGTTCGCGCAGCCAGCGGCGCAGCTCGGCCCCCGGCACGTCGAGCAGGGGGCGGTAATAGCGGATGCCATCGCGCGTCCACTGCGCCGGCATGGCGCTCAGGCCCGGCAGGCCGGCACCGCGGCTCAAGGCCAGCAGCAGGGTCTCGGCCTGATCGTCAGCCTGCTGCGCAACTGCTATGTTTTTAATAGCATGAGGCGCAGTATCGGAAAGGGCGATATCGCGAAAAGCCTCGTAACGGGCACGGCGCGCCGCCTCTTCCGGGCTCTGCCCTGGCGCAGGGTGCGCATCGACCCGGCGTACTTGCAGCGGCACACCCAGTCGCGCGCAGAAGGCACGGCAGTGCTGCTCGAAGGCGTCCGCCGCCGCCTGCAGGCCGTGGTGGATGTGAATGGCACTGACCTGGCCCGGCCACTTTTCGGCACAGGCCAGCAGCAGCGCCGTGGAGTCGGCGCCGCCGCTGTAGGCCACAGCCAGAGGCAAGCCGGGCTCGAACCCGCCCATGGCTTGCGCCAGCGTCTTGCTCATCGGACGGCCTCCGCGCCGCGCGCGACGGTGCGCGCCGGGCCGGCGGCCTTACTTGCCGCTGGTCTTGGTGTCGGTGAAACGGCCATAGCTCTGCAGGCGCTCGTAGCGGCGCTCCAGCAACTCCTTGGCCTTGAGGTCAGCCACCTGACGGTAGGCCTCGTTGAGGGCGCGCTTGAGGAAGGCCGCCATCTGCTTGTGGTCGCGGTGCGCGCCGCCGACCGGCTCGTTGACGATCTTGTCGATCAGCCCCAACGCCTTGAGGCGATGCGCGGTGATGCCCAGCGCCTCGGCCGCATCGGACGCCTTGTCCGCCGTCTTCCACAGAATGGAGGCGCAACCCTCGGGGCTGATCACCGAGTAGATCGAATACTGCAGCATCAGCAACTGGTCGCCGACCGAGATCGCCAGCGCGCCGCCGGAGCCGCCTTCGCCGATGATGGTGGTGATGATCGGCACTTCCAGCTGCGCCATCTCGAAGATGTTGCGGCCGATGGCTTCGGACTGGCCGCGCTCCTCGGCGTCGATGCCGGGGTAGGCTCCTGGCGTGTCGACGAAGGTGAACACCGGCAGCTTGAACTTCTCGGCTGTCTTCATCAGGCGCAGCGCCTTGCGGTAGCCTTCGGGCTTGCTCATGCCGAAGTTGCGCATGCCGCGCTCCTTGGTGTCGCGCCCCTTCTGCTGACCGATCACCATGCAGGCATTGCCGTTGAAGCGCGCCAGGCCGCCAACGATGCTGAGGTCGTCGGCAAAGTGACGGTCGCCGTGCAGCTCGACGAAATCGGTGAACAGCTCATTGACGTAGTCCAGCGTGTAGGGACGCTCCGGGTGGCGTGCGATCTTGGTGATCTGCCACGACGTCAGGTTGCTGTAGACATCCTTGGTCAGCTGCAGGCTCTTCTTGCCCAGCTGGTCGATTTCCGCGGTGATGTCCACCGCCGACTCGTTCTGCACATAGCGCAGCTCTTCAATCTTGGCTTCGAGTTCGGCAATCGGTTGCTCGAAATCGAGGAATGTTTTTTTCGCCATCGACTAACTCCTTGTTCTCTGCGCTGGCCCCTGGGCTGCGGATCGCCTGCATCCAGGCAGGTGCCGCTCGGGCCAACGGCTAATACTCCACCGGCACGGGGTCGAGGGAGCGCCAAATATACCAAGTCGCCACGCTGCAATACGGCGCCCAGGCCGCGGCCACTTCGCGGGCGTCGCTGCGGCTCACCGACTCACCGGAAAAATAGTTTCGGCTGATGCCGTTGATCAGGCCCACATCGTCCAGCGGCAGCACATTGGGCCGCATCAGGTGGAAGATCAGGAACATCTCGGCCGTCCAGCGGCCGATGCCGCGGATGTCCACCAGTTCGGCAATGATGGCCTCGTCATCCATGCCCGCCCAGTCGGCCACCTGCACCAGGCCATTGTCGAAGTGCAGCGCCAGATCCACCAGGTACTCGACCTTGCGCACACTCAGACCGGCGGCACGCATGTCGTCGACCTTGAGCTTGAGCACGTTGGCCGGCGTGACCTTGCGCGGCAGCTTGACGAAACGATCCCACACCGTCTGCGCCGCCTTGACCGAAATCTGCTGGCCCACGATGCTGCGCGCCAGCGTGGTGAAGGCATCGCCCCGGGTCTGCAGGCAGGCGTCGCCATGCTGCGGAATGAGCCGCTTCATCACCCGGTCTTTCTTCATCAGGTGCTTGCAGGCTTCGTCCCAGTAGTCGGGCGTGAAGACCTTGGGCGCTATGCTTTTGGTCGCTGCCACATCACGCCTTTCGGGGTTGGAAGAAAAAAACCATCATGCCAGCCTTCACTGCGCCGCCTCCCAGGTGGTCCCGGTGGGCGAATCCTTGAGCACGATGCCCAGGCTCAGCAAGTCGTTGCGGATGCGGTCGGCCTCGGCGAAGTTCTTCGCCTGCTTGGCCGTGACGCGTTGTTCGATCAAGGCACGGATTGCCGCCTCGTCCAGGCTGGAGCCGGCCTTGAGGAATTTCTCGGGGTCGTCCTGCAGCAGCCCCAGGCAGCCACCCAGCGCCCTGAGCAGGCCGGCCACCTGGGCCGAGCCGGTCTTGTTGACTTCGGTCGCCAGCTCGAACAGCACCGCGATGGCCTCGGGCGTGCCGAAATCCTCGTCCATGGCCGCCTTGAAGCGGGCGGCGTATGAATTGAGCCAGTCGATTTCAACCGCAGCCGGCTTGACGCTGTGCAGCGCGGTGTACAGGCGCTTGAGCGCGCCGCGCGCGTCGTCCAGGTGGGCGTCGCTGTAGTTCAACGGGCTGCGGTAGTGGGCACGGATGATGAAAAAGCGCACCGTCTCCGGATCGTACTGGGCCAGGATCTCGCGGATGGTGAAGAAGTTGCCCAGCGACTTGGACATCTTCTCGTTGTCCACGCGCACGAAGCCGTTGTGCATCCAGACACTGGCCAGCGGCTTGCCGGTGGCGCCTTCGCTCTGGGCAATCTCGTTCTCGTGGTGCGGGAACTGCAGGTCGGCGCCGCCGCCGTGGATGTCGAAGCTCTCGCCCAGCATCTCGCAGCTCATGGCCGAGCATTCAATGTGCCAGCCCGGACGGCCGGGGCCGTAGGCGCTGTCCCACTTGGCTTCGGCCGGCTCGGTCGGCTTGGCCGACTTCCACAGCACGAAATCGAGCGGGTCCTCCTTGCCGTCCAGTACCGCCACGCGCTCGCCGGCACGCAACTCGTCGAGCGACTTGCCGGACAGCTTGCCGTAGCCGGGAAACTTGCGTACCGCATAGTTGACGTCGCCATTGCCGGCGCGGTAGGCCAGTCCTTTTTGCTCCAGGGTACCGATCAGGCTCAGCATCTGCGGCACGTAGTCGGTGGCGCGCGGCTCGTGGGTCGGGCGCTCGATGCCCAGCGCATCGGCGTCCTGGTGCAGCGCGTCGACCATGCGGTCGGTCAGCGAACGGATGGTCTCGCCGTTGTCCAGCGAGCGCCTGATGATCTTGTCGTCGATGTCGGTGACGTTGCGCACGTAGGTCACCCGGTAACCGCTGCTTTTCAGCCAGCGCTGCACCACGTCGAACGCCACCATGGCACGGGCATGGCCCAGGTGGCACAGGTCATAGACCGTCATGCCGCAGACGTACATGCGGACATGGCCGGGCTCGATCGGGGAAAAAGGTTCCAGCGCACGCGACAGCGTGTTGTATATGCGCAAACTCATGAATATTTCTAAAGCGGGCCAAACCACCGGCGTGACCGGTCGGCTACTTTGGCAGGGCTACAATCCAACGCAGTATAAAGCCCCATCCAGCCCATTCTGTGCGGGCTTCCATCCTTGACATCTATGAAGTACGGTAGCGCCCAAATCTCCCATCTCCTCCGGCTGGTCGCCCTGGCCGGCAGCTTGGCCCTCACCGCCGTCCATGCCGATGACTACAGCGACGTCACCCTGCTGGTGCGCAACGGCAAGCTGGCCGAAGCCCAGGCCAAGGCCGACCAGTACCTCGCCGCCAAGCCGCGCGACCCGCAGATGCGTTTCCTCAAGGGCGTGATCCAGCGCGAAACCGGCAAGACCGGTGACGCCATCGCCACTTTCACCAAGCTGACCGAAGACTACCCCGAGCTGCCCGAGCCCTACAACAACCTGGCCGTGCTCTATGCGGGCCAGGGCCAGTACGACAAGGCACGCGCTGCGCTGGAAATGGCCATCCGCACCAACCCGAGCTACTCGACGGCGCACGAAAACCTGGGCGACGTCTATGCCAAGCTCGCCAGCCAGGCCTACAACAAGGCGTTGCAGCTCGACGGCACCACCACGGCCCAGCCCAAGCTGGCCCTGATCCGCGAACTGTTCGACCCCACGGCCAAGGGCCAGCGTCCGAACGCGGCGCCACCGGCCACGACACCGGCGGCTCCCGCCACGCCACCCGCCCCCGCTGCCGCCCCTGCCCCCAAACCGGCGGTGGTGGCCGCCGCGCCGGTCGCCGCCAATGCAACGCCGGCGGCCCCGGCCGCTGCCGCCAAGCCGGTCGCCGCCAACCATGCCAGCAAAGAGGTGGAAAGCGCCGTGCGCGCCTGGGCCAAGGCCTGGGCCGCCAAGGACATGAATGGCTATCTCGGCGCCTATGGCAAGGACTTCGATCCGCCGGGCAAACAGTCGCGCAGCAGTTGGGAGAGCGAGCGCCGCCTGCGCATCACCAGCAAAGCGAACATCAGCGTCCGGCTGGAAAACCTGAGCGTGAGCGTCAACGGGACCAAGGCAGTGGCAAAATTCCGCCAGGACTACAAGGCCGATACGCTGGCAGTCTCCAGCCGAAAAACGCTCGATCTGGTCAAATCGGGTGAACGCTGGCTGATCGTCAAAGAGTCGACGGGAACCTGAAGCCATGATCCGGGTCCCATCTGGCATACCCGCGGGCCCCCAACATTGCTTTTGAACTGACATGACCCAAGGATTTTTTGCCTTTTTGCTCATTGCTGCCACCAGTCTGTTCACGGTGTCGGCCAGCGCAGACGCCGGCAAAAAAAGCCAGAAAACCAATCCGCTTCCCCTCGCCCGCGACAACGCCACCAATGACGGCATGGCCGAGGCCCGGCTGATCGAGGTCTATCGCCTGACCGGCAGCGGCAAAACGCGCGAAGCCCTGGCGCGGGCCGAAAGCCTGGTGCGCGACTACCCCCATTTCCAGCTGGCCCAGCTGGTCTATGGCGATCTGCTGACCGCGCGTACGCGCGCGCTGCGCAAATTCGGCGATGTGCCCGACAGCCTGGCCCACAGCGCCGGCGCCACCATGGCCGAGCTGCGCGATGAATCGCAGATGCGTCTGAAGGCCCTGCGCGAGCGCCCGCCGGCCGGCACCATTCCCTCGCAGTTCCTGGCCCTGTCGCCGCGCAACAAGCATGCAATTGCGGTGGACGCCTCGCGCTCGCGTCTGTACCTGTTCGAGAACAGCGAGCGCGGGCTGAATCTGGTGGCCGACTACTACATCTCGGTCGGCAAGTCCGGCATCGAGAAAGCGGTCGAGGGCGATGCGCGCACGCCGCTGGGCGTGTATTTCATCACCAGCAACCTTGACCCCAAGTCCCTGCGCGACTTCTACGGCTCGGGCGCCCTGCCGATCAATTACCCCAATGTGCTCGACAGCAAGCGCGGCAAGACCGGCCGCGGCATCTGGCTGCACGGCACGCCGCCCAACCAGTTCTCGCGCCCACCGCTGGCCACCGACGGCTGCGTCGTGATGGCCAATCCCGATCTGGACCGCATCATCCGCACGGTCGAGGTCCGCACCACGCCGGTGGTGATCTCCCAGCGGATCGACTGGGTGGCACCGCACAGCGCCCGCGCGCAGAGCAAGACCTTCGAGGAAGCCCTGGCCGCCTGGCGCAACGCCAAGTCCAGCGGCAACGTCGATCAGTTGCTGAGCTTCTACGCGGCCGACTTCAACAGCCACGGCAAGACCCTGCGCGAATGGGCACCGGCCCTGCGCAGCGAGGTCGACCGCGTGCGCGGTCGCGCCATCCAGCTCAAGGACCTGTCCTACCTGCGCTGGACCGACGCTGCCGACACCATGGTCGTGACCTTCGGCGAAGTGCCCGACGGCACACGCACCGGCCCGACCAAGCGCCAGTACTGGATCCGCGAAGGCAGTCAGTGGAAGATTTTTTACGAAGGCAACCTCGGATGACCTCCCAGCCCTCCTCCCTCCTGCGGCGCGTCCTGCTGGCCGGCGCAGTTGCCCTGCTGCTGCACGGCACGGCGTCAGCCCAGACCGCACCGCGCGTCAAGCTCGCCACCAGCGCAGGCGACATCGTGCTCGAGCTCCATCCGGACAAGGCCCCGAAGACGGTGGCCAACTTCCTGCAGTACGTGGCCGAGCGCCAGTACGACGGCACCATCTTCCACCGCGTCATGGACGGCTTCATGATCCAGGGCGGCGGCTTCACGCCCGACATGCAGCAAAAGCCCACGCGCGAGCCGATCCCGCTGGAGGCCAGCAACGGCCTGAAGAACGACCGCGGCACCATTGCCATGGCACGCACCGGCAACCCGAATTCGGCCACGGCACAGTTCTTCATCAACGTGGTCGACAACCGCGGCCTCAACGCCCCCATGCCCGACGGCTACGGCTATGCCGTCTTCGGCAAGGTAGTGGCCGGCATGGACGTGGTCGACCGGATCCGCACCACGGCCACCGGCAACAAGGGCATGCACCAGAACGTGCCACTCACCCCCATCCTCATCAACTCTGCGACCCTGCTGAAATAAGAAAGCTGCCCCATGAGCAACCCTCAAGTCGAACTCCACATCGCCGACCTCGGCGTCATCACGCTCGAACTCGATGCCGCCAAGGCACCGAAATCGGTGGAAAACTTCCTGGCCTATGTCAACAAGGGCCACTACGACCGCACCATCTTCCACCGCGTCATCCCCGGCTTCATGATCCAGGGCGGCGGCTTCGAGCCCGGCATGAGCCAGAAGGCCAGCGACAAACCGATCGAGAACGAAGCCAACAACGGCCTGAAGAACGACAAGTACACCATTGCCATGGCCCGTACCAACGACCCGCACTCGGCCTCGTCGCAGTTCTTCATCAACGTGGCCGACAACGGCTTCCTCAACCACACCGCCCCCTCGGCCCAGGGCTGGGGTTATGCCGTGTTCGGCAAGGTGGTTGCCGGCACGGACGTGGTCGACAAGATCGCCGCCGTCAAGACCGGCCAGAAGGGCTACCACGGTGATGTGCCGAAGGACGACGTGGTGATCGAGAAGGCCGTGGCCCTGGCCTGAAGGCCGGCCTGACCGCCACCCCATGAACCCGACCCCCCCCCGGATCGCGGAGCTCACCGCTCCTGCGGCTTGGCGGGTGGTCGATTTCATTTCCGACCTGCACCTGCAGGCCAGCGAGCCCGCCACGGTAGCGGCGTGGGAACGCTACATGGCGCACACCCGTGCTGACGCGGTGTTCATCCTGGGCGACCTGTTCGAGGTCTGGGTCGGCGACGATGTGCTGGGCACCAACGATACGGAAGCGCAGTTCGAAACGCACTGCGCGCACATCCTGCGCGCCACCGCCGAGCGCAGTGCCGTCTTCTTCATGCACGGCAACCGCGACTTCCTGCTCGGCGCCGCGTTCGCCCAGGCCGCAGGCCTGCAACTGCTGGCCGACCCCACGGCCCTGAGCTTCGGCCAGCAGCGCTGGCTGCTGACGCACGGCGATGCGCTGTGCCTGGACGACACCGACTACCTGCAATTCCGTGCCCAGGTGCGCAGCGCCGAATGGCAGGCGACTTTTCTGGCCCAGCCGCTGGCCGAGCGGCGCGCCATTGCGCGTGGCCTGCGCGCCCAGAGCGAGGCGCGCAAAAGAAGTGGTGCCGTTTACGCCGATGTGGACGCCGCGGCCGCCCGCGACTGGCTGCAAGCCGCCCAGGCGCGCGAACTGATCCACGGCCACACCCACAAGCCGGCCGACCATGCATTCGGTACGGACCTGCAGCGCCGCGTGCTGAGCGACTGGGACGCCGCCGCTACACCGCCACGGGCCGAAGTGCTGCGCCTGCGGCTGGGCGGTGATGTCGTGCAGGTCCAGCGCCTGGCCGCCAGCCAGGCCGTGCTGGACCACTGAACATGTGGGGCTGGCTGCGGCGCTTGGGGCGCAGCGCCCGCGCACACCGCGGCATTCCGGATGCGCTGTGGCAAACCACCCTGGGCAATTACCCGTTTCTGGCTGCTTGCTCCCCGGCAGAGCTGCAGCGCCTGCGCGAGCTCAGCGCCCTCTTCCTGGCCGAGAAAGAGTTTCATGGTGCCCAGGGACTGGCCATTACGGATGCCATGGCAGTGGCGATTGCCGCCCAGGCCTGTCTGCCGGTGCTGCACTTCGGCCCCGGCCGCCAGCCGCTGGACTGGTACGACGATTTCGTCGGCATCGTCGTGCATCCGGACGAAGTGCTGGCGCAACGCGAAGTGATGGATGAGGACGGCGTGGTGCACCACTACGACGAAGTGCTGGCCGGCGAGGCGATGCAAGGCGGCCCGGTGATGCTGAGCTGGCAGGATGTGGCTGCCGCCTCCAGCGAGAGCGGCTACAACGTGGTCATCCATGAGTTCGTGCACAAGCTCGACCTGCGTGATGGCCAGCCCGACGGCTGCCCGCCTCTGGGCGCCGGCTTCCTGGGAGCCGCCAGTGCGCGCCAGGCACGCGAACACTGGCTGACCACGCTGCAAGCCAGCTTTGAGGATTTCCACGAACAGGTGATCAAGGCCGAGCGCTTTGGGGCGCCGCCGCCCTGGCTCGACCCTTATGGGGCCGAGGCCATCGACGAGTTCTTCGCCGTGACCAGCGAAGCCTATTTCGTCAACCGCCCGCAGTTTGCCCGCGACTTCACCGCGCTCGTGCCGCTGTTCGACGCCTTCTACCGGCCCGGCGCCTGACGACGCCGGTCGTGAAGATCAGCGGCGCAACAAGACCTTGAGCACGTTCTGCAGGCGCCGCGCCTGCTCAGGCTCGAAGGCCGAACCCAGCACGCGTGCTGCATCCTGGCCCCAGGTCTGCACCGGCGTCGGGTCGTTGCGTCGGGTGAGCAACTGCAGTTGCAGAGCACGACGGGCGTCCAGCGCAGCCGCCGGTGTCGGCACCTCGGCCGCAATCTCCAGGCGCAGCAAGGCGGTAGCCGCCTCGCCGGAAGCCGCTGCCGACAAGGCTTGGCTCCACAGCGCGCGCACCGCCGGCGCGACCCGGCTGCCGAGTTCCTGCGCCGTCGGCAACTGGGCCGCATCGCGCTGCTCCCAGGCTGAGAGCAGATGCGTCAGTGATTCGCCATGCGCCTGCGCCGCCAGCTTCTTCAGCGCCAGTTGGGCATGCTCCAGCGCCTCGCGCTGGGCACGGAAAGCGGCATCACCCAGACGCGGCTGATCACGGTAGGACTCGCGTGGTTCACGCCGGCCACCGCGCTCTGCGCCACGCTCGTCCCGGCGGCCCCCCTCGCGCCGCTCGCCAGGCCGGCCACGGCCCGCCGGTGCGGCCGGCTCGGCCTTTTTCATGCCGGGACGGTCGTCACCACGCACGGCCACCACCGGCTTGCGCGGTTTGGGCGGCTCGGCAGCGGGTGCCACGGCTTCGCCCGGCGCTTCTTCCGCTCCTGTTTCTGTAGCAGCTGGCGCAGATTCCACATGGGCTTGAGCCTTTTTTTCCTCTGGAACCGGAGCACCCTCCGAAGCACGCAGTGCGCTCTCCAGCGCATTCATGGCCGCCCGGATGGTCTGCGCATCACCACCGGCGTTGGCCGCTTCCAGCGCCTTGGCCGCTTCCATCACCTGGCGGTCGCGCTCGCTCATGGCACTGGTAGCCTTCTCGCGCTCGGCCGTCTTGCGGTTGAAAGCGTCGTCGATCGGCTTGCGGAAAGCATCCCACAGCTTCTGCTCCTGGCGTCGCTCCAGCGGCACGGCATGGGCTTCGGCCTGCCAGCGCTGCTGCAAGGCCTTGACGGCGTCGATGCGCAACACCGGTGCAGCCCCCAGCACGGCAGCTTCCTCGATCATGGCCTGGCGGCGCTGCAGACTGGCCTTTTGCACCGCCTCCAGCGGCGCCGCCGCCGCTGCCATGGTGGTTTTCCACAGCGGCTGCAGCTCGGCAAAGGCCTTTTCGCTCAGGTGGCCGGCCTCGCGCCAGCGCTCGGCAAACTGATGCAGCTCGCGATTGAAGCCTTTCCAGTCATCGCCCGCCGCGGTCGTGTTCGCCGCCGCCCAGGCCTTCAATTCCTCCACCAGGGCCAGTCGCTTGGCCCGGTGCTCGGCCGCCTCGGCCCGCACCTTGTCCAGCCAGGCCTCGACCACCTTGTGCGCCTGGTTGCAGGCCTCGTCGAAGCGCTTCCACAGCGCATGGTTGGGCACGCCGCCCTGGTCGGTCTGTTTCCACTGCTCACGCAAGGCGCGCAGGGTTTCCTGCATCTTGCGCCCGCCCAGGGCCTGGCCCTCGGGCCGGTTCAGCAGCGCTTCGGCCTTGCCCACCAGTTCCTCGCGCAACTGGTCGGCGCGCCAGCGCTGCCAGCCTTCGAGTTCGCCGGCCGCCGCCAGGGCCGCATGGACCTGCTTGTCGAGCGCGTCATCGATGTGGCGGCCATGCTCCTTGAGCGCCTGGCGCAAGTTGGCGGCCGCACCGGTGCTGGCCTTGCCGTGGCCTTCGGCCACTTCCTGCTCCAGTTTTGAGAGCGCCTCGCGCACAGCCGACGTGGCCTGGGCACGGATTTGAGGGTCAACTTTCAGTTTGGCCGGCTGCGGCGCCGCTTCAGGCGGCAGGCCGCGCGCCTGGCGCAGCTCGTCGGCCCAGACCGGCACTTGCGGCAAGGTCACCGTTGCATCAGCCGCCGCGGCCACGGCCTGCGCCAGCGCCGCGCTGAAGGCCTCCCACACCAGCGTCAGCTGCCCGCGCGAGGTTTCCAGCTGCGGCGGAAAACGCGCATCAACGCTGGGCCAGTTGGCATCGCTCGGCAAGGCCGCCGCCTGTTCCTGCCAGTTGGTCACGTCGGTACGCAAGGCGTCAGCCGCGGCCTGGGCGTCCTTCCACGACTTGGTGGACAGCACCTCGATGCGCTGGGCCAGCAGCACCGCGGCCTCGCGCTGCACCTGCACGCGATGCTGCAGGTCTTCGATCACCTTGACCCGCTCCGCCAGCTGCACCTTGAGGCCGGCCAGCGGCTCGCGGCTCAGCGGCGCACCGGCCTTGGCGGCGTCACGCTGCCAGGCCAGGGCATCGGCGATGTTGAGCTTGCCGGCCTCCAGCAGCGCCTGTGCCTTGGCAGACCATTCGGCGGCCATCGCCTCCTGTCCCTTGGCACGGCGGATGTCGTCCAGGCGCTCGCGCAACAGCTTGGCCGCGCCCTTGTCCTTGACACTGAGTTCCTTGTAGACCGCTTGCAGTTGCTCAGGTGCCGGTTCGCCGGCCAGCCATTCGCGCACGCGCGCCGCGCGCTCACCCGAGGTGGCGGCAGAAAAAGCGCCGCCGGTGAGGGCGTCGAGTTGTTGAAGGTCGTTCGGTTTGGCAGGCACGGAGGAGTTCACGTTGAGCTCGGCAGCAAGGTGGATGAATGGGTTGAACCGCGTATTGTCGCCCCGAACGGCGCCCGGCTTCACGCCTGGCGCATGTTTTTGCGTCAGGCCCTCACTTCATTGTCAGGCTGAGTTCGGCGTGAGGGGCCCATTTGCCGTCGGCAACTTCCATCTTGGAGGCGCCGAGGAACAGGCGATCCTGCCCCAGTTCGCGGCTGCTCAGATAGTCCTTCACCGCCACGCCGCGCGCCTGCGCCAGTTCGCGCATGCGCTCCTCGGTCACCGGAATGCTGGCCAGGAGCAGCGTCTCCATCTCGATCGGCGGCAGGTCTTTGGCCAAACCCAGCAGGTTGCGCGGCTTGGGAATCCGGGCTCGCCGGTACACCAGCTTGAGCAACTCCGGCCGCTCGGCCTCAGTGACAGGCGCCACCGTATCGGCCGGCTTGCCGGCCACCACGGCCGCACGCCGCTTTTCGGCCAGCATCAGTGCGCTCAGCTGTTCCCGTTGATACCCCTCACGTTCGGCCGCCAGGCTGGCGGTTCCGGCCACGGTCATGGTCAACGCCGGACGCTCCTTCATCGCCTGTGCCACCTTGTCCAGGTTGGCGCGTGCTTCAGTACCGAGCACCGCCGAGCCGGGCGCGAAATTCACCGTGCCGAGCTCCTCATCTGCCCCGCCCAGGGCTGAGGCCAGCAGGGCAAACGGCGCCGTGACGGCCTTGGCGATCAGGTTCATGATCACCTTGAAAACGATGCCGCCGAAACTGAACTCGGGATCGTTGAGCGAGCCGCTGATCGGCAGGTTGATGTCGATCACGCCATTGCTGTCGGCCAGCAGCGCCACAGCCAGCCGCACCGGCAGGCTGTTGGGCGCCCCCTCGACCGGATCGCCGAAGGCCAACTGGTTGAGCACCAGCTTGTTGCTGGCCACCAGTTGCCCGTCCGGCTGAATCTGGTAGGCCACATCCATGGACAGCTTGCCGCGCTCGATGCCATGGCCAGCGTACTTCACGCTGTAGGGCGACAACGGCGGCAGTTCCAGATCGCGCATCTTGCCGGTGATGTCCAGCGCCAGCGGTTTGGCCAGCGGATTGAGCTTGCCCAGGATTTCGATCGTGGCCGTGCCTTCGGCGCGGCCACGCAACTCCAGATCGGCCATGGCCGGTGCCGTGCCGGCTTCGCCGCTGGCGGGCGCGGAAGAAAATGCGCTGAGTCGGCCGGTCAGCTCGGACAGATCGGCACTGTAATTCGGCTTGATGAAGCGGTCCGAGAACTGGACCTTGCCATTGACCAGACTGACCGGGCCCATCTCGATCACCGGCGCCAGCGCGGCGGACTCCACGCTGGCCAGCGCATTTGACGCGGTAGCGGCCGGTGCCGCAGCAGCCGTCACCGGGGCTGCAACCTCCTCTGCCGGCTTCATGAGGTCCTGAAGATTGATACGTCCGTTCGCGTTGATGACAACACGGGCATAAAAGTCGCTCAGTGCCGTTTCGGCCACCGCCACGCGGATCGCACGCCCCGGCACGAGCGCCACGGTGAGGCCGCGCAGGCTCAGCGCCTTCCAGCTCAACAGTTCCTCGCCAACCGGCAAGTCCTGCGCCTGCAACGTCCCTGGCGCGGTGTTGGCACGCAAATCCTCCAACAGCACGTCGCCAGCCAGCCGGAAAACCGGACCCAGGGCCGTTTGCGCGTAACGGACATTGCCCTTGAAGCCGGCATCGGCCCGCAGCAAGCGGAAGTTGCTCCTGTCCCCCAGATAGGGCGACAGGGCATGCACTGGCAAATCAACAGCCTGCACCCTTCCCTGCACCGTCAGCGGTTGCAGCCCCATCTGGCCCACAAAGCTGAATTGGCCCGGATCGCCGCGCCGGCTCCGCACCCGGGCCGAGACCTTGAGCGGTCCGGGCTTGCGGCTGTCGGTGGCGAATTCCTTGAGTTGCAGCGACAGGGCCGACACATCCAGCAGCACCGGCCGGGCCTGAGCCCGGTCGGCATAGCGGACCTGGCCACCCTCCAGGGCGGCCTCGTTCACGGCCACACGCCATGGCGCGGCGGCTTGTGAAGGCTTGGTCGCAACGGCTGTTGCACGGCCCTCATTTGCAGGGACGCCTGCGGCCGTCTTCGCCGGCATCGTGGCCGGCTGCAACCAGCGCTCGAACATCCAGCGGCCTTCGCGGTCGCGCTCCACCGCCACGGAGGGCTGGCTGATGGCAAGTTTGGCCAGCGTCACGCTGCGCGCGTCGGGCTTGACCTCGGCACCCTGCACTTCGATCTTGCTGACCGACAGCGGCCAGTTGCGGTCCGTCCGGCTCTGGGCACCAAGGGTCAGCTGGCTGGCCTCCAGGTGGGGCACCTGCAGCTGCCACTGCGCATCCTTCCATTGCACGGCCATCTGAGCACTGAGGCGGCCCCCCAGCGTCGGCTCGATGAACTGTGCCGCATAAGGCGCCGCCAGCGCCAAGGGCAAATCCTTGAGTTCGGCACTGACCGTGGCTGCCTGCTCGGTGGCTTCGCCCTTGAAGCTCAGCCGCGCCGCGCTGGTCTTGGCGGAATGGTTGTTGCGGCCATTACCGGATGCCCCCCCTGCCAGCGCCAACGAGCCCGTGAAGGTGGCCGGCTGACGCAAAGGCAGGGCCAATGCCGCCGCATCGAGCGCCAGATCGCGCACCTCGACCCGGGCGGCAGGCGTCACCGACGCGTCGCTCCAGCGCAGCAGGCCGCCGCGAACCGTGAACTTGGCAAGTGCCAGTTGCCAGGCATCCGCCTGGGCCGTGGGCTGCCCCTTGCCCCCCTCCTGGGCAACACCTTTCTTGGCAGCCGCCAAGTTCAGCAAATTGATGGTGCCGGCCTTGTCGCGACGGGCCTCTAGCCGCGGCCCGGTCAGTTCCACCGAGGCCAGCTTGACGATCTGCTCCAGCGGACGGACATCGACCATGTCGACCCGCAAAGCCTCCAGGTCCAGCAGGTCCTGTCCCTTGGCATCGGCCAGCTGCAAGCCCTTGAGCTCGACCACCCCGCTGAGCCGCACCGCCGGCCGCGACGTCTGTTCGAAATGCAGCCGCACATCCGCCCCCGCCACCCCGGCCAGCAGCTTCACTGGCAAACTGGCCGACAGGTAGGGCAGATAAGGCCGCAGATCCAGCCCCGCCAGATGGAGCGTGGCGTCTGTCTTGCGCGAAGGGGCAAAAGGCGTGGTTTGCGCACTGGAATCGAAACTGCTGCCATTGAGGCGAAAGGCCAGCCGGGGCTCGGTGACGACCTCGCGCCGTGAATCCAGGCTGCTCAGAAACGGAATGCTGAGGTTCAATTCGCGCACTTCATGCGTGCGGCCGGCACGCTGGTCCACGAAGTCGATAGAACCCGACTGCAAGGCCAGGTTGTAGAGCGCGAACCGGGGCAACGCTGCCGGCGAATCAGACGGCACCAGCAGACGCGCCAGGATGTCGTCCACGTCATAGTGCCCCGCCCCCAGATGGGTCAGCCGCAGGTTCATGCCCTCGACCCGCAGCGCATCCACCACCGGCGCCAGCCGCAGCAGAGACTGCAATTCCGCATCCAGGTAGACGCGCTTGATTTGCAGCTGCGGCGGCGCACCAGCCGCGCCGGCCAGCGTCAGGTCGTCCAGCGTCACTTCCAACGACCAGGGCCGGAACTGCACGGCCCCCAGGCTGACCTGGCGCCCCGTCTGTTCGCTGGCCAGCTTTTCCAGCTGGGTTTTGATCAGACCGGGCACGATGGCCCAGCCCAGCCCCCACAGCACCCCGATCCCGGCAGCGACCATGACGGCACGCCGCACCCAATTGTTGTTCTTCACCGATTCGAGCGTCATGCGACTGAGTTTTGACCGGCCGGCGGCAAAGGTCAATTCTCAAGCTGAAAAAAGTTTGACGGAAGGTAAAAACAAGAAAGCCCGGACGGTCGGCCTGCAGCCTGCCCGCCGGGCTTGACGGCTGGCACGAGGCCCATGCCGTCTGGGTGACGCATAGGGGAGAGTCGAGTCCCCCATGCGCAGGAGGCAAGAGATTGCCTCCATGAATCGCCGGGTTCTGTCAGTCCAGAACACCCCATCCGGATGTAGACCGCTTACTACCGACAAGATCGCCTGATGTGACAGGCCTTCTCAATTTAGCCCGCCCACAGGCGATTTCAAATCGGAATTTCAATGAATCCAGGCTGCTTGATTGGCTTGCACACGTCTTTTCAAGGCTATAAAAATGAATATCAAATCAACTTTTTATTATTGACTTGATATATTGAAGCACTTAAAATTCGCCCAATCCTGCCTTAAGTCAGGGACAACCCGAACTCGCTGCCGACCCCCGGCTACATCAGATCGCTGCCCTCGTTGAAGACGACTTGCAGGATTCTGATGGCGTAACCAACCCAGACGTGACGCCCGCTTTTTGACGCTGCTACCTTTACTGCAGTGCCAAAGCGCAGGCTCACGCGAGAAGAGGATGTGCTATGACAGCGTTCAAAAAATTTGGTCTGGGCCTGCGAACTTTCGCCTCCGATGTCGCCCAGGGCTTTTTTGAAATTACCCACAACGGCTTTGCCCTCCTCGGGCTGGCCGTGATGTTTGCCACGATCACCCTGGTCGCCCGCCCGGAACTGCGCCAGGCCGGCGAAGTCCAGCTCATGAGCTGGCTGCAAAGCCGTCAGATCGCCATCACCGGTTTTGCGGTGGAGGCTGATGCGATCGACCGTGCCACCGCAGCCAACCCGAAGGACCTGCCCAAACAGCAGGCTGCCGTGGCCTACTGGCTGAGCAAAAAATACCGCGTGGCGCCCGAACCCTTGAGCGCCCTGGTCGCCGAGGCCTATGAAATCGGCAAGCGCACCCAGCTCGACCCGACGCTGCTGCTGGCCGTCATGGCCGTCGAATCCGGCTTCAACCCCTTTGCCCAAAGCCCGGTGGGTGCCCAAGGACTGATGCAGGTCATGACCCGGATCCACAGCGACAAATACGAGAGCTTTGGCGGCAAGTTTGCCGCCTTTGATCCAGTGACCAACCTGCGCGTGGGCGCCAAGGTGCTGCAGGAATGCATTGAACGCGCCGGCTCGCTTGAAGGCGGTCTGCGTTTTTATGTCGGCGCCGCCAACCTGGACGACGACAGCGGCTATGGTGCCAAGGTCATGGCCGAACATGCCCGCCTGCAGCAGGTCGCCAGCGGCCGGGCCGTACCTCTCCAGGTCCCGCAGGTCATTCCGGTCATGACACCGGCCAAACCCGACACTCCCCTGGAAAAACTCGCCCTCAGCTGAGGCAGGCCAAGCTGGGGCAGCTCCTGCCCCGCGCCCGTCAGCTACACTTGAGGGGTACGCGACTGGCGATAGGCGCGCGGCCCTTGCGGGCCGGCTGTGCTGACGTGGGACACCACAGGGAAGCGTGCCGCGGAACCACCCTGGTTTCCGTGTTCAGCCGTTCGCCTGGGCAGCCCCCGCCCGACGGGGGACCAGCGTTTTATCCGACTGTCATGTACAACCGAAACATCCTCGTCGAACAAACCGACCCCGAACTCTGGGCAGCCATCCAGGCCGAGAACGCCCGCCAGGAACACCACATCGAGCTGATCGCCAGCGAAAACTACGCCTCGCCCGCGGTCATGGCAGCCCAAGGCTCGCAGCTCACCAACAAATATGCCGAAGGCTACCCCGGCAAGCGCTACTACGGCGGTTGCGAACACGTCGACGTGGCCGAACAGCTGGCCATCGACCGTGTGAAAGCCATCTTCGGCGCCGATGCGGCCAACGTGCAACCGCACTGCGGCGCCTCGGCCAACGAAGCGGTTTTCCTGGCCTTCCTCAAGCCGGGCGACACCATCATGGGCATGTCGCTGGCCGAAGGCGGCCACCTGACCCACGGCATGGCCCTGAACATGAGCGGCAAGTGGTTCAACGTCGTCTCCTATGGCCTCAACGCCAAGGAAGAGATCGACTACGACGCCATGGAGAAAAAGGCGCACGAGACTCGCCCGAAACTCATCATCGCCGGCGCCTCGGCCTACAGCCTGCACATCGACTTCGCCCGTTTTGCCAAGGTGGCCAAGGACGTGGGTGCCATCTTCATGGTGGACATGGCCCACTACGCCGGCCTGATTGCCGCCGGCGTCTATCCCAACCCGGTGCCGTTCGCCGACGTGGTGACCTCCACCACCCACAAGAGCCTGCGCGGCCCGCGCGGCGGCATCATCCTGATGAAGGCCGAGCATGAGAAGGCCATCAACAGCGCCATCTTCCCCGGCCTGCAGGGCGGCCCGCTGATGCATGTGATCGCCGCCAAGGCCGTGGCCTTCAAGGAGGCCATGGACCCGAACTTCAAGACTTACCAGCAGCAGGTGGTGAAGAATGCCCAGATCGTGGCCGAAACGCTGACCCAGCGCGGCCTGCGCATCGTCAGCGGCGGCACGCAAAGCCACGTCATGCTGGTGGACCTGCGTTCCAAGGGCATCACCGGCAAGGAAGCCGAGGCCGTGCTGGGCGCCGCCCACATGACGATCAACAAGAACGCCATCCCGAACGACCCGGAAAAGCCGATGGTCACCAGCGGCGTGCGCATCGGCACCCCGGCCATGACCACGCGCGGCTTCAAGGACGAGGAAGCGCGTCTGACGGCCAACCTGATTGCCGACGTGCTCGACAACCCGCGCGACGAAGCCAACATTGCCGCGGTGCGTGCCAAGGTCAACGCCCTGACCAGCCGCTTCCCGGTGTACAAGTGAACGCCACCCCCGAGACGCTTCGCGTCTCCCCCTCAAGGGGGCGCACCCAGTGGCCCGGCAAAGCCGGTTCCACGGGTGCCTGCGAATAAAGCCTCACCTTTCACACGCCCGTGCCATGAAATGTCCCTTCTGCGGTCACTCGGAAACCCAGGTCGTTGAGACCCGGATTTCCGAAGACGGGGATTTCATCCGCAGGCGCCGTCAGTGCGGCGCCTGCGACAAGCGCTTCACCACCTACGAACGTCCCGACGTCAACTTCCCGGCCATCGTCAAGAAGGACGGCCGACGCATCGAGTACGAGCGCGCCAAGCTGCAAGCCTCCATGAATCTGGCGCTGCGCAAGCGCCCGGTCAGCACCGAGCAGGTCGACAGCGCCATCGAGCGCATCGAGGAAAAACTGTTGAACCTCGGCCTGCGCGAAGTCCCCTCCGCCCGCATCGGCGAGCTGGTGATGCGCGAGCTCAAGAAACTCGACAAAGTGGCCTACGTGCGCTTTGCCAGCGTCTACCGCAGCTTCGAAGACATCGACGAATTCAAGACGCTGGTGGATGAAGTCCGACGTTAGAGCAAGCACGTCAACGCCTTGATTTTCCCCAGTAAAAAGACAGCCGGTTGATCCGAACTGATGCGCGGTCGGCTCGCGGATTGATGTGACGCCTGTGTTTTTTTAGACTCAGTGCATGGAGATCCATCCGCCATCCACTGCCCTGCCGATGCTATTTGCTCCTGACTCATCACGGCGAACAGAAGCAGGCTTCTCCATTCTGGAAGTCCTCATTGCGATCATCATCCTGAGCTTTGGCGTTCTAGGGGCCGTTGGCATGCAAGTCGCGGCCATGCAAGCCAACAAGGAGGCACGCAATCAGGCAACCGCAACCACCTTCGCCCGCGAACTCGCCGAAAGAATGCGAGGCAATCACACGGTTGCCATCAAGACGGCAGCAACTGACAACCCGTACCTTTTCGACGTCACGCTCGCAAGCACTACCACGATTGCCACACCACCGGTCAACTGCTTCACAACTGGCTGTCCCATTGTCAAAGATGCAGCCACCTGGGATGTCGCGGAATGGCAAGGTCGCGTCAAAGATGAACTCCCCACTCCACGAGTCAAGGTGTGCTACGACCAAGACCCTTTCGACAGCGTCGGCAAGCCGCGCTGGAACTGCACCGACAACGGCGACATTGCCGTTCTCAAAATGAGTTGGACCCGGAGCAACACAGCCGGAACGCTTGAATTTGCCAGCAACAGCGGCTTACCGGTCATCGTCGTGCCGCTCACGGCAGGAAGTTCTCAATGAGACCGCGCCACGCCCCCCCGCCCGCCCCCAAGCAGCGCGGCCTGACTTTGGTCGAATTACTGGTCGCACTCAGCATGGGGCTGCTGGTCGTGCTGGCAGCCACATCATCGCTCCTGGTCAGTCAGCAAGGCTTTCGCAGCGTAGACGCCACGACCGAACTGCGCGACCGCCAACGCTTCGCCGTCGAACTGATTTCCCGCCTCATTCTCCAGGCCGGTTTTCAAGATTACGGCGCCAGCAGCATTTCCTTGCGTTCAGCGGCCCAGTTCCTGGGTGACGACCCCGAGCCCGATGTCTATGGCTGGAACAACGCGGTTTACAAGCAGCCAGACGACCTGCTGCTAAGCACCAGCACAAAGATCGTAGACGGCAACCGGCCAGGTGCCTGCTCGGTCAGCGACACCTCGTGCAAAAACGGCAGCGACATTCTGGTGATTCGCTTCCAAGGGGTGAATTCACCGACCAATGCGGCGAACCCCGACAACACGATGATCAACTGCACGGGACAGGGCGAAGCGGGACTTACCGGTGGCAACCTGAACGACCGCGCATTGAGCATGCTCCATGTGACCCGGGGAAGCAATGGTGAACCCGCCCTGTCGTGCTCGTATTACAACTTCAAGACCGGCAGTTGGGCCTCACCGGCCCCGATGATCGAAGGTATCGAGTCGTTTCAGTTGCTGTTCGGCACGGATGGCGTGACCCCCTCGACCGCCCCCGGCTCGGCAGGCGACAGCGTCGCGGAACGGTGGCTGCGCGCCGATCAATTGACGGTCGCAGGCAATACGGCCGCCACGCGCGAAAACTGGCGCCGGGTACGCGCCGTGCGGGTTGGTTTGGTCATTCGTGGTGCGACAGGCTCCGCCCCGCAATCCATCGCCGCCACCTATGCCCCTTTGGGGACCATGTATGCCAGTACCAACGACACCGGTAGCAGCCTGACCGTGACAGCTGACAGCCGCCTGCGTGTGCAAACCGCATTCACCGTGCACCTGCGCAACGACCTCTCGCTCCGATGAAACACCATCCCCCAGCCTCACCGACCTGTCCGTCGCCGAACATGGCAGGCGGGCAGCGTGGTTTTTCGCTTATTACCACGCTGATTTTGCTCGTTGTGGTCACGGTACTGGGTATCGGTGCCAGTCAAATCGTGCTGATGTCCGAGCGTGCCACCCGGTTTGACCGGGACACGCAGATTGCTTTTCAAGCGGCCGAGGCTGCATTGCTGGATGCGGAGTTCGATATCCGCGGCCCCAATACGTCAGCCAGCCAGCGCCTTTCGACATTCACATCCTCCAGTGGACTCGGGTTTATCGATGGTTGCGGCACCGGCACCGCGCGGGGCTTGTGCATGCCTGCCGCAAGCGGACAGAAGCCTGTCTGGTACACGGTCGATTTCACCGACGAGTCGAACGGCGCCAAAACCGTCAAATTTGGCGACTTCACCGGCCGGACGTTCGCAACGGGAAGCACCGGGGTACGTCCCGAAGCCCCCCCGCGCTACATCATCGAGGCGATTCCGGATGCAGCCGGCGGGAGCAGTGCCAGCACGCAAAGAACCCTGTTCCGCGTCACCGCCATGGGCTTTGGCCCGCGCAAGGAAACTCAGGTCGTCCTGCAAATGATCTTTAGAAAAGAGTGAAGACGATGAACTTCAAGATCCCGTCTGCAGTTTTGAGCACAAAACCATTCAGCAAATGGCGTTGGCGACTGGGCACGGCTGCTGCCTTGTCGGTACTGACCGTCGGCGTGGTGATCAGCCAGGTTACGCTGCCACCGGAAGTGCTCCTGCCTGCCGAGCCGCTGTACATGAACGGGGCCAAGACTAAGGGCAATCTGACGCTGGCACTGTCCGTGGAATTCCCGACCGTTGGGCAGACCTATCGCGACACCTTCGACAAGACCAAGGAGTATGTCGGTTATTTCGATCTGAAGAGCTGCTACAAACACGTGCCTGGCAGCGGCAGCAAAGGCGCCTATTTCGACTGGACCGGCGCAGCCAACGCCAGTGGCAGTTGCGGCGGCGGCGGCTTCAACGGCAACTTCCTGAACTGGGCCACCTCGTCGGCCATCGACATCATGCGCTACGGCCTCACCGGCGGCAACCGAACCACCGATGAAAGCACAGGCAGCGGTCTGACCATTGTCGAGCGTGCCTGGCTGCCCGACAATTTTTACCGTAGCAGTTCCTACTTTTCAGAAAAGGTGCTGCCCAACGCGCTGGTTGCGGAAATGATCGAAACGTCGGTCGCCAACAAGGTCGGCACGAACGACATGTACATCTACAACTGTCGCGATCGGGTGTACTTTGCAAAAGCGCAGGATACGACTGGCGGCTGTACCAATCCCTTTGGCGTGGCTGATGCTCAAAGCTCGAATCTGGTTGGACCGACGACCAACATCACCTACTACGAAGTCCGCAATGTGGTCTGCGACCCTAACAGTGCATCCAACCGGCTCATGACCTACGATCCGGACACGCGGCAATGGAAGGGCCTGTGCTACCGCTACCCAAATGGCAAGTACAAGCCTGTCGGCCAATTCCAGATGAATGCGGACAATTTGCGCGTTTCCGTGCTCGGCTACCTGCAGGATAACAGCCGCTCCCGCTACGGTGGTGTGCTGCGCGCCCCGCTCAAATACCTCGGCCCCAGAAGTTACGACAGCAGCTTCAACCTGCAAACAGCGGCCAACGCCCGCACCGAATGGGATGCCAACACGGGGGTGTTCATTGACAACCCCCAGAGCGGTGACGCTACCTATGGTGCCCAAGGCTATCCCCGCAGCGGCGTCATCATGTACGTCAACAAGTTCGGCACACTCAACCCCGACGCGGTTGGCGTTTACAAGACACTGGATCCCTTGGGTGAGCTCTATTACGAAGCCATCCGCTACCTACAGGGTAAACAACCAACGCCAGAGGCAATTTCCGGCCTGACCGGTGTCACAGCGACGGACAAGACGATTCAGGAGAATTTTCCGGCCTACCGCACCTGGACCGATCCGTTCACCGGCTTCGTTGATACCACAGGAGGAACTGACCGAGGCTGCCTGCGCAACAGCATTCTGGCGATTGGCGATGTTTTCACGCACAGTGACCGTTCGCTGCCCGGCAACACGATCACCAGCAACAGCGATTTTGCCCGCAGTGCCGAAACCAATCCGGCCCTGAATGTACCGTTCTGGACCAGTGCCGTCGGCAGCTTTGAGAGCAGGACGACCGCCACCTCGGTCATCACCTATACCGACAGCCAGGGACGTACCCAAACTGCCGGCAACATCTCTGGCAATACGCTCTACCCCACCCTGGTCAACGCAGCGACCATGGACACCGGTGCGACCGGCGGCTCCTACTACATGGCGGGTCTGGCCTACTGGGCCAACACCCAGAGCTTCCGGACCGATCTGCCCAAAGGACGCATCAAGACCTACTCGATCGACGTCAACGAAAATCGTTCCAGCGACAACGTCGACTTCCGGCGCACACGACAGCTGTATCTGGCCGCCAAGTACGGAGGTTTCGACGACTATGCTGCGGGCAACACCGGCAATCCCTATGCCGGTGGAACCAACATGCTATGGCAAGGCACTGACGGAGACGCCCAAAACTACTTCCTGGTCAGCGATGCCAAAAAATTCCTAGACTCCATTTCCGAAGTCTTCGCCCGTGTGGTGGAAGAAACCGGCAGTATTGCCGGCGGCGCCATCTCCACCCAGCGCCTGACCGTCGGCCAAGCCGCTGCGGTATTCCAGGCCCGCTTCAACCCGGTGGCCAATTACTGGAGCGGCCGTTTGCTGAAATACCCGCTCTCGCTCGCCGCCGACGGTCTCTCCCTGATCATCGGCAGCACACCGACCTGGGAAGCCGGACAGGTCCTGACCACCCGGACGCTCGCTGATAACGGCCTCGACAGAAACATCGTGATCGGATCCCCCGTTGGCGAACAGGCCACCGTGCCGCCCACGGCCTTTGTCTGGGCGGACCTGGCGCAGACGCACAAGGACGTGCTGAACACCCAGCCATTTACCAGTCCAGCCGTTGTTGACAGCCTGGGCTCTGACCGGCTCAACTATCTGCGCGGCGACCGGCGTAAGGAAATCAAGCCATCGACCCCATTGGGTCCGTTCCGCCCTCGAGACATCGTCATGGGGGATATCGTCAACAGCGGCCTGGTGTACATGGGCAAGCCGTCGGGCAGCATTTCTGGCACCGACTACAGCGCGTTCTACGACACTTACAAAAACCGCAAAGCTGTGATCTTTGCAAATGCCAACGACGGCATGCTGCACGCCTTTTACGACACCAATGGCCAGGAGGCATTCGCCTATATCCCGGGCTTCGTGGCCGGCAAACTGAATCAGATTCCCGACCAAGACTACACCCATTTCAGCATCAACGACTCCACTCCGGCCGTCGCCGAAGCCTATGTGGGGACCCAATGGCGAAGCGTCCTCGTTTCAGGTGTCGGCGGCGGCGGACAGGGCCTTTATGCCCTGGACGTCACCAACCCCGAAACGTTCACCAAAGACAACGTACTCTGGGAGTTCACGGAACGTGATCATTCCGCCATGGGTAACGTGATTGGCACGCCTCAGATCTTGAAGTTTCGAACCACTGATGCGGGCAGTTCCCCCTCGTATAAATGGTATGCCGTGGTGGCCAGCGGCGTCAACAACTACAAAGCGGACAGCTATGCGTCCACCACCGGCAACCCATCGCTGTTCATCATCGATCTGTCAAGAAAACCGAGCAACAATCCGACCGAGGCGCCGTGGACGGAAGGCATCAATTTCTGGCGCATCGAGTTGCCGCAAACCAGTACCACGATTGCCAAAGGTCTTGTCGGCTTTACAACTGTCAAGAACTTCCTCACGGGCGCAGTCGATACTCTGTATACCGGCGACATGCAAGGCAATGTCTGGAAGCTCGACTTCACGCTGCTCGGAACGAACAGTCTGACAACCAACGCATCGACCAACCTGACAAAATTCAACGCCAGAACAGGGACCAGCAACACCATCTTCATCGCCAAGGACAGCGCCGGAGCCTTGCAACCCATCACCGGGGAGCCCGTAGTCGTCAATGCGTTCTATGACAGCAAGTTGCTTTCTTTCGGAACCGGCAAGTACCTGGAAACCTCGGACACCACCGTTCCGACAAGCACCGGCGCATCGTTCTACACCTTATTTGACAACGGGCAGGCCATCAGTGGACGCAGCCAGTTGCAGCAAGGCAGCGTATCGACCAGCGGCGTTGTCTCGGTTGCCAGTTTCGCCTATGGAATGCCACCGGCCACAGGCGTCTCCTCGCTGCGCATGGGCTGGTTCATTGACTTCGACAAAACCATCGGCGAACGCCAGATCAGCGAGATCACCGCTGAGTTTGGCCAGCTCTTCTTCGGATCTCTTTTTCCTACCCAAGGCTCATGTGGTGAAGGGGGCGGAAGGTTCTATGCGCTCAATGCGCTGACAGGCAATGGCGTCTCGGAACTTTCACAGGTGGGCATCCTGGCTGCCCCCCTGGTTCTGGAGATAGGCAATACCACGCTCACTCCCAGCGATACCACCGGGCAGCGGACAGCCACACGACGCGTCGCTGTCATTACGCAGGGATCCAAGGGTTTGAAAGTTGCCGCCACAGGTGGCGGGGGACTGACCTATAACGAACAGGTCGGACGACTGAGCTGGCGTCAGATCAGCAACTACCGCGAAAACAAGAACCAATAGCAAAGGCCAACACCATGAACTGCCTGTCGTTCATTATTCCCTCCTTGATTTCGCGGCGCCGTCAGGCAGGCTTCACCTTGATCGAACTTATGATCACCGTAGCGATCATTGGCCTCCTGGCGGCCATTGCCTACCCGGCCTACACCGACTCAGTACGCAAGGGAAAGCGTGCAGAAGCAAGGGCTGCGCTGATGAACCTGCTCCAGCAACAAGAGCGTTACCTGACTCAAATGAATACCTATGAAACATTCAGCGCAGGAACTCCAGGCACATTGCCGTTCAAGGCGGTTTCTTCACCAGATGGATCACAGGCCCAAAGCAGCCATTTGCTCGGTGCCAGACTGTGCCAGGCCGTGGGGGGCGTGACCCCCACAAAACGAGATTGCATCGAGGTATTTGCGGAGCCCCAGGCGGGCGTTTTTTCCGACCCCCAGATCACATCCATGGCGATCGACACCCAAGGCCGGCGAACCTGTACCGGCACCCAGACCGAACGCTGCTGGAAATAGACAACCATGCCGCATCTCCACCGGACACAGCAAGGTCTGCACAAGGCCGGCGCTACACAGTCGCTCGGTTTTTCCCTGATCGAGCTGATGGTGACTATTGCTATCGCGGTTGTCCTGATGGTCGTCGCCGTCCCCAGTTTTGTGGAATTCCAGCGCAACGCCAATCTATCGGATGCCGTCAGCAACTTTCTCGCTGCGGCCAATGCTGCCAAGGCCAACGCCATGAAACGCGGACTCAACACCTACGTCGTCCCCAACACTGCAGGCACGGGCTGGAGCTCCGGCTGGATGGTTTATACCGATACCAACTGGAACCAGTCCTTCGACTCCGGAACAGATGATGTGTTAGTTCGCCATGAAGCACTGAGCTCAGACATTACCGTCACCACCCCTACGGCCAGTTCCCTGGCCGATGGCTATCTGCTGTTCAATGGCAGCGGCTACCCCCGCCTGAACAACGGTGGATTCGGCGGTGGCACCCTCGTCATGCAAAACGCATCGCGATCCAGCAAGATCATCATCGATCCCGCAGGACGGATTCGCTCCTGTAAAGTGGGAACCACAGGCTGCTAAGCTCTCCCTTCTTTGCTTCGCCTGCCTGACGTGATATCCAGCCCGCCCCAACCCATGCGCGATGCGCTTGACGCAGCCCGCGCGGCCCTCACGCTCGCCCCGCCTAACCCCAGGGTCGGCTGCGTCATCCTCTCCTCCGATGCTCAATTGCTCGGCCAGGGCCACACCCAGCGCACCGGCGGCCCGCACGCCGAGATCATGGCCCTGCGTGATGCGCAGGCCCGCGGCAACAGTGTGGCCGGCGCCACCGCCTATGTGACGCTGGAGCCCTGCTCCCACCAGGGCCGCACCGGCCCGTGCTGCGACGCCCTGATCGCTGCCGGCATCAAGAAGGTCGTGGCCTCTCTGACCGATCCCAACCCCAAGGTCGGCGGCCAGGGCTTCGAGCGGCTGCGTGCCGCCGGCATCGAAGTCGACATCGGCCCGGGCGCCGCCGAATCGCGCGAGCTCAACATCGGCTTTTTCAGTCGCATGGTGCGCGGCACACCCTGGGTACGCATGAAGGTGGCTGCCTCGCTGGACGGCCAGACGGCGCTGGCCAACGGCGCCAGCCAGTGGATCACCTCCGCACCCGCCCGTGCCGACGGCCACGCCTGGCGCGCCCGCGCCTGTGCCGTGCTCACCGGCATCGGCACCGTGCTGGAAGACAACCCGCGACTGGACGTGCGGGAGGTGGACACGCTACGCCAGCCCCAACTGGTGGTGGTGGACAGCCGGCTGGAAACGCCGCTCGATGCTCATCTTTTCATAGCAGGCCGCGCAATCACCATCTATGCTGCGGTGCCAAACGATGCCAAAAAAGCGGCCCTGGAGGCACGCGGCGCCAACGTCGTCTACTGCCCCGGCCGTCAGCCCGGCACCGAAGGCAAGGTGGACCTGGCCGCCATGCTGCGCGACCTGGCCACGCGCGAGATCAACGAAGTCCACGTGGAAGCCGGCCACAAGCTCAACGGCTCCCTGGTGCGCGAAGGACTGGTCGACGAGTTTCTGCTCTACCTGGCGCCCAAGCTGCTGGGTGCCGGGCGTGGCATGGTCAACATCGGCCCGCTGGCCGAGCTGTCGCAGGCGGTCGCGCTGGAATTCCGCGAAACCGCCATGATCGGCCCGGATTTACGCATCCTGGCCCGGATTCCAGGGCGAGACCGCTTCTAGCGGCTTGTTCACACTAATTCCCGGTTTTCAGAGGCCGCCGCCGACCGGCGGCCTGATTCCCTGCGAAAATACGAGGATGTTCACCGGAATCATCACCGCAGTGGGGCGCATCGCCGCCGTCCACGCGCTCGGCAGCTCTTTGACGCACGGCAAGCGCCTGACCATCGAATGCCCTGCCGACTACCTGGCCGATGTGGGCCTGGGCGACAGCATCGCCCTCAACGGCGCCTGCATGACCGTCACCACCGCCGACCCGGCCGCCAACCGCTTCACGGTCGACATCTCGGCCGAATCGCTGACCAAGACCAGCGGCCTGGACCAGATCGGCCCCATCAACCTCGAAAAAGCCCTGCGCGCCAATGACCGCCTGGGCGGCCATCTGGTCTCGGGCCATGTGGACGGCATCGGCCGCGTCACCCACTTCGCCCAGGTCGGCGAAAGCTGGGAATTGCGCATCCTGGCCCCGCTGGCACTGGCCAAGTACCTGGCCTACAAGGGCTCGGTCACCGTCAACGGTGCCAGCCTGACCGTCAACCGCATCCAGGATCAGGCCGATGGCTGCGAGCTCAGCATCAACCTGATCCCGCACACGGTACAGAACACCGCGCTCGGAACGCTGAAAACCGGTTCCGGCGTCAACCTTGAAATTGATCTGATCGCGCGTTATGTCGAGCGCATGCTCGGCAGCGCCCCCACCTTCGAGAAAGCCACCGCATGAGCACCCCCAACCCCGTGGCCCCTGTGTCGATTTCCCCGGTCGAAGACATCGTGGCCGAAATGCGGGCCGGCCGCATGGTGATTCTGGTCGATGAAGAAGACCGCGAGAACGAAGGCGACCTGGTCCTCCCCGCCGACCACGTCACCCCCGAGGCCATCAACTTCATGGCCCGCTTCGGCCGCGGCCTGATCTGCCTCACGCTGACGCGCGAACGCTGCGAATACCTGCGCCTGCCGCCCATGGCCGCGCGCAACGGCACCGTCTACAGCACCGCCTTCACCGTCTCGATCGAAGCCGCCGTGGGCGTGACCACCGGCATCTCGGCCGCCGACCGCGCACGCACCGTGCAAGCGGCAGTGGCCCCCAACGCCCGCCCCGAAGACCTGGTGCAACCCGGCCATATCTTCCCGCTGCAGGCGGTGGATGGTGGCGTGCTCATGCGTGCCGGCCATACCGAAGCCGGCTGCGACCTCGCCGCCATGGCCGGCTGCTCGCCGTCCGCCGTGATCTGCGAGATCATGAAGGACGACGGCACCATGGCCCGCCTGCCCGACCTGCAGCTGTTTGCCGCCGAGCACGGCCTGAAGATCGGCACCATTGCCGACCTCATCAAGTACCGCAGCCACAACGAATCGCTGATCGAGAAGGTCGGCACGCGCACCCTGAACACCGCTTTCGGCGAGTTCAGCGCCCACGCCTTCCGCGACAAACCCAGCCAGGGCGTGCACCTGGCGCTGGTCAAGGGGCAGTGGAGCCCCGCCGACACCGTGCTGGCACGCGTGCACGAGCCGCTGTCGGTGCTGGACGCCCTGGAAGTCGGCCGCGCCATGCACTCCTGGAGCCTGGATGCCTGCCTGTCGCGCATCAACACCGAAGGCCGCGGCGTGGTGGTGCTGCTCAACTGCGGCGAAAGCGCAGAACAGTTGCTGGCCCAGTTCGAAGGCACGGCACGCGCCAGCCACGGCCCGGAGCGCGGCCGCATGGACCTGCGTACCTACGGCGTGGGCGCGCAGATCCTGCGCGAATGCGGCGTGCACAAGATGAACCTGATGGGCAACCCGCGCCGCCTGCCCAGCATGACGGGTTACGGTCTCGAAGTTGTCGGCTACGTCACCCAATAAAAACACAAAGGAAATCCATATGTTCGGCGCAGACAAGGGAAGCCTGGCTTCCAACGACCAGCGGCTCAATGGCCGCAAACTTTACATCGGTATCGTGCAGGCGCGTTTCAACGAGTCCATCACCAACGCCCTGGCGCAGGCCTGCAAGGCCGAGCTCGCGGCCCTGGGCGTGCAGGAAAAACACATCGACCACGTGCTGGTGCCCGGCGCGCTGGAAGTGCCGGTGGCGCTGCAGGCGCTGGCCGAGCGCAACCGCTACGACGCCCTGATCGCCCTGGGCTGCATCGTCCGTGGCGAGACCTACCACTTCGAGCTGGTGGCCAACGAATCGGGTGCCGGCGTCAGCCGCATCGCCCTGGACTACCAGTTGCCGGTGGCCAACGCCATCCTCACCACCGAAAACATGGAACAGGCGATTGCCCGCCAGACCGACAAGGGGCGCGATGCCGCCCGTGTCGCCGTGGAAATGGCCAACCTGCTGGACGACATTCAATGAGCGAGAACCAACCTGCCTCCAAACGCCCGCCGCGCCAGTCGCGCACCGGCCTGACCAGCACCGGCGCGCGCAAGGCCGCCGCCAAGTCGGGCCGCAGCCGCGCCCGTGAATTCGCCCTGCAGGCGCTGTACCAGCACCTGGTGGGCAAGAACGAGGCCAGCGCCATCGACACCTTCACGCGCGACCTGGCCGGCTTCAACAAGGCCGATGCCGCCCACTACGACGCCCTGCTGCATGGCTGCGTGGCCGAGGCGGCCGAACTCGACCGCCTGATCACGCCGCTGCTGGACCGCAAGATCGCCGAGATCTCGCCGATCGAACATGCCGTGATGTGGATCGGCACCTACGAGTTCCTGCACTGCCTGGACGTGCCGTGGCGCGTGGTGCTCAACGAGTGCATCGAGCTGGCCAAGGAATTCGGCGGCACCGACGGCCACAAGTACGTCAATGGCGTGCTCAACGGCCTGGCCCCCACGCTGCGCGCGGCCGAAGTGGAAGCTGACCGCGCCCATCAGCCTCGCGCGTAACCCATCGCGCATGAGAATCGCGAGCCGCGCCCAGCGCATCGAACCCTTTTACGTGATGGAGGTGGCCAAGGCCGCCTCCGCCCTGGCCCGTGAGGTGGCGCACAGCGATGCGCCGATGATCTTCCTCAACATCGGCGAGCCCGACTTCACGGCACCGCCGCTGGTGCAGCAGGCGGCCGAGAAGGCAGTGCGCGACGGCCGCACCCAGTACACCGATGCCACCGGATTGAGCGCGCTGCGCGAGCGCATCAGCGCCTGGTATGGCCAGCGCTTCGGCGTCAACGTGCCCGCCAGCCGCATCGTGGTCACCGCCGGCGCCTCGGCTGCACTGCAGCTGGCCTGCCTGGCCCTGATCGAGGCCGGCGACGAAGTCCTGATGCCCGACCCGAGCTACCCCTGCAACCGGCACTTCGTCAGTGCCGCCGATGGCACCGCGGTGCTGCTGCCCACCACGGCGGCCGAGCGCTTCCAGCTCAGCGCCGAGAAGGTGCAAGCGGCCTGGGGCGACAAGACCCGCGGGGTGCTGCTGGCCTCGCCGTCCAACCCCACCGGCACCTCGATCGACCCGGCCGAACTGCGCCGCATCCATGAGGTGGTGAGCGCGCGCGGCGGCATCACGCTGATCGACGAGATCTACCTGCCGCTGAGCTATGACGAACGCTACGGCCAGACCGCACTGGCCCTCAGCGACGACATCATCAGCATCAACAGCTTCTCCAAGTACTTCAACATGACCGGCTGGCGCCTGGGCTGGCTGGTGCTGCCCGAGGCCCTGGTGCCGGTGGTGGAACGGCTGGCGCAGAACCTGTTCATCTGTCCGAGCACCATTGCGCAGCATGCCGCCCTGGCCTGCTTCGAGGCCGACAGCCTGGCCGAGTACGAGCGCCGCCGTGCCGAATTCAAGGCCCGGCGCGACTTCTTCATCCCGGCCCTCAACGCCATGGGGCTGAACGTGCCGGTGATGCCGGACGGTGCCTTCTATGCCTGGGCCGACTGCACCCAAACCTGCGCCAAGCTCGGCGTCCAGGGCAGTTGGGACCTCTCGTTCGCACTGATGCAGCAGGCCCACGTGGCCGTGACGCCGGGGCGCGACTTCGGCCACGCCGACACCGGGCGTTTCATCCGTTTCTCCACCGCCAACTCGCTGCCACAGTTGCAGGAAGCGGCGGCGCGGCTGCAAACCCTGCTGGGCTGAGGCACGCATGACTTTTGAATTCCCGATCCGCGTCTACTGGGAAGACACCGATGCCGGTGGCATCGTGTTCTACGCCAACTACCTCAAGTTCTTCGAACGCGCCCGCACCGAATGGCTGCGTTCGCTGGGCGTCGGCCAGCAGGCCCTGCGCGAGAGCAGCGGCGGCATGTTCGTGGTGAGCGAAACGCAGCTCAAGTACCACCGCCCGGCCCGGCTCGACGACGAACTGTTGGTTACAGCCTGCCTGCTGGAAAACGGCCGTGCTTCGCTGACAATCGAGCAAAAGGCCTTTCGGAAAACCACCACCGGCCCCGAACTGCTGTGTGAAGGCACCATCCGCATCGGCTGGGTGGAAGCGGCCACGATGAAACCTGCAAGAATTCCGCAATCTGTACTGGATGTCCTGAAATGAACCAAGAACTGTCCATCATCCAACTGGTGCTGCACGCAAGCTGGGTCGTCCAGCTGGTGATGCTGATCCTCCTCACCATGTCGGTCGCCAGCTGGGCGGCCATCTTCCGCAAGCTGTTCTCGATCAAGCGCGTCAAGTCGCTCAACGACATCTTCGAGCGCGACTTCTGGTCCGGCACCAGCCTGAACGACCTGTTTGCCGCCGCCGCGCAGAACGCGCGCGCCGCCGGCCCGATGGAACGCATCTTCGCCAGCGGCATGCGCGAGTACCAGAAGCTGCGCGAGCGCCGCATCAGCGATGCCGGCACCCTGCTCGACGGCGCCCGCCGCGCCATGCGCGCCAGCTTCCAGCGCGAAATGGACGCCGTGGAGTCCAGCCTGTCCTTCCTGGCCTCGGTCGGCTCGGTCTCGCCCTACATTGGCCTGTTCGGCACCGTCTGGGGCATCATGCACGCCTTCACCGGCCTGGCCTCCATGCAGCAGGTGACGCTGGCCACCGTGGCGCCCGGCATTGCCGAGGCGCTGGTGGCCACCGCCATCGGCCTGTTCGCCGCCATTCCGGCCGTGATCGCCTACAACCGCTTCGCGCGCGACATCGACCGTGTCGCCATCCACCTGGAGACCTTCATCGAGGAGTTCTCCAACATCCTGCAGCGCAACATCGGCTCCGGCGCGATGGCCTCGCCCGCGGGCCGCTAACAGGGGATCGATATGCCCTCCGTCGCCAGCCGCGGTCGCGGCCGCCGCACCATCAATGAAATCAACATGGTGCCCTTCATCGACGTGATGCTGGTGCTGCTGATCATCTTCATGGTCACGGCACCGCTGATCACGCCCAGCGTGATCGACCTGCCCAGCGTCGGCAAGGCCGCCAAGCAGCCGGACCAGATCATCCAGATCGTGGTCAACAAGAACGAGACACTGGAACTCAAGGTGGAAGACAAGACCAGTTCCATCAACCTGAAGGAGCTGGCTGCCGCCGTGAAGCAGGCCCAGGGCGCGCGCGACAGCGCCGCCACCAACTCGGCCGTGGTCATCAGCGCCGACCGCAACGTCAAATACGAAACCGTGGTCAAGGTCATGGACACCCTGCAGCGCGCCGGCATCCAGCGCGTCGGCCTGTCGGTCCAGTTGGCCAACTGAGAACATCGCCCGCCCATGCACACCGCTGCCGACCGCTTCGAGTTCGCGCCCCCGCCCCCGCCGGGGCTGATGCGCGCCTTCTCGCTCGCGGTGGTGGCGCACCTGCTGCTGCTGGCGGCGTTGACCTGGGGCGTGAGCTGGAAGCGCGATGCGCAGACACCGGCGGTCGAAGCCGAACTCTGGTCTGCCGTGCCGCAGCAGGCGGCACCGAAACTGGTGGAAGCACCACCCGAGCCCGAACCCAAGCCGGCCCCCCCGCCGCCGCCGAAAGCCGAACCGGTGGTGTCGCAAGCCGACATCGCCCTGGCGCGCGAGAAGGAGCGCAAGGCCAAGGAAAAACTCGAACAGGAAAAGCGCGAAAAGGAAAAACTCGCCCAGCTCAAGCGTGAGCAGGAGAAACGCGAGCTGGAGAAAAAACTGGCAGAAGAAAAGAAAAAGAAAGAGCTGGAAGCCCAGAAGAAAGACAAGCTCAAGGACCAGGAAGAAGCCAAGCTGCGCGAGAAGATGCGCCAGGAAAACCTCAAGCGCATGGCCGGCCTGGCCGGCGCCACCGGCGGCCCGTCTTCCACCGGCACAGCACTCAAATCCTCCGGCCCCTCAGCCAGCTACGCCGGCCGCATCATCGGAAAAATCAAGCCCAACATCGTCTACACCGACGACATCGTCGGCAGCCCGGTGGCGGAAGTGGAGGTGCGCACCGCACCCGACGGCACCATCGTCGGCCGCAAGATCCTCAAGCCCAGCGGCGTCAAGGCCTGGGACGATGCCGTGCTCAAGGCCATCGACAAGACCGAGGTGCTGCCGCGGGATACCGATGGCCGCGTGCCGCCGGCGCTGGTGATCACGTTCCGGCCGCGGGACTGATTTTTTCTCCGGCTACATCGTGGGTGTCGGGATGTGCGCCCGACTGCGCACTCACTTTTCTTGCGTCGCCAAGAAAAGTAACTCGCCCGCCGGGGCGAGACCCGGCTCGCTGACTCACCCACCACCACAAACAAAGACAAAAAGAAAAAGGCGCCCACCCCTTACGAAGTGAGCGCCAAATGCTATCAACTTGATAGCACGAGGTGCTTCGTTACGCCACCGGCTCCAATGCCAGAACGCCGGTGGCCGTATTGGAAATCGGGATGTGGTAATTGCTGTGCACCTTGCGCACGCCGGCGCCGGCAGCCGTCAGAGCGGCGCGCATGGCCAGCCACATCAGCAGTTCCACGCCCTGGGTGCCCGCGTGCTCGACCAGTTCCAGATCACTGAACTGGGTGGCCCACTCGGGGTTGCTCTCCATGCTCTGCAGGAACTGCAGGTCGAACTTCTTGTTGATGAAGCCGGCGCGTTCGCCTTCGAGCTGGTGGCTCAGGCCGCCGGTGGCCATCACGGCCACGCGCTTGTCGCTCTTCCACGAAAGGATCGCCTCCCCCACGGCCTTGCCGAGCTTGTAGACGCGCTTGGCCGTGGGCAGCGGGAACTGCACGGTGTTGATGTCGATCGGCACGATCTGCACCGGCGCCACGGCATCCTTGGGCCAGAACAGCTTGAGCGGCAGGGTGCAGGCGTGATCCACCAGCATCTCCTGGCAGGTCACGATGTCGAACTCCTTGGCGATCAGCTCGTTGACCAGATGCCAGGAAAGCTCCGGGCAGCCGGCGATCGGCGGCAGCGTCGGGATGCCCCAACCCTCGTCGGCATTGCGGTACTCCGCCGCCGTGCCGATGGCGAAGGTCGGCATCTTGTCGAGAAAGAAGTTCAGGCCGTGGTCGTTGTAGAACACCACCACGACATCGGGCTTGACCTTGCCGAGCCACTGGTGGATGGGCGGGAAGCCGTCGAAGAAGGGTTTCCAGTAGGGCTCCTGCTGAATGCCCTTGGCGATGGCGCCGCCGATGGCGGGAATGTGGGATGTGGCCAGGCCACCGATGATTTGTGCCATGTTCTGCGTTCCTCGTTTTATTGATTGTTGGCCGCGACGAGCTTGGCCCTGAATTCTTCTTTGGTCATGCCGGTCTGCTGGGCACCGATGTCCTGCATGTCCAGCCCGAAGATGCCGGCGAACTTGGCCAAGTAGTAGGCGTTGCCGCCGGCGGTCAGCAGGGCCAGCACCTGCTTGGAGCGGATGGCCACCGCCTGTTCCTCGTTCAGGCCGTACTTCTTCATGTAGGCCTCGGGATCGGCCACGAAGGCCTCGCGGTTGGCCTTCTCGTTGAAAGAGAAGCACATCTTGTTGAGGGCATAGCCTTTTTTCGCCATGTCGCCGTCAAAGGGCGTGGTGCCGGGAATCTGCTTGGTCGCGCTGCTCACTAGGGTCTCCTTGGGTGACATAAGTCAAAACGGATAGGGCAAGTATTCCGAAAGCATTGACCCAGATAAATACATGAATCATGATATGACTCATGAGTAAATTCGATCATTCGGACCTGGACGGCCACTTGCTGCAGCTTTTGGTCGCCGTGGTGGAGACCGGCTCGGTCACCGGGGCGGCGCAGCGCCTGGGTGTCACCCAGTCCGCCGTCAGCCACCTGCTGGACAAGCTGCGCGCCATCACCAGCGACCCGCTGTTCGTCAAAAGCGGGCGTGGCATCGTGGCCACGGCGCGGGCGGAAGAATTGGCAGCGCAGGCGCGCGGCCTGCTGCGTCAGCTGCAGCATTTCGCCCACAGCGGCGACTTCGACCCGGCCCAATGGCAGACCACCTTCACCATCGCTGCCAACGACTTCCAGCGCGACCTGCTGCTGCCCGCGCTGGCCGCGCGGCTGCGCGCGCAGGCGCCGGGCGTGGCGCTACGCATCATCCCCTCGGGTGTGCCGCGGCTGGAGACGCTGCGCGCCGACGACTGCCAACTCGTCATCAGCCCGCGCCCGCCGGAAGGCAGCGACATCGTGCAAAAGCGATTGTTCGAAGACCAGTACCGCGTGTTCTACGACGCGTCAGTGCGGGAGGCGCCGCGCGATGAGGCCGACTACCTGGCCGCCGACCACGCCACCGTGGTCTACGAACCGCGCCGCAGCCTGGACCTGGACCAGCACCTGGCCAACAAAGGGCTGCAGCGGCGCTTTGCCGTGATGGTGCCGTCTTTCAGCGCCCTGCCCACCTTCGTGCGCGGCACACCGCTGCTCGCCACCGTGCCCGGGCTGCTGGCGCGCCACACCTTGAGCGGCCTGGCCAGTTGCCCGCCGCCAGTGGCCTGCCCCACCATGCCGATGTACCTGATCTGGCACGCGCGCTACCAGCAGGACGCGGCCCACCGCTGGCTGCGCGCCCAGCTCGAAGCGGTGGTGGCACCCGCATTGGCCGAGGCGTCACCCCACGCCGGGTTTGCGGGCGCTTCATCTATGGCCTAATATGGTTTTTCCACTCTAAAACCGAGAGCCAACATGGGCAACAAGATCGTCACCGAAGCAGACCGCAAACGCACTCCCGCACCCAAGCCGCTCCCCGGCATGACCTTGCCCACCCCCGGCCGCGGCCAACGCGTCAGCCTGGAGCGCGGCACCGCCACCCGCAGCAAGAAGAACCCGGGCAAGCGCTCCAAAAAGGGCGGCTGATCTGCATCGCCGGTGTGTGGCGCCATCTGTCGCGCTGCACACCGGGTTTCCATCCCCCTCTGAATCCGGCCCCCCTGCTCCCCGCAGCAGGCACACAGGCCTCCAACATCCCCCTCCGCAGTCAAGTCGGTGCCAGCAAGGCAGCGGCGTCACCGTCGGCCTGCGCCACCCGTGCAGCCGTCTGTGATCGTGGGCGTTTGTGACAGCCCTCAGTCCGCCTCGCGGTGCGCCTGCCGGTAGCGCTGCGGACTCAGGCCGGTGCGGCGCTTGAAGAAGCGCGAGAAATAGGCCGGGTCGTCGAAACCCAGCTCGGCCGCCAGGTTGGCCGCCGGTGCCGCGATGTAGACCAGCCGGCGGCAGGCCTCGCGCGTCAGGCGCTCATGCACCAGCTCCAGCGCGCTGCGCCCGCTCTCGGCCCGCGCCAGCCGGTTCAGGCGCTGGGTGGACAGCCCCAGGCGCGAGGCATAGCGCTCCAGCGGCCAGTGCTCCAGGAA
>MGPC01000030.1 GCA_001797315.1 Curvibacter sp. GWA2_64_110
CGTCGACGGCCCCAGCAACAAAGACTGGCGCGGCGGGCGCGGCATCCTGGAAAACATCATCCCCAGCTCCACCGGTGCTGCCAAGGCCGTCGGCGTGGTCATTCCTGAGCTCAACAAGAAACTCACCGGCATGAGCTTCCGTGTCCCCACCAGCGACGTCTCGGTGGTCGACCTGACCGTCGAACTCAACCAGGAAGCCAGCTACCAGGAGATCTGTGCCGAGATGAAGGCCCAGAGCCAGGGTGCCTTGAAGGGCGTGCTCGGTTACACCGAAGACAAGGTGGTGGCCACCGACTTCCGTGGCGAGAGCTGCACCTCGGTGTTCGATGCCGAAGCCGGCATTGCGCTGGACAAGACCTTCGTCAAGGTGGTGAGCTGGTACGACAACGAGTGGGGTTACTCCAACAAGTGCCTGGAGATGGTGCGGGTGGTGGCGAAGTAAGCCGCACCCCCGTGGCGGCTTTGCCGCCCTCCCCCTTGCAGGGGGCGCAGGCAGCAGCCCGGCTAAGCCGGTTCTGCGCCTGCCCACGAACAAAAAACGCGCCCAAAGGCGCGTTTTTTCATGCTTCGTTCAAAGTCTCAGTGATGGTGATGGCCGTGCGCTCCGTGCGCATGGCCATGCGTCACTTCCTCCGGCGTGGCAGCACGCACCTCCAGCACCTTGAGCGTGAAGCGCAGCACCTTGCCGGCAAACGGGTGGTTGCCGTCGAGCAGCACCTGCGGCCCCTTGATCTTGACCACGTTGAACACCTGCTCGCGGCCGTCGTCGGTCATGCCGCGCAACTGGCCGCCGACCTTCACGCCGGGCGGGAACTCGCTCTTGGGGATGGTGCGCACCAGGCTTTCATCGCGCACGCCGAAGGCGTCTTCCGGCTGCAGCACCAGGGTGGTGGCAAAGCCAGGGGCCTGGCCTTCCAGCGCCGCTTCGAGTTTGGCAAAGGTGTTGCCGTAGCCGCCGTGCAGGTAGGCCTGCTGGCCGGATTCGGGTGGTTGGCCCGGGCCAGCGCTCACGGTGTAGTTCAGGGTGACGACGGTGTCTTTGGTGATGTTCATGGGAAAGTTGAAACAGAATAAAAATGGGCCTCAGCCCTTGTCAATCATGCGCCGACAGCTATTGTTTTTATAGCAATCGGATGAGTCAAGTGCGTCCGTACCGGGCGGTGAAGCTGGCCGTGGCCAGGGTGTTGGCGTTGATCATGAAACCGGTCAGCGCGGCGGTGGCATCGGCCGGCACGTCCAGCGTGTCGACCTTGAGCGCATGCACCGTGAAGACGTAGCGGTGCGGCGCGTCACCCGGCGGCGGGCAGACGCCGCCCCAGGCGTTGACGCCGTAATCGTTGCGGATCTGCCGTGCCGTCTTGGGCAGCGTGCTGCTGTTGGGCACCCCGGCGTTGCCTAGCAACTCGGTCACGTCGGCCGGGATGTTGATCACCAGCCAGTGCCACCAGCCCGAGCCGGTGGGTGCGTCGGGGTCGTACACCGTGACGGCGAAGCTCCGGGTGCCTTGCGGTGCACCGCGCCACTGGAGTACCGGCGATTTGTTCTCGCCCGAGCAGCCGAAACCGTTGAACTCGAAGCTGGCCGGAATCATGCCGCCGGCCTGGATCTCAGGGCTGGAAAGCGCAAAGGTCATGGGGGTCTCCTGTGCGGGTCGAAGGCTTGCAGTCTAGGCGTTCGCGTGCCGGTTGGCCAGACCGGGCTCAGCCCAGGTGCTTGCCGACGATGCCGGCCAGCTCGAACATCGTGACCTGCGGCTTGCCGAACACCGGCAGCAGCTTGGCGTCGGCATTGATGGCGCGCTTGTTGGTCGCGTCCTGCAGGCCGTTGGCCTTGATGTAGTCCCACAGCTTCTTGACCACCTCGGTGCGCGCCACCGGTTCGTTGCCGATGACGGCGGCCAGCGCAGCGCTGGGCACCTTGCCGGCCGCCGGCTTGCGCGGCGCCTTCGGGGTGGCGCTCTTGGCCGGGGCTTTTTTGGCGGCAGCTTTTTTCGCCGGCGCCTTCTTGGCCGCCGGGGCGGCTTTGGCCGTCGTCTTGGCCGAGGGCTTGCGCGGCGGGAACTTGCTGGGGGCGAACTCGAAGTTCACCTTGCCGGCCTCGGCGTCCCAGGCCAGCATGGCCTTGAAGGGGCGGCGCGTGCGCATGGAGACGAACTTGTCGAGCAGGTCGGTCTTGCCGGTGGCCAGCAGCTTTGTCATCTGCTCACGCTCGACCGGCTGCTGCAGGATGATCTGGCCGCTCTTGAAGTCGCAGCTCGGCGTGGGCTGGGCCAGGGTCGGCACCGATTTTTCGCAGACGTAGTTCTTGCCGTGTTCGTACACCGCGCCGCCGCACTTGGGGCAGGCGCCGAGCGATTCCTTGGCCGAGAAGTCCACCAGCTCGCCGGTTTCCTCCGCCTTGTCGTCGCCGAAGTCGAATTCGAGCTTGTAGTTCTTCGCTTCCTCGTCGAACTTGATCACCATCTCGGCCGTGAACGGCCAGCCGGCCTTGGAGCGGAAGCCGTCCAGCGGGCCGATGCGTTTGTCGCGCAGGAAAGCTTCCACTTCGGCCACCTCGAAGGTGCGGCCGGCCGGCGTCTTGCCGAAGGAAAAGCCGCAGCCCTCGCTGTTGCCGTCCTTGCCGGTGCAGGCGTAACGACGGTAGTTTTCCTTCACCACGCCGCCGCAGTTCGGGCATGGCGTGGTGAGCGTGGCGTAGTCGCCCGGCACGGTGTCGCGGTCGTATTCCTTGGCCTTCTTGACGATGTGCTCGGTCATCTCGGCGATCTCGCGCATGAATTCGTCACGCGAGAGCTTGCCGTGCTCCATCTGGGCCAGCTTGTATTCCCATTCGCCGGTCAGCTCGGGCTTGGAGAGTTCCTCCACGCCCAGGCCGCGCAGCAGCGTCATGAGCTGGAACGCCTTGGCGGTGGGAATCAGCTCACGCCCTTCGCGCAGCATGTATTTTTCGGCGATCAGCCCTTCGATGATGCTGGAGCGGGTGGCTGGCGTGCCTAGGCCTTTTTCCTGCATGGCCTCGCGCAGCTCGTCGTCTTCCACCAGCTTGCCGGCGCCTTCCATGGCGCCCAGCAGCGTGGCTTCGGAGTAGCGTGCCGGCGGGCGGGTCTTCAAGCCCTTGGGCTCGACCTGCTCGGTCTGCACGCGTTCGCCCGGCTGCACGGCGACCAGGGTCTTGCCGCTGTCTTCACCTTCCTTGGTTTCGTCCTGCGCTTCCTTGCCATAGATCGCCAGCCAGCCCGGCTTGACCAGCACCTTGCCTTCGCTCTTGAAGGCGTGGTTGGCGGCGGTCGTGATGCGGGTGGTGACCTGGTACTCGGCGCTGGGGAAGAACACCGCCATGAAGCGGCGCACCACCAGGTCGTACAGCTTCTGCTCGGCGTCGCTCAGGCCGTGCGGTGCCTGCAGCGTCGGGATGATGGCAAAGTGGTCGCTGACCTTGGCGTTGTCGAAGATGCGCTTGCTGGGCTTGATGTAGCCACCCTTGAGCGCGGTGGCGGCGTGCGGCGCCAGGTGCTTCATGCCGGAGTCGGCCAGCATGCCGAAGGTGTCCTGAACCACCGGCAGGTAGTCCTCGGGCAGATGGCGCGAGTCGGTCCGTGGGTAGGTCAGCGCCTTGTGGCGCTCGTACAGGCTTTGCGCCAGCGACAGCGTGGTCTTGGCGGAGAAGCCGAACTTGCCGTTGGCCTCGCGCTGCAGGCTGGTCAGGTCGAACAGAGCCGGCGAGGCCTGGGTGGTGGGTTTGCTTTCCTCGGTGACGGTAGCGGTCTGGCCGCGCACGGCATCGGCAATGGCTTGTGCTTCCCGGGCAGACCAGACGCGGTCGGCCTTCTGCTCGGGGTCGGGCTCGGTGCCTTCGCTGGCCGGCGCCTTCTTCCATTTCGGGTCGAACCACTTGCCGGCGTACTCACCGGCTTGCGCGCCGAAGGTGGCGTGCACCTCCCAATAATCGCGGCTGACGAACTTGCGGATTTTCTCCTCGCGTTCCACCACCACGGCCAGCGTCGGCGTCTGCACCCGGCCGACGGTGGTGAGGAAGAAGCCGCCGTCGCGCGAGTTGAAGGCGGTCATGGCGCGCGTGCCGTTGATGCCGACCAGCCAGTCGGCCTCGGAGCGGCTGCGCGCGGCATCGGCCAGCGGCTGCATCTGCTTGTCGCTGCGCAGCGCATTGAAGCCGTCGCGGATGGCCTGCGGCGTCATGCTCTGCAGCCACAGGCGGCTGACCGGCTTGCCCAGGGGCTTGGCGCCGCCGGCGTACTGCTCGATCAGGCGGAAGATCAACTCGCCCTCGCGGCCCGCGTCGCAGGCATTGACGATCTTGTCGACGTCCTTGCGCTTGGCCAGTTTCACCACGGCGTTCAGGCGTGTCTTGGTCTTGTCCACCGGCTTGAGGTCGAAGTGCGGCGGGATCACCGGCAGGTGGGCAAAGCTCCACTTGCCGCGCTTGACGTCGTACTGCTCGGGCGCCTGAATCTCCACCAGGTGGCCGACCGCGCTGGAGACGACGTAGCTGTCGCTCTCGAAGTATTCGTCGTGCTTCTCGAACTTGCCTGCAATCGGCGTGAGCGCGCGCACGATGTCCTGGGCGACCGAAGGCTTTTCGGCAATGACCAGTGTTTTGCTCAAAACGGTGTTTTTCATCTGACTACAATCCAGTTCTCGCGTGCGCGTACGCGCATGCACGTGAGCGCGCACACGCGCGCGCCCATACGGATTCACCTTACCAAATTTTTCAGCCGTGTCCAAACACCCCCCCGCAAATACCAGCCGCCGCATTCAAACCCGCCGTTCCGGCGTCCATGGCAAGGGGGTGTTTGCCGTGCAGGACATCGCCGAGGGCGAGACCCTGATCGAGTACGTGGGCGAGGTGATTTCCTGGGAGGAGGCCCAGCGCCGCCACCCGCACGACCCGAAGGATCCGAACCACACCTTCTATTTCCACGTCGACGAAGACCATGTGATCGACGCCAAGGTCGGCGGCAATTCCTCGCGCTGGATCAACCACTCCTGCGATCCGAACTGCGAGGCCGACGAGGTGGGCGGCCGCGTTTTCATCAAGGCGCTGCGCAACATCCAGGCCGGCGAAGAGCTGAACTACGACTACGGCCTGATCATCGACGAGCCCTACACCAAGAAACTCAAGGCCGAGTACCCCTGCTGGTGCGGCGCCAAGAACTGCCGCGGCACCCTGTTGGCACCGAAGGACGACGAGGCGAAGAAGTCCAAGAAGAAAGACAAGAAAAAGAAGGACAAAGTGAGCAAAGCCAAGGCAGAAAAAGGCCAGGCCAAGAAATCCAAAGCCAAGGGCGACAAGCGCTGAAGGGCGGGGCCGTGGCAACAAGGCAAGGGCGATGATGAACTGGCCGGCCGAGGCAATCTGGGAAGCGGTGGCGCCCACCCTGCCCGGCTTCACGGTCGAGGTGCTGCCGCAGATCGATTCCACCAACACCGAGCTGATGCGCCGTGCCCGTGCCGGGCAGACCGAGCCGGTGCTGCTGGTGGCCGAGACCCAGAGCGCCGGCCGCGGCCGGCTGGGCCGGGCCTGGCAGGGCGCCACGGCCGCCGATGTCGGCGCCACCCTGACCTTTTCCCTCGGGCTGCCGCTGCAGATGGCGGACTGGTCCGGCCTGTCGTTGGCGGTGGGGGTGAGCGTGGTGCAGAGCCTGCACCCCGACCTGCAACTCAAGTGGCCCAACGATGTCTGGCTGCACGACCGCAAGCTGGCCGGCATCCTGATCGAAACCGCCAGTGTCAATGCAACGCGCTACGCCGTCATCGGCATTGGCATCAACATCGCACCGCGCACGGCCATCGGCCTGGCCACGCCGCCGGCCTGGCTGCAGGAGCTGGAGCCTGGCCTGGATGCGCCGGCCACGCTCTTGCGGGTGGCGGCGCCGCTGGTGCAGGCGGTCCAGCGCTTCGAGGCGCAGGGCTTTGCGTCGTTCCGCGCGGCTTTCCTGCAGCGCGATGCGCTGGCCGGGCGCCACGTGAGCTTGAGCGACGGCACCCAGGGGCTGGCGCAGGGAGTGGACGGCAGCGGCGCCTTGCTGGTGCATACTTCGGCGGGGTTGACCCGGGTCAGCAGTGCCGAGGTCAGCGTCCGTCCCTCCACCTGAACTTTGTTCGACCGCATGCGACTTCTTGTTCTGGCGCTGGTGCTGCTCAACGGCCTTTACTACGCTTGGTCCCACGACCTGCTGCGCGACTATGGTTTTGCGCCGGCCCGGCAATCCGAACCGCAGCGCCTGGCGCAGCAGATCCGGCCCGAGGCCATCCGCATCCTGTCGCCCGACGAAGTGCGACGTGCCGAAGCGGCTGTGCAGGCGCCGCCGAAGCCAACGGAATGCCTGCAGGCAGGCCTGTTCGATGAGGCGCAGGTGACGACCCTGCGCCGCGCGCTGGAGGCCGCCCTGCCGCCGGGTTCCTGGCTGCTGGACGCGGCGGTCGAGCCGGCGCGCTGGATCGTCTACATGGGGCGTTACCCGAACGCCGAGATCCTGGCCCGCAAACGCGCGGAACTGGCCAATCTCAACCTGCGCTTCGAGCCGCTGACCAATCCTGAGTTGGAGCCCGGCCTGTCGCTGGGGGGGTTCACGACGCAGGCTGCGGCCAACGAGGAGTTGGCAGCCCTCAGCCGGCGCGGCGTACGCACGGCGCGCGTGGTGCAGGAGCGCGCCGAGGCCCGTGGCAGCCTGCTCAAGATTCCGGCGGCCGACGAGGCCCTGCGTGCGCGGCTGGATGAGGCCAAACCGGCTTTGGCCGGCAAGCCGCTGCGCAGCTGCAAGTGAATTTCAGACGTCCTGGTCCAGCAGCGGATCGCCGAGGTTGAAGCGCACGGTAAAGCGCGCGCCCGGCGGCACCTGGCCGGGCCGCGTGTCTTCCACGCTGATGGTGGCGTGGTGCTGGTGGGCAATTTCCTGCGCAATCGGCAGGCCCAGGCCCGAGCCGTCCGCCTCCACCCCCAGGGCGCGGTAGAAGGGCTGGAACACCAGTTCGCGTTCCGCCTGCGGGATGCCGGGGCCGGAGTCCTCCACCTGCAGCAGGGCCACCTTGCCGAAGGGGTCGGCCAGCACGCGCGCCGTGATGACGCCGGGCTTCTCGGGGCTCGACGGCGTGTAGTTGATGGCGTTGTCCAGCAAGTTGCGCACCAGTTCCTTGAGCAGGGTCGGGTTGCCTTCGAGCGTGATGCCGGGCATGCCGGGCTGCGCACCTTCGAAGCCGAGGTCGATGTGCCGCTCCATGGCGCGCGGCACGCAGTCGCGCACCACGTCCATGGTGAGGCGCGCCAGGTCGCAGGGCTGGCGGCTCATGGCGGTGTTGCCGCCTTCGGCGCGGGCCAGGGCCAGCAGCTGGTTGACGGTGTGGGTGGCGCGGATGCTGGCGCGGCCGATTTGCCGCAGTGATTGCTTCAGTTCATCGGTGCTGGTGCTTTCGCGCTGCGCCAGGTCGGCCTGCATGCGCAGGCCGGCCAGCGGCGTCTTGAGCTGGTGCGCCGCGTCGGCCAGGAAGCGTTTTTGCGTGGCGATCGAATCCTTCAGCCGCAGCAGCAGGTCGTTGACCGAGGCCACCAGCGGGGCCACCTCCAGCGGCACGGTCTGGGCGTCCAGCGGGCTGAGGTCGTCGGGCTTGCGGGCGCGGATGCGCTCTTCCAGCCGGTGCAGCGGCTTGATGGCCTGCACCAGTGCCAGCCAGACCAGCAGCACGGCCAGCGGCAGGGTGACAAACTGCGGCAGCATGACGCCCTTGATGATCTCGGCGGCCAGCACCGAGCGCTTGTCCAGCGTTTCGGCCACCTGCACCAGGGCCATCTTGGCGCCCGGCAGGTTGAGCGGCACCCACATGTAGGCGACCTTGATGTCCAGGCCGTGGAACTCGTCGTCGCGCAGCCGGACTTCGCCGGGCACGGCCGGTTCGTCCTCCGGTGGTTGCGGAAAGTCGCGCTCACCGCTGAGGTATTCGCCGCGGGCGCCGAGCACCTGGTAGTAGACGGTGTCGGCGTCATCGGCGCGCAGCAGTTCGCGCGCCGGCAGCGGCAGGTTGAACTGCACGTGCTGCTGGTTCACCGTGACCAGCTGGGCCAGGGCATTGACGTTGTACTCCAGCGCGCGGTCGAAGGGCTTGCCGGCGATGTTCTGCGCCACCAGCCAGGTCAGCACCAGGCTGATCGGCCACAGCAGCAGCAGCGGCGTGAGCATCCAGTCAAGGATTTCGCCGAACAGCGAGCGCTGCTCGCGCTGGAAGAGTTTCAAGGCGTTTATCCGGGGATTTTTTCGAGGCAGTAGCCGAGGCCACGCACGGTGGCGATGCGGATCGGGCCCTTCTCGATCTTCTTGCGCAGGCGGTGGATGTAGACCTCGATGGCGTTGTTGCTGACCTCTTCGCCCCACTCGCACAGACGCTCGACCAGCTGATCCTTGCTGACCAGACGGCCGGTGCGCTGCAGCAGTACTTCGAGCAGGCCGAGTTCGCGCGCCGACAGTTCGACCATCTTGCCGTCGATGGTGGCCACGCGGCCGGCTTGGTCGTAGACCAGCGGGCCGTGCTTGATGTTGCTGCTGGCGCCGCCCATGCCGCGGCGTACCAAAGCGCGCACGCGCGCTTCGAGCTCCTGCAGGCTGAAGGGCTTGGCCATGTAGTCGTCAGCGCCGTAGTCCAGGCCCTTGACGCGCTCTTCCACGCTGTCGGCCGCGGTCAGGATCAGCACCGGCAGGGCGGAGCCGCGCGCGCGCAGTTTTTTCAGTACTTCCAGGCCGTGCATCTTGGGCAGGCCCAGGTCCAGAATCAGCAGGTCGAACTCGCTGTTGGTCATGAGGGCTGCATCAGCCTCCGAACCGCTGGCCACATGGTTCACGGCGGCACCGGAATTGCGCAGGGTGCGCAGCAGACCATCGGCCAACACCTGGTCGTCCTCGGCAATCAGAATTCGCATGCTTGTCTCCTTGGGCGTTAGCTCGACTGGTGCGGGCTTGCGCGCCAATCTTAATTTTAGGCGCTGCAGGCGGGCGCGGGTTCAGCTGGCGTAGGCCTCCAGGCCGAGCGCGATGACGGCGGCCACTTCCTCGCCCACGGTCTGCTTGAGTTCGGCTTCTGCCTGCGCCACGGCCTGCTGGAAGGCCTGGAGCCAGGCCAGGCCGGCTGGCGTGAAGTGCACCCGTTTGGCGCGCGCATCCAGCGCATCGGGTTCACGCCTGACCAGGCCCCAGGCTTCGCACTGGTCGACCAGCTTGCCCATGGCCTGTTTGCTCATGCCCGCCAGTTCGGCCAGCTCGGTCAGACGCGAGCCTTCGAGCGCCAGATGGCGCGTGATGTGGATGTGGGCAGCGCTGACCTGGCCGCGCGCGGCCAGGTTGGACAGGGCCAGCGGCACCTCGGCGTCGTGCGCCATCAGGTGCAGCACCCGCGTGTCGAAGCGGCGCATGGCGTGGCCCAGCAAGCGGCCCAGGTGGGTCTGGCGCCAGCTGCCGGCGGCCGGGTTGCGTGGGCTGTTGGGAGTCATGTCGAAATGGTAAACCAAGATGACTAAAAAATGGGTTTACTCGCATCTATTGACGACGTTAGACTACTGTTCAAGCATCCAGCCTGTTGTTAAACCCACTGGTTGGAACCAGTCAAGCAACCGAACTTCAAGGAGATTTCCATGGACGCAATCGTCAAGGGCACGCGAGTCGATGCCGCCAACAGCGAGAAGGCCAAGGCCCTGCAGGCCGCGCTGGCCCAGATCGAGAAACAGTTCGGCAAGGGCACCATCATGCGCCTGGGCGAGGGCGAGGCGATCGAGGACATCCAGGTGGTCTCCACCGGCTCGCTGGGGCTGGACATCGCGCTGGGTGTCGGCGGCCTGCCGCGCGGCCGCGTGGTCGAGATCTACGGTCCGGAATCGTCGGGCAAGACCACGCTGACGCTGCAGGTCATTGCCGAGATGCAGAAGATGGGCGGCACCTGTGCCTTTGTCGATGCCGAACACGCGCTGGACGTGCAGTACGCGCAGAAGCTGGGCGTCAACTTGCCCGACCTGCTGATCAGCCAGCCCGACACCGGCGAGCAGGCGCTGGAGATCGTCGACAGCCTGGTGCGCTCCGGCGCGGTGGATCTGGTGGTGGTGGACTCGGTGGCCGCGCTCACCCCGAAGGCGGAAATCGAAGGCGAGATGGGCGACTCCCTGCCCGGCCTGCAGGCCCGCCTGATGAGCCAGGCGCTGCGCAAGTTGACCGCCACCATCAAGAAGACCAACTGCATGGTGATCTTCATCAACCAGATCCGCATGAAGATCGGCGTGATGTTCGGCTCGCCGGAAACCACCACCGGCGGCAACGCGCTCAAGTTCTACGCTTCGGTGCGTCTGGACATCCGCCGTACCGGCACCATCAAGAAGGGCGATGAGGCCATTGGCAACGAGACCAAGGTCAAGGTGGTGAAGAACAAGGTCGCGCCTCCGTTCAAGACCGCCGAGTTCGACATCCTGTTCGGCGAGGGCATCAGCCGCCACGGCGAGATCATCGACATGGGCGTGAACGCGCGCATCATCGAGAAGTCCGGTGCCTGGTATGCCTACAACGGCGAGAAGATCGGCCAGGGCCGCGACAACGCACGCGAGTTCCTGCGCGAGAACCCGGAGCTGGCGCATGAGATCGAAAACAAGGTGCGCGAATCGCTGGGCATTCCCTTGCTCCACGAGGCGCCCGAGGCTGAATAAGCGCGGGTTACGCCAGGGCCATGGCATTTGACCAACCCTCACTCAAGGGACGGGCGCTGCGGCTGTTGAGCACCCGAGAGCATTCGCGGGCCGAACTGGAGCGCAAGCTGGTCCGGTTCGAGCAGGCGCCGGGCGAGTTGACGCAGGCGCTCGATGAACTGCAGGCCAAGGGTTTCATCAGCGAGCAGCGCGTGGTGGAGTCCGTGCTGCACCGGCGTGCCGCCAAGCTGGGTGCCGCGCGCATCCGCCAGGAACTGCAGGACAAGGGGCTGGACCGGGCGCTGGTCGAGCAGGCGCTGGCCGGGCTCAAGGACAGCGAGTTGGTGCGGGCGCGCGAGGTCTGGTGCAGGAAATACGACGCAGCGCCTGCCAATCCGGCAGAGCGGGCGCGGCAGCAGCGTTTTTTGCTGACGCGCGGTTTTTCTGCCGAGGTGGTGCGCCAGGTGCTGGTCGGCGCTGGCGCTCAGGATGATGAGTGAAGTGGCTGTTGGCGCCGTCAAATAGGCGCCAACAGCTATTAAAAAGATAGCAAATCAGGGCTGCAGCCCCAGCATCAGCTTGAGGTTCTGCACCGCGGCGCCGCTGGCGCCCTTGCCCAGGTTGTCGAGGCGGGCTACCAGCACGGCATGGCGGAAGCCGTCGTCGGCGCCGTGATTGGCGTAGACGCGCAATTCCATCTTGTTGGTATCGGCCAAGGCCACGGCGTCGAGCTTGCCGTCCGCGGTGGCGGGCTCCACCGTCACCCATTCGCTGCCGGCGTAGTGACGGGCCAGCGCGTCATGCAGGTCCTGCGCGCTCGGTTGGCCGGGCAGCGTGTCCAGGTGCAGTGGCAGCTGCACCAGCATGCCCTGGCGGAAGTTGCCGACCGAGGGAATGAACAGCGGGCGGCGTGTCAGCCCGGTGTACTTCATGATCTCGGGCAGGTGTTTGTGCTTCAGGCTCAGGGCGTAAAGCTCGAAGGGCGGCGCACTGCCGGCCTCATAGGCCTCGATCATGCTGCGCCCGCCGCCCGAGTAACCGCTGACCGAGGGCAGCGTGAGCGGGTAATCCTTCGGGATCAGGCCGGCATCGACCAGCGGACGGATCAGGGCGATGGCGCCCGTGGCGTAGCAGCCGGGATTGGCGACACGGCGCGCCTGCACCACGGCTTCGCGCTGGCCGGCGGCCAGCTCGGGGAAACCAAAGACCCAGTCGGGGTGGGTACGGTGGGCGGTGGAGGCGTCGATCACCTTGGGGCCGGGCTGGCCGCTGGTCGCCAGGCTGTCGATCATGGCGACCGACTCGATGGCGGCTTCGTCGTGCAGGCACAGCACCACCAGCTCCACCTGGGACATCAAGGCACGCTTGGCGGCGGGATCCTTGCGCAGTTCGGGCGCGATGCTGACGAGTTGAATCTCGGGCATGGCTTGCAGCCGTTCGCGGATTTGCAGGCCGGTGGTACCGGCCTCGCCGTCGATGAAGACTGTGTGTCGCGTCATGATGGATAGGGGGTGGGGTATGTGGCCGGTACGGTCAGATTTTGTGCGCAGCAACATGATACATTCCAAGGCTGTGCTGAATCCAGCACCTGCCACGGGACAAGCCGGTTCAGCGGCAAGATAAAACTTCATTTCCTGAGAGAGCCCTCATGAAGATTCACGAGTACCAAGGCAAGGAAATCTTGCGCAATTTTGGTGTGCCTGTGCCGCGCGGCATCCCGGCATTTACGGTGCAGGAGGCGGTGGAAGCCGCCCAGAAACTCGGCGGCCCTGTGTGGGTCGTCAAGGCGCAGATCCATGCCGGCGGTCGCGGCAAGGGCGGCGGCGTGAAAGTGGCCAAGTCCATCGATGACGTCAAGCGTCTGGCCGGCGAAATCCTGGGCATGCAGCTCAAGACCCACCAGACCGGCCCCGAAGGCCAGAAGGTGCGCCGCCTGTACATCGAAGACGGTGCCGACATCCAGAAGGAATACTACGTTTCCCTGGTGACCGACCGTGCCACGCAGAAGGTGGCCTTCATCGCTTCGAGCGAAGGCGGCATGGACATCGAGGAAGTGGCCCATGCCACTCCCGAAAAGATCATCACCGAATACATCGATCCCCTCACCGGCCTCGGTGAAGCGCAAGCCAAGAAGATCGCCAACGGCATCGGCCTGCCGGCCGAATCCACCACCCAGGCGGTGGACCTGTTCCAGAAGCTCTACCAGTGCTACATGGAAACCGATGCGTCGCTGGTGGAAATCAACCCCCTGAACCGCGACAGCAAGAACAAGCTGATCGCCCTGGATGCCAAGTTCAACTTCGACGCCAACGCCCTGTTCCGCCACCCGGAAATCGTGGCCTTGCGCGACCTGGACGAAGAAGATCCGGCGGAAGTCGAGGCCTCCAAGTTCGATCTGGCCTACATCTCGCTCGACGGCAACATCGGCTGCCTGGTGAACGGCGCCGGTCTGGCCATGGCCACCATGGACACCATCAAGCTGTTCGGCGGCGAGCCGGCCAACTTCCTGGACGTCGGCGGTGGCGCCACGGCCGAGAAAGTGACTGAAGCCTTCAAGATCATGCTCAAGAACCCCAAGGTCAAGGGCATTCTGGTCAACATCTTCGGCGGCATCATGAAGTGCGACACCATTGCCAATGGCGTGATCACCGCCTGCAAGGCCGTGAACCTGTCCGTGCCGCTGGTGGTGCGCATGAAGGGCACCAACGAAGAGTTGGGCAAGAAACTGCTGGCCGAATCCGGCCTGCCGATCATCGCCGCAGACACCATGGCCGAAGCCGCGACCAAGATCGTGGCTGCCGTTAAGTAAGCCCGGAGAACAAGCATGTCGATCTACATCAACAAAGACACCAAAGTCATCACCCAGGGCATCACTGGCAAGACCGGCCAGTTTCATACGGAAAAGTGCCAGGAATACGCCAACGGCAAGAACTGCTTCGTGGCGGGTGTGAACCCGAAGAAAGCCGGCGAGTCGATCTTCAACATCCCGATCTACGCCTCGGTCAAGGAAGCCGCCCAGCAAACCGGCGCGACCGTCAGCGTGATCTACGTGCCGCCGGCCGGTGCCGCCGACGCGATCTGGGAAGCGGTTGAGGCCGACCTGGATCTGGCCGTCTGTATCACCGAAGGCATTCCGGTGCGTGACATGCTCATGGTGCGCAACAAGATGAAGGCCAAGGAAGCCGCTGGCGGCAAGAAAACCCTGCTGCTGGGCCCCAACTGTCCGGGTCTGATCACGCCCGACGAGATCAAGATCGGCATCATGCCCGGTCATATCCACCGCAAAGGCCGCATCGGCGTCGTCTCGCGCTCCGGTACGCTGACCTATGAAGCCGTGGCCATGCTGACCGAAGTGGGCCTGGGCCAGTCGAGCGCCGTCGGTATTGGCGGCGACCCGATCAACGGTCTGAAGCACATTGACGTCATGAAGGCCTTCAACGACGATCCGGACACCGATGCCGTGATCATGATCGGCGAAATCGGCGGCCCCGACGAAGCCGAAGCGGCGCGCTGGTGCAAGGCCAACATGAAAAAGCCCGTGGTCGGCTTCATTGCCGGCGTGACGGCGCCTGCGGGCAAGCGCATGGGCCACGCCGGTGCGCTGATTGCCGGCGGTGCTGACACTGCCGACGCCAAGCTGGCCATCATGGAAGAGTGCGGCTTTATCGTGACGCGCAATCCGTCCGAGCTGGGCAAGCTGCTCAAGGCGCAGCTGTAAGCAAAACTACGAATCTGTGTGGGTGGGCGGTAGCCGCTAAACTTGCCATATTCGGAATTCCGGGAGCGCTCCAGGCGAATCGTCTGGTGCGCTCCTTTCCTATTACAGATACAACACAGGAGAACTCGGATGGAAATGCTTCAGGATGTCAATTTCTGGATTGGTCTGATGAAGATCATCTGGATCAACATCATCCTTTCCGGTGATAACGCTGTGGTGATTGCCCTGGCGGCACGTTCGCTGCCACCGCACCAGCAAAAAAAGGCCATTCTGTTTGGATCCGGCGCTGCCGTGGTGCTGCGGATCATTTTGACCATCGTGGCTGCCAAACTGCTGCAGCTCTCTTTCCTGCAGGTCGTCGGCGGCATGCTGCTCTTGTGGATCGGCATCCAACTGCTCAGTGAAGAAGAGGAAGACGAGGGCCACGCCAAAGAAGGCGGGGGCCTGATGGCGGCGGTGCGTACGATTCTGATTGCCGATCTGGTGATGAGCCTGGACAACGTGATTGCCGTGGCTGCTGCAGCCAAGGGCAACGATGTCCTGTTGCTGCTGGGCCTGGCCATCAGCATTCCACTGGTGATCTTCGGCAGCACGCTGATGATCAAGCTGATGGAGCGCTTCCCGATCATCGTCACGCTCGGTGCCGGTCTGATCGGCTGGGTCGGCGGCGAAACGATTGTCAGCGATGTGGCGCTCAAGGGTGTGGCCGCGACCTATCCCTGGCTGCATTACGCCGCCGCAGCGGCCGGCGCCGCCTTTGTGGTGCTGGTTGGCCGGGCGCTGCAAAAGCGCCATGAAGTACAACACGCAACTGAATAGTCTTTGCGTGGGGCGTGTCGGCCGTGAAGTGGCCGGCGTCCTGTAAGCTTGAGGGCAGATGCTTTGACAAGTGTCTGCCCTTTTTCATTGGCTTGACTTTGCTTTGTGTGTGCGGCGGTGTATGGTTACAAAACGGGTCATTGCATGGCAATGGGCCGGTACAAGCAACATGGATGACACGGTCGCGTCCACCATGCATGTCATGGCGCTGGGTTGTCGGCTCGGGCAGAAGACGGTGCGGCTCATGGGTCCGGAACAATGATTTACAAGTTTTGCGCTGAGACAGACACGGGCCTGGCCCGGACCAACAATGAAGACTCGGTGGCGTTTGACGAGTCCGCTGGACTCGCTGTTCTGGCCGATGGTATGGGGGGCTACAACGCGGGCGAGGTGGCCAGCGGCATGGCGACGGCCCTGATCAAGGCGGAGATGGGGCGCTGGTTGGCGGAAACCGGCGGGCGGGCGGGCCCTCGGGATATCCGCCGTGCCATGGAAATATGTGTTGATAATGCCAACAGGTCCATTTTCAGCGCTGCCAATACCAATGCCCAGTACACCGGGATGGGAACCACATTGGTGATGGGCGTGTTTCAAGGCAGCCGTCTGCTGTTGGGGCATATCGGGGACTCCCGGTGCTACCGGCTGCGTCGGGGGCTGCTGGTGCAGGTCACCCGGGATCATTCGCTGCTGCAGGAGCAGATTGATGCAGGTTTGCTGACGCCGCAGCAGGCGGCGACATCCATGAACAAGAACTTGGTCACACGTGCCTTGGGGGTTGACAATGCCGTGATGCTGGAACTCAACGATTGCCAGGTAGAAGATGGTGACCTGTACCTCATGTGTTCCGATGGACTGTCGGACATGGTGAGCGATGCGAAGATTGCAGAGATACTGGAACAGCGGACACCATTGGCGCAGCGGGCCCAAAGTCTGATTCATGCCGCCAATGAAGGTGGTGGACGAGACAACACCACCGTGTTGCTGGTCCAGGCGGAGGCTGTGTCAGAGAGGCGAAGGCTGATCGCCAGATTGCTGGGAAAATAGCGCGGTGGGGATATCGATGATAAGCAGAAGGAAGAGGAGTCGGGCATGCCGAAAATGATCGTTTCGATCGACGGTGTTGTCATCAAGGAAGTCCAGTTGACCAAGGAGCGCACGACCCTGGGTCGTCGCCCCTACAACGATGTGGTGATCGACAATCTGGCGGTCAGTGGTGAGCACGCTGCCGTGCAAATGGTGGGCGACGAGGTTTTCCTGGAAGACCTCAACAGTACCAATGGCACCTATGTCAATGGCAAGGCCATCAAACGTCAGCAGCTCCACCATGGCGATACCATCGAAGTCGGCAAGTACCAGATCCAGTTCGTCAGCGAACTGGAGGGTGAGCGTTTCGACAAGACCATGGTGTTCAGGCCCGGCATGGTGATTCCGCCCACCACCGCTGCGACAGCATCGGTCGAGCGAGCCGTGTCTGGCGAGTTGCAGGGCTGCATTCGGGTCTTGTCGGGTGCAGCTTCGGGTCGCGAGGTGCCGCTGACCAAGGTCGTGACGACGGTGGGCAAGCCTGGTGTGGCGGTCGCGTCCATTACCCGTCGGCAGCATGGCTTTGTGGTGGCGCATGTGGAGGGTGTCAGCAATCCTCTGCTCAATGGCACGCCGATCGGCAACGAGCCGGTGGCGCTCAAGAGCGGTGACTTGATTGAACTCGCCGGCACGCAAATGCAGTTTATCCAGACCTGACAACCCGTGTCCCCGCTTTGCGGGCCGGGCGGGAGTTTGATTTATGAGTGCAGTTATGAGACCTTCCGCATCGGACAAGGCGTCCGAGCAGGCCTTCTTCGAGTCGCAGAAACTGCCGCCGGACAAGCGGGGGGTGACTTTTGAAGTTCTTTTCTATCGTCAGCTGCAGCAGGTCACGGCCCGCATTCATGAAACTGAAAACATCGAGCAGATCATGCTCGATGCCAGCCAGGACATCTGTAAACTGCTCAATGCCGACCGGCTGACGCTCTACGCGGTCAACGAAGACCACAGCGCAATTGTCTCCAAGCTCAAGACCGGACTGAACACCAGCCGTGAGCTCAAACTGCCGATCAGCCCGCAAAGCCTGGCTGGCTACGTGGCTTACAGTCGGCAGATGCTCAATCTGGCCGATGTCTACGATGACGAGGCACTCAAACAAATCCACCCGGCGCTGACTTTCCTCAAGGAGGTCGACAAGCGCTCCGGCTACCGTACCAAGCAGATGCTGGTGGCGCCGATCATGGAGGGAGAATCCCTGCACGGTGTGTTGCAGGTCATCAACAGCAAGGGCGATCAGCCATTTGGCGAACTGGAAGTAGAGGGCGTGGCCCAGCTGTGCAAGACCCTGGGCACAGCGATTCGCCAGCGCATGCAAAGGGCCGATGAGGGGCTGCGCCGCAAGGCGACCAAGTATGACGGCTTGGTGACTGACGGGGTACTGACGGACGAAGAGTTGCGGCGGTGCATCCAGGAAGCGCGCGAACAGGGGGTGTCGGTCGAGCAGTTGCTGACGGCGCATTACCAGATCCAGCCGGCCCAGATCGGGCCGTCGCTGGCAAGATTCTTCGGCGTACCCTACGAGCCTTTCAATGCAGGTCGCATCCGTTCCGAAGTGCTGCATGGTTCGCTCAAGCGCGAATTTGCCGAAGGCCAGGGCTGGATTCCACTGGAAGAGTCGCCGGAGGGCCTGGTCGTCATGTGCATCGATCCCGAGGCCACGCGCGGCGCTCGGGTCGTGCCGCAGGTCTTTCCGCGCATCAGCAAGTTTGCTTATCGCGTGACGACACAAGTCGAGTTCGCCGAAACGTTGAATCAGGTGTTCGGCAGTGTCGATACCACGTCGATTGATCAGATGCTGGCCGATCTGTCCTCTGCGCCACTTGAGGATGATGGCAGCAACGACGATTCCCTGGAGTCAGCGGCGGCCGACAACGAACTCGTCAAGTTCGTCAACAAGGTCATCATCGATGCCTACCACCAGAAGGCTTCGGACATTCACATCGAGCCGATGCCGGGCAAGCTCAAGACCGGCATCCGCTTCCGCATTGATGGCACCTTGATGCCCTACGTCGAGGTGCCGGCGCATTTCCGCCAAGCCATGGTGACACGCCTGAAGATCATGTGCGATCTGGACATTTCAGAGCGACGCAAGCCGCAGGACGGCAAGATCAAGTTCAAGAAATATGGTCCACTGGACATCGAACTGCGGGTAGCGACCATTCCCTCGGCCGGCGGCGTTGAAGATGTGGTCATGCGTATCCTGGCCGCGGGCGAGCCGATCCCGTTGGAAAAGCTGGGCCTGACCCCGCACAACCGCGAACGGCTGGAAGCCACGGTCAGCAAGCCTTACGGTCTGTTTTATGTCTGCGGACCGACGGGTTCGGGCAAGACGACGACGCTGCACTCCATCCTGAAATTCCTCAACACGCCCGAGACCAAGATCTGGACGGCCGAGGACCCGGTGGAAATCACGCAAAAAGGTCTGCGTCAGGTGCAGATCAACCGCAAGGCCGGCATCGACTTTGCGCTCATCATGCGCGCCTTTTTGCGCGCCGACCCGGACATCATCATGGTCGGCGAGTCGCGCGACAAGGAGACGGTTGCCATGGGCGTGGAGGCGTCCCTGACCGGCCACCTGGTGTTCTCCACTCTGCATACCAACTCGGCGCCTGAGTCCATCACCCGCCTGCTCGACATGGGCATGGACCCGTTCAACTTTGCCGATGCACTTTTGGGCATTCTGGCGCAGCGTCTGGCCAAGAAGCTGTGCGATTGCAAGGAGCCGTATTACCCCAAGACTTCGGAGATCAACGCCTTTATCGCCGAATATGCCGAAGAGTTGCGCCATACGCCTGCCTGGAAGGCTGACTTCAGTGGGGAGGCTCAGAAGTTGTTCGAGGATTGGGCGGAGCGGTATGGCAAGGATGGCAAGCTGCGCTTTTACAAGGCGATTGGCTGTGATAAATGCAACAAGACCGGTTACAAGGGGCGCTTGGGTCTGCATGAACTGCTGATTGCCGACGACCGCATCAAGAAGCTGGTGCAGGAGCGTGCCCGGGTGGCTGAAATTTTCGCTGCTGCGGTGGAAAGCGGCATGCGTACCTTGAAGATGGATGGCATGGAGAAGATCCTGCTGGGGCAGACTGACCTCAAGCAGGTCCGCTCGGTCTGCATCAAGTGACAGGATGGGCTGACAATAATGTCAGCCGCATCCAGCAAGCTGACATTATTGCCCTCTCAATTCGGCGGTATTGATAAAAACATCAGGAAAAACCAGCGAATTACGGTCTGGATAGCTTGGCATGGAATCTGCACTAAAGAACGCTCAATGATTTTGTTGTCATGCTTCCAGTCAAGGAGATTTTCATGAAGCGTTCCATGCAAAAGGGTTTCACCCTGATCGAGTTGATGATTGTGGTTGCGATCATCGGTATTCTGGCGGCCGTGGCTTTGCCGGCGTATCAGGACTACACCAAACGTGCCAAGATGTCGGAAGTGATTCTGGCCGCTTCCGCTTGCCGCACCACCGTTACCGAAGTGTTCCAATCCAATTCGGCCGGCAGTTTGCCCGCCGCTGGGGATTGGGGTTGCGAAAGCTCGACATCCACCTCGAAATATGTCAAGGCTATCGAAACCGATGCTTATGGCGCCGTGCGTGTGCAAGCGACGGGTATCGATCCGACCAACATCGACGACAAGTATGTTTCGCTGATTCCCCTGACCAGTGCCAATGCGAGCCCCACCGGCGGTTCTGCGGTGTTCAAGTGGGTCTGCGGTAATACTGCGACACAGGGTAGCAGTGCCTTTGTGACCACGGTGTCTACCAAGTTCCTGCCCGGTTCCTGCCGCGGCCTCTGATCTTGAGCCCGACGGCACAAGTGGAGAAAACGCCCCTTTGGGGGCGTTTTTTATTGGGGGAGCGCCTTGTGCTGTTCTTCGCCCTCTTTGCGCTGGGCGGTGCCTGGCTGGTGCCTTTGCATTTCCTGCCCTGGGTCAGCTGGCACAGTGAAGTACCGGCATTTCTGGCAATCTTTCTCATGGGCGGTCTCGGTCTTGGCCATGTGCTTAAGGCGCAGAGATCGGCCACGATCCATATGCCGGTCTCGGCTGTGGTGTGGTTGGGACTCGGGCTGCTGGTGGCACTGCAAGCCATCGGGGGGCTGCAGAACTTTATGGGCGATGCGCTGGTGCTGGGCCTTTATTTCGCCTTGTGCGCGATCGCCTGGGTACTGGGTTATGGCGGCGGCGGGGCGAGCCAAAGAGAAAGTCTTGCAACGCTGGAAGTCGTCGCTGGTACCTTACTTGCCGGCGCCATGGCATCGGCCTTGATTGCCTTGGCTCAGGTATTTGACGTCTGGGACCAATTCAGCTGGATCAATCGCATGCCACAGTTGCGACGTCCCGGCGGCAATCTGGGGCAGCCTAACCAACTGGCAACCTTGCTTCTCATGGGCATGGTCAGCTTGCTGTTCTTGAAACAAACCGGTCGGTTGAGTGCCCAGACAAGCTGGTTATTGTTCACGGTGTTGTGCGCAGGGGTGGCAGCCAGCGAATCGCGTACGGGACTGCTCAGTTTTGTCCTGATTGTTTTATGGGGCGTGGCTGGTCGGGCATGGGCCGGCTTGAGGATCTCACTTTGGACGATCGCACTGGCCACCGTGCTGTTTTTCTCCTTGTACCTGATCTGGCCTCTGTTGATGGCTTCGGCGGGCAGTTTTGCCTCGGACGCACAGGCGAACACGCGACCTGGTTTAAGGCTGGTGGTCTGGCCACAGCTGATCGATGCTGCGTTGATGCGGCCTTGGCTGGGCTGGGGTCTGCGGGAAGTGTCGGAGGCACACAATGCAGTGGCGCATGCGTATGAAATCAGCGAGCCCTTTACCTATGCGCACAATCTTGTGCTTGATCTGGCTGTAGGGGCAGGCTTGCCGCTGACGGGCTTTCTCGTATTGGTCACCGTGGTTTGGTTTTGGCGGCGCGTGCGTGCGACGCGGCAATTGCTGTCATGGTACTGCGTTGCAGCAGTATTGCCTTTTGCAGTGCACTCCATGCTGGAATTTCCGTTTGCCTATGCCTATTTTTTGGTGCCGGCGATGTTCTTGCTGGGCAAACTTGAGGCTCTGACCGGTGGTCGCGCTGTATGGCGCATGAACGCCAAGATCGCTGCTGTTGCCGTGGGTGTTGCCGCCGCGCTGGCTGGCTGGTCCGTGTTCGAATACCTGCAAATCGAGGAAGATTTTCGGGTGGCACGTTTCGAAGCCTTGCGGGTTGGCCAGACGCCATCTGATCATGAGCGACCTAAAGTTCTTTTATTGACACAATTAAAGGCGCTGCTGGAGGGAGCACGCATAGTCCCTGAGGTTGGCATGTCGCCTGAACGGCTGGATTTGGCTCGGAAAGTAGCATTGCGATATCCCTGGCCTGCAACGCAAAACCGTTACGCATTGTCGCTGGCACTCAATGGCAATACTGAAGAAGCACTTCGCCAGCTGCGAGTGATCCGGGCATTGCATGGCGAAAAAACCTACGCGGAGATCAGGCTAAATTGGGAAGTTCTAGGCAAGGACAAATATCCGCAACTGCGCGAATTGAAGCTGCCCTGACAAGAGTCAGGGACATACTGTGGCCGCTTTTCTGGGGCAGCGTATTGGCTGTGCCTTGGCTGATGCCCCCCGGTGGCGGACCCACGCCATCGCTGATGACCTGGCTTTTCAGCGTGGCCTGTACGGCCATGTTGCTGGCATCGGTGCCGGCCGTTGAACTGGGTACGCCGCGCTGGCGAGGGGTGGTGGCCTTTGCCTGGCTGATGGCGGCACTTATCAGCAGTCTGTTCGGTCTGGTGCAGTACTTTGATCTGGAGCAGTCCTTTCATCCGTGGGTGAGCCCCTCTGCGCTGGGCGAGGCTTACGCCAACCTGCGCCAGAGAAATCAGTACGCAACACTCATGAATATCGGCTTGGCCGCATTGCTTTGGTGGACGATGTCCAGGAATCGGCGTCAAGGGGGTTCGGGGTTGGGCGTAGCAGGCATGTTGTTGTTTGCCGCCATGCTGGCGCTTGGAAATGCGACCTCATCATCCCGTACGGGCCTGCTCGAACTGATATTGATTCTAAGCATGGCGCTATATTGGGGCGCATGGCGTTACGGGGTGGCGCGTCAGGTGTTGATCGTTGCAGCGCTGACCTATGGCGGTGCGGCAATCGTTCTACCGTCACTGGCCGGCCTGGAGTTCGACAGCAGTGGCATTTTTTCCAGATTTTCCAACACTGGCGCTGACTGTACTGGTCGTTTGACACTCTGGAGCAACATGCTGCACTTGGTCGGCCAGCGTCCCTGGTTAGGCTGGGGATGGGGTGAACTGGATTACGCCCATTTCATGGCGATTTACCCGGGACCTCGCCAATGCGAGCTGCTCAACAACGCACATAATTTGCCGCTGCACCTGGCCGTGGAATGGGGATTGCCGGTCGCACTATGGGTGTGTGGTGCGGCGGCCTGGTTGATATGGCGTGCCAAGCCATGGCGCGAACTGGATCCGGCGCGCCAGATGGCCTGGATGGTGCTGGCGGTGATTCTGCTGCACAGCATGCTGGAGTACCCGCTTTGGTATGGACCGTTCCAGATGGCCTTCGGCTTGAGCTTGGGTCTGCTCTGGCGGCCACGGCAGCCACCGCCACCGGGTGTTTCTGCCACTGCCGCGCTGGCTAAGGGGCGGCACATGCTGGCAGTTGCCTTGTTTGGCATCACCGCTTACGCTGCCTGGGATTACCACCGCATCAGCCAGATTTACCTGCCGCCTGAGCAACGAGCAACGGCTTACCGCGACCACACGCTGGAAAAAATCCGTGGTTCCTGGTTATTTCACGATCAGGTCTATTTTGCCGAGCTCACTCTGACACCCCTGACGCGCGAGAACGCGGCCCAGCTCAACGCCATGGCGCATGAGCTGTTGCATTTCTCGCCGGAGGCGCAGGTGGTGGAAAAGCTGGTCGAGAGCGCTGTTCTGCTGGGGCGTGATGACGAAGCCCGCTTTTTCATGGCGCGCTACCGCGCGGCCTATCCGCAAGCCTATGACCGTTGGCTGGGCAAGGGCGCCCTGACCCTGAAATAGCCGCCGCCTTACTGCGCGACGAAGCTGCCCGACTTGCCGCCGTGTTTTTCCAGCAGGCGGACATCGGTCATGGTCATGCCGCGGTCAACGGCCTTGCACATGTCGTAGATGGTGAGCAGCGCCACCTGGACGGCCGTCAAGGCTTCCATCTCGACGCCGGTCGGCCCCACGGTTTCCACCGTGGCGGTACAGACAACATGACTGGGTTGGGTATCGGTGGCCCGGTGCGTGCTGAACTCCAGCGCCACGCGCGTGAGCGCCAGCGGATGGCACAGAGGGATCAGGTCACTGGTCTTCTTGGCCGCCTGGATGCCGGCGATGCGGGCAATGCCCAGCACGTCGCCTTTCTTGGCGGTGCCGGCCTCGATAATCGCCAAGGTGGCCGGCAGCATCTCGATGCGGCCGCGGGCCACAGCCACACGGTGGGTGCTGGCCTTGGTCGCCACGTCCACCATATGGGCCTGGCCGTGGGCGTCAAAATGGGTCAGAGAGCTCATGGGATGGCAACTTTACGAAACATTCACGGAATTCGAGCATCATACGATCATGTTGAGTGGCTTTTTCTGGAAAGACCGGCTACGCGCCAGCGGCATCCATCTGGGTCTGAGTCTGGGGCTGGCGGCCTTGGCCGCCCTGCTGGTGTTTGCGGTCTGGTATCCCTATCCTTATCGCGAAATCTCTGGCGGACGGGAACTGTTCCTGATCGTGGTGGCAGTGGACGTCATCCTCGGGCCCCTGATCACGCTGGCTGTTTTCAATCGCGCCAAGCCAAGGGCTGAGCTGCGCCGCGATCTGGCCGTGGTGGGGTTGGTTCAGTTGGCGGCACTGGCCTATGGCTTGTGGACAGTGGCGGTGGCACGGCCCGTGCACCTGGTGTTCGAGTACGACCGCTTCCGCGTGGTGCATGCGGTAGACGTACCCCTCGAATTGATGAAGCACCTGCCGCCGGAGGTGGAGGCCTTTCCGTTGCGAGGGCCGACGCTGCTGGCCGTGCGTCCGTTCCGCGACGCTAACGAACAGACTGAGGCCACGCTGGCGGCGCTGGGTGGAGTGCCGCTCAGTGCCCGGCCTGATCTGTGGCAACCTTACCCGCTGGCGCGCCAACGGGTGCTGGCGGTGGCCCGCCCGGTCGCGTCGCTCAAGCAGCGCTTTGCCGAACGCGCGGCCGAGATCGATGCCGTAGCGACCCGAACCGGCCGGTCGCCCGAAGCACTGACATATTTGCCCATGGTGGGGCGCAAGTCGTTCTGGACAGTCATTCTGGATCCGACCACGGCCGAGGTGCTGGCTTTTATGCCGCTGGATTCATTTTGAGCATGAAATCAAAGTCAAATCGCCGTCATTCCCTTATTAAACGGGCGTGGATAGCTATATTTTTAATAGCAACTCAGGTTGTTGTGGCGCCAACCGTGAGCGCCCAGCTGCCGACCCTCGGCGATGGCGCAGAGATGAGCACCAGTGCCGAACGCCATCTGGGCGACCGCATTGCGCGCTCGCTCTACCGCGATCCGGATTACATCGACGATCCGGTGCTGGGAGAGTATGTGCAGGGCATCTGGCGGCGTCTGTTGCAGGGGGCTCGCCAGCGTGGCGAGCTGTTGCCAGAGTTGGAAGCCGCGTTTGCCTGGGACGTGACGCTCGGGCGCGACCGCAGCGTCAATGCCTTTGCCCTGCCGGGCGGCTATCTGGGCGTGCATCTCGGTCTGATTGCTGCTGTCAGCAGCGAAGATGAGCTGGCATCGGTTCTGGCGCACGAACTCAGCCATGTGACGCAGCGGCATATTGCCCGTATGGTGGGTCGCCAGAGCGCGCAGGGACCCTGGGTGATTGCCGCCATGATTCTGGGGGCGCTGGCGGCCAGTTCGAATCCACAGGCTGCGGGCGCCATGATCGCCGGCGGGCAGGCGGTGGCGGTCCAGGGACAGCTCAACTTCTCCCGTGACATGGAGCGCGAGGCCGACCGCGTGGGCTACGGCGTCATGACCCAGGCCGGCTTCGAGCCGCAGGGTTTTGTCAGCATGTTTGAAAAACTGCAGCAGGCCAACCGCTTCAACGACACCGGGGCTTTCCCCTACCTGCGCAGCCATCCTCTGACCACCGAGCGCATTGCCGACATGCAGGTACGCCAGCAACTGCTGCCGCGTTCGGCGCCGGTGCAGTTGACCATGACGCATGCGCTGCTGGCGGCGCGGGCCCGGGTGCTCAGCAACATCGATGTGGACAGTTTGCGCGCCGCGGCGGCCGAGCCGGCGGGCGGCCCGTTTGCCACGTTTTCTCCGGCCCGGCAGGCTGGTGTGCTGTATGCCGCGGCACTGGCGGCCTCTCAACTGCGGGATTTCGCACAGGCGGCCCGTCTGCACGGCCGCTTGCAATCCCTGGTCCAGGGGCAGGTGCCGGCCGAGCGCCTGGTGCGTCTGCTGGGGGCCGAGCTGTCGCTGGCTGCCGGCGATCCCAAGCGTGCGAGCGGCTTGCTGGGTGGTGTGGTGGCGGCACCGGCCGTGCGGGCCGAGCTGTTTCTGTGGGCGCGGGCCATGACGCAAGCGGGCCAGGCTGCGCCGGTGGCGCCGCAGTTGCGCGCATGGGTGGCGGAGCGGCCGCGCGATGCGCAGGCTTGGCAGCTGCTCTCGGCGGCCTACCTGGTGCAGGGGCAGACGTTGAGCGGTGTGCGGGCTGAAGCGGAGGCCTATGCGGCCCGTTTCGACTACGAATCCGCCCTGAACCGGCTCAAGGCAGCGCAGGACTTGGTGCGCCAGAGCGGCAAAGTCGATCACATCGAGGCGTCGATCATCGACACCCGGACGCGGCAACTCGAGTCATTGGTACGGGAACAGGCGTTCGAGCGCTGAATCGATCACCAGCCCGAAGGCCGAGTAGATCAGCGAACCCAGCAGCGCGGCGGCAAAGCCCTGCACCTGGAAGCCGTCGAGCACCGTGGCGGCGGCCCAGAACAGCACGGCGTTGATGATGAACAGGAACAGGCCGAGGGTGACCATGGTCACCGGCAGCGTCAGCACGATCAGAACCGGCCGCAGGAAGACGTTGAACAGGCCGATGACCAAGGCGGCTATCAGTGCCGCGGCAAAGCCCTGCACTTCGACGCCGCTGTAGAGCGAGGCAAGCGCCAGCAGAGCGGTTGCGCTGAGCAACCATTTGACGATGAGCTTCATGGCTGACAAGCATAGCACCGCCCATGAAGCGCGTCCGGCGCGCGCCGGGCTTATTCGGCGGCCAGCACCAGTGCCGCCCCCATGCCGACGATCGCACCGGGAACAGTCCAGCGTGCCTCGCTGCCGGCGGGCTGGTCGGCCGTGACCGGCTGCATGTCCTGGCCGAACTTCGGGCGGCGGGCGTCGAGTACGCGCGCCACGCCGTGCTGTGTCAGCAGCTCCTGCGTCAGTTCAAGCAAGGGACCATGGGCCAGCACGGTGGTGACCGTGTCGCCCTGGGCCTGCAGTTCCGGCGTGATTTCAGCAAACAGCTTGTCGGCCCATTTGATGCGCCAGTTCTGACGTGCCGTGTGGTTGACCCACTTGCTGATGTGGCGGGTCATACGCGGCGGGCACGCGACCAGAATCCAGCGTGTCCCCGCTTGGCTGCCAGAGGCGCTGTTTTTCATCGGCGCGAGCTGATGCCGTGCAAACGCTGCATCGTCCAGATACACAATGATTTTGTCCATGATGAATCCTTCTAAGTTGAGGACGGGGGGAAGAAACTGGGTGGGTGAATTCAGGCCGCGTGTCCGGAGTGAACGGTGCGCTCGCCCTCCTGTTGGCGCCGCGCCGCCCGCCAGCCGGCAGCCAGCACACCGACCACCGCCACCGCGTAGGTCACCCAGCGGGCCGCGATGTTCAGCGGTTCGGGCGAGTCGAATACGGCATCGAGCAGGGGCTCGTTCACGATCATCTTGGCAGCCGTGAAAGCCAGCACGGCAGCGCCAAGCTGAATGATGATGGGGAAGCGCTCGACCAGCTTGAGCACCACCGAACTGCCGAACACCACGATCGGCACGCTGACCAGCAGGCCGATGACGACCAGATCGAACGAGCCGTGGGCTGCGCCTGCTACACCCAGCACGTTGTCCACGCCCATCAGGGCATCAGCGACGATGATGGTTTTCATGGCGCCCCAGAAGGTGTTGGCGACCGGGCCGTCGTGGCCCTCGCCCTCCTGATCGGCCAGTAGCTTGTAGGCGATCCAGACCAGCCCCAGGCCGCCGACCAGCATCAGGCCCGGGATCTTCAGCAGCCAGACCACGCCCACGGTCATGAACGAGCGCACGACAATGGCGCCGACGGTGCCCCAGACGATGGCTTTTTTCTGAAGATGAGAGGGAAGACTGCGAGCGGCCAGCGCGATCACGATGGCGTTGTCGCCGGCGAGCACGAGGTCGATCAGGATGATGGCCAGCAACGCCGACCACCAGGGGGCGGAAAAAAACTCCATGACAAATACTCCGAGTTGTTTCGATCAACAACCTGGACAGACATCGTCAATGGAGACCGTGACTGCGAAAAGTCACGGACGTACTTCGACGAAACCTGGCTCAGGTTCCAATCGAAGGTCTTGCTCGGCATGGAGTCATGCAGATTTTTGCCCAGCAAGCCGGAAGTAATACTTCGTAATGACGACTTGCCGATACTTGTTGCAACGATGCCTGTTTGGATGGCACCTCCCTGTGTCGCAACAAATGGGAGCTACTCCCCTTCGTGAAGCGGATTGAAACACAGTCGCCATCAACCATGCAATGTGTGTGGTTTTGAGGTGGATCATGATGGGGCCGGAGCGCGCGAGAAACGCTATCATCCGTCTCCCTCTTGCAATGCATCCCATGGCTGGAATTCACATCACCGACATCGAAGCAGCCATCAATTTCTGGCGCAACAGAAAGCCGTCGCCGGATGGCATCACTCTGGCGCCGGAAGTGCGCGCGCTGGCCGAGGTCTATGCCCTGATGGTGTTCTACCGCGAGCAGGAAGCGGACGAATTTTCCATGCCACCACCGGCGCTGGCGGCGTGGCTCACCTGGTACGAGAGTACGCCGGACACGCCTTGCATCGCGATCTGTTCCACCAGCCAGGGTGACGAAGAGTGCAAGGGCTGCGGCCGCAGTTTCGACGAGGTGCAGCTGTGGACGGAAATGCGACCGGCCGAGAAGCGCCAGACCTGGCGTCGCATCACGCTGTCGGGCCAAGCCTGGCGTTTCAACCGCTATGCCGAACGGGCTGGAGGTGCCGCCGGCGAGGTGCCGGCCGCGCAGGTGCAGGGCGAGCCGGCCTGATGGCCTGAGCAAGACCCCGGTTCTTGTCTATTTCCAGCGGACCGGTTCGATCGTCACCGTCTGGCGGCCATTGCTGAGCATCAGGGCGCCCTCCTGAATCGTGGCTTGCAATTGCATGCTGCGCTCGGCCAAGGCGGCCAGGGCCTGCGATGCTTCCGTCGGCATGCGCCAGACTTCCAGCCGGTCCAGTCGCGTGAGCTTGTTCTCGATGCCGCGCCACCAGACCTCGGCCGCATGGTGGAAGGCATAGACCACCACGGCATCGGCCTTGTTGCAGGCCTTGGCCAGGGGTTTGTCCTCGGGCTGGCCGACTTCGATCCACAGCCGGGTCTGGCCGGTGAAATCGCGCAGCCAGACGTCGGGCTCGTCCGGATCGGACAGGCCGGCACCGAAGGCCAGCGTGCCGTCGCCTTGGCACACCGTCTGCAACCGGTGCGCCTGCAGGGCCAGGGCCGCCAGCCGGATCATCATGCGTTCGTCGGTTTCGCTCGGATGGCGTGCCAGCGTCAGTGCATGGTCGGCGTAGTAGCCGTGGTCGATGTCGGCGACCGACAGATTGGCCTTGTAGATGGTGGATTTAAGGGCCATGTCGGTTTGCTATGAAAATAGAAGCTGCCCGCGCCCATTTGGTATGGGTTGCGGGCAGATTTGACGGGAAGTCCGGTTCGCGATCAGATGCGTCGCGCCAACTCGGCGGCCTTGCCCGTGTAGTTGCCGGGTGTCATGGCCAGCAGGCGTTGCTTCTCCGCCTCGGGGATCTCAAGCTTCATGATGAAGCCCTGCATCAGCTCGCGCGTCATGGCTTCACCGCGCGTGAACTTCTTGAGCTGTTCATAGGGCTGCGGCAGACCGTAGCGGCGCATCACGGTCTGGATCGGCTCGGCCAGCACTTCCCAGGAGGCGTCCAGATCGGCGGCCAAGGCCGTTTCATTGATTTCCAGCTTGCCCAGGCCGGTCGCCAGCGACTGGTAGGCCAGCACGGCATAGCCGATGGCAACGCCCATGTTGCGCAGCACGGTGGAGTCGGTCAGATCGCGCTGCCAGCGCGAAATCGGCAGCTTCTCGCTCATGTGGCGCAACAGGGCGTTGGCCAGGCCGAGATTGCCCTCGGCGTTTTCGAAGTCGATCGGGTTGACCTTGTGCGGCATGGTGGAGGAGCCCACTTCGCCTTCACGCAGCCGCTGCTTGAAGTAGCCCAGCGAGACATAGCCCCAGACGTCGCGCGACCAGTCGACCAAGATTGTGTTGGCGCGGGCGATGGCATCAAACAGCTCCGCCATGTAGTCGTGCGGCTCGATCTGGATGCTGTAGGGCTGGAAGGTCAGGCCCAGGCCCAGCGGCTCGGGGGTTTCGATGACCTTCTTGCTGAAGGCTTCCCAGTCAAAGTCGGGCCAGGCGGACAGGTGGGCGTTGTAGTTGCCGACGGCGCCGTTCATCTTGCCCAGGATCTTGACCGCGGCGATGCGGTCGCAGGCCGTCTGCAGGCGTACCACCACGTTGGCGATTTCCTTACCCACCGTGGTCGGGCTGGCGGTCTGGCCATGGGTGCGGCTCAGCATCGGCACGTCGGCATAGGTGCGGGCCATGTCGCGCAGCTTGAGCAGCAGTTTGTCCAGCGCCGGCAGCAGCACCACGTCGCGTGCGGCACGCAGTTGCAGGGCGTGGCTGGTGTTGTTGATGTCCTCGCTGGTACAGGCAAAGTGCACGAATTCGCTGGCTTTTTCCAGTTCGGGCCGGGCCTCGAACTTGGATTTGATCCAGTATTCAACGGCCTTCACATCGTGGTTGGTGGTTTTCTCGATTTCCTTGATGGCGTTGCCATCGGCTTCCGAGAAATTCTTGACCAGGCCGAGCAAGTAAGTGCGAGCTCCGGGAGAAAGAGGCTTGAATTCAGCGAAGCCGGCATCGCTCAGGGTAATGAACCAGGCCACCTCGACTTGGACTCGGCGGTGCATATAGCCCTGCTCGCTCATCAGCGGACGCAGGCTGGCTAGTTTGTTGGCGTAGCGGCCGTCCAACGGAGATAGGGCCGAAATGGTGGAGAAACTCATACCCGAATTGTAGTTGGCCTGCCCCGCAATGGGTGTTGCGGCCTCCAGGGCAACCCCAATCGCTAGAATCAGGCTCCTGGCGAAAGTTAAAGACCCATGAAACTGATCGGATCCAACACCAGCCCTTACGTGCGCAAAGTGCGCGTCGTGATGGCTGAAAAAAAGCTTGACTACGACTTCGTGCTCGAAGATGTGTGGTCGGAGCAGACCACCATCAAAGAGTCCAACCCGCTGGGCAAAATCCCCTGCCTCATCATGGAAGGCGGCGAGGCGCTGTTCGACTCGCGCGTGATCGTTGAATACCTTGACACCCTGTCGCCGGTGGGCAAGCTGATTCCGCCGGTGGGGCGGGAGCGGGCCGAAGTCAAGACCTGGGAGGCGCTGGCCGACGGCGTGATGGACGCCGCCTTGCTGGCGCGCATGGAAGCCGTGTGGGACAAGCGTACCGAAGCACAGCGCAGCCAGGCTTGGATCGACCGTCAGCTCGGCAAGATCAAGGCCAGCCTGGAGGCCATGAGCAAGGGCCTGGGCGACAAGCCGTTTTGTACCGGCATTCACATGAGCCTGGCCGACATCGCTGTTGGTTGCGCGCTGGCGTATCTGGATTTCCGCTTTCCGCAGGTGGGCTGGCGCAATGACCTCCCGAATCTGGTGCGCTTGCTGGAGAAGCTGGAACTGCGCCCGAGTTTTGCCGAGACCCGGGCGCAATAACAAGCAGAGGGCCGGCCGGCGGACGGGCCGCGCACTGTCAGACCCTTGTCACAGAGGGCGAGCAGAATGACGGGACGCCCTGAAAGGTCGCCCATGCTCTATCCTGAACTGTTCAAGCAACTGGAGGCGGTCCGCTGGGACATGGACCAGGACATCCCCTGGGACCAGTTCGACGCTCGCCAGCTCAGCGACGAGCAGGCGCAGACCGTCAAGATGAACGCGATCACCGAGTGGGCGGCGCTGCCGGCCACCGAGATGTTCCTGCGCGACAACCGCGACGACAGCGATTTCTCGGCCTTCATGTCGATCTGGTTTTTCGAGGAGCAGAAGCACTCGTTGGTGCTGATGGAATACCTGCGGCGCTTCCGGCCGGATCTCGTACCGACCGAACAGGAGCTGCACGACATCCGTTTCGAATTCGATCCCGCCCCGGCGCTGGAGACCCTGATGCTGCATTTCTGCGGGGAAATCCGTCTCAACCACTGGTACCGGCGTGCCGCCGAGTGGCACACCGAGCCGGTGATCAGGCACATCTACACCACGCTGAGCCAGGACGAGGCGCGCCACGGCGGCGCCTACCTCAAGTACATGAAGCGTGCCATTGCCAAGTCCGGCGCCGAGGCTCGGGCGGCCTTTGCCAAGGTCGGGGTACTCATGGCCAGCGCACGTCGTACGTCGCAGGCGCTGCACCCGACCAATTTGCACGTCAGCAAGGCGCTCTTTCCACGCGATACCATCCAAAGCCGCCTGCCCAACCCCGAGTGGCTGGAGCGCTGGCTGGACACGCAGATCAACTTTGATGCGGTGTGGGAACACAAGGTGGTCGAGCGTATCCTGCACAACATGAGCCTGCTCATGGGGCGCAGCTTCCAGACTGTGCAGGAACTCAACCGCTACCGCAAGGAACTGGTGGCCGCGCTGGTGCCGGCCACCTCCTCACCAGGGACGGTCTGAGCTGCCGGTGACCGTCAGCGGCAGCAGCCGCTGCAGATTGATCTGCACCTTGACATCGCGGTGCGGGACGCTGGCCACAATGCGGAATTCGCGCAGGCTGGTGTCACGGATGATGGGCTCTGATGTCGGGATGCCTTCGCGGTTGATCAGCACAGCCACCTTGGGCGTGGTGGTATTGGTGCCGCGCTGGATCACGATGGCCACCTCGTTGGTGGTGAGGCGCACGAAGGAACCCGGCGAATAAATGCCGACGGCCTTGATCAGGGCGGCGCCGGCTTCATCGACCTGGCGATTTTCATCGAAGTAGCTGGCCTGCATGGCTGCCGCCGGCGAGGTCGGCACACGTGAGGCGCGCGGCGCCAGGCGGGCAGCGAACATATCGGCGCGCTGGATCAGGCGGGCCATGCGTCGCCCTTCGGACATGCCGGCCAGCCGGCCAGGCGGTACGCTGTGATGGTCGCGTACCGCTTCCAGCCAGCCTGGGTCGCGGATGCCGGTCTGCTCCAGCAGCTGAACCGAGCGCAGGGTATGCTGGTCGATCTGCTTGCGTTGTTCCAGCGTTGGCGGCGTCAGCTGCATGGCCAGTTTGTCCTGCAAGTCAGTCATGCCGGTGTTCATGGTCAGGGCGGCCCGGCACAGGGTCAGTTCGGTTTCCGCCGGCCAGTTGAGTACTTCGCGGGCGGCCAGGCCACACATGACGCTCACCAGCATGGCATGGGTGGCGCTGTACATGCGGATTTCGCTGGCTGACAGGTGAAACAGGGCAAACAGGGCCCCGTTCGGGTTGCGTTGCGAGTAACGCTGCAGCTGGTTGTGCAGGCGATCGAGCCGGGCGAGAAAGTGTGGCGACGACGTGTCGCGCAGCAGGGTGTTGGCCTGGACCTGCAGGTCCAGCCAGTCGGGCAAGCCTTCGTCCAGACCCGTGCGTTTGGCGTCGACGGCAGCTGCAATCTGGGTGCCGGCGATAACACCCAGTGCCTTGTTCTCGGTTACCAGGTGATGCAGCCGGTTCACATAGGCCCGGCGATAGTTTTCCTCATCGACAACATCGATGAAGAGCTCAAATCCCTTACCGACAACGTCCTGCAACTCGGCCTTGGTCTGGATCACGTAGCCTTTGTTGGCCAGCAGCGTGCCATCGGCATCCCGCAGCGCAAAAGGCAGGGGCTCGCCGAGGCGGATCGAATCAATACTGACCGTGACAAGACGCATAGAGTGGGAATTATGCCGCGGACGGGCGGCGCGGATGGCGCGGGATTATGCGGTAAATCGCCGGTGTTTCCGCGGATTGGCGGGCTGGCGCTGCCTGGCGATCTCCCTGGGCCGGCCTGTTAGGATGCCGGCCATGACCAGCCGCCCAACCGTTGATCTTCCCGAGTTCCTCCATAAACTGTGCCGGCGCGAGGCGATGGCGGCGCGCTTGGCGACCTTGCCGCGGCCGCTGGTGTTCACCAATGGCGTGTTCGATGTCATGCACCGCGGCCATGCCATTTACCTGGCGCAGGCCCGGGCGCTGGGTGCCAGTCTGGTCGTCGCCCTCAATACCGATGCCTCGGCGCGGCGGCTGGGCAAGGGGCCGGACCGTCCGCTCAACAATGAGCAGGACCGGGCCATCCTGGTGGCAGCACTGGGGGCAGTCGATCTGGTGACCTGGTTCGACGAGGACACGCCAGAGCAGCTGATCTCGGAAATCCGTCCCGACATCCTGGTCAAGGGCGGTGACTACGACATGCGCACGTTGCCGGAAACTGCTCTGGTGGAGTCTTGGGGCGGGCGGGCGCTGGCACTGCCTTTTGTCGAAGGCTATTCGACCACGGCGCTGGTGCGCAGGATTCGCAGCACGTCCTGAACCGGCGGGGGCGTTTTCAGCGGACGCCGAAAACCGCTGCCCACAGTGCCGATATCGCCTCGCGTTCGACCTTCAATTCCTGCGGCTCGACCTGGGTCGGTTCCTCGTTGAGTCGTGCGCGATGCTGGACATGGCGCAGCTCGCGGTAGGCATCGGCGGCCGCCTCGCCAATACCGGCGGGCAGCAGCCTGGCGGCCTGGGCGGCCCGCAGCAGCGCGATATTGCCGGCATTGGCCGCCAGTTCCGGGTGGCTGGCGGCTTGCGACAACACCAGGTATTGCACGGCAAACTCCGCATCAACCATGCCGCCCGGACTGTGTTTGACGTCAAACTGCTCGCCATGGGCCGGATGCGCGGCGCGCACCTTCTCGCGCATGGCAACAATCTCCTGGCGTAGCGCCTGTGCATCGCGCGGCGCGCAGATCACCGCCTGGCGCACGGCATCAAAGCGCCGGCGCAGGTCATCGCTGCCGAGCACGAAGCGCGCCCGGGTCATGGCCTGGTGCTCCCAGGTCCAGGCGGTGTTGCTGCCGCGCTGCTGCTGGTAGTTGGCATAGGCCTCGAAGGTGGTGATCAGCAGCCCGGAGTTGCCGTTGGGGCGTAGCGCGGTGTCAATCTCATACAGATCGCCTTCGCCAGTCTTGACCGTCAGCCAGTTGATCAGCTTGCGCACCAGGCTGGCATAGACCTCGGGGGCCTGCTCATCCTCATCCTCGTAGACGAACACGATGTCCAGGTCGCTGCCATAACCCAGTTCCTTGCCGCCCAGCTTGCCGTAGGCGATGATGGCGAACTGGTGCTGCTCGCGGTGCTTTTTCTTCAGCCGCTCCCAGCACCAGCGCGTGGTGATGCGCAAGACAGCATCGGCCAGGGCACTGAGGTCATCGGCCACCTGCTCGACCGTCAGCGCATCCTCGACGTCGCGCGCCAGGGTGCGGAACACCTCGGCATGGTGGGCGCGGCGCAGCAGGTTGAGCAGCGATTCCTCGTCGTCATCGCCGGCGGCCTGCAGGGCCTGCCGACGCACCTCCAGTTCGGTCTCGAAGGCCGCCGGGTCGAAGCGGTCGCTCAGGATGGTGCGGCTGGCCAGCTCGTCGATCACGCCGGGGTGCAACAGCAGGTAGCGCGCCGGCCAGCGGGCGGCGCCCAGCAGGCGCACCAGCCGTTCGTGTACTGCCGGTCGCTCCAGCAGCATGGCGAGATAGCTTTCGCGTCGCAGCAACGGCTCCATCCAGTCCACCAGCCGAACGGCGGCCTCTTCGCTGGCACGGCCCTCGCGCAGCCATTCGGCCGTGCGCGCAACCAGCCGCACCAGCCGCGCCCGTGACTCTTCGCGCAGCGCCAGCACGCGCGGATGGTTGCGCCAGGTGGCGACCCGCTCACGCAGCAACGGCGGCAATTGCTCCAGCAATTCATCAAAATCGGGCGCAGCAGCGCGGCCAGGCGGGCCGTTCTTGCCATTGCTGCAGCCCTTGCATTCCTTGCTGCCCTGGCCGCCGAGCAGGGTATCGAACTCCTGCGCCACGATTTCCCGATGGGCATCGAGTTGGGTCAGGAACGGGCCGGTGTCGGCGTAGCCCATGGTGCGGGCGATCCAGTGCAGGTCGTCGTCACGTGTCGGCAGCACATGGGTCTGCTGGTCGTCGAGGTACTGGATGCGGTGTTCCACGCGGCGCAGGAACACATAGGCCTGGGTCAAGGCGTCGGCCGTGGCCTGCGGCATGAGCCCGGCGCGCACCAGGCGCTGCAGCGCGTCGAGCGTCGGCCGTGTGCGTAACTCGGGGAACTGGCCGCCGCGCACCACCTGCAGCAGCTGGACGGTGAATTCGATCTCACGGATGCCGCCGCGCGAGAGCTTGACGTCGTTGCTGCGCTCCGGGCGGCCGGCGCTGCGGCGCGCCGAATGCTCGCGGATCTGGCGGTGCAGCACACGCAAGGAATCGAAGACGTTGTAGTCGAGGTAGCGCCGGAACACGAAAGGGATCACCATGCCACGCAAGACCATGATCGAACCATCTTGCATGTGACGCTGCGGCGCCACCACCCGGCTCTTGAGCCAGGCAAAACGTTCCCATTCGCGGCCCTGGACATGGAAATACTCTTCCAGCGCGCCCAGCGAAACGGCCGGCGGTCCGGAATTGCCGTTGGGGCGCAGGGCCAGGTCGACGCGGAAGACGAACCCGTGTTCGGTGGTGTCGCCGATCAGGCTGTAGATCGCGCGCACCGCCTTGGCGAAGTACTCGTGGTTGGAGATGCGCCCGCGCCCCTCGGCGCTGCCGGCGGTTTCGCCGTCCTGGTCGTAGACGTAGATCAGGTCGATGTCGCTGGAGACATTGAGTTCGCGCGCGCCGAGCTTGCCCATGCCGATGACCCACATCAGCGCCCGCTCGCCCTGCGGTGTGACGGGCTTCCCGTGGGTCTCGTCCAGCATTTGCAGTGTCTGGGTGGTGGCAATATCCAGGGCAAATTCAGCCAGATCGGTCATGACGCGGGTGATGTCATGCAGCCCGGCCTGCTGGTCGCAGTCCAGGGTGACCAGGCGCTCCACCACCAGGTGGCGCAAGGTGCGCAAGGCGGTGGCGACATCGGCGCCGCCCTGCTGCAGGGCTTCGAACACCTGCCGCAGGGTGGCCTGATCGGGTGGGCCCGGTGGCAACAGCTGCAGCTGGGATTCGTAACGCCGGCGCACCCGCTGGGCGAAGCGGGAGTGATCCGACAGTGCAGAGGTGCCGGATGGCACTCCTGCGTCCACTTGCGTCAAGCTGCTCGCGCCGTTGCGGGTCATAATTCCTGTCACGTTTCCGATGTTCAAAATGGATGACCTGCCGCGCCGCCCTTCATCACTGCTGAAAATTCTGGCGATCGCTGCACGCGTATCGCTCTGGTTGCTGCTGGGGGCCTGGCTGGTCATGATCAGCGCCTGGGGCGCGCTGCACTTTTTCATTGTGCCGCGAATCGGCGAACTGCGCCCACAGCTGGAAACCCGGGCCAGCCAGATCCTGGGCGTGACGGTGCGCATCGGTGCCATCCAGGCCCGTCCGGACGGGCTGATTCCCTCGTTCGAGTTGAGCCGTGTGAGTCTGGTCGACATCGACGGCCGGGAGGCATTGCAGCTGCCCCGGGTGCTGGCGGCCCTGTCGCCGCGCTCGCTCTGGAACTTCGGGTTCGAACAGATCTACATCGAACAGCCCCAGCTCGACATCCGGCGCGCGGCCGATGGCCGCCTATTCGTGGCCGGGCTGGATCTGTCGAAAACCCAAGGCCCCGACAGCCCGGCGCTTGACTGGTTTTTTTCGCAGACCGAGTTTGTCATTCGCGGCGGTACCCTGCGCTGGAGCGATGAGCGGCGCAATGTCCCGCCTCTGGCCTTGGAGCAGGTCGATCTGGTGGTACGCAATACCGTGCGCAGCCATGCCGTGCGGATCGATGCCACGCCGCCGGCCGAGTGGGGCCAGCGTTTCACGCTGATGGGCAATTTCCGCCAGCCCTTGCTGTCGGGGGATGCCGGGCAGTGGCGTCAATGGGAAGGGCAGGTCTTTGCCCAGTTCGGGCATATCGATGTTTCGCAACTGCGGCGCTATGCCCATCTGGGGGTGGACGTGGCGCGGGGCAGCGGCGCCCTGCGAGCCTGGGTCGATGTCAGCCGCGGCCAGGTGATCGGGGCGACAGCTGACGTCGCCTTGTCCCATGTTCAGGTCACCTTGACACCGCAGCTGGGCGCCTTGTCCCTGCCTGTGTTGACAGGCCGGCTGGGCGGCCGCCTGCTGCAAGGTGGTTTCGAACTCTCGACCCAGGCGTTGCAGTTCGAAATGGACGATGGCTTGCGCTGGCCCGGCGGCAATGTGCGCATCGTGCATGTGGCGGCCGAAGGCCGCGCGCCGGCGCGCGGCGAACTGCAAGGCGACCAGCTCGACCTGGCGGCTTTGGCGCGGATTGCCGACCGCCTGCCGCTGGACGAACGCATGCGTGCGGCTGTGGCGGCCTACGCGCCCAAAGGGCTGGTCGAGCGCATTCAGGCCAACTGGCAGGGGCCGCTGGAGGCGCCGACCCGCTTTGATGCCAAGGGACGGGTGGTGCGGCTGGAGGTCGCGGCCGGGTCGCCGGCGCTGGGTACGCCCGGCGTGCGCGGCGCGACCATCGATTTCGATTTGAACCAGTCCGGCGGACGCGCCGCGCTGGCCCTGCAGGACGGACAGCTGGAGCTGCCCGGTCTGTTCGAAGTGCCGGCGCTGGATTTTGCCCAGCTGACCACCGATCTGCAGTGGCAGATCGAGGGCCAGCACATCAGCGTGCAACTGCCCAACCTCAAGTTCAGCAATGCCGATGCGCAGGGCGAGGCCCAGCTCAAGTGGCAGACCGGTGAGGCGGCCGCAGCCACCCGGGGTCGTGGCCGTTTTCCGGGTGTCCTCGACCTGCAGGGCAGCTTCAGCCGGGCCGATGCCTCCCGGGTGCACCGCTATCTGCCGCTGGCCATCGAGCGCGAAGTGCGCGACTACCTGCGCGATGCCATACCGCAGGGGCGGGTCAGTGGTGTGCGTTTCCGCGTCAAGGGGGATTTGCATGATTTCCCGTTTGCGGACCCGAAACTGGGCGAGTTCCGCATCTCGGCCAGCGTGCGCGATGCGACCTACCTCTATGTGCCGCGCAGCCTGCAGCCTGCAGGGGCCCTGCCCTGGCCGGCGTTGACCCAGTTGAGCGGCGAGTTCCTGATGGATCACGCCAGCCTGCAGCTCAAGGAGGTGAGCGGGCGTCTGGCGGGTGCCCCGGGGGTGCGCATCAGCCAGGCGGAAGCGCAAATCCCGAATCTGCTGCAGGGGGCGACAGTCAACGTCAATGCCGAGGCCAAGGGGCCGCTGGGCGAGGTGCTGAGCGTCATGGTGAACGGCTCGCCGCTGGGCGAGATGACCGGCCATGTGCTCAAGCAGGCCAGTGCCAGCGGCAATGCCGATCTGCAGCTCAAGCTCAAGCTGCCGTTGCGGGAACTGCACAAGACCGGCGTGCAGGGCAAGATCACGCTGGCGGGCAATGAACTGCAGATTGAGCCTACCCTTCCCCGCCTGAGCCGTGCGCGCGGCGTCGTGCATTTCAGCGAAGCCGGTTTTGCCATCAGCGGCGGCCAGGCGCGGGCGCTGGGGGGCGACTTGCGCGCCGAGGGTGGCACCATCCCGGTGCCGGGGACCAGTGCCCGTGCGAGCGGGCCGGCCCTGTTGCGCGTGCAGGGCAATGTGACGGCCGAGGGCCTGCGTCAGGCGCGCGAGCTGGGCATCGTGAGCCGGCTGGCGCAGCAGGCCACGGGGGGCACGAACTATTCCCTCACGCTTGGCTTTCGCCGTGGGGTACCTGAACTCCAGCTCTTCAGCAATCTGCAGGGGCTGGCACTGAACCTGCCGGCACCGCTGAGCAAAAGCGCCGAGGCGCTCCTGCCCCTGCGGCTGGAAACCGCGCTCACGCGTGAATCGCTGTCAACCGGTGCTGGCGCAACGGCACCCTTGCAGGATCAGCTGACATTCGAGCTCGGGCGCCTTGCCTCGGCGGTGTACGTGCGGGACGTGTCGGGCGCCGAGGCGCGAGTGCTGCGCGGCGCCGTAGGTGTCGGGCTGGCGCCGGGCGAGCAAGTGCCTTTGCCGACCGAAGGGGTCGTGGCCAACATCGTCATGCAGAACGTGGATGTCGATGCCTGGAACGCGATGGTGTCCACGCCCGCCGCTGCCGCAGGAGCGGCTACCCGTACCACGGGCGTCGGCCTGGCAGCCGGCTACATGCCCACCAGCCTGGCGATTCGGGCCAAGGAGCTGACGGCCGTCGGACGCAAGCTCAACCAGGTGGTGGTCGGCGGCTCGCGCGACGGCCAGACCTGGCGTGCCAATCTGGATGCGCAGGAGCTCAGTGGCTATCTCGAATACCGCCAGTCCTCCGGCAGCAGTGCCGGGCGGCTGTACGCCCGTCTGGCCCGCCTGGTGCTGGCGCCGTCGTCGGCCAAGGATGTGGAGACCTTGCTCGATGAGCAGCCGGTCAGCATCCCGGCGCTGGACGTCGTGGTTGACGACATGGAGTTGCGTGGCAAGAAGCTCGGCCGGGTGGAGATCGAAGCCGTTAACCGCGGTGTCGGCTCCGTGCCGCGCGATGGCGGTTCCCGTGAGTGGCGGCTCAACCGCTTCAACATCATCATGCCGGAGGCGGTCTTCACGGCCACCGGCAATTGGGCTTTGCTCAACGAGTCGGCGGCCGGCCGGCCGGCCGCGGGCCGCACGCAAGCCGAGCGGCGCCGCACCGTGATGAACTTCCGTTTTGACATTGCCGATGCCGGTGAGTTGCTGGGCCGTTTCGGCATGAAGGACGTGATTCGCCGCGGCAAGGGCCGGCTGGAAGGGCAGATCGCCTGGGCCGGTTCGCCGCTGGCGCTGGACTACCCGACGCTGGGTGGCGCCTTCAATGTCAATGTGGAGAATGGCCAGTTCCTCAAGGCCGACCCCGGCATTGCCAAGCTGCTGGGCGTGCTGAGCCTGCAGTCCTTGCCGCGGCGTCTGACGCTGGATTTCCGCGATGTCTTCAGCGAAGGGTTTGCGTTCGACTTCGTGCGCGGCGACATCCGCATCGAGCAAGGCATCGCCAGCACCAACAACCTGCAGATGAAGGGTGTGAACGCTGCGGTGTTGATGGACGGCCGGGCGGACATCGCGCGCGAGACGCAGGACCTCAAGGTCGTCGTCGTGCCGGAGATCAATGCCGGTACGGCCTCGCTGATTGCCGGCTGGATCAACCCGGCGGTCGGCCTGGGTTCCTTCCTGGCGCAGCTGGTGCTGCGCCGGCCGCTGATCGACTCGGCGACCGAGGAGTTCCAGATCACCGGCAGTTGGGCCGATCCCAAGATCACGCGCACCGATGCGCCGGCGGCTGGCAAGAGCAGGAGCGAGGTGACGCGATGAAGGTGGCAGCGATCCAGATGGTGTCGGGCATGCAATGGCAGGCCAATCTGGCGCGCGCCCAGGCGTTGATGCGGCAGGCGGTCGACGAGGGCGTCGAGCTCGTGGTCCTGCCCGAGTATTTCTGCCTGCTGGGAGCGCAGGACACCGACAAGCTGGCCATCCAGGAGCCGCTGGGCGCCGGACCCATCCAGGCTTTTCTGGCCGAGTCGGCGCGCGAACTGGGCTTGTGGGTCGTGGGCGGTACCTTGCCCCTGTCTGCTGCGCCGGAAGAAGGGGCCGGCGCGCGCGTCTACAACAGCACCCTGGTCTATTCGCCGCAGGGTGACTGCGTGGCGCGCTACGACAAGATCCATCTGTTCCGCTTCGACAACGGCCGTGAGCGTTACGACGAATCGCGCGCCCTGCTCAGCGGTACGCAGCCCGTGACCTTCGACCTGCCTTCGCGCGACGGGCATCGCTGGCGTCTGGGCTTGAGCGTGTGCTACGACCTGCGCTTTCCCGAGCTCTACCGCAGTTATGCCCAGGCCGGCGCCGACCTGCTGCTGGTGCCCAGCGCCTTCACACACACCACCGGCCAGGCGCACTGGGACGTTCTGTTGCGCTCGCGGGCGGTGGAAAACCTGGCCTTCGTGCTCGCCGCAGCGCAGGGCGGCCTGCATGACAACGGACGGCGCACCTGGGGCCATTCCAGGCTGGTCGATCCTTGGGGCCGGGTGCTGGCCGAGCAGGCCGAGGGCGAAGCGGTGGTGACCGCCGAACTGCAGGCTGGGTTGCTGCAGCAATGCCGTCTGCAGCTGCCGGCGCTGGAGCACCGCGTCCTGTGAATGCGATGCCCGCCGATACGGAGCGGCTGCCGTCGGCCTGGCGCCGCCGTGCGCTGTGGACGGCGCTCACGGCCCTGGTGGTGGCCCTGCTGGCCACACTGGTCTGGCTGGCCGGACGCTACGAGGCCAGCCAGGTCCAAAGCCGGCTCGAACGTGATGTAGCCGATGCCGTGGGCGATATCCGCTCCGCGCTGTCGCGCAATGTGCAAAGCCTGCAGGCCTTGCAGTTCAACGATCCGACGCCAGCGGCCTGGTCCCTGGCGGCTGCGGCCTTGCTGCGCGAGCACCGTGAACTGGTGCGCATCGAATGGCGCGACAGCAACCAGAAAACCCGCGTGCATGCGGACACGCCGTTCCGGCCGGCCGTGTATGACCGTCTGGGGCGCGACAGCGTTCAAACGGAAGTCAGCCAGACCTGCACCACGGCCCGCCGGCTCAGCGCACCGGCTTATTCCGGCAGTTATTTCGTGCCCATGACCGACGGTCTTGGCATCGAAGTCATGGAGCTGTGCATGCCGCTGGTCACCACCGGGGTGGTGATGGGCTACCTGGTCGCCACCTATTCCTTGCAGGACATCCTGGATGATCTGGTGGAACGCCAGCTCACACGCAGCCAGGAGGTCTCGTTCACCGAGGGCGACGGTACCCGGCTGGCGGTGCGGGGCACGCCGCGGCGCGCCAACCGCGTTTTTACCGCGCAGCACCTGCTCGATCTGCCCGGCACCACGCTGGTGTTGCGCATGGATAGCTGGCGCGGCGCGCCAGACCTGTTCCCCAATGTGCTGACCGCGCTGGTGACGGCGATGTCGATCGCGTTGGTGTCGATCCTGGTGCTGCTGAGCCGGGACATGCGCCGGCGCCTGAAGGCCGAACATGATCTGGGGGATGCGCTGGCCTTTCGCAAGGCGATGGAGGATTCGCTCGTGACCGGTCTGCGCGCGCGCGACCTGGACGGGCGCATCACCTATGTGAACCCGGCCTTTTGCCAGATGGTGGGCTTCACGGCCGATGAGCTGCTGGGCCAGAGCGTCCATGCGCCTTACTGGCCGCCCGAACTGGCGGACGAGTACAAGAAGCGCCAGGCCATCCGGCTGGCCGGCAACTCGCCGCCGCGCGAAGGCTTCGAGTCGGTTTTCATGCACAAGGACGGCACGCGCTTTCCGGTGCTCATCATCGAGGCGCCGCTGATCAATGCGCAAGGCGCGCAGACCGGCTGGATGAGCGCTTTTCTCGACATCCGCGAGCAGCGCCGCGTCGAAGAACTGTCGCGAGCCAGCCAGGACCGGCTGCAGGCCACGGCGCGCCTGGCCATGGTGGGCGAGATGGCCTCGCTGCTGAGCCATGAGCTGAACCAGCCGCTGGCGGCCATTTCCAGCTATGCCACCGGTTCACTCAATCTGCTGCGCGATGGCATGCACACGCCGGCCGACATCGAACTGGCGATGCATCGCATCGCCCAGCAGGCCGAACGTGCCGGCAAGGTCATCAAGAGCGTGCACGACTTCGTGCGCCGGCGCGACCAGGCGCGCGAAGCCGTGCCGCCGCAGGCGCTGCTCGATGCCATCCTGCCGCTGATCAATCTGCAGGCGCGCAAGCTGGGGGTGCTGGTGCAGATTCAGCTGGAGCCCGGCCTGCCCAAGGTGCTGTGCGACCGCACCATGGTCGAGCAGGTGCTGCTCAATCTGGCGCGCAATGCCATGCAGGCCATGGACCGGCCCGAGATCCGGCAGCGCGTGCTGCGGCTGGCCGTGCGCCGGGAGCGCGGCGACGGGCGCTGGCTGGTGTTTTCGGTGGCCGATGTCGGACCGGGTATTGCACCGGAAGTCGAACAGCAGCTGTTCACGCCGTTCTTCACCACCAAGGCCGAAGGCATGGGCCTGGGTTTGAGCCTGTGCCGTACCGTGATCGAGCAGCACGGCGGCACGCTGGCGTTTGAGCCCAATCAGCCGCAGGGCACGGTGTTCACCTTTACCCTGTCGGTTGGCGATCCTGCAACGTCTCACCTCGCGTAACATCACCCCATGCAACCCGTGATTGACGCTTCCGTTTTCATCGTCGACGACGACGCCAGTGTGCGCGAGGCGCTGGCCTGGCTGCTGCGCTCGCGCCGGCTGCCGAGCCAGGCCTTCGAGAGCGCCGACGCCTTCTGGCAGATGGTCGAAGGCGGCTGGACGCCGGGCCAGGCCTGCTGCCTGCTGCTGGATGTGCGCATGCCCGGCATGAGCGGGCTGGCCTTGTTCGAGCGCCTGGTCGAGCGCGGGCTGCACCAGACCATGCCGGTGATCTTTCTCACCGGTCATGGCGACGTGCCCACCGCCGTCGATGCCGTCAAGCGCGGCGCCTTCGACTTCTGCGAAAAACCGTTTTCCGACAACGCGCTGGTCGACCGCATCGAGCAGGCCCTGGCGCAGTCGGCGACATTGGTGCAGGCCGGTCAGGAAGTGGCGCAGTTGCGCCTGCGCCTGGGTGAGCTGACCGAGCGTGAGCGCGACGTGATGCGCCTGGTGGTCGACGGCCTGCCCAACAAGCGCATTGCCGACCAGCTGGAGATCAGCGTGCGCACGGTGGAAGTGCACCGCGCGCGCGTGTTCGACAAGATGGAGGTCAAGTCCGCGGTAGAGCTGGCCAACCTGCTGCGCCATCTCCAGGGCGGCTGAGTTAGGGCCTGTTCACACTTGTGAAATTAGTGTGAACAGGCCCTAGTCATGGTCGGCCTGGGATGCCTTGTCGCTGGCGCCAGGCTGGGCCCGATCGGACAGTTCGCCGTTCTTGCGGCCGGAAAACATGGTCCACCAGACAATCAGCACCAGCAGCGCGAGGGCGCCGAAGGCTTCAAGCAAAATCCAACGCATGAACCGACTCCAGAACTGGGTAACACAAGCCGTGATTGTAGGAACGCTGGCCGGTTGCGCCAGCGCGCCTTGGCCGCCAGCCGGCCGCAGTCCGGCTCCCGAGGCCCGCACGCGTGCGGCAGCCACTGACGGCGCGCTCGGCCCGGCCTTGCTGCAGGCACGCAGCCGCTGGACGCCGGTGGCCTGGAGCGAACTGCCCGGCCTGCAGGAAGATCCGCTGCACGAGGCCTGGAACGCCTGGCTCAAGAGTTGCGAGCGGCCCGGGCCGGTGTTCGCGCCGCTGTGCAGCGAGGTGCGGCTGTTGAGCATCAGCAGCGTGGAAGAGCAGCGCGCCTGGATGATGGCGCGCCTGCAGCCCTACCGCGTCGAGGCGCTGCAAGGCGGCGAGGACGGCCTGCTGACGGGCTACTACGAGCCGGTGCTGGAAGCATCGCGTGTGCCGACGGCCGAGTTCAGCGTGCCGCTGTACCAGCCGCCGCCCACGCTGGGCCAGCGCAAGCCCTGGTACAGCCGGCAGGAAATCGACAGCCTGCCCGAGGTGCAAGCGCTGCTGCGCGGACGAGCCATTGCCTACCTGGCCGACCCCATCGATGCCCTGACGCTGCAGATCCAGGGCTCGGGCCGCATCCGCATCAGCGAGGCCAATGGCACGCAGCGTCTGGTGCGGCTGGCCTTTGCCGGCTCCAACGAGCAACCCTATCGCAGCGTCGGGCGTTGGCTGCTCGATCAGGGCGCCGTGCGCGATGCCTCCTGGCCTGGCATCAAGGCCTGGCTGGCGGCCAACCCGACGCGCGTCAACGAACTGCTGTGGAGCAACCCGCGTGTGGTGTTTTTCCGCGAGGAAGCGTTGCCGGAACTCGATGCCGCCTTCGGCCCGCGCGGCGCCCAGGGCGTGCCGCTGACGCCGGGGCGCTCGATTGCGGTCGACCCCGGCAGCATTCCCTACGGCACGCCGGTGTGGCTGGTTTCCAGCGGGCCGCAGGTGCAGCTGCAGAAGCTGGTGCTGGCGCAGGACACCGGTAGCGCCATCACCGGCGCAGTGCGTGCCGACTACTTTGCTGGCTGGGGTGCGGGTGCAGCCGAACTGGCCGGACGCCTGAAGCAGCCGCTACGTTTGTGGGTCCTGTGGCCGCGCGAGGTATCGCGCTAGCCATGATTGTCTGGTGCCGCGGCGTGCCGCATCAAATCGCCGGCAGCGGCTTCTTGCCCAGCTGATGCGCCGCCCGGTGCAGGTGGGCAATGAAATGCCGCACGGCCGGAGAGACGACGGAATCGCTGCGAATGATGGCGCCCACCTTGAGCGGCAAGCCGGCTTCGGCAATCGGCACGATGCTGATGTAGGAAGCGGTCAACGGATGTTGCGCAATTTGCAGCGGCATCAAGCCGACGTAGTCGCCCGCACCGACGAGGGAGATCAGCGTCAGCGTCGAGTTGACCACCGCGCCCACGGGCGGGGCAGCCAGGCCATGGCTTTCAAACAGCAACTGGGCATACCCGGTGTCGTTGGATGCGCTGGTGTAGACCCATTTGGCATCCGCGAGTTGCGCCAGGCGCCGTACCTTGGCCAAGGGGCTGCCCTTGCGCACGACCACAACCATGCTGGTGGTCATGAGTTCCTCGGTGATGAATTCACCGCTGGACAGCCCGCCAGGGATGCCGCCGACGGCGATGTCGACCTGGCCCGAACGCAGGCGCTGCAGTTGCGCAATGTAGAGCTCTTCGCTCACCCGTAGTTTGATGTCGGGGAACTCGCATCCAAACGTGCGCAGCGTCTCGGGGATCAGGAGCATTACCGCCACGGGAACGACGCCGATGTTGAGTTCCCCGCGCATGTGGCCCCCGAGCTGGCTGATCTGATCGGTGGCGGCGAGCAGCTCCCGGGATACCTTGAGGGCATGCTCGAACAGCACCTGGCCTTGCGCTGTCGGCAGTACGCCTTGCGAGGTACGCACCAGCAGCGGCGCCGCCAGTTCGATCTCGAGCTCGCGGATCATCTTGGTGAGGGCGGGTTGTGACACCCCAAGACGGCGCGCTGCGCTGCGCAGGCTGCCGTCTTCCACGGCAGCCACCAGGGCCTGCAAGGTGCTTAGTTTCATGGCGGATGGACCGGGCCGACGGTGCGTCGTGAATCGGAGTGGTGATAACCAGATGTTATCGCGATCGACAAATTGACATCTGGGCAAGGCGGGCTGCGTTTTTCACAATTCGCGGTTTTGCTCCTACCCATCCATTGACAAACATCAAGAACAAGAGACATCCATGCTCAAGACGCTCATTCAAAAAATTGCTTTCCCGCTCGGCCTCCTGCTGGCCTTGCTTGCCTCCGCTCAAGCGTTCCCGACCCGGCCGGTGCGCATCATCACGCCCTTCCCCGTGGGCAGCGGCCCTGAAGGCGTGGCCCGTCTGGTGGCCGACAAGCTGTCGCGCCTGTGGGGGCGTCCGGTGGTGGTAGAGAACCGGCCGGGCGGCAATGGCTTCATCGCCATCGACGCCTTCAAGCGCGGGGCGACCGACGGGCATGACCTGATCCAGCTCGACAACGTGCATCTCACGGCCTACCCCCATCTGTTCAAGAAGCTACCTTACGACGCCAGAAACGACTTTGACCCGCTGCTGCCGCTGTTCAAGACCTACTTCTTTGCCACCACGTCGGCCAACAGCAAGTACAAGAGCATCGCCGAGCTGATGGCCCACGCCAAGGCGAATCCGGGCAAGCTCAACTATGGCTCCTGGTCGGTGGGCAACCCGGTGCACCTGGGTTCGGCGCTGCTGGAAACCGTGACCGGCACGCAGATGGAGCACGTCATCTTCAAGGAGACCAGCCAGCTCTACACCTCGGTGGCCACCGGCGAGATCGACTTCGCCTTCGGCACCAGCGCCACCGCCGGCCCGCTGCAGCGCGCCGGCAAGATCAAATTCCTCGCCGTGGCGGCGCCGCGCCGCATCCCGGCCTATCCCGATGTGCCCACCTTCGCCGAATCCGGCGGCCAGGCCGGCTTCGAGGTCAGCGGCTGGACCACCCTGGCCGCACCCCGGGGTCTGCCGAAGGCCGTGAGCGACAAGATCGCGCAGGACATTGCCAAGGTGCTCGGCGATGCGGACGTGAAAGAGAAATACCTGTCCTTCGGTTACGAGCCGTTTCCGCAGACGCGTGAGCAATTTGCGCAATACATCCAGGCTGAATCCAGCAAGCAGGCCGCCGTGATCCAGAAAGCCAAGGCCGCACTCGACTGACTCCCAGAAAGGAAACCCATGGCCACCATCATCGGCGCCATCGCCACCTCGCATACGCCCACCATCGGCTTCGCCGCCGACAAGAACCAGAAGGATGACCCGGTCTGGGGCCCGATCTTCGAAGCCTTCGGCCCGGTACGCACCTGGATCGAGGACAAGAAACCCGACGTGATGTTCGTGATCTACAACGACCACATCACCTCCTTCTTCTTCGATCACTACTCCGCCTTCGCTCTGGGCGTGGGCGAGAGCTACCCAGTGGCCGATGAAGGCGGCGGCGCGCGCTCCTTGCCGCCGCTAGCCGGGCATGCTGCCCTGGCGCGCCACATCGGCCAGTCGCTGGTGACCGATGAGTTCGACATGTCTTTTTTCCAGGGCAAGGCGCTGGACCATGGCTGCTTCTCGCCGATGTCGATGCTGTGTCCGCATGAGCCTGACTGGCCAGTGCAGATCGTGCCGTTGCAGGTCGGCGTGCTGCAACTGCCCGTGCCCTCGGCCAAGCGCTGCTACAAGCTGGGCCAGGCGCTGCGCCGTGCCATCGAGAGCTATCCGGAAGACCTGAAGGTCGTGATCGTCGCCACCGGCGGCCTGTCGCACCAGGTTCATGGCGAGCGCGCCGGCTTCAACAACACGCCCTGGGACCTGAAATTCCTGGAGCTGTTCGAGCAGGATCCGGTACGCGTGTCCGAGATGACACTGGCCGAACTGGCCGAACTCGGCGGCGTGGAGGGGGCCGAGATCATCATGTGGCTGATCATGCGCGGCGCCCTGTCCTCGCAGGTGAAGAAGATCCACCAGACCTACTATCTGCCCTCGATGACGGGCATCGCCACCGCGATCTACGAGAACATGGCTGCCGCGCCCGTGGCCGGGGAAGTGACGCGGCACCGCGCCCGCATGGGGGAGCAACTCGCCGGTGCCGAGCGCCTGCAGGGCACCTACCCGTTCACCCTGGAGTGCAGCGTCAAGACCTACCGCCTCAACAAGTTCATGCACGACATGATCGACCCCGCGCATCGCGATGCCTTCAAGCGCGAGCCGGAGGCAGCCTACGCACAGGCCGGACTGACGGACGAGGAAAAGGATCTGCTGCGCCGGCGCGACTGGCGCGGCCTGATCCACTACGGCTGCATCTTCTTCGGTCTGGAGAAGCTCGCAGCCGTGCTGGGCTTGTCCAATCTGCACGTCTATGCCGCCATGCGCAGCGAAAGCCTGGCGGCATTCCAGAAGACCCGCAACGCGCCGAATGCGCTTTACTCCGTGGCGCAGACCGAGGCGGGGAAAGACGACTGGAGCGACAACTCGGCGCGTTAGCCGGGGAAGGTTTTTCTCTTCTGCGCGGGGGACCGAGCCGTGGCCGGGCTGCCGCCCGTTCAGCGCACGCTGACGCGCACCTGCACGCGCAAGAGCGACTGACTTGCGGTGCGGCCGCTGCCTGTCAGCCCGCTTTGCTGGTTGTCCTGCGCCTGCTCGCTTTCGGCAATCGTCATCCACTCGCCCAGCGGCAGCACGATGGCCGTGCTGGTACGGGCCGATTCGCCGGCCAGGGGCTGGCGCCCCTGCAGGGTTGAGAGTTCCAGTTCCACCGTGTCGCCGCCAGTCCAGCGCGGCGTGGCGTCGAAACCGGTGCCGGCCTGCAGCCAGACCATGCCCGGTACCGTGACCCAGACACCGCGGCGCTGGAACGACTGCAGCAGTTGCAGCGCCACGGTGTTGCGCAGCACGATGGCGGCGCGCCGGCCGTTGAGTACCAGCACCTGCTGCTGGGCACTGCCGCTGCGGCTGCGCTGTTCGTCTTGCGCGGTGATGCCGATGGCGGCACCCGACTGGCCGGCTTGGGCGCGCGCCGCCACCTCGGCGTCGAGGCGCTCACGCGTGCTGCGGTCCTGATCGGTCTGCCGCACCTCGATCTGCAGATTGCGCAGCGGCAGGCTGGCGGCATGGCCGTCCTTCCAGCGTACTCCTGAATTGATAGCTGGTTGCGCATATGTGGCAAGGGCCAAGGCCGAAAAACATGCCAAAGCCAGGGTGCGGACGCGTTTCATCGCTTGCTCCTTGCCGCGGGCCGTGGGGGTGGCGACACAGGCTTGGGCGACCCTTGTGTCTGCAAATGCCCCAGCGGCAGCGTGCTGCTGGCCTTGACCTCGCCCAGCGAGAAGCTGGTGTGCAGGTCCTTCACGTTGGGCAGGTTGATCAGGCGTTGCAGCGCGAAGCGCGAAAAACTGTCGAGGTCTTGCGCCACCACCTGCAGCTCGAAGGTGCCGGTGCCGCTGATGTAGTGGCAGGAGATGACCTCGGGCAGCTGGCGCACCGCTTCTTCCAGCACGCGGGTGGCGTCGCCGGTGTTGCGTTCGGCATCGAGCCGCACGAAGGCCAGCACACCGAGGCCGATCTTCTGGCGGTCGAGCTCGGCCCGGTAGCCTTTGATGAAACCGGCCTCCTCCAGCGCCCGCACGCGGCGCCAGCAGGGCGCGGCCGACAGGCCGACGCGCGAGGCCAGCTCGGCATTGGTCAGGCGCGCATCGGCTTGCAATTCATTCAGGATGGCCAGGTCGAATTTGTCGAGTGTTTCCATTTTTGTGATTATTGAGCAATATCCTTTCAAAAAGTGGCCTGAATCGGGCAAAGAAAGCAAAGACTTATCAGCACGTCGGACATACACTTTCCCGGCGGCGCAAGCCGTTGTCCTGCGGGCCGGCATCAACAAGAAACAGCCCCGGGTTGGATCAGCTTCTGGAGACAAAACCACATGAACGCCCCCCTGCCCGAATCGGTACGCAAGGCGCTGGAAACCGTCACCCTCGACGACAAGTATTCGCTCGACCACGGCCGCGCCTTCATGAGCGGCGTGCAGGCGCTGGTCAAGCTGCCGATGCTGCAGCGCCTGCGCGACCAGCAGCAGGGCAAGAACACCGCCGGCTTCATCAGCGGCTACCGCGGCTCGCCGCTGGGCAATTACGACCAGACGCTGCAAAAGGCGAGCCAGTACCTGAAAGGGCAGAACATCGTGTTCCAGCCCGGCGTCAACGAGGAGTTGGCGGCCACCGCGCTGTGGGGCACGCAGCAACTCGGTTTTGCGCCGCCCGGCAGCAACCGCTTCGACGGCGTGTTCGGCATCTGGTACGGCAAGGGCCCGGGCGTGGACCGGACCTCCGACGTCTTCAAGCACGCCAACATGGCCGGCACCACCCCCTGGGGCGGTGTGATCGCGGTGGCCGGCGACGACCACGTGGCCAAGAGCTCCACCGCGGCGCACCAGAGCGACCACATCTTCAAGGCCTGCGGCCTGCCGGTGTTCTTCCCGGCCTCGGTGCAGGAAATCCTCGATCTCGGCATCCACGCCTTTGCCATGAGCCGCTACGCCGGCGTCTGGGCCGGCATGAAGACCATCCAGGAAATCGTCGAGTCCAGCGCCAGCGCCGTGATCGACCCCGAGCGCGTGCAGATCCAGCTGCCGACCGACTTCGAGATGCCGAGCGGCGGTCTGCACATCCGCTGGCCCGACCATGCGCTGGAGCAGGAGGCGCGCCTGTTCCACCACAAGTGGTACGCCGCGCTGGCCTACATCCGCGCCAACCGCCTGAACTACAACGCCATCGAAGGTCCGAACGACCGCTTCGGCCTGATCGCCAGCGGCAAGGCCTACAACGACACGCGCCAGGCCCTGCTCGACCTCGGCCTGGACGACGCCACCTGCCGCCAGCTTGGCATCCGCCTGCACAAGGTCGGCGTGGTCTGGCCGCTGGAAGCGCAGTCGACGCGCGACTTCGCCACCGGCCTGCAGGAAATCCTGGTGGTGGAGGAAAAGCGCCAGGTCATCGAGTACCAGCTCAAGGAAGAGCTCTACAACTGGCGCGACGACGTGCGGCCGGACATCCTGGGCAAGTTCAACGAGGTCGAAGGCGACCGCTCGGGCGGCGAATGGTCGATGGCCAACCCGTCGGGCCAGGAACTGCTGCGCGCCAATGCCGACCTGACGCCGGCCCTGATTGCGCGTGCCATCGCCGGCCGGCTCAAGCGGCGCGGCATCCTGCCGGCCGGCAGCGACCTGGCGGCACGCGTCGACGCCCAACTGGCCATCCTGGCGGCCAAGGAACGCGCCATGCAGGCGCTCAACGTCGGTGGTCCGGCGGCCGAGCGCATGCCCTGGTTCTGCTCCGGCTGCCCGCACAACACCAGCACGCGCGTGCCCGAAGGCTCGCGCGCCATGGCCGGCATCGGCTGCCACTTCATGGCGACCTGGATGGACCGCAGCACCATCGGCTTCACGCAGATGGGCGGCGAGGGC
>MGPC01000031.1 GCA_001797315.1 Curvibacter sp. GWA2_64_110
GCTGACGCGGAAGATGCGGCCGACGTCGCGGCTGTAGAAGTAGCTGGCCAGGCCGAAGATGGTGGCGTTGGCCGCGTCGATGGCTTCCTGCTCGGTCTTGAAGCGGAACACCGGGGCGAAGGGGCCGAAGGTTTCCTCGGTGGCGCACAGCATGCTGGCGTTGGCCTCGGCGATCACGGTCGGCTCGAAGAACTGGCCGCCCATCTTCTTGCCGCCGGTCAGGATCTTGCCGCCCTTGGCCACGGCGTCGGCCACATGGCGAACCACCTTGTCCACGGCAGCGTCCTCGATCAGCGGGCCCTGCGACACGCCGTCCTCGAAGCCGTTGCCGACCTTGACCGCCTTGACCTTGGCGGCGAACTTCTGCACGAACTCGTCGTACACGCCGTCCTGCACGTAGATGCGGTTGGCGCAGACGCAGGTCTGGCCGGCGTTGCGGTACTTGCTGGCCATGGCGCCTTCCACCGCCGAGTCGATGTCGGCGTCGTCGAACACGATGAAGGGGGCGTTGCCGCCGAGTTCCAGCGAGAGCTTCTTGACGGTGGGGGCGCTCTGCGCCATCAGGATGCGGCCGACTTCGGTGGAGCCGGTGAAGCTGATGTGGTGCACCACGTCGCTGGCGCAGAACACCTTGCCCACGGCGATCGAGTTGTCGCCGTCGGCGGTGATCATGTTCAGCACGCCGGCCGGGATGCCGGCGCGGATGGCCAGCTCGGCCGCGGCCAGCGCGGTCAGAGGCGTCAGCTCGGCCGGTTTGATGATGACCGGGCAGCCGGCGGCCAGCGCCGGCGCCACCTTGCGCGTGATCATGGCCAGCGGGAAGTTCCACGGCGTGATGGCGGCGCACACGCCAATCGGCTGGCGGATCACCATCAGGCGGCGGTTGTTGTCGAACTGCGGCAGGGTTTCGCCGTTGACGCGCTTGGCTTCCTCGGCAAACCATTCGACGAAGCTGGCGCCGTAGGCCACTTCGCCCTTGGCCTCGGGGAAGGGTTTGCCCTGTTCGGCGGTCATGATGCGGCCTAGGTCTTCCTGGTTGGCCATCAGCAGGTCGAACCACTTGCGCAGGATGATGCTGCGCTCCTTGGCTGTCTTGGCACGCCAGGCCGGCCAGGCGGCGTTGGCGGCTTTGATCGCCTGCTCGGCGTCGGCCGGGCCCAGATTGGCCACGTCGGCCAGCTTGGCGCCGTTGCTCGGGTCATGCACGTCAAAGCGCTTGGCCGCCGCGCCCTTGACCCACTGGCCGTTGATCAGCGCATCGGTCTTGAGCAGGGTCGGGTCCTTCAGCAGGGCCAGGGGAGAGGTCTTCATGTCCATGGGGTGTCTCTTCAGGGTGTTATGGGGTATGGCAGACGATTTTGCCAGCATGTTTTGCCAAGGGTCATCGCCGGGGCGACAGGGCGCGCCAAACCCTGCAAAACTTATAATCGTTTGTTCAAATAAATCAAGCAGTTACGTGCCCGCAGCGATTCTCGCCGGATCGGCGGCGCGGCCACCTACACACCATGAGCCAACCCGCTTTCTCCGTTGCCGACATCCGCAAGACCTTTCTGGACTTCTTTGCCGCCAAGGGCCACACCGTTGTCGCCTCCAGCCCGCTGGTGCCGGGCAACGACCCGACCCTGATGTTCACCAACTCCGGCATGGTGCAGTTCAAGGACGTGTTCCTCGGCACCGACAAGCGCTCCTACGTGCGTGCCACCTCGGTGCAGGCCTGTCTGCGCGCCGGCGGCAAGCACAACGATCTGGAGAACGTGGGCTACACCGCGCGCCACCACACCTTCTTCGAGATGCTGGGCAACTGGAGCTTCGGCGACTACTTCAAGCGCGAGTCGCTGAAGTGGGCCTGGGAACTGCTGACCGAGGTCTACAAGCTGCCGCCCGAGCGCCTGCTGGCCACCGTGTACCACGAGGACGACGAGGCCTACGACATCTGGACCAAGGAGATCGGCCTGCCGCCCGAGCGCGTGATCCGCATCGGCGACAACAAGGGCAAGAAATACGCGTCCGACAACTTCTGGATGATGGCCGATACCGGTCCCTGCGGCCCCTGCTCGGAAATCTTCTACGACCATGGCGACCACATTCCCGGCGGCCCGCCGGGCAGCCCCGACGAGGACGGCGACCGTTTCATCGAGATCTGGAACAACGTGTTCATGCAGTTCGACATGGCCGAGGACGGCTCGGTCAAGCCGCTGCCCGCGCCCTGCGTCGACACCGGCATGGGCCTGGAGCGCCTGGCCGCCATCCTGCAGCACGTGCACAGCAACTACGAGATCGACCTGTTCGACGCGCTGATCAAGGCCGCCGCGCGCGAGACCGGCGAGCAGGACCTGACGAACCCCTCGCTCAAGGTGATTGCCGACCACATCCGCGCCACTGCCTTCCTGGTGAGCGACGGCGTCATCCCGAGCAACGAAGGCCGCGGCTACGTGCAGCGCCGCATCGTGCGCCGCGCCATCCGCCACGGCTACAAGCTGGGCAAGAAGAGCCCGTTCTTCCACAAGCTGGTACCCGACCTCGTCAAGCTCATGGGCGATGCCTATCCGAACCTGGCCGCCAACGAGCAGCGCATCATCGACGTGCTGAAGGCCGAGGAAGAGCGCTTCTACGAGACGCTGGCCAATGGCATGGAGATCCTGGACGCGGCGCTGGCCGGCGGTGCCAAGGTGCTGCCGGGTGAGGTGGCCTTCAAGCTGCACGACACCTACGGCTTCCCGCTCGACCTGTCGGCCGACGTCTGCCGCGAGCGCGGATTTTCGGTCGATGAGGCCGGCTTCCATGCCGCCATGGACAAGCAGAAAGCCCAGGCCCGTGCCGCCGGCAAGTTCAAGATGGACAAGGCGCTGGAGTACAGCGGTGCCGGCAACGAGTTCGTCGGTTACGAGACGCTCGAGGCTGCTGCAAAAATCGTAGCGCTTTACGCAGACGGGACGCCGGTTGCGGCCCTGAAAGCCGGTCAAAACGGGGTGGTGGTGCTGGACACCACGCCCTTCTACGCTGAAAGCGGCGGTCAGGTCGGCGACGAGGGCCTGCTGCTGGCCGGCTCGGCCCGCTTCGACGTCGGCGACACGCAGAAGATCAAGGCCGATGTCTTTGGCCACCACGGCACCGTGACCCAGGGCACGCTCAATGTGGGTGACCAGGTGAGCGCGCTGGTGAACATGGAGACGCGAGCCGCCACCGAGCGCAACCACTCGGTCACGCACCTGATGCACAAGGCCTTGCGCGAAGTGCTGGGCAGCCACGTGCAGCAGAAGGGCTCGCTGGTGAATGCCGAGCGTACCCGTTTCGACTTCGCGCACAACGCCCCGGTGACGGAAGCGCAGATCCGCGCCATCGAAGCCCAGGTGAACGCCGAGATTCTGGACAACCAGGCCACGCAGGCACGTGTGATGGACATCGAGTCGGCGCAGAAGACCGGCGCCATGATGCTGTTCGGCGAGAAGTACGGCGACAGCGTGCGCGTGCTCGACATCGGCAGCAGCCGCGAACTGTGCGGCGGCACCCACGTGCAGCGCACCGGCGACATCGGCCTGTTCAAGGTGGTGGGCGAGAGCGGCGTGGCCGCCGGCGTGCGCCGCATCGAGGCGGTGACCGGCTCCGGAGCGCTGGCCTACCTGCAGCAGCTCGAAGACACCGTGACGCAAGCGGCTGGCACGCTCAAGGCACCGGCGACCGAACTCAACACCCGCCTGGGCCAGGTGCTGGACCAGGTCAAGGCACTGGAGAAGGAAATCGCTGCCCTCAAGGGCAAGCTGGCCTCCAGCCAGGGCGACGACCTGGTGACGCAGGCGGTGGACGTGAAAGGCATCAAGGTGCTGGCGGCCCAGCTCGACGGCGCCGACGCCAAGACCCTGCGCGACACCCTGGACCAGCTCAAGAACAAGCTCAAGACCGCGGCCATCGTGCTGGCGGCGGTGGATGGCGACAAGGTGCAGCTGGCGGCCGGCGTCACCGCCGACAGCGTGGGCAAGGTCAAGGCCGGTGAGCTGGTCAACTTCGTTGCCCAGCAGGTCGGCGGCAAGGGCGGCGGCAAGCCCGACATGGCCATGGCCGGCGGAACCGAACCGGCCAAGCTCGGCGCGGCGCTGGCCAGCGTGCAGGCTTGGGTGGCGGGTAAGCTCTGATTGCTATTGATTTGATAGCTGTTCGCGCTGATTGGACAACGGCTGGAGCCTGATTTGATATCGAATCGTGAGATGCCGGAGGTTTCTGCCACGCGCCTGCGTCGCCAGGCGCTCAAGCGGCTGGCCGTCTGGGCGGGCGCGGCCAGCCTGCTGCCGGCGGCCCAGGCCGCCAGCTTCGATCTGACGCGCTGGCCGCCCAGCCTGGCGGTGCCGCCGCTGCAGGCCATGGACCTGCAGGGCAAGGTCTGGAAACTGGCCGATCTGCGCGGCCGTGCCGTGCTGCTGAATTTCTGGGCCAGTTGGTGCGAACCCTGCCGCGCCGAGATGCCGACGCTGCAGCAACTGGCCGAGATCTACGGCCCCGAGAAACTGGTGGTGCTGGCGATCAACTTCCGCGAAGGGCCGCGCCGCATCAACCAGTACGTGCAGGCCACCGGCATGAACCTGCCGGTGCTGCTCGACCCGAGCGGCGACATCGCCAAGCAGTGGGGCGCCAATGTGTTCCCCACCACCATCCTGATCGATGCCGAAGGCCGGCCGCGCCAGCGCGTGCGTGGCGAGGTGGACTGGACCGGGCGCGAAGCCGCGGCGCTGGTCGAGCCTTTACTGCGCCGCTGACTTGCGGCGATAACCCAGGCGCGAGAGCGGCGCTTCGACCCAGCGCTGAAACAGCAGCGCCAGCCCCAGGCTGAGGGTCCAGCTGGCCAGCAGCAACAGCATGGCAGCGACAGAGCCGCCCAACTGCAGCCGGGCAAACAGCGCATTGCCCAGCATCAGCACCGGGAAGTGCACCAGGAAGAGTGCGTAGGAACTCTGCCCCAGCAGGCCGACGACGCGCGACAGCGGCGCCGGCATGACAGCCTGAAGCCGGCTGGTGTGGTCGCGCCACTGCAACAGCGCCAGCAGCAGGGCCACCACCAGGGCCAGGGCGATGCGCCCGCGGAAATCCAGTGCCAGCGCCAGCAACCCGGCCAGCGCCAGCAGTCCCAGCAGTTTGCCGGGGTGGCGCGAACTGCCGATCCAGTAGGCCAGGGCACCCATGCCGTAGGCGCCGAAGAAGTAGAGGGCCCAGTTGTCCCAGTCTTCATGGCGGTTGAAGAAGAACAGCGAGGCCAGCATCAGGCTCAGCACCAGCAGCACGGCCCAGAGGCGGCGCCGGCCCAGCCACAGCAGCAGCGTCATGAGGGCGAAGAGCTGGAAGTCGATCGCCACGTACCAGACGCCGGCCGAGAGCGATTCCTGGCCCAGAACGCCCTGCAGCAGCAGGGCGTGCGACAGGGTCTGGCCCAGGGTCGGGGCGGCAGGAATGAAGTCGTCGCTCAGCCAGTGGCGCGCCAGCATGGCCGCGGCCACGGCCAGCAGCAGAGCGGCCACAAAGGGCAGGACCAGGCGCTGGTAGCGCCGCCACAGCGTGCGCCAGGGCGAGCCCACGCGGACCCGGCCTTCGGGCGCCAGGTTGCGCGCCGCCAGATAGCCGCCCAGCACCAGGAACACCTGCACCGCCATGCGTGCGTAGTCGAACAGCCAGGCGGACAACTGAGGGGCCGCCTGGCTCATGGCGTCGGCCAGGGGGCCGTAGGCGGCAAAGTGATGCAGCACGATCAGCTGCGAGCCGATGAGCTTGAGTGCATCGATATGGGTTTGCCGGGATTGCATCCCGGAATTTTATTCGGTGGGCAGTTGCAGGTCGGCCGTGCCGGGGTGCACCCAGCGCGCGAACTCGCGCGTGGTGTCGATGCAGCCACCCGCTTCGGTATAGACGCCGCGCGGTTCACGGTAGCGCGTCATCAGCGCCATGATGCGTGCCAGCTCGGGAGGATTGCTGAGCGTGGCTTCGATCATCGGTGCGATGCGCTCCTCGTCGATACGCTCTTCACCCTGGTCGTCCCGGTACAGGCCGTGGCGCCAGTGGTAGATTTCAACGCACTTGGTGGTCAGGGTGTAGGGCTGCTGGTGCTTCCAGAAGTTGGTGAACAGGCCGCCGCCCTTGTACATGACCCAGGAGCCTTCGAAGCCTGCCGCCTCGGCCGAGGCGGCGTCGGGGTTGCGGAACCAGGCCCGGTCGCCCGGCACGTAGTACAGGGGCGGTAGCGGCACCTCCATCGAGCCCTGTTCGCGCAGAAAAACCTCATGGAACTCGCCCGACATGATGGCGCGCCGGCGCCACAGGTCCTGCAACTGCGCCAGCAACGAGGGGTTGCTCTGTGCCAGCTCCTGCGCGATGCCGAGCAGGGTGACGTACTCGGTGGCGCGGTAGCAGGAGAAGGAATACATCGCGCCGGAGATTTCCGGCTGGGTGGCCAGGGTCAGGGCGTCGATCAGCGACACGCCGGGCAGGATGGTGAAACCGGTGGCCTTGTCATAGGTCCAGTAGCCCTCGGGCCGTTCCGCGGCGGCGGTGTCGAAGGCCAGCGTGGTCTTGCGTGCCGCCTGCACGATATTGCGACGGATGTGCACCGCCGACACCAGTTCGTCGATGCTCGGGTACTCGAACGCGACCGGCCCCATCAGCAGGGTGACCACGATTTCGCGCAACAGGTCGGCCGGCTGGTTCACCGTGTCGAGTTGCAGCGTTTGCGCCAGTTGCAGGGTGTTGAAACCCGGCGCCCAGGCCTGCACGACGGCGGCGTCCAGCCACAGGCGTACCCAGTCGCCCTGGCTGTCGCAGCCCGGTTCAGCGTGTACCAGGGTAGTCAAGTCGCTGGCACCGAGCCGCTCCAGAGCGGTCCGGCGGATGTGATCGGCAGGGAGGCCCTGCGTGCCGCGCAGCACGATGCCGCGGCACGCGGGTGCCTGTTGCAGGCCCGTCTGCATCATCGAGTGGTATGTCTCCAACCGCATTCTCATAACTTTTCGATCAATATACCCCAGGAAATGTGGGGGCAAGCCTGGGGATTACACAGGGGTGGCCGGGGCGATAATCCACCCGCAGTGCCCGATGGGCACGTCGCACGCGGTTCCGGGGCATCTTCACCTGCGCCGGCAGCGTTTCCACCACCATTCCGGAGTCCTTTTTATGACCACCGTGCGTCGCACCTTTCTCAAGAACGCGGCAACCCTGTCCGCCGCCTACACGCTGCCTGCCATCGGCTTTGCCCAGTCCGCAGGCGCCCCGCGCCAGTTCAACCCCCAGCCCGGCGCCTGGCGCACCTTTGAGGTGACCACCCGCGTTGACATCCTCGCCCCTGAGGGCAGCACGCGCGTCTGGCTGCCGGTGCCCTCGGTCGACAGCGACTGGCAGCAGTCGCAGGACAACACTTACAGCAGCAACGGCCAGGCCCGCATGGGTAGCGACACGCACTACGGCGCCAAGCTGCTGGCGGTGGAGTTCGCCGCCGGCGAGAAAAAGCCCTGGGTCGAACTCACCAGCCGCATCCAGACGCGCAACCGCGCGGTCGACTGGGCGGCCAAAAAGCCGGTGCAGGAAGATGCCGCCAGCCTGAAGTTCTGGACCCGTCCCACCGCGCTGCTGCCGACCGACGGCATCGTGCGCAAGACGGCGCTGGACGCCACGCGCGGCGCCAGGACCGATGTCGAGAAAGCCCGCAAGATCTATGACTGGGTGGTGGCCAACACCTACCGTGAATCCAAGACGCGCGGCTGCGGCGAAGGCGACATCAAGACCATGCTGGAGACCGGCAACCTGGGCGGCAAGTGTGCCGATCTCAACGCCATCTTTGTCGGCCTGTGCCGCGCGGTCGGCCTGCCGGCACGCGATGTGTACGGCCTGCGCCTGGTGCCCTCGGCCTTTGGCTACAAGGAGTTGAGCGGCAACCCGGCCAGCCTGAAGGGCGCACAGCACTGCCGTGCTGAAGTGTTCCTGAAGGACTACGGCTGGGTGGCGATGGACCCGGCCGACGTAGCCAAGGTCATGCGCCTGGAGACGGCGGCGTGGATCAAGGACACCCGCCACCCGGTGGTGGCACCGGTCAACCAGGCGCTGTTCGGCGGCTGGGAAGGCAACTGGCTGGCCTGGAACATGGCGCACGACGTGGCATTGCCCGGCGCCAAGGGGCCGAAGCTCGGCTTCCTGATGTACCCGGTGTGCGAGACGGCCGAGGAGCGGCTCGACTCCTACGCGCCCGACGCCTTCAAGTACCAGATCACGGCGCGCGAGATCAAGGCCTGAGTCTCACCGGGCCGCGGAACCGAGCTGCTCGCTGTTCATTTCCGCGAGTACTTCTTCGAGCGCGCCCGACACATCGGCGACGGTCAAGGCATTCAGGTCCACGCCCGCGTTGTCGCCCAGGTGTGTCATCCGTTCGGCCTGCACCTCGATGCAGCGCTCGAACAGGTTGCGCACAAAGCGGCCGTTGGCGCTGGTCTGGCCGGCCTGGAACAGGGTGGTGAGATTCTCCAGCAGCAGGGCATGTGCCGCTGCATCGAGCACGTATTCGGATTCGCGGCAGAAGGAATCGAAGATGCCGAGCAACTCGGCGGGTTCGTAGTCGTCGAACTCGATGTAATGGTTGAAGCGTGAGCGCAGACCCGGGTTGCTGTCGATGAACACTTTCATGGGGGCCGGATAACCCGCCACGATGACCACCAGCTGATCGCGATGGTCTTCCATGAATTTGAGCAGGGTGTCGATGACTTCCCGGCCGAAGTCGCTGCCGTTGTCGCCGTGCGCCAGCGCATAGGCTTCGTCGATGAACAGCACCCCGCCCAGTGCCGACTCCAGCACCTCCAGGGTCTTGATGGCGGACTGGCCGACATAACCCGCCACCAGCCCGGAGCGATCCACCTCGACGATGTGGTTGGAGGGGATGATGCCGAGGCTGCAGTACAGGTCGGCGACGATGCGCGCCACCGCCGTTTTGCCCGTGCCCGGATTGCCCGTGAACACCAGATGTTGCGAAAACCCGGTCGGAACCTTGCGACCCGCCTTGGCGCGCGCGCGTTGCAGGCGCACGAAGGCGAACAGGCGCTGCACCTGCTGTTTGACATGCCGCAGCCCGACCAGGTTGTTGAGCCTTTTCAGGATGTTCTCGTAATTGCTTGACATCCCGTCGTCCGCCGGCAAGGGCTCGCCCAGCCCGCTTTCCACATCCACCGGCAGGATCGCCTGCAGGTCTTCTTTCGAGGCATTGGTCATGGCGAACACACGCTGGGCCTGGGCCTCGATCACTTTCTCGAACAGGTTGCGGACATAGCGTGCATTGCTGAACCGCTCACGTTGCACCTGAATTTCGCGGCTGAAGATGGTCTGCAAGCCACGATGGGTCGACTCGCTCAGGACATACGAATGCCTGGCGCAGAAATTCAGGAAGATCTTCAGCAGTTCGGCCGGCGTGTAGTCCGGGAAATTGATGTAGCGGTTGAAGCGTGAGGCGAGTCCGGGATTGGCGTTGATGAAGTCATCCATCTCCTCGGTGTAGCCGGCGACGATCACCACCAGATCGTCGCGATGGTCCTCCATCATCTTGAGCAGCGTTTCGATGGCTTCCCGTCCGAAGTCCTGGCTGCCGGCCCGGGCCAGGGCGTAGGCCTCGTCGATGAACAGCACGCCGCCCAGGGCCGACTCCACCACGGCGCGGGTCTTGATCGCCGTCTGGCCGATGTAGGCGGCAACCAGGCCGGAGCGGTCGGTCTCGACGACCTTGTCGGTCTTCAGGATGCCCAGCCGCTGGTACAGGCCGGCGATGACCCGGGCGATCGTGGTCTTGCCGGTCCCCGGGTTGCCCAGAAACACCAGGTGCCGTGACGGCCAGCTCGGCACGCGCAGGCCCTGCTGCGCGCGCAGCTTCTGCACCTGGATGTAGCTGGCCTGGCGGAAGACCTCCTGGCGGACCACGTCGAGTCCGACGAAGTCGGCGAAGGCGGTCTCAAGATACTCGGCAATGGACTCGTCGGCATGCAGGTTGTGTTCGGGGATGGGCTGCAGGCGCGAGCGGCGCTCACGCAAGCGGGACAGGCGCTCTTTCGCCTCGGCAAACTCCTGCCGCGCCGCTTCTTCGTACCAGTGCTGCGCCTGCTCCAGATCCTGGGCCACCCCCAGGCCGTTCTCGTAGAGCCAGCCCAGGTTGCTGCTGGCCTCGGCATTTTTTCTCTCTGCCGCCAGCCGGTTCCAGTAGACGCTTTTCTCATAGTCCACGGGAACGCCGAGGCCATGTTCGTAGATCAGTCCCAGTTCACACTGGGCTTGCGCCATGCCCTGTTCGGCAGCCAGGCGGTACCAGCGCATGGCTTCGGGCTGGTTCGCGGGCACACCGCGGCCGTTGGCATAGGCAAAGGCCAGGTTGTACTGCGCGAAGCTGTCACCCTGGCCGGCGGCCAGAAGGAACCAGTGCACGGCCTCGTTTTCGTCCTTGGGCACGCCGGCGCCGGTCGCATAGTGGTAGCCCAGTTGGCGCCGTGCGGGCGCATCACCTGCTTCGGCCGCGATGCGCAGCCGGCGGATGCCTTCGGCTTCGTTCTTCGGCACCCCTCTGCCGTGCAAATAGGCAAATGCGAGATTGCGCTGCGCCTCGGCGTGGCCGCTGTCGGCCGCCAGACGGAACCACGTGGCGGCTTCCTTGTCGTCCTTGGGGATATCCGTTCCCTTGGCGTAATGCAGTCCGAGGTGGTACTGGGCGTCGGCATCAGGCTTGAGAAAGACGCTGCCTTCTGCCAGCTTGCGGAGTTGCGGAATGGTCAGCGCTTCGAATCGCTTGGATGACATGCCTTGATACGCCAGGAGAGAGCTGGCTTGATGCCAGAGGGTTGCACTCGGTCTTGACAGTCTATCTCAACGGGGTCGCCGGGCCGGTATCGGCGCCGCATGGTTCTACCGGTGAAGCGCCTGGCCGGCGGCGGGGCATCGCCGGCCTCAGACGCTGCCGGGTGCTTGTCAGACCATGGCCGGTGCGGCGTCCACCACCACGCCTTCGGCCACCAGCGCGTCGATCTCGGCGTGGCTGTAGCCGTGCTCGTGCAGCAGCTCGCGCGTGTGCTGGCCCAGCAGCGGGGCCGGCCGCGTGACCTGCGCCGGCGTGGTCGAAAAATGGACCGGGCAACCGATGGCGCGGGTCAAGCCCGCTTGCGGGTGATCAAGTTCGACCACCATGCCGCGTGCCAGCGTCTGCGGATGACTCAGTGCCTCGCCCACGGTGTGCACCGGGCCGGCCGGCACGCCGGCGTTGTCGAAGGCTGCCTGCCACTCGGCGCGTGTGCGCGTGCGCAGCACGGCATTCATCAGCGCCGCCAGTTCCTCGCGGTGGGCCATGCGGTCGCTGTTGCTGGCAAAACGCGCGTCGGTGCGCCACTCGGGGTGGCCCAGCACCTCGGCGATGCGTTCCCAGTTGGCCTGGTTGGCGCCGCCGATGTTGATCCAGCCGTCCGATGCCTCGAAGGCCTGGTAGGGTGCGGTCAGGATGTGGGCCGAACCGGTGGGCTCGCTCGATTTGCCGGTGGCGAAGAAGATGGCGGCATGCCAGTAGAGCTGTTGCAAGGCCGCATCCGATAGCGAGGTGTCGACGATCTGGCCCTCGCCGGTTTTCAGCTTGTGTACATAGGCGGCGACGATGCCCAGGGCGCCGAGGATGCCGGCGTTCATGTCCGACACGGCGTTGCCGTTCTTGGCCGGCGGGCGGCCCGGCTCGCCGGTGATGGACATCAGGCCGGCAAAGCCTTGGGCAATCAGGTCGAAGCCGCCCTTGCCGGCGTACGGCCCATCGCGGCCGTAGCCGGAGATCGAGCAGTAGATCAGGCCCGGGTTGATGGCCGACACGACGTCATAACCCAGGCCCAGCTTGTCGAGCGTGCCGCCACGGAAGTTCTCCACCAGCACGTCGGCGTCGCGCACCATGCGCAGCAGCACGGTGCGGCCCTGCGCGTGCTTGAGGTTGACGGCGATGCCGCGCTTGTTGCGGTTCATCATCATGAACGGGGCCGAGACGCCGTTGACCAAGGGGTCGCGGTAGCCACGCGCGTCGTCGCCGCCGGGCAGCTTCTCGACCTTGATGACGTCGGCGCCCATGTCGGCCAGCATCTGGCCGCAGGTCGGGCCCGACATGATCTGCGTGAGCTCAAGCACGCGCATGCCGCTCAGCGGGCCGGGGCGGGTGGTTGGGGTGGTCATCATTGTCCTTTCCAGGCCGGGGCGCGCTTGTCGACGAAGGCGCTCACGCCCTCACGGAAGTCGGCGCTGCCGTAGGCCGCACGCACGAGGTCTTCGCCCTCGGGCAGGTTGTGCACGGTGAGGCGACGCAGGCCCTCCTTGCTGACGCGCTGCGTTACCGGGGCCAGCGCGGCCAGCTGGCCCACCAGGCGTTGCGCGGTGGCGTCGATGTCGGCCGGCGCGCAGACTTCCTGCAGGTAGCCGCAAGCCAGCGCCTCGTCGGCGCCAATCATCTTGGCCAGCAAGAGCATGCACCGCACACGCTGCATGCCGAAGGCGGCGCTCAGGCGGGCCAGGTTGCTCACGGACAGGCAGTTGCCCAGGGTCCTGGCAATCGGCACGCCGAACTTCGAAGCGGGCGTGGCGATGCGGAAATCGCAGCCGGTGGCAATCGCCAGGCCGCCGCCCACGCACCAGCCTTCGACCACGGCCAGCGTGGGCATGGGCAGGCTGCCGAGCAGTTCCATGCAGGCGTCGATCTGGCGTTCGTAGGCCACGCCGTCCGCGCCGCCTTGGGCACCCGTGCCGAAGTGCTGGAACTGCGCAATGTCGGTGCCGGCGACAAAGGCCTCGCCGCCGGTGCCACGGAAGGTCACCACACGCACGCTGGCGTCGTCACGCAGCTGGCGGCAGATGGCCATCAGCTGCTCGTACATGGCCCAGGTCATTGCGTTGCGCGCCTGGGAACGATCAAAAAGCACCGAGGCCACGCCGGCCTCGATGTGCAAATGGACTTGGCCGGTTTCACTCATGTCAGATGATCCATACAAAATCAGATGGGATACCACGCCAGCGATGCCCTTTGAGGGGGATGCGGCTACACGAAGGACGCAAGCAACGGGAGTGTTTACCTGTAAAACAGTTCGACTAGACCTAGACCGACGAAGGGTACATAGGTCACTAGCATCAGCACGGAGAGCAGCACGCCGATGAACCAGATGTTGACGCGCGTGACTTCCCAGACCGAGGCCCTGGCGATCGAACTGGCGACCATCAGCACGCTGGCCACCGGCGGCGTCTGCTGGCCGATGCCCAGGTTGATGGTGACGATCAGGCCGAAGTGCACCGGGTCGATGCCCACCGCGCGCACCAGCGGCATGACGATGGGGATGACCAGGATGATGGCCGCCGCCGAGTGCAGGAACATGCCCAGGAAGAGGAAGAGCACGTTGAGCAGGGCCAGCACCACCCACTTGTTGGAGGTGAAGTCCGACACCGCCTGCGCCAGCGCCTGCGGCGCCTGCACCTCGGTGAGGTAGGTGCCCAGCAGGGCGCTGGTGGCCACCAGCAGCATCACCACTGCGGTCTGCGAACCGCCTTCCATGACGGCGGCGCGGAGGTGCTTGAGGTCGAGTTCGCGGTAGATCACTAGGCCGACGAAGAGTGCGGCAATCACTGCCAGCGCGGCCCCTTCGGTGGCGGTCACGACGCCGCCGAAGATACCGCCCAGGATGATGATGGGCAGGGCGAAAGCCCACAGCGCTTCACGGCCGGTCTGCAGGATGCGTTTGCCCGAGAAGCGCTCGTCGCGCGGCAGGTTGTAACGCCGCGCCAGGAAGCTGGCCATGCCCATCAGGCCGAATGCGCCGATGAGCCCAGGTATCACACCAGCCACGAACATCTGCACCACCGAGGTCTCGGCCATCACTGCGTACAGGATCATGGGGATGGAGGGCGGGATGATCACCGCCAGCGTGGCGGCCGAGGACATGGCAGCGGCGGCGTAGGGGCCTGGGTAACCCTTCGCCTTCATGCCGGGGATCAGGATGGAGCCCAGTGCGGCGACGTCGGCCACGGCGGAGCCCGAGATCTCGGCGAAGAACAGCGAGGCGCCGATGGACACGTGCGCCAGGCCGCCGCGCACCCAGCCGAAGATGGCCGAGGCGAAGGCGATCAGACGCTGCGAGATGCCCGAGGCGTTCATGATGGCGCCGGCCAGGATGAACAGTGGGATGGCCAGCAGCGGGAAGTTGGTGGCGCCGTTGTAGATCACCAGCGCCATATTGGGCAGGGAATCGAGCCCGTGGCTGGCCAGCATGGCGATGACGGCAACGATACCCAGCGAGACCGCGATGGGCACGTTGAGCAGCACCAGCAGCAGAACGGCACCGAAGAGGATGAGCATGGTGGACATGTGGTTTCTCTCCGGTGCTTCAGTGCAGGCCTTCGGCCAGCGGATCGACGGCCACACCCTTGTGGCGCAGCAGATCGATCAGGTTGAGGGACTCGGCCAGCAGAATCAGGGCCGCGGAGACGGGGATCACGGACTGCACGAAACTCATTGGCACCCAGGGTAGGCTGACCAGCGCATCGGTGGCCAGGATGGGCAGGATGGAGGCGCCCACCCAGCCCAGCAGGGCGAAGAAGGCCAGCACCAGCACCTGGCTGAAGAGGGTGACCCAGCGCTTAGCCTGCGGCGGCAACTGGTCCACCACTTCGGGGCAGCCGATGTGGCCGCGCCTGACCGAGGCCAGGGCTGAACCGTAGAAGGTCAGCCAGGCTAGCAGCACCGAGGCCACCTCGTCGTACCATACCAGGGACCTGCCCAGAGTGCGGAAGACGATGCCCAGCGTCACCTCGACCGCCAGCGCCACCATCAGGATCATCACCACCCATTCCAGTGCTAGACCATAGCGCTGGCGGAACCGGTCCAGGGCACCACCGCCCGCTTGCTTTGCATTGTCGTGCATGTCCGTGTCGCCTCTTCTTTATTTGCCCAGGGCCACGGCCTTGTCGATCAACGCCTTGGCGCCGTTGACTTCCTTGCCGAACTCTTCGTAGATGGCCTTGCTGGCCGCAATGAAGGCATCCTTGTCGACCTCGTTCACCTGGATGCCGCTCTGCTTGAGCTTGGCCAGCAGCTCGGTCTCATCCTTGGCGGCGGTCTCGTAGACATAGGCCTGGGTCTCGCGTGCTGTCTCCTCCAGCACCTTGCGCACGTCTTCCGGCAGGCTGTTGTAACGGCGCGTGCCCACCGCCAGGTAGGCCGGGGTGTAGACGTGGCCCGAGAGCGAGAGGTATTTCTGCACCTCATGCAGCTTGGCTGAGTAGATCTGGGTGAAGGGGTTTTCCTGGCCATCCATCACGCCGGTCTGGAGTGCGGTGAATAGTTCGGAGAACTTCATCGGGCTGGGGTTGGCGCCGTAGTCCTGAAACATCTTGACGCGCCACTTGCCCTCGGGCACGCGCAGCTTGATGCCCTTGAGGTCGTCCGGGCCCTTGATCGGGCGCTTGTTGTTGGTGATGTGGCGCACACCGTTTTCCCACACGGCCAGCACCTTCAGGCCCTTTTTCTCGATCGCCGGGGCGATGCCGGGCCAGAACACGTCGCGTTCGATGCGGCCCATGTGGGCGCGATCCTTGACGATGTAGGGCATCTCGAACATGCCGATCAGGTCTACCTCGGAGGACATCACGGTCGAAGGCAGGGCCATGTCGATGGTGCCGAGCTTGAGCTTCTGCACCATCTCCTTGTCGCCGCCGAGCTGGCTGGAGCCGTAGACCACGACCTTGGCCTTGCCGGCCAGCTTGGCGTTGGCGCGGCGGGCGAACTCGTCGGCGCTCTTCTGGAACATCGAGCCGGGCTCACCTACGTGGCCGAGCTTGAGCTCCATCTGGGCCAGCGCTGGCGCGGCGCCGAGCAGGGCGATGGCGCCTACCACGGCAGCGGTCGCGAGGGTATGGAGGCGCGCGCGCGCGCCCGGGGTCTTGCGGGTATCGGTGGTCATGCTTGTCTCCTCGTTATGGGTCGTCCGTCACTCACACACAGGGCACGCCGCGCGGCGGACTCCGCGCGGCATGCTGTCAAACACAGGGCTACGCTGCCTTGCGCTGCGGCACGGCCGCCGGATGGCTGGCGTAGTAGTCCATGATGGCCTGCACGCCGGAGCCGGCGAGCTTCACGCCGGCGAGCTTGAGCCCCATCTCGCAGCCGGCCACGGTGGCCACCAGCGTCAGGTCGTTGCTGTCGCCCAGGTGGCCGATGCGGAACATGCGGCCCTTGATCTTGCCCAGGCCGGTGCCGAGCGAGCAGTCGAAGCGCTCGTAGATGGTCTTGCGCACGGCATCGGCGTCCACGCCCTCGGGCATCATCACGCCGGTCAGGATGGGGGAGTAGACCGACGCGTCGGCGCACTGGATCGGCAGACCCCAGGCGCGGACGGCGGCGCGCACGCCCTCGGCCCAGCGCAGATGGCGCGCGAACACGGCGTCCAGGCCCTGGCCGAGGATCATGTCGCAGGCCTCGCTCAGGCCGTACAGCAGGTTGGTGTTGGGGGTGGAAGGCCAGTAGCCGCTCTTGTTGGTCTCGATCATCTCGTCCCAGGCCCAGAAAGCCTTGGGCAGCTTGGCACTCTTGCTGGCCTCGATGGCGCGCGGCGACAGCGCGTTGAAGCTGATGCCGGGCGGCAGCATCAGACCTTTTTGCGAACCGCTGATGGAGACGTCCACGCCCCATTCGTCATGGCGGTAGTCGGCCGAGGCCAGGCCGGAGATGGTGTCCACCAGCAGCAGGGCCGGGTGCTTGGCCGCATCGATGGCGCGGCGCACGGCGGCGATGTTGCTGGTGACGCCGGTGGAGGTTTCGTTGTGCACGATGCACACCGCCTTGATGGCGTGGCCGGTGTCGGCCTTCAGGCGCTGCTCGATCAGGTCGGCCTGCACGCCGCGGCGCCAGCTGGCCGGAATGCCGTTGTCAGTGCCGGGGTGGGCGATGACCTCGGTCTTGAGCCCCAGGCGGGTGGCAAGCTTGTTCCACAGGAAGGCAAAGTGGCCGGTCTCGTACATCAGCACGTGGTCGCCCGGGCTCAGGGTATTGACCAGCGCCGCTTCCCAGGCGCCGGTGCCCGAAGCCGGGTAGATCATGACCGGGTGCTGGGTCTGGAAGATCTTCCTGATGTCGGCCAGTACCTTCAGACCGAGCGCACCGAACTCGGGGCCGCGGTGGTCGATGGTGGGCAAGCTCATGGCGCGTAGCACGCGGTCCGGCACCGGCGAGGGGCCTGGAATCTGCAGGAAATGGCGGCCGGTGGGATGGAAATCAGTCGTCAACATGAAAAAACACCTTTCTTCTAACGCCTTCATTTTTTGCATACAAAATTGATTTGTCAATCGTATTTAGCCTAAAATGACCAAATCAGACCAATATTTTGAATACAAAATACACCCATGGCTGCTGAAATCATTGCCATTCCGCGCGCCGCACTGCACGAGCAGGTGACGCACCGCCTGCGCCAGATGCTGGTGGAGGGCCGCATCGCACCCGGCGCCAAGCTCAACGAGCGCGAGTTGTGCGAGGAGCTCAGTGTCTCGCGCACGCCCCTGCGCGAGGCCATCAAGACGCTGGCCGCCGAAGGCCTGGTGGAGCTGCTGCCGAACCGCGGCGCCATCGCGCTGCAGCTGGGCGAGGCCGACATCCTCAACACCTTCGAGGTCATGGCCGGGCTGGAAGGGCTGTCGGGCGAGCTGGCGGCGCAGCGCATCGACGAGGACGCGCTCAACGAAATCAAGGCCATGCACTTCGAGATGAAGGCGGCCTACACACGGCGCGACCTTTCCAACTACTACCGCCTCAACGCCGCCATCCACCGCGCCATCAACGCGGCGGCGGGCAACCCGGTGCTCACCGCCACCTACAACCAAGTCAATGCCCGGCTGCAGGCGCTGCGTTTCCGTTCCAACCAGGACGGTGAGAAATGGGCGCGCGCCATGGAAGAACATGACCAGATGGTGGCTGCACTGGAGACGCGCGATGGTGCCGCCCTGCGTGCCGTGCTGGTGGCTCACCTCGACCACAAGCGCGACGTCGTTGCCGAACAACTGCGTGCTGCCGCTGCCAGCAACCAGACCTCTGCCTAGAACTGAATTCCCATGAATGCCCCCCTGCCTTTGAACGTGACGCAGTCAACGTCCTCATCTACTTACGAAGCGGTGTCCCGCATCAGCAACGAAGTCGCCGGCCGTCTGGCCGCGCGCCTGCGCGCCGAGACCCGGGGCGAGGTGATGTTCGGCGCCGCCGACCGCGGCCGTTATGCCACCGACGCCTCCATCTACCAGGTGATGCCGGTGGGCGTGTTCGTGCCGCGCGAGACGGCCGACGTGCACCTGGCCATCGACATCTGTCGTGACCTGGGCGTACCCCTTGTGCCGCGCGGCGGCGGCACCAGCCAGTGCGGCCAGACCGTCGGCGCCGGCCTGGTGATCGACCATTCGAAATACATGCGCAACATCCTCGACGTCAACGTCGAGTTGCGCACGGCGAAGGTGGAGCCCGGCCTGGTGCTGGACCACCTGAATGCGGCGCTGAAGAAGCACAAGCTCTGGTACCCGGTGGACGTCTCCACCAGCGCGCAGGCCACGCTGGGCGGCATGGCCGGCAACAACTCCTGCGGCAGTCGCTCCATCGCCTACGGCAACATGGTGCACAACGTGCTGGGCGCGCAGGCCTGGCTGGCCGACGGCAGCCTGCTCGACTTCGGCCGCTTCGACGCCGCCACCGGCCGCGTGAAACAGATTGGTGATTTCGTGCGCGGCCTGGCCGCCGAGCAGCGTGCCGAGATCGAGGCGCGCTGGCCCAAGGTGCTGCGCCGCGTGGCCGGCTACAACCTGGACATTTTCCACAACCAGAACGAGAAGCCCTATACGCAAGACGGTTCGGTCAACCTGGCGCACCTGCTGGTGGGCAGCGAAGGCACGCTGGCGCTGACGCGCTCGCTCGATCTGCGTCTGAGCGAGTTGCCGCGCGCCAAGGTGCTGGGCGTGGTGAACTTCCCGACCTTCTACCAGGCCATGGACAGCGCCCAGCATATTGTCAAGCTGGGCCACAACATGCAGGGCGGGGCGCTCACCGCGGTCGAGTTGGTGGACCGCACCATGATCGAGCTCTCGCTGCAGAACCCGGCCTTCGCGCCCACCATCCGCACCGCGCTGGCACCGGCCATCAACGGCGGCAAGCCCGAGGCGGTTCTGCTGGTGGAATTCTCCGGCGCCAGCAAGGCCGACATCGCGCCCAAGATCAAGGAACTGGTGGAGCTGATGGGCGAGCTCGGCCTGCCTGGCAGCGTGGTGGAGATGATCGACGACGCGCCGCAGAAGAACCTGTGGGAAGTGCGCAAGGCCGGCCTCAACATCATGATGAGCTTGCGCGGGGACGGCAAGCCGGTGAGCTTCATCGAAGACTGCGCCGTGCCGCTGGTGCATCTGGCCGAGTACACCGATGCGCTGACGCAGGTGTTCCGCAAGCACGGCAGCCGGGGCACCTGGTACGCTCACGCCTCGGTCGGCACGCTGCACGTGCGGCCCATCCTCGATATGCGCCGTGACGGGGCGCAGAAGATGCGCGCCATCGCCGAAGAGGCCAGCGAGCTGGTGCGCAAGTACAAGGGCGCCTTCAGCGGCGAACACGGCGACGGCCTGTGCCGCGGCGAATGGATCGAATGGCAGTTCGGGCCGCACCTGACGGAAGCCCTGGGCCAGATCAAGCAGCAGTTCGACCCGAGCGGCCTGCTCAGCCCGCAGCGCATGATCGATCCGCCCAGGATGGACGACACCACGCTCATGCGCTACCCGCCCGGCCACAAGGCGCGCGTGGTGCCCATCCAGCCCGCGCTGGACTGGAGCGCCTGGAACGTGCAGAACAACCCGGTGACGGAAGAGACCACCGCCTCCGGCACCGGTGGCGACCCGGCACACGGCCTGGCCATGCACGTGGAGATGTGCAACAACAACGGCCACTGCCGCAAGTTCGATGCCGGCACCATGTGCCCGAGCTACCGCGTCACCCGCGACGAACAGCACCTCACGCGCGGCCGCGCCAACACCCTGCGCCTGGCGCTCTCCGGCCAGATCGAGGGACTGGACGGCAAGGACGCGCTGGCGAGCGAAGAGGTCCGCGAAGCCATGGACCTTTGCGTGAGCTGCAAGGGCTGCAAGCGCGACTGCCCCACCGGGGTGGACATGGCCAAGCTCAAGGTCGAGTTCCTGCAGCACTACAAGGCCAGGCATGGCCACACGCTGAAGGACAAGCTGGTGGGCCAACTGCCCGACTACGCGCGTCACGCGGCCAGGATCGCTCCGGTGCTGAACCTGCGCGACAAGCTGCCGCTGATGGCCCAGCTGAGTGAAAAGCTGTTCGGCTTCTCGGCTAGGCGCAGCCTGCCGCAGTGGAGGAGCCAGCACTTCTTCAACACACCGGTGCAAAGCGCCACGCGTGAGGAAGTGCTGACCGCCGCCAAACCGGTGGTGCTGTTCGTCGATACCTTCAATGGCTACTTCGAATCCGGCAACGCGCATGCAGCATTAAAAGTACTGCAAGTCGCCGGCTACACTGCGCATGTAGCTACAAAAAAGAGAGCAGATGGAAAGCATCTGTGCTGCGGTCGAACCTTCCTCTCTGCCGGCATGGTGGAGCAGGCCAAGGCCAAGGCGCAGGAGGTGGTGGACAGCCTGCTGCCCTTCGCCGAGCAAGGTATCGCCATCGTCGGCCTGGAGCCGAGTTGCCTGCTGACGCTGCGCGACGAATTGCTGGTGATGGGCCTGGGCGAAGCGGCGCAGGCCATTGCCAAGCAGGCCCTGCTGTTCGAGGAGTTCCTGGCCCGCGAGGCCAAGGCCGGCCAGCTGGAAGCCTTCAAGACCAAACTCAAGCCGGTGACGCAGCCGGTGCTGCTGCACGGCCACTGCCACCAGAAAGCCTTTGACGCCGTCACGCCCGTGATGGAAGTGCTGGCCATGATCCCGGGCGCCAAGCCGGAGTTGATCGAGTCCAGCTGCTGCGGCATGGCCGGCAGCTTCGGTTTTGATGCCGAGCACTACGAGGTGTCGATGCAGATGGCCGAGGCGGCGCTGCTGCCGGCCGTGCGTGCGAAAGCGGATGCGATTGTGGTCGCCGACGGCACCAGCTGCCGGCACCAGGTTGCCGACGGGGCGCGGCGGGAGGCGGTACACGTGGCAGCGTTGCTGGCGCGACAGCTTTCGGCGGCCTGAGCCTGACGGGGCGGTGTCGCGCCGGCCTGGCCTGTTGCAATACCGCTGCTGCGGCGGTAGGGCGTCAGTCCTGGATGGCGACTGCGCGCATTCAAATTTACCTTCATTGATCGAGGCGGCCGGTTTGACACCTGAGGTCCATGGCCGCAGGACGTCCTGCCGCGGCCCCGGCCGTCAGGGCTGCGATGCCGTGAGTGCTGCGTAAGTCATGGGCTGCGCCTTGGAAAAACCATACAAGCGTTCCGGCGCCAGGTGTTTGAGGAGGGATTTGTCGGTGACACGGCCCTGAATCGCAAATTCAGCCTGGCTTGTGTCGTGCCGCAGCGTCCGCGTGACGGGGTGGCCGTTCGTGTCCGTGATCGATGCGACGATGGGGGCTTTCGCATTCTCGGTTCTCTGGACCACGATGCCGAGCTCGCCCGAGGCCAGTTTGACGAAATCTCCCGGCGGATAGATGCCGAAGACCTTGATGACGGCCGTGGACAAAGGGCCGCCTTGGTCCTCCCGGTAGAGGTCCCGGACCGCTTCCTGCGGCGACAGCGTCGGGCGCAGGGTATGCGGGCTGATCTTGGCGATGAACACATCGGCCACCCGCAACGCCGCGGCCATGTCGCAGATGTCCGTGCAGCCCGACGGATAGCCGCTGCCGTCATGCCGTTCATGGTGCTGCGCGATGGCCGAGAGCCAGTCGGCATCCTTGACGCCCGCCTTTTCCAGCAACGCCACCGATTCGGCAGGATGCTGGCGGATCATGGCGCGCAGCTTGTCCGTGACGGGGTCGTCGTGGCTGGCGATTTTTCCCTGCAGGTCCAGAATGGACAGGTTCATGGTGAGCGCCGCCTTGACCAGGCTCATCATGCGACCGGTGTTCCATTCAAGATGACGCGCCATCAGGATGGCCAGCGTGGCGACATGCACGGCATGGAGATAACCGTAATAAAAATGCTGTTCGTGGTCCTGGCGCACGCAACGGTAAATGCCGTAGTCAGGATTGAGGTCGACCAGTTCCACGATATGACGTGCAAGCCGGTCGACGTGGTCGGAGAAATCTGCCTGCTTCTCGATGTGGGTCAGCAGCTTCTTCAATTCGTCCGTGGTCTGATCCCAGTAGGCAAAAAGATTGGCGGGCGCGGCAGCAGCCTGGTGTTGCCCCGGATGCGCGACCAGCAGCGACGACCTGACTTCTTCGACGTCGACAAAGGCGCCGCGCTGCAACAGCGCATCGAGCTGTTCTTCGCTCTCGATGACATGGCCTCTGGAGAGCAGCAGATGGCATTGCTCGTCACGCACATTCCAGGGCAGGGGCGCCCCAAGCTGGACTTTCGATCTCGGCAGTCGCAACAATTTCATGGCGCGGCCCACTTCCTTCGGATCCTGGCCTGCGGTGCAGCGCCAGCTAAAGCCCCCTGATGTGTTCGACCGGATAACCCCCCGGCTTCCCGGGGCGGCTCCCATTATGCGGCTCTCAGGCGGCCGGATCGCCGGCTTTGAGCGACCTTATCCGCACACCTTGCGCGCGATCAGGTCCTTCATGATCTCGTTGGTGCCGCCGTAGATCTTCTGCACGCGCGCATCGGCATAGAGACGGGCAATCGGGTATTCGGCCATGTAGCCGTAGCCGCCGAACAGCTGCAGGCATTCGTCGGTCACCTTGCACTGCTGCTCGGTGGTCCACCACTTGGCCATGTAGGCGGCCTCCACGTCCAGCGTGCCGTCGAGCAGGCGCTGGGTGCAGTCGTTGACGAAGCTGCGCACCACGTGCGCCAGCGTGGCGCACTCGGCCAGCTTGAAGCGGGTGTTCTGGAAGTCCACCACGCGCTGGCCGAAGGCCTTGCGCTGCTGGGTGTAGTCCACTGTCAGCTCCACCGCGCGTTCGATGACGGCCGCCGCCGCCACGGCCAGCAGCATGCGTTCGAAGGGCAGCTGGCTCATCAGGTGGGCAAAACCCTGGCCTTCCACGCCGCCCAGCAGGTTGGCCACCGGGGCGCGTACGCCGTCGAAGAACAGCTCGCAGGTGTCGGAGGCGTGCAGGCCGATCTTCTCCAGGATGTTGACGCGAAAGCCCGGCAGGTTTTCAGTCTCCAGCACGACGAGCGAGACGCCCTTGGCGCCGGCCTCGCCGGTGCGCACCACCACCACCAGCAGGTTGGCGGTATAGCCGTTGGTGATGAAAACCTTGCTGCCGTCGATCACGTAGTCGTCACCCTCGCGGCGCGCGCGCGTGTGCACCGCCTTGAGGTCGGAGCCGGCGCCGGGTTCGGTCATGGCGATGCCGGCAATCAGCTCGCCGCTGGCAAGCCGGGTCAGCCAGCGCTGCTTCTGTTCTTCGGTGCCGTAGTCCAGGATGTAGTGCGCGGCAATGGTGTGCACCGCCACCGTCCCGGGAATCTCGACACGCGCCAGCTCATCGGCCACTACCAGCTGGTAGGCCAGGCTGGCACCGGCGCCGCCATAGGCCTCGGGCAGTTCGGGCAGCAGAAAGCCCATTTCGCCGAACGGGCGCCACACCTCGCGCGGAATGTAGCCTTGCTTGCGCCATTCCGAAAGGTGCGGCAGCAGTTCGGCGTTGATGTAGCGGCGCAGCTGGTCGCGGAAGGCCTCGATGTCGGCATCCATCCACTGGTGGCGGTAAAGCTGCGGCAGCATGGGGATTCCTTCAGACGCGTTCGTACAGGGTGACGACGCAAGCGCCGCCCAGGCCCAGGTTGTGCTGCAGCGCCAGTCGCGCATCGCTTACCTGGCGCGCGCCGGCCTGGCCGCGCAGTTGCTGAACCAGCTCGGTGCACTGCGCCAGCCCGGTGGCGCCCAGCGGGTGGCCTTTGCTCAGCAGGCCGCCGGACGGGTTGGTGACGACCTGGCCGCCGTAGGTGTTGTCGCCATCGAGCACAAACTTTTCTGCACCGCCCAGCGGGCACAGGCCCAGTGCCTCGTAAGTGATGAGTTCGTTCTGGGCGAAGCAGTCGTGCAGCTCCACCACGTCCACGTCCTGCGGGCCGATGCCGGCCTGCGCATAGACCTGCTGCGCGGCATCGCGCGCCATGGAGAAACCCACCACCTCGCGCATGTCCTGCGCTTCGAAGGTGACGGGTTTGTCGGTCGTCATGGCCTGCGCCTTGATGCGCACCGAGCGGTTCAGACCGTGCTGTTGCGCGAAGGCGTCCGAGCAGATCACGGCCGCGGCCGCGCCGCAGGTGGGCGGGCAGGCCATCAGGCGCGTCAGCACGCCGTCCCACAGCATGGGCGAGGCCATCACCTCTTCGGTGCTGACTTCCTTGCGGAACAGCGCCAGCGGGTTGTTGGCTGCATGGCGGCTGGCCTTGGCGCGGATGGCGGCAAAAGTTTCCAGCCTGGTGCCGTACTGCTGCATGTGGGCCAGACCGGCGCCGCCAAAGTAGCGCAGTGCCAGTGGAATCTCGCCATGGCCGACCAGCACGTCGGTGGCTTCGTCAAAACGGTCGAAGGGCGAAGGCCGGTCCTTGAAGACCGCACCCAGTGCGCCCGGGCTCATGTGCTCGAAGCCCAGTGCCAAGACGCAGTCGGCTGCGCCGCTGGCCACCGCCTGCCGGGCCAGGAACAGCGCGGTGGAGCCGGTGGAGCAGTTGTTGTTGACGTTGACCACCGGGATGCCCGTCATGCCCACTTCGTACAGTGCGCGCTGGCCAGCGGTGGAATCGCCGTAGACGTAGCCTACGTAGGCCTGCTGCATGTGCTCGTAACCGATGCCGGCATCTGTCAACGCGGCCTGCGTAGCCTGCGCGGCCATTTGCGGGTAGGGCAGGTTGGCGCCCGGTTTGGTGAAGGGGATCATGCCGACACCGGCAACAAGGACATCGCGGCTCATGGGGAACTCCTGAATTTGTGGGCCATAGCGTAGCGTTTTTTCGTGGCTGTTTCGGCACCTGTGTTGCCTGGGTGACGCTGCTCAAGCCCAGTTGAGCTGGCGTCGGCTTTCGAAGTGCCGCGGCTGGCCGGTCACCGGATCGGTGAAGGCGATGCTGCGCGCCAGCAGCTGCAACGGGCGGCTGTAATCTTCGTCGGTGTGGCCGGGGCCGTGTACCACCTCGGGATAGAACAGGTCACCGACGATGGGGCGACCCAGCGCATGCATGTGCACGCGCAACTGATGGGTGCGGCCGGTCACGGGCGAGAGGCGATAGCGCGCCAAGTCGCCACGGGCTTCCAGTAATGCGATGTGCGTCTCGCTGTTGGGTTCGCCTGGCACTTCACGCTGGCGGAAGAACTGTTCGTCGGGCTCGATTCGGCTCATGTGCACCTGGGGCAGGGGCAGGTCGGGGCGCAGCGGCGCAAGCGCTTCGTAGCTCTTCTCCACCACCTTGTCGCGAAACAGCGCCTGGTAGGCGCCGCGGTCCTGCGGGCGCACGCTGAACAGCACCAGGCCGGCAGTCTCGCGGTCGATGCGATGGATCGGGCTTAAGTGTTCGATGCCGAGCTGGCGCTTGAGCCGCACCAGCAGCGTCTGCTGCACGAAGCGGCCGGTGGGGGTGACCGGCAGGAAGTGCGGCTTGTCGGCCACCAGCAGATGTTCGTCTTGGTAGAGCACGGACGCTTCGAACGGAATCACCGGCTCGGCGCTCAGCTCACGGTAGTAGTAGACGCGCGTCTGCGGCTCAAAAGGCGTTTCGGGTGGCAGTGGCCGGCCGTGCTCGTCGAGCACGCGGCCCTGGGCCATGCGCTGCAGCCACTGGGCCTGCGACACGGCGGGCAGGCGCTGTGCCAGAAAGTCCACCAGGAGCGGCCAGGGCCCGGCCGGCAACGCAACGCAACTGGCGCTCACGCCCTCCAGCATGGGGGGCTTGTGCAGGTGTGGCGGGCGGCTCATGGTGCAAGTGCTGCGCTGGTGCGAGCGATCCCGCGTGTCAGGCGCGTATCAGACGCGTTTAAAAACCAGGTCCCACACGCCGTGGCCCAGGCGCAGGCCGCGCTTCTCGAACTTGGTCAGCGGCCGGTAGTCGGGTTTGGGCGCGTAGCCGTCGGCGCTGTTTTTCAAGAGCGGCTCGGCCTGCAGCACTTCCAGCATCTGCTGGGCGTAGGGTTCCCAGTCGGTGGCGCAGTGCAGGTAGCCGCCGGGTTTCAGGCGCGCGGCCAGCTTGGCCACTAGCAGCGGCTGGATCAGGCGGCGCTTGTGGTGCTTGGTCTTGTGCCAGGGGTCGGGGAAGAAGATGTGGATGCCGTCCAGGCTTTGCAGCGGCAGCATGTGGTCGATGACTTCCACCGCGTCGTGCTGCAGGATGCGGATATTGCTCAGGCCCTGCTCGCCGATGCGCTTGAGCAGGGCGCCCACGCCGGGCTCGTGCACTTCGCAGCAGAGGAAGTTCTTTTCCGGCATCAGCGCCGCGATGTGCGCCGTGGCATCACCCATGCCGAAGCCGATCTCCAGGATCACGGGCCGGTCTTGAGGGTCTTTTTGGCCTGCAGGGCCCGTGGAATCTGCGAAAGCCGCTGCGAAATCGATAGCGCTTGGCGTGTAGGGCAGAACGAAGCGCGGGCCGAATTCCTCGAAAGCCTTGGCCTGGCCGGTGGTGGTGCGGCCGGCACGCTTGACGAAGCTCTTGATGGTCTTGGGGAATTCCACGCCGGGCGGCGGCAGGCGGCGCCGGTCTTTGGGCGCGGCCTCAACAGGGGCCGTTGAATCGTGGGGCAGGGGAGTGGGGGTCGTGTCAGTCACGCCCCGATTTTACCGGCCGCCCCTCGGGTGGCGCTCGCGGCGCCAGGCCACAGCCCATTGCGCCGTGGCAGCCGCCAGCCAGTCGGCCACGCTGGTGGCCTGCACCTGCAGGCCGAGCACCGCGGCGGCGGCGTTGAGTGCGGCCAGCGGCTCGCGTGTGTCCAGCGCCTGGGCGCCGTTCTGTTTGCTCAGCTTTTCGCCGTTGGGGCCGAGCACCAGCGGCGTGTGCAGGTAGACCGGCGTGGACAGTCCCAACGCGCGCTGCAGCAGGATCTGGCGCGCCGTGTTGTCGGCCAGGTCTTCGCCGCGCACGATGCGGGTGATGCCTTGCGCGCCGTCGTCCACCACCACCGCCAGCTGGTAGGCAAAGAGGCCGTCGGCGCGCTTGAGCACGAAGTCACCGACCTCGGCAGCCACATCCTGCGCCTGCGGTCCCAGACGACGGTCAAACCAGTGGAGGTGCTGTGGCGTGCCTTGATTTGCTCCTGATTTGATAGCTGATGGCGCAATGTTTATATGGGCTGTGGCCTGATTTGATGTCAAATCCTGCGCCAGGAGGTCGGTGCGCAGGCGCCAGGCGCGTGCCGTTCGGCCCTGCAGGCCGCCATGTTCGGGTCGGCAGGTGCCGGGGTAGACCAGTTCGCCGTGGCGGGTCTTGGGGCGCCCGAGGCGTTCCAGTTCGAGTTCGATGTCGCGCCGCGTGCAGGCGCAGGGGTAGGCCAGACCGCGCGCTACCAGCTCGTCGAGCGCCTGCTGGTACAGCGCGCTGCGCTGCGACTGGTACAGCGGTGGCGCATCCGGCAGCAGGCCGCAATCGGCCAGTTGTTGCAGGATGATGCGGTCAGCCCCCGGCACGCAGCGCGGCAGGTCCACATCTTCGATCCGCACCAGCCAGCGCCCGTCATGGGCACGGGCATCGAGCCAGCTGGCCAGGGCTGCCACCAGCGAGCCGGCATGCAAGGGGCCGGTGGGCGAGGGGGCGAATCGTCCGACGTACAAATTTTGATCCGTCAAGCCACTTTCAACGCCAGTTCCAGTCCGGAGAGAAAGGCATCTTCCACCCGGTGGCCCAGGCACCAGTCGCCGCAGACGCCGATGTTGGCCTTGGCATCCCACAGATGGCTGCTGCCCAGCGGCTTGGTGGTCTGGGCGTAATGCCAGCGGTGCACGGTGGCAAACGTGGGTTCAGCACGGATGCCGGTGACTTCGGCAAAGGCCTTGAGCAGCTTGTCCTGCACGCGCAGCGGGTTGTCCTCCAGGTGCTCCTGCGACCAGGCCGGGCTGGCCTGCACGGTCCAGCGCTCCAGTGCCTCGCGCTTGGGCTTGCTCGATTCGCGTGCCACCCAGGCGATGCGGTGGTGTGTGCTGCGCGCGGCATTCCATTGCGGCCCGAGCGACGACATGCCGGGTTGCATGGCCTGCGGAAAGGCGGCCAGTAGCGTCCAGCACGGTGCCACCTCGACCTTGTCGATGCGTTGAACCAGCTCCTTGGCCTGCTTCGAGTTCTTCAGCAGCTCATGCGCCTGGGCTGCGGGGATGGCCAGCAGCACGGCATCGAAGCCGGAATAGACTTGGCGCGCATCGTTGGCACCTTCGGTCTGCAGCTGCCAGCGCCTGGCATCGAGTGCGTCGCGCTCGATGCGCATGACGCGGGTTTCCAGTTCCACCCGGCCGGTATCGAGCAGCGGCTGGGCCCAGCGTTTCACCAGGGCATTCATGCCCGGCACCGGCACCCAGTGCGATTCGTGTGTGGGCAGGGCGGCGGCGACCACGCGGCCGAAGGGGTCGAGCACGCGCACGGCATTCGCGCTCCAGGGCCGGCACAGACCGGGCACGGTTTCCAGCGCCTTGGCAAAGCGCGCATCACGCACCGTGAAGTACTGGGTGCCATGGTCGAAACTGCCGAACTCGGTGCTGCGCGTGGCCATGCGGCCGCCCGGACCACGGCTTTTCTCGAACAGCGTCACCCGGTGGCCGGCCTGCACCAGGGTGCGGGCACATGCCACGCCTGCCATGCCGGCGCCGATGACGGCGAAGTGTTGCGATGTGCTCATGGATGGGATCTCCTGCAGTGGTGTGTTCCGGCTTGCACTTTACACGCCCCGGTGCTGCTCCAGCAGCGCGGCGCGGGTGGCGGGACTTTCCAGCTGCTTGAGCCACCACTGCAGCGCACGGCCCTGCCCCCGCGCTGTGGCGCCGCGCCAGGCATAGCTGATGCGCACCACGCGCTGCGGCCGTTCGGTTTTCTTCACCACCAGGCGGCCGGTCTCGATGTAGCTGCGGATCATGCAGGCCGGCAGGAAGCCGCCGCCCAGGCCGCGCAGCTGGGCATCGAGCTTGGCCTGCATGTTGGCCACGGTGAAGACGTCCTGTCCGCCCAGCAGGCCGAAGGTCAGTCCATTGCCACGTTGCACCGAGTCGGCCACCGCTACCGCGCGGTGGTTCAGCAGCAGTTCGTCGGTCAGGGGTTCGGGGGCTGCCGCCAGCGGGTGGTGCGGCGCCACGGCGTAGACGAAACTCATCAAGCCCAGCGGTTTGCCGTGGATGCCGGCGCTGGTGGTGGGCTCCAGTGCCACGCCGATGGCCAGGTCGGCCTGGCCGGCGGTGAGTGCCTCCAGCGTGCCCGACAGCGTTTCCTCGCGCAGCTTCAGGCGCGTCGGGGCACCGAGCGTGAAGAAGCTCTCGCACAGCTCCATCACGGTGGACTTGGAGATGACGCTGTCCACCGCCAGGGTGAGCTGCGACTCCCAGCCGGTGGCCACACGCTTGACGCGGTTGGCCACGGCGTCGATCTCGCCCAGCAGGCGGTTGCCTTCGCGCAGCAATTCGGTGCCGGCCGCGGTGAGCTTGGCCTGGCGCGAACTGCGGTCGTACAGCAGCACATCGAGCGCGTCCTCGATCTGGCGCACGCGGTAGGTCAGGGCACTGGGCACCACGCCGAGCTCGCGCGCGGCGGCGGCAAAGCTGCCGGCGCTCTCGATCGCCTGCAGCATGGCGAGCGCATCCGGCGTCAGGACATCACGGGCAGTTTGCATGGTGGTGTGCTTTCAATTCAAATAATTTGAATCATGCCATCAAACGACATGCATCGCAAAATTGCCGGCGAAGCCTAAAGTTCATTCCATCGCAGACAGACATCTGCCAACCCCAAGGAGTACTCGCCATGCTGACCCTTCGCAAATCACAGGACCGCGGTTATGCCGACCACGGCTGGCTCAAGTCCTTCCACAGTTTTTCCTTTGCCGGTTACTACGACTCGCAATTCATGGGCTGGGGCAACCTGCGTGTCATCAACGAAGACCGCATCGCCCCCGGCACCGGCTTCGGCACCCACGGCCACCGCGACATGGAAATCATCAGCTACGTGCTGTCGGGCGAGCTGGCGCACAAGGACAACATGGGCAACGGCCGCGCCATCCCGCCGGGCGACGTGCAGCGCATGAGCGCCGGCAACGGCGTGCTGCACAGCGAGTTCAACCACGCCCCGAAGGACACCACCCATTTCTTCCAGATCTGGATCGAGCCGAACGTGACCGGCATCCCGGCCAGCTACGAGCAGAAGACCTTTGCCACGCCCGAGAAGCGCGGTGCCCTGCGCCTGGTGGCCTCGCCGGACGGCGCGCAGGGTTCGGTCACGATCCACGCCGATGCGCGGCTGTACGCCGGCCTGTTCGACGGCCAGGAGACGGCAGTGCTGCCCTTGGTGCCCTCGCGCAAAAGTTATGTGCACCTGGTGCGCGGTGAACTGGACGTCAACGGCCAGCGTCTGAGCGGCGGCGACGCCGCCATGCTGACCGACGAGAGCCGGCTCGAACTGAAGGCCGGCAAGGATGCCGAAGTGCTGGTGTTCGATCTCAGCGCCTGATTTTTTTCATTGGTTCACTTACGAAGGAATCCATCATGTTCAACAAGCTGCAGAACCCCCTGTCCCTGGCCGGCCGCCTGCTGCTGGCTGCCTTGTTCATGCCCGCCGGCATGAGCAAGATCACCGGCTTTGCCGGCACCGTGGGCTACATCTCATCGGCCGGCCTGCCGCTGCCCACGGTGGCCGCCGCGGTCGCCATCCTGGTGGAAGTCGGCGGCGGCCTGGCGCTGGTGGCCGGTTTCGGCACGCGTCTGGTGGCGCTCGTCCTGGCGCTGTTCACCCTGGTGGCCAGTTTCTTCTTCCACGCCTACTGGGGTGTGCCGGCGGAGCAGGCCTTTGTGCAGCAACTGCTGTTCTTCAAGAACATCGGTGTGGTCGGCGGTCTGTTCGTGCTGGCCGCGCACGGTGCCGGTGCCTGGAGTCTGGACGCCAAGCGCCAGGCCTGAGCCGACAGTTCCCCAAGCCCTTTTCTGACATGTGAGAAACCCCGGCGTTGGCCGGGGTGGGGCTGGTTTTTCCCAGGTTTTTCATCCACTATTTTTCAACTGGAGTTATGTCATGACAAAAGTCGCCGTTGTTTTTCATTCGGGTTATGGTCACACCCAGCGCATGGCGCAAGCCGTGGCCGAAGGTGCCGGCGCCGAACTGGTCGCCATCGATGCCGAGGGCAACCTGCCCGAGGGTGGCTGGGACACGCTGGCCGCCGCTGATGCCATCATCATGGGCAGCCCGACCTACATGGGCACCGTGAGCTGGCAGTTCAAGAAGTTTGCCGACGCCTCCAGCAAGCCCTGGTACAGCCAGGTCTGGAAAGACAAGGTGATGGCCGGTTTCACCAACAGCGCCACCATGAACGGCGACAAGCTGTCCACGCTGCACTACCTGTTCACCCTGGCCATGCAGCACAGCGGCATCTGGGTCGGTACCGGCATGATGCCGAGCAACGCCAAGGCCGCTCAGCGCAACGACGTGAACTACATTGGTTCGTCCAGCGGCGCCATGGCCACCACGCCGTCGGACGCGTCCGTTGCCGAGATGCTGCCGGGCGATCTGGAAACCGCCAAGCAGTTCGGCCAGCGCGTGGCCGCGGTCGCCGCCAAGTTCCGCGGCTGATACAGTCCGACGCCAGGAGGGCCGTTGCCATGAATCCGTCACTGCAAATGCTTGCGGGCCACCAGAAGGACCTGGGTGGCGGTTTCCTGGTGCGGCGCCTGCTGCCGACGGTGGCCCGCCGCTCGGTCGGGCCCTTCATCTTCTTCGACCACTTCGGTCCGGTGCTCGAAGCACCGGGCGTCAACCACGACGTGCGGCCGCACCCGCACATCGGCCTGGCCACCGTCACCTACCTGTTCGAAGGTGCCATGCTGCACCGTGACAGCATCGGCTCGCTGCAGCTGATCGAACCCGGCGCCATCAACTGGATGACGGCCGGGCGCGGCATCGTGCATTCAGAACGGCGCCCCGAGTCGCTGCGCGACACGTCCTATGTCAACCACGGCTTGCAGCTGTGGGTGGCCTTGCCGCGCGAAGCCGAGGAGGTGGCGCCGTCTTTCGAACACACGCCGGCCGAGGCCATTCCCGAACTGCAGCAGGGTGATGCGACGGTGCGCGTGCTGGTGGGCGAGGCTTTCGGCCAGCGCTCGCCGGTGAGTACGCTCATGCCCACGCTTTACCTCGATGTGCAACTGCCGGCGGGTGGTCGGCTCAAGCTGCCGCCGCTGGCGCCGGAAATGGCGCTCTACGCGGTGCAGGGTGCGCTGCTGATCGACGACCAGCCGGTGCCGCAGCAGCAGATGGCGGTGCTGGGCGCGCAGGCCGTGCGTCTGTCGGCCCATGAGGCCACGCGCCTGGTGGTGGTCGGCGGTGCGCCGCTCGACGGGCCGCGCCACATGTGGTGGAACTTCGTCTCCAGTCGCAAGGAACGCATCGCCCAGGCGGCAGACGACTGGCAGGCGCAGCGCATCGGGCAGGTGGCGGGCGAAACCGAGTTCATCCCGCTGCCCGAGACGCGCTTCCTGCCCTGAGCGCTGAGGCACATGGCGTGCCTCTGGCCGAGGTTCAGGATTTCAGCTGGAAGACGCTGACCATCTCATTGAGACGGCCGGCCTGATCGCGCATGCTGGAAGCCGCGGCGGCGGATTCTTCCACCAGCGCCGAGTTCTGCTGCGTCATCTGGTCCAGCCCGGTGATGGAGTCATTGACCTTGGCAATGCCCGAGGCCTGCTCCACGGTGGCGGCGCTGATCTCGCCGATCAGGTCGGTCACACGCTTCACCTGAGCCACGATCTCGTCCATGGTGCTGCCGGCGTCGCCCACCAGACGTGAGCCAGTGTCGACCTGGGCCACGCTGTCGGAGATCAGGGTCTTGATTTCCTTGGCTGCTTCTGCGCTGCGGCCAGCCAGACTGCGCACTTCACCCGCCACCACGGCAAAGCCGCGGCCCTGTTCGCCGGCACGCGCCGCTTCCACGGCGGCATTGAGGGCCAGGATGTTGGTCTGGAAGGCGATGCCGTCGATCACGCTGATGATGTCGTTGATCTTCTGCGAGGCCTGCTGGATGCCGGCCATGGTGTTGACCACTTCGCCCACCGCATGGCCGCCGCGTGCAGCCACGTCGGATGCGCTGGCCGCCAGTTGCGACGCCTGGCGTGCGTTGTCGGCGCTGTGTTGCACGGTGTGAGTCAGGCTGGCCATGGCGGATGCCGTTTGTTCCAGCGAGCCGGCCTGGGTCTCGGTGCGCGCGCTCAGATCGGCATTGCCCTGGGCGATCTCGGTCGAGGCCGTGGCGATCGATTCAGCCGCGTGCTTGACGTTGCCGATGATGCCCATGAGCGAACGGTCGGCCTGGCGCAGGTCCTGCATCAGATCGGCGAATTCGTCGCGTGTGGTCGGCTCCGGTACGGTGCCGAGTTCACCAGCGGCAATGGCGCGGCCGGCCTGCTTGGCCACCTGCATGGCCCCCGAGATGCCGAGGTACATGCCCATGTAGAGGTAGATGGAGAGCAGCACGCCGACGCCCAGCACGATGCCCAGCACATTGCGCCGGGTGGCCGCGGCACTGGCGCGCTCGACCAGCAGTTCGTCCATCACCTTGCGGTTCTGCTCCACCAGCGCCCAGGCGGCATCAATGGTGGGCTGGGCCGCCTGGCCGACCTGCTGCTGGGTGATCGTGACGCTGTCCTGCGTGGTGAAATTCTTGCGGGTGAAGGCGATGAACTCCTTGGAGCTGTTCTTCAGATCGGTGAAGTTCTTGCTCAGCTTGCTTTCGACATCCGGATTGGCCTTCATGGCCTGCGACAGCATGTTCTGGACGGTGCCGAAGGTGTCGCTCAGGCGCGCCTCGGTCACTTCGTAGAACACCTTGTCATTGGGCTTGATTTCGGTACGCGAGACGTTGAGCGTGGCATAGGCCGCCATGCGCACCGCAATGCCCGCCGTGCTGGGCGTGTTGTTGGCCAGCGGGTAGCCGAGGTAGAACAGGTCCAGATCCGGGTCCAGCGCCATGCGCGACTTGTTGCCCATGTCGCGCATGAAGGCGTACAGGCGGCCGTATTCCGGCGCATGGGCGGCAAAGGCTTTTTGCGGGAAATCGGCGTCCAGCGGCAGGGCTTCAACCTTCTTCTGCAACTCATTCCAGCCGTCGCGCAGGCCCTTGATTTCCTTTGTCATGTCGAACCAGGGGGAGGCCGCCTGGACGCCTTCCTCGATGCGCTTGAGCACCGCTTCGACGGCGCTGGCGTTCTGCTTGAAGCGCTGGCGCACACCCTCATCGCCCGGTGCGGCGGTGATGGTGATGCGCCGGCTTTCGATCAGCACCTTGTTCCACTCCACCAAGTGGGCCATCAGGTCGACGGCGGCTCGCTCCGAGGCGATCATGCTGACGCGTTTTTGCTGCGAGGCCAGCTCTGACACGCCCATGTAGAGCAGCAGGGACAAGGCCACCAGGCCGGACAGGGCAAATTTGAGGCTGAAACGCAATTTGGCCATCAGGGCCGTTGCAGGGCCGAAAAAACGGGTCATGCTTGAAATCTCCGAGATCAGAGGATTGATATTTATGCTTATCTCTACCTGAAATCGACCGATTTGGCCGCAGCTTGAGGGTAATCATGAAATTTAGCTGCCCAGGCGCGGTTGCCCAGCCTCCGTTGGGGTGTGAAAATGAGGGAGATGCCACCAACTGGCAGGTGGGCGCGGGTGGATCAGCGCTGCAGCGCCGCCAGATCGGCGCCCACACCCCTGCGTTCGTCGAACACGAAGCAGTTGCCGTGGTAGTGCGCGCTGCCGGTTTCCTCGAAGTACTTGAGGATGCCGCCTTCGAGCTGGTAGACGTGGTCCAACCCGGCTTCGCGCATGAAGATGGCGGCTTTCTCGCAGCGGATGCCGCCGGTGCAGAAACTCACCACCGTCTTGCCCTGCAGTTCGGCCTGGTGGTCCAGCACCGCCTGCGGGAATTCGGAGAACTTGCTGATGCGCCAGTCGATGGCGTTGTCAAAGGTGCCCTGGTCGACTTCGAAGTCGTTGCGCGTGTCCAGCGTCACCACCGGGCGGCCTTCGTCGTCATGGCCCTGGTCGAGCCAGCGCTTCACGGTGGCCGCCGGCACCGCCGGCGCGCGGCCTTCGGCCGGGCGGATGGCGGGGTGGTTCATGCGGATGATCTCAGGCTTGACCTTGACCAGCATCTTCTTGAAAGGCTGGTGCGCCGACCAGCTTTCCTTCGGCACGATGTCGGCAAAACGCGCATCGGCGTGCAGTTGCGCCACAAAGCTGCGCACCGCCTCGCCCGGGCCGGCCAGAAACAGGTTGATGCCTTCCTCGGCCAGCAGCACCGTGCCTTTGAGGCCCAGGGCCTGCGCGCGCTCCAGCAGCTGCTCACGCAATTGGGCTGCATCGGGCAGCGGGACGAATTTATAGGCGGAAATGTTGAGGATGGCGTTCACTGCCTGATTTTAAAAGACATGTTCTTTTTACTTTTCTCAAGGGTTTGTGCTTTTTCCTGTTGGGGCTTTCCCCCCCCTATCCCCCCACCCCCTGAGCACGCGCTCTGCGCGTGCGGGGCGTTGTGCCCACCATAGGTGCGCAACGGCAGCGCCGTTGCTTAGCACCCCCGCCGGGGCGGAAAGGGGGAGCCTCATTTGGTTTCTGCTCTCCGATCAGGCTTCTACGGCGGCAAGACCACAACGGTGTGCACAAACGTCATGGAGACGGTGGAGCCGTAGAAGTCTGATCGACGCAAAGTAACCAAATGAGGCTCCCCTCTTCCGCCCGGCGGGGCGGGAGAGGGGTGGGGGGAGTGAGTGGGGGGAAATAAACCACGCTGGAAAAAGAAATAAATTGTTCGAATTGCCTGAAAATCAGGCAGCCAGGAAAAGCCGGTTTCCTACAATGACACCATGTTTGCCCACCTGCGTCTCCATACCGAGTTTTCCGTCGTCGACGGCACCAACCGCATCGACGACATCATCAAGGCCGCGGTGGCCGATGGCCAGCCGGCGCTGGCGATCACCGACCTGAACAACCTGTTCGGCGCCATCAAGTTCTACAAGGGGGGACGGAGCAAGGGGCTCAAGCCGATCATCGGCGTGGAGATCCTGCTCGAAGGGCTGGGGCTGGACCCGACGGCGACCTCCCGCATGCTGCTGCTGGTGCAGAACAAGCAGGGTTACCTGAACCTGTCCGAAATCCTGGCGCGCGCCTGGACGCAGAACGTGGTCAAGGCGCAGGCGGTGGTCAAGCTCGACTGGCTGAAGGAATTGAGCGAAGGCCTGATCGCGCTGTCGGGTGCGCAGGCCGGTGTGGTGGGGCAGGCGCTGGTGCAGGGCGACACGGCGCGCGCGCACGAGCTGGCGCTGCAGCTGGGCTCCATCTTCCCGCACCGCTTCTACCTGGAGCTGCAACGCGCCGGCCGTCCCGACGACGAACCCCATGTGGCCGCGGCCGTGCAGCTGGCGGCCACCATGAAGCTGCCGGTGGTGGCCACGCACCCGGTGCAGTTCGCGGCCGAAGACGATTATGAGGCGCACGAGGCCCGCGTCTGCATTTCCGAAGGCGAGATCCTCGGCAACCCGCGCCGCGTGCGCAAGTTCACGCGCGAGCAGTATTTCAAGCGCGCGGCGCAGATGGAGGCGCTGTTCGCGGACCTGCCCAGCGCCGTGGCCAACACGCTGGAAATCGCCAAGCGCTGCAACCTCACCTTGGTGCTGGGCAAGCCACAGCTGCCCAACTTCCCGATCCCCGGCGGCCTGAGCATCGAGGAGTATTTCCGCAAGGTTTCGCTCGAAGGGCTGGAGGAGCGGCTGGCGCACCTGTACCCCGACGCCGCCGTGCGCGACGCCCAGCGCCCGCGCTACCTGGAGCGGCTGGAGTTCGAGATCGGCACCATCCTGAAGATGGGGTTCCCGGGCTACTTCCTGATCGTGGGCGACTTCATCCAGTGGGCCAAGACCCACGGCTGCCCGGTCGGGCCGGGCCGCGGCTCCGGTGCCGGCTCGCTGGTGGCCTATGCGCTGAAGATCACCGACCTCGACCCGCTGCAGTACAACCTGCTGTTCGAGCGTTTCCTGAACCCGGAACGCGTCTCGATGCCTGACTTCGACATCGACTTCTGCCAGGCCAACCGCGACCGCGTGATCGACTACGTGAAGGACAAGTACGGCAAGGACGCGGTGAGCCAGATTGCCACCTACGGCACCATGGCGGCGCGCGCCGCCATCCGCGACGTCGGCCGCGTGCTCGACATGAGCTACACCTTCTGCGACGGCATCAGCAAGCTGATTCCCAACAAGCCAGGCCAGCAGATCACGATTGCCGGTGCCATCGAGGCCGAACCGGTCCTGGCCGAGCGGCTGGAGAAGGAAGACGAGGTCAAGACCCTGATCGCGCTGGCGCAAAAGCTCGAAGGGCTGACACGCAACGTCGGCATGCACGCCGGCGGCGTGCTGATCGCGCCGGGCAAGTTGACCGACTTCTGCCCGCTCTACCAGCAGCCCGGCAGCGACTCGGCCGTGAGCCAGTACGACAAGAACGACGTGGAGGCGGTGGGCCTGGTGAAGTTCGACTTCCTGGGCCTGGCCACGCTGACCATCCTGGAGATCGCGCGCGAGTTCATCATGGCGCGCCACAAGGGGCAGGAGAACTTCGCCTTCGAGAACATCCCGCTGGACGACAAGGCGACCTACCGGCTGTTCCAGGAAGGCAAGACCGAGGCCGTGTTCCAGTTTGAAAGCCGCGGCATGCAGGGCATGCTGCGCGACGCCAAGCCCACGCGGCTGGAAGACCTGATTGCGCTGAACGCCCTGTACCGTCCGGGCCCGATGGACCTGATCCCAAGTTTCGTGGCACGTAAACATGGGCGAGAAGAAGTTGAGTACCCGCACCCGATGGTGGCCGAGATGCTCTCCGAGACCTACGGCATCATGGTCTACCAGGAGCAGGTGATGCAGACCGCGCAGATCCTGGGTGGCTACACGCTTGGCGGCGCCGACATGCTGCGCCGTGCCATGGGCAAGAAGGACGCCGACGAGATGGCCCGGCATCGCCAGATCTTCCGCGACGGCGCGGCCAAGAACAACATCAGCGAGCAGAAGGCGGACGAGATCTTCGACTTGATGGAGAAGTTCGCCGGCTACGGCTTCAACAAGTCGCACGCCGCCGCCTACTCGCTCCTGGCCTATCACACCGGCTGGCTCAAGGTGCACTACACGGCCGAGTTCTTCTGCGCCAACATGACGGTGGAAATGGACGACACCGACAAGCTGAAGGTGCTGTTCGAGGACGCGCTCAAGATGGGCATGACTTTCGAGCCGCCGGACGTGAACCGCGGCAACTACCGTTTCGAGCCGATCTCCGACACCGTCATCCGCTATGGCCTGGGCGCCGTCAAGGGTACCGGCCAGCAGGCCATCGAGGCCATCGTGAAAGCCCGCGAAGAGGGCGGCCCCTTCACCAGCCTGTACGACTTCTGCGTGCGGGTCGATCGCTCGCGCCTGAACAAGCGCACCATCGAAGCGCTGATCAAGGCCGGCGCCTTCGACGCGCTGCAGCTCAACCGCGCCTCGCTCATCGCCTCGATCGACCGCGCCTTCGACTTCGCCAACGCCACCGCCGCCAATGCCAACCAGGGCGGCTTGTTCGACATGATGGGCGACGACAGCCACGGCTCCAGCACACAGGAGCCCGAACTGGTGGAGGCCATGCCCTGGGGCGTGAAGGAACGGCTGACCAACGAGAAGACCGCGGTCGGTTTCTACCTCTCGGGCCATCTGTTCGACGAGGTGACGCTGGAAGTGCGCCGTTTCGTCAAGCGTTCGCTGGACGATCTGATCGACACGCGTGAGCCGCAACTGCTGGCCGGCATCATTTCAGATTTCCGCGTCATCAACGGCCAGCGCGGCAAGCTCGGCCTGTTCAAGCTCGACGACAAGAGCGCCGTGATCGACGCCCGCGTCGACGAGGCGCTGATGAACGCCAACAAGCACCTGTTCAAGGAAGACGAACTCGTCATCGTCATGGGCAAGGTGCAGCCGGACCGCTTCTCCGGCGGCCTGCAGCTCACCGTCAACCAGGTGTGGGACCTGGCGGCGGCGCGCTGCCGCTTCGGCAAGTACCTGCGCGTGGCGGTCAACGGCCGCGCGCCCGACATCCAGCGCCTGGTGGCCGACTTCCCGCCGCGGCGCGAGATGACGGAGCAGGGCGAACTGCTGCGCGGCCTCGGTGTTCGTTTGTCACTGCGGCGCCAGGGGCCGGGTGTTGCTGCCGCGGCGGAACTGCAGCTGGGGGAGGATGCCAAGTTCTTTCCCACCGATGCGGCGCTGGCGGGGTGGATGGCGCAGGCGGATCAGGGGAAGGCCTTGATTGTTTATGAATGAAATGGGGCTTTAGGCCTTGTCGTTCATGCGCGGGTAGCTATTGAATTTATAGCAGTTTGGTTTCTTGGGTGCCCTTGGCAGGGCCGGCGTGTCGGGATGTGCGCCCGACTGCGCAGTAACTTTCTTTTGCTTCGCCAAAAGAAAGTCACCAAAGAAAAGGCGAGCCGGATTCGTCGCCCGGCTGCGCCGGTACGCTGCGTTGCTCGGTTCAAACGGGAGCCGCGCAAACTCGCCCTGCGGGCTCAGACATGCACGGCTCTTGATCCGCTTGCCCCTGCGCTACTCGCCTCCTCATAACGGCGGGGGAAACCGGATACCGAAAACCACAAGGACGCGCCATGGCGCGTCCTTGGATCATTCTGAAAGTGAAGTGGTGCATCGCCTCACTCTACTGTAGTGTTAGGTGGTTTTTGGCAATTCATTTTTTGCTATGGCAATCATCTTTGGAAGATACTCATCAATAATTTTTCTTATTTCTATTGCTTCATGAAAACGCCATTCGCCCATTTCTCTTTCGTCGTTTCGGTCGCCTAGACTTTCTTCATTAACTGCGAAGATGACTTGGTTAATTGCAGAGTTTGCCTCGTGTAGTGCGCTATGAAATGCATCTGTAAAAATTAGCGCCCCTATCTTTGAGTACCTTTGAATTTCTCGAAGCGCTTCATCTTGATTGGCTTCTACCGAGTTGGACGGTTCGCAGCAATGCTCTGAACGCACTTTATCGGCCCAGTATTGAAGCTCTTCAAGAGCTTGGATGACTTTGTTGTACGCGCTACGCTTTTCATCCCAATGTTTTTCTTTTTTAGATTTTTTGAGCGCAAGAGTTGTGGCTGCGTACGCTGAAATGAGGCCAACAATTATTGGTGCGGCTATTTTTGCGATTTCCAGCCAGTCGAGCACCTTTGTGCAAGCGTTCAATGTTTGAGGATCGGTGATTGGCATGAGCAAAGCCTAACGTAATTTAGATCGCAAAAGTGCGAAATAACATGGCTTGATGTGCATGCTGAGTGTCCCCCCTTGGTGCGTCTAAGTGCCTGTTTTATAGCAACTGTTTCCCTGTTCGTCTATCTACGAAGAGCAAGTGGCAGGGTGAACATCCCGACACCCAACGCGCCGCCGGAGCGGAGCCCGACAGATAAGCATCCGGGATAATTCACCCCTATGAATCTCCGTCGCCAATGCCAACAACTGCTCGCCATCACCGACCCGGTGGCCAAGGCGCGCGCAGTCACGGCGCTGGACCGCAATGGCCCGATCGACACCGAGGAACAGATCGAGCCGATCGACGGCATCCCGGGCCGCGGCGAGCGGCCGCCGCTGGTGCCGCATACCAGCATCAAGACGGGTTCGCTGGCCACACCGCGCGGCCATGCGGCGCTGGTTCATTCCATCGTGCACATCGAGAAGAACGCCATCGATCTGGCGCTCGACATCTGCTGGCGTTTTGCCGGGATGCCGGAGGCCTTCTATCGCGACTGGTTGCAGGTGGCGTTCGAGGAGGCCTACCACTTCACGCTGCTGCGCGACCATCTGCTGACGCTGGGCTTCGACTATGGCGACTTCCCGGCGCACGATGGCCTGTGGTCCATGGCCGAGCGCACCCAGGGCGATATCCTGGCGCGCGTGGCGCTGGTGCCGCGCACGCTGGAGGCGCGCGGGCTGGACGCTTCGCCGGCCGTGAAGACCAAGCTGGTGTCGATTGGCGACCACAAGGCGGGGGAGATTCTGGACATCATCCTGCGCGACGAGATCGGCCATGTGGCCATTGGCAACCGCTGGTACGGCTGGTTGTGTGCGCAGCGCGGGCTCGATCCGGTCCAGACCTATCGGGAACTGACGGTGACGTATGAAGCGCCGAAACTCAAAGGTCCCTTCAATCTGATGGCCCGCCGTGCCGCCGGCTTTCGCGACGAGGAACTGGCCGCGCTGGCACAGGGTTAAAGCGCCGTCTTTACAATGCTCTGCAGATTGAGCAAGGGAATTCCAAATGGCAATTTATGAACTCGACGGCCAGGCGCCGGAGCTGGCGCAAGGCGTCTGGGTCGCCGACAGCGCCCAGGTGATCGGCAAGGTCACGCTGGAAGAAAACGTGAGCGTGTGGTTCGGCACCGTCATCCGCGGCGATTCGGAGCACATCCATATCGGGCGCGGCTCCAACATCCAGGACGCCAGCGTGCTGCATGCGGACGCCGGTGTGCCGCTGACGCTGGGCGAGAACGTGTCGGTCGGTCACCAGGTCATGCTGCACGGCTGCACCGTGGGCGACGGCTCGCTGATCGGCATCGGCGCCGTGGTGCTGAACCACGCCAAGATCGGCAAGAACTGCCTGGTGGGTGCCGGTGCGCTGGTGACCGAGGGCAAGGAGTTCCCGGATGGTTCCATGATCCTGGGCAGCCCGGCCAAGGCCGTCAAGCAGCTGTCGCCCGAGCAGATCGCCGGCCTGCAGCGCATTGCCGAGCACTATGTCGAGAACGCGGAACATTTCCGTACCGGGCTGAAGAAGATCGGCTGAACCGGGCGAGCTGCCCATTGAGAACCACGCGACGTGTCTGAACTCCACAAATTTCTTTTCGAAGGTCTGCCGGTGCGCGGCATGATCGTGCGCCTGACCGATGCCTGGACCGAGATCCTGCGCCGGCGCGCCGGCAGCAACACCGGTGCCTACCCGCTGCCGGTGCAATCCTTGCTGGGTGAGATGGCGGCGGCCGGCGTGCTGATGCAGTCCAACATCAAGTTCCACGGCGCGCTGATCCTGCAGGTCTTCGGCGACGGGCCGGTCAAGCTGGCGGTGGCAGAGATCCAGTCGGACCTGAGCCTGCGCGCCACCGCCACCCTCAAGGGCGAGGTGCCGGCCGAGGCCGGGCTGAGCGCCATGCTCAATGTGCACGGCCAGGGGCGCTGTGCCATCACGCTCGACCCGAAGGACCGCCTGCCGGGCCAGCAGCCCTACCAGGGCGTGGTACCGCTGGTTGATGCGCAGAACAACAAGTTGAATACCCTGTCGGCTGCGCTGCAGCACTACATGCGCCAGAGCGAGCAGCTGGAGACCACGCTGGTGCTGGCGGCGGACGACAAGGTGGCGGCCGGTCTCCTGATCCAGCGCCTGCCGGTGGAGGGCATGGCCAACCTCGCGGGCCAGCAGCCGGGCGAGGCCGAGCTGTTCGAGGCGGAGCTGTACGAGCACTACAACCGCATCGCCACGCTGGCAGCCAGCCTCAAGCGCGAGGAGTTGCTGACGCTGGATGTCGAGACCATTCTGCGTCGCCTGTTCTGGGAAGAGAAGCTGCAGCGCTTCGAACCCATGGCCGGCGAGACAGCGCCGCGTTTTGCCTGCACCTGCAGCCGCGACCGCGTGGCACGCATGATCCAGGGCCTGGGCGAGATCGAGGCCAAGGAAATCCTGGCCGAGCGCGGTGTGATCATGGTCGACTGCGAGTTCTGCGGTGCCAATTACCGCTTCGACGCCATCGACGCGGCGCAGCTGTTCACGACGCCGGGCGCCCAGCCGCCTTCAAGCCCTTCAATCCAGTAAAGAGCCGGAATTCACAGTCCGGGTCGGCGCACTTCTCGCACAGGCCAGTCCAGCGCGGTGCGGGTCCATCCTCCGGGGTGATGAGCCGCAGCGCCTGCGCCAGGCGCTGTGCGCCTTGTCCATAGACCACGCCGTAGGCCAGGCCGGCCTGCTGTAGCGCGGCGCGCAGGGCGCTGTCGGTCTCTTGCTGGGTGGGGGTGATGCCGGGCAGGTCGAGGCCGGTGAGCAGGATCCGGTCGACACGGCTCGACGGCAGTGTGGCGATGGGCGGGTTGTCGCTGATCTGCAGCTCGGGCCGATGCTGCTGCAGCGCTTGCGCCAGCCAGGTCTTGCCGCTGCCGGGGGCGCCGAGGATGGCGATTTTCATGTCCACGCGGGGACCGGGTTCACTTGGCGATCTGGATGTAGATCTCGTTGGGCTTGACCATGCCCAGCTCCAGCCTGGCTTTTTCTTCCACCATCTCCAGGCCTTCCTTGAGGTCGCGCACCTCGGCGGCCAGCCGGTCGTTGGCCAGCTGGGCCTGCGCGTTCTTCTGCTTCTGTGCTGCGAGTTCGGTCGCCATGTTCGCCACGCTGGGCACGCTGCCCCGGCCAAACCACAGCTGCGCGTGCAGGATCACGAGCAGAGTGATGAGAATGGCCGGGACGAGACGTGAACCCATATCGCTGCTATGCCCTTACGGTCGAGATCGAGGGGAGCCCGAATGACCGCGGGACACCGCAGAACCGGCTTTGCCGGGCTGCTGGTGTCGCCCCCTTGAGGGGGAGGAGCGTCGCGACTCGGGGGTTTCGCCGCCGGGCCGCCCCAAGGCGAAACGCGGCCCCCTCGGGGGGCAGGGAGTCACACGCAGTGGACGACCGTGGGGGCAACATTCACTTCAAGTTGTAAAAGGCTGAACGGCCCGGGTAGACGGCGATCTCGCCCAGGTCTTCCTCGATGCGCAGCAGCTGGTTGTACTTGGCGATGCGGTCGGAGCGGCTCATGGAGCCGGTCTTGATCTGGCCGGCGTTGGTGCCGACGGCGATGTCGGCGATGGTGCTGTCTTCGGTCTCACCCGAGCGGTGGCTGATGACGGCGGTGTAGCCGGCGCGCTTGGCCATCTCGATGGCGGCGAAGGTCTCGGTCAGGGTGCCGATCTGGTTGATCTTGATCAGGATCGAGTTGGCGATGCCCTTGTCGATGCCTTCCTTCAGGATCTTGGTGTTGGTGACGAACAGGTCGTCGCCCACGATCTGCACCTTCTTGCCCAGGCGCTCGGTCAGGATCTTCCAGCCGTCCCAGTCGCCTTCGGCCATGCCGTCTTCGATGCTGATGATCGGGTACTTGTCGCACCAGGTGGCCAGGATGTCGGTCCACTCGGTGGCGGAGAGCGTCAGGCCTTCGCCTTCGAGGTGGTACTTGCCGTCCTTGTAGAACTCGCTGGCAGCGCAGTCCAGGCCGAGGGCGATCTGCTCGCCGGCGGTGTAGCCGGCCTTGTCGATGGCTTCCAGGATCAGCAGGATGGCGGCCTCGTGGTTGGCCACGCTGGGGGCAAAGCCGCCTTCGTCGCCCACCGCCGTGCTCATGCCGCGGTCGTGCAGGATCTTCTTCAGGGCGTGGAACACCTCGGCGCCGTAGCGCACGGCTTCGCGGAAGTTGGGGGCGCCCACCGGCAGGATCATGAACTCCTGCAGGTCGAGGTTGTTGTTGGCGTGCGCGCCGCCGTTGATGACGTTCATCATCGGCACCGGCATCTGCACGCTGCCCATGCCGCCGAAGTAGCGGTACAGGGGCAGGCCAGCTTCTTCCGCCGCGGCGCGGGCCACGGCCATGGAGACGGCCAGCATGGCGTTGGCGCCCAGGCGCGACTTGTTGTCGGTGCCGTCGAGGTCGATCAGCGTCTTGTCCAGAAAGGCCTGCTCGGAGGCGTCCAGGCCCAGCACGGCCTCGGAGATTTCGGTGTTGATGTGTTCCACCGCCTTGAGCACGCCCTTGCCCAGGTAGCGGCTCTTGTCGCCGTCGCGCAGCTCGATCGCTTCGCGCGAACCGGTGGAGGCGCCGGACGGCACCGCCGCGCGGCCCATGGTGCCGCTCTCCAGCAGCACATCGCATTCAACGGTGGGGTTGCCGCGCGAGTCCAGAACTTCGCGGCCGACGATATCAACAATAGCGCTCATGCTTACCTTTCGATTTCGATAGTGATATTCAAACGATGGGGGCGGCCACGCCCTCCACCAGAATCATGTTGAAGAATTGGGTGGCACCGGCCCGCTTGGCGCGCGCCTGGCGGTACAGCTCGCCGTCATAAAAGGCCTTGGCCTGCTCGAAGCTGGGGAAGCGCAGCATCGCCACGCGCGCCGGCTGCCAGTTGCCTTCCATCACCTCGAAACGGCCGCCGCGCACCAGGTATTCGCCGCCGGCCGCCGCCACGGCCGCCGGTGCCGCCGCCATGTACTGCTTGTACTGCTCCATGTCGGTGATCTGCATGTCGACGATGATGTAGGCGGGTGTCATGGTGCGTGCGGTGGGCGATTCAGTTGAAGCTGTTTTCGAGGAAACCGTTTTTCTTGGTGACCTGATCCAGCGCCACCAGCGTTTCCAGCAGCGCCTTCATGTGCTTGAGCGGCACCGCGTTGGGGCCGTCGCTCAAGGCCTTGGCCGGATCGGGATGGGTTTCCATGAACAGGCCCGACACGCCTACTGCCACGGCCGCGCGCGCCAGCACCGGCACGAACTCGCGCTGGCCGCCACTGCTGGTGCCCTGGCCGCCCGGCAGCTGCACCGAGTGGGTGGCGTCGAACACCACCGGGGCGCCGGTCTCGCGCATGATGGCCAGCGAACGCATGTCGCTCACCAGGTTGTTGTAGCCGAAGCTGGCGCCGCGTTCGCAGGCCATGAAGTTGTCCTCGTTCAGGCCTTTTTCGCGCGCGGCGGCACGGGCCTTGTCGATGACGTTTTTCATGTCGCCGGGGGCCAGGAACTGGCCCTTCTTGATGTTGACCGGCTTGCCGGCTTGCGCCACGGCATGGATGAAATCGGTCTGGCGGCACAGGAAAGCCGGCGTCTGCAGCACGTCCACCACGCTGGCCACCTGGGCGATCTGGGCCTCGTCGTGTACATCGGTCAGCACCGGCACGCCCAGCTCGCGCTTGACCTTGGCCAGGATATCCAGCCCCTTGTCGATGCCCGGGCCGCGGAAACTGGTGCCAGACGAGCGGTTGGCCTTGTCGAAGCTGCTCTTGAAGATGAAGGGGATGCCCAGCGCGGACGTGATGTCCTTGAGCTGGCCGGCCACGTCCATCTGCAGCTGCTCGGACTCGATGACACAGGGGCCGGCAATCAGGAAAAAGCGGTGCTGCAGACCGACGTCGAAGCCACAAAGTTTCATATCAGGCCACGACCTTCAGGTTCTTGCCAGCAGCCTGGTGGTCCAGCGCGGCCTTGATGAAGGCGTTGAACAGCGGGTGGCCGTCCCAGGGCGTGGACTTGAATTCCGGGTGGAACTGCACGCCGACGAACCAGGGGTGGGCGCTTTGCGGCAGTTCGACGATTTCCGTCAGGTGCTCGCGCTGCGTCAGGGCCGAGATCACCAGGCCGGACTTGCGCAGGGTGTCAAGGTAGTTGACGTTGGCCTCGTAGCGATGGCGGTGGCGCTCGGTCACTACGTCGCCGTAGATCTTGTGCGCCAGCGTGCCCTTGGCCACGTCGGAGCTTTGCGCGCCCAGGCGCATGGTGCCGCCGAGATCCGAGTTTTCGTCGCGCGTCTTGATGCTGCCGTCGGCGTCCTTCCATTCGGTGATCAGGGCGATCACCGGGTTGGGGCTGCCGGGCTCGAACTCGGTGCTGTTGGCGTCCTTCAGGCCGGCCACGTGGCGGGCGAATTCGATCGTGGCCACCTGCATGCCGAGGCAGATGCCCAGGTAGGGCACCTTGTTCTCGCGGGCGAAGCGCGCGGTGTTGATCTTGCCTTCGATGCCGCGTTTGCCGAAGCCGCCCGGCACCAGGATGGCGTCGAACTTGGCCAGGCGCGAGACGGTGTCGTCGGTGATGGTTTCCGAGTCGACGTGCTCGATCTTGACGCGCACATGGTTTTTCATGCCGGCGTGGCGCAGGGCTTCGTTGACCGACTTGTAGCTGTCGGAGAGGTCGACGTACTTGCCAACCATGGCAATGGTGACCTCGCCCTGCGGGTGCTCGGTCTCGTAGACCAGGTCGTCCCAGCGCTTGAGGTTGGCTGGCGGCGTGTTCAGGCGCAGCTTGTCGCAGATCAGGCCGTCCAGGCCCTGCTCGTGCAGCACGCGCGGCACCTTGTAGATGGTGTCGACGTCGGGCATGGAGATCACACCCCACTGCGCGACATTGGTGAAGAGCGAGATCTTGTCGCGTTCGTCGTCGGGGATGGCACGGTCGGCACGGCACAGCAGGGCGTCGGGCTGGATGCCGATCTCGCGCAACTTCTGCACCGTGTGCTGGGTCGGCTTGGTCTTGAGCTCGCCAGCGGCGGCGATCCACGGCACGTAGGTCAGGTGCACGAAGGCGGCGTTGTTCGGCCCCAGGCGCAGGCTGAGCTGGCGCACGGCTTCGAGGAAGGGCAGGGACTCGATGTCGCCCACGGTGCCGCCGATTTCGACGATGGCCACATCAACCGCGTCCGGCGTGTCGAAGCCGGCGCCGCGCTTGACGAATTCCTGGATCTCGTTGGTGACGTGCGGGATGACCTGCACCGTCTTGCCGAGGTAGTCGCCGCGGCGCTCCTTCTCGAGCACGCTCTTGTAGATCTGGCCGGTGGTGAAGTTGTTGGCCTTTTTCATGCGCGTTTCGATGAAACGCTCGTAGTGGCCGAGGTCGAGGTCGGTTTCTGCGAGGGAGGCTGAGGCGATTCCCTTGCCAAGGGAGGACACCACACCGCCGGTGACGAAGACAAATTTGGTCATGTCAAGGGAGCTTCGAATGCTCAGGGAGGTGGTAAAGCGAGATTATAGGCTTGCGGCCATGACGGTCGGCTTGCAAGGGGAATGAAATATGGCCGGCGTCGCCCCAAAGACACGGGGGCATGGGGCCTCTGCTACATTCCGGAGCCATGAACGACCTTGCTGGAAAACACATCGTCCTGGGGCTCACGGGCGGCATCGCCTGCTACAAGGCGGCCGAGCTGTGCCGCGCCCTGGTCAAGGAAGGCGCCACCGTGCAGGTGGTGATGACCGAGGCCGCCGAGCAGTTCATCACGCCGGTGACGATGCAGGCCCTGAGTAACCGGCCGGTCTACGGTTCGCAGTGGGATGCGCGCGAGGCCAACAACATGGCGCACATCAACCTCAGCCGCGAAGCCGATGCCATCCTGATCGCGCCCTGCAGTGCCGATTTCATGGCCAAGCTGCTGCATGGCCGGGCCGACGAGCTGCTGAGCCTGATGTGCCTGGCGCGGCCGATGGCCGAAGTGCCGCTGCTGATCGCGCCCGCCATGAACCGCGAGATGTGGGCCCACCCGGCGACCCAGCGCAATGTGGCGCAACTCAAGGCCGACGGCGCCCATGTGTTCGATGTCGGCACCGGCGAGCAGGCCTGCGGTGAAACCGGCGACGGCCGCATGCTGGAGCCGGACGAGTTGCTGGAGGAGGTGATTGCCTTCTTTGCGCCGAAGTCGCTGCTCGGCCAGCGCGTGCTGGTGACGGCCGGCCCGACCTATGAAGCCATCGACCCGGTGCGCGGTGTCACCAACCTGTCCAGCGGCAAGATGGGTTTTGCCATTGCGCGCGCGGCGCGCGAAGCCGGTGCCGAGGTCACGCTGGTGGCCGGGCCGGTGCACCTGGCCACGCCGCGCGGCGTCCGGCGCATCGATGTGAAATCAGCACAAAATATGCAGAAGGCCGTGATGGATCATGCGCCGGACGCTACTGTTTTTATAGCAACTGCGGCAGTGGCGGACTGGCGTCCGGCCAGTGCGGCCGAGCAGAAGATCAAGAAGGACGGCTCCGGCCAGCCGCCCGCGCTGGCCTTTGTCGAAAACCCCGACATCCTGGCCGCGGTGGCGCAGGGCGAACGTGCCAAGAGCGGGGCGCTGTACTGCGTCGGTTTCGCCGCCGAGAGCCACGACCTGCTGGCCAACGCCCAGGCCAAGCGCGCGCGCAAGGGTGTGCCGCTGCTGGTGGGCAACATCGGTCCGGCCACCTTCGGCCAGGACGACAATGCCCTGCTGCTGGTCGATGCCCAGGGTGCGACCGAACTGCCGCGCGCCAGCAAACTCACACTGGCACGCCAGTTGGTGGCCGAGATTGCGCGCCGTCTGGGCCAGGCGGCCTGATTCAAGATTCCCCTTATTCCCAAGCTCATGAAACTCGACGTCAAGATTCTCGATCCGCGCCTGGCGGATCAATTGCCCACCTATGCCACCCCCGGCAGCGCCGGCCTGGACCTGCGCGCCTGCCTGGACGAGCCGCTGATGCTCTTGCCCAATGCCTGGCAACTGGTGCCCACCGGCATGGCCATCCATCTGGCGGACCCTGGCTATGCGGCGCTGATCCTGCCGCGCTCCGGCTTGGGCCACAAGCACGGCATCGTGCTGGGCAATCTGGTCGGCCTGATCGACAGCGACTACCAGGGCCAGCTGATGGTGAGCGCCTGGAACCGCAGCGACGTCGCCTTCACCATCGAGCCGATGGAGCGCATCGCGCAGCTGGTCATCGTGCCGGTGGTGCAGGCGCAGTTCAACGTGGTGAACGAATTCGCCGCCGCCACCGAGCGCGGCGCCGGTGGCTACGGTTCGACGGGGGAGAGTTAACCCCCTGTTGGGGCTCACTGCGTGTAGCCCCCTCTCCCCCAAGGGGGACAACCCCAGCGGCCCGGCGAAGCCGGTTCCGCGGGGTTTCCCGCTTTGGGGCATTGGTAGGGAGCCGGATGTGAGTTAGTGCAGGTGGTCGCTGCCCGGGCCTTCTTCGTGCAGCGGGGCAATGCGGAAGAAGCCGGTGCCGGCCGAACCTTGGCCGACTTCCTCTTCTGTCGCCTCACGCACGCCTTCGACCTTGATCGTCAGGCGCAGGGCGATGCCGGCCAGCGGGTGGTTGCCGTCGAGCACCACGTGCTCGGGGTAGAGCTCGGTCACGGTGTAGAGAACGTCCTTGGGCGCGTCCGGGTTGCAGCCGGGCGGCAGGGCCGAACCTTCGATGGTCAGGCCCTCTTCCAGTTCGGGCGGAAACAGCTGGCGGGATTCGAGGAACACAAGCTGCTCCTTGTAGTCGCCGAAAGCTTCTTCCGGTTCCAGTTGCAGGGCGACCGTGGCACCCACGCCGTGGCCTTGCAGGGCCTCTTCGATTTTTTTGAACAGGTCATGCCCCCCGATCAGGAACTCGACCGGTTCGTCGAGCACATCGAGTTCCTCGCCCAGGGTGTCCTGAAGCTTCCAGGTCAGGGCGACCACACATTGCTGATTGATTTCCATAAGGCAGAATTGTCGCAGTTCGGCGTATCGTTTGCCGACACAGACTGGAAATACCGATGGATGTCACCCAACCCCTGCCCTTGCTGGGAGGCCTGAGCCCCGAAGCCTTCATGAAGCGTTACTGGCACAAGAAACCGCTGCTGGTGCGTCAGGCCATTCCCGGTTTCAAGCCCTTGCTGGCGCGCGCGGCGCTGTTCGAGCTGGCAGCGCAGGATGGTGTTGAATCCCGCTTGGTTGCCTTGGAGCGCAAGCGTGGCAAGCAGGCTTGGCGCCTGCGCCACGGGCCCTTCGCACGCCGCGACCTGCCAGCACTCAAGACCCCGGATTGGACGTTGCTGGTGCAAGGCGTTGACCTGCATGTCGATGCTGCGCACGCGCTGATGAACCAGTTCCGCTTCGTGCCGGATGCACGGCTGGACGACCTGATGATCAGCTACGCCACCGAAGGCGGTGGCGTCGGGCCGCACTATGACAGCTACGACGTGTTCCTGCTGCAGGCGCAGGGGCGCCGACGCTGGCGTATCGGCCGGCGCTACGACACGACGTTGCGCGACGATGTGCCGGTCAAGATACTGGCCAATTTCGTGCCGGAGCAGGAGTTCGTGCTGGAGCCCGGCGACATGCTGTATCTGCCGCACCGTTATGCGCATGACGGGATCGCGGAGGGCGGCGAGTGCATGACCTACTCCGTCGGCTTCCGCTCGCCGGCGAGTGGCGAACTGGCGCAGGAGCTGCTGCAGCGCCTGGCCGAGGATGCGGCTGAGGAGGGTGGCGACGAACGCTACCACGACCCCATGCAGGCGGCCGTCAAGAGCCCCGGGGCGATTCCTGCGGCCTTGCAGGACTTTGCGCGCGAGGCCTTGCAGGCTGCGCTCAAGGATCCACAGGCGCTGGCGCGCGCGCTGGGCGAGCACCTGAGCGAACCGAAGTCCAGCGTCTGGTTCGAGCCGGGCGAGGCCGGTACCCTGGAGGCAGGTGTGGTGCTGGACCGGCGCACGCGCATGATGTACGACGACCGTCACATCTTCATCAACGGCGAGAGCTACCGGGGCGGGGGACGCGATGCGACGCTGATGCGCCGGCTGGCCGACCAGCGCCGGCTGGAAGCGAAGGAACTGGCACGGGCCAGCGAGGCGGCGCGGGAACTGCTGCAGTCCTGGTGCGAAACGGGGTGGGCTCATGGGCTCTGATGCCAGCCAGGGTGTGCCGGGGGCCTTGCCCACGGGCCGCTTGGCCGGGCGCGAGGCTTTTGCGCAAACCGTGCGCGATGCCCTGGCCTGTGCGGCCCGTGAGGGCTGGCGCGAGATCATCCTCAGCGATCCGACCTTCGCCGACTGGCCGCTGTACGAGCGGGCCGTGGTGGAGTCATTGCAGGCGTGGGCGCGCAGCGGCCGTCACCTGCTCATGCTGGCTACCCGCTTCGACGAGGTGCAGCGCCATCAGCCCCGCTTCGTTGCCTGGCGGCAGGCCTGGGATCACATCATCGAATGCCGCCAGTGCCGAGATGCGGATCCGCTGGATTTCCCGAGTGCGCTCTGGAGTCCGGCCTGGGTGATGCAGCGGCATGACCTGGTGCGCAGTGTTTTTGTTTGCGATACCGATGCAGCTCGGCGTCTGGCGCTGCGCCAGACACTGGAGGAGTGGCGGCGCAGCGGTTCACCGGGTTTCCCGGCCTCGACCTTGGGGCTTTAGGGCCTGTTCATGCTAATTGCTCTTCAGAAACTGGTATGAACAGGCTCTAGCAGAGGGATTTCACGTAAGGGATTCTCAGGATGGTAATTTCCCTCATATAATTCGCGGCTGAGTGAAATGAGCTCGAGCCGTTTCACTCGGTCGATGCAGTTTGCTGCATTGGCAATTTCCGGAAATTGTTTTTTAACCAACTAGGTAATCAAAATGAACAAATCCCTCGTTCTGGCAGCTGTGATCGCTGCCGCCGCTCTGGCTGCTTGTGGCAAAAAAGAAGAGCCGGCTCCTGCCGCTGCTCCCGCTCCGGCTGCTGCCCCGGCTCCGGCTGCTGCTCCCGCTGCCGCTCCGGCTGCTGACGCTGCTGCTCCGGCCGCCGCTCCGGCTGCTGCCCCGGCTGCTCCCGCTGCCGAACCCGAGAAGAAGTAATTCTTCCGCGCAAGCAAAAAAAGCCACTCGCAAGGGTGGCTTTTTTTATGCCTGCTGCGCCTGCGAGTCACAGGCGCAGCAGCTTGGTTTACGGTTTATTTGAGGTCGTCGGCGATTACCTTGACAATGCGCTGGGCATTCTCCGAGGGTTCGGGGGTACCGCTGGCATTCAGCACCGAGACGGTGGTGGTGGCACCTTCGCTTTGCAGGGTAATGCGGTATTTCTGCGGGGCCTTGTCCTTGGGCTTGCTACTGAACAGGTTGCTGAAGAAACCGGGCTCGCTCTTGTCGGCATTCGGTTCGACATAACGCACGAAGTAGGTACCTTGGCTGCGGTCGCGGTCTTCCACGGTGAAGCCGGTGCGGTCCAGCGTCAGGCCGACCCGGCGCCAGGCCCGGTCGAAGCCTTCATCGATCTGCACCACCGGCTGGCCGTTGACGGTCGCCATGCGGGAGGTGAATCTGGGTGCATCGGCTGCCACCAGGGCCTTGGACTGCTCCTGGCTGACACCGAGCCTGACCATCAGGCGGCGCAGGAATTCAGTTTCGAGTTCCGGGTCGGCCGGGCGCGGCTGCCAGCGGGTGTCGTCGCTCCGTTCCTGCGTGAAGGTCTCCACCATGCCGCGATGGCTGATGTAGATTTCGGTGCCGCCGGCCGAATTGCGCTCCAGGCGGGTGCGGAACTTGTCGCGCTCGCCGGTGGAATACAGCGAGTCCAGGAACTTGCCCAGCGCGTTGCGCAGGAAGTCGTCCGGTATCTTGGCCCGGTTTTCGGCCCAGTCGGTTTCCATGATGCCCAGATCCTTCTGATCCATGGTGAGCAGGAAGCCGCTGTTTTGCCAGAAGTCCTTGACTTCATCCCAGAGTTTTTCAGGCGGACGGTTCACCACCAGCCAGCGCTGGCTGCCGCTACGCTCAATACGGACGTCGCCGATGGCGATCGGGGCGGTGGTGGCGCTTGCCTGACTGGTTTGCCCTGCCTGGTAGCCTGAGGCCGTGACGGCGACACCCGGCACCACATACCGGGTGTCGCGCGACAACTGGCTCAGGTCGGGTGGCACTTCGAGAGTGGGGGCTCTGGTCTTGCTGGCAGTTTTGTAGTCCACCTTGTCGCTTTCCAAGGTCGAGCAGGCCGTCAGCGCCAGGGACAGACCCACCAGCGCCAGTTTGGAAGAATGATTCACCAGATAGTCCTCAGGGGTCAGGGGTTGAGTCAAAGCAGGCCGCTGGCGCGCAGGGCGCCTTCGACCACAGCCCGGTTGGGTTCGGTCAGCGGTGTCATGGGCAGGCGCAGGGTGCCGCCGCACAGGCCCATGCGCTGCATGGCCCATTTCACGGGGATCGGGTTCGGTTCGACAAACAGCTGCTTGTGCACCGGCATCAGCTTGAACTGGATTTCCATGGCGCGCTTGACATCGCCGGCCATGGCGGCAACGCACAGTTCGTGCATCAGGCGCGGCGCCACATTGGCCGTCACGCTGATGTTGCCGTGGCCGCCGCACAGCATCAGGGCCACGGCGGTCGGGTCGTCGCCGGAATAGATGGAGAAGCCCTTGGGCGCTTCGCGGATCAGCCACTGGGCGCGCTCGATGTTGCCGGTGGCCTCCTTGATGGCGACGATGCCCGGCACCTGGGCCAGGCGCAGCACGGTGTCGTGCGCCATATCGGCCACGCTGCGGCCCGGCACGTTGTACAGCACCATGGGCAGGTCGCCGACGGCTTCAGCGATGGCCTTGAAATGCTGGTACTGACCTTCCTGCGTCGGCTTGTTGTAGTAAGGCACGACCTGCAGCTGGCAGTCGGCGCCGACCTTCTTCGCAAAGCGGGCCAGTTCGATGGCCTCGGCAGTGGAGTTGGCGCCGCAGCCGGCCATGATCGGCACCCGGCCCTTGGCCTGCTCCACCGAGACGCGGATGATTTCGCAGTGTTCGTCCACATTGACCGTGGGCGATTCGCCGGTGGTGCCGACCACGCCGATGCAGTCGGTGCCTTCGGCAATGTGCCAGTCAATCAGCTTTCGCAAGGTGGGGTAGTCGACGCTACCGTCCTCGTGCAAAGGGGTGACGAGGGCCACGATGCTGCCAGTGATTGGGCTGAAGGAGGAGGTCATGTCCGCAAAGAAGAGTATTTTGGGTAAATGAGCATTTTAACTAGAGCATGTAACGTGCCAGCGCTTTATCCGTGGACAGCGGGGTGTCCTGTCTCACCGCCGCGATCCGTTGCACAAAGCGTGCGGGCTGGGCGATGAAGCCGTCCTCGTAGGCCACCACGCGCAGGTCGGCAAATTCGCGCAGCAGTTCACCGGGCTGCAGCAGGAAATCCGGCCGCGAAGGTTTGCCCACGGTTTCATTGCCGAGCGTAAAAGTTTCGTAAAGCAGCACGCCGCCGGGCGCCAGGCTCTGGCGGATCACGGGCAGCAGGGCGCGCCACAGGTAGTTGGTCACCACCACGGCGTCGAATTGCCGCGGCTGGCCGTCCTGCATCAGCGGCCAGGGGCCGTTCTCGATGTCGGCCTGCAGCGCCTCGCCCAGCAGCGCCACGGCGGCGATGGCCTCGGGCGAGCGGTCCACGCCGGTGACCGGGTGGCCGCGGGCGGCGAACCACTTCATGTGGCGGCCGTGGCCGCAGGCAACATCGAGCACCGTGCCGCCGGGGCGCACCAGGTGCGACCAGCGCTGCACCCAGGCCGAAGGCGCTTCGTTGCCGTGCAGGGGCGTGCCGCTCATCGCGGCTTGACCTCGTCCTTGAGGGCCGCCAGTGCCATGTTTTCCACCGCGCCCGGGGCCAGCAGCTTGAGGTAGCGGCCGAGTTTGCCTTTGGTGGTCATGACCACCTCGCGCTGGCGACGTGTCATGCCGTCCCGGATCAGGCGCGCGCATTCCTCCACCGGCATGGCATCGTCTTCCTTCAGGCCGCTGGCACCGGCGGCTTGGCCAGCGGCGTTGTAGCCGCGGTAGCGGATCTGCGTCGCCACCACGCCGGGGTAGGCGGTGGTGACACTGACGCCGGCCCCCTTGAGCTCGGCGCGCAGCGCTTCAAAAAAGCCGGTCATGGCGAACTTGCTGGCGCTGTAGGCGGTACGGCCCGGCACGCCCACCAGCCCGGCGAGGGACGATACGGCCACCACCTGGCCGCGGCTGGCCTTCAGGTGCGGCAGGGCGGCATGGGTGCACCAGACGCTGCCCCACAGGTTCACGCGCATCAGGTTCTCGTACCAGCCCAGGTCGTCAGCTTGCACGTCCTCGAACAGGGCCTGGGCCGAGACGCCGGCGTTGTTGACCAGCGCATCAAGGCGGCCGAACTGCGCCACGCTGCGCGCGATCAGGTCGCGGCACTGCGCCGGGTCGCTGACATCGGTCGGCACCACCAGCACGTCGCTGCCCATCGGTCGGCATTGCTCGGCCACCTCTTGCAGCAGGTCCTGGTTGCGTGCGGCCAGCACCAGCGCCGCCTCCTGGCGATGCTGCTGTGCCAGCTGGCGCGCCAGTTCGGCGCCGATACCGTCCGAAGCTCCCGTGATCACTATTGTTTTCATAGCATGTGGCGCCCGTTTTATAAGGGCTGGAGGTCAGAAATATTCAAAAACAGGCCCAGATCTCATTGGCCAGCGTGACCAGAAAATCCGGCCGGGTGTAAAACGAGAACACGGCCAGCAGTACCAGCACTGCAGCGCCGTAGGCCAGCCATTTTGTCCAGGCCTTCATGCGCTGGCGACCTGCTGGGGCTTGCGGCGCTGGATGGTGGCTTCGCGCACCGGCAGATTGACCAGCGCGGCTGCAATGCCCAGTGCAATGGCGATGTACCAGACGATGTCGTAGCTGCCGGTCTTGTCGTACAGGTAGCCGCCCAGCCAGACGCCCATGAAGGAGCCGATCTGGTGGCTGAAGAAGACAAAGCCGCTGAGCATCGAGAGGTGCGCCACGCCGAAGATCTGCGCCACCACGGCATTGGTCGGCGGCACGGTCGAGAGCCACAGCAGGCCCATGACAGCCGAGAAGATGTAGACGCTCATCGGCGACAGCGGCGCCAGCAGGAAGAGGGTGATGGCGATCGAGCGCGCAAAGTAGATGAAGGCCAGGATGTTCTTCTTCTGCAGCCGCTGGCCCAGGGCGCCGGCGGCGTAGGTGCCGAAGACGTTGAACAGGCCGATCAGCGCCAGCGCGTAGCTGGCCACCTCGGGCGAGAGGTTCTTGTCTCTCAGGTAGCTCGGCATGTGCACGCCGATGAACACCACCTGGAAACCGCAGACGAAGTAGCCGGCCATCAGCAGCTGGAAGCTCGGGTAGCTGAAGGCTTCCTTCAGCGCCTGCAGGATGGTCTGCTCGCGCTTGGGTGCGGCGGCACCGGCAAAGCGCGGCTCGTGCAGGCCCCAGGCCAGCGGGGCGATCAGCAACGCGGCCGCACTCAGCGCGACCAGCGCCTGCTGCCAGCCCAGGCTGTTGATGAGAAAACCCTCGGTCGGCACCATCAGGAACTGGCCGAAGGAGCCGGCCGCAGCCGCCACGCCCATGGCCCAGGAGCGTTTTTCCAGGCTCACGTTGCGGCCGATCACGCCGTAGATCACGGCATAGGTGGTGCCGGCCTGGGCCATGCCGATCAGCACGCCGGCGGTGAGGGCGAACAGCAGCGGCGTGGGCGCGTGGGCCATGCCGAACAGCCCCAGTGCATAGAGGATGGCGCCACCGATGATGACGCGGAAGGCGCCGAACTTGTCGGCCAGCATGCCGGCGAAGATGCCGGCAAAACCCCAGGTCAGATTCTGGATGGCGATCGCCAGTGCGAAGGTTTCGCGTGTCCAGCCCTGGGTCTGGGTGACCGGTTGCAGCCAGAGGCCGAAGCCGTGGCGGACGCCCATGGAGAGGGTGACGATGGCGGCACCGCAGACCAGGACCTGGGTGAGGGAGAGTTTCTTGGTGTGGCTTGTCATCCTTGAAATGTAGCCAATCCGCCCGGGGCTTGCTGCAAAAGGGCTGCCGGGCTGTGCGCCTGGGTTGAATCGGCGTCTGTATATTTATCCAGTTGTTTTTCCGGCAAGCGACTACAATTCTTCGCCATGGCTCTCAAACCAACCACCGACTATTCCGAAGGCTCCATCCGCGTCCTCAAGGGGCTGGAGCCGGTCAAGCAGCGTCCGGGCATGTACACCCGGACCGACAATCCGCTGCACATCATTCAGGAAGTGCTGGACAACGCGGCCGACGAGGCGCTGGCCGGCCATGGCAAGAAGATCAAGGTCACGTTGCATGGCGACGGTTCGGTCAGCGTCGAGGACGACGGCCGCGGCATTCCCTTCGGCCTGCACCCGGAGGAAAAGGCGCCGGTGATCGAGCTGGTATTCACCCGTCTGCATGCCGGCGGCAAGTTCGACAAGGGCAAGGGCGGCGCCTACAGCTTCTCTGGCGGCCTGCACGGCGTGGGCGTTTCCGTGACCAATGCGCTGGGCAAACGGCTGGAAGCCACCAGCTACCGCGAGGGTCAGGTGGCGCATCTGGTGTTCGAAGGCGGCGATGTGGTCCAGCCGCTGACGACGCGGCCTATGAACGAGGGCGACCGCAACGGAACGGGGGAGGGACCCCGTGACCGGAGGTCCGGCACCACGGTGCGCGTCTGGCCCGATGCCAAGTATTTCGAGTCGGCTGCCCTGCCGATGGGCGAACTGACCCACCTGCTGCGCAGCAAGGCGGTGCTGATGCCGGGCGTGAGCGTGTCGCTCATCAACGAGAAGACACGCGACACCCAGACCTGGCAGTACAAGGGCGGCCTGAGCGACTACCTGATGCAGACCCTGAGCGCCGACCCGGTGATCCCGCTGTTCGAAGGCGAGGGCTTTGCCGACGGCGCCAACGACAACTTTGCCGAAGGCGAAGGCGCGGCCTGGGCCGTGGCCTTCACCGAGGAAGGCCAGCCGGTACGCGAGAGCTACGTCAACCTGATTCCCACCAGTGCCGGCGGCACGCACGACAGCGGCCTGCGCGACGGCCTGTTCAACGCCGTCAAGAGCTTCATCGAACTGCACAGCTTGCTGCCCAAAGGCGTCAAGTTGCTGCCGGAAGACGTCTTCGCCCGCGCCAGTTATGTGCTCTCCGCCAAGGTGCTCGATCCGCAGTTCCAGGGCCAGATCAAGGAGCGCCTGAATTCGCGCGACGCCGTGCGCCTGGTCTCCAGCTTCGTGCGCCCGACACTCGAGTTGTGGCTCAACCAGCACGTCGAGTACGGCAAGAAGCTGGCCGAGCTGGCCATCAAGGCGGCGCAGACGCGCCAGCGTGCCGGCCAGAAGGTCGAGAAGCGCAAGGGCTCGGGCGTGGCGGTGCTGCCGGGCAAGCTGACCGACTGCGAAAACCGCGACATCAGCCACAACGAAGTGTTTCTGGTCGAGGGCGACTCGGCCGGCGGCAGCGCCAAGATGGGGCGCGACAAGGAATGCCAGGCCATCCTGCCGCTGCGCGGCAAGGTGCTCAACACCTGGGAGGTCGAGCGCGACCGCCTGTTCGCCAACACCGAGATCCACGACATTGCGGTGGCCATCGGCGTCGATCCGCACGGCCCCAACGACACGCCGGACCTCTCGGGCCTGCGCTACGGCAAGGTCTGCATCCTGTCGGATGCCGACGTCGACGGCTCGCACATCCAGGTGCTGCTGCTGACGCTGTTCTTCCGCCACTTCCCCAAGCTGATCGAGGCCGGCCATGTCTATGTGGCCAAGCCGCCGCTGTTTCGTGTCGACGTGCCGGCGCGCGGCAAGAAACCGGCTTCCAAGGCCTATGCGCTGGACGAGGGCGAACTCACCGCCATCCTCGACAAATCCGCCAAGGACGGCGTGGCCAAGGAGCGTTGCCAGATCAGCCGCTTCAAGGGCCTGGGCGAGATGAATGCCGAGCAGCTGTGGGAGACCACCCTCAACCCCGACACGCGTCGCCTGCTGCGGGTGCAGCTGGGGCAACTCGACTTCCTGCAGACCGAGAACCTGATCACCCAGCTCATGGGCAAGGGCGAGGCCGCGGCCCGCCGCGAGCTGATGGAGATCCATGGCGACTCGGTCGAGGTGGATATCTGATGTTGACCGATCCGTTCCAGCGTCGGATTTTTGAGGCCGTTTTACGGCCTCTGGCCTTGCTGCTACTGTGCGGCCTGCTATTGTTTTCGCTGCAGACGGCGCACGCCGACATCTGGGGCTACATCGACGAGCAGGGCATGGCGCACTTCGCGGCCGAGCGCCTGGATGCGCGCTACGAGCTGTTCTCGCGTTCCGGCCAAAGCCTGCAGGTGGGCCGCACGGAGGCCGGCAAAGGCGAGGCCCTGCGCCCGGTGGCGGTGCCCACCGTGCCGCCGAAGCTGATTGCCTTCTTCGAGGTCTCGCCCAGCTACAAGCAGGTCAAGCACCTGCTGCGCGAGGCAGCAAGCCAGTACCGCGTCGACTATGAGCTGTTGCAGGCCGTGATTGCCACCGAGTCCGGGTTCGATGCGGCAGCGGTGTCGCCCAAGGGTGCTGTCGGCCTGATGCAGATCATGCCGGCGACCGCACAGCGCTACGGCGTGGCCGGCGACGCCAGGATCCCGGTGGAGAAAAAACTGGCCGATCCGCGGACCAACATCCGCGTCGGGGCGCGTTACCTGCGCGACCTGATGGCCATGTTCCCGGGACAGCTGGAGCTGGCGGTGGCGGCCTACAACGCGGGCGAGGGTGCGGTACTGCGTGCCGGCAGCCGCGTACCGAACTACCGCGAGACCCAGAGTTACGTGCGCACGGTGTTGCAGCTGTATGCGGTGCTCAAGCCGCCGAGCTTGCGCCAAACCCCGCTGCGTGTGCGCATGGAGCTGGCCGGCGGCGCTGCCGGCCGCGGCAACATGCTGGCCGCCGCGCACCCTGCCACCGTCCAGATTCCCTCATTGACCGAGACTGACTAGTTTTCATGATCGACCAGCCGACCCTTGATTTCGCACCGGATGCCCCCGGCGACGACGCCCTCACACTGGCTTCCTACGCCCAGCAGGCCTACCTCGAATACGCTTTGAGCGTGGTCAAGGGCCGGGCCTTGCCTGATGTCTGCGACGGCCAGAAACCGGTGCAGCGCCGCATCCTGTACGCCATGTCGCGCATGGGGCTGGGTTTTGGCGGACCCAATGGCGCCACCGGGGCCAAGCCGGTCAAGTCGGCCCGTGTGGTCGGTGACGTGCTGGGCCGTTTTCACCCGCACGGCGACCAGGCCGCCTACGACGCGCTGGTGCGCATGGCGCAAAACTTTGCCCAGCGTTATCCGCTGATCGACGGCCAGGGCAATTTCGGTTCACGCGACGGCGACGGTGCTGCCGCCATGCGCTACACCGAGGCACGGCTGGCGCGCATCAGCAGCCTGCTGCTCGACGAGATCGACGAGGGCACGGTCGACTTCCAGCCCAATTACGACGGCTCGACCGAGGAGCCCCGGCAGTTGCCGGCGCGCCTGCCCTTTAACCTGCTCAATGGCGCCAGCGGCATTGCCGTCGGTCTGGCCACCGAGATCCCGAGCCATAACCTGGGCGAGGTGGCGCAGGCCTGCGTGGCGCTGCTTAAGAGCCCGAAGCTGAGCGACGAGGAGTTGTTCACGCTGCTGCCGGGACCGGACTATCCGGGCGGCGGCCAGATCATCAGCAGCGCCAACGACATTGCCGAGGCCTACCGTACCGGCCGCGGTTCGCTCAAGGTGCGGGCGCGCTGGAAGATCGAGGAACTGGCGCGCGGCCAGTGGCAGTTGGTGGTGACCGAGCTGCCACCGGGCGTCAGCACGCAGAAGGTGCTGGAAGAAATCGAGGAGTTGACCAACCCCAAGGTCAAGGCCGGCAAGAAGGCGCTGACGCAGGAGCAGAACCAGCTCAAGGCCACGGTGCTGGCGGTGCTCGACGTCGTGCGCGACGAATCGTCCAAGGACGCCCCGGTGCGCCTGGTGTGCGAGCCCAAGACCAGCCGCATTGAACAGCAGGAGCTCATCACCACGCTGCTGGCGCACACCAGCCTGGAAACCTCGGCGCCGATCAACCTCACCATGGTGGGCCTGGACGGACGCCCGACACAGAAGTCGCTGCGCCAGATGCTGGAAGAGTGGATTGCCTTCCGCCAGACCACCATCGAGCGCCGCTCGCGCCATCGTCTGGACAAGGTGCTGGACCGCATCCACATTCTGGAAGGCCGGCAGCTGGTGCTGCTCAATATCGACGAGGTGATTGCCATCATCCGCCAGTCGGACGAGCCGAAGGTGGCGCTGATCGAGCGCTTCCGCCTCTCCGAGCGGCAGGCCGAGGACATCCTCGAGATCCGGCTGCGCCAGCTGGCGCGCCTGGAAGCGATCAAGATCGAACAGGAGCTCAAGGCCTTGCGCGAGGAGCAGCAGAAGCTGGAGGAAATTCTCGGCAGCCCGACGGCCCTGCGCCGCCTCATGGTCAAGGAGATCGAGACCGATGCCAAGCAGTTCACCGACGCGCGCCGCACCCTGATCCAGGCCGAGAAGAAGGCCATCGCCGAAGTCAAGGTGGTGGACGAGCCGGTGACGGTGGTGGTGTCGCAAAAGGGCTGGGTCCGTGCCCGCAGCGGTCACGGCCACGAGGCCGCCAGCTTCGCTTTCAAGGCCGGTGACGGCCTGTACGGCACCTTCGAGTGCCGCACCGTGGACACGCTGCTGGCCTTCGGCTCCAACGGCCGTGTCTACTCGATGCCGGTGGCCAGCCTGCCGGGCGCGCGCGGCGACGGCCAGCCGGTCACCACCCTGATCGAGCTGGAGGCCGGCACGCAGCTGGCACACTATTTCGCCGGGCCGGCCAATGCCTGGCTGCTGCTCTCCACTTCGGCCGGCTACGGTTTCCTGGCCACGGTGGAGAACATGATCTCGCGCCAGAAGGGTGGCAAGACCTTCATCAGCTGCAACGAGGGCGACACGGTGTGCCGCCCATCGCCGGCCAATGTGGTGCCACCCGCTGGCGGTGCGCCGACGTCTGCGCTGTTCACGCCGGCCACCCACGTGGCCTGCGCCTCCACCGGCGGCCGTATCCTGACCTTCGAGATCAGCGAGCTCAAACCCATGGCCAATGGCGGTCGCGGCCTGATGCTGATCGACCTCGAGGCCAAGGACGCGCTGGCCGGCGCTGCTGCCTACACGCGCAGCGTGCGGATCGAAGGCATCGGCCGCGGTGGCAAGGAGCGCGAGGAGACGCTGGAGATCCGCAGCCTCAACAATGCCCGCGCAGCACGCGGCCGCAAGGGCAAGGCCGCGGACCTGGGCTTCAAACCGATGTCCATCACACGCGTCGAGTAACACCTGACCCAGATCAAGGCCATGCTCAGGCAGAATTGCCGCTCATGACCTCACAGGCAAGCAAACAGGTTTTGATCGCAGGCGGCGGCATTGGCGGCCTGGCCGCCGCACTGGCGAGTTCTCGCGCCGGCTGGCAGGTTCGGCTGTACGAGCGGGCGCCAGCCTTCAGCGAGGTCGGTGCCGGCATCCAGATGGGGCCCAACGTCGTGCGTGTGTTGCACAGCTGGGACCTGGCTGACACTTTGGCTGAGGTGGCTGCTTTTCCAGAGCGCCTGCAGGTGCGCCATGCGCTTTCAGGGCGCGAGCTCGGCGTGTTGCACCTGGGGTCAACCGCAGTGCTGCGCTACGGCGCTCCTTATGCCACGATCCACCGCGCCGATCTGCACCAGTTGCTGCTGGCTGTCCTGCAGGCGCGTGACGCGGTCTGGCTCAATCTGAACCAGACCCTGGCGGGTTATAGCGAGACCCCCGAGGCTGTCCTGCTGCAGACTGAGGACGGCCTGGCAGTCGAGGGGGATGCCCTGATCGGCGCCGACGGCCTGTGGAGCCGGGTGCGGACTCAGTTGCTGGGCGACGACCCGCCGCGTGTCACCGGCCATTTGGCTTTTCGTGCCATGCTGCCGCAGGCCAGCCTGCCGCAGGCCTTGCGCAGCCAGCAGATCACCGCCTGGCTCGGCCCGAAGCTGCATGTGGTGCAGTACCCGGTGCGTCGCGGCGAGTGGCTCAATGTGGTGGCCATCGTGCAGGGCCGTGTCGCGGGCGATCTGCAGGACTGGGATCACAGTACCAATGCGGCCGATTTGCGCATGGTGCTGGCACAGACCTGCAGCCCTTTGCGCTCACTGATCGACGCCGTGCCCGAATGGCGCTTGTGGGCGCTGTGCGACCGGGCGCCCATGCGCGGCGCCGATGAGCAGGCGGGCGGGCGTGTCGCCCTGCTGGGTGATGCGGCGCACCCCATGCGGCCCTACCTGGCACAGGGGGCGGGCATGGCGATCGAGGACGCGGCGGAACTGGGGCGCAACCTGGCGCAGGTCGACGCTGTGCTCGATGTGCCGACCATGCTGCGCCGCTACGCCCTTCATCGCTGGCAGCGCAATGCCCGTGTGCAGGCGCGTTCAATTCGCAATGGTGAGATCTTCCACCTCGACGGCCCGCTCGCGTGGGGACGCGATGTCTCGCTGAAACTGCTGGGCGAGCGGCTGCTGGACGTGCCCTGGCTGTACCGCGGCGCTTGACGCGAGCTAGAGCAGGCTGTCGTCCAGCGGAGGCAGTCCGTGACGGGTGCGTGCCTTGTTGCAGGCGTAGTCGCCTTCCTGAAATTCCTGGCAGGGGGAGGGGCGCCATTCGTAGATGCCGCAAGCCACCTGTTCCCCGACCTTGCCCGTCAATGCGGCGCAGCGGATCGGTACATGGTCGGTGCCCCGCATGCGGCACGTGCTGCCATTGACTTCGACCGCCAGTCCGTCCGGCACCGTACCGCCCATGCTCTGAAGCTCGTAGACGGCAAAGTCCACGCGAAAACTGGTGCAGCAGGCGCCGCAGCTGGTGCAGGCACTCATCAGTCAGACGACGTCGGGCATGTCATGCCATGCGACCGAGCAAAAGGTACTCCATGAGTGCCTTTTGCACGTGCAATCTGTTTTCTGCCTCGTCCCATACGACCGATTGCGGGCCGTCGATGACCTCGGCTTCGACTTCCTCGCCGCGGTGTGCCGGCAGGCAGTGCATGAAGAGAGCGTCAGGCCTGGCAGCGCGCATCATGTCGGCATCGACACACCAGTCGGCAAAGGCCTTTTTGCGCGCCTCGTTCTCGGCTTCATAGCCCATGCTGGTCCAGACGTCGGTGGTCACCAGGTCGGCGCCGGCACAGGCCTGCATCGGGTCCTTGAAGACCTTGTAGCAGGTGCTGCTCACGCCGGCGACAGCCTGGTTGACCTCGTAGCCGCCGGGGGTGCTGACGTGCACGGTAAAGCCCAGCAGTTCGGCGGCCTGCAGCCAAGTGTTGGCCATGTTGTTGCCGTCGCCGACCCAGGCCACTGTTTTCCCCTTGATCGAACCGCGGTGTTCGATGAAAGTGAAGATGTCGGCCATGATCTGGCAGGGGTGGAATTCATTGGTCAGGCCGTTGATGACCGGTACGCGCGAGTATTCGGCAAAGCGCTCGATCTTGGTCTGCTCATAGGTGCGGATCATCACCAGGTCGACCATGCGGCTGATCACGCGCGCGCTGTCCTCGATCGGCTCGGCGCGCCCCAACTGGCTGTCCCCGGTGGTCAGGTGCACCACGCTGCCGCCGAGCTGGTACATGCCGGCCTCGAAGCTCACGCGCGTGCGGGTGGAGGCCTTCTCGAAAATCATGGCCAGCGTGCGATCGGCCAGCGGCTGGTGCTTTTCGTAGGCCTTGAACTTCTTCTTGATCAGGGCCGCACGCTCGAACAGGTAGGCGTACTCCTCGGCCGTGAGGTCGGTGAACTGCAGGTAATGCTTCTGGCTCATGACGGATTCTCGTAACAGGGGCAGGGCTTTCTCAGGCTTCGGCCAGGAACTGGCGCACCAGCGGCACCAGCAGGCTGACCACCTCGTCGGCCTCGGCTTCGGTCATGATGAGTGCCGGCACCAGCCGGATCACGCTGTCGGCGGTGACGCTGAGCAACAGGCCGGCTTCAGCGGCACGGTTGACCAGCACGCCGCAGGGCTTGGCCAGTTCCACGCCGATCATCAGGCCCTGGCCGCGGATTTCCTTGACGCCGGGATGGCCGGCCAGTTCGCGCTCCAGCGCGCCCTTGAGGTGCGCGCCGACCTTGGCCGCATTCGCCATCAGGCCGTCTTCTTCCATGATGCGGATGGTTTCCAGGCCCGCCCGCATGGCCAGCGGGTTGCCGCCGAAGGTGGTGCCATGGTTGCCGGGCTGGAAGATGTTGGCGGCCTTCGGGCCGGCCACCACGGCGCCGATCGGCACGCCCGAGCCCAGGCCCTTGGCCAGCGGCATGACGTCCGGGGTGATGCCGGCCCACTGGTGGGCGAACCACTTGCCGGTACGGCCCATGCCGCACTGGACTTCGTCGATCATCATCAGCCAGTCGCGTTCGTCGCACAGCTGGCGCACCTGGCGCAGGTACTCGGCACGCATCGGATTGATGCCGCCTTCGCCCTGGATGGTCTCGAAGAACACCGCCACCACGTTCGGGTTGCCGGCCGTTGCTTTCTTGAGGGCATCGATATCGTTGAGCGGTACGCGGATGAAACCTTCCACCAGCGGGCCGAAGCCCTTTTGCACCTTCTCGTTGCCGGTGGCGCTCAGCGTGGCGATGGAGCGGCCATGGAAGGCCTTTTCGTAGACCACGATTTCAGGCCGGTCGATGCCCTTGTCATGGCCGAACTTGCGCGCCAGCTTCAGGGCGGCTTCGTTGGCCTCCAGACCCGTGGAGCAGAAAAATGCATTGGTCATGCCCGAGCGTTCCACCAGCTTGGCCGCCAGTTGTTCCTGGCCGGGCACATGGTAGTAATTGCTGCTGTGGATGAGCTTGGCGATCTGGTCCTGCAGCGCCGGCACCAGTTTCGGGTGGTTGTGGCCCAGGGTGTTGACGGCGATGCCGGCCAGTGCGTCAAGGTACTGCTTGCCGTTGATGTCCCAGACGCGGCAGCCCTGGCCGTGCGACAACGCAATCGGAACTCGGCCGTAGGTGTTCATCACGTGCGGCGACGAGGCTTCGATGAATTGCGGGGCGGCGGCGTTCATGTCTTCACACTCCGGAGTTGGCACAAAAATGAGTCGGCCCAACGCAGGTTGGGCCGTTGAGTCGTAATTTTAGACCCAGAGTTCCCGCTTGTGGCGCAAGGGGGATGTGCCGGCACATGCCTGTGTGCCGTGCCGGCCTCTGAGGTCTTCGCGAGTCTTATATAAGATACAATACTGCAACCCCTATCGATACCGGGTCAGTCGCTGTATCCAGCCCGCATCCGGTGAACGAGTGTCTATCCGATGGTCTCCAACACCGCTAAAGAAGTCTTCATCCTGGGGGTGACCTGGGCCGGCAGGACTTTCCGCCCCAGTGACTGGGCAGAGCGGCTGGCTGGCGTGATGAGCCAGTTCCGTCCCGGCGGGCCGCAGCCCGGCAGTCATCTGGGTTATTCGCCTTGGTGCATCCCGACCTCCGTCGATGGCGTGAAGTGCGTGGTGGTGCACCGCGACTTGCGCGACCATGAGCCGATGGCCTGGGATTTCTGCATGAATTTTGCCCGCGACAACGAACTGCAGGTTCGCGAGGGCGATGGGTCAGGCCTGCCGCCAGCCTGAACACGACGTTGGATTGCGGAAACAAAAAAGCCGTCTTTCGACGGCTTTTTGCTTTGCTGACAGCGCACCCGTTACAAACGGCAGAAGGGCGAGCCCCTCCGTGCGATTTGCCTGAATCTCAGGCGGTGGCCAGGGCCTTGACCTTGGAGGACAGGCGGCTCTTGTCGCGAGCGGCCTTGTTCTTGTGGAAGATGCCCTTGTCAGCCACGGTGTCCACGACGGCTTGCATCTTGGCAAACAGCTCGGTGGCCTTGGCCTTGTCGCCGCTCAGAACAGCCTTCTCGACGTTCTTCACGGCAGTGCGGTATTTGGAGCGCAGGGACGTGTTGGCTGCATTGAGCTTGACGTCCTGACGTGCGCGTTTACGGCCCGACGCCAGGCGCGGGTTCTTTTTCTTCGGCTTTCCAGATGCCATATCAGTAGTTCCTTGTGTCTGTGGATGTTGTCAGCAAAGCCCGCAATTGTACCAGTTTGTTGCCATGGGGGTGAGAGGGCCTTTGCTCCCGGCTGGCGGGGCTACACTAGGGTTCGTTTTTTTGAGTGAGAACAGGATCCAGTCGCCGTGAGCCTCTTCAAAGCCGCCTCGACGGTTTCCCTCCTGACCCTGGTTTCGCGTATCAGCGGCCTGGTGCGAGAACTCCTGATAGCTTCCACTTTCGGCGCCAGTGCCTTGACGGACGCCTTCAACGTCGCCTTCCGCATTCCCAACCTGTTTCGCCGCCTGTTTGCCGAAGGCGCTTTCAGCCAGGCTTTCGTGCCGGTGCTGGCCGCCGCCAAGGCGCAGGAAGGGGAGGCCGCCACCCGGGTGCTGATCGGCCACGTGGCGACGGTGCTGGTCTGGGTGCTGTTGCTGACCTGCGTGCTGGGCGTGCTGGCGGCGCCGCTGCTGGTCTGGGCCATGGCCAGCGGCCTGAAGCAGTCGCCGCACGGGTTCGAAGCGGCGGTGGTCATGACGCGCTGGATGTTTCCCTACATTGCTTTCATGTCACTGGTGGCGCTGGCCGCCGGCGTGCTCAACACCTGGAAGCGTTTTGCCGTGCCGGCGGCGACGCCGGTGCTGCTGAACTTGGCCATGATTGCGGCAGCCTGGCTGGGCGCGCCCTGGTTCAAGACCATGGGTGTCGAGCCCATCTACGCCCTGGGCCTGGGCGTGATGGCAGGGGGCATGCTGCAACTGGGCGTGCAGATCCCGGCGCTACGCCGGCTCGGACTGCTGCCGGCCATCGGGCTGAGCGGGCAGGCCTTGCGTGCGGCCTGGGCGGATCCGCACACCCAGCGCGTGGCCAAACTGATGGGGCCGGCCCTGCTGGGCGTGAGCGTGGCCCAGGTCTCGCTGCTGATCAATACGCAGATTGCTTCGCATCTGGCGCCCGGCAGTGTGAGCTGGCTCAGCTATGCCGACCGCCTGATGGAGTTTCCGACCGCCTTGCTGGGCGTGGCCCTGGGGGTGGTGCTGATGCCGCAGCTGGCGGCGGCCAAGGCCTCCAACGACGTGGCACGCTATTCGGCCATGCTCGACTGGGGGCTGCGCCTGGTCGTGCTGTTGGCCGTGCCCTGTGCGCTGGCGCTGCTCACCTTTGCCAAACCCTTGGTGGCCGTGCTCTACCACTATGGCGCCTTCAGCGAACACGATGTGCAGCAGACCACCGTGGCGCTGATGGGCTGGGGCGTCGGGCTGCTGGGCGTGATTGCCATCAAGGTACTGGCGCCGGGCTATTACGCCAGCCAGGACATCCGCACACCGGTACGTATTGCGGTTGTGGTGCTGGTGATCACGCAGTTGCTCAATATCGGGTTGGTTCCGCTGTTCCAGCATGCGGCGCTGTCGCTGTCCATCGGTATCGGGGCGCTGATCAATGCGTTGTGGCTGCTGCTGGGGCTGCTCAAGCGCGGCAGCTACAAGCCCGCGCCCGGCTGGGGCCTGTTTGTGTTGCAGGTGCTGGCCGCCAGTGCCTTGCTCACGGTGTTCCTCATGTGGGCCGCCGGCGCCTTCCAGTGGACCCAGTTGCAGGCACAGGCCTGGATGCGCATCGGCCTGCTGGCGCTGATGCTGGTAGGAGCCGGTGTGATCTATTTCGGTGCTGCCTGGGCGGCCGGCCTGAGGCTGATGCAGTTTGTCCGGCGCTGAGGCCCTTGTTGCTCCGTGCTGACGTTTCCCATTGGCTGCAGGCGGCAATCCGGGGCACAATGCACTCGTCCGTGACGGCAAAACAAAGCCCATGAATCTTTCCCTGGCTGCACCCACCCCTCTGGAGTATTTCGACGCCCTGGTGCAAAGCGATGCCCAGTTCCCGCTGCTGGAGGCGGCCATCAGCCTGGCGCAGGACGAATACCCGCATCTGGATGTGCAGCAGGTGCTCGATGAGGTCGATCAGCTGCTGGAACGCATCCGGCGGCGGATCCCTGCCGATGCACCGGCCACGCACAAGCTGCGTATGCTCAACCAGTTCTTCTTCCGTGAGCTCCATTTCCGCGGCAACGTCAACGACTACTACGACCCTGACAACAGCTACGTGAGCGTGGTACTGCACAGCCGGCGCGGTATTCCCATCTCGCTGGCAGTGCTCTGGCTCGAACTGGCGCAAGGACTGGGGCTGACGGCGCGCGGTGTCGGGTTCCCTGGTCATTTCATGGTCAAGGTCAACCTGCCGCAAGGCCAGGTGGTGATCGATCCCTTCACCGGCCAGTCGCTCAGCCGGGAAGAATTGTCCGAGCGGCTCGAGCCTTACCGTCGCCACCATGGTCTGCCGGATGAGCTGGATGTGCCATTGGGGCTTTACCTGCAGGTGGCACCGTCGCGCGACATCATTGCCCGCATGCTGAGCAACCTCAAGGAAATTCACGCGACGCGCGAGGACTGGCCGCATGTGGTGGCCGTGTTGAACCGCTTGCTGGTGCTGTTGCCGCAGGCCTGGGACGCGTACCGCGATCGCGGCTTGGCCCATGCCGAGTTGGGTCATGTGCCGCTGGCGGTGCAGGATCTGGAAACCTATCTGTCCCGGGCTGAAGAGGTGCTGGATATCGATGCCATCACCGTGCGTGTGGCCGAGTTGCGGCGCTCCCTGATGTGAACAAGTGTAAGGTGCGTTGAGGTCATGTAAGGCGCGTTGACGTTGGCGCAGCAGCGTCGTTAAAGTGCCGGCATGACAAACTTCAAACGCTATATTGCTTCTGTTCTGATCGTTGCCACGGCCCTGGCCGGCCTGCCTTTGAGCGCGCAGGCTGGCATTGTGTCCAGCGACGAAATTCTCTCCAGCAGCGCGGTCGTTGCCAACCGCGATCGGGTCAGCAATTTTCTCGCTCGCGACGATGTACGCCAGGCGCTTCAGGCCCAGGGCGTGAGCCCGCAGGCTGCGACCCAGCGCGTGCAAGCCATGTCGGACGCCGAAGTCGAGCAACTGGCCGGCCGCATCGACCAGGCGCCTGCCGGCGGCGACGTGCTCGGCGTGCTGTTCACGGTGTTCATCGTGTTGCTGGTGACCGATATCATGGGCCTGACCAAGGTCTTTCCTTTCACCCGATCGGTTCGATGAACCACCATTTCCCGGCTTTCATCCGAGCCCCCGCCTTGGCGGGGGTTTTGCTTTCGGTGGCACTCCTTCTCAGCGCCTGTGCCACGCCGCCGCAGTTGAGCCAGCTCGAACAGGACTGGCCGGCGGACGTGCCAGTGCGCACTGAATTGAAGCAGGTGCCGTTCTATCCGCAGGAAGACTATGAATGCGGTCCGGCCGCGCTGGCCATGGCGGCAACGGCAGCTGGTGTCAGCCTGCGACCCGAGCAGTTGGTGGAGCAGGTCTACCTGCCCGGGCGCAAAGGCGCGCTGCAGCAGGAGATGCTGGCTGCCGGCCGGCGCCAGGGGCTGCTGAGTTATGTCCTGGCGCCCCGGCTGGAGGCAGTGTTGCGGGAGGTGGCGGCCGGGCATCCGGTCATCGTGTTCCAGAACCTGTCGTTGCCGCTCTATCCGGTGTGGCATTACGCGGTGGTTGTCGGCTATGACCGTGACCAGGGCCTGCTGCGGCTGCACTCGGGGCGTAGCGAACGCATGGACATGTCGCTGTCTACGTTCGAACGCACCTGGGCCCGCGGGGCGCATTGGGCCATGGTGGCTTTGTTACCGCAGCACCTGCCAGTCACGGCCGAACCGGATGCCCATGCCGCCGCCGCCGCTGCGCTGGAACGCGTTCAGCCGCAAGCTGCGGCGGTTGCCTACACCCGAGGACTGCAGGCCTGGCCGGGGCACCGCGCCGACCTGTTGGGGGTGGGCAATGCCGCCTATGCGCTGGGCCAGCGTGAACGTGCTGCGATGGCTTACCGTCAAGCCGTTCAGATTCACCCGGATTTCGCCGATGCCTGGAACAATCTGGCGCAGGTGTTGCTGGAGCAGGGGCGCAAGCGTGAAGCGCGCCAGGCGGTTGCCAAGGCGGTGGCTCTCGGCGGGCCACGCCTGTCGCGTTACCTGGAACTCCAGGCCAGCATCCAGCCGAAAAAATAGTGAGGGTTCGTTCAGCCGGTCTGTCGCAGGAAGGCGGGGATTTGCTGGCGCTGCTGCAGGCTGCTTTGCTGCGCCGTGGCGAGAACCTGGCTGGCAAGCGCGCTGGCCTGCGCCTGTCGATGGGTCTGTACCCCACCGATGCGCCCACCCGGGACCAGGGACTCCTGGGCCGGCATCAGGCTGTCGGGGCGTGAGGCGCCGATCCGGCTCGAGGACGAATCGGACGTGCCGGTTGGCACCTGCTTGGTCGTCACTGCTGGCGCGGGGTCCAGCGTGGGAGCAAGCCAGTCCAGGATAGGCTGCCACTGCAGCGTGTCGGTGGCGGTCTTCTGGCCCGACAGATCGAAGATCGTCATGCCACGCTCCAGGCACTGCACATAGAGTTGGGTTTCCCGCAAGACGCTGAGAAATGGCAACTTCAGTTCGGCAGCCCAGTCGCCCAGGACCTGGGCTGCACGGGTGCGTGCATCGATGCGCATGCCGATGGCGGCGAGTTTGCAACGTCCGCTGGCCACACGCGGCAGCGCCATCAGTTCGGCATGGCAGGCGGCGGCGGCTTCGCGGTCGAAGGCGGAATTGCAGACCGGCATCAGAATCGCATCGGCGAACATCACCATGCGTGCCAGGTCGAAGCCATGCAGACCGCCGGGTGTGTCCAGCACCACATGCGTGATGCCAGAGGGCACTCGCAACACATTCTTCTGGTCAATGGCCCAGGGGGCGATGGCCGGCAACGCCGCGTTACGCCGGCGCAGCCAGGCGCGTGTCGATTGCTGGCGGTCCACGTCACCGAGCATGACAGCACATTCCTGATGGGCCAACCAGGCTGCAAGATGGGCTGCGACGGTGCTTTTGCCGCTTCCTCCCTTGCGATTGACAACTGCAATCACCGGCATGAAAACTCCAGAAACCGAGCAAAAGATACAGTTTGATACAAAAAGTGAAGGCAGTCCATAGCCGCTGGATCAGCGGGGCTATTGTTTTTGTAGCAAAACAACGTGGCCTGTATACCCTGGCCGGGTATGAGGTGCTGGTCGACGGGGCACGTTAGTGGGGTGTTGCCTGCCCTAGAACAGGGAGAGCCGTCGCTTGTGGGGTGGCTCGGACGGAATGTCCATCAGCAGGCGGGCGAAACCCGGCACCCAGATGCCTGCGGGCAGGCTCTGGGGCGGGTTTGGGTCAGGCGTGCAAAAGCCTGACGGGGAGGAACGGGGGAACAGGCGTCAGGCCACCACGACCGGGGCGCTGTCGCCGCGCGCAGCAATGACGCCGATCTCGAACACCTGCTCACCAGCGTCGCGCAGTGTTTGCGCGGTGGCGGCAGCGTTGGCCGCATCCACCACGACCACCATGCCGATGCCGTTGTTGAAGGTGCGGTTCATCTCGAAGTCGTCGATGCCGGCGGTCTTCTGCAGCCAGGCGAACAGCTCGGTCTGCGGCCAGCTGCCCTTCTTCAGGTGGGCCGCCGTGCCGTCGGGCAGCACACGCGGAATGTTTTCCAGCAGGCCGCCGCCAGTGATGTGGGCCAGCGCCTTGATCGGGTGTTTGGCCAGTGCGGCCAGCACATTCTTCACATACAGACGGGTCGGCTCCATGACGGCCTGCTTGAACGGCTTGCCGTCCAGCATGGCCGGCAGGCTGGCGCCAGCACGTTCGATGCACTTGCGCACCAGCGAGAAACCGTTGGAGTGCACGCCGCTGGAGGCCAGGCCCAGCACCACGTCACCCGGCTTGACGCTCTGGCCGGTCAGAATCTTGGATTTCTCGACAGCACCGACGGCAAAGCCCGCCAGGTCGTATTCGCCGGCCGGGTACATGCCGGGCATTTCGGCGGTTTCGCCGCCGATCAGGGCGCAGCCGGAGAGCTCGCAACCCCTGGCAATGCCGCCGACCACGGCGGCGGCGGTATCCACGTCGAGCTTGCCGCAGGCGAAGTAGTCGAGGAAGAACAGCGGCTCGGCACCCTGCACCAGCACGTCGTTGACGCTCATGGCAACCAGGTCGATGCCCACGGTGTCGTGCATGTTCCACTCGAAGGCCAGCTTGAGCTTGGTGCCGACGCCGTCGGTGCCGGAGACCAGCACCGGCTCCTGGTAGCGCTTGGGCACCTCGAACAGGGCGCCAAAGCCGCCGATACCGGCCAGAACGCCTTCGCGCATGGTCTTTTTGGCCAACGGCTTGATACGTTCAACCAGGGCGTCACCGGCGTCGATATCAACGCCGGCGTCTTTGTAGGAGAGGGGTGTGGAGCTGTTGGATGTGGTCATGGAAGGTGGCGGGAGGCGGTAGCAAGCGCAGACCCCGATAGAATTTGCACCAATTTTACGGGTTTCGTCCCCGCCACTTCCTGTATGCCGTTAACCCCCCTTCAAAAAAGTACCGCTGCCTGGGCCGCCATCGCGGCTTTGCTGGCGCTGGCGCTGTGGTTGCTGGCTCCCGTGTTGACACCTTTTGTCGTGGCGGCGGTGCTGGCTTATGCGCTCACGCCGCTGGTGGACCGGCTCGATGCCTTGGTGGGCGGGCGTTTCCCGCGCTTCGTGGCGGTGCTGCTGGTGGAGCTGCTGTTCATACTGCTGGTGCTGGGGCTGGTCTTGCTGCTGGTGCCGATCCTGGCCAAGGAGCTGCCGCAGCTGCGCGAGCAGGTACCGGTGTTGCTGGAGCGGCTGGATGGCTGGCTCCAGCCGCTGCTGGCGCCCTTCGGGATCAAGTTCTCGCTCGACCTGGCGACGGTCAAGCCGGCGGTCATGCAGTACCTCAATGCCAACCTGGAGGAGACCATGGGCTCGCTGCTGGCGTCGCTCAAGATCGGCGGCAGCGTGGCGTTGACGGTGTTCGGCAATCTGATCCTGATTCCGGTGGCCCTGTTCTACCTGCTGATGGACTGGAAACGCTTCGTCGCCCGCGTGACCGAGCTGGTGCCGCCACGCCTGCGTGGCAGTTATGACAGCTTCATGGAACAGTCTGACAGTGTGCTGGGACAGTACCTGCGCGGCCAGTTGCTGGTGATGCTGATCCTGGCGGTCTATTACAGCATGGCCCTGAGCCTGTTCGGGCTGGATGTGGCCCTGCCCGTCGGCATCTTCACCGGCCTGGCCATCTTCGTACCCTATGTCGGTTTCGGGCTCGGCCTGGCGCTGGCGGCGCTGGCGGGACTGCTTGAGTTTGCCGTCAGCGACGGGCCCTCGAAGGTCATGGTGATGCTGGCTGTCGTCTATGGGCTGGGCCAGTTGATCGAGAGTTTTTTCCTCACGCCGCGGCTGGTAGGGGAACGCATCGGCCTGCATCCCCTCGTCGTCATCTTTGCACTGCTGGCCTTTGGCCAGCTGTTCGGTTTTGTCGGTGTGCTGATTGCCCTGCCGGCCAGCGCCGTGCTGCTGGTGGCCGTGCGCCGCATGCGCGGCAGTTATCTGGACAGCGGTTTGTACCGGGGCTGAGTGAGCCAATGAAACAGATTGCACTCGACATCGGACTCGCGACGGGGCCGACACTGTCCAACTTTTTTGCCGGCCCCAATGAGGCGGCCCTGCGCCACCTGCAGTTGTGGACCGGGGAGAAGTCCAACGCGACGACCCGTTCACCGGTTCCCACCTATTTGTGGGGCAGCAGCGGCAGCGGCAAGACGCATCTGCTCAAAGCGGTGCGTGAAGCCCTGCGCGAGCAGGGCGCGGCGGTTGGCTGGCTGGATGCCACGGTGCATGAGCCGCCGGCCTTTGACGAGAACTGGGCTGCGGTGCTGATGGACGACGTGCATCTGTACACCGCGGTGCAGCAGCATGCGGCCTTCAACTGGTTCGTCAATGCCCAGACCGGGCACCAGGGGGTGCTGGCCGCCGGCGAGCTGCCGCCGGCCGACCTCAAGCTGCGCGAGGACCTGCGCACCCGCCTGGGCTGGGGCCATGTGCATGCGTTGCAGGTGCTCAGCGAGCCGGAGCGCCGCGCCGTGCTGCGCCAGGCGGCCGATGAGCGCGGTGTCTTTCTGGGCGACGAGGTGATGGATTTCATGCTGACGCGTTTCAGCCGCGACCTGGGCAGCCTGATGCAGCTGCTCGAGCACCTCGACGGTTACGCCCTGCAGACCCAGCGCGCCATCACTATTCCGCTGATCAAGGCGATGCTGGAAGAGATATGAAGGCCCCCCTGAGCGGCTGGGGCCGCTTCCCCCCGGTGGGGGGACAACGCCAGTGGCCCGGCCAAGCCGGTTCCACGGCGTTCCCCGGTTATGGGGCTCGGTGCGCGGGGCGTGCCTGTGCTGTTGAATACGAAGACTGAAATGACGATTCCAAAGAAAAAACTGGCGCTGTTCGATCTGGACCACACCCTGTTGCCGATCGATTCCGACTACTCCTGGGGTACCTTCACCACCACCATCGGCTGGACCGACCCGGTGGACTTTGCCCGCCGCAACGACGAGTTCTATGCCCACTACCAGGCCGGCACGCTCGATGTGCACGACTACGTGCGTTTTGCCACCGAGGCAGTGCGGCAGCAGGGGGCGGAGAAGGCGCTGGCGGCGCGCGCGCGTTTCATGCGCGAGATCATCGAGCCGGCCATCAAGCCGCAGGCGCGGGAACTGGTGCAGCAGCACCGGCAGGCCGGCGACGAGGTGGTGATCATCACCGCCACCAACGAGTTCGTCACGCGACCGATTGCCGACGCCTTTGGCGTGCAGCATCTGATTGCCGTCGAACTGGTGCGCGACGCCGCCGGCTGGATCACCGGCGACATCCAGGGCGTGCCGTCCTTCCGGGAAGGCAAGGTCAAGCGTTTCGAGGACTGGCTGGTCGCACGCCGGCTGGCCTGGGACGATGCCGATGTCACTTTCTATACCGATTCCATCAACGACCTGCCGCTGATGGAAAATGTGAACCATCCGGTGGCGACCAATCCGGACGACCGCCTGCGCCTGTTGGCCACCCAGCGTGGCTGGCGCATACTGGACCTCTTCTACTGATCAGTTGAGGACAGAGCTAAAGGTCTGTCCCGCAAGAAAAAATGATTAAAAAAATTATCAACAAGCTGCTGGGCAAATCGCCTGCGGCCAACAGCCGCGGCCAGAAGCCCTCGTTCGGCAAGCGCGAGGAAATCGGCGCTGCCGTGCACGGCATCGACCTCTCGCTGGTGGACCAGCGCGCGCTCGACGTGGTGCACACGCTCCAGGATGCCGGCTACGAGGCCTATATCGTCGGCGGCGCCGTGCGCGACCTGCTGGTCGGCCTGCGGCCCAAGGATTTCGACGTTGCGACGGACGCCACGCCCGAGCAGGTCAAGGGCCTGTTCCGGCGCGCCTTCATCATCGGGCGGCGTTTTCGCATCGTGCACGTGGTCTACGGCCGCGGGCGCGAGCACGAGGTGATCGAGGTCTCCACCTTCCGTGCCTACATGGACAACGCGGCAGCCGAGCAGGTGGCCGGTAACGAGCGCACCAGCAAGAGCGAACTGGCGGGCATGAAGCATGCCGTGGACTCCAGCGGCCGTGTGCTGCGCGACAACGTCTGGGGGCCGCAGAACGAAGACGCCACGCGGCGCGATTTCACCATCAACGCCATGTACTACGACCCGGAGACGCAGACCGTGGTCGACTACCACGGCGGTTTCAAGGATGTGAAAAAGCGCGTGCTGCGCATGATCGGCGACCCGGCCACGCGCTACCGCGAGGACCCGGTGCGCATCATCCGCGCCGTGCGTTTTGCCGCCAAGCTCAGCGCTCTGGGCTTCAAGCTCGACGCCAAGACCGCCGGGCCGCTGGTCAAGTCGCACGAACTGCTGGCCGATGTGCCGCAAAGCCGACTGTTCGACGAGATGCTCAAGCTGCTGCAGACCGGCCATGCGCTGGCCTCCATCGCGCAGCTCAAGGCCCTGGGCCTGGCGCGCGGCATCTACCCCTTGCTCGATGTCATCGTGGAGCGCGCCGAGCAGCCCTTCGTCAATGCCGCTCTGCAGGACACCGACCGCCGTGTCGGCGAAGGCAAACCGGTGGCGCCGAGCTTCCTGCTGGCCTGTGCCTTGTGGGCCGACGTGCGCGACGGCTGGGCCCGGCGCATCGCGCAGCGCCAGCACTCGCATCCGGCCTTGCAGGATGCGATTGACGAGGTGTTCGACGCCCGCATCGGCGATGTCTCCGGCCGCGGCAAGCTGGCCGCCGACATGCGCGAGATCTGGATGATGCAGCCGCGCTTCGACAAGCGTGTCGGCAGCGCGCCTTTCGGTCTGGTGGAGCAGCCGCGTTTCCGTGCCGGCTTCGACTTCATGCGCCTGCGCGCCGATGTCGGCGAGATCGATGAACTGCTGGCCGACTGGTGGCAGGAATTCAGCACGGCCGATGACAACCTGCGCCAGGACCTGGTGGACCAGGTGCGCGAGGAGCAGCAGTCGCGCCAGCGCACGCGTGCCCCGCGCGTGCACACGTTGCCGGCGGCCGAGCGGCCGGAGGCTCCGGCTGAGCCGGCCGCTTCCGAGGCGCCGAAAAAACGGCGCCGCCGTCGGCGCTCGGGTGGTGCCAAAACTGGGGGCGAGAGCGCCCCGGATGCCGGCGAGTGATCCCGTCTGAGGTCCAGCCGGTCACGGCCTACATCGCTCTCGGGGCCAATCTCGGCGATGCCCGCGGCACGGTGCGGCAGGCCGTTCAAGACCTGGGCACCTTGCCGCAGACCCGGCTGGTGCGTTCCTCGTCGCTGTACCGAACTGCGCCGATTGATTCCAGCGGGCCGGACTACATCAACGCGGTGGCTGAAGTCGCCACCGGCTTGAGCCCGCAAGCCTTGTTGAGCGAGTTGCAGCGCCTGGAACATGCGGCCGGTCGGGAGCGGCCGTACCGCAATGCGCCACGCACGCTGGATCTGGACATCCTGCTGTACGACGACATCATGCTGGACAGCACGACGTTGACGATTCCGCACCCGCGCATGGCCGAGCGGGCCTTTGTGCTGCTGCCCTTGGCCGAGATCGCGCCGCACCTGCCTTGCGCACAAAAGCTTGCTGCGGTGCATGGGCAAGCCATTGAGCGTCTGCTGGAAGATTGAGGGCATTTTTGCGGATATCTCTCGTTCTGGAGCGGTGGCCGGTGTCGATAGAATGGTTTTTCGTTCTGAAGTGTTAAGGGCATCATGAATTTCAACAATATGAGCGTTGCCACGAAATTGTGGCTGGCCGTCAGTGCCATCATCGTTTCTCTGGTCGTTTTGATCGGCTTTGCCGCCGTGCGATCGGCCCGGCTGCAGGCGGAGACCGACGTCACCCTCCATGCCTTGAGCGAGCGCGTGAAGGCCGCCAATACCTGGGCCGGCCTGGCAGAAGCCAATGCGGTGCGCACCCGTGCCGTGATCACCACCTTCGATCCGGGCATCGAGGCCGCATTCACCGATGCGATGGTCGCGACGGCCAAGAAGATGGCGGACGTGCAAAAGAGCGTCGAGGCGATGTCTCTGAGCCCGGAAGAACTGGCGCAGATGAAGAAGGTCGCTGACAGTCAGAAGCTCATGCTCGACATCCAGGGCAAGGCCAACCAGCTCAAGTCCGATGGCAACAGCGAAGAGGCGCAAAAGGTCATCAATGAGCAGTACAACCCGGCAGTCAATACCTATCTGGCCAACCTGCGTGAACTGGTGCAGCAGGAAGAAAAGGCAACGCTGAGCTACACGCAGGAAATGGGCCATGCCCGCAACATGACGGTGCGCATTGCCGGTATTGCGATCGCTTTCATTCTGGTCGGGATCCTGGTGGGCTCTGGGCTTCTGATCCGTTCCATCCGCCGCCCGCTGGACCAGGCCAATGAGCTGGCTTCCCGCATTGCGCAGGGCGATCTGAGTGCCCGCATCGATACCTCGCGCGGCGACGAGTTCGGCGACCTCATGAAGTCGCTGGCGCGCATGAATGAATCGCTCGGGCGCATGGTGCAGCAGGTGCGCCAGAGCACCGACAGCATCGCCACCGCCAGTGCCGAGATCGCCACCGGCAACCACGACCTGTCGGTGCGGACCGAGCAGACCTCCAGCAACCTGCAGTCCACCGCCGCGGCCATGGAACAGCTCACCAGCACGGTGCAGCACAGCGCCGACAACGCGCGCCAGGCTTCCCAACTGGCGGCCAACGCCTCGACGGTGGCGCAAAAGGGCGGGACGGTGGTGGAGCAGGTGGTCTCGACCATGGACGAGATCAACACCAGCAGCAAGAAGATTGCCGACATCATCGGCGTGATCGACGGCATCGCCTTCCAGACCAACATCCTGGCGCTCAATGCCGCGGTGGAAGCCGCGCGTGCCGGCGAACAGGGCCGCGGTTTTGCCGTGGTGGCCGGTGAAGTCCGTTCCCTGGCGGGGCGCAGCGCCGAAGCCGCCAAGGAAATCAAGGGCCTGATCAACACCTCGGTCGAGAAGGTCGAGTCGGGCACCCAGCTGGTGACCGATGCCGGTGCCACCATGAACGACATTGTCCAGTCGGTGCGCCGCGTGGCCGACGTGATCGGCGAGATCACCGCCGCCTCCACCGAACAGAGCGCCGGCATCTCGCAGGTCAACGACTCGATTGCCAACCTCGACCAGATGACGCAGCAGAACGCGGCGCTGGTGGAGCAAAGCGCGGCCGCGGCGCAAAGCATGCGCGAGCAGGCCGATCAGTTGGCCCAGGCGGTGGCGGTGTTCAAGGTCAGCGGTACCCGCGCCATGCCGCAGCGCCCGCCCAAGGACATCACGCCGCGCCCCGCGCCGGCACAAAAGCTGGCCAGCACGGTTCCGCCGGCCCCCCCCCTGCCGGCCGCCGCCAGCAAGCCTGTTGCCGCGCCGGCCGCGGCCGTCAGCATGGCCAAAGCCGATTCGGATGACTGGGAAACCTTCTGACGCTCCGGGTTCCCGGTGATTCGCGGGCCTGCTTTGCAGGCCCGTCTTGTTTTCAGGCCAGTTCGGCGATCAGCTCGATCTCGACACAGGCGCCCAGCGGAATCTGGGCCACACCGAAGGCGCTGCGTGCGTGCGCACCTTTTTCGCCGAAGACCTGGCCCAGCAGTTCGCTGGCGCCGTTGGTCACCAGATGGTGCTCGGTGAAGTCGGCGCTGGAATTGACCAGCGACATCACCTTGACCAGGCGCTTGACGCGGTTGAGGTCGCCCACGGCCGCATGCAGCGTGCCCATCAGGTCGATGGCCACGGCACGCGCGGCGGCCTGGCCTTCCTCCGTCGCCATGGTCTTGCCGAACTGGCCGACCCAGGGCTTGCCGTCCTTCTTGGCGATGTGGCCGCTCAGGAAGACCAGGTTGCCGGTCTGCACATAGGGCACATAGGCGGCGGCCGGCGTGGCGACCGGGGGCAGGGTGATGCCCAGTTCTTTCAGTTTGTCGTAGACGTTCATGGGAAGACCTTTCAATTCGCAATTCAAACCCGTCGATTGTCGGGTATTGTTGCAACTGGAAGTCCCTGTCCCCCATGCTGAACAAGCTTGCCTCCTTGCCGCGCGACAGCCGCGACACCTTGTTTCTGCTGGCCGTGATCGCCTGGATCATGCTGCCGCAGATGGCGCACCTGCCGCTGTGGTGCAGCGCGCTGGCCGTGGCCCTGCTGCTGTGGCGCAGCTGGCTGGCCGTGACGCTGCGGCCGTTGCCGGCCAAGTGGTGGCTGTTCGGCTTTCTGCTGCTGACGGTGGCGGCCACCCTGGCCACGTACCGCACGCTGCTCGGACGCGATGCCGGCGTGACGCTGATCGTGGTGCTGCTGGCGCTCAAGACGCTGGAGCTGCGCGCGCGCCGTGATGCCTTCGTCATCTTCTTCCTCGGGTTTTTCACGCTGCTGGCGCAGTTCTTCTTTTCGCAGTCGCTGCTCACTGCGCTGGCCATGCTGGTCGGCCTGCTGGGCCTGCTGACGGCGCTGGTCAACAGTCACCTGCCGGTGGGGCGGCCCTCATTGGGCCAGTCGGCACGGCTGGCCGGGCGCATGGCGCTGCTGGGTGCGCCCATCATGCTGCTGCTGTTCCTGCTCTTTCCGCGCCTGGCGCCCTTGTGGGGGACCCCCGGCGACGCCATGAGCGGGCGCAGCGGGCTGTCCGAGCGCATGCAGGTCGGCAGCGTGGCCCGTCTGGCGCTGGACGACAGCGTGGCCATGCGCATCCGTTTCGACGGCCTCCAGCCGCAGCCCGCTGAGCTGTATTTCCGCGGTCCGGTGTTCTCCAGCTTCGACGGGCGCGAATGGCAGTCGCTGCGCCCGACCTTTCCGGCCCGCCTGCAGCCGCCGGCCCAGTTGCAGGTGGCGGGTGCGCCGCTGCGTTACGAGGTGACGCTGGAGCCCAGCGGCCGCCCCTGGCTGCCGGTGCTCGACGCCACGCCCGAGCCACCGCAACTTCCTGTCTACGCGCCGCGAATGACGCGCGAACTGCAGTGGCTGGCCAGTGCACCGCTGCACGACATCGTGCGCTACCGGGCCGAGAGCTACCCGCAGTTCCGCCACGGCCCGCTGCGGCCGATGGCCGGCCTGCAGGACTACCTGGACCTGCCGGCCGGCTTCAACCCGCGCACGCTGCAACTGGCAGCCGAGCTGCGCCGCGACCATGCCGATGCCGCGTCCCTGGTGGCGGCCGCGCTGGCGCGGCTGCGCAGCGGCGGCTACCGCTACACGCTGGAGCCCGGCGTGTTCGGCCCGCACAGTGCCGACGAATTCTGGTTCGACCGCAAGGAGGGTTTTTGCGAGCACATCGCCGCCGCCTTCGTCATCCTGCTGCGGGCGGCGGGCATTCCGGCGCGCATCGTCACCGGCTACCAGGGCGGCGAGCGCAACACCGTCGACAATTTCTGGGTCGTGCGCCAGAGCGATGCCCATGCCTGGACCGAGGTCTGGCTGGCCGGCCAGGGCTGGCTGCGTGTGGACCCGACCGGTGCCGTGGCGCCCGGGCGCATCGGCACGCTGCAGCGCCTGCAGGCGCCGGCTGGCGTGGTGGCCAGCGCCATCAGCACCGTGAGCCCGACGATGGTGTTGAACCTGCGAGCCGTGTGGGAGGCACTCAACAACCGCTGGAACCAGTGGGTGCTGAACTACACCCAGAGCCGCCAGCTCAACCTGTTGCGCGAGCTCGGCTTCACATCGCCGAGTTGGGAAGACCTGGGAATCCTGATGGCCGGCAGCATCGTGCTGCTCAGCCTGGCGGGTGCGGCCTGGACGCTGTGGGGGCAGCGCCGCCACGACCCCTGGTTGCGGCTGTTCGAGGCGGCGCAGCGGCGCCTGCGCAAGGGCGAGGTCTCGCCCAGTGCGACGCCGCGCGCGCTGGCCGAGGCATTGCTCTGCCAGCATGGCGCTGCCGACCCGCAGGTGCAGGCGATCCATCACTGGCTGTTGCGGCTTGAGGCGCTGCGTTATGCCCCCGGCACTTCCGGCCGTGAAAAGAGTGGCCTGGCTGCGCTGCGGCGCGAGTTCAAGCAATTACACTGGCCGGCGTGATGACGAAATTTCTCCGTATTGCTCTCGTTTTGATAGCTGCCTGCGCCGCTTCCACGGGGTCTCTGGCCCAAAAACAGACCAAAAAACACAAGGTCAAAGAGAACCAGCCGCAGCCGGCGTTGCTCTATGACAGCCGGCCCGAGGCCATTGCGCTGGCCGACGAGATCGCCGAACGGCGCGGCCTGAACCGCACCTGGGTGCGGCAAGCCATCGGCCAGGCCCGCCTGCTGCCGCAGGTGGTCAAGCTCATGACGCCGGCCCCGGTGGGGGTGCCCAAGAACTGGCAGCTCTACCGCAGCCGTTTCATCGAACCCAAGCGCATTGCCGCCGGGGTGCGCTTCTGGCAGTCCCAGCGCGAGACGCTGGCGCGCGCCGAGGCGGTCTACGGCGTGCCGGCCGAGATCATCGTCGGCATCATCGGCGTGGAAACCATCTACGGCCAGCAGACCGGCAGCTTTCGTGTGATCGATGCGCTGGCCACGCTGGCCTTCGACTTCCCCACCGTTCACCCGCGTGCCGCCGAGCGCAGCCGCTTCTTCCGCGCCGAACTGGAGCAGTTGCTCAGCCTCCAGGGGCAGAAGGGGCTCGATCCTTTGAGCGTGCGCGGCAGCTATGCCGGTGCCATGGGCATGCCGCAGTTCATGCCCTCGAGCTGGGCCCGTTTTGCGGTGGACTTCGACGGCGACGGCCGCATCGACCTGTTCGACAGCCCGGCCGACGTGATCGGCTCGGTGGCCAACTATTTCAAGACCTTCAACTGGCAGCCCGGCATGCCAACCCACTACGCCGTCGGTTTCGATGCCGAACGGCTCGACAAGGATGCGCTGCTGGTGCCCGACATCCTGCCCACCTTTTCGGTGGCCAGCTTCACGGCCAAGGGCGCCGTGCTCGATGCGGCCGGCCTGCAGCACCCGGGAGCGCTGGCGCTGGTGGAATTGCAGAACGGCGAGGAAGCGCCGAGCTACGTGGCCGGCACCGAGAACTTCTACGTCATCACGCGCTACAACTGGAGCAGCTACTACGCACTGGCGGTGATCGAACTCGGCCAGGCCGTGGCCACGGCCATGCGGGCCAGCTGCCTCGCGAGCGAGGCAGCCGCTCAGGCCAGCACCACGCCCTCGAACACCGGGTGCAGCGCATCGACCCAGTGATCGACTTCCGCCTCGCCGATCTGCAGGCAAGCCAGGCATGAGGCGCCGAACTGCTCCCACTCGCGCTGCGGCTGGGCCCCCTCGAAGTCGGCCACCAGGTGTTCGGCCAGCGCGGCGATTGCCACCAGGCTGCGGATCTCCGCCGGCACGGCCGGGTCCTTCAGGATGGTGAAGTCGTGGTGCAGGCGCACGGCGATGGCGACCACCGGCGGCAGGTGCCAGGTCTTGGCCACGATGGCGCCGACCACCGCGTGATCGGTGCGGTGCACCGCATTCTCGGTTTCGGTGAAGCTGCGGTCCTGCCGCGCCAGGGCCTCGGCCAGCGTGCCGGCGTAGCCGCGCACACCCTGCAGCAGGATGGGAATGCCGACGTGCATGAACAGGCCGCAGGTCTGGGCCACCTCGGCATTCATGCCGTAGAGCTGGCGCGCAATGAAGGCCATGGCCAGCGAGCGGCGGGTCGAGGTTTCCCAGAAATGTTCGACCAGCGGCGAGTTGATGCGGATGGCCTGGCGTGTGAGAAAACCGGTGAGGATGGCCACCGCCTGTCCCATGCCCAGCAGGGTGACGGCTTCGCCGACGGTGTTGGCCGGGCGCGAGCGGGCATAAAGCGGGCTGTTGGCGGTGCGCAGCAGGGCGGCTGCCATGGCCACGTCGCTGCCGGCAATGCGGGCAATCTCGGCCGGGTCGGGGTCGGCCTGGCGCGTCTCGGCCTGCAAGGCGGTCAGCAGCTCGGGGCAGGGCGGGATGGCGATGTCGTGTACTGGCCCCTCGCGTCTGGCTTGATCGAGTTCCCGATCGATGTCCGCAACTTTCATCGCAATGTCTCCAATGCGGCCATTATGCGGAAAAAAACAGGGCCCATTCAGGGTGTGCGGTGTTGCCAGTAGCGCCGCGCCACCTCGCGCTGGCAGTCCACCTGCTGCGGCTGCGCCGACTGCCAGTGCGCCGCGCCGCAATGCACCGAGTCGATCACCCGCACCTGGCGTTCGGCATAACGCGCCAGCACGGCCGGCGCCGGGTGGCCGAAGCGGTTGCGGTAGCCGGCCTGCACCAGGGCGATTTCAGGCGCCACCGCATCGAGAAAGGCGACGCTGCTGGAGGTCTTGCTGCCATGGTGCGGCACCAGCAGCACATCGGCGCGCAGCGGCGCGGCCAGCGCCAGCAACTGCGCCTCCTGCGGCTGTTCGATGTCGCCTGTCAGCAGCACGCTGTGCGCGCCATTGGCAATGCGCAGCACGCAGGACAGGGCGTTGGAGCGTCGGGCCAGCGCATAGTCGTCCGCGATCGGGTGCAGCACCTCGAAGCGCACACCATCCCAGTCCCAGGTCTGGCCGGCTTCACAGCGGCTGGCACGGCGCAGGGCCTGCAATTCATGGTCGTCCTCGATCGAACTCAGCAGCGTGGCGGCCGCTTGCATGGCCAGCACGGCGGCCGCGCCGCCGCTGTGGTCGCTGTCGCGGTGGCTCAGCACCAGGCGGTCCAGCCGCACGTCTAGCGCGCGCAGCAGCGGCACCAGCACGCGGTGGCCGGCGTCGCTCTCGCGCGAGTAGCGCGGCCCGGCATCAAACAGCAACGCATGCGTGGCGGTCTGCACCAGCACCGCGTTGCCCTGGCCGATGTCGGCCGCCAGCAGTTCGAACTGGCCCGGCGCCGGGCGCGGCGCCTGCCACAGCAGCACCGGCAGCAGCAAGGGCAGGCCGAGCAAGCGCAGGCTCCACGGCAGCCGCATGACCAGCAACACGCCGCCGAGCAGGCCCGCCACGCCGGCCCACAACGGCGCCTGCGCCACCGCCAGCGTGGCCAGCGGCAGGCGGGCCAGCAGTCCGAGGTACACCGCCAGCCACTGTACCGTCAGTGCGGCCGCGTCCCACAGCGGCGGCAGCAGCACGCCGAGCAGCGAGAGCGGCGTCACCACCAGCGTCACCCAGGGGATGGCCAGCGCGTTGGCCGCCAGGCTCACCAGCGAGACCTGGCCGAACAGCAGCAGGGTAAGCGGTGTCAGCGCCAGCGTGATGATCCACTGCTCGCGCAACAGGGCCAGGGCGCGGTGGCGCAGACTGGCCCGGTCCGTCAACTGGCGTGCGCCCGAATCGGTGGCGAACAGCACGCCCACCGCCACAAAGCTGAGCCAGAAGCCGGCCTGCAGCAAGGCCCAGGGGTCGAAGGCCACCACCACGGCGCAGGCCAGCAGCCAGACCTGCGGCCAGGGCCAGCGCCGCGCCGACAGGCGCAGCAGGGTGATGGTGGCCAGCATCCACACCGTGCGCTGCGCCGGCACACCCCAGCCGCTGAACAGCGCGTAGGCCGTGGCCAGCAGCAGCCCGCCCAGCAGGCCGGCGCTGGGCGCCGGCAGGGCCAGGCACAGCCGCGGTGAGCGCCGCCACAACCAGCCGAGCGCGATGGCCGACAGCCAGGCGAACAAGGTCACGTGCAGGCCCGAGATGCTCATCAGGTGTGCCACGCCGGTGGCGCGGAACACGTCCCAGTCGGCGCGGTCGATCGCCTGCTGGTCGCCCACCACCAGCGCGGCCACCACGCCGGCCAGGCGCGCGTGGCCACGTTCCTCCGCGTCGCTGCCAGCCGGGGCCAGACGCTGAAAAATGGCATCACGCACCTGCTGGCGCGCCCACTCCACCGGATGCCACCATGTCTGCGCCAGCCGCTGCGGCGCGGTGTCACGCGGGCCGGCGCGCACATAACCGGTGGCCTGCAGGCCTTGCTCCCACAACCAGAGTTCGAAATCGAAACCATGCGGGTTGCTGCCGCCGTGCGGCGCCTTCAGCCGCACCGTCATGCGCCAGCGCTCGCCGGCCTGCAGCGGCTGCGGCGCGCGTTGCAGGTCAGCCAGCAGCTCACCACCACCCCAGACGCCGCCGTACCAGCCCAGGTACAGGCGCGGCGGCAGCTCGACGGGCTGGCCGTTCAGCTCGGCCTGTTCCACGTCAAACCGGAAGCGCGTGCCGGCCTCGCTGTACTGCGGCATGGCGGCCACCCGGCCGGTGACGGTGATGTCTTTGCCTTCCTGTGCCGGTGCCAGGGCGTGGCGGCTGAAGGCGGTGGCGCGCAGGCCGGTGCTGGCGAAGCCAAGCAGGGCGAAGGCCAGCGTGATGCTGGTCACGCGCTGCCAGAATGCTATATTTTTGATAGCTGCTGGCGCAATCAGGGCAAGGGCTGAAGCCAGAAAAATGCCATAAACCGGGGCGGACCAGAGTTCGGGTTGCTGCAGCTGCAGGGTGACACTGGCGACCCAGGCCAGCAGGGCGGGGGCCATGAGGTTGGCTTTGTGCTGGCGGGTTGTGGGCATGGGGGGATGCTAACTGGGCGCTGTGGTCTTGAGGTGGGTTTGTGTTGTTGGAGGTGTTTCGTTGTGTGAGGTGTGGTGCCTGACTGGGCCGGCGTGCCGGGTCTCGCCCCGGCACGGCAGCCTGGCCAAGGGCATCAAGCAACGCCAAATGCTATTAATTTGATAGCTGCTTACGCAAAATCCATAAGGCGTAGAGCACAAAAAAGCCCGCAAGCAGCGGGCTTTCCTGTTGCGTCAAAGACAGCGGTTTAAATGCTGTCGGTGAAGCTGCGCAGCTTGTCCGAACGCGAAGGATGCTTGAGCTTGCGCAGCGCCTTCGCCTCGATCTGGCGGATGCGCTCGCGTGTCACGTCGAACTGCTTGCCCACTTCCTCCAGCGTGTGGTCGCTGGTCATCTCGATGCCGAAGCGCATGCGCAGCACCTTGGCTTCGCGCGGCGTCAGGCTGTCGAGGATGTCCTTCACCACTTCGCGCAGGCCGGCCTGCATGGCGGCGTCCATCGGCGCGGTGTTGGCCGTGTCCTCGATGAAATCGCCCAGGTGGCTGTCGTCGTCGTCGCCGATGGGGGTTTCCATCGAGATCGGCTCCTTGGCGATCTTCATGATCTTGCGGATCTTGTCTTCCGGGATCTCCATCTTGGCAGCCAGGATGCCGGCATCGGGCTCGAAGCCGAACTCCTGCAGGTGCTGGCGGCTGATGCGGTTCATCTTGTTGATGGTCTCGATCATGTGCACCGGGATGCGGATGGTGCGGGCCTGGTCCGCGATGGAGCGTGTGATGGCCTGGCGGATCCACCAAGTGGCGTAGGTGGAGAACTTGTAGCCGCGGCGGTATTCGAACTTGTCGACCGCCTTCATCAGGCCGATGTTGCCTTCCTGGATCAGGTCGAGGAACTGCAGGCCGCGGTTGGTGTACTTCTTGGCGATCGAGATCACCAGGCGCAGGTTGGCCTCGATCATCTCTTTCTTGGCGTTGCGCGAAGACGCTTCGCCTTCGTTCATGCGCTTGTTGATGTCCTTCAGTTCATCGAGCGGCACCACCACGCGGGCTTGCAGGTCGGCCAGCTTCTGCTGCAGGTCCTGCACCGGCGGGATGTTGCGGCCCATGACGGCGCTCCAGCTCTTGCCGGCGGCGGCCTGCTTCTCGATCCACTTGAGGTTGAGCAGGTTGGAGGCGACGCGGTTGCCGTGCTTGTCGCGGCCGCTGAAGTCGGCAATGAAGTTTTCCTGCGGGTAGCCGCACTTGTCGACGATGATGCGGCGCAGCTCGCGTTCCTTCTTGCGCACGTCGTCCACCTGGCCGCGCACCATGTCGCACAGCTTTTCAATCGCCTTGGCGGTGAAGCGGATGGTCATCAGCTCTTCGCTCAGGGCCTTTTGCGCCTTGACGTAGTTGGGCGTGCCGTAGCCTTCCTTGTCGTAGATCTTGTGGACCTTCTCGAACAGCTGGCGCAGGCGGTCGAAACGTTCCAGCGCCTGCTTCTTGAGCTCTTCCAGCTTCTTGGTCAGGGCCTTGGAGCCGCCCTTGCCGTCGTCGTCGTCGGCTTCGTCGAATTCGTCGAAGTCTTCTTCGGCCACATAGTCGTCGGCCTCGTTCGGGTTGGAGAAGCCATCCACGATGGTGGTGATGACGACCTTGCCTTCGCGGATTTCCTCGCCCAGGCGCAGGATTTCGGCGATGGTGGCGGGGGAGGCCGAGATGGCCTCCATCATGGCCATCAGGCCGCCTTCGATGCGCTTGGCAATCTCGATCTCGCCCTCACGGGTGAGCAGCTCGACCGTGCCCATCTCGCGCATGTACATGCGCACCGGGTCGGTGGTGCGGCCGAACTCGCTGTCCACCGTGGACAGGGCGGCCTCGGCTTCTTCCTCGGCTTCCTCTTCGGTGGCGGCGGTCGGACCGGTGTTGTTGAGCAGCAGGGTCTCGGCGTCCGGCGTCTGTTCGTACACCGCCACGCCCATGTCGTTCAACATGGAGATCACGACTTCCAGCGTCTCGGCGTCGACCAGCTTGTCGGGCAGGTGGTCGGAGATTTCGCCGTGTGTCAGGTAGCCGCGCGTCTTGCCCAGCTTGATCAGCTGCTTGAGGCGCTGGCGGCGCTTGGCCAGGTCTTCTTCGGACAGGACGGTTTCGTCCAGGCCGAATTCCTTCATCAAGGCGCGTTCCTTCGCCTTGCTGATCTTCATGCGCAGCGGCTTGACCTTTTCGCCCGGGGCGACAGCCGGTTCCTCGGCAAATTCGGCTTCGATGTCCGACAGGTCCAGGTCTTCGGCCGGCGCGGCGCCCGCGGCATTCTTGGGCTTGCGGCCGCGCTTGGCGCCGGTCTTGGGCGGCGTGCCCGCTTCGGCCGAGGCGGCCTTGGGCGGGCGGCCCGGTTTCTTCTTCACCACTTCCGGGGCGGCGGCAACAACGGTTTTCTTCACTTCAGCCGCCGGGGTCTTGGCGGCTTTGTCGGCTTTGGCAGGGGTCTTCGAGGCAGGCACTGATTTGGCTTTCGTAGCGGGCTTCGGCAAGGCCTTGGCTGCCGGTTTGGCTGCGGCCTTGGGGGCGGCAGCTTTCTTGGCAGCGGGCTTTGGCGAGGCCTTGGCGACGGGTTTTGCGGCGGGCTTTGCAGGCTTCTTGGACTTTTGAGCGGGCATGGATCAACCTCAGGACATCAAAAACTGGCACAAAGAAACAAACACAGGCACCGAAAACGACCGGCGCAGTTGGGGGACAGAGGAGGGAATCCTCAAGGGCAAGATGGGAGGGCGATCATTTGGGATGCAGTCCTTGCGGTAAGGTGGCCGGTTGTGCATCTGGTGCTACGGTTGGCCTGGCCCGGAGGTGCTGCTGTCGCTCTTGCCGAAAATCAAAGGCGGATTATAGCCGGGATGCACAGAAATTCAATCCCGGCGGGGTTTTTCGGCTGTTTTGTGCTAGGGCTGGTCCGAAGACTTCGGCGCCGCCGTCTCCAGCGCCCGCCGCCGCGCCTGCAGCTCGCGGTAGCGTTCCAGCGCCGCCGGGTTGCTGAGCGAGGCCTCGATGGCCTCGGTCTCCTGGGTCTTGAGGTGGTCGATCAGCATGCGGTTGAGCAGGTTGCGCAACTCGACCATGGTTTCGCCGTGGTCGTCGCCGGCGGCCAGGTCGGAGCCGGTCATGAGCTTGAGCGCCAGCGCCTCGGCCGGGTGCTCGCGCAGCCCTTCGCGCAGCGCGGCCCAGGGCTGCGGGCCGTGCTCGTGCAGCTGGCTTTCCAGCCAGGTCAGCAGGGGGCCGTGCGGTTCGGGCAGCTCGCACAGCAGGTGGTGGTCTTCGCTCGACAGGCTGTCCCAGATGCCGCTGTGCGCCAGCAGCAGGCGGGCGGCGTGGTCGGCCCGGTTGACCAGCTGGGCACGGCCGCGCGGCGGCCGGGGCGTCGCGTTTCGATTGAATTTCGGGCTGTAGCCCTCGCCATCATTGCGCCAGGCGCTATTGTTTTCGGAGCGTTTGGCGGCCGGGCGTTCGCTGCTGCGGGCCGGCGGGTTCCACAACTCGCTCAGTTCCTGGCTGCCCAGCTGCACCAGTTCGGCGATCTCGGTCAACAGCTGGCGCTTGAGCGCACCGTCAGGCAGCTGGCTCCACAGCGGCTTGGCATTGCTGGCCAGATGGGCGCGGCCTTCGGCACTGGAGAGGTCGCAGCCTTCGCGCGCTGCCTCGATCAGGAAGCGGCTCAGCGGCACGGCCTCGCTGATGCAGCGGGCAAAGGCCTCTTTGCCGAACTCGCGGATGTAGCTGTCGGGGTCGTGCTCGGCCGGCAGGAACAGAAACTTCACGCTGCGCACGTCGGTGGCGTAGGGCAGGGCGCCGTCGAGCGCCTTGCGCGCAGCGCGCCGGCCGGCGGCATCGCCGTCGAAGCTGAACACCACGGTGTCGGTGAAGCGGAACAGCTTCTGCACGTGCTCGGTGGTGCAGGCGGTGCCGAGCGTGGCCACGGCATTGGGAAAACCCAGCTGCGCCAGCGCCACCACGTCCATATAGCCTTCGGTCACCAGCGCATAGCCAAGGTCGCGGATCGCATTGCGCGCCTCGAACAGGCCGTACAGCTCGCGCCCCTTGCTGAACACCGGCGTTTCCGGCGAGTTCAGGTACTTGGGTTTTTCGTCGCCGAGCACACGCCCGCCAAAGCCGATGCACTCGCCCTTGACGTTGCGGATCGGGAACATGATGCGGTCGCGGAAGCGGTCGTAGCGTTTTTCCTCGCCGCCGCTGTTCTCTTCCGTGTTGGTGATGACCAGGCCGCTTTCCACCAGCAGCGGGTCGTCGTATTGCGGGAACACGCTGGCCAGGGAGCGCCAGCCTTCGGGCGCATAACCCAGGCCGAACTGCCTGGCGATTTCTCCCGACAGGCCGCGGCGCTTGAGGTAGTCGACGGCGCGCGGCGAACCCTTGAGGTGCTTGCGGTAGGCCTCGCCGGCCTTTTCCAGCACGTCGGAGAGCGTGGCCTGCTTTTGCCGCTGCTCGGCGGCGCGCGCGCGGTCCTGCGGGCTGGCCTCGTCCTCCGGCACCTGCAGGCCGTAGTGCTGGGCCAGTTCCTTCACCGCCTCGATGAAACTCATGCCGGTGTGTTCCATCAGGAAGTTGATGGCATCGCCGTGCTTGCCGCAGCCGAAGCAATGGTAGAACTGCTTGGTCGGGCTCACCGTGAACGAGGGCGACTTCTCCGCGTGGAACGGGCACAAGCCCATGAAATTGGCACCCCCCTTCTTGAGCTGCACGTAGCGTCCGACGATCTCGACGACGTCAGCGCGCGCTAGCAGCTCCTGGATGAAGGATTGGGGAAGGGCCATACGGTCGATTGTAGGAAGACTGGTGACGGCTTCTGTTGTCAGGCACAAAAAAGCCGGCCGACCCGTCTGCTATATGAAGTAAAAACGACCATACCAGCGTGTGAGTGATTGGTAGAAATTGCTTTTCGATTGTTAACTCTAATATTTCGGCCAGCCTTCGGGCTGGCCGATTTCATTTGGGCTCTGCCAAAATCCAGCAATTCATCCCAGTGGGAACCAAGCGGCTGTCCTGATCGAACCCCAAGCAGCCAGCTCGTTCGCACTGCGCTGGCAGAAGTCGGCTTCAGGCTGGTTGCGGTCACCTTGGTCTGCAACCCCAATGCCTCTTGTCCGCCGGGAACCCGACACTCAGCGTTCGCCCGGATGCCGACGCCCGCGCGGTCTGCCGGTTTCGCCGATGCGTGGCGCCGCCAAGTGAACCAATGATTGACGTGCAGGGGCGAGCACGAAGCTGCGTGGAACCGCTCCGTCGACATAGGTCCCTCCTACGTGTCGAGCATGTCCCACTCATCGCCAAGCATCCAACGGATCGCCGAAAGTTTGCCGTTGATCATGCCCCACTCGAAGTCAGACCACGGGCCGAGGTTCTCGATGCCGTACTGCTTCTCGCACTGACGCTGCGCGCGCAGTGACACTTCCCAAACGCTGTCGATCACCATCTCTGAGTGTCGTCCGGGGCCCTCGGCCGCCTTGTCCCAATCCGCTCTGGTCACTATCTTGAGCTTGCCGTCTTCGATGCTCTCGCGCATGACCATCTTGCGGTTGTACCAAACCTGATGGAACAGAACGTCCTCAGCTTTGAGCAGCTCGTGCAGGCCGCGCGGTTCTTCCTCCCACGACTGCTCCCACACCAGTTCGCTGACCATCGACGGTTCAACGCGCCGAAGCAACTCAGCGAGGTTGATGAAGTACAGCGACTTCACGCGACTGAACGCATTGGCGATGTCTGCGTGCGGGAACCGAGCGTTTTGCGCGCCGAAGTCCGACTTGTTGTGCGTCACGAACGCGAGCCGCTCACCCGGTGGTGCGGCCTTCACGAGGTCGACATACATCTCGTACAGGATCGCGTCTGCCATCCCGTTCTTGTTCTCGTGCTGACAAGGCGCTTTGCGGTGCAAGGCCCGGTCTGCCGCCCTCACCTTGGCAGCGGCTGAAGGTTGCAAGTGCTTCGCTTCGGTCAGAAGCTTCTCAAGCCTATCCAGCACGCCTTCGACCTGCCCGCCGACGATGGGTACCTTGTGGTTCGCATCGTCGAGCTGCTTGAGCAGGGAGTTCTTGCGGCGTGTGTCACCGGGCAAACGTGTCAGCGCTTCGCGAACTTGCTGAAAATGCCCCTTTAGGCTTCTAGCCGCGGTCTGAGCGACTCGACTACGGTTCCGCTTGAACTCGTTGAACACAAGCTCTGGGACCACGAGTCGCAACATGTTCCTGCGGACCATATTCTCCAACACGAGCACAAGCGGACGCAGCTTCCGATCCTGCGCAAGGTCGAGCCACACACACGTGTCAAGAAGAACATTGAACATCAGCCCGCCCCATCCTCGAATACCTTTTCACTCATCTTGGCAACGACTAGCTTCACGTCCTTCGCCTTCACGCGGAGATCGGTAAACACCGTGTACTCGTCGTTCATCTCTAGGCGATCAGCACCGCCTTCGAACGTTCCCTGGCCCGACATCGTCGTCTCGATGGTCTCATCCAGGGTGCTTGGTGGGCGCTTGCCGATGATCGGCACGGTCATGCCGAAGTACGTGGCTACGTAGTCGAGCACGCCGTTCGGCGTCTTATCCGTGCCCATCCGCTCAGCGGCGGCTGCCCACAACGTATTATTCTTGCGGCCACCCTCGTACGCGATTCTTGCCGCGTCGCGCAAGGACAGCTTGCCGCCAAGACGCAGCGCCAACCACGCGTGCCACTTTGACGTAAGGCCGCCGGGCACGTTCGCCGTCTCGATCACACTATACAAGAGCAGGCCAGCGCCAATGACGAAGCACGTATTTGCAGCCCACTGCGCCTGAAACCCGCTAATCTGCAGCCCTGATCCGAGGAGGAACAGGAGTGCGGTCCACATGTTCTGGTTCGTCAGGGTCATCCCGCCTCCTAATCCCAAAAAGAGAAGTCCCGTTGCGCACGGCTTCTATGCAGTTTATCGCCGCACGAGCTAGATACTGGAATAAGTGAACGGAACGGTATAGCAAGCTGAAAAAAAGGGATGGCTATCGCAAGAACCGACAACCGCTGCAATTGTTTAAGGGGAGCAAGTTTTACCAATGTGGAAATCGATTGATTCGGTTGAAGGACACGCCAATGTGCGCATGTAAGCACATTCCTAATTGGTGCTCTTGCATCACGAATAATTTGCACGGTGCTTAGGAAAACGGTCGATTTGTGCTTTTTCTGGCCGTCGCGTAACCGAATGGCCGCTAGGTGACCGACATCGTGCGTTCATTGCGGATCGCCGAGTGGCGGCATCCGCTGCACAGCCGCCCCCCACTTCTTTATTGTCTGGTTAAGGCTGGTTACTGCCGGTCAAATTTGGCAATCCAATGACTGCTCACGCTGATACCGGACATTGCCCAGTTTTTTGAATTCGATGTCTACCGTACCACCCCGATCGTTACGTGATGGTCAGGCATTGTCCGAAGCAGCCACGATAATCGTAGTGGCGATGGTCTCGCCATTCAGCAGATCAACCTTGGTTTCCTCCCTGCTCATGCAGCGCGTCGCCGGCTATGGTGTCCTTTGGTCGCAACAACGCGGCTGCGCCCAACCCCACACACTGGCGCAACCGATCGTCGTCCAAGTTGTTCAGGTCCTTAGCATTGCGGACGCCAGCAGACAGCAGTGCTAAGTATTGGCCGCGCGTCAGCCGCACCGAAAACTTAGTGAGGGGCAGCGCGCCGGACGGCAAGCCGAATTCGAGCCGCTGAAGAATTTCGTCCAGACCTTGAAGAAAATCTGGTTGATCGGGGAAAAGCGTTGCCAATATCTGATGCGCTGAACGCAGATGAAAGCGAGTCGCGTCGGCAATGCCGATGATGTTGCCGTAGCCGATGGCACCGCCGAAGGGCGTCGTGGAGTAACGCTTCTCCAAATCATCGACGGGCGTTCCCTCAATCCAATCATGCAGCAGCGCGGCACGCTTACATCGTGCCCAAAACTCGATCTGGTCACGACAGTACCGCTGCAGCATTTGAGGCATCTGCTGCCCGAAGCGCTGTGCCACCTCGCCAGCGCGCACACTTTCAGACTGTCCCTTCTTCATGACCGGCGTATAGATGGCATCCAGTTCATCCAACACCTGGATCATCGCGAGGATGTGGCCGGGCGGTGTCTGCGCGACGTTCAGGCGCCCCATCAATTCGACCAAGCGCAAGCTGGACTCGAATGACAGGGATGAGGCGCCACAGGCGCGCCCAAGGAGTGTCAGGTGAATGAGATCGCCTTCGCGCTCGGCAAGCCCTGCCTGCAACAGGCGATCAACCAGAGCAGTCACGTCCCGCTCTACCATCGCGACCCATTGTGGATTCGCACGCGATGCCGAGTAACCTCCGAAAGTGTTGACTAGCAGTCCCGGGATCTCGTCAGCACGGACGCCGCGCACCTGACTTAGCAGACGTAGCGTCCATGTCGGTAATTCACGTTGCTGGAAGGAGGACCTTACGTCTTCAGGGACACCCAGCACATAGCGCTGGAAGAGCTGCGCGCGTTCCATTGGCGTGTCCGCTAGGATTATCGCCTTGCCGGTCTCATTGAAGCCGAGTCGCCCAGCGCGACCCGCCATGTTCTTGTACTCGGCCACCGTGAACTGTCGACCGTCCTCGCCGACGAATTCATTTTCGGCGAGCACCACCGTCGAGGCCGGCGTGTTGATGCCGGCGGCCAAGGTCGTGGTGGCGACCAGGGCATGGATGCCGCCCGTGGGGCTGCGATACCCTCGCTCGACCGCCTCGCGCTCCGCCCTCAGCAAATTGGTGTTGTGGAATGCTGTGCCACTGGCCAGGCATTCCCGTAAGTCCTGCGATGCGCCGGTCAGGTCTTGGGTGGGGAGTGCATCCAGGATGGCGCTGGCCGGCGGTAGGCCAAGTTCCTTGGCGAGGTACTTCGCGCACCCCTGGGCCGGACCACGCATGTTGCGGAACACCAGTAGCTTCTCGCCCTGACCCACCAGTTGCTGCGCTAGAGGCACAATCACGTCCTGCGAACTGAGTTTGTCACGACGCTGCACGATGCGGTGCGAAGGCAGTAAAGCCTCGGTCTTCGTGGTCCCGTCGGTATCGATGTATTGGAATGTTCCTAGCCGGTCGAGAACGCCTTCGATCAACGGCACGGGTCTCTCGCGTGACAAAAGCAGCGAAACACCGAGCCAGCGATCAAAGCTATTCAGGTTGCCAATGACTGCGGACAGGATCACGAGCTGCGGCTCGATGCCTCGGTGCCGGGCCCGCAAGAGCAGTGAGAAAATCAGCTCGACCGTGATGCCGCGGTGCGGGTCCGTGATGAACTGCCCTTCGTCTAGCACAACTAGGCCGAGCTGACTCAGCAGGCGCGGCGATCCCAGCGCTAGGTTGAGGAAGGTCTCATAGGTGAAGAAGCCCAGGTCATAGCGCCCGGCCAACACTGGCCCGATTCCGTCGGTGGCATCACCGCTGCAGCGGACCACGCGCAGTCCTGCAGCCGAGTAGCGCTCAGTGAACTCCTCGAACTTCTCGTTGACTAGCGCTCGGTAGGGCAACAGGAATGCCGCCTTCTTGCCGGACGTGATCGCCTGAATCGCCGCCACCTCGCCGATCATCGTCTTGCCGGAACTCGTCGGTGCAACAACCAACAAGGAATTCCCGCTGAGCACGCCGAACTCGTTGACTGCCTTGAGTTGCAGTGCGTTGAGGCCCCGCGGAAAGTCGGTGGCCCACCTCTCGACAATCTCGGGAGGGAAGCCGTGGGCGGAAAACTCAGCGAACGACCCAGACATTTGCTGGACGGCTCTCGTGGGAAACGCCGCGGCGTAGTTATCGCCGCGCCTGAGCGTCGGAAACGTCAGACCACCCTGCACACTGCCCAAGAATACCGGCGTTTGCGTGACGCTGATTCGCTCGGCCTCCACACGCGCCAGTCGAATGATCTCCCCGGCGATCTCAGGAAAGCTGACCGTTTCGCCTACCGTACCTGTCAAAGCCTCAATCACGGCGTGGGTGAGCAGGCCATGCCCGGTGCCTGGCTGTTCCCACGCGGATTCATTCGTCGCACAAGCGGCCAGAAGGATGCGGCCTTCTCCATAGATTCCCGTGAGTGCGAATGCGTTGCGCGGGCGTGCCACCGTCTCCAGCACGCGTGCCGGTGCCTGGCCGCTGAAACAGCAATCGAGGATGCATAGGACAGCGCGGGCCTTGGTCGCCTTGAAGGCGTCCGCCAAGCCAGCCATCGATAAGGCCGTCCCTGCAAGGTCGCCCGCGTTCGTGTCGAACAACACCAAGTTGCCATCTGGAGACCCGTGTCCCGCGAATGCGATAACCACCACGTCATCTGCACTCGCGGCAGCCAAGGTGCCGAGCATGGCCCCTGACACCTCCGCATGAGTGGCGGCCTCGTCCACGAGCAGGCGGCCACTCAGGCCTTCGATCGTATCTGTGAACAGTGCCCATAGGGCCGTAGCATCGCGGCGCGCTCCGCCCAGCTCGGGTATGGAGGCATCGAGATGCTTGTTGATGCCTACGAATATCGCCTTGATCGCCATACGCGCCCCCTATCCGATTCGAACTAGGAGTTGTTCAATTACGTCGCAGGCCTGCCGCTGCCGTAACGTCTTCACCTCCCGTTGCTCTGGTTCGTCGCCCTCAAGGCTTTCCGGCTTTATGTGCAATGCCTTGGCCGCTTCGCCCACGTCCAAGCCGGCACTTTCCCGCGCCCACTTGAAAACCTCAGAGTTGAATCCGGCCATGGCCGTAATCTGCACCCCTTTAGCCAGAGTTTACCTACCTACTGGGACACCACGATCTTCGGCTGCGCAAGGAACTTCATCACTGATTTCTGTGCCAGTTAGGAAGGTACTTCTAGCTGCGACTAACTACTCTCGCTCTCTCCGGTCGATAGTGGAGTGCGATGGCAAGTCAAGGCTGGGAGCGGACGTTGAGGTTAGGTCTAGCGACTGACGGCATTTGGCTGAACCGTGAATATCACTCCACCCTAAAGCAGACGGCCAAGCCAAGTGCTGCCCCCAGTTGCGCAAAAAGACTAGCAATTAGGCGGCTGAAAGGCGCATCCTATATGCCCCTCAACTCGATGGGAGACCATCATGGAATCAGCTGTAGCCATCGCGCATCGCGAGCCTTGGAACAAAGGCAAGATCGTCGGCCAGAAAGCCCCGTTCAAGCCCAAGGATATCTGGTCACTCCGTGCCCGTCTTCAGATGGAAAGGCGCATTCGAGAACTCGCACTCCTCAACCTAGGTATCGACAGCAAGCTGCGCGGTTGCGATCTGGTCGCACTCAAGGTCCGAGACATCTGCCATGGCGACCAGGTGGCAACTCGCGCTATCGTCATGCAACATAAAACCCGGCGTCCGGTTCAGTTCGAAATCACGGCTGCCTCCCGAGATGCCTTACTGACATGGATAAAGCATGCCGGATTGAAGCCGGATAACTTCCTATTTCCTAGCCGGCTTCACTATTCGCCTCACCTCGGAACTCGACAGTACGCCCGCATTCTTGGGCATTGGGTTAACGAACTCGGACTTGAACGAGCTGACTATGGGACGCACTCGATCCGGCGGACCAAGGCGACGCTCATCTATAAACGAACCAAGAACCTTCGCGCCGTGCAGTTACTTCTCGGGCACTCCAAAATCGAGTCGACTGTACGGTACCTCGGCATAGAAGTCGATGACGCACTCGAAATCTCTGAGCAGACGGAAATCTGAGAGGGCGAGACGATGTCCGCCCGGTCAGTCCGGGTGGCTATTCTGACCAATGTCGCAAAGGACGATGGCATATGAGTCCCGCCGACTTCAATTCATGCATGGTTTTAAGTGGATATGCGGACGACTCTGAGACCGACAACTGAAATCTATCAAGCGGAATGGTCCACCGATAAATCTCAACTGCCGGAATCACTGGCGACTTACGGCAGGACGAATCTGATGGTCACGGTCTTGCCGGACTGCTTCACCAGCGCCACAACCTTCGTTCCTCTGGTTACCTTGAATTCCCCGGCCGCACCTAGCCATTCACCTTGCGGCACGAGCGCCACCTCCTGCTTGTCTGCTCCGTTGAGCAAGGTCAGTGTGGCTGTCGCGTTGCTCACATCGACCTTCTTGCCGTGATCACGCAGGTAGAGGCGCAGCTTGTCTTTCTGCGCCACCAGCTCAAAGTCGATGTCGCGGGCTTCGGCGACCACGCCGCCATGCAAGGGTTTATCAGCGTGGCTGTGTGGGCCCGCAGCGTACGCTACGGTGCCCGAGAAAAGCGCAAGCGCTGTAATGGTTGCTAGTAACTTCATGGAACTTCCTTTCATTGAGGTAGGACTGCAGAGGGAAACTTGTTTAGTGCGGGTTCAGAACGCCTCGGCATTGCGGTCATCCAGCAAGCGCTCGGCATCCTTGCGGCCGAAGAGCCAGAACATGAGGGGGGTCAGGTAGGTGTCGAGGAGGGTGGAGCTGATCAGGCCCGAGAAGATCACCACCGCCACGGGGTGCAGGATCTCGGTGCCCGGACGCTCGGCCTCGAACAGCAGTGGTGCCAGCGCAAAGGCCGTGACCAGCGCCGTCATCAGCACCGGGCTTAACCGTTCCATCGAGCCGCGCAGGATCATCTTGTGATCGAAACTTTCACCTTCGCTGCGCATGAGGTTCAGATAGTGGCTGACCTTCAGGATGCCGTTGCGCACCGAGATGCCTGCCAGCGTGATGAAGCCCACCAGCGCCGCCACCGACAGCGGCTGTCCTGACAGCCACAAGCCCAGCACTGCACCCACCAAGGCCAGCGGGATATTGCCCATGATCAGTGCGGAGAGGACAACGGACTTGTAGCGGCTGTACAGCACGACGAACATCAGCACCAGCGAGACGATGGACAGCAGGCCGACCAGACGTGAGGCTTCCTCCTGCGCCTGGAACTGCCCCCCCAGGGTGATGAAATAACCCTCGGGCAACCGGGTTTCGGCGACAACCCGGCGGATATCGGTCACGATGTCCGAGAGGGCCCGGCCCTGGGCGTTGGCCGAGAGCACGATACGCCGCTTGCCGTCGTCACGGCTGATCTGGTTGGGACCATCCCCGTCCTCGATGGTCGCGATGCGCGACAGAGGTATTCGCCCTGAGGGTGTCTCCAGCAGGATGTTGCCCAGACCATCGACCGAACGCGCGGATTCAGGCAGACGCACCACCAGGGCAAAACGCCGGCTGCCTTCGACGATCTGGGTGATCTTTTCGCCTTCGACCAGGCTTTGCAGGGTGCTCAGGATCTGCGGGGTCGGCACGCCGTACTGCGCCGCAGCCGCGTAATCCACCCGGACCTTGATCTGCGGCGCCAGTACCTGCTTCTCGATTTCCAGATCGGCGATGCCGGGGATGGCGGCCAGCCGGCCACGCAGCACATCGGCTTTCCCACGCAGCGTGTCCAGGTCGTCACCGAAGATCTTGATGGCGATCTGGGAACGCACGCCCGAGAGCATGTGGTCGATGCGGTGCGAGATCGGCTGGCCGATGGCGATCGCTGCTGGCAGGTTAACCAGACGCGAGCGGATGTCAGCCGAGATTTCGTCCATGGAGCGCTTGAGCTCTCCGGCAGGGAGCAGACCCACGTCCAGCTCACTCACGTGCACACCCTCGGCGTGTTCGTCCAGCTCAGCCCGCCCGCTGCGCCGGCCGACGTGCACGACTTCCGGCACCAGCTTGACCAGCTTCTCGGCCTGCTGCGCCAGGGCAGAGGATTCGGACAGGGTCACGCCCGGATTGAGCCGCAGCCCAACCAGCAGCGTGCCCTCATTAAAAGGCGGCAGGAAGGTCTTGGGGAAAAACGGTACAGCGATCAAAGATACCAACACCGCGAGCGCGGCCGTAACCAACGCCGCACGAGGCCGGTTCAGCACGGCTTGCAGGCTGGTCTGGTACTTGCGCTTGAGCCAGGCCAGCAGGCGTGTATCCCCATGGTCGAGCGACTTCATGCTCGGCAGCAGGTAGAAAGACAGCACTGGTGTGACCGTCACCGAGACCACCAGCGAGGCCAGTGTGGAGACGATGAAGGCTATGCCCAGCGGCACAAAAAGGCGTCCCTCCATACCCGGCAATGCAAACAGCGGCAGGAAGACCAGCACGATGATGACCGTGGCGTACAGGATGGCCGAACGCACTTCCATGGTGGCGGCGCCCACCAGCTCCAGGGGATGCAGACGATGGTCGGGGTGTTTGGCGCGATCCACCTTGAGGCGGCGCAGCACGTTCTCTACCCCCACCACGGCATCGTCCACCAGACCCCCGATGGCAATGGCCAGGCCGCCCAGTGTCATGGTGTTGATGGACAAGCCGAAGTAGCGGAACACCAGGGCCGTCACGAAGATCGACACCGGGATGGCGGTCAGGGCGATGATGGTTGGCCGCAGCGTGCCCAGAAAGAAAAACAGGATCAGTGCCACAAAAATAGAAGCACCGATCAACTTGCCCTGAAGTGTCGTGATGGAGGCCTCGATGAAGCTTGCCTGCCGGAACGTCACTTTCGGGCTGTCCATGCCCGCCGGCAGGGACCGCTGCATGGCTTCAAGTGCCGACTCGATGGAGCGAGTCAGCGAGATGGTGTCCGCGGCCGGCTGCTTCTGCACACCCAGGATGACAGCCGGCTTGCCTTCGAAGCCGGCATCACCACGTTTGAGGGCGGGGGCAAAGGTCACATCGGCCAGCTGGCGCAGCAGGATGGGCTGGCCGTTGCGGGCTGTGAGCGCAAGGTTCTTCAGATCATCCAGGCGCGAGGTTCGGCCCAGGTTGCGGATCAGGTACTCGCGGCCGTTGAGTTCCAAGAAGCCGCCCGAGGTGTTGGAGGAATAACCCTTGAGTGCGGCCTCCAGCTGCTCATGCGTGATGCCGAGTTCTCCCATGCGGCTGGTGTTGGGCTGGACCTGGAACTGGCGCACCTCACCCCCGATAGGGATGACCTGTGCCACTCCGGGGATGGCCATCAGGCGTGGGCGCAGCACCCAGTCGGCGTACTCGCGCACCTGCATGGGCGAAACCTTGCTGGTGTCGATCGGGATGGCGATCTGCATGATCTCGCCCATGATCGAACTGATGGGGCCCATGCGCGGCGTCACGCCGGGCGGCAGGCCTTCCTCCATTGCCGAGAGCCGCTCGGACACCATCTGCCGGGCCCGGAAGATTTCCGTACTCCAATCGAAGGTGACATAGATGAAGGACAGGCCCGCGCTGGAGACGGACCGCACGCTTTCTACCCCTGGCAGACCGTTCATGGTCGTCTCCAGGGGGAATGTAATGAGCTGTTCCACCTCCTCCGCAGCCATGCCGCCAGCCTCGGTCATGATGGTGACCGTGGGTTTGTTGAGATCTGGAAAAACATCCACGGGGGTGCGTGAGAGCGTGAATGCGCCATAGGCCATGAGCACCAGGCTGGCGATGATCACCAGCAGCCGATTGCCCAGACTGTTATCGAGTAGCCACTTGAACATGATGTGGGGCTCCCGCTCAACGTATCTGGTTGATCAGGGCCGCGGCCTGGGTGGCCACCCGGTCGCCAGCCTGCAGGCCGGAGGTGATGGCCACGGAGGCGCCATCCAGGGGTTCTACCGTGACCACGCGAGGCTCAAACTGCTCCGGTGCTTTCTTGACCCAGACCACGGACTGATTGGCTGGGTTTTTCATGAGGGATGCCGCCGGGACACGCAGACCACTCACCCGTGTCGCGGTCTGGACGTAGACCTTCACGGGCTGGCCCACGGCCAAGCTGGAAAGCGCGGCGCCTTCGCCCCGGAACAGCATGGGCAAGGCCTGCTCGCGCAAGCTGCGGGCCGCGCCGACAAAGTTCAGGCGTATCGATTGCGTCCCGACGGCCACGCTGGCGCCCGCCACATTGCGGGCCACCTCGGCGTCGTAGGCCAGGGCCTCGATGCGCAGACGTACGGGGTTGATGACCTCAAAGACCAGTTCACGGGCGTCCACGACCTGGCCCGCGACCACATGGCTGGAGGCGATCACGCCGGACACCGGGGCCACCAGAGCGTCGCGATTGCTAAGGCCTGCGCCCACGGCGGTCACACGCTCACCCAGGCTGCTGACTTCACTCTCAGCGGCTTCCAGTTCCTTGCGCGGCACGGTGTCTGCAAGTTCTTGCAGGCGAGCCAGGCGCTTTTCTGCAAGGCTTTTGGCCCCGCGCAGCTCAGCCAGCTGGGCGGACTGATTGGAGCGCTCGATCTGTCCCGACGACGGAAGCACATAGGCCAGCACCTGACCTTTACGCACGCTCTGGCCGATATTCGGCAGGCCTTGCGGGCCAGGCTCGATACGGCCCGCCACCATGGCCTGGACCTTGCCGCCGGCATTGGGATCCATCACCACCTTGCCAGCCAACTCGATCGAGCGGGGCAGCTCGGCGAGGCTGACGGTGGTGGTGCGCACGTTCAACTGCCGCTGGGCGGGCTTGGGCAGGAAGACGCTGCCATCCGGCAGACGTTTGGGGCCATTGCCACTGACGGCGGCGGGAGCATCGCCATGGTCATGTCCTTCGCCGGCCCATATCGTTGTGGGGCTGCCGGCGAGCAAGGCCAGGGTGGTGAACGCGGAAATGATATTCAGGTAACGGTTTTTCATGCTGCACCTCCCAGGAAAGGATGACGGCGGCCGAAGCGGCGACGCAGGCCCCAGACGCTCAGGGCCAGAATCAAGAGAGCCAAGCCGGCGTAAAGCAGCCAAGCGAGGAGCCCGGTCTGAGCATGGCTGTGTTCGTCCTCATGCAAATCCAGCTCGCCTGCCAGCAGATCGGTCTCGCGAGCGGTGACTACAGTGACCATGACGGCATGCTGTCCGGGAGGAAGTTCCTGGGCCAGGCTGACGACAAACTCACCGACGCCCTGGGCCTGCATGGGAATCTTCTGCCCGGCCAGTTCGAGTTCCAGACGCGCGTCGGGTACCGGGCTGTTGTCGGCACTTTGGTCCAGGTACAGCGTGAGCTGCTTACCCTGCAGGATGCCCACCAGCTCGAAGCTCTCGGACACCGCCGTAAAACGCGGTGAGGCAGCGCCTTCGGTCATGGCGGGGGTATCGCCGTGGTCGTGGCCGGGGCCAGCCCAGCTGGATGGGGTGAGGCTCAGTGTGAGGACTGTGAGGCCCAGGGCGAGAAGTTGTTGAAATCGTTTCATGATGGTTTCCGTTTCACGGGGTGTTTTGCTGGGGCAGCAGGCCCACGGCCTGGCGTAGGGCCGAGATGGTGGCGGCAAGTTCGACACGGGCGCGGGCGGCCTGCCGTTCGGCGGCGATGGCTTCCAGCTCGATGCGCAGGCGTGTGGGCAGATCGGTTTCGCCGGCCTTGAAGGATTTTTCGAAGAACGCGCGTGATTCACGTGCAAGCTGGGCCCGTCGCTCTGCCGCCGTGAGCTGCGTGCGCGTCGATTCCAGGCGGACCTGGACGCTGTCCAGCGTGGCCTGGATGCGGCCCTGTTCCAGGGCGAGTTGCGTTTCGGCTTCAATGGCCTGGGCCTGGGCGGACGAAATGCTGGCGCGATTGCGGCTGTCCGAACCGAAGGGAATGCGTACGCCGACGGTGACACTTTGCTGGTAGCTGTCACCGAAGGCACCGCGATCGCGGCCAGTGGCCAGCATCAGCTCAGGCGTGCCCCGTGTCCTGGCCTGAGCCAGTTCAGCGGATCGGCGAGCGATCTCGGCGCGGTTGAGCAGCTCTATCACAGCGGGGTGGCGATCGCCCAGGGCGCTGGCATCCCGCACAAACTCTGGCGCAGGCTCGGTCAGCAAGGCCTCGGGCTGGGCGGTAGCGTCTGCGGGCAAGGTCAAACCGCTCAGAGCGCGCAGACGCTGACCAGCCGCTGCCAACGCACTGGCGGCCTCGGCCAGCTCGGCTTCCGCACCGGCTTGCGCACCTTCGGCCTGATGCTGGTCTGCACGGGCCAGATCACCGGCTCTCACACGCCTGCTGACATCGGCCGTTAGTTGCTGGGCATTGAGCAGTCGCTCACGCGCCAACACAAATCCAATCCGGGCCAATTGCCACGACCAGTAGGCTTCACGCACCTCGGCAGCCGTCTGCAACTGCGCCAGCAGGGTGCTGCTTGCCGTGGCACGTTGTTCGGCTTCCGCGACCGCCATGCTGCGGGACCGCTCGTTCGGCAGCCACAGCGGGATGGCGACACCCGCCGTGTACTCACGACGACCCAGGTTATTGTTCATCTGGTCGGTCTGGCCCGACAGCTCCAGGGCGACGGGCTCCGCCGTCCAGCTGGCCGCAGCTTCCTTGCGCGCGGCGGCAGCATCCTGGCGAGCCCGCAGCGACCTGGCTTCAGGCTGGCGCTGCCAGGCGGCATCAAACACTTCGGTCAGTGTGAGGACCGGGGTGTTGGTTGATGCCGTCGGTGGCGCCGGACGAAAACCGGGTTGTGGCGTAGGCGCAGAGCTGGGGGCCTGGGCAGGACCGGGGATGGCTGGCGGCGGCTTGAGCTGAGCCCAGGCACTGCCGACGCCCCAGCTCAGCAAGGCCAGTGCAATGCAAAAAATACGTTCGATTCGCGGCATGCGATTCTCCAATGTGTGAAAGACATCTGGGGAATCAGCGAGGTGCGATCCTGGGATCGCGACAGACAGACCTGGCGCATCAGCGATGCGCTGGGTCAGAGAGGGGCAGAAGTGCCTACCTCGCCGATCAGGCGAGGTGAGCCCAGTTGGGCCGTTCAGGCAAGGTGGGTGGCGGGGAGGAAAGCAGGGCCTGCTCCCCGCCATGCATGTCGGCCGCCGAGTACAGCACAGGCATCACCTGGGAGGCATGCAAGGCCGTTGCACAGCCTGCATGGCAGACCGGACAATCGGCATCAACCGCCCCCAGAGTCTTGGGGCCGCTGTCGTCTTTGGGCGTCTCATCCGCGTGGTGCTGATGCTCGTGATGACCGAAGTGCTGGGCCGCCGCACCCGTTTCGTGCTGGCAATACACGCTCACTGCCGCCCAGCTGAGTTGCAGCGGGAGCAGGGCCAGCAGAAGGATGGGGAGCCAGCGGCGCATGGACGGCATTCTAGCGGGCTTGGCCGAAACCTTGAACAGACCCTTTGGAGTCCTGGGTAAGCACAGAGGCGGGCCGCTTGAGTTTCGAGCGCATCCGGACAACATTGCGGTTCATCTGATGCCGGATGACGTTGATGAAAAACCATTTCTTCCAGCCCGAGACGTTGGTGCCATGCACCCGATAGAAATCATCCGGGTTTTCATAGACGCCCAGGTCCTGGTTGATGCCTTCGCTCTGGATGTAGGTGTCGGTTCCGCGCCATGACACCGGCGGGGCCGCCAGGTTGCGCACGGCTACGCCGTAACCACAGAACGGGCGCGCTCCCGGGAATTGCTGCTGGAGAGCGCTCAGGTAGTCCTGGTCCAGTATGAAGCCCTCCAGATTGACCCAGCGGCCCTGGTACGAGACTTCAACCCAACTGTGGATGATGGAACGCGGTGCCAGCAGGTAGCCAAGCCCGGTGATAGCGCCTTTCTGCAGGCGCTTGTTGATCGTGAAGCCGTGGAAGCGGCAGGAAATGCCCGTGGCCCTCAGCAAGGCCATCAGCAGGGTGGCCTTGGTATTGCACTGCCCCAGGCCATCAGCCAGCACCTGTGACGCGGGCAAGTCGTCAGTGACGTTGTAGCCGAAGGCAATGTCGTTGCGCACGAAATCGTAGATGGCGCCAATGCGTTCGTACTCTGACAACCCGTTCCAGCCACGCTCGGCGATCAGACGCTGCAGGCTGGGGTGCTGGTAATCGAGGAGTTCCGTGCTGAGGTGGGAGCCGGAGACCGTGGTGGTGGAGTTGTTGCTTTTTTCCATATCGTGCTTTCTTCAGGTCTTGATCTTGAGCAGGCGCAGGCCATTGAACACCACGATCAGGCTCGCGCCCATATCAGCGAACACGGCCATCCACATGGTGGCGCCGCCGATGATGGAGAGCACCAGGAACACTGACTTGATGCCCAGGGCCAGAACGATGTTCTGCCACAGCACGGCCCGCGTGCGCCGTGACAAGCGGATCAGTTCGGGAATGCGGCGCAAGTCGTCGTTCATGATGACCACATCAGCCGCCTCCATGGCCGTGTCCGTGCCGGCTGCGCCCATGGCGATGCCAATGTCGGAGCGTGCCAGGGCCGGTGCATCGTTGATGCCGTCGCCTGTCATCGCGGTGGTGCCGTATCGGCCTTGCATGTCCTCGATGGCTGTCAACTTGTCCTCGGGCAGCAGATTGCCGCGAGCATCGTCGATGCCAGCCTGCCGGGCGATGGTCTGCGCGGTGGCCGGGTTGTCGCCCGTCAACATCACCGAGCGAACTCCCAGGGCATGAAGCTCAGCCAGAGCCTCGCGTGAACTCTCCTTGATGGTGTCGGCCACGGCAAAGATCGCCAGCACCTGGCTGTCCATGGCCAGCAGCGTCACGGTGCGACCTTGAGCCTCATGCTCAGCCAGGCGTGCTTCAATGGCCGGGCTGCACAGGCCCCGCTCTTCAATCAGGCGATGGTTGCCCAGGATCAGCGTCTGCCCGTCGCTGAGGGCTTGTATGCCCCGGCCAGGCAAGGCCGTGAACTGCTCCAGTTGTCCAATGCTCCGATCCAGACCTTGCGCGATGGCCTTGGACACGGGGTGATCCGAGTGGCCCGCCAAGGCACCCGCCCAACGCAACACCTCTGCCTGCGGTATCGGCGAGGGCTGCACCTCGGTTGCCACCAGTTTGGGCTTGCCCTCTGTGATGGTGCCGGTCTTGTCCAGAGCGATGACCTTGATCTTGTGGGCGCCTTCCAGGTAGACCCCGCCTTTGATGAGGATGCCACGTCGCGCCGCTGCAGCAAGGCCGCTGACCACCGTGACCGGCGTGGCAATCACCAGGGCGCAGGGGCAGGCGATGACGAGCAGAACCAGGGCCTTGTAGAGGGCCTCCATCCAACCGATGCCCATGAGCCAGGGGGTCAACAACGCCACGGCCACAGCAAGCGCAAACACTGCCGGGGTGTAGATGGCGGCGAAGCGGTCCACAAACTGTTGAGTCGGCGCGCGGCTGCCCTGAGCCTGTTCCACAGCCTGGATGATCCGGGCCAGCGTGGTGTTGCTGGCGGCAGCGGTCACGCGCATTTCGAGCGCGCCGGTGCCGTTGATGGTGCCTGCGAAGACCAGGTCACTCACAGCCTTGTCGATGGGCATGCTCTCGCCGGTCACGGGTGCCTGATTGACCGCGCTGTTGCCGGAGGTGATCATGCCGTCGAGCGGGATGCGTGCGCCAGGTTTGACCCGCACGATGGCATTCAGTGCCACATCAGCCGCAGCCACCTCCTTCCATTCGCCATCGGGCTGTTTGACCTCAGCCGTATCCGGCGTGAGATCCAGCAGGCTCTTGATCGCATTGCGCGCCCGGTCCACGGCCCGCGCCTCGATGAGTTCAGCAATAGCGTAGAGAGCCATCACCATGGCCGCTTCGGGCCACTGGCCGATCAGGAAGGCGCCTGTCACAGCCACCGTCATCAGGGCGCTGATGTTCAGCCGCCCCTGCCGCAGCGCGGTAAAGCCCTTGCGGTAGGTTGAAAAGCCGGCCAACCAGATGGCCGCCGCAGCCAGTGCCATGCCGGCCCCTTTGTAGAAAGCGGTCTCCGGCGCAAAAAAGTCCAGCAGCTCAGCGGCGATGGCCAGCAGCAGGGAAGCGCCCAAACGCCCCAGCCCCTCGGCCATGGGGGTGTGCTTATCAGCCTGCTCTAACGGTTTTACGGGCTGGGGATCAAAGCCGGCCTGGCGGATGGCGTCCAGGGCGCGCTGCAGGACTTCTGCAGGGGCATCGATGCGCAGGGTGCGCGCCGACAGCTGGAAGCCAAGGCCTCGCACGCCGCCGATGCCTGCCAGCGCATGTCGGATCTCGCTTTCCTCGGATGCGCAATCCATGGTCGGAATGCGGAAAACCGTGCCGGAGGTGCCGGGCGGTCCACCCTCGATGCGTACGGGAGCGGACGGGCTGCTGCAGCCGCTATCGCAAGCGCATCCGAGATCCTTGCCCGGCACTGAGGTGTTCTGTCGTTGCATTTCTACTCCTTGTTGAACGGAATTAGAAACCCTATAGCGGCTACAGAGTCAAGCCGCTAAGATGCAATAACCCTGACACCCTATCCGCCTTGCCATGCTTGAAGCCCTGCGCGTCTCTGTTCTTTTCGTCCTCACCGCCGTGGCGGAGATCGTAGGCTGCTACCTGCCCTGGCTGGTGCTGGTCCAGGGACGCACCCCATGGCTGCTGTTGCCAGCGGCGTTGGCCTTGGCGTTTTTTGCCTGGCTGCTCACGCTTCATCCACAGGCCGCCGGTCGCACCTATGCGGCTTATGGTGGTGTCTATGTGGTGGTGGCGCTGCTGTGGCTCTGGCGTGTGGATGGTGTCGCACCCACACGCTGGGACATTTTGGGGGGTACCATTTGCCTGCTGGGCATGGCCCTGATTGCTTTCCAGCCTCGAACGGTTGCAGCCTGACCCGGGAGACGTACATGATGAAGATCGGTGATCTGTCCAAACGGACCCAGACCCAGGTCGAGACCATTCGGTACTACGAGCATGAAGGTCTGCTCCCCGAGCCGGAGCGTACGGAAAGCAACTACAGAATCTATGGTGAGGTCCATGCCGAAAGGCTGGCCTTCATCCGCCATTGCCGCAGTCTGGACATGACGCTGGATGAAATTCGGCAGTTGCTGCGCTTCAAGGACGACCCCGCATCGGACTGCGGTGACGTTAATGAGCTTCTGGATGCTCACATGGGTCATGTGGCTGACCGGATCCGGGAACTGCGTGCTCTGGAGAAACAGCTCAAGAGCCTGCGTGAGCGTTGCTGCGATGCTCAGCTTGCCGCAAACTGCGGAATTCTCGGTGAGTTGTCTAGGCCGACCGACGATAAAGATTCGAAAGACTCTCCAAAGAGTCACGTCCGCAAATCTCACCTTGCCGTTGCGGGAAAAGGTTGATTTGCTATCTACCGGCTGGCTGGCTCAATGACCGCATTGGCGCCGAGACCGTGAACTCAGCGCGCGCAGACGACCGGCCGCAACCGCTGCATTGCAGCCGTTGAGTTGAGATTAAAGAGTCTTAACCCACCAGTGCAGCTAATCCCCGGCCTGCGGCCGGCCCCTCTACACGAGAGGTAAACACCCGTGCTTATCAATGGGAAGACAGGACAGCCAAACAACCACTACGGCCTGCGACCTACATGGGCTGCTCCCATTGAAAACCTCGGCATGACCGGCGCTCACTCAATATCCCCCGAACCAGTGATCTGCTTTGCCTTACCGTCAACACCAATGATTTTGCGGATCGCCGTCACATAGCCTGGCTTGTATATTGCGCGCTTGGCGTCGTTGAATACGCGACCCTCTGCATCTGTCGTCCAGCCCTCGTCTTTAAGCAAACGGTCGCTCACCGCATGACGCAAGGCTTCGATTTCGGTGGAATACAGGCCATGGGATGCTTGCAGTATTTGGACGACGTCGCGCGGTTCTACAGACTGAGGGCGCATGTCGATCACGCGATTGTCATCGGCCTTGAGCAGGGTGATTTCCCGGCGCATCTGCCGGTTCTCGGCCAGAATGCCATTCATCATTGATCGCAGTGCCGGATTTTCGATTTTGTCGATCAGCGCGTTGTATGGGTTCTCGCTGACCTGGCGCACTTTGCGCGTTACGCCGCCCGTGTGCTCCGCCCATGCCTTGATCAGACCCTTGTAGTCATCTCCGGTGGCATTGTGGATCGCGCCCTTGGAGGGACCACCCCGATCTGCCGCAATCCGGGCAATGGTTGCCACGGAGAAGTCCTTGCTGCCGCGCTCATACTGCTCCCGGCAGACTTCGTGGATCAGGTCGAGCGTATTTTGTTTGCGCGGCGTTGCGGTTTTCTTGAGCTGTTCGAGCAGGTCATCAGGATGCATTGGGGTCTCCCTTGGGTGGAGCGAGTGTGCGTTTAGTCTTGGCGTGGTCGATCAGCATCTGGGCCTTGACGTATTCGATCTCGTCGAGCACCTTGCTTTTGACGAGGCCGATTTCCTCCAGCTTGACGCGGCATTCGGCATAGGGCAGTGCGCCCAGGATCGATCCGGTGCGCGCCTGGATGAGCTGCATCACAGCATTGCCGACCAGCAACTGTTCATCTTGGTCGAGGTACATCATCACTGGCTCCATGCCGTTGTAACGCATCATCGCGTCCAGCATCTGCGAGCGCCGGATGGTGGCGAAACCGGAATCGATGTCGGGATTGATCACCGCGTTTTCGCAAACGACTTCGAGTTGGTGCAGGACTGACTGCGACTCGATGAACCCCACCTGCAGGTCGGCCATGCTTCCAGTGGCCACGAGTTTCACCCCATCGGTGGTCTTATCTTCGGCAATCTGCACGGACCGCTGGATCAGGTGGTTTGTGGCCTGCAAGTCGTTCATGTACTTGTTCAGGATCAGCGCCTCGGATTCGGCGTGTTTGTTGAGTGCTTCAAGCTCGCGCAGTCGCACAAAAGGCTGGTTTTCCCGCTCGGCCTCGCGTTGCTCATCCTCCAGATGGGTCAGCTTGTCCTGCAAGGCACTGTAGCGGCCGCTTTGGCGGTGGGTCTTTTCGCTGACGGTATTGAAGTGAGCGATCAGACCGGGCAGGAAAGCGGGACCGCTCAGGAAGAAGCGGCAGCAGGCGCAGTTGCGCTCCCCCGGGAAACCTGCAACTGGGGCGTAGTCGCTTGTCGTCGAATTGGGCCGCAGTTTTTCTCCACCCACATCGCACAGCGTCGAGCCATTGGGACAGATACCCTTGTCGTCAAACACGAAGGCGGCAACCGCGCCTCGGTTGGTGATCGCCGACTGTACCGCGTCCTCCGAAACATAGGCGAAGCGCTGGCTCACCTGCTCCAAGGTGGCGTCCTGCAGGAAGCGGCGATGGTTGGTTCGCTCGGCTTCCAGTTCGTTCTTCTCAGCCTCGCTCAACACCTCGCGCATATAGGCCTTGCCAAACTTGGTGTAGTAGAGCGTCATGATGATGGTCGCATGACCGGCGATCATCTTGGACACCACCGCAATCGGCAGCTTGAGATCGAGGATGAAGTAGGAGATCAGCGAGACGCGCAGGGAGTGCAGGGGGAAGGCGGTTACCGTGAGGGAATCCGGATCTACGAAGCGCAGCGGTGTGCCGTTGTCCAGCGTTTCATGATTATCTGCACAGCGCTTTTCCAATCGCGCCAGGAGCTTGTACCAGATTGGATTCAAAGAGTTTTTTTCTAGCGGCTTGTTTGCCTCGTCATCAGTCGGATCGCGAAACAGGAAACAAGCCGAACCACGCTGGGCTAGTACCTCGGCATGGGGTGGCGTGGCGCCGAAGTGCTTGCCTTTCAAATCTGTCCACGGCGTCGGCGCGGCAATCGGGTTGTAGCGCTCCTGCCAGTTACGCAGCTTCTCCAGCCAGTACAGCACTTCGTCGTTGGCCCAGGGGATGACGTAGCCCTTCTCGTTCTCGGCCTTGTTGATATCGGCCGTCTTGTTGGTGTTGATGTAGATGCCCGCCTCCTTCTCATGGGAAGTACGGTGGAACACGCCACGCTGTGAGGGGCGTTTCTCGCTGCCGGTGGCAAGCCTCCCATGGTTGAGCACGAACCCACCACCGCCAGGTGCGTGGACATAGCGCCAAGTATCCGCCTCACCGGAATCCAGCATGCGGACCTGGAATGTACGCAGTGGCAGTTCCAGCTTGATGTAAAGCGCCACCGCGCGCACCGGCGACCACAGCTCCCACACCTCGGATGGGTAGCCCTTGGTGTCCCTCTCGTACTTTGTGCTGTCACGAAGGCGGGCCACGCAGTCGGGGTCATTGGGGTCGATCAGCTTGGGATCGACCACTAACCAGTCGCCACCATGTCTACCTTCTTCCATCGCCTGCTGCGCCCAAATCCAGTCGCGGAAGTGGCGGCCCTCGGCCAACATGCCACGCAGCTCACGGATATAGCGGATGGACAGGAGGAATTCGGCGACGTAGTTGTTGTATTTCACATCGTCCGCTTGCAGTCCCTGCAAGCCCCTGCGCTTGCTGCCAACGAACACTTGGGCAAAGTCTGGCTTTTGCGTCTCTCGCAGGAGGAAGCGCCCATAGTTGCGCTCCAGGTTCTGCCCATGGATGTAGTGAGTGACGAACTTGTCCAAGGCTTGGCGGCGCTTATTGACAGAGATTTTCTGATCCTTGAGCCATTCGGCAGCAAGACTGCGCCAGTCCTCTAGCGTGGGATCAAGTTTCAGCACATGGGCAAAGCTGAGGTCGGAGGTCTTTCCGTGCTGTTTAGGTCGCCTTCTCGGGAAGGGGTTGGCAAAGTGGGTTGGCACCATACGGTGACCGTCGGCATCCACTACGGAGAGCTTGTGACGCAGTATCCAGTCGAGGAAGTCGCTCACTGCGTCGTGTTTATCCAGGGCGCCTTTTTCGGTCCTGATCAAACCCAACCCCAGTGCCGCATCAGGTGCAGGCAGACCGCCATCCTGTGCAAAGAACGCCTCGGGCGGCAAGGTATGCAGGCCCTGGCCGCGCAAGTAGCTGCCTAAGAACGCTGTCAGGGCGGATTGCATGTGGGAGCTTTTCTTTGGCAACCCCGCCCAATACTCGGCGGCCAACGCCCGCCAACCTTCCAGCGCCGGGGCGAGATCGAGCAGGAAGCGGAATTCGGGGTCGAAGGTTCCTGCAAGCTTCTTTTGTCCTTTTCTGCCTCCTCTCATCAGTTTCTCCTCAACAGTTTCGGGTTCGAACCTGAGAGTAGGCCCAATGGATCGACGTCCTTGAAGCCGTAGGCCAGGAAGTCAGGCGGTGGCAGTGCTGTGCCGTCCTCGGCAGTTGCCGCGCGGGCCATGGCGGCATCGATGGCCCGGCTGAGTTTGGCGCGGTCCGGTTCGGTATAGACGGTCTGCGATTCCATTGATTTGTGGTGCAGGGCTTTTTTTACAAAGATGGCATCGATCTGCAGTGCGGCCAGACGCTGGCCGTAGGCGTGGCGGTGGGCGTGCGGCGTGGTACCCAGCGCCTTGGCCGCCACGAGACCGATGCGTTTCAAGGCCTTGGCATGGGCGTCCTCGAAGGCTTTGATGCCATAGGGCTTGCCCTCTCGGGTAACAAAGGCATACGGGTGGTCCGGGATGATGCGGTCGCGCTGTGCCATGATCCGGTCGCGTTGCGCCATGTAGAACACCCACAGTTTCCAGAACAGTTCCCCCGCCCAGCGCGGCACCCAATGCACATGCATGAAGTGCTGCTTGCTGTCCAGGGCATTACCCTTCCAGCCTGCGTGCAGGGTGTGCGTTTTCTTGTAGTCCGTCCTGGGCTGCATCCCATATTTGTCGCGCAGGTAAGTGGCCCGGTCACAGGTTACCGGCTTGCCCTTGGCATCGCGCAGATCAGGTGGAGCCAATCCGAGACTGGGGTGATAGACCTTGACCAGAGCCTCTCCGGGGGCAGCTTCGTCGGGAATCACATCATGGATGTAGAGATGGAACGGCTCGCTCATGCGCAGTCCACCGTAATGCATCAGCATCGTGATCAGGATGTCACGCAGGTTCAGCCGCTCTTCAATGCGTGGGCTCTTTTGCTTGCCCGGCACGATGAAACCCTTGAACAGCAGATCGGCCATGCGATCTTCCGGGAAGAACTTGACCGGTTCGTGATCGATGACAGGGTTGCGCTTGAGCAGGACTGTGCGCGCTCGGCTGACCTTGAGCGCTGCGGTATCCACATCCATGGTGTGCCCCAGGAAGGAGCGACTTTTCTGGTGGTGCCAGGCCGCCCACGCCAGTTGCTCTTCAGCACGCGTGGCCTGTCGCCACGGATTGAGCGGTTTGCTTCCTTGCTCCTGCGCCATCCAGTCGCTGAACCTGGAGAGGTGATTAACCAGCACACGCACGACCGGCGGGGTGCGTGCATCCCAGTACAGACCGCTGGGGTCGTTGCCATCGACACCGACCGTGCCGCTGTAGAGTCGCTGCACGAAGGTGTTGAACAGGACCTTGGGGACATCAAAGGCCTCATGATTGGCCTCCATGTAATCAATCAGCAGGCCCACCGCCTGCACCAGTTTGCTCAGGTTGCTCTCTGAGAGTATGTGCCGGTGCTTGAGGATGTACTGGATCAGCGGCTTGAGCGGACCGAACTCGGTGAGGATGACCGGGACTTCCTCGTGGATGCCGGTGTTGTCGCGTGCCACCTTGTAATAAACAACGGTATGGGTCATGCCTTCTGTGTCAGTACCGACTTGGCAATGCCGGTCTCCTTGGCGATCTCCATGCGGTTGAGCTGACCGCGTGCGACCATCTCTCGAAAGTCCTCAGCAGTCTTCGAGGCCACCCAGGAAAGGAAGGTGGCGACATTCAATTCCGCCTATTGCTGGCCAGAGAGATTATTAACGTCAGTCATACTGGTTTTCAGATTACTGCATACCATGTAGTTTCGCAAGCAAAAAAATACCGCTCGCGGAGTCCGGAAGCGGTATTTCAAGGTCTAAATATTACTGTGCATTAACTGCATATAACGGGCGGGGTGGCCGGCTTGGCGAACAGGACGGATCAGCGCGGTGCCAGGCGGATGGCGCCGTCCAGGCGGATCACTTCGCCGTTGAGCATGTCGTTCTCGAAGATGTGCTTGGCCAGCTTGGCGTAGTCGTCGGGCGTGCCCAGGCGGCTGGGGAAGGGCACGCTGGCGGCCAGTGCGTCCTGCACTTCCTGCGGCATGCCGAACAGCATGGGGGTGCCGAAGATGCCGGGGGCGATCGTCATGTTACGGATGCCGTTGCGCGCCAGGTCGCGTGCGATCGGCAGCGTCATGCCGACCACGCCGCCCTTGGAGGCACTGTAGGCGGCCTGGCCGATCTGGCCGTCGTAGGCCGCCACGCTGGCGGTGGAGATCATCACGCCGCGCTCGCCGGTGGCTTCGGGTTCGTTCTTGCACATGGCGTCGGCCGCCAGGCGGATCATGTTGAAGCTGCCGATCAGGTTGACCGTGATGGTCTTGCTGAAAGTGGCCAGGGCGTGCGCGCCGTTCTTGCCCACGGTCTTCTCGGCCGGGGCGATGCCGGCGCAGTTGACCAGGCCCATCAGCTTGCCCAGGGAGAGGGCCTTGGCCACCACGGCCTGGCCGTCGGCTTCCTGGCTGACGTCGCACTTGACGAAGGCACCACCGATGTCCTTGGCGACAGCCTCGCCCTTGTCGGCCTGCATGTCGGCAATGACGACCTTGCCGCCATTGGCCGCCAGCATGCGTGCCGTGCCTTCGCCCAGACCCGAGGCGCCGCCGGTGACGATGAATACCTTGCCTGCAATTTGCATGTTGATCTCCAGAAAAAAGACTTGTTTGACGTTTACGTAAACGTCAATTATGGCGCATGGAAAAGTGCGGCTTGCCTTCCCCGCGCTGCTGCGTTCCGGCGCGGATTTTTCACCCGTGTGCGCGAAGCGCTCCGGTTTACTGCTATACTCCCGCTTCTCGAATACTCTTAGGCGCGTAGCTCAGCTGGTTAGAGCACCACCTTGACATGGTGGGGGTCGTTGGTTCGAGTCCAATCGCGCCTACCAATTGCCAAGCCCCGGTTTCCCATGAGACCGGGGCTTTTCGTTTTTTGCTCAGGGTAAACCTTGGGGTCTTCTGCCGCATCTCTTCCTAGAATGTGTTGCAGCGCAATAGGTTGAGCTGATCCACAGGGTCGAGGAGAGGAGATTCCGGTCATGAAAGAGAAAAAAGCGGATGCCGCTGCAGGCGCTGAGCGGATCATCAAGAAATACCCCAACCGCCGTCTGTACGACACCAATACGTCAAGCTACATCACGCTGGCCGAGATCAAGCAGCTGGTGATGGCCAACGATCCGTTCGTGGTGCGCGACGCCAAGACCGGCGAAGACATCACGCGCAGCATCCTGCTGCAGATCATCCTGGAAGAGGAAGCCGGCGGCACGCCGATGTTCAGCGCTTCGGTGCTGGCCAACATCATCCGTTTCTACGGCCACACCATGCAGGGTTTCATGGGCGGCTACCTGGAGAAGAACATCCAGACCCTGCAGGACATGCAGAGCAAGCTGGCCGAGCAGTCCAAGGGCGTGACGCCCGAGATGTGGACGCAGTTCATGACCATGCAGGCGCCGGTGATGCAGGGGCTGGTGAACAACAATCTGGAGCAATCCAAGAACATGTTCGAACAGATGCAGGAGCAGATGCAGAAGCAGACCGAGCAGATGCTTGGGGCCTTCGGGCTGAAGCGCTGAACGCGCTGCCGAATACTGGGACAATAACGGGATGAGCGAAGTCTTGTCCCCCACCTCTCCTGATTCCCCCGCCGCCAGCACGCCGAAAATCGGCTTCGTCAGCCTGGGCTGCCCCAAGGCGCTGACCGACTCCGAACTGATTCTCACGCAACTCAGCGCCGAGGGCTACCAGACCGCCAAGACCTTCCAGGGCGCGGACCTGGTGATCGTCAACACCTGCGGTTTCATCGACGATGCGGTGAAGGAAAGTCTGGACACCATCGGCGAGGCGCTGGCCGAGAACGGCAAGGTCATCGTGACCGGCTGCCTGGGTGCGAAGACGGCCGAGGACGGCGGCAACCTGATCAAGGAAATCCACCCCCGCGTGCTGGCCGTCACCGGCCCGCACGCCACGCAGGAGGTGATGAACGCGGTGCATGCGCACCTGCCCAAACCGCACGACCCCTTCATCGATCTGGTGCCGGGCGCCTTCGGCGAGGCTGGCATCAAGCTGACGCCGCGCCACTACGCCTATCTGAAGATCAGCGAAGGCTGCAACCACCGCTGCACCTTCTGCATCATTCCCTCGATGCGCGGCGACCTCGTCAGCCGTCCGGTGGGTGATGTGCTGAAGGAGGCCAAGGCCCTGTTCGAAGGGGGTGTCAAGGAGTTGCTGGTGATCAGCCAGGACACCTCGGCCTATGGCGTGGACGTGAAGTACCGCACCGGTTTTTGGGATGGCAAGCCGGTCAAGACCCGCATGTTCGAGCTGGTGCAGGCGCTGGGCGAGCTGGCCGAGGCGCATGGCGCCTGGGTGCGCCTGCATTACGTCTATCCCTACCCCCACGTGGACGAGATCATTGAATTGATGGCCGCTGGCAAGGTGCTGCCTTACCTCGACGTGCCGCTGCAGCACAGCCACCCCGAGGTGCTCAAGCGCATGAAGCGCCCGGCCAGCGGCGAGAAGAACCTGGAGCGCATCCAGCGCTGGCGCGAGATGTGCCCCGAGATCGTGATCCGCAGCACCTTCATTGCCGGTTTCCCCGGCGAGACGGAGGCCGAGTTCGAACATCTGCTCGATTTCATGCGCGAGGCGAAGATCGACCGCGCCGGCTGCTTTGCCTACAGCCCGGTCAAGGGGGCGACGGCCAACGAGCTGCCGGGCATGCTGCCGGAAGCGCTGCGCGAGGAACGGCGTGCCCGTTTCATGGCGGTGGCCGAGGAGGTGTCGATTGCCAGATTGCAGCAGCGCGTGGGTGCCACCATGCAGGTGCTGGTGGACTCGGCACCGTCCCTGGGGCGCAAGGGCGGTGTCGGCCGCAGTTATGCCGATGCGCCGGAGATCGACGGCGTGGTCAAACTGCTGCCGCCAGAAAAGATCAGCAAGACACTCAAGGTCGGAGAGTTCACGCGTGCCCGCATCGTCGGCACGCAGGGCCACGATCTGGTGGCATTGCCGATTTGATATGGAACACCCCCAGGCTGCGCGCACTGCGTGTCGCTGCGCCACCCCCCTTGCAGGGGGCAACGCCAGTGGACCGGCAAAGCCGGTTCCACGGCGTTTTCCGGTTCGACCGTTGCATGCATCAGTGCTTGTACAACGCGTGGCGGAACTGTTGCGGTGTAGTGGAAGCCGGAAAGAAAAAAAGCCGCTGAAGGATCAGCGGCTTTTTGTTTGTAAAACCGTCATGGTTTTACTTTATATTGGTGCCCAGGAGAGGACTCGAACCTCCACGATGTTACTCGCTAGTACCTGAAACTAGTGCGTCTACCAATTCCGCCACCTGGGCATTTCAGGAAAGAGAGAAGTATATCAAAAATTTTGAGAGATCCGGCGGACTGCTGGAAGAAATTGAAGGAAGTGTCCAAGGACATCGAGACGGCCATGGTTTTGTGGTGCGCGACGACGGCGAACCGGACATTTATTTGCCCCCCAACGAGATGCGTGCCGTGCTCCACAAGGACCGCGTCAAGGCGCGCATCGTGCGTTCTGATCGCAAGGGCCGCCCCGAGGGGCGCGTGCTGGAGATCATCGAGCGACCGGCGCATCCCATCATCGGCCGGCTGCTGCAGGAAAGCGGTGTCTGGCTGGTGGCGCCGGAGGACAAGCGCTACGGCCAGGATGTGCTGATTCCCAAGGGCGCCACCGGCCAGGCCAAACCTGGCCAGGTGGTGGTGGTGGAACTGGTGGAGCCGCCGGCGCTGTTTGGCCAGCCGGTGGGACGCATCAAGGAAGTGCTGGGCGAGATCGACGACCCCGGCATGGAAATCGAGATCGCGGTACGCAAGTACAGCGTGCCGCATGAGTTCACCGATGCCTGCATTGCCCAGGCGCGCAGCCTGCCTGATACGGTGCGGCCGCAGGACAAGCGAAATCGTGTTGACCTGACCGATGTGCCACTGGTGACCATCGACGGCGAGGACGCGCGCGACTTCGACGACGCCGTCTATTGCGAGCCGGCGACTCAGGGGCGCGGCAAGAACGCGGTGCGCGGCTGGCGCCTGCTGGTGGCGATTGCCGATGTCAGCCACTATGTCGAGACCGGTTCGCCGATCGATGTCGATGCCTACGAGCGCGCCACCAGCGTCTACTTCCCGCGCCGTGTCATCCCGATGCTGCCGGAGAAGCTGTCCAACGGCTTGTGCTCGCTCAACCCCGAGGTCGAGCGCCTGTGCATGGTGTGCGACATGTTCATCAGCAGCGAAGGCGAGATCTCGGCCTACCAGTTCTACCCGGCGGTGATGTTCAGCCATGCGCGCCTGACCTACACCGAGGTGGCGGCCATCCTGTCCAACACCCACGGCCCGGAGGCGCAGCGGCGCAAGGCGCTGGTGGGCGACCTGCTGAATCTCGACGATGTCTACCGCGCCCTGCTGGCGGCCCGTGCCAAGCGCGGTGCGGTGGATTTCGAGACCACCGAGACCCAGATCATCTGCGACGAAAGCGGCCGCATCGAGAAAATCGTGCCGCGCGTGCGCAACGAGGCGCACCGCCTGATCGAGGAGGCCATGCTGGCGGCCAACGTCTGCAGCGCCGACTTCATTGGCCAGAGCAAGCACGCCGGCCTGTTCCGTGTGCACGAGGGGCCGACGCCGGAGAAGAACGAGCTGCTGCGCAACTACCTCAAGGCCACCGGCGTGGGCATGACCATCAGCGAGAACCCCTCGCCGGCGGAATTCCAGGCCATTGCCATCGCGACCAAGGAACGCCCGGACGCGCAGCAGATCCACACCATGCTGCTGCGTTCGATGCAGCAGGCGATCTACACGCCGCACAACAGCGGCCACTTCGGCCTCGCCTTCGAGTCCTACACCCACTTCACCAGCCCGATCCGGCGTTACCCCGACCTGCTGGTGCACCGCGTGATCAAGGCCATCCTGGGCAAGACGCGTTACCATCTGCCGGCCCTGCCGACGCCGGGTGAGGCGCATGCCAAGCTGTCGCGCCGGATCGAGAAGAGCGAAGCCGCCAAGATGAAAGTCTCGGGCGAGAAGCCGAAGAAGGTCAGCGCCGAACTGATGGCCTGGCAGGCGGCCGGCCTGCATTGCAGCGCCAACGAGCGCCGTGCCGACGAGGCCAGCCGCGACGTGGAAGCCTGGCTCAAGTGCAAGTACATGCGCGAGCACCTGGGTGAGGAGTTCAGCGGCGTGGTGACGGCGGCCACCAGCTTCGGCATCTTTGTCACGCTCGACGCCATGTACGTCGAAGGGCTGGTGCACATCACCGAGCTCGGCGGCGAGTACTTCCGCTTCGACGAGGCGCGCCAGGAGCTGCGCGGCGAGCGCACCGGCATCCGTTATGCCATCGGCACGCGGGTGCGGGTGCAGGTCAGCCGGGTCGACCTGGACGGCCGGCGCATCGACTTTCGTCTGGTGCGCGAGGGCGAGGAGTTCATGGCTCGCGCCATGAAGGACAAGGGCTTGGCCCACGAAGGTCGCGGTGCGGAGGGGGCGTCTGCCAGGACGTCGGCCAAACGCGCGGCGAAGAAGGCGTCGGCCACGCAGTCCCGTGCATTGCCGTCACCGATCCAGGCGCTCAAGGCGGCGGTGAAGAAAGTGGCCGCCAAGAGCAAGGGACGCAAGAGTCGACGCAAATAAGCCCAGTTTGGAGACCAGGAAGAATGACGTGTCATAACAAAGTGGCCATCGTGACCGGCGCCGGCACGGGCATCGGCAAGGCGGCAGCGCTGGCCTTGCTGGCCGACGGCTACCGCGTGGTGCTGGCCGGACGCCGGCGCGAGCCGCTGCAGGCGGTGGCAGACGCCTCAAGTGCCGGTGCGCGAGCCCTGGTGCTGCCCACCGATGTATCGCAGCCCGAGTCGGTGCGCGCGCTGTTCGATGCCACGGTGCAGGCCTGGGGGCGGGTGGACGTGCTGTTCAACAACGCCGGCGTCAATGCGCCGGGCGTGCCGCTGGAAGAGTTGGCGCTCGAGCAGTGGACGAACGTGGTGGACATCAACCTCACCGGCATGTTCCTGTGCATCCAGCAGGCCTTTCGCGTCATGAAAGCGCAGACGCCGCGCGGTGGACGCATCATCAACAACGGTTCGATCTCGGCCCATGCACCGCGGCCGAATTCGATCGCCTACACCGCCACCAAGCATGGTGTGATGGGCCTGACCAAGGCCGCCTCGCTTGACGGTCGCCAACACGACATTGCGGTCGGCCAGATCGATATCGGCAACGCCGCCACCGAGATGGCCGAGCGCATGGCCAGGGGCGTGCCGCAGGCCAATGGCGAGATGGCGGTGGAGCCGCTGATGGACGTCAGCATCGTCGGCCAGTCGGTGCTCTACATGGCCAATCTGCCGCTGGAGGCCAATGTGCTGTTTCACACGGTGATGGCGAGCAAGATGCCCTTCGTCGGGCGCGGCTGAGTCACGGGTAACGGGTGTCAGCTGACGGCCTGCGCCAGCAGGCTGGCCGTCAAGGCTTGGTCCTGCGGCCAGATATCGGCGGCCTGGCCGTGTTGCCAGACGGCGGCGCAGGCGGCTTCGAACGCGCTTTCGCCCCGGGCCAGGCGAGCGCCGATCAGGCCGGCCAGTACATCGCCGGTGCCGGCGGTGGCCAGGCGGGCATTGCCCGTCGGGTTGATCACGGGTGTGGCGCCTGGTGCGGCGATCACCGTGCCCGAACCCTTGAGCACGACCGTGCAGCCCAACTGTTGTGCCAGTTGCTCCGCCGCGGCGAGCCGGTCGTGCTGCACCTCGGCTGTGGTCGAGCCGAGCAGGCGTGCCGCTTCCAAGGGGTGTGGCGTCAGCACGGTCTGGCGCTGGCGTGCGGCGCGTGCGCGCAGCAGGGTGGCCAACTGACTGTCGCTGGCGATCGAGTTGAGTGCGTCGGCATCCAGCACCAGGCGCGGTGCCATCGACAGCAGGCGCGGCAATGGCGCGGTTATGGCGCGGCCGCCGCCGCAACCGCCGACCACGGTCAGCTGCGCCGGATCGAGTGACGCCATCGGGCGGAACATCAATTCGGGTTGGCAGGTGTCAACCCCCAGGCTGCTGCCGTCGAGCAGACCGACAAAAACGCGCCCGGCACCATGGTGCAGCGCAGCCGTGGCCGCCAGCAGGGCGGCACCGCTCATGCCGGGTGCGCCACCGATGATGGCCACGTCGCCGTAACTGCCCTTGTGCGAGGCGTGCGGCCGCGTGGCTGGAGGCGGCGCCCCCCCCAGAGTTGCCTGTGGGGCGATCGAAGCCGTTTCTGCGCCGAGCGACTCGAACCAGACCTGCCCGGACTGGTCGCGCCCTTGGCCGGTGAACAGTCCGGGTTTGAGTGTGAGCAAGCTCAAGGAGTGGCTGGCGCGGACGCAGGGGCCGTTGGCCGCACCGGTATCTGCGTTCAGGCCCGAGGGCAGGTCCACTGCCAGCACGGGTACGGCGAGGGCGTTGATGTGCGCGATCCACTGCGCCAGGCGGCCTTCGGCCGGGCGCGTGGTGCCGATGCCGAGCAGGGCATCGATGCAGAAGTTGCACTCGGCCGGCTGGGCATCGAGGAAGCGCACGCCAGCGGCCTGGGCACGCGCGAACGAGGTCTGGGCGTCGGCCGGAGCGTCTTGCGGCGTGCCGAGCCAGCTTACCAGCGGCGTCTTGCCCCATTGCTGCAGATGCATGGCGGCTTCCAGCCCGTCGCCGCCGTTGTTGCCCGGCCCGCAGGCAATCCAGAACGTCTGTGCATGCGGCGCCAGCGCCAGCGCCAGCCGTGCCGTGGTCAGACCGGCACGCTGCATCAAGGTATGGGGCGGCAGCCCGGCGGCCAGTGCGGCTTCAAGTTGGCGCGTGGCGGCGATCTGGTGCAGCGGATGGGGGCGGCGGATGTCGATCTTGTCCATGCTGCATTGCCAGCGGGCTCAGAACTCGTAGCTGTCGCCTTCGCGCGCAAGACGGATTTCCGTCTTGTCGGCGGGGGGGGCCGGGTTGTCGGCCAGCGCCTGGGCAAAGGCCGCCTCCAGCGCGTCGTCGCTGCGTGTGGGCTCGTGATGGGTGCAGTAGAGCACGCGGGCGCCGGCTTGGCGCGCGACCTGGATGCTGCTCTCGAACGTGCCATGGCCCCAGCCCTTCTTGGCGGGGTACTCTTGCGCGGTGTAGGAGGTGTCGGCAATCAGAACGTCAACGCCTTGGACCGCTTTCAGGATGGCGGTCTGCTTTTCATCGACGAAAGCCTGGTACTCGGCATATTCGGCATCGCCTGGCTCGTAGATGTTGTAGGGTGGCTCATGGTCGCCGGTGAAGAACATCGACTTGCCGTGGCTTTCGATGCGGTAGCCGAAGTTGATGACCGGGTGGTTGAGCAGGTAGGGCGTGATGGTGGCGCTGCCGACCTGGATCGGCTGCTCGGGTGCCAGCGTCACATACTCGATGCGCGCCTTCATCTCGGCCTCGCGCACCGGGAAGTAGCTGTATTGCAGTTGCACCGACATGACCTGTTCCACCCCCTTGCCGGAGACCGGGTCGAAGGCGCCATGCAGGCGCAGCAGGTTGCCGGGGATGAAGTTGGGAATGAAGAAGGGCAGGCCCTGAATGTGGTCCCAGTGCGAGTGTGTGATGAACACATTGGCCTGCACCGGCAGTTCGGTCAGCAGGGTCTGCGACAGCGGGAAGATGCCGGTGCCGGCGTCCAGGATGATCAGCTCGTTGTTGTCGGTGCGGATCTCGATGCAGGTGGTGTTGCCGCCATAGCGCACGGTGTGCGGCCCGGGGGAGGCGATGGAGCCGCGTACGCCCCAGAATTTGACTTTCATGATTCGAGTCGGGAAAAGATCTGGGCTTCTTCGAACAGGGCGTCCAGATCACCCAGCCGGGTAATGACGGCATCCAGATTGCCGCCCAGGCGCCGCGCCATGGCGGGGGGGAGTTCCTCGATGCAGGCATTACCGCCAAAGCCGAACTGCAATTTCTTGCTGATCTGGTTGGCGGCAAAAACGCAGGTGGTCATGTCGGTTTCTTTCAGTCCGGCGCCGTGCTGATTGCGGATGGTGTCCACCAGAAGAGGGGGGAAGCGCCATTTTTCCACCAGCATAGCGCCTACCAAGGCGTGGTCGGCACCGATGCTGTGCTGCAAGGCCTCGTGCAGCGAACTGCCGTCGCGCTGGCTGGCCTCCAGTGCTTGGCGGAATTCGTCGGGCATGAACTGGGCAAACACCACCTTGCCGAAGTCGTGCAGCAGGCCGGCGATGAAACAGTCCATCGGGTCGGCATTGTCCAGGTCGGAGGCCAGTTGTTTGGCGATGCCGGCGGTGGCCAGCGAGTGCAGCAGGTACTGCTGCACGTCGAAGCCGGCGGCATTGCTTTTGGGCAGCATGCCAATGGCTGCGATGCTCAGCGCCAGGTTCTTGATGGTGTTGAAGCCCATGAAGACCACGGCATGGTTGATCGAGGTGACCTGCTTGGGCAGGTTGTAGTGGGCCGAGTTGACGACCTTGAGGACCTTGACCGTGAGCACCGGGTCCTTGTCGATCACCTGCACCAGATCCTTGGGCGTGCAGTCCACGTCCCGGGTCAGTTCCAGGATTTTCTGCACGCTCTTGGGGAAGGCGGGCATGTCGTCGACAGCGGCAGCCAGGCGTTGGGATTGTTCGGGACTCATGAGCAAGGGGGACCGGTGATTAAGCCGAATGTACATGAATCATCCCCTGCTTTTTGCGCCGCTCAGAGGCTGGAAGGCTCCGTTCAGAGCTTGAGCCGGTGGATGTCCAGACCTTCGAGATCCACTGCCGGCGTGCGCCCGCCGATCAGGTCGGCCAGGGCGCGGGCCGAGCCGCAACTCAGCGACCAGCCGCTGGCGCCATGCCCCAGGTTCAGCCACAGGCCCGGGATGCCGCTGGCGCCCAGCAGTGGGGGGCCGTCGGGCAGCATGGGGCGCGCGCCTTTCCAGACCTGCACGCCACTGCTGATCTGGGCCGCACCAGGGAACCAGTCGTGCAGCACCTTGTACAGCGTCTGGATGGTGCCGGCGCGCTGCTGGTCGGGCTCGCCGCCGATCTCGGCCGTGCCGGCCGCACGCACGCGCTGCCCCAGGCGCGCGATGTTGACCTTGTAGCGCTCGTCCATGATGGCACTGCGCGGGGCGTTGAGCGGTTCGCGGATGGCGGCGCTGATCGAATAGCCGTGTACCGCAGCCAGCGGAATTTTCAGGCCCAGTGGGCGCAGCAGGCGCGCCGAATCGACACCGGCACACAGCACGGCGGCGTCGAAACGCTGCAGTTCAGCCTCGCCTGCAACTTTCAGGGTGAGGCCGGAGGCGGCTTCACCAGTGCCAGCCTCGATGGCTTCCACCGCGGTGCTGAAGGCGAAGTTCACCCCCAGGCGCTGCGCCTCGTTCTTGAGCAGCAGGGCGAACTGGCGGCAGTTGCCCACCTCATCCTGCGGCAGATGGATGGCGCCGTCGAAGGATGTGTCAGGGTTGAGCGCCGGTTCGATCTTGCGGGCTTCTTCCGGGCTGATTTCCTTGAACGGCACTTCCGCTTCGCGCAGCACTTGCAGGCTGGTCTGCATCAGGGCATGGTCCTTGGCCGAGCGCAGCAGCACCAGGTGGCCCTCGCTGCGGTCGAACTCCAGCTGCAGGTCGGCGCTGACCTGGTGCAGCCGCTCCCGGCTGAAGGAAGCCAGGCGCTGCATGCGCTGGCGGTTGGCGGCGTAGGTGTCGGGCTGGCAGGCGCGCCAGCTTTTCCACATCCAGCCCAGTTCGCTGCGCGACAGCGGCCAGCGTACGCGCACCGGGGCGTGGCGGCTGAGCAGGTGGCTGATGATCTTGAACGGCATGCCCGGTGCGGTCCAGGGCGTGGTGTAGGCCGGTGCCACCAGGCCGGCATTGGCGAAGCTGCCTTCCTCGGCAGCCGCCAGACGGCGCTCGAATACGGTGACCTCATGGCCGTCCTGCGCGAGCTCGTAGGCGGTGGTGACGCCGATGATGCCGGCGCCAATGACTGCAATTTTCATCTGGTTCTGTTGTTTTTATGGCCTTCGCGCCCATGGATAAAGCGCGGATAGCTATTATTTTTGTAGCAAATTTTCGATCTGCAAGGCGATGTTCAGTATCGCATCATCGCGCATCGCACCATGCCAGGCCATCAGGCCGACCGGCGGTTCGCCGCTGGCATGGCAGGGCAGGGAGATGGCGCAGCCGTCGAGCATGTTCACCACGCTCGGGTTGCGCAGCAGCAGGCCGTTGATGCGGAAGAAGGCCCCGTCACGTTCGGCGCCGGGCGCCACCTCGGTCAGCGGCGGTGCCACGAGAGGCACGGTGGGCGAGAGCACGGCATCAAAACCTTGCAAAGCCTGCTCCATGCGCGCAATCCAGCTGCGCCGAGCCTGCAGCAGTTCGATGTAGTCGGCCGCGCTCATGGCTGCGCCGCGCTGGATGCGTGCCGCCACGCGGGGATCGTATTGAGCCGCCTGGTCCTTGAGCAGGTGCCGGTGCCAGCTGTAGCTCTCGGCGGCGGAAAAGCCGCCGCTGGCCTGGATGCCGGCCAGTTCGCCGAGCGCGGGCAGCGCAATTTCTTCGATGCAGGCACCGGCCGCACGCAGGGCCTGCAGGGTGCGTTCGAAGGTGTGGGCCACGATTGTGTCCATGCCGTCGGTCATGAGGGTCGGTGTGACGGCCAGGCGGTAGTTCGAGAGCGGGGCGCTGCTGCGCGTGACGCGCCGCGCCGCCAGGAGCTCGTGCGCCAGGATGGCATCGCGTACCGAGCGCGTCATGGCGCAGACGGTGTCCAGGGTGAACGAGAGCGGGATGGCGCCGTCCAGCGGCACCAGGCGCGCCGTGTTCTTGAAGCCGACGAGGCCGTGCAGGGCGGCCGGAATGCGGATCGAGCCGCCGGTGTCCGAGCCGAGGCCGATGAAGGCGGCGCCGGTGGCGACCGAGACCGCGGCGCCGCTGGACGAGCCGCCGGGGATGCGCGGTACATCGGTGGTGACGGCATTGGCCGGCGTACCGTAGTGCGGGTTGACGCCAACGCCGGAGAAGGCGAATTCGGTCATGTTGGTGCGGCCGATGAGGGCCGCACCGGCGGCGCGCAGCCGGGCCACGGCCACCGCGTCCTGGCGGGCCGGCGGCGCATCGGCCAGTACCACGGAGCCCGCGCGGCTGGTCTGGCCGGCGACATCGAACAAGTCCTTGACCGAGACCGCCAGCCCGGCCAGCGGCTGGCGCTCGGGATCGGCCGCCGCGGCCGCGGCACGTGCCGCGTCGAAGTCGGTCTGGAGGAAGGCATGCCGGCAGCGGGACGACTGCGCGGCATCGATGGCGTGCTCGATTTCGGTGCTGGCACGGGTCTGGCCCGCCAGCAGGCGCTGGCGCACGGTGTGGAGGTCTGCAAGCATGGTGGAGAGGGTCTCTGTGCTATACTCTTTGGGTTTTGCTGGTGGCCCATTCCGGGTAGCTGGCGAACAAATCGCAAACCGGTCCCATCCAGGTGTTGCGGCTTGATGCCGAGGCGTTGTCAACGCATCGCGCAAGCTGCAATAAAAGGGCCGGATTTTAGACCCAACCTTTGGAGTTCACTATGTCCGTTACCATGCGCGAAATGCTGGAAGCCGGTGTCCACTTTGGCCACCAGACCCGCTTCTGGAATCCCAAGATGGCCCCGTTTATCTTCGGCCATCGCAACAAGATCCACATCGTCAACCTGGAAAAGTCGTTGCCGATGTTCCAGGAAGCTTCCAAGTTCGTGAAGCAACTGGCTGCCAAGCGCGGCACCATTCTGATGGTCGGTACCAAGCGCCAGGCGCGCGACATCGTGGCGGCTGAAGCCCAGCGCGCCGGCGTGCCCTTCGTCGACCAGCGCTGGCTGGGCGGCATGCTGACCAACTTCAAGACCGTCAAGACCTCGATCAAGCGCCTGAAAGACATGAAGGCCCAGCAGGAAGCCGGCCTGGACAGCATGAGCAAGAAAGAGCAGCTCATGTTCGCCCGCGAACTGGAAAAGCTGGAAAAAGACATCGGTGGCATCCAGGACATGAACACCCTGCCGGACGCCATCTTCGTGATCGACGTCGGTTACCACAAGATTGCCATCGCCGAAGCCAAGAAGCTGGGTATTCCGCTGATCGGCGTGGTTGACACCAACCACTCGCCCGAAGGCATCGACTACGTGATCCCCGGCAACGACGACTCGTCCAAGGCTGTGACGCTGTACGCCCGCGGTATCGCCGATGCCATTCTCGAAGGCCGTGCCAACGCCGTGGAAGACGTGGTCAAGGCGGTGTCCGCCGAGAGCGGCGACGAGTTTGTGGAAGTGAACGAGGCTTCTGCCTGAGTCGGCCACGACCCGAAGAAAGGGGCGCTGTGCCCCTTTTTTTTAGTCCCTGTTTGAATTGAACTGAACTGCACACGGAGAAACAAGATGGCTGCAATTACCGCAAGCATGGTCGCTGAACTGCGCGCGAAGACCGATGCCCCGATGATGGAATGCAAGAAGGCGCTGACCGAAGCCGACGGCGACATGGCCAAGGCCGAAGAGGTGCTGCGCGTCAAGCTCGGCACCAAGGCCGGCAAGGCTGCTTCGCGCGTGACTGCCGAAGGCGTGGTCGCCAGCTTCATCGACGGCACCACCGGTTCCCTGATCGAAGTCAACTGCGAAACCGACTTCGTGACCAAGAACGACAGCTTCCTGGCCTTGGCCAAGGCGGCTGCCGAACTGATTGCCAAGCACAACCCGGCTGACGTGGCCGCCTTGGGCGCGTTGGCCTACAGCCAGGACGGCTTCGGCCCGACGCTGGAAGATGTGCGCAAGGGCCTGATCGGCAAGATCGGCGAGAACATGAGCTTCCGCCGCTTCAAGCGTTTCGCCTCCGGCACCAAGCTGGCTGCCTACCTGCACGGCACCCGCATCGGCGTGGTGGTCGAGTTCGACGGTGACGAGAACGCCGCCAAGGACGTGGCCATGCACGTGGCTGCCATGAAGCCGGTGGCGCTGACCAGCGCCGACGTGCCGGCCGAACTGATCGAGAAAGAGCGTGCCGTTGCCGCAGGCAAGGCCGAGGAAGACCGCAAGGCGGCTGAAGCGGCCGGCAAGCCGACCCAGCCCGCCGACATCGTCGCCAAACGCATTGAAGGCGGTGTGCAGAAGTACCTCAAGGAAGTGTCGCTGTTCAATCAGTCTTTCGTGAAGAACGACAAGCAGACCGTCGAGCAGATGCTCAAGGCTGCCGGTACCACCGTCAAGGGTTTTACCCTGTACGTGGTGGGCGAGGGCATCGAGAAGAAGGTGGACGACTTCGCTGCCGAGGTGGCTGCCCAGGTAGCCGCTGCCCAGCAGGCTGGTTAAGCACTAATCCTGTAAATTCCGTACTGTCCACCTAGTCTGATCCCTACCGTTGCAAGGAGAGTCCCCCATGACCCAAGCCCAACCGGCCCACAAGCGCATTCTGCTGAAGCTGTCCGGTGAGGCCCTGATGGGGGATGATGCCTTTGGTATCAACCATGCGACCATCCAGCGCATGGTGGAGGAGGTGGCGGAAGTCACCCGTCTCGGGGTCGAGGTGGCCGTGGTGATCGGCGGCGGCAACATCTTCCGCGGCGTGGCTGGCGGCTCGGTCGGCATGGACCGGGCCACCGCCGACTACATGGGCATGCTGGCCACCGTGATGAACGCGCTGGCGCTGGCCGACACCATGAACAAGGCCGGCCTTACCGCCCGCGTCATGTCGGCCATCGCCATCGAGCAGGTGGTGGAGCCCTATGTGCGGCCCAAGGCACTGCAGTACTTGGAAGAAGGCAAGGTGGTGATCTTCGCCGCCGGTACCGGCAACCCTTTTTTCACCACCGACACGGCGGCTGCGCTGCGCGGCGCCGAGATCGGCGCCGAGGTGGTGCTCAAGGCCACCAAGGTGGACGGCGTGTACACCGCCGACCCGAAGAAGGATCCGAGCGCGACGCGCTACAGCAAGCTGACGTTTGACGAGGCCATGGTCAAAAACTTGGGCATCATGGACGCTACCGCTTTCGCGTTGTGCCGCGACCAGAAATTGCCCATCAAGGTCTTTTCCATCTTCAAGCACGGCGCACTCAAGCGGGTGGTGATGGGTGAGGATGAAGGTACGCTGGTTTACGCCTGAGCGGGCCTGACGACGACGCAGCAGAGGAGAGAGCAATGACGATTGCAGACATCAAGAAAACCATGGAAACCAAGATGGACCAGTCCATCGAGGCGTTCAAGAACAACCTGTCCAAGATCCGTACCGGCCGCGCCAATCCGTCGCTGCTCGACGCCGTGCATGTCGAGTACTACGGCTCCATGGTGCCGCTGAGCCAGGTGGCCAACGTGAACCTGCTCGATGCGCGCACCATCAGCGTGCAGCCGTGGGAAAAAGGCATGGGTGCCAAGATCGAAAAGGCCATCCGCGAGAGCGACCTCGGTCTCAATCCGGCCTCCATGGGCGATCTGATCCGTGTGCCGATGCCACCGATGTCGGAAGAGCGCCGCAAGGAAATGACCAAGCTGGTGCGCACCGAGGGCGAGAATGCCAAGATCGCTGTGCGCAACCTGCGCCGCGACGCCAATGAAGCCGTGAAGAAGCTGGTGAAGGACAAGCTGGTCTCCGAGGATGACCAGAAGCGTTCCGAAGCCGACATCCAGAAACTGACCGACAAGCATGTCGCCACCATCGATCAGCTGGTGGCAGCCAAAGAACAGGAAGTGATGGCGGTGTAACGTGGCCCCCACGCTTGCCACTCCGTGTGCTGCGCTGCCCCCCAAGGGGGCCTTCGCGCCTTGGGGCGGCCCGGCGGCGCTCACACCGTCAACATGAATACCATGACATCGTCCAGCGGGGTTCCGCACCACATCGCCATCGTCATGGATGGCAATGGCCGCTGGGCTGCCAAGCGCTTCATGCCGCGTCTGGCCGGTCACCGGCAGGGCATGGAGAGCCTGCGCCGTTGCATCCGGGTCTGTGTCGACCGCGGTGTGGCGGTGCTGACGGTTTTCGCCTTCTCCTCCGAGAACTGGAACCGTCCGGCTGACGAAGTCTCCGGCCTGATGGAACTGCTGGCCACTGCGCTGGCCAAGGAAGTGCCGAAGCTCAAGCAAGACGGCGTGCGGGTGCATTTTGTCGGTGAACGTGCCGGCCTGTCCGACAAGGTGCGCGCCGGCCTGGAACAGGCCGAGGCGGCTACGGCGTCAAACGGGAAACTCATCCTCAACGTCTGTTTCAACTACGGCGGGCGCTGGGACATCGCGCAGGCGGCGGCCAGGCTGGCCGCCCAGGGCAAGCCGATCACCGAGGCCGAACTGCAGGCGGCCATGGCGCTGGCCCATGTGCCCGACCCCGACCTCATCATCCGTACCGGTGGGGAGTTGCGTTTGAGCAACTTCCTGCTCTGGCAGGCGGCTTACGCCGAACTCTTTTTCAGTGACAAGCTCTGGCCCGAATTCGACGAAGCCGAACTCGACCGTGCGATGGCCGAATTCGGCCGGCGCGAGCGCCGCTTCGGCCAGACCTCGGCCCAGGTGGCCGCGGGTGAGCAGAAAGCCGCCTGAAGGCGCCAACCCCCTATGCTCAAGCAGCGCGTCATTACCGCCATCGTCCTGCTGCTGATTCTGCTGCCGGCACTGTTTTACCCCGCGCCGGAGCCGTTTGCCCTGCTGGCTCTGATTCTGATTGCCGCTGCGGCTTGGGAGTGGGGGCGCCTGAACAGTTGCAGCCAGACCGTGTCGCTGCTGGGTGCCTTGATCTGCGTGCTGTTATGCGGCCTGACGTGGAACCTGGGTCTCCTGAACCGCTCTGTGCCCACGGTCTGGTCGGTGGTCGGCGGCTTGTGGGTGTTGCTCGGCGGCTGGTTGCTGCGCCGGGGTGTGCCGGTCTGGGCATCCCTGCCTGCCGGCCTGCGCTGGTCGGCAGGACTGGGGGCGCTGTGGGCCACCTGGCTGGCGGTGGCGCAGGCGCGCGTCATCGGTATCAATTTCCTGCTGTCGGTCCTGGTGCTGGTCTGGGTGGCCGACATTGCCGCCTACTTCGCCGGCAAGGCCTTCGGCGGCCGTTTCAGCCGCAGCAAACTGGCGCCCTCGATCAGCCCGGGCAAGAGCTGGGAAGGCGTCTGGGGCGGCATGGCTGGCGTCGTGCTGCTGGCGCTGGCCTGGCGCTGGGCCGACCAGGCCTGGCAGTTGCCGGTGCCCAGTCTTTATAGCCGGCTGGGTGCCCATGGTGGCTGGTTCCTGCTGCTGGCGGTGCTGTTCCTGGCGACCATGAGTGTGGTGGGCGATCTGGTGGAGTCGCTGATCAAGCGCAGCGCCGGCGTCAAGGACAGCAGCGGCCTGCTGCCGGGTCATGGCGGCGTGCTGGATCGTGTCGACGCCCTGCTGCCGACGCTGCCGTTGGCCATGATGCTGATTTCCTTCCCGACGACATGAAACAACGCCTTGCGATTCTGGGCTCGACCGGCTCCATCGGGACCAATACGCTGGACGTGGTGGCGCGTCACCCGGAACGTTTCGAAGTCTTTGCACTGACCGCCGCCACGCAGGTGGCGTTGATGCTGCAGCAGTGCCTGCAGTTCAAGCCGCGTTTTGCCGTCATGGCCAGTGCCCCCCATGGGGAGCAGCTGGCACAGCAACTGGCAGCGCATGGTTCGGCCACGCGCGTGCTGCACGGCGAAGCGGCGCTTGCCGAGGTGGCGGCCCACGAAGCGGTCGATGCCGTGATGGCGGCCATCGTGGGGGCTGCCGGCCTGGCACCCTGTCTGGCCGCCGCGCGCGCTGGCAAGCGCCTGCTGCTGGCCAACAAGGAAGCCCTGGTGGTTGGTGGCGAGGTCTTCCTGCGCGCGGTGCGCGAGGGGGGAGCCACGTTGCTGCCGATTGACAGCGAGCATTCGGCCATCTTCCAGTCGCTGCCGGAGGATCCGGCCACCTGGGTGCGCCGTGTCGACAAGATCATCCTGACCGCGTCCGGGGGACCGTTTCGCACCCGCGATCCGGCCACCCTGCGCGAGGTCACGCCGGAGCAGGCCTGCGCCCATCCGAACTGGGTGATGGGGCGCAAGATTTCGGTCGATTCGGCCACCATGATGAACAAGGCGCTGGAGGTGATCGAGGCGCGCTACCTGTTCGGCCTGGCGCCGGCGCAGCTGGAGGTGGTGATCCACCCGCAAAGCGTGATCCACTCCATGGTGCAGTACCAAGACCACTCGGTGGTGGCGCAACTGGGCACGCCCGACATGCGGGTGCCGATTGCCTATGGTCTGTCCTGGCCCGAGCGCATGAACTCGGGCGCCGAGGCGCTCGATTTCCGCACCCTGGCCGAGATGAGCTTCGAGTCGCTGGAGACACGCGGTCATCCCGAGCGTTTCCCCGGCATCCGGCTGGCCTGGGACGCGCTGAGCGGGCCGGTCGGCACCACGGCCGTGCTCAATGCGGCCAACGAAGTGGCGGTGGCGGCCTTTCTGGCGCGGCGCATCCGTTTCGATCAGATCCACGCTGTCAATGTCGAGACGCTGGCGGCGGTGACGACGGCGGCGCCGCAATCGCTGGCCGACTTGCTGGCGCTGGATGCAGAGTCGCGTGTCGTGGCAGAGCAGGCCGTTGCCCGGTTCGGCGCTTAAGAGCGAGCACACGGCATGTTGACCCTGGTGGCTTTTGTCCTGGCGCTTGGTCTGCTGATCGCCGTGCACGAGTACGGCCACTACCGCATGGCGGTGGCCTGCGGCGTCAAGGTGCTGCGTTTTTCCATCGGGTTTGGCCGTACGCTGCTGCGTTGGCAGCCGCGCGGCTCGGCGACCGAGTTCGTTATTTGCGCCTTTCCGCTGGGCGGCTACGTGCGCATGCTCGACGAGCGCGAAGCGCCCGTGCATGCGCAGGAGCGGCATCTGGCCTTCAACACCCAGCCCTTGCGTTCGCGTGCGCTGATCGTGGCGGCCGGGCCGGTGGCCAATCTGCTGCTGGCGGTTCTGCTGTACGCGGTGGTCAACTGGAGCGGTGTGCAGTTGCCGGCGGCGGTGCTGGGTAGCCCGGTGGCCGGCTCGGTGGCGGAACATGCCGGTGTCCAGGCGGGTGATCGCGTGGCGCGTGCTGCTTTCGCTGCGGATGAGTTGCAGGCGGTGGATTCCTTTGAAGATGTGCGCTGGTGGCTGACGCGTGGTGCGCTGGAAAACCGCGATGTCCGTTTGGCCTTGACAAACGGGACGGGAGCCGAGCGGGAGCTTGTGCTGCCGCTGGCCCAGATGGGAGCGCAGGAAGCCGACGCCAATCTGTTCCGGCGCATCGGCATCGTGGCACCGTTTGGCCGCGCGGTGATCGGCGAGGTCATGCCCGGCGGTGCGGCCGAGCGGGCCGGCTTGCGGCAGGGCGACGTGGTGCTGCGCATGGGTGCCCAGACGGTCCAGGATGGTGCACAGTTGCGCGATCTGATCCGTGCTTCGGTGCAGGGCGGGGAGACCGTGGCTGCTTCCTGGCGTATCCTGCGCGATGGACAGGAGCTGGCGCTGCTGGTACGGCCCGAGGTGCGGCAGGAGGGCGATCAGCAGGTTGGCAGGATCGGCGCCTTCGTCGGGGCGGCGCCGGAATTCGTCATCGTGCGGCATGGGCCGCTGGACGGCTTGTGGCAAGGCGTGGTGCGGACCTGGGAGGTGTCGGCGCTGACCCTGCGCATGATGGGCCGGATGCTGATCGGCGAGGCCTCGCTGAAAAACCTGAGCGGTCCTCTGACCATTGCGGATTACGCCGGACGCTCGGCGAGTTTGGGGCTGACCCAGTACCTGACATTTTTAGCCCTGATCAGCGTCAGCCTGGGGGTGTTGAATCTTCTGCCTCTGCCGGTCCTCGATGGGGGGCACCTGATGTATTATGTTTGGGAGGGATTGATAGGCAGAAATATCTCTGAGTTGTGGCTGGATCGGCTGCAGCGCGGAGGTATTGCGATCCTGGCCGTCATGATGACGATCGCACTGTTCAATGACCTGGCCCGCTTATGGGGCTGACGGCCCTGCTGCCGACAGCCAAGACCGGACTATTTCAAGATAAAAAAATGCAAATCAAGCGCTTTTGCCTGCGTACGAGCACCGCTCTGGCGGCCCTGTTTTTCGTCATCCATGCGGCGTGGGCGGTTGAGCCGTTCAAGGTGCGCGACATTCGTATTGAAGGCCTGCAGCGGATCGAACCCGGGACGGTGTTTGCCTCGTTGCCGATGCGGGTCGGTGATACCTACAGCGACGAGCGAGGTGCGGCAGCGATCCGGGCCTTGTTCGGCCTCGGTCTGTTCAAGGACGTCCGGCTGGAGGTCAGCGGCGACGTGCTGGTGGTGATCGTCGAAGAGCGTCCCACCGTGGCGGACGTCGAATTCGTCGGCACCAAGGAATTTGACAAGGACGTGCTCAAGAAGGCGATGCGCGATGTCGGTCTGGCCGACGGCAGGCCGTTCGACAAGGCCCTGCTCGACCGTGCCGAGCAGGAACTCAAGCGCCAGTACATCAATCGCAGCCTGTATGCCGCTGAAGTGGTGACCACGGTCACGCCGATCGAGCGCAACCGGGTCAACCTGACCTTCACGGTGACCGAGGGTGAACTGGCCAAGATCAACGAAATCCGGATCGTGGGGAACAAGGTCTTTTCCGAGTCGACCTTGCGTGACCAGTTCGATCTTGATACCGGCAACTGGATGAGCTGGTATACCAAGTCCGACCGCTATTCGCGTGCCAAGCTCAACGCCGACATCGAGACGCTGCGCTCCTACTACCTGACGCGCGGTTATCTGGAGTTCCGTGTCGACTCCACCCAGGTGGCCATCTCGCCCAACAAGCAGGATATTTCCATCACGCTCAATGTGAGCGAAGGTGAACGCTTCGTGGTCTCCGGCGTCAAGCTTGAAGGCAATTACCTGGGGCGTGACGATGAATTCAAGGCGCTGGTGTCGATCCGCCCAGGGCAGGCCTATAACGCCGACCAGGTGGCTGAAACCGTCAAGGCCTTTACAGACTACTTTGGCAAGTTCGGGTTTGCCTTCGCGAGCGTGCAATCGCGCCCGGACATCGACCGCAGCAACAACCAGGTGCAGCTGGTGCTGCAGGCGGATCCTTCGCGCCGGGCCTATGTGCGACGCATCAATGTGGCCGGCAACACCCGTACCCGCGACGAAGTGGTGCGGCGCGAACTTCGCCAGTATGAAGCGTCCTGGTATGACAGCGAGAGGATCAAACTCTCGCGCAACCGGGTTGACCGGCTGGGTTATTTCCAGAATGTGTCGATCGAAAGCACGGAGGTTCCGGGCTCGAATGATCAGGTCGATCTGACCCTCAAGGTGGAGGAAAAACCGACCGGGAGTCTGACGCTTGGCGCAGGCTTCTCCAGCAATGACGGCTTGGGCCTGATGTTCGGCATCAACCAGCAAAATGCCTTCGGTTCCGGCAATTCGCTGGGCATGCAGATCAATACCAGCCGGATCAACCGCATCGTTGTGCTCAATACGACGGACCCTTATTTCACGCAGGACGGCGTGTCACGCACCATTGACCTGTACCACCGCGTGTCCAGGCCGTACCTGGATGAGGGTTCCTACGCACTGGAAACGACGGGTACCAGCCTGCGTTTCGGCATTCCCTTCACGGAACGCGATACGGTCTATCTGGGGGCGGGGGTGGAGCGCACCACCGTTGTATCGGGGACCTATCTGCCGACCGCCTACCAAGACTATGCGAATAAGTTTGGTTATGCGAGCACCGGTTTGCCGCTGACAGCCGGCTGGGCACGTGACAACCGTGACAGCGCGCTGGTTCCGACCAGCGGCAATTTTCAACGCGCCACGGCTGAGTGGAGTGCGGGGGGCGAGGTGCGCTACATCCGCGGTACCTACCAGTATCAGCACTACATTCCATTGAGCAAGCAGTACACGTTTGCCTTCAACGGTGATCTGGCACTGGGGCAGGCCATGGCAGGCCAGGACTATCCCCTGTTCAAGAATTTCTATGGCGGTGGCCTGGGTTCGGTGCGCGGCTTCGAGGCCGGCAGCCTGGGGCCGCGTGATGCGGCCACCGGCCTGGTGTTGGGTGGCCCTAAACGGGTGAACATCAACCTGGAGATGCAGGCGCCGTTCCCCGGTGCCGGCAACGACCGCACCTTGCGCATGTACGGGTTCTTCGACATGGGCAATGTCTATGGTGCTGACGAGGCCATCCAGGTCGACCAGTTCCGGTCCTCGGCGGGTGTCGGCATCAGCTGGATTTCGCCCATGGGGCCGTTGCGCCTGGCATTCGCGACACCCGTGCGCAGGTTTGATAGCGATAGAATCCAGTCTATTCAATTTCAGATCGGAACCACTTTCTAATGAAATATTTTTCCCGTCAGCTCGGCCTGGGCTTTGTTCTGGGGTTTTTGGCCTTTGCTTTTCCGGCTCAAGCGCAGGAATTTCGTCTGGGTTATGTGAACCTGGACAGGATCATCCGCGAAGCCGTGCCCGCCAAGAATGCGCAGGCCAAGCTGGAGCAGGAATTCTCGCGACGCGAGAAGGAGTTGCAGGAGCTGGGCGTCAGCATCAAGAGCGCGGCCGAAAAGCTGGAGCGTGAAGCGCCGACTTTGTCGGAAGGCCAGCGCACTTCCCGTCAGAAGCAACTGGTCGAGCAGGACCGGGATTTCCAGCGCAAGCGCCGCGAATTCCAGGAAGACCTCAATGCCCGCCGTAACGAGGAATTGCAGCAGGTGTTCGAGCGGGCCAACCGTGTGGTCAAGCAATTGGCCGATGCCGAGAAATACGACCTGATCCTGCAGGAAGCGGTTTACGTCAATCCCAAGCACGACATCACCGACAAGGTGATCAAGGCCCTGAACACGGCCAAGTAATCACTTGCGGGCTCATCGCGTGTGGCGTTACGACTAGGCTCCATTGTCGAAGCACTCGGGGGCGACCTGCATGGCGACCCCGAGCTGCAGATCACGGGTTTGGCGTCGCTTGAGTCGGCAACGCCGCAAAGTTTAAGTTTTCTCAGTCACCCCAAGTATCAGCAGAAGCTCGCGGCATCGCAAGCCGCTTGCGTGATTGTCAGTCCGCAGATGCAGGAACAGGCATTGGCGCGCGGCAGCTGCATCGTGGTGGCGCAGCCTTACCTCTATTTCGCCAAGGTGACCCAGCTCTGGCGTCGTGAACATCAGGTGCAAGCCGGGCCGTGCATTCACCCGAGTGCCGTCATCGACCCGGCTGCCGAGGTGGACCCTTCGGCCTCGGTCGGTCCGTTGTGCGTGATCGAGCGCGGTGCGCGCATCGGTGCGCATACCGTGCTCAAGTCGCGTGTGACGGTGAGCGAAGGCTGTGTGGTGGGGGCGCGTTGCATTCTGCACCCGGGCGTGGTCATCGGTGCCGACGGCTTTGGCTTTGCCCCCAACGGGGCGGCGTGGGAAAAGATCGAGCAACTCGGTGCCGTGCGTATCGGCAACGACGTCGAGATCGGCGCCAACACCTGCATCGACCGCGGCGCTTTGCAGGACACGGTGATCGAGGATGGCGTCAAGCTCGACAACCTGATCCAGATCGGACACAACGTGCGCGTCGGGCGCAACACAGCCATGGCGGGTTGCGTCGGTGTGGCCGGCAGTGCCAACATCGGCGCCGGTTGCACCATCGGCGGTGGCTCCGCCGTGCTGGGCCATTTGACGCTGGCAGACGGTGTGCACGTGTCGGCCTTCTCCTTGGTGACGCGCTCCATCCTGAAGCCGGGGCACTACACCGGCGTCTTCCCCATCGACGACAATGCGTCCTGGGAAAAGAATGCCGCTACCCTGAAACAGCTGCACGCCTTGCGCGAGCGCGTCAGGGGGCTGGAACAACAGATCAAAGAAACGAAAAAACCATGATGGATATCCACCAGATTCTCAAGCAACTACCGCACCGCTACCCCTTCCTGCTGGTGGACCGGGTGCTGGAAATTGAAAAGGGCAAGCGCATCAAGGCGCTGAAAAACGTCACGATGAACGAGCCCTTCTTCACGGGACATTTCCCGCACCGGCCGGTGATGCCGGGCGTGCTGATGCTTGAAGCCCTGGCGCAGACGGCGGCGTTGCTGGCCTTCGATACGCTGGGGACGACCCCGGACGACAAGACGGTCTACTACTTTGCCGGCATCGACGGTGCGCGTTTCAAACGCCCGGTCGAACCGGGTGATCAGCTGACGCTGGAGGTTGAACTGGACCGCATGAAGGCCGGTATCTTCAAGTTCACGGCGCGTGCCAGCGTCGGCGCGGAGTTGGCGGTGGAAGCCGAGCTCATGTGCACCATGCGCACCATCGCCTGAGCGCGGGGGCTTTACGTGACGCTGATCCATCCCACAGCCGTGGTGGCGCCAGAGGCCGAACTCGACAGTTCGGTCGCGGTCGGACCCTACACGGTGATCGGCCCCCATGTGAAGGTGGGGGCCGGCACGACCATTGGTGCGCACTGCGTGATCGAGGGGCACACCACGATCGGCCGCGACAACCGCATCTTCCAGTTCAATTCGCTCGGGGCCATTCCGCAGGACAAGAAATACGCCGGCGAGCCCTGCGAGCTGGTCATCGGCGACCGCAACACCGTCCGCGAGTTCTGCACTTTCAACATCGGCTCCCCCGGCGATGCCGGCGTGACACGCGTCGGCAACGACAACTGGATCATGGCTTATGTGCATCTGGCGCATGACTGCATGGTGGGCAACAACACGATTTTTGCCAACAACTCGCAGCTGGCCGGCCACGTGCATGTGGGCGACTGGGTCATCCTGGGCGGTTTTACCGTGGTGCACCAGTTCGTCAAGCTTGGCGCCCACAGCATGACGGCCATGTGCTCGCTGCTGTTCGCCGATCTGCCACCGTTCGTGATGTGCCAGGGCCAGCCGGCCCAGGCGCGCTCCATGAACTTCGAGGGCCTGCGCCGGCGCGGCTTTTCGCCCGAGCGCATCGCCGCGGTGAAAGCCATGCACAAGGCGCTGTACCGCGACGGCTTGACGCTGGAACAGGCCCAGGCGCAGATTGCAGCGCTCAGTGCAAGCCATCCCGAGGCGGCGCCCGACGTGGCCATGATGCAGGCCTTCCTGGCGCAAACCTCGCCGCAGCGCGGCATCATCCGCTAAGGCCATGGTGGCACCGTCTTCTTCAGCGGCTGCTCCCGTGGCTGCTGCGTCCGCCATGGTGGACCCGCAGGTGGCGATGGTGGCTGGCGAAGCCTCGGGTGACCTGCTGGCGGGCCTCCTGCTCGACGGCCTGCAGGCGCGTTGGCCGGGCTTGCAGGCGATGGGCATTGGCGGTGCCCAGATGGCCCGGCGCGGCTTCCAGACCTGGTGGCCGAGCGACAAGCTGGCCGTGCGCGGTTATGTCGAGGTGCTGCGCCACTACCGCGAGATCGTCGCCATCCGCGAGCAGCTCAGGCAACGCTTGCTGCAGCAGCGGCCCGATATCTTCATCGGTGTCGATGCGCCGGACTTCAATCTCGATCTGGAGTGCAGCCTCAAGGCGGCCGGCATCAAGACCGCGCATTTTGTCTGCCCCTCGGTCTGGGCCTGGCGCCCCGAGCGCATTGAGAAGATCCGGCGCAGCGTCGACCATGTGCTGTGCATCTTCCCCTTCGAGGTCGAGCTGCTGGCGCGTCACGGCATCGCCGCCACCTATGTCGGCCATCCCTTGGCCAACGTGATTCCGCTGGCGCCGGACCGCTCGGCCGCGCGCACCACGCTGGGTTTGCAGGCGGATGACACGGTGGTGGCCATCCTGCCGGGCAGCCGGAAATCCGAAATCCAGTACCTGGCGCGCCGATTTTTTGCGGCGGCAGCCCTCATGAAGCGGGCGCAGCCCGCGATCAAATTCATCGTGCCGGCCGTTCCCGGCCTGCAGGCGCTGGTGGAGCGGGCCGCGCAGGCGGCCGGCATGGCGGGGCAGGTGCAGATCGTGGCCGGCCAGTCGCACACCGTGATGGCGGCCTGCGACGTGACGCTGATCGCCAGCGGCACGGCGACGCTGGAGGCGGCGCTGTTCAAGCGCCCGATGGTGATCGCCTACAACATGAACTGGCTCACGTTCCAGATCATGCGGCGCAAGCAGCTGCAACCCTGGATCGGCCTGCCCAACATCCTGTGCCGCGACTTTGTTGTGCCAGAGCTGTTGCAGGACGCCGCCACGCCCGAGGCGCTGAGCGCGGCCGTGCTGCAGTGGCTGGCCGCGCCTGAGAAAATGGCGGCCTTGCAAGAAAAATTCTCCGCGCTGCATCTGGAACTGCGGCGCGATACCTCCAAACTGGCTGCCGATGCGATCGAGCAAATTCTTCAAGGCTGAACAGGCCACGCTGATGTGGGATACCCCGGGCCTGGTGGCCGGGGTGGACGAGGCCGGGCGCGGCCCGCTGGCCGGCCCGGTGGTGGCCGCGGCCGTCATCCTCGACGATCTGAACCCCATCCAGGGTCTGGCCGATTCGAAAAAGCTCACGGCGGCGCGGCGCGAGAAGCTCTACGACGAAATTCGCGCCAAGGCACTGTGCTGTTCGATCGCCGAGGCCAGCGTGGAAGAGATCGACCAGCTCAACATCCTGCAGGCCACGATGCTGGCCATGCGCCGTGCCGTGGAAGGCTTGCGCCTCAAGCCCACCAAGGTGCTGGTTGACGGCAACCGTCTGCCGACGCTCGACGTACTGGCCGAGGCCATCGTCAAGGGTGATGCCAAGGTGCCGGCCATCTCGGCCGCCTCGATTCTGGCCAAGGTGCACCGCGACCGCTGGTGCGCCGAGTATCACGCGCAGTTTCCGCAGTACGGTTTTGCCGCCCACAAAGGCTATGGCACGGCCGAGCACATGGCCGCGTTGCGCGCGCATGGTGCCTGTCCGCAGCATCGCAAGACCTTCAGTCCGGTGGCGGAGGTGTTGCGGTGAATCCGTTGGCCAACGTGCAGCACATCACCTCCAGGGACAATCCTCTGCTGAAGGAGCTGCGCCGCCTGAGCGAGGACAGCACGGCCTACCGCAAGCTGGGGCGTTTCTGGGTCGAGGGCGACCATCTGTGCCGGGCCGCGCTGCTGCGGGGCTGGCAGCCGGCCATTGCCGTGTTTTCTGAGTCTTTTTGGCCTTCGGCGCCCGTGGGTATTGCGCAAGCCGCTATCAAAAACATGGTGATTCCGGATGCGCTGCTCGCCGGCATCAGTGGGCTGGAGTCGCCTGCTGGCATGGGTTTCGTGTTCGATCTGCCCGAGGCGGTCGCTTTGCAGTCCGGCGTGGCCTCGGTGCTCCTGGACCGCGTGCAGGATGCCGGCAATGTCGGCTCCATCCTGCGCAGCGCGGCCGCCTTCGGTTTTCGCCAGGTGATCGCGCTCAAGGGCACGGCGGCGCTGTGGAGCCCGAAGGTGCTGCGTGCCGGCATGGGCGCGCATTTCGGCCTGCAGCTGATCGAAGGCGTCGAGTTGTCCGCACTCGATGCACTGGCCGTGCCCATCATCGTGACCAGTTCGCACCAGGGGGCGCTGATCCAGCAGCAGCACCTGCCCTGGCCCTGCGCCTGGGCGCTGGGGCACGAAGGGCAGGGCGTGGGCGAGGCGCTGATGGCGCGCGCCGCCCTGTCGGTGCGCATCGGCCAGCCCGGCGGCGAGGAGTCGCTCAACGTGGCGGCAGCGGCGGCGATCTGCCTGCACGCCAGCGCAGTGGCGGCTGCCACGCCCTGATGCTTGTTTTTTAAGCACCTTCAGGGGCGCCACAAGCCGGAGTGGCGCCAGGGGAGATAAGCACTCGGCTATAATCGACAGCTGTTCAGAAATCCAGCCGCCCCAGCGCATTTCAAGCCGAACCCCTCTCAAAAGCAGCAGCCAGGACTCGTTTCTTGTGGATGCGTGGGCGCGCCCGTAACCAACGGAGTACCCAGTGCTTTTGTCTCTCAAGGGAACCACCCCCCACGCCATCCTGGCGCTCGCAGACGGCACGGTCTTTCTCGGCAATTCGATCGGTGCCACCGGCACCACCGTCGGCGAAGTGGTGTTCAACACCGCCATCACCGGCTATCAGGAAATCCTCACTGACCCGAGCTACTGCCAGCAGATCGTGACGCTCACGTATCCGCACATCGGCAACTACGGCGTCAACACCGAGGACATCGAAGCTGACAAGGTCCATGCCGCCGGCCTCATCATCAAGGACCTGCCGCTGCTGGCGTCCAACTTCCGCTGCACCGAAACCCTGTCGCAGTACCTGGTACGCGAGAAGACGGTGGCCATCGCCAACATCGACACTCGCAAGCTGACCCGCCTGCTGCGCACCAAGGGCGCGCAGAACGGCGCCATCGTCGCCCTGGCTGCCGGCCAGGAGGTGACGCAAGCCGCCATCGATCAGGCCATTGCTGCCGCCAAGGCCGCACCCAACATGGCCGGCCAGGACCTGGCCAAGGTGGTGACGGTGACCAAGCCCTACGACTGGACCCAGACCGAATGGCAACTCGGCTCCGGCTACGGCACGCAGACGGCGCCGAAATTCCATGTCGTCGCCTACGACTTCGGCGTCAAGAAAAACATCCTGCGCATGCTGGCAGAGCGCGGCTGCAAGGTCACCGTGGTGCCGGCGCAGACGCCGGCGGCCGAGGTGCTCAAGCACCAGCCGGACGGCATCTTCCTCTCCAACGGCCCGGGCGACCCGGAGCCGTGCGACTACGCGATTGCTGCCGCGCGCGAACTGATCGAGACCGGCATCCCGACCTTCGGCATCTGCCTGGGGCACCAGATCATGGCGCTGGCCAGCGGCGCCAAGACCTTCAAGATGAAGTTCGGCCACCACGGCGCCAACCACCCGGTGAAGGACCTCGACACCGGCCGTGTCAGCATCACCAGCCAGAACCACGGTTTTGCCGTGGACGAAAAATCGCTGCCGGCCAACCTGCGCCCCACCCACGTCAGCCTGTTCGACGGCACGCTGCAGGGCCTGGCCCGCACCGACAAGCCGGCGTTCTGCTTCCAGGGCCACCCGGAAGCCTCGCCCGGCCCGCATGACATTGCCTACCTGTTTGACCGCTTCACGGCGCTGATGGAGAAAAAGTAAATGCCCAAGCGTTCAGATATCAAATCGATCCTGATCATCGGCGCTGGCCCGATCATCATCGGCCAAGCCTGCGAGTTCGACTACTCCGGCGTGCAGGCCTGCAAGGCGCTGCGCGAAGAAGGCTACAAGGTCATCCTGATCAACAGCAACCCGGCCACGATCATGACCGACCCGGCCACGGCCGACGTCACCTACATCGAGCCCATCACCTGGCAGACGGTCGAGAAGATCATCGCCAAGGAACGCCCGGACGCCATCCTGCCCACCATGGGCGGCCAGACCGCGCTGAACTGCGCGCTCGACCTGTGGCACAACGGCGTGCTCGAGAAGTACAAGGTCGAGCTGATCGGCGCCACGCCCGAAGCCATCGACAAGGCCGAAGACCGCCTGAAGTTCAAGGACGCCATGACCAAGATCGGTCTGGGCTCGGCGCGCTCCGGCATCGCCCACAGCATGGAAGAGGCCTGGGGCGTGCAGAAGCAAGTTGGCTTCCCCACCGTCATCCGCCCCAGCTTCACGCTGGGCGGCACCGGTGGCGGCATTGCCTACAACGCCGAAGAGTTCGAGATCATCTGCAAGCGCGGCCTGGAAGCCTCGCCTACCAACGAGCTGCTGATCGAAGAGTCGCTGCTCGGCTGGAAAGAGTACGAGATGGAAGTCGTGCGCGACAAGGCCGACAACTGCATCATCATCTGCTCGATCGAAAACCTCGACCCCATGGGCGTGCACACCGGCGACTCCATCACCGTGGCACCGGCCCAGACGCTGACCGACAAGGAATACCAGATCATGCGCAACGCCTCGCTGGCGGTGCTGCGCGAGATCGGTGTCGATACCGGTGGCTCCAACGTGCAGTTCTCGGTCAACCCGAAGGACGGCCGCATGATCGTGATCGAGATGAACCCGCGCGTGAGCCGTTCCTCGGCGCTGGCCTCCAAGGCCACCGGTTTCCCGATTGCCAAGGTGGCGGCCAAGCTGGCCGTGGGCTACACGCTGGACGAGCTGCGCAACGAGATCACCGGTGGTGCCACGCCGGCCAGCTTCGAGCCCAGCATCGACTACGTGGTGACCAAGATCCCGCGTTTCGCCTTCGAGAAGTTCCCCACCGCTGACAGCCGCCTGACCACGCAGATGAAGTCGGTCGGCGAGGTGATGGCCATGGGCCGCACCTTCCAGGAGTCGTTCCAGAAAGCCTTGCGCGGTCTGGAAGTCGGTGTCGATGGCATGAACGAGAAGACGCAGGACCGCGAGGTGCTGGAGAAGGAACTGGGCGAGCCCGGTCCCGAGCGCATCTGGTACGTGGGCGACGCGTTTGCCATGGGCCTGTCGGTGGACGAGGTGTACGACCTGACCAAGATCGACAAGTGGTTCCTGGTGCAGATCGAGGAGATCGTCAAGATCGAACTCGACCTGGACAAGCTGGCAGAAGAGAAGGGCGACCAGGCGCTGGCCGCGCTCGACGCCGCCACCCTGCGCACCCTGAAGAAGAAGGGTTTCTCCGACCGTCGCCTGGCCAAGCTGCTCAAGACGAGCGAGAAGGCCGTGCGCGACCAGCGCCGTGCGCTCAAGGTGCGTCCGGTCTACAAGCGCGTCGACACCTGCGCCGCCGAGTTCGCCACCAACACCGCCTACATGTACTCGAGCTACGAGGACGAGTGCGAGGCCGAACCGACGAACAAGAAGAAGATCATGGTGCTCGGCGGCGGCCCGAACCGCATCGGCCAGGGCATCGAGTTCGATTACTGCTGCGTCCATGCCGCGCTCGCCATGCGTGAAGACGGCTACGAGACCATCATGGTCAACTGCAACCCCGAGACCGTGTCGACCGACTACGACACCTCGGACCGCCTGTACTTCGAGCCGCTGACGCTGGAAGACGTGCTGGAGATCGTCGACAAGGAAAAACCGACCGGCGTGATCGTGCAGTACGGCGGCCAGACGCCGCTGAAACTGGCACTCGGCCTGGAGGCCGAAGGCGTGCCGATCATCGGCACGTCGCCCGACATGATCGATGCCGCCGAGGACCGCGAGCGCTTCCAGAAACTGCTGCACGAGCTCGGCCTGCGCCAGCCGCCCAATGCCACCGCCCGTACCGAACCCGAGGCGCTGGAAAAGGCCGCCGCCCTGGGCTACCCGCTGGTGGTGCGCCCGAGTTACGTGCTCGGCGGCCGCGCGATGGAAATCGTGCACGAGCAGCGCGACCTGGAGCGCTACATGCGCGAGGCGGTCAAGGTCAGCAACGATTCGCCGGTGCTGCTGGATCGTTTCCTGAACGACGCCATCGAGTGCGATGTGGACTGCCTGCGCGACCCCGAAGGCAAGACCTTCATCGGCGGCGTGATGGAGCACATCGAGCAGGCCGGCGTGCACAGCGGCGACTCCGCCTGCTCGCTGCCGCCCTACAGCCTGAAGGCCGCGACCGTGGCCGAGATCAAGCGCCAGACCGCCGCCATGGCCGCGTCGCTGAACGTGGTGGGCCTGATGAACGTGCAGTTCGCCATCCAGAACATCGACGGCCAGGACGTGATCTACGTGCTGGAAGTGAACCCGCGCGCCTCGCGTACCGTGCCCTTCGTCTCCAAGGCCACCGGCATCCAGCTGGCCAAGGTGGCGGCACGCTGCATGGCCGGCCAGACGCTGGCGCAACAGGGCATCACCCAGGAAGTGACGCCGCCGTACTTCAGCGTCAAGGAAGCGGTGTTCCCCTTCGTCAAGTTCCCGGGCGTGGACACCATCCTCGGCCCCGAGATGAAGTCCACCGGCGAGGTGATGGGCGTGGGCAAGACCTTCGGCGAAGCCTTCGTCAAGTCGCAGCTCGGCGCCGGCACCAAGCTGCCGCGCTCGGGCACGGTGTTCATTTCGGTCAAGCAGAGCGACAAGCCGCGCGCGGTCGAGGTGGTGCGCGGCCTGCTGGCGCAGGGCTTCAAGGTCGTGGCCACCAAGGGCACGGCCGCCGCCATCCAGGCCGCGGGCCTGAGCTGTGAGGTCGTCAACAAGGTGACGGAAGGCCGCCCCAACGTTGTGGACATGATCAAGAACGAGGAAATCGCCCTGGTCATCAACACGGTGGAAGAGCGCCGCAACGCCATCGTCGACTCGCGCCACATCCGCACCTCGGCCCTGCTGGGCCGCGTGACCACCTTCACCACCATTGCCGGCGCCGAAGCGGCCGTGGAGGGCATGAAGTACCTGGACAAGCTGGACGTGTATTCGGTGCAGGAACTGCACGCGCAACTCTTGGCATAATTGCCGCATCCTGCCGGGGGCAGGCTGGCGCATGGCGCCGGTCTGCCCCCGTTACTTTTGACCACTGTAAAACTGACCTGTTATGGCCACCATTCCGATTACCATCCGCGGCGCTGAAAAGCTCAAGGCCGAGCTGCACCGTCTCAAGACGGTGGATCGTCCTGCGGTGATCAACGCCATTGCCGAAGCGCGTGCCCAGGGTGACCTGAGCGAGAATGCCGAATACGACGCCGCCAAGGACCGCCAGGGTTTCATCGAAGGCCGCATCCAGGAGATCGAGGGCAAGCTCTCGGCCGCCCAGATCATCGACCCGAGCCAGGTGGACGCCGGCGGCAAGGTGGTGTTCGGCGCCACGGTGGAGCTGGAAGACGAGTCGACCGGCGATGCCGTCAAGTACCAGATCGTGGGCGAGGACGAGGCGGACCTCAAACTCGGCCTGATCAACATCAGCAGCCCGATCGCCCGCGCCCTGATCGGCAAGGAAGAGGGCGACACCGCCGAAGTGCAGGCCCCCGGCGGCGTCAAGCGCTACGAGATCGTGGCCGTCAGCTACCTCTGAACGCCATGTCGCTGACCGCACGTCTGGGTTTGCTGCGTGAGCTGGCACCGGCCTGGCTGGCGGCCCTGTGGTGGGGCAGCCTGAGCACCATCGGTTTCCTGGTCGTGCCGCTGCTGTTTCTCTACCTGCCGACGCCCGCCATGGCCGGTGGCATGGCGGCCAAGCTGTTCACGGCGCAGACCTGGGTGTCGCTGAACTGCGGCCTGTTGCTGTTGCTGTTGACGAGGCCAAATCAGGCTGAAAGCCATGCCAACCGCGCGCGGGCAGCTATTGTTTTCATAGTGGCCGGCATGTTGCTGGCGCTGCTGTCGGAATTCGCCGTGGCGCCACGCATCGTGGCGCGCGAGAACCTCGCGCTCTGGCACCGGGTGGGCAGCGGCCTGTACCTGCTGCAGTGGTTGTGCGCCGGTGCCGCCTTCTGGCGGCTGGCGGCATCCGGCCGCCGTGCTCAGGTCTGACTGCGCTTCTTGACGCTGGTCTGCTTTTTCGGTTTGGCACGTTTGACGGTGCCGCCGGCGGTCAGGCGCTGGTTGCCCAGCACGCGCAGCGTCTTGACTTCGGGGCGCTGGCCCCCACGTTTGCTGAACTTGAGCACCTTGACGTCGCGCGGGCCGGGCATGCGGTCCTCGTCTTCGGCACGGACTTTCTCCGGCTTCGGGCGCCACAGCACCAGCAGCTTGCCGATGTGCTGGATCGGCGCGGCGTTGAGCTCGTCGGCCAGGGTCTGGAAGATGGTCTCGCGCTCGGCACGGTCGTCGTTGAAGACGCGCACCTTGATCAGGCCATGGGCCTTGAGCGCGGCGTCGGTTTCCTTTTTGACGGCGGCCGTCAGGCCGTCGCCGCCGATCATCACGACCGGGTCGAGGTGGTGGGCCTCAGCGCGAAATTCCTTGCGCTGGGCGGGAGTCAGTTGAATGGCAGGCATGTCGGTATTATCCCTTGTATGCAGCCGGCAGGTGCCGGTTGTCCCCCCTGAGAGAAGAATGAAAGTCAAAACCAAGAGCAAGAAGGTCAACAAGGCGTGGCTCAACGACCACGTCAACGACACCTACGTCAAGCTCGCGCAGAAGGAGGGCTACCGTGCGCGCGCGGCCTACAAGCTCAAGGAGATCGACGAGACGCTGCACCTGATCAAGCCGGGGCATCTGGTGGTCGACCTGGGTTCTGCGCCCGGCGCCTGGAGCCAGTACGTGCGGCGCCGGCTGGCGCCCGGCGGCGCGGCGGTGGGCGAGCTCAAGGGCGCCATCATCGCGCTCGACCTTCTGCCCATGGAGCCGATCGAAGGCGTGCAGTTCCTGCAGGGCGACTTTCGCGAGCCCGAGGTGCTGGCGCAGCTGGAGCAGTTGATGCAGGGCCGGCAGGCCGATGTGGTGGTGTCGGACATGGCGTCCAACCTGTCGGGCATCGAATCGGCCGATGCCGCGCGCATGGAGTACCTGATCGAGCTGGCGATCGACTTCTGCCAGAACCACCTCAAGCCCGAGGGCGCGCTGGTGGCCAAAGTGTTCCATGGCAGCGGCTACAACCAGGTGGTGAAATTGTTCAAAGACACGTTCCGGATCGTGAAACCGATCAAGCCCAAGGCCTCGCGTGACCGTTCGTCTGAAACCTTTCTGGTCGGATTGGGGCTGAAGAAAACCGCCGACGCGGCGCCTGCCGCCACCTGAAGCCTGAAAACAGACGCCAATGGGCAGGAAATCCCTTGCAGTGCCAATGGCTGTAACAGGCAAAATCAATCGGCCTGTGGCTTGAAAGGCCTAAAATGGCACTCAACTATGGGTTTCCCCGAGCTTGCCTCTTGAGCTCGTCTATTGGAGCTGCACTTGAATAATCAGTGGTTCTCGAAAGTCGCCGTCTGGCTCGTCATCGCCTTGGTGCTCTTCACCGTCTTCAAACAGTTTGATGTGCGGGGCAACGGCGGGTCGGCTTCGCTCGCCTATTCCGACTTCCTGGAAGAGGTGCGCAACAAGCACATCAAGAGCGCCGTGATCCAGGAAGGGCAGGGCGGCACGGAAATCATCGCCGTGACCACCGATGATCGCCGCGTCAAGACCACCGCTACCTACCTGGACCGCGGCCTGGTCGGCGACTTGATCGCCAACGGCGTCAAGTTCGACGTCAAGCCGCGCGAAGAGGGTTCGCTGCTCATGACCCTGCTGGTCAGCTGGGGCCCGATGCTGCTGCTGATCGGCGTCTGGATCTACTTCATGCGCCAGATGCAGGGCGGCGGCAAGGGCGGCGCCTTCAGCTTCGGCAAGAGCAAGGCGCGCATGCTCGACGAGAACAACAACCAGGTCACTTTCGCTGACGTCGCTGGCTGCGACGAGGCCAAGGAAGAGGTCAAGGAAGTCGTGGACTTCCTGAAGGACCCGCAGAAATTCCAGAAGCTCGGCGGCCGCATCCCGCGCGGTCTGCTGCTGGTCGGCCCCCCGGGCACCGGCAAGACCTTGCTGGCCAAGGGCATTGCCGGCGAGGCCAAGGTGCCGTTCTTCAGCATCTCGGGCTCCGACTTCGTCGAGATGTTCGTCGGTGTCGGTGCCGCGCGCGTGCGCGACATGTTCGAGAACGCCAAGAAGAACGCGCCCTGCATCATCTTCATCGACGAGATCGACGCCGTCGGCCGCCAGCGTGGCGCCGGCCTGGGCGGCGGCAACGACGAGCGCGAGCAGACTCTGAATCAGATGCTGGTCGAGATGGACGGCTTCGAGACCAACCTGGGTGTGATCGTGGTCGCGGCGACCAACCGCCCGGACATCCTGGACGCCGCGCTGCTGCGCCCCGGCCGCTTCGACCGCCAGGTCTACGTCACGCTGCCCGACATCCGCGGCCGCGAGCAGATCCTCAACGTGCACATGCGCAAGATCCCGGTTGGCCAGGACGTGGCGCCTGCCGTCATCGCCCGCGGCACCCCCGGCATGAGCGGCGCCGACCTGGCCAACCTGTGCAACGAGGCTGCGCTGATGGCGGCGCGCCGCAATGCCCGCGTGGTCGAGATGCAGGACTTCGAGAAGGCCAAGGACAAGATCCTGATGGGCCCGGAACGCAAGAGCATGGTCATGCCCGAGGAAGAGCGCCGCAACACGGCCTACCACGAGTCCGGCCACGCGCTGATCGGCAAGCTGCTGCCCAAATGCGACCCGGTGCACAAGGTCACCATCATCCCGCGCGGCCGTGCCCTGGGCGTGACCATGAGCCTGCCGGAGCAGGACCGCTACAGCTACGACAGCGAATACATGCTGAACCAGATCAGCATGCTGTTCGGCGGCCGTATCGCCGAAGAGGTGTTCATGAAACAGATGACCACCGGTGCCAGCAACGACTTCGAGCGCGCCACGCACATTGCGCGCGACATGGTCACCCGCTACGGCATGACCGACGCGCTGGGCCCGATGGTCTACGCCGAGAACGAGGGCGAGGTGTTCCTCGGTCGCTCGGTGACCAAGACCACCAACATGAGCGAACAGACCATGCAGAAGGTCGATGCGGAAGTGCGTCGCATCATCGACCAGCAATACTCGCTGGCGCGCAAGCTGATCGAGGACAACCAGGACAAGATGCACGCCATGGCCAAGGCCCTGCTGGAGTGGGAGACCATCGACAGCGATCAACTGGACGACATCATGGCCGGCAAGGAACCGCGCGCACCGAAGGACTGGACGCCGCGCACGCCGAATTCCGATGGCAGCAACGGTTCGGGCGGCAGCCCGGCCGTGAAGACCGATCCGTCGCCGACGGCGGCCTGAGGTCACATTGAAGTTTGCAAACGGGGCTTGGCGCCCCGTTTTGCTTTGTGTAGAGCCTGAATTGCAACTTTCATGATCTGGTTAACCTCCCGTTTCAGCATCGACCTGTCCCGGCCGCAGGTGATGGGCATCGTCAACGTCACACCCGACTCCTTTTCCGACGGCGGCCAGCATGCATCTACCTCGGCCGCCCTGGCGCACTGCGAGCAGTTGCTCAAAGAGGGCGCCGACATCCTGGACATCGGCGGTGAATCGACCCGCCCCGGCGCGCCGCCGGTGCCGCTGGCCGAGGAGTTGGCGCGCGTGCTGCCGGTGGTGCGCGCGGCCGTCAAGCTCGGTGTGCCGGTCTCGGTCGACACCTACAAGCCACAGGTCATGCAGGCGGTGCTCGACCTGGGCGCCGACATCGTCAACGACATCTGGGCGCTGCGTTGGCGCGATACCCCTGACGGCCTGGACGGCCGGCAGGTGGTGGCGCGGCATCCGGCCTGCGGCGTCTGCCTGATGCACATGCACCGCGAGCCGCAGACCATGCAGGCCGCACCGATGGAAGGCGATGTGGTGCCGCAGGTGCTCTCATTTTTAGAGCGTGCTGCGCAGGATCTACAAGGGCTGGGGGTCGAAAAGACCCGCGTCGTGCTGGACCCCGGCATTGGCTTCGGCAAGACCGTGGCGCAGAACTTCGCGCTGCTGGCGCGCCAGGCAGAATTGCTGGCGGCCGGTTACCCGCTGCTGGCCGGCTGGTCGCGCAAGTCCTCCATCGGCGCCGTGGCCAGCCCACCGCCCGGCACCTCGCTGCCGGAGGGTGTGCACGAACGCATGGTGCCCAGCGTGGCGGCCGCGCTGCTGGCGGTCGAGCGCGGCGCCGCGGTGGTGCGCGTGCATGACGTGCTGCCCACCGTGCAGGCGCTCAAGGTGCTGGCTGCTATAAAATAAGTAGCATGTGGCGCATGAACCAAGAGAGCAGGGATAAGAAATGAGCAGAAAATATTTCGGCACCGACGGCATTCGCGGCACGGTGGGCCAGTCACCCATCACGCCCGACTTCGTGCTGCGGCTGGCGCACGCCGTGGGCCGCGTGCTCAAGCGCAGCGAGGCGCGCCCGCTGGTGCTGATCGGCAAGGACACCCGCATCTCCGGCTACATGCTGGAGAGCGCGCTGGAGTCGGGTTTCAACTCGGCCGGTGTCGACGTCATGCTGCTCGGCCCCTTGCCGACCCCCGGCGTGGCCTACCTGACGCGTGCCCAGCGCGCCTCGCTCGGCGTGGTGATCAGCGCCAGCCACAACCCCTACCCGGACAACGGCATCAAGTTCTTCAGTGCCCAGGGCACCAAGCTGCCCGACGAGTGGGAGCAGGCGGTGGAAGCGGCCATGGACGAATCGCCGGTGTGGGTGGAGTCGGCAGCTCTGGGCAAGGCCCGGCGTCTGGACGATGCGGCCGGCCGTTACATCGAGTTCTGCAAGAGCACTTTCGCCACCGACCTCACGCTCAAGGGCCTGAAGATCGTGGTGGACGCAGCGCACGGCGCGGCCTATCAGATTGCGCCCAAGGTATTCCATGAACTCGGCGCCGAGGTGGTGGCCATCGGCTGCGCACCCGACGGCCTGAACATCAACCACGAAGTCGGCGCCACCCATACCGACGCGCTGGTGGCGGCGGTCAAGGCGAACCATGCCGACTACGGCGTGGCGCTCGATGGCGATGCCGACCGCCTGATGATGGTCGACGCCTCCGGCCGACTCTTCAACGGCGACGAGTTGCTGTACCTGATGGTGGACGACCGCCTGGGGCGCGATGAGCACGTGCCGGGCGTGGTGGGCACGCTCATGACCAATATGGCGGTGGAGGTTGCGTTGAAGAAGCGCGGCGTGCAGTTTGTGCGTGCCAAGGTCGGCGACCGCTATGTGCTCGAAGAGCTGCACAAGCACAAGTGGCTGCTCGGCGGCGAAGGCTCGGGCCACCTGCTGGCGCTGGACAAGCACACCACCGGCGACGGCCTGGTGTCGGCGCTGCAGGTGCTGCAGACCTGCGTGCGCAGCGAGCGCAGCATGGCGCAGCTGCTGGCCGATGTAACGCTGTTCCCGCAGACCCTGATCAACGTGCGCCTGCAGCCGGGGCAGGACTGGAAGGCCAACACCCGCCTGGCTGCCGAAACCAAGGCGGTGGAAGCGGAGTTGGGTGAAGCGGGGCGCGTGCTGATCCGCGCCAGTGGTACTGAACCGCTGGTGCGTGTGATGGTGGAAGCGCGTGATGCGGCGCAGGCGCAGGCCTGTGCTGAGCGGTTGGCGCAGACGCTTAAGGGTTAAGCATTTCCCGTCGCCGCGGATAGCGGCTGCGAAATGTTGTTGAGATCAAACTCCGAGGCGAGGCTTGCGTCGGTTTTGTCTACCGGATCGATGTACATGCGCGGTTTTGCGGGTTGTCACGGGGTGTGAATAGCCCTGACTAGGCCCGAGCTCTGACAGAATACCTTTATAAATCAGGCACTTGGTTGCAATAGCGGAGGCGCAGACCATGAACATCCGGCCATGTTATTTCGCACTTTTGCGGTCTATATCAAGTTAGGCATTACAAATGGACCTCGCACCTCTAGCAAATGCTTTCGAAAAAATGCCAGACGCAGTCGTCGCGTTGCTACTCGGCTCGTTCGCACTGTGGTTTATTGGGGTTTACCTTATTTTGGCGCGAAGCATCAAAAGAGAAGGTCGCTCCGTCTGGCAGGTCTTCAATCCGTTCACACATACCAGGCTGAATCGCCAAGACTGGCTGTTGCTCCTAGCCTTAGCGGTCCTTTGTCTGTCGGGCGCGGCGTTCGCCATCAACTGGCTCGCATGGTGGTGAATGTGATGCCTAACCGTCGGCTGTTGATCGGCACTTGCCCGGCGATACGCGCCCCCGCGAATGCGCTACAAACGGGACGTTGAACGGGCGTTTCTGCTTTAGATGCGCCGCCCCTGCGCATCCACCACCGCTTCCCCATCCTCCTTGCTGAACGCGCTTTGCTGCGGCTGCGGCAGGATGTCCAGCACCAATTCGGACGGGCGGCACAGTCGTGTGCCCAGTGGTGTGACGACGAGGGGGCGATTGATCAGGATTGGATGCGCCAGCATGGCGTCGATCAGTTCGGTGTCGCTGCGCGCCGGATCATTCAAACCGAGTTCGCCGCACAGCGCTTCCTTGCCGCGCATGATTTCGCGTACGCTCAGGCCGCTGGCGGCAATCAGGGCAAGCAGTTGCTCGCGCGTCGGTGGCGTCTTCAGGTACTCGATGACCTGCGGTTCCACGCCGCTGTTGCGGATCATGGCCAGCGTGTTGCGCGAGGTGCCGCACTTGGGGTTGTGATAAATCGTGATGTTTGTCATGGCGAAATGGGAGCAAAGAATCAGCCGCGTTCGTACCAGGCTTTCGAGTTGTTGACGAGGCGCACCACCAGCAGCATGACGGGCACCTCGATCAGCACTCCGACTACCGTGGCCAGTGCGGCGCCCGAGTTGAAGCCGAACAGGCTGATGGCGGCGGCCACCGCCAGTTCGAAGAAGTTGGAGGCGCCGATCAGGGCCGAGGGACAGGCAATCTCATGCTTCTCGCCGACGGCGCGGTTGAGCCAGTAGGCCAGCGCCGAGTTGAAGAACACCTGGATCAGGATCGGCACCGCCAGCAGGGCGATGACCAGCGGCTGCTGCAGGATGGCTTCGCCCTGGAAGGCGAACAGCAGTACCAGCGTGGCCAGCAGGGCGGTGATGGACCAGGGGCCGATCTTGGCCATGGCGGTGTCGAAGGCGGCCAGGCCCTTGGCCAGCAGTGCCTTGCGCCACAGTTGCGCCAGGAAAACCGGGACCACGATGTACAGCAACACCGAGGTCAGCAGCGTGGTCCACGGCACGGTGATGGCGGAGAGGCCGAGCAGGAAGGCCACCAGCGGCGCGAAGGCCACCACCATGATGCTGTCGTTCAGCGCCACCTGGGACAGGGTGAACAGCGGATTGCCGCCGGTCAGGCGGCTCCAGACGAACACCATGGCCGTGCAGGGCGCCGCGGCCAGCAGGATCAGGCCGGCGATGTAGCTGTCCAATTGGTCGGCCGGCAAGTACGGCGCAAACCGCTGGCGGATGAACAGCCAGCCGAGGAAGGCCATGGAAAACGGCTTCACCAGCCAGTTGACGAACAGCGTGACGCCGATGCCTTTCACGTGCTGGCGCACCTCGTGCAGGGCACCGAAGTCCACCTTCACCAGCATCGGGATGATCATGACCCAGATCAGCATCCCGACCGGCAGATTGACCTGGGCCACTTCCATGCGGCCGATGGCCTGGGCCACGCCGGGCAACAGCTGGCCGAGCGTGATGCCGGCCACGATGCACAGAAAAACCCACAGCGTCAGGTAACGCTCGAACACGCTCATGGGCGCGCCGGCCGCCTGCTTGGCGCTCACTTCACATTGCACGCTCATGGTCAGTCTGCCTTGCTCAGGTCGCGCGCGGTGTTCTGGATCAGCTGCCGGGCCAGTTTTTCCGGCGGCAGGTTGACCAGCAGGTCCAGGCGGCGGCGAATCGCCAGCAGGGTCTGGCGAAACGCCTCGCGCCGCTGTTCGTCCGTGCCTTGCACTTCGGACGGATCGGCATAACCCCAGTGCGCGGTGGCCGGGTGGCCGGGCCAGATCGGGCAGACCTCGCCGGCCGCGTTGTCGCAGACGGTGATGATCAGGTCCATCTGCGGTGCATCGGGCGTGGCGAACTCGTCCCAACTCTTGCTGCGCAGGCCGTCGGTGGCGATGCCGGCACTTTGCAGCACCTGCAGGCCCAGCGGGTTGGGCTGCTGGTTGTCACGCGGGCTGCTGCCGGCCGAGAAGGCCTTGAAGCGGCCCCGGCCGATGTGGTTGAGCGTGGCTTCGGCCAGGATGCTGCGCGCCGAGTTGTGCGTGCAGAGAAACAGCACGTTGAGGGTGGGGGCGGGTGAACGCATGTCGGGAGTGACCTGTCAGGGGGGATTGATCAGCAGCAGGCCTTGGCGCCGTTGGCGGCTTGCCCGGCAGTCGGGCCGCAGCAGCCGGTGCTTGCTACAGTTTTAGGAGCTTTTGGCGCACAGCAGGCGGGGGCTTGAGCCTGATTTGGCTCAGAACTTTTCTGGCTGAAGACCGGGATGTTGTCCAGCGTATGGAACTGCTCCCAGGCAATGCCTTGCGGATCGGTCACCCAGTACTTGTCGCTGCGCGCATAACAGCAGGTGGTCTCGCCTTCGTCCAGCATGGACATGTCGGCCTGGGCCGCCTGCGCCTTGAGTGCGTTCAGTTCTTCGCTCGACTCCACCTGGATGCCCAGGTGATCAAGGCCCGGCTTGTCGCCGCGGGTGGAGATGGCGAAGTTCACCGGCGGGTCCTGCAGCATCCACTTGGCGTAGTCGTCTTCGGTGCGGGCCGGGGCCTGGTTGAACATGGCCGAGTAGAAGGCGATGTTCTGCGCCAGGTTGTCGACGTGGACATGGACGTGAAAGCGTTTCATGAAGAGCTCCTTGAGAAATGGGGGGAGGGAAATCAGCAGGCGGCGCAGACGGCCTTTTTCTTGCGCTTGGGGGCCACCTCGCAGGCGGCGCCCTGGCAGCAGTGCTCGGTGAGGTAGCCCAGCAGGGCATCCATCTGCCCGAAGTTGGCGCGGTAGACCAGGTAGCGGCCGTTGGGCTCGCTGCTGACCAGACCGGCGTTGGCCAGTTCCTTGAGGTGGAAGGACAGGGCGCTCGGGCTCACGCCGAGTGTTTCCGCCAGCGCGCCGGGCGTCAACCCCTCCAGGCCGGCCACCACCAGGGCACGAAAGGCCCGCAGACGCTGGGCTTGCGCCAGGGCCGCCAGTGACTTGACGGCATCGGTTTCGGCGAGGTTTTGCGTTTTCATATTTCAATGATATTTGAAATATTGAATCGATGCAAGCGGGCCCGCCCATGTCATGGTTTCGTCACAGGACTGCCATGAAGCCGTCACGCGGCACTTCCACACTAACGCCATTGCTGGTCACGCGGGAGTTACAACATGGGTCAAGGTTTTGGTGAGAAATACGATGCGGACGAGGGCGTCAACTGCAGCGCCAACGTCCATATCGAGGGGGTGGATGCCGTGCGGCGCGAGGTGTTCAAGTGCACCGCGGCGGCGGTAGCCATGCTGGTGGGTTCGCATGCGCTGGGTGCCACCGTGGCCCGCGGCAAGCCCTTGGGCTTCACCGGGGTGCCGGTGTCGGCCGGCGATGCGCTGACGGTGCCGCCCGAGTACGAGGCGCAGGTGCTGTACCGCTGGGGTGACGCCGTGGGCATGAAGGCCGGCTCGCCCGCATTCAAGGCCGATGGTTCCAACACCTGGGAAGAGCAGGCCCTGCAGGCCGGCATGCACCACGACGGCATGGCCTTTTTCCCGATCGACGGCAATCCGCGCCACGGCCTGCTGGCCATCAACCACGAATACACCGACGACGGTCTGCTGCATGCCGACGGCATGCAGGCCTGGTCGGCCGACAAGGTGCGCAAGTCGCAGGCGGCCCACGGCGTGAGCGTGATCGAGATCGTCGAGCGTCAGGGCCAGTGGCGCGTCATGCCGGGCTCGCGTTATGCGCGGCGCATCACCGGTAGCACACCGATGACCGTCAGCGGCCCGGCGCGCGGCCATGCGCTGCTCAAGACCGCGGCCGACCCCGCCGGCACCCGCGTGCTGGGCACGCTCAACAACTGCGCTGCTGGCCGCACGCCCTGGGGCACCTACCTGACCTGCGAGGAAAACTGGAACGGTTATTTCTCGTCGCAGGAGAAGCCGAATGCGGATGAAAAGCGCTATGGCCTGCGCGCCAAGGGCTGGGGTTACCGCTGGCACGAGTTCGACGAGCGCTTCGATGTGGCCAAGCACCCCCACGAGCCGCACCGCTTCGGCTGGGTGGTGGAAATCGACCCGATGGACCCGACGCAGACGCCGATCAAGCGCACCGCGCTGGGCCGCATCAAGCACGAGGGCGCGACCACCGCGCTGACCAAGGATGGCCGTGCCGTGGTCTACATGGGCGACGACGAGCGCTTCGAGTACATCTACAAATTCGTCTCGCGCGACAAGGTACGCCCTGGCGGTTATGCCGCCAACAAGGACCTGCTGGACCACGGCACGCTGTATGTGGCGCGCTTCGACGCCCGGGGTTATGGCCGCTGGATTCCTCTGGTCCATGGTGAGAACGGCCTGACCGCCGACAAGGGTTTTGCCGACCAGGGCGAGGTGTTGGTCAAGACGCGCCAGGCCGCTGATGCGGTGGGCGCGACCAAGATGGACCGCTCGGAGTGGATTGCCGTGCACCCGCAGACCGGCGAGGTGTTCGCCACGCTGACCAACAACAGCCAACGCGGCCAGCCCGGTCGCGAGGTGGATGAGGCCAGTCCGCGTCCCGACAACATCATGGGCCACATCATCCGCTGGCGCGAAGGCGGTGCAGGCAGCGGCGATGCCGCGGCCACCGAATTCCGCTGGATGCATTTCGCCCTGGCGGGTGACCCGAAGGCCGAGAAGCCGGAGCACCGCGGCAACATCCAGGGCGATATCTACGGCAGCCCGGACGGCCTGGCCTTTGATGACAGCGGCCTGCTCTGGATCCAGACCGATGTGTCGACCTCGGTCATGAACAAGGGACCCTACAAATCGATCGGCAACAACATGATGCTGTGCGCCGACCCGGCCAGCGGTGCGACCAAGCGCTTCCTTACCGGGCCCGCCGGCTGCGAAATCACCGGCATCGCCTTCACGCCGGACCGGCGCTTCATGTTCGTCAATGTGCAGCACCCGGGCGAGACCGCCAGCGAGCGCAGCGATCCGGCCAAGCCGCAGGCGGTCAGCAACTGGCCGGACGGACCGGCAGGCGGCCGACCGCGCTCGGCCACCGTTGTCATCCGCCGCAAGGATGGCGGCGTCGTCGGCACTTGATCAAAACCTACTGGCCCCGCTTCCCCGGGGCTTTTTTTTAACCAGACATCCATAGAAAGCAAGGAGTACACGATGAAAGAACTACCGAACCCGACCTTCCCGCTCTCGCCCGCTGTCTTGCCCAGGGGGTCGCTTCACCGATCTGGTCAGCAAACCGTTGGCGCAGATGGCCAGCCAGTCGCTGCGCCTGGGCGCGGCGGCATTGAAGTGGCGTGGGCCAAGCACCTGGACGAAGTCCGCGCCGCGCAGCGACTGAGGTACCAGATCTTCGCCGGCGAGATGGGCGCGCGCCTGAATGCCGAAGTGCCGGGCCACGACATCGACCTGTTCGACGACTACTGCGAGCACCTGCTGGTGCGCGACCAGGCCACGCGCGAGGTCATCGGCACCTACCGCGTGCTGACGCCGGCCCAGGCCAAGCGCGTCGGCAGCACCTACAGCGATCTGGAGTTCGACCTGACGCGCCTGCGCCAGCTGCGCGAACGCATGGTCGAGCTCGGCCGCAGCTGCGTGCATCCGGAACACCGCCATGGCGGCGTGATCATGGCGCTGTGGGGCGCACTGGGCGAGTTCATGGTGCGCAACCAGCTCGACACCATGATCGGCTGCGCCAGCATTCCGATGCTGCACAACGGCGTGCTCAGCGGTGATGTGGCGGCCAGCATCTGGAACCAGCTCAAGGAGACGCATCTGGCGTCGATCGAATACCACGTCCGGCCGCGCCTGCCGCTGCCGATCGAGGAACTCAATGGCAATCTGGAGGTGGAGCCGCCAGCCCTGATCAAGGGTTATCTGCGCCTGGGGACCAAGGTGCTGGGCGCGCCGGCCTGGGACCCGGATTTCAACAGCGCCGATCTGCCGATGCTGATGCGCCTGCAGGATCTGCCGGCGCGCTACCGCAAGCACTTCCTCGGCGCCTGATGAAGAAGACTTTCGATCCGATGAACCCGTGGCTGGCCGGCATGGCGGCGCCGGATGAGGGCGACGATGAGCACGCCCCGCACGGCCGCCTGCGCGCCATCTTCATCTCCGACCTGCACCTGGGCACGCCCGGCTGCCAGGCCACCGAGCTGCTGGCCTTTCTCAAGGCGTACCCCAGCGACTACCTGTACCTGGTGGGCGACATCGTCGATGGCTGGCAGCTGCGCCGCCGCTGGTACTGGCCGCAGGCGCACAACGACGTGGTGCAAAAGCTACTGCGCCGGGCGCGCAAGGGCTGCCGCATCGTCTATGTGCCGGGCAACCATGATGAGTTCGCGCGCGGTTTCATCGGCCACCAGTTCGGCGGCATCGAAGTGGTGGAGGATGCGATGCACCTGACCGCCGACGGGCGCCGGCTCTGGGTCATGCACGGCGACTATTTCGACGGCGTCATCCAGTGCGCCAAGTGGCTGGCCTATGTGGGCGACAACCTGTACGAGTTCACGCTCAAGCTCAACCGCTACCTGAACCATTTGCGCGCCAAGTTCGGCTTGCCGTACTGGTCGCTGTCGGCCTACCTCAAGCACAAGGTCAAGAAGGCCTTGAACTACGTCACTGACTTCGAAGTGGCGGTGGCCAACGAGGCGCGCCGCCTCGGGCATCAGGGTGTGGTGTGCGGCCATATCCACCGCGCCGAGATGCGCGACATCGACGGCATTCTCTATTGCAACGACGGCGACTGGGTGGAGAGCCGCACCGCCCTGGTCGAACATCAGGACGGCCGGCTGGAATTGCTGCACTGGGGTGCCACGCAGGCCGTACCGGTTCCAACGCAAGCAGCAAGGACGGTATCCGCATGAAGATCGCACTGATCACAGATGCCTGGCAACCCCAGGTCAACGGCGTGGTGACCACCCTGGTGGAACTGGTCCGGGAAGTCGAGCGCGCCGGACATGAGGTCGAGGTGGTGCACCCGGGCCTCTTCCGCACGCGTCCCTGTCCCGGCTACCCCGGCATCGATCTGGTGGTACGGCCGGCCAAGGCCCTGCACGCGCAGCTCGATGCACTGGCGCCGCACGCCATCCACATCGCCACCGAAGGCCCGCTGGGCTGGGCGGCGCGCGCCTACTGCCTCAAGCGCGGCCTGGCGTTCACCACGGCTTTCCACACCAAGTTCCCGGAAATCCTGAACGCCGCACTGAAGATTCCGCATGCCTGGGGTTATGCGCTGTTCCGCCGTTTCCACAAGCCGTCCTCCGGCGTGATGGTGCCGACCCAGGGCGTGCTGCGCATGCTGGACCAGCGCGGCTTTCGCAACTTGCGCGGCTGGACCCACGGCGTCGACATGGGGCTGTTCCCGTTTCACGAGGAGGTGCAGCTGCACCCGGCACTGGGCGTGCTGGCGCGGCCAGTGTCGCTGTTTGTCGGCCGTGTCTCCTACGAGAAGAACATCGAGGCCTTTTTGCAGCTCGACGTGCCGGGCACCAAGATCGTCTGCGGCGTGGGGCCGCTGGAAGACTCGCTCAAAGCGCGTTATCCCCATGTACGATGGCTCGGCATCCTGCCGCGCGATGAGCTGGCCCGCGTTTACGCGGCAGCCGATCTGTTCGTCATGCCCAGCAAGTCGGAGACCTTTGGCCTGGTGATGCTGGAGGCCATGGCCAGCGGCACGCCGGTGGCTGCCTACCCGGTCGATGGGCCGTTGGAGGTGCTGGGACACAGCGAGGGCCGGGTGGCCGGCGGCATTCTGGACGCGGACCTGAAAAGTGCCTGGTACCGGGCGCTGGCCGTGCCTCGCCACGAGGCGCGGGCGCGGGCGCTGGAATTCAGCTGGGAGCAGGCCAGCCGGCTGTTTCTGGACCATCTGGTGCCCGCCAGTCAGGACCGGGCAGTCCCGGAACGGCGGCAGGCGCATGATGGCGTCACATCACTGTCATCAAATTTGTAAAGAATTTGCCATTGAAGCGTAACAAACCTGTCTGGATCTCATGTTGTCACCCGTGACTGAACTGACGCCGCGTGCCGCGCCACAGATGCTTGCCCTGCTGGACCGGGACCACAGCATCCTGGCTTTCAACCAGCGCGTATTCGACTGGGCTTGCCGCAACGATGTGCCCTTGCTGGAACGCCTGCGTTACCTGTGCATCGTCTCCTCCAATCTGGACGAGTTTTTCGAGGTGCGGGCCGAGCCGCACCTGAGCGCCAAGCAGGGGCACGATCAGGAGGGCATTTACACCGCGGCGTCGTTCGACCGGCTGTCGGCCGCCATTCATGAGCTGGTGCATCGCCAGTACGCTCTGTACAACGAAGCGCTGATGCCGGCTTTCGAGAAGCAGGGCATCAAGATCGTGGCGCACGGCGAGCGCAATGCGGCGCAGCGGCGCTGGGTCAAGCAGTATTTCGAGAGCGAGGTGAAGCCGCTGCTGATCCCGGTCGGGCTCGATCCCTCGCACCCGTTTCCGCAGGTGGCGAACAAGTCGCTCAACTTCATCGTCCGCCTCGTCGGGCATGATGCCTTCGGCCGCGAGAACGATGTTGCCATCGTCAAGGTGCCGCGCGTGTTGCCGCGCGTCATCCGCCTGCCGGACAAGCTGTGCGGCAAGCGCACCTTGTTCATCTCGCTCTCCAGCATCATCCGTGCGCATCTGACCGAGTTGTTTCCCGGCCGGGAAGTGAGCCAGTTTTCCCAGTTCCGGGTGACGCGGCACTCCGATCTGGCGGTGGACGAGGAAGATGTGAAGAACCTGCGTACTGCCCTGCGCCAAGGTTTGCAGCACCGCCATTACGGCCAGGCCGTGCGGCTGGAGGTGTCGGCCGGCTGCTCCGACTACCTGGCTGGCTTCCTGCTCAAGCAGTTTGGCCTGCCCGAGGGGGCGCTGTACCGCGTGCATGGCCCGGTCAATCTGGTGCGCCTGGGACAGCTGGTGGATCTGGTTGATGAACCGCGCCTGCGTTTCCCGCCTTACAAGGCCTCCTACCCAGGCCGGCTGGGGACCGATCAGTCGATCTTCGAGCAGCTTAAGCGCGGCGATGTGATCATCCACCAGCCCTACGAGAGCTTTGACGGCGTGCTGGCCTTTTTGCGCGAGGCCGTCAACGACCCGCAGGTGCTGGCAATCAAGCAGACCATCTACCGCACCGGCTCCAATTCCGAACTGATGGAGCTGCTGCGTGAGGCGGTACGACGCGGCAAGGAAGTCACGGTGGTGCTGGAGCTCAAGGCCCGTTTTGACGAGGAAGTCAACATCAACTGGGCCGAGCAGCTCGAATCCATCGGCGTGCAGGTCGTGTATGGCGTGGTCGGACTCAAGACCCACGCCAAGATGATGCTCATCACCCGGCGCGAGGGTCGGCACTTCAAGCGTTATGCCCATCTGTCCACCGGCAACTACAACCCGGTGACGGCGCGTTTCTATACCGATATCAGCCATCTGACCGCCGATACGGCCCTGACGGCTGACATCGAACACGTGTTCATCCATCTGGCCGGGCAAAGCCGCCTGCCGCGTCTGAACCGCCTGTGGCTGGCGCCGCTGCAGCTGCATCGCAAGCTGCTGGAGAAAATCGAAAGCCTGGGGGCGGCAGCCGCTGCCGGTCAGCCGGCACGCATCGTGGCCAAGATGAATGCCCTGACCGACGAGGCCTTGATCCGTGCGCTGATTGCAGCCGGCAAGCAGGGTGTGAAGATCGATCTGATTGTGCGTGGCGCCTGCATGTTGCCGGCGCAAGTGCCGGGCGAAACCGACAACATCCGGGTCCGCTCGATCATCGGTCGCTTTCTTGAGCACGCCCGCGTCTTCTACTTCCGGCAGGGTGAGGCCGAGGAGCTGTACCTGTCGAGCGCCGACTGGATGAACCGCAACATGCTGCGCCGTGTCGAGCTGGCCTGGCCGGTGCTGGATCCGCTGTTGCGCCAGCGCATTGTCGATGAGTGCCTGGTGGCGGGGCTGCATGACAGTCTCGATGCCTGGGACCTGCTGCCCGATGGTCGCTACGAACGGGCCCGGCCGCCCGCGGGACGTCCGGCCATCGGGGCCCAGAATGCGCTGATGGCGCGTTATGCGACACGAGACTCACACGACAGGCTCTGAACCATGGATCTGGTCTTGTGGCGCCACGCGGAAGCCCAGGACTGGGTGCCGGGCTGCAACGACCTGGAGCGCTCGCTCACGCCGCGCGGCGAGAAACAGGCCGCGCGCATGGCGGCCTGGCTTGATCGGCAGTTGCCTGAAGGTACCCGCGTGCTGGTGAGTCCGGCGCGCCGGGCCGAGCAGACTGCACTGGCGCTGGGGCGCAAGTACAAGCTGCGCGACGAAATCGCGCCGGATGGCAGTGTGGCGCAGTTGCTGGAGCTGGTGCAGTGGCCACATGGCCGGGCCACAACCCTGGTCGTAGGGCATCAACCGGTGCTCGGGCAGGTCATTGCCCAGCTGCTCGGCATGCAGGCCAGCGAGTGCGCCGTGCGCAAAGGGGCGGTCTGGTGGCTGCGCCACCGTCAACGCGAAGGTGCGGCCCAGACCGTGCTGCTCACGGTCCAGTCACCCGAAGTCCTCTGAGCGTGGGGAGCGCTTTGCCGGCTGGATGTCAGGCCTTCTTGGGGCGACCGGTCTTGATGGCCGGTACCGCGTTGAGGGCGGCGAGCAGGGCTGCATCCGACATGGCGGTCAGGGCCTTGATGCCGGCGCGCAGCAGTTCGCTTTTCTTGGCCGGATGCGCCAGCCGGATAGCGCGTTGCTTGAGATCGTCGAGCACCGCGTATTCGACTTTCGGAATGGTGAAGCTGTCACGGACCAGCTTGGGTTTCTTGGGCTTGGCGGCTTTGGCTTCGGCGACCGTGCTGGCGGGGCGGGGCGGTGTTGCCGGAGCAGTCTTGCGCACCGGGGGCGCTTTCCTGGTGGCTGGCTTGGCGGGTGCCGTCGGGGTTCTGGTGACCTTTTTTGCCGTCGTCGATTTTCTGGATGTGGTTGCCATGGGTGATGCCTTTTGAAAACGAGATAAACAGTTTATATCGTTATTTTTGGCGCGACAAGCGATGCGTCGACGCGTTTCATGAGGCTGTCATGAAAATGACATGAGGTCGTCATGCCGTTGCAATCTTCGGCGGGCAAAGTCGGGGTATTGTCGATGTGGGGCCGGCTCTTGCCGGTAGAAAAGTTTTGGAAGAACTGTTGACGGCATGGCCGGAAGTCGCCATGGCAATGGAGCTGAACGATATGAGCGATCCGATCTGCCTGCTCATGGGAGAGGTCCTGCCTGAAGTGGTCAATGGAGGCGGACCTTTGGCGCGTCTGATGCGTGATGCCGCGCTGTTTGCGGTCTTCCAGCCGATTGCAGATCTGAAGGACGGCTCCATCCACGGCCATGAAGCCCTGATCCGAGGACCGCACGGAACCGCGTTGCACAACGCGGATGCGCTGCTGCAGGCTGCGCAGGTCGAAGGCCTGTTGCATGAGCTCGAGTTCTTCTGCATTTTCACCGCACTCAAGCAATGGGGGCAGCTCAAGCAGCCGGGGCGTCTGTTCCTGAACATCAGCGCCCACGCGCTGGTCAGGCTGGTGCAGCTGGGTGGTTGCGCCTGTTTCAGCAAATGCGTGCGCGATCTGGGCGTGTCACCCCGGATGGTGGTGCTGGAGATCACCGAACACGAACGCGTCGGCGATATGCAGGCGCTGACGGAAGTGGTGAAGGAATTGCAAAGCGCCGGCCTGTCCCTGGCGCTGGATGACTTCGGCGACGGTCGTTCCAGTCTGCGGCTGTGGTCGCAGATCAAGCCGGATATTGTGAAGATCGACAAATATTTCAGCCGCAGCATCAGCGGCCATGCCGACAACCTCAAGACGCTCCAGGCCCTGATGCAGATTGCCGATATTTTCGGCACCGCGCTGGTGGCCGAGGGCATCGAGAACGAGGATGATCTGCGGGTGCTCAGGGATCTGGGCATTGCCTATGGCCAGGGTTATTTCCTTGGCCGTCCCTCCAACGTGGTGTTGCCCACCATCCGTCGCGATGCGGTGGATGTGTTGCAAGACTCGCGGGTGGCCGTGATGCCCGAGCAGCGGCACGTTTCGCGCCTGGGCCATCTGCGCCATCTGTCCCTGATCCACGCCCCCTGCGTCAGCCAGACGACCAGCAATGACGAGGTGGCGGCGATCCTGATGGCTCGCCCGGAGTTGCATGCCATTGCCGTGGTGGACGACAACCGTCCCGTGGCCATCATCAACCGCCAGCATTTCATGGACCACTATGCCACTCTGTATTTCAGGGAGGTCTTCGGCAAGAAGTCCTGCATGCAGTACGCGAATCCGGCGCCGCGCCTGATCGAGCGCAACCATGACATCGACGAGCTGATCGGCATTCTGACCTCGCAGGATCAGCGTTACCTGAGCGATGGCTTCATCGTGACCGAGAACGGCCGCTACATCGGCCTGGGCACGGGCGACCAGCTGGTGCGGTCCGTGACCGAGCTGCGCCTGGAAGCGGCTCGTCATGCCAACCCGCTGACTTTTCTGCCCGGCAACATTCCGATCAGCCTGCACATCAAGCGCTTGCTGGAGGGGGGGGCCGAATTCGTGGCCTGCTACCTCGATATGAACAATTTCAAGCCCTTCAACGACCATTACGGCTATTGGCGCGGCGATGAAATGATCCGCCTGCTGGCGCAGCTGGCGGTGACCCATTGCGATCCGCAGCGCGATTTCGTGGGTCATGTCGGCGGGGACGACTTCCTGATCCTGTTCCAGAGCGAGGATTGGCGGCAGCGCTGTGAGCTGATCGTCAGCGAATTTGCCTTCAAGGCACGCGATCTGTTTGACGAAGCCGCCCGCCTGTGCGGCGGTATCCATGCCGAAGACCGCCATGGCGTGATGCGTTTTTTCCCTTGCACCACGCTTTCCATCGGCGCCGTGCGGGTCGGTCCGCAGACCCTGCGCGACGAAGAGGAGGTGGCCACGCTGGCAGCATTGGCCAAGCACGAGGCCAAGATGGGCGGGGGCGGCCTGTACGTTCGCGGCGACCAGACCCTGGAGAACGCCTGAGGCGCGCTTGGACCAGGGAGGTCTTAGGCTCGTTCGCTGAGTGACAGCGTCCAGGGCGTTTTCTGCCAGGCCAGCAGTTCTTCGTGCAGCAGGTGGGCTGACTGCGGATAGGCCTCGCGCCAGCCAGGCCTGCAGCTCAGCGTCAGGCGGTGGGGCGCATCGAGCTGCAGCAGCAGACCCTGCAGATCGGGATCGCGGCGTGCATGGCACAGCAGCACTGCCAGGCGCAGGACCAGCAACTGTCTGACGAAGACATCATCTTCGAAGTCCACTTCCAGCTTGCGCAGCTTGCCGCGGTGTCCCAGCACCAGCAGACTGAGCCGGTGCAACTCGGGCATGGTGAAACCGGCGGCATCGGCGTTGTCCAGGATGTAGGCGCCATGCTTGTGGTAGTCGCTGTGCGAGATCAGGCTGCCGATTTCGTGCAGTTGGGCGGCCCAGCCCAGCTTGCGCAGGAGCCGTTCCATTTCGCCGGCCGTGAATTCGCCCGCCACTTGCCGGAACAGGTGACGCGCCGCCTTGCTGACACGTTGCGCTTGCGTCTGGTCGATACTGAATTTGCTCGCCAGACGGTTGACGCTGGCATGACGCTGGTCGGTCTGCTCCTGTTCGCGGTCGAGCAGGTCGTACAGGGCGCCGTGCCGCAGCGCGCCCTGGGCGACGTGCATTTCCTGGATGGACAGCAGATCGAACACGGCGCGCAGCACGCTGACACCGCCGCCAATCACCGCGCGGCGGTCATCCTTCATGCCATCGAGTCGGACTTTGTCGGCGCTTTGCGCCTTGAGTAGGCGCTCCAGCAGCCAGTCGAGACCGTCGCGGGTGATCAGGCCTTCCGGCCAGCCCGCTTCCACGAGGATGTCGCCGACGGCGCCGACAGTGCCGGAGGCGCCGTAGGCCACTTCCCAGGCGTCAGGCCGGTAGGTGTTGAGGGCCTCGTCCAGGACCGCTTTCGCGGCGACTTCGGCCGTTTCGAAGGCCTGCGTGGTGAAAACGCCATCGGGGAAGTAGCGCATCGACCAGGCGACGCTGCCGACGCGGAACGACTCCATGAAGCGGGCTTCGTAGGCGTGGCCCAGGATCAGTTCGGTCGAGCGTCCGCCGATGTCCACCACCAGGCGGCGCTCATTCGACTGTGGCAGCAGGTGGGCCACACCCTGGTAGATCAGGCGAGCTTCTTCGTGGCCGGAAATCACGTCGATGGGAAAGCCCAGGATCTGGGTGGCGCGTGCCAGGAATTGGTCGCGGTTGCGCGCTTCGCGCAAAGTCTGGGTGGCGACGGCGCGTACCTGGAACTTGCGGAAGCCGGCCAGGCGCTCGCCGAAGCGGGCCAGGCAGTCCCAGCCGCGTTGCATGGCCTGCCGTGACAGATTGCGGTTCTCGTCCAGGCCGTTGCCCTGGCGCACGGTTTCCTTGAGGTATTCGGTGCGCTGGATCTGGCCGTGGTCGAGGTAGCCGATCTCGAGGCGAAAGCTGTTGGAGCCGAGGTCGACGGCAGCGAGGCGGGTTCCGTTTTGCATGGTGTCAATTCATTCTGGCCGGGCAGCATAGCACCGGCCGAAATGCGTGCTCGCGGCCGGCTGGTGTCCGGAGCTTTCAGACAAGTCGTTTTTTTCAGTCTATGGTGTTTGTGTGACGCTGGCATGAATTTGGGGTGTCAAATTCATGACAAAATAGTGACTTCCCGTGCATCGCGTGAATTTGGTCTTGTCACATTACTGACATCAAAACTTCTTAAAGTCTTTTCATTCTCCAACCAACCCTTAAGGAGCTTTTGATGAAGATGACTTTCAAACACACAATGCTGGGCCTGACGGCCGCAGCCCTGCTGGCAGGTTCCGGCATGGCGGTCGCTCAGGATGTGACGGGTGCCGGTGCCAGTTTCCCGGCCCCGGTGTATGCCAAGTGGGCCGCTGATTACAACAAGGCCACTGGCGTGAAAATCAACTACCAATCGGTGGGTTCCGGTGCTGGCATCCGCCAGATCGACGCCAAGACCGTCGATTTCGGTGCTTCCGACATGCCGCTCAAGGATGAAGACCTGGCCAAGAAGGGCCAGCTGCAGTTTCCCACCGTCATGGGCGGCATTGTGGCTGTCGTGAACATCGAAGGCATCGCCCCGGGCCAGCTGAAGCTGACCGGCCCGGTGCTGGCTGACATCTATCTGGGCAAGATCACCAAGTGGAACGATGCGGCCATCACGGCGCTCAACCCTGGTGTGAAACTGCCCGACGCCGCCATCGCCCCGGTGCGCCGCGCTGACGGTTCCGGTACCACGTTCGGCTTTACCAATTACCTGAGCAAGGTCAGCGAAGATTGGAAGTCCAAGGTCGGCGAAGGCACGGCCGTGAATTGGCCGGTCGGTGCCGGCGGCAAGGGCAACGAAGGCGTGTCGGCATTTGTCGGCCGTCTGCCCAATTCGATCGGCTATGTCGAGTATGCCTATGCCAAGCAGAACAAGATGGCGCACACCTTGTTGAAGAACAAGGACGGCAACTTCGTGGCGCCTGACGACGAAACCTTCAAGGCCGCCGCTGCCGGTGCCGACTGGGCCAAGAGCTTCTACCAAGTGCTGACCAATCAGCCGGGCAAGAATGCTTGGCCGATTGCGAGCGCCACCTTCATCCTGATGCACAAGGTGCAGGACAAGCCGGCCAATGCTGCACAGACGCTGAAGTTCTTCAGCTGGGTCTACAAGAACGGTGACAAGACTGCCGCCGACCTTGAGTATGTGCCCATGCCTGCCAGCGTGAAGGCTGCCATCGAGAAGTCCTGGAGCGAAATCAAGGACGCTTCGGGCAAGCCGGTGGCTTACAAGTAATCACTGCCAGAAAGAGACCCGCACGCCATGAGTTCCAATCAGTTTGCCAAACCCGCTCGGACGGGTCCTTGGGCCGATGCCGTGTTCGGCTGGCTCGCCAAGGGGGCGGCCTGGTTGACTCTGGCGCTGCTGGCGAGCATCATTTTGTCCTTGGTGGTCGGCGCCTGGCCGGCCATCGAACGTTATGGCCTGGGTTTTCTGACCAGTCCCGTCTGGGACCCGGTGCAAGAGAATTTCGGTGGCTTGGTGATGATTTACGGCACCCTGGCCACCTCCATCATTGCCTTGCTGATTGCGGTGCCGGTCAGTTTTGGCATTGCGCTGTTTCTGACGGAAATGTCCCCAGCCTGGCTCAAGCGCCCGTTGGGCACAGCCATTGAACTGCTGGCCGCCGTGCCGTCCATCGTCTACGGCATGTGGGGTCTGCTGGTGTTCGGCCCCATTCTGGCCAAATATGTGCAGACGCCGCTGCAGTCGCTGTTCAGCGGCATTCCCTATCTGGGCGCCCTGGTATCCGGCCCGCCGGTGGGCATCGGCATCCTGTCGGCCGGCATCATTCTGGCCATCATGATCATTCCCTTCATCGCCTCCGTCATGCGCGATGTGTTCGAGGTCACGCCGCCCTTGTTGAAGGAGTCGGCTTACGGCCTGGGTTCGACCACCTGGGAGGTCGTTTCCAAGGTGGTGCTGCCCTACACCAAGGCCGGTGTCATTGGCGGCATCATGCTGGGCTTGGGGCGCGCCCTGGGCGAAACCATGGCCGTGACCTTTGTCATCGGCAACATGAACCAGCTCGACTCTTTAAGCCTGTTCCAGGCCGCCAACAGCATCACGTCGGCCTTGGCCAATGAATTTGCCGAAGCAGCTGCAGGCATCCACCAGGCTTCGCTGATCTATCTGGGGCTGGTACTTTTCTTCATTACCTTTGTGGTGCTGGCCCTCTCCAAGCTGCTGCTGGCGCAGCTCAAAAAGAGCGAGGGCACCAATTCATGACAAGCTTGAACGACACGCGACGTGCCCGTTTTGCGGGCCGCAAGCGCACTAATTTCATTGCACTGACCCTGTCTCTGGGCGCCATGTCTTTCGGCCTGTTCTGGCTGTTCTGGATCCTGTGGGAAACGCTGATGCTGGGCATCGGCGGTCTGGCATGGAGTACCTTGACGCAGATGACCCCGCCGCCTAACGAGACCGGCGGTATTGCCAATGCGATCTATGGCTCCTTCCTGATGGTGCTGCTGGCCACTTTTGTCGGCACGCCGGTCGGCATCATGGCCGGCATCTATCTGGCCGAATACGATCCGTACGGCTGGCTGGCCGCCGTCACGCGCTTTGTCAACGACATCCTGCTGTCGGCGCCGTCCATCGTGATCGGCCTGTTCGTGTATGCCATGGTGGTGGCACGTTTCAAATCCTTCTCGGGCTGGGCCGGCGTGATCGCCCTGGCGCTGTTGGTGATTCCGGTGGTGATCCGCACCACGGAGAACATGCTGCAATTGGTGCCGGCCAGCATGCGCGAGGCGGCTTACGCCCTCGGCACGCCGAAATGGAAAGTCATCACCAGCATCACGTTGAGGGCTGCACGGGCTGGCGTTGTCACGGGTGTGCTGCTGGCTGTGGCCCGCATCTCCGGTGAAACGGCGCCTTTGCTGTTCACGGCCCTGAACAACCAGTTCTGGACCTCCAATCTCAAGGATCCAATGGCCAGCCTGCCGGTCACGATTTTCAAATTCGCCATGAGTCCCTACGAGAACTGGCAGCACCTGGCGTGGGCCGGTGTGCTGCTGATCACCGTCACGGTTTTGGGGCTCAACATTCTGGCGCGTGTTCTGACGCGCAACAAGGGCTGACCACGTGTCCGTATCCGTTTTTTCAGCAAGGCAAGCGATGGACAACATTCCCACTCCAGTTCCGGCACCGAAAATCTCGGTGCAGGATCTGAACTTCTATTACGGCAAGTTCCACGCGCTCAAGGGCATCAACCTCGACATTCCGCAGAACAAGGTGACAGCCTTCATCGGCCCGTCTGGCTGCGGCAAGTCGACCTTGCTGCGCGTTTTCAATCGCATGTTCGAACTCTATCCCGACCAGCGCGCCGAAGGCCAAGTGCTGCTCGATGGCGAGAATCTGCTCACCAGCAAGCAGGACGTAGCCCTGCTGCGTGCCAAGGTCGGCATGGTATTCCAGAAGCCGACGCCGTTTCCGATGTCGATCTACGACAACATTGCCTTCGGCATCAAGCTGTTCGAATCGCTCAACACCACCGACATGGAAGAACGCGTCGAGTGGGCGCTGCGCAAAGCCGCGCTGTGGACCGAAGTCAAAGACAAGCTCAAGCAGAGCGGCTCCAGCCTGTCCGGCGGCCAGCAGCAGCGCCTGTGCATTGCGCGCGGCATTGCCATCAGGCCTGAAGTGCTCCTGCTCGACGAACCCTGCTCGGCACTGGACCCGATTTCCACCGCCAAGATCGAGGAGCTGATTACCGAGCTCAAGGATGACTACACCGTGGTGATCGTCACGCACAACATGCAGCAGGCGGCTCGCTGCAGCGATTACACGGCCTACATGTACCTGGGTGATCTGGTGGAATTCGGCTCGACTGAGCAGATGTTCTTCAAGCCCACGCGCAAGGAAACGGAAGACTACATCACCGGGAGGTTCGGATGAACCGAGCGGTAATGCAGCGGCGCAGGCTCACTTCGCTTCGCGAAGTTAAGCGCAGCGGCCGCAGCCACTACATCACCGGCCGTTTCGGCTAAGGAGAAGCGACATGCCCGAAAAACATCTTTCGACCCAGTTCGACAGCGAACTCAATACCGTCTCCAGCCGCGTGATGGAGCTGGGCGGTCTGGTTGAATCCCAGGTCCAGCAGGCGATCCACGCCCTGGGGCAGTTCAATGCCGAGGTGGCGCACCAGGTGATTGAAACGGAGAAGCGCGTCAATGCGATGGAGGTCGAAATCGACCATGAGATCTCTTCCATCATTGCGCGCCGGCAGCCGACCGCACGCGACCTGCGACTCCTGATCGCCGTCTCCAAGTCCACCGCGAATCTGGAGCGTGCCGGCGACGAAGCGGAAAAAATGGCGCGCATGGTGCTCTCCATCATCCAGAGCGGCACGCCGCGCAACCTGCCGGCATCCGAGCTGCGCGTGGCTGCCGACCTGGCCTCCGGTCTGCTGCGCAAGGCACTCGATGCCTTCGCCCGTCTGGACACCTCGGCTGCTGTTTCCATCCTCAAGGAGGATGACCTGATCGACAGGGAGTTCGACAACTTCATGCGTGTGCTCATCACCTACATGATGGAAGATCCCCGCATGATTTCGCCGAGCCTGGATCTGCTGTTCCTGGCCAAGGCGATCGAACGTGTCGGCGATCACGCCAAGAACATCGCCGAGCTGATCATCTACATCGTCAAGGGGGCCGATGTGCGCCATGCCTCCATCGAAGAGATCGAATCCGTCCTGAAATGAAGCATCAGCCAGCGGTCCTGATCGTGGAAGACGAGCCGGCGATTGCCGAACTGATTGCCGTCAACCTGCGCCACAACGGTTTTCGCCCGACCTGGGCCATGGACAGCGACAGCGCCCAGCGCGAGCTTGATGCCGTCCTGCCCGATGTCATCCTGCTCGACTGGATGCTGCCGGGCGAGAGCGGTCTCACGCTGGCCAAGCGCTGGCGGGCCGATGTGCGGACCAAGGCCGTGCCCATCATCATGCTGACTGCACGCGGCGACGAGGCGGACCGCGTTGCCGGTCTCGATGCCGGAGCGGACGACTACATGGCCAAGCCCTTTTCCACCAAGGAAATGCTAGCCCGTATCCGCGCTGTCCTGCGCCGCCGGGCACCCGAGCAAAGCGGTGGGGCGGTGACCATTGGCGGCCTGACGCTGGACACGGCCACGCACCGCGTGACCTTCCAGGAGCAGCCGCTCAAGCTCGGTCCGACCGAGTTCAAGCTGCTGCAGTACCTGATGAACCATGCCGAGCGCGTGCACAGCCGCGGCCAGTTGCTCGACAAAGTCTGGGGTGACCACGTCTTCATCGAGGAACGTACCGTGGATGTGCATGTCAAGCGTCTGCGCGAGGCGCTGGGCGACGCGTCGGCCATGGTCGAGACGGTGCGCGGCGCCGGTTACCGTTTCACGGCGCAGCCGGCGGCCGTCCTCAGCCCCGTAACGCGGGACTGAGGACGGCCGTTCTGTTGTCAGCTCAGCCCTGAGGCGACGCCATGTTCTTGCGGCTTTTTTCGTTCCTGCTGATCCAGTGCCTGGGGGGCGTGGCAGGTGCCCTGGTGGCGCCGGAAGACCTGCAAATCCGCGGCGCCTTGGCCGGCATGCTGGCGGCCGGTCTGCTCTGGGTGTTATTCGACTTCTCGCGCGGACTGCGGCTGCTGAACTGGCTGCGCCGTGGCGACGTGTCCGATGTGCCGCTGAAGCACGGTTTGTGGGGCGAGGTGGCCGACCGCGCACGCCGTCTGGTACGGGCGCGTGAGCAGCAGATCCGCGAGAGCGACACCCGCCTGCAGGACTTTCTGGCCGCGCTGCAGGCTTCGCCCAACGGGGTCGTGCTGCTCGATGCCGAGGGGCGCATCGAATGGTTCAATCAGACCGCTGCCACTCATTTCGGACTCGATGCCCAGCGCGATCTGTTGCAGCACTTCGGCAATCTGGTGCGCGACCCGGCCTATGCGGCCTATGCGGCCGGCACCGACTTCCTGCAGGATGTGACCATGCCGGGACGTGGCCACAGTCCTTCGCGCCCGGTGCGCCTGTCGGTGCACTTGCATCCCTACGGCGATGGCCGCCGCCTGCTGCTGTCGCGCGACGTGACAGCGCTGGAGCAGGCCGAAGCCATGCGACGCGATTTTGTGGCCAATGTCTCGCACGAGATCCGCACGCCGCTGACCGTGCTCACCGGTTTTGTCGAAACCCTGCAGAGTCTGCCGCTCGATGAGACCGAGCGCGCGCGCTACCTCGATCTGATGGCGCAGCAGGCCGAGCGCATGCAGACCCTGGTCAGCGACCTGCTCACGCTCTCGCGGCTGGAGGGCAGCCCGCTGCCGAGCAGCGGCGAGTGGACATCGGTGCGTTCGCTGCTGTTGCAACTGGAACAGGAGGGGCGTGCCTTGTCGGCAGTACTGAGTCCGCCGGAGGGGCCGTCGCAGGTACTGGCGTTCAACCTGGCGGCACAGGAGGACATTGCCGGCCTGTCGACCGAACTGCACAGCGCCATGTCCAACCTGGTCAGCAATGCCATCCGCTACACGCCGGCCGGTGGCCATATCGAGGTGGGCTGGCTGCGTCATGATGACGGACGCTGCGAGTTCTATGTGCAGGACAGTGGCCCCGGCATTGCACCCGAGCACATCCCGCGTCTGACCGAACGCTTTTACCGCGTGGACCGCAGCCGATCGCGCGACACCGGTGGTACCGGGCTGGGGCTGGCCATTGTCAAGCACGTGGCGCAGCGCCATGGCGCCGAATTGAAAATCGACAGCACGCCCGGCAAGGGCTCGCGCTTCTCGATGGTGTTCCCGGCCAGCCGCCTGCGCGTGCCGCGGCCGACGGTAGTGGCGGCCGACTGAGTCGCGCGCCGGGCGCGCAGCCTGGGGCTTATCTTTTCAAGACCTGCCAGATCATGAGCCAGAAGATCAGGGCGGTTAGCGTCAGGGCCACCATGCCGGTAATCCAGAAGGCCGCAGGCGACTGCATGGCCGGCCAGGGCCCGAGGCCATGGTAGGCCAGCTGATAGCCGCCATAGAGGCCGAGTCCCCACAGCAGCACGCCATAGATCAGGAACGGTGAAAGCGTGATGCGAAAGCAGCGCAGGATGAAAACGCCCAGTGCTTGCAAACCGTCGAACAGATGGAAGGCTGCGGTCCAGGCCAGAAGCGGAACCGCCAGGGCGATCACTTCCGGACTGCGTGCATACAGTCGTACCAGCGGTTCGCGTACGGCGATCAATGTGCCGGCCAGCAGCACGGCGCAGCCCAGTACCAGCATGAAACCCAGCCCGACGGCATGTCGTGCCTGGCGCGGCTGACCGGCGCCGAGCCAGTAGCTGGTGCGGGCACTGGTGGCGATGCCGATCGCCAGCGGCACCATGTAGAGCACGGCGGCCAGGTTGGCGGCGATCTGGTGGCTGGCGGCAGCCGTGGTGCCCAGGCGCGCAACGAACAACGCCATTAGCGTGAACGAGGTGACTTCCACCAGGATAGTCAGTCCGCTGGGCACGCCGACGCGGGCAAAGGCCACCAGGGTGGGGCCGTGCGGTTTTTCCAGTTTGTGCCAGAGGTGGTAGGGGCGGTAGAGCTCGCGGCTGCGCAGCAGCCACAGGGCCAGCGCCAGCATCAGGTACTGCACTGCCAGCGTGGCCAAGGCGCAGCCCACAGCGCCTTGTGCCTCCAGCCCGGCACCGCCGAAGGCGAACCAGATCGACAGCGGCACCTTGAGGAATAGCGAGCCGATCTGCAGCCAGGTCACCAGCAGCGGCCTGCCCAGGCTCTGGTTGAGCGTGCTGTAGAGACGAAACAGCAGCGCCGGCGGCAGGGCCAGGGCCAGCACGCTCAGGTAGTTGAGCACCTCGCCGCGCAGGGTGGCCGGTACCTCGGCCCAGTCGAGCAGGGCAGCCGGCTGCAATAGGATGACCATGCCGAAGGCCATCAGTGCAGCACACAGGTAGAGCGACTGGCGGAACGAGAAGCCGAGTTGACGGGGTTTCTGGGCGCCGTGCAGTTCGGCCCAGACCGGCAGCAGGGCCTGCAGCACGCCCATCAGCGCCACATAGACGCTCATGTAGATGGCCGCGCCGACCGACAGCGCCGCCAGCGAGGCCTCGGCGTAGCGTCCGGCGACGATGGTGTCGGTGACGCCGAAAGCCATGGTGGCCAGCTGGCCGACCAGCACGGTGCCGGCGTGGCGGGAAATGGTCTTCAGCTCGGACACGGTCTCAGGAGCCGGTGCGCTGATAGATCACGAGATCTTCCTCGCCTTCGCGCGGGTGACCCAGGGTGCTGTGCTGCGTCCATTGCGTCGGGTTGATCATCTCGGGAATTTGCCTGACGATGCCCCTCTCCACGATCAGCCAGCGGCAGCTGGCACTGTCGGTGGCGGGCTCAAGCTGCAGCCTGGAGTGGAATCGGAATGCCGCCAACTGCCCGGGGCTGAGCCCGAAGGTCTGGATGCATTCGGCCGGCTGCACCACCGCTTCGATGCGGCGCACCAGCGGCAGGTAGCTGCGCGCGAAATCGAGCAGCGGCATCCACAGCGTGGTCAGCAGCAGCCAGCACAATGCCGCACCGCCGGCCGGCAGCACCAGGCTTTTCCAGATGGCGGCGCGATGCCGGCCGACGCGCCACTTCACCAGCCAGGCCCAGGCCAGGGTGGCAAGGGTGGCGAACACGAAGGGCAGAAAGGTGAAGCCGGTTTCAAACCCCGGTGCCAGCCGCGCCACGTTGGCCGCCGGCTGCGGCGGAAAACCGGTCTGCATGGCGATCCACACGACCCAGATGACGAAGGCGCAGCCGGTGAAGAACAGCAGCGTGAACCAGTCGATCAGCGCCGACACGCTGCGTTCCAGCGTCGGCAGCGCGAAGGCTGCCAGCGTCGCCAGAGAGGGCAGGGCCAACAGCAGGGCGCGGTCGCTGGCCGGCGTCACCAGGGTGGCGGCGACGGTAACCAGGGCAAACCACAGTGGCAGGGCCAGGTGGCGGCGCACGTGGCTGCTGAACATCTGGCGGCGCCAGCGCCACAGCGTCCACAGCACCAGTGGCCAGGCTGGCCAGGTGAACCACAGGAGCAGGCTGCCCAGGCCGTGCCAGGCGGCCCAGGTCAGCGGCGGCAGTTCGATGCGCCAGCGCCATAGATTGAGTGCTGTCGCCAGACCGGCTGCCAGCAGCGTCAACAGCGCCATGCCCCAGGCCCAGCGCCGGTCCCAGCGCAGCGAGGGGCCGTCTTCACGGGCGATATGGCTGCGGTCCAGCAGGTGGATGACCATGCTGCCGGCACCGAACAGCATGGCCAGCGACGGAGCACCGGAGAGCGTCAGCCCCAGCAGGGCCGCTGTGCCGGCCAGGATCGGGCCGACGCGGCGGTAGGGCATGGCTGCCACGGCGTAGAAAGCCAGCGCCGTGAAGCAGAGCTGGGCCAGCGCCGGCGTGGTTTCGTGCGAGAGCTGGGCCAGGCCGAAGCAGGCGATGAAGGCCAGCAGGCCACCATCCGCCATGGCGCGGGCATAGTCGGTAGGCCGGGCTTCGCCGCCAAAGGCGAAGGCGACCGGCTGGGCCAGCGGGCTGCGTGCCAGGTAGTAGATGCCCTGCCAGACGGCGGCCAGGGTGAGGACCAGCAGGCCGATGAAGGGGATGCGGGCGGCGAAGTCGGGGGCGATCCAGCCCGGTGCGAGCTTCAGGGCCCAAGCGCCAAGCCAGTAGGGCAGCAAGGCATTGATGTCCGGCGCCTGCCCCATGAGAAGCGGGTTGAACCAGGCCGCATTGCCGCGGGCCAGTTCGAGCATGAAGCCGAAGGCCGTGATGTCCGCACTGCGCCAGGGGGCGCGCCAGACGAAGCCCGGCAGCACATAGGCCAGGCAGAACAGCAGCAGCGCGGCGCGCGGCAGCCGCCGCACGGCGGCCTGGGCAACGATGGCGGGGGTGGGCTGGTTCACGTGCTCAGGTTCTTGTTGTCACGAAAACAAAAGGGCAGCGCGGAAACCCGGCTGCCCTTGGCGGGAATCGCTGGCCAGTTTACTTGGCGACAGCGGTCTTGCCGAAGCGGTTGCGGAACTTCTCGACGCGGCCGCCCATGTTGTCCACGGATTTCTGCGTGCCGGTGTAGAAGGGGTGCGACTCGCTGGTGGTATCCAGCTTGAACAGCGGCAATTCGCGGCCGTCTTCCATCTTGATCATTTCCTTGGCGTTGGCGCAGGAACGGGTCACGAATTTGAAACCATTGGACATGTCCTGGAAGCAAACTTCGCGGTAGTTGGGGTGAATGCCTTCTTTCATGATTCTTCCTCAAGGTGCGGGAGCCGGGCCAGCCTATCTGGCCTACTTTCCGCAGAAAACGTCGAATTATACAGTTAAATCAATGACTTGCGGGGGGCGACGAGGCTGTTAATGCGTGGGCACCCGCGGAACCGGCTTCGCCGGGCCGCCGGGTGCGCCCCCTCCGCGCAGCAGGAGGGGGGTGGCGTAGCGGCACAACGTGCCGCGTAGCCTGGGGGAGGTTACCCACCCCTTCTCATCATGTCGAAGAACTCGTTGTTGGTTTTCGTTGCGCGCATCTGCTTGAGCACCATCTCCATGGCCTCGATTTCGTCCATGTTGTAGAGGAACTGGCGCAGGATGCGGGTCTTTTGCAGAATTTCCGGTTGCAGCAGCAACTCCTCGCGGCGGGTGCCGCTGCGGTTGAGCTGGATCGAGGGGAAGACGCGCTTTTCGTACAGGCGGCGGTCCAGGTGGATTTCGGAGTTGCCGGTACCCTTGAACTCTTCAAAGATCACCTCGTCCATGCGGCTGCCGGTGTCGACCAGCGCGGTGGCGATGATGGTCAGGCTGCCACCTTCTTCCACGTTGCGGGCTGCGCCCAGGAAACGCTTGGGGCGTTGCAGGGCGTTGGCGTCCACGCCGCCGGTCAGCACCTTGCCGGAGGAGGGCACCACGTTGTTGTAGGCGCGCGCCAGTCGGGTGATGGAGTCCAGCAGGATGACCACGTCCTTCTTCAGCTCGACCAGGCGCTTGGCGCGCTCGATCACCATCTCAGCCACGTGCACGTGGCGGGCGGCCGGCTCGTCGAAGGTGGAGGCAATCACCTCGCCCTTGACGGTACGCTGCATCTCGGTCACTTCCTCGGGGCGCTCGTCGATCAGGAGCACCATCAGATAGCTGTCGGGGTAGTTGGCGGAAATGGCGTGCGCAATGTGCTGCATCATCACGGTCTTGCCGCTCTTGGGCTGCGCCACGATCAGGGCGCGCTGGCCTTTGCCGATGGGGGCAATGATGTCGATCACGCGGCCGGTGATGTTCTCTTCACCCTTGATGTCCCGCTCCAGCTTCATCTGCTCCTTGGGGAACAACGGCGTCAGGTTCTCGAACATCACCTTGTGCTTGTTCGACTCGGGCGCGCCGCCGTTGACCTTTTCCAGCTTGTTCAGGGCAAAGTAGCGCTCGCCGTCCTTCGGGGTGCGCACTTCGCCTTCGATCATGTCGCCGGTGTGCAGGTTGAAGCGGCGCACCTGGCTCGGGCTGATGTAGATGTCATCCGTGCTGGCGGTGTAGCTGGAGTCCGGGCTGCGCAGGAAGCCGAAGCCGTCGGGCAGGATTTCCAGCACGCCGTCGGCGAACACCTGTTCGCCGCCCTTGGCGCGCTTCTTGATGATGGCAAACATCAGCTCCTGCTTGCGCATGCGGCCAGTATTCTCAATTTCAAGCTCTTCAGCCTGTTTGAGGATTTCAGATACGTGCAGTACCTTGAGTTCGTTTAAGTGCATGGATTGAGCCCCAAAGGGGAGAGATATCAAAGAATCCGGGGGAGGTGGGGGCAGGGCAGACAGAGGGCCTTGCCAGCCTGGAACTCGAACCGGCTCCAGACAGGGAACCGGCGTTCGGGTTTGATTATGACAGGAAATAAGGCCAAAGGACCAAGGCCCCCCACGCTTGTTGTTTCGCGTACGGCGCTGCCCCCCGAAGGGGCGCGTTTGGCCTTGGGCGGCCCGGCGGCAAAACCGGGCCGCTGGTGAGGGGCGGGATCAGGCCAGTTGCTGGTCAATGAAGGCCGTCAGCTGGGCCTTGCTCATGGCGCCGACCTTGGTGGCGGCGAGCTGGCCGCCCTTGAACAGCATCAGGGTGGGGATGCCGCGGATGCCGAACTTGGCCGGGATGTCGCGGTTCTCGTCCACATTCATCTTGGCAATCTGCAGCTTGCCTTCGTAGGTGCCGGACACTTCGTCCAGGATAGGCGCGATCATCTTGCAGGGGCCGCACCATTCGGCCCAGTAATCGACCAGCACAGGCTGGGCCGATTGGAGCACGTCGGCTTCGAAGGTGGCGTCTGAAACATGTTTGATGAGGTCGCTGGCCATGTGGGCTCCTTTGACAGTTTGGCAATACGGCTAAAGTTGCGGCATTGTGACAGAAACCAAGTATCCCAGCTGCCGGTCCGTGCTATGGATGACATAGCTTTTCCCTCTCGATTTTCCCTGACGCACGATCCGGCCTTGCATCCGGTGCTGGGCTGCTGGCTGGCGCCTGATGCGGGCTGGCTGGCCCGCATCGCCGCACATATGGGGACACGCAGCGCCCACCCGGCGCGTACCGTGGTGCTGCTGCCCTATGCCCAGCTCATGCCCTTGGCGGCACGCCTGTGGGCGCAGGCCCATCCGGACGGCTTTGCGCCGCGCTTCGAAACCACGCAGAACTGGAGCCGCAGCCTGGGCGGCTTCACGCCGGCCGCCACCGACATCAGCTTCGATGCGGCGCTGGATGTGCTGACCGCGCGTGCCATGCTGGAGCGCACCGGCCTGGGCGCGCAGGCCGAGGCTGCTACGCCACTGCTGCTGGAGGCGGCGCAACAGCTCGGCGTACTGGCTGCAGCTGTGCCGCCCGCGGAGCGCGCCGCCTGGGGCGCACGGGCGCGCAGCGCGGCACTCACCGGCATGGATGCCGGCGCACTGGCACTGGAAGCGGCCGTGGCCCAGCTGGCCGTGGCCTGGGCCGCCAACTCGTCCTACGCCAGCGACGTGCTGTTCGAGCCGCGTGTCATCGAGGCGACCGACTGCCTGATCGCACTGCAGGGCTTCCAGCCGGATCCGCTGCCGGCGGCGCTGCAGGCGGTGTGGGGGGCGCGTATGGCGGTGTTGTCGCTCGATGGCGAACTGGCGCAGGCTGATGTCATCCCGGCGTTTCACAAGACACGCGATGCGCAGGATGAGGCGCAACGCGCCGCCGCCTGCGTGCTGCAGCACGTCAACGCCGGTCGTACGCCGGTGGCCCTGGTGACCATTGACCGCGCGCTGACGCGCCGCGTGCGTGCCATGCTGGATTCGTGCGGGCTGCAGATCCGCGACGAAACCGGCTGGAAACTCTCCACCAGCCGCGCCGGCGCCCATGTCATGGGTGCGCTGCGCGCCTGCGGCTGGAGCGCGGCCAGCGACGCCGTGCTCGACTGGCTCAAGAACGCACCGGCGTTCGATGCCGCCGCCGTGCGCCAACTGGAGGCGCAACTGCGCCGCCAGCCGCTGCGCGAATGGCGCGGCGTGCCGGGCGCGCTGGACACCCGCGAACAGCCGGCGCTGGCCGCCTTGCTGGCGGAGATTGAAGCCCTGCGCGACAACCTGCAGCGGCCGCGCACCCTGCCGCAATGGCTGCTCGCCCTGCGCGAGCTGTTGCAGCGCAGCGGCCAGTGGGCCCTGCTGCAGGACGACGTGGCCGGTGACACGGTGCTGGCCACGTTGCGCCTGTCGGAGCGAGGCATCGCGCTGTCGGCCGATGCGCTGTGGGCCAGGCGCCGTCTGTCCTTGACGGACTTCACGCGCTGGGCCGACCAGGCGCTGGAGGCGGCCAGTTTCACGCCCGAGTACCCGCCGCAGGAGCAGGTGGTGATCCTGCCGCTGGCGCAGTTGCTGGGGCGGCCCTTCGGTGCCGTGGTGCTGCCAGGTTGTGACGAGGTGCGCCTGAATCCTTCGCCCGAACCGCCGGGGCTATGGACGGCGGCCCAGCGTGCGGCTTTGGGTCTGCCCACGCGCGAAGCGCTGGAGGCTGCCTTGCGTGTCGCCTGGCAGCATGCGCTGTGCACGCCGCAGGTCGACCTGCTTTGGCGTGCCGGCGACGATGGCGGCGAACCCTTGCTGCCCAGCCCGCTGGTACAGGCGCTGCATTTTCAGGTGGGCGACGGCCAGGCCGCCGACCCGCGAGCGCAACGCGAGGTGATCCCGCAGCCGCTGGCGCGTCCGATGCCGACGGCGCCGCAGCTGGATGTGGCGCGGCTCTCCGCCAGCGCCTACAGCGATCTGCGCCACTGCCCCTACCGCTTCTTCGCCCTGCGCCAGTTGGGCTTGAAGGAGGCCGAGGAGCTGGAGGTCGAACTCGATAAGCGCGACTTCGGCCTCTGGCTGCATGCCGTGTTGCAGGCCTTCCATGAGCAGCTCAAGACCGTGGTGCAGGCGGATGCGGCGGCGCGGCGCGCGCTGATCGATGCCGCCGCTACGCAGGTGACGCAGTCCATGCACTTGGCCGAAGAGGAATTTCTGCCCTTCCAGGCCGCTTGGCCGCGGGTGCGCGAAGGCTATCTCGAATGGCTGGCCGGGCACGAGGCCGAGGGGCTGCACTTCGAGGAGGGTGAGCGCTGGCAGGAGCAGCCCTTGGGCACGCTCACCCTGGTGGGGAGGCTCGATCGCATCGACCAGACCGGCAATGGCGAGGTGATGGTGATCGACTACAAGACCGAGTCGCCCACCGTGACCGCCAAGCGCATCAAGGAGCCGTTTGAAGACACGCAGCTGGCTTTCTACGCCGCGCTGCAGCCGCATGACACCCTGCGTGCCGCCTACGTCAATGTCAGCGAGAAGGAGGGCAGCAAGACTTTCGAGCAGAACGACGTGGTGGCGGTGCGTGACGCGTTGATCGAGGGCATTGCGCATGATCTGCAGCAGATCGCATCCGGGGCGCCTTTGCCGGCGTTGGGGGAGGGGGATGCGTGTGAGTTTTGTGCGGCGCGCGGTTTGTGCCGGAAAGACTTTTGGGGTTTGTAATGCTTTTTTGCTCGCGCAACGCGTTTTCTTTCCCCCCCTATCCCCCCCGCCCCTTTCCACCCCCGCCGGGGCGGAAAGGGGAGCCCAATTTGACCGCGCGCGCCGACGAGGCTTCTACGGGGCAACTGTCGCCACTGTGGTTAGCTCGGCAAGATGGCATGGAGGCTGTCGTAGTGCCCTCTAAGGCAACTGGCACACCACCGGCTGGCAGCTGCACGCCAGCGACGAGAAAGAGCATTGCTACTATTTACTACGACCGTCTCCAAGAGATCTTGCCGAGAAGAAGCAGTGGCGACGGTTGCCTCATAGAAGCCTGTCCAGAAAGCAGAAACCAAATCTGGCTCCCCTTTCCGCCCCGGCGGGGGTGGAAAGGGGCGGGGGGGATAGGGGGGGAAAGCATGCCCCTGCGGGAGCAAAAACCATGACCCCCGCCTACGAACTCAACGGCCAGCCCGTCTCCCGCGAAAACTTCTATGCCATCGCCTGCGACCCCCGCCGCAGCGTCGCGGTCGAAGCCTGCGCCGGCGCCGGCAAGACCTGGATGCTGGTCTCGCGCATCCTGCGCGCACTGCTCGAAGGCGCAGCGCCGCACGAAATTCTGGCCATCACCTTCACGAAGAAGGCCGCCGGCGAGATGCGCCAGCGCCTGACCGAATGGCTGGAGGCCTTTACCAAGGCCACGCCGGAGCAACTGGAAAAAGAACTGCTCCTACGCGGAATTGGCCCGCAAGCCGCACGGGAACTGCGCGAGCCGCTACGAAATTTGTATCAAACCCTGCTGGCCCAGGGCCGGCCGGTGCAGATCCGCACCTTCCACAGCTGGTTCGCGGCGCTGCTGCGCACCGCGCCGCTGTCGGTGCTGGAGGCGCTCGGCCTGCCGACCGCCTACGAACTGCTGGAGGACGATGCGCAAGCCGTGGCCCAGGTGTGGCGGCCGTTCCATGCGCGCTTGTTGCGCGAGCCCGAGGCGCGCCAGGACTACGAGGCGGTAGTGGCCACGTATGGTCGTTTCCAGACCGAGCGCGCGCTCGAAGCCGCCTTGCAGCGGCGCGTGGAATTTGCGCTGGCCGACGCGCAGGACGCCGTGCTGGCCTCGGTGCCGCATTTCAGCGAACACTATCCCGCGCTTCAGGGCGTGGACGAGCCGCTGGCCGTGCTGCTGGCCGAAGGGCCGCTGCGCCAGCAGTTGCAGCAGGCGGCGCAGACGCTGGGCCGGGCCAGCCAACCCAGCTTCAGTGCCAAGGGCAGCGAGCTGGAACAGGCGCTCACGGCCAACGATGCGAACGGCGTGCTGGCCGCACTGCTGACCCAGAGCGGCACGGCGCGCAAGTTCGGTGACAAGGTGGCCGGGATCGAGCAGGTGCGCGCGGTGCAGGAACAGGTGCTGGCCGTGCTGGCGGCGCAGGCGCAGCACCAGGCTTGGGCTTACCAGCAGCGCATGACGCGCTTGACGCGCCTGCTGATCGACGAATTTGCGGCGCTCAAGCGCGAGCGCGGCTGGGTCGACATGAACGATGTCGAGCGTGCCGCGCTGCACCAGCTGTCCGACCCGGTGCTGGGCGGCTGGGTGCAGGAGCGGCTGGATGCGCGCACGCGCCACCTGCTGATCGACGAGTTCCAGGACACCAACCCGCTGCAGTGGCAGGCGCTGCACGCCTGGCTCAGCGGTTATGCCGGCGCCGGCGGCGGCGCCGAGGCGCCGAGCCTGTTCATCGTCGGCGACCCCAAGCAGAGTATCTACCGCTTCCGTCGTGCCGAGCCGCAGGTCTTCATCGCAGCACAGGCGTTTGTGCGCGACCTTGGCGGTGACCTGCTGAGCTGCGACCACACACGCCGCAATGCACCGGCGGTGCTGGCATTGGTGAACCAGGCCATGGGGCAGGCGCAGGCCGACGGCTTGTACCCGGGCTTTCGCAGCCATACCACCGAATCGACGGAGGCCGGTGGAGCCTATGCCTTGCCGCAGATCCTGCGGCCCGAGAAAGCGGAGGTCGAAGAAGCGTTTGGTGGCTGGCGCGACAGCCTGACCATGCCGCGCGTCACGCCCGAGGAAACACTGCGCACGCTGGAGTGCCGCCAGGCGGCACAGTGGCTGGCCTCGCAGATTCAGCAAGGCTTGCACCCGAAAGACATCATGGTGCTGTCGCGCAAGCGCGACCGCCTGGCCGTGATGCAGGAGGAGTTGCGTGCGCTGGGCATTGCGGCCCAGCAGCCCGAGAAGCGTGATCTGGGCCAGGCGCCCGAGGTGCAGGACATCGTGGCCCTGCTCGACGCCCTGGTGTCGCCGGCGCACGACCTGTCGCTGGCGCGGGCGCTGAAGTCGCCGCTGTTCAGCGTGCGCGACGACGAGCTGGTGCAACTGGCGCTGCTGCAACGCCAGCACAAGCTGCCGTGGTTCGATTTGCTGCAAAAAGAGGAGCTTCTCCCGCAAGCTCTGAAAGGTCAGGGGCCGGTTTTGACCCGATGGCAAGGCTGGCTCGACACGCTGCCGCCGCACGATGCGCTGGATGCCATCTTCGACAACGGCGACGTGCTGGCGCGTTGTGTCGCCGCCGCGCCGGCCACGCAGCGCGAGGCTGTCGTGTCGAACCTGCAGGCGCTGCTGGCCGCTGCGCTGCAGGTGGACGGCGCTCGCTACGCCACGCCCTATGCCTTGGTGCGCGCGCTCAAGGCCGGCGGCGTGCCGGCGCCCACGCTGGCTGACGCCGATGCGGTGCGCCTGCTGACCGTGCACGGCGCCAAGGGGCTGGAAGCGTCGCTGGTGCTGCTGCTCGACACCGACGCCCCACCGCCGAAGGCGCAGACCATGGGTGTGCTGCTTGACTGGCCGGGCGAGGCTGAAGCCCCGCAAAGTTTTGTTTTCCTGGCCAGCGAGAGCAATGTGCCGCCAAGTGTGCAGCCCGCATTGGCGACCGAGCAGCAGGCACGCCAGCGTGAAGAACTCAATGCCCTGTACGTGGCCATGACGCGGGCACAGCAGCGGCTGGTGCTGTCCTCGGTGCAGCCGCACCAGGCCAATGGCGCGAGCTGGTGGCAGCGGCTGCAGGCTGGTTGCGCGGCCATCGAATTGTCAGCGACACCTGCACCGGTCGCCGTTGTGCCGGCGTCGGATACTCCGATCTTGTTGCCGATTCTGCCGCCGGTCCTTGTCAAATATGCGCCAATAGCTATCAAAACAGGAGCAATTCAGGGGGCTGCCGCCAAATCAACGCCCGAGTCGCTGATCGGCCAGGCGATGCACCGCCTGCTGGAATGGGCCGCGCTGGATGCCCCCGGCTGGACGCCCGCGCAGGTCCAGCGTGCCGCCGACGAGTTCGGCCTTGACGCCGCGCAGGCACAGCAGGCCGCGGCCATGGCGCAACGCATCCTGCTAGGGGCCGGCGCCTGGGCCTGGCGTGCTGACGCGCTGGACTGGCACGGCAACGAGGTGCCGGTGACGGTGCAGGGCAGCGTGCGCCGTATCGACCGGCTGGTGCGCCGCACAGATGGGACTTGGTGGGTGCTGGACTACAAATCGGCCGCGCAGCCACAGGCGCAGGAAGAACTGCTGGCGCAATTGCGCAGCTACCGCGCGGCGGTGCAGGCGGCATCGCCCGGAGCGCCGGTGCGCGCGGCCTTTCTCAGTGGGCAGGGCACACTGGAAGAAATTCAAGGAAACGAATGAAAAGAGTGATCGTGATCGGCGGTGGCCCGGCCGGCCTGATGGCGGCCGAGGTGCTGAGCCAGGCCGGTGTGGCAGTGGACCTGTATGACGCCATGCCTTCGGTGGGGCGCAAGTTCTTGCTGGCCGGCAAGGGTGGGCTCAACCTGACGCATTCGGAGTCGGCCGATCGTTTTGCCGAGCGCTATGGCGAGCGGCGCACGCAGATCGAGGCCCTGCTGCGCGGCTTCGGCGCACAACAGGTGCGCGAGTGGGCGCATGGCCTGGGCGTGGAGACCTTCGTCGGCACCTCGGGCCGCGTCTTTCCCGCTGACATGAAGGCGGCGCCGCTGCTGCGCGCCTGGCTCAACCGCCTGCGCCACCCGGCACAGGGGGCCGGTGTGCAGTTCCACATGCGGCACCGCTGGCTCGGCTGGGCCGAGGATGGTCGCACGCTGTGCTTCGAGACGCCGCAGGGCGAGGTGACAGCCCAGGCCGATGCCGTGGTGCTGGCCCTGGGCGGCGGCAGCTGGGCGCGGCTGGGTTCCAACGGAGCCTGGGTGCCGCTGCTGGCCGCGCGCGGCGTGGCGGTGGCGCCGCTGCTGCCGGCCAACTGTGGTTTCGACGTGGCAGTGCAACGCCGGTTGCCAGCCGAGGGGCAGGCCGTGCCGGTGCAAGTGGTCCCCGCACCGACCACGGGCTGGAGCGAACACTTTGCCAGCCGCTTCGCCGGCCAGCCCTTCAAGACGGTGGCGATCTCATTCACCCATGCCCAGGGGCAGACCTTCCGGCGCAAGGGCGAATTCGTTGCCACCGCCACTGGTGTGGAAGGCAGCCTGATCTATGCCGCCTCCAGCCTGCTGCGCGACGAGATCATCCGCAGCGGCCACGCCACGCTCCACTTGGACCTGCTGCCCGACTTCACGCCGGAGCGCGTGTTGGCCGAGGTGGCGCACCCGCGCGGCGCCAAGTCCCTCTCCAGCCACCTCAAGAGCCGCTTGAACCTGGACGGCATCAAGACCGCCCTGCTGCATGAGCTGCTGAGCAAGGACGACATGCACGACGCAACCAAGCTGGCCGCCGCCATCAAGGCCTTGCCGCTGCAACTGGTGGCGGCACGGCCGATCGACGAAGCCATCAGCAGCGCCGGCGGTGTGCTGTTCGAAGTGCTCAACGACGACCTGATGTGCGAGGCGCTGCACGGCGTGTTCTGCGCTGGAGAAATGCTGGACTGGGAAGCCCCCACCGGTGGCTACCTGCTGACGGCCTGCTTGGCCAGCGGCCGCCTGGCTGGCGCGGGCGTGCTGCGTTATCTGGCCGCTTGAGCGGTGAATCAGCCGGCCTTGCCCTCGGAGCCGTATCGCCGCACAGCTTTCGGCCCTCAGAGCCTGATCTGGTAGTCGGAATGCCCGTTGGACGCTTTCGGTGGCAGGGCCACGGCGCCAAAGCGCTGGTAGATGCTGATGGCCCCGGTGTTTCGCGGTGACACGTCTTCCAAGGTGAAGGTGGCACACCGGCGCGCCCGGGCGGCGCCGATCAGCGTGCCGATGACCGTGGTGCCGAAACCTTTCTGGCGGAAGGCGGGCACCGTGACGATGTTGCTGAGCCGGAAGTCGGTGCCTTGGATGAACCCCAGTCCTTCAAGTACTTCCAGCTTGTCGGCCGACAGCTTCACCGTGTAGGTGGGGTCCTCACCGTCCCAGAAGTGCAGGTGGATTTCAATCTTGTTCAGGTCCAAGGTTTTCCTGAACGGCCACATGTTGAACTTCCCGTGGTTTTCTTGCCATGCCTCATGTCGATGAAGGCGACGATGCCAGTATTCGCTCGACTTCTGCGAGAAAATTTTTGTACTGGATCGGTTTGGCGATGTAGCCGTCGCAGCCGGCAGCGATCATCCGGTCTTCATCGCCCTTCATGGCAAAAGCCGTGAGTGCGACGATCTTGATGTGGCATGTCGCTGCCTCCTCTTTCAGCAGGCGTGTCGCCGTGAGACCGTCCATGCCGGGCAGCTGAATGTCCATCAGAATCAGTTCGGGCAGGTGTTCACGGGCCAGCGCAATGCCGTCATTGGCGTTGTCCGCCTGGAGCACCCGATAGCCCGCATTGTCGAGCAACATGTTGAGCAGTTTCATGTTGGCGGGAGTGTCTTCCACCACCAGTATCTGTTTCGTCATGGCAGTGCACCCCTGGGTTTTTTCAGGACACGCTGGACTTCGTTAATAAAGTGAGCGTGGTTGAAGCTGGCTTTCTCCAGGATCGCCGCGACAAAGCCGTTCAGGGTGACATGGTCCTCCCGCGTGAGGATCTTGGCGGTCACTACGACGATGGGGATCGAGGCTGTTTCTGGACTGTTCTTGAGCGCCTCCACGACATCGAAACCATTCACTTCGGGCATCAACAGGTCCAGCACAAGCAGATCGGGCCGTTCGCGCTTCGCCGTGGCGATGGCCTCCTCGCCACCATAGGCTCGCAACACCGTATAGCCCGGCTCGGCAAGATAGGCGGACAGCAGATCCACCGCCTTCGCATCGTCATCGACGACCAGTACCTTGAGGACGCGGCTTGCTTTTGCCAGCCCGAGGTTCTGGAGGGACTTGATCAGCTCGTCACGTGCTACCGGCTTTTGCAGCACAGCACTGGCACCGAGGAAGAACCCTTTGCGCGCATCGGCGACGATCGAGACGATAACGACGGGAATGTGGGCAGCAGATGAGGCTGGCTGCTTGAGTCGCGCCAGCAGGTCCCAGCCATCCATGTCGGGCAACATGATATCGAGGAGGATGACCGCTGGTTTCCGCTTCGCCAGTAATTCGAGACCCTCTTTCGCGCTGCCAGCGTGCAGGATCTCGAACTCCTCCGGCTCCAATTGAAGACGAATCAGCTCGGCGGCGCGTTCGTTATCTTCGATGAGCAGCGCAAGTTGCCGGCTGGTGTCGGGCACGGCGTGTACCGGCGTCGTTTCATCCGTATCCCCGGTCGCTGCGTCTGGTTTGCGCCAAGGAAGCCAGACGGTAAACGTGGAACCACGCTCCGGTGTGCTGGCCAGTGCCACGGTGCCTCCGTGCAGGTAGGCCAGCTTGAGGACCAGTGCCAGTCCAAGCCCTGTGCCTTCCGATACGCGTGACAGCGAGGAATCGATCTGAGAAAAGGCCTGAAAAAGGTGCGGCACATCCGCGGCGGAGATGCCGAGGCCTGTATCTATCACTGCGATTTCCAGGAAATCGGTGAAAGCGCTGGGTGGCAGTGGCATTTGCAGACTGGTCGGCTGCTGCGTTGCCCAGGTTTCGATGACGGCGCGCTTCACCTTGCGGGCCTGCAAGGTTACCTGTCCGTGATCGGCGGTGAATTTCACGCCGTTGGACAGCAGGTTGAAGACAATCTGCTTGGTCTTGCGCGTGTCCAGCAGCGCCATGCCAAGTGGCTCGGCCACGTCGAGTTGCAGCGAGATGGCGTGGGCTGTGGTCTTTTCCTTGACGATGGAGAGGCTGTTTCTCAGCATGGCATCCACGTCCTGTGTGTCGAGGTCAAGGGTCATCCTGCCAGCCTCGATCTTGGACAGGTCGAGAATGTCGTTGATCAGGGACAGCAGATGCTGACCACTGGCAAATATGTCGCTGACAAACTCATGCTGTTTTGGCGTGATCTCGCCGACCAGCCCATCCTTGAGCACTTCGGAGAAGCCGATGATCGCGTTGAGCGGTGTGCGCAGCTCATGCGACATGTTGGCGAGAAAATCCGATTTCAGCTGACTCACCTCCTGCAACTGTTGATTCTTCTCGGCCAGCAGGTTGTTGACGGATTCGAGTTGAGCGGTGAGTCGCTGCAGGTCTTTGGTCTTGCTGCGTTCTCTCTCGTGAGAGTCGGCGAGCCGGGCGTAGAGCTTGCCGTTTTCCAGCAGCAGCACCATGAGTACGAAGCTGGCCGCAAGCAGACCGTAGATGCGCCCCGCATACCAACCAAGATCGTAGCGCCCATGGTTGAGGACGGCGGCCAAGGCGCTGTCGAATAGCCAGACACACATGACCACCATCAGCCACAGATCAAGCACTGAATGCGAACGCCGTCGCCACAGGACAGCCAGGGCAATGAGGCTGAACGCCCATATGATCACAGCGACGACGATCTTCGACGAGGCATCCAGGTCACCCGCCATGATCACCGGCAGGGCATCTTCCGTCGAGGCAAGAAGCGTTAATCCGCTTGCCACGGCAATGGTCGCAATCACATAGGGCACCACGTCCCCAAACAGTCGGTCACGTGGGTGGGCTGGCGAATCCTTGTCATCCTGCAGTAGCGTATAGCCGATGACGAACAGAGGAAAGCCGCCATGCCAGAGGAAGTAAATCCACGCGGTGGTCTGTGTCCCGGCACCGAGAAGACCGGCCGGCGCGAATAAGCCAGGAAAACTGAGCGCATGGAAAACTGCCATCGTGGCACTGAACAGGTAGCCGCTAGCCAGTACAGCCAGTGCCCTCGACCGCAGGATGCCAAACTGCCCAAATAGCAAGCCAGCCGTGATCACTTCGATGATGACAAGGGCGGATTGATAGATCGGCAGAAACGCCGGGATCTGGGGAAGCGGGAGTTTGGCAAACGGTGCTGCGCAGAGGAATACCGCCACGGATGCCATGAAGACGATCAGCGCGATGCGTCGATCGCTACGCTCGGGGGCGTAAGTGGACAGGAAGGGAAAACTTTTATCCATCATTCACTTGTGGGTGCTCAGGAAACGGGCCGCAGAACCAGCACCGCGCAGGGGTGACCCGGGTTAGGCATCCCCGTGCTGCTCATAAATGGCGGCAAACCGGTCCGCCTTTTGCAAGAAACAGGCGAGTACATCGGGGTCGAAGTGTCCGGGCAGCACCCGTCCATCGCCTTGGCTGATGATGTGCATGGCGCGCACATGGTCATATGCCGGTTTGTAAGGTCGCTGGCTGCGCAGCGCGTCGTACACATCGCAGATCTGCATGATGCGTGCTGGCAGTGGGATGGCCTCGCCCTTGCGACCATTGGGGTAGCCGCTGCCATCCCAGCGCTCATGGTGATTGAGGGCGATGTCGCACCCCATCTGGGTATAGGGCGAGATGCTGTTGGACAGGATGCTGGCACCTAGTTCACTGTGCGTGCGCATGATGTTCCATTCCGACTCGTTGAGTGGCCCCTGCTTGAACAGAATGTGGTCCGGAATGCCGATCTTGCCGATATCGTGCATCGGACTGGCCAGGAAGATAACCTCCTGGAATTCGGCCGTCATTCCCAGGGCGCCGGCCAGTTCATGGCAGTAATGGCTGATGCGTCGAACATGATGACCGGTTTCCTCGTCCTTGTGTTCTGCGGCGCGAACCAGTGTGAGGATGGTTTCGCCATGAGCATCTTTCAGTTGGACGGTACGCTGCTGAACCTGCTCTTCCAGAAGGTTGTTGTGGTTGGCCAGGAAGTCGCCATATTCTTTGAGCCGCAACAGGTTGCGCACACGCACCTTGAGGTCGGCGCGGTCGATCGGTTTGGTCAGGAACTCTTCGGCGCCCGCCTCCAGTGCGCGCAGTTTTGACTGGCGATCATCGAGCGAGGTGATCACGATGACCGGCACTGGTTGGATACGTGGATCGGCCTTGAGCAGTGCCGTGGTATCAAAACCATCCACATCCGGCATCATGATGTCGAGCAGGATGAGATCGGGAGGATTGGCTGACGCCTGAGCCAGCGCATCGCGCCCGTTGCTGGCTGACATGGTGCTGTAGCCATCTGCCTGCAGCAGGGTCTCCAGCAACTTGACGTTGCGCTCCTCGTCATCGACAACGAGGATGGTGGCTGACTTGTTTTTATTCATAGCCTTCCATCCTTTCCCCGAGCATCATGGACCTGATCAGTTCAGACTCGGCACTGTCCGTGCTGAGGCGAATCAGCCGCATTGCGTGCCGGATAAGACCGGCATGAAAACGACTTCAGCTTGATGAGATGCGTGATTATTTTCTAATGAAAATAATTGTCAATAGAATGAACCAATGTGGACCGCTGCCGGACGCCCTGACTTCGTCACGCAGCAAAGTCCGTGATGGCGCGCGTGGTTCGTGCGCCAGGAAACCGTCTGGGTGAATCGCTGGGTTTTGTAGACAGCCGCGCCCCTGTGTAGATGTCAGGCAGGGAAACCCAATAGCAGCATCAGTGCAGCTCTGTTGTCTCGCGGCAGCTTGTACAGCGTGAACAACTTCTGTGAGAAGAGGGCCGCCGATTCTGAGAATCTGTTCATGGCTGCCGTTTCGATCTAGGACGGTCCACGCAGGTTTGCGTTACGTGACACATCCAAGGGGTGCAAATTGGGATTTTCAGAGCCCCAATTCGTCGGAAGCTGCGTGGATAGCGGCTTTTGAGATGTAAGGTGACGGACCTTGACCCCGGCACTGACTCCACAGTTAGGGCTGCTTGGTTCCCCACCTGACCCGGTTGGCCGCTTCACCATGCGGGAAGGCCCGTCGGGGTCTATTGTAGTGGGTCTGGGGCTTGGCTGCAGGGCCGCAGGCGTTTATTTCGGCTTGTCCGGCTCGGCTGCGACGGGCTTTTGCTCCGTGCTGCCCAGCACGGTGACGTGCCGGTTGTGCAGGATGCGCGCGATGACGGCAAAGTAGCTGCGCGCATCGGCACCATTCTTCTCCAGCAGCTCGTAGCCGGTGCGCTCCAGCTCGGCCGCGGCAATGCGGTTGGCCTGCCACTTGCGCTGGAAGTCGCCGCTGGTCGAGATCACGATGAGCAGGGCTGCCGTGACCGAGAAGATCGCGGCCACGTCCTTCTTGACGGCTTCGTTCTTGAGGATGAACTCGAACTTGAGGATCAGGCCGGCCAGCGCGCCGAGTGCTGCCGCCAGAAAGGTGAAGCCCCAGTACAGGCCGCTCCAGGCGGATGCATTGGTGCGCGTCTCATGGTAGTTGGACAGGATGGCGGTGGCCACCCGCGACGGCTCGGTGTTTGACTGGTCGATCAGGGGCTTGAGCGCCTCGGTGAGCGCTTCGCCGCGTGGCCAGAAAAACCACGACGCAACGGCAACCAGGGCCCCGACGACCAGAAAAACCATCAGGATCCGAAGCCAGTGCGAAGACGTTGCGGAACTGCTCATGTCGATCTCCCAAATGACGGGTTGACACCAGGGCGGAACATCAGGAAAAGCACTCGGGTTCCACACCTTAGAATCCAAGCATGTCCTATCTCGTGCTCGCCCGCAAGTACCGCCCGAAAAGCTTCTCCGAAATGGTGGGGCAGGAACACGTGGTGCGCGCGCTGAGCAATGCGCTGCAGACCCAGCGCCTGCACCATGCCTACCTGTTCACCGGCACGCGCGGCGTGGGCAAGACGACCGTTTCGCGCATCTTGGCCAAGTCGCTGAACTGCCAGGGGCCGGACGGGCAGGGCGGCATCACCGCCGAGCCCTGCGGCGTCTGCCAGGCCTGCACCGACATCGATGCCGGCCGTTTTGTCGACTACACGGAACTCGATGCCGCCTCCAACCGCGGCGTGGACGAGGTCCAGGCCCTGCTGGAGCAGGCGGTCTACAAGCCGGTGCAGGGCCGCTTCAAGGTCTTCATGATCGACGAAGTCCACATGCTCACCAACACCGCCTTCAATGCCATGTTGAAGACGCTGGAGGAGCCGCCCGAGTACCTCAAGTTCGTGCTGGCCACCACCGACCCGCAGAAGGTGCCGGTGACGGTGCTGTCGCGCTGTCTGCAGTTCAACCTGCGGCCCATGGCGCCCGAAACGGTGCTGGAGCACCTCACCAAGGTGCTGCAGGCCGAGAACGTGCCAGCCGAGCCGCCCGCGCTGCGCCTGCTGGCGCGCGCCGCGCGCGGCTCGATGCGCGACGCGCTGTCGCTGACCGACCAGGCGATCGCCTTCGGCTCCGGCCAGCTCGAAGTGGCCACGGTGCGCCAGATGCTGGGCAGCGTGGACCGCTCGCACGTGTTCCGGCTGATCGATGCGCTGGCGCAGGGCGACGGCAAGACCGTGGTGGAGACCTCGGAAGCGCTGCGCGTCAATGGCCTGAGCGCCGCCTCCACGCTGGAGGAAATGACGGTGGTGCTGCAACGCATGGCAGTGGTGCAGGCGGTGCCGGATGCGGTGGACGAGTCCGACCCCGAGGCCGCCGAGATGGCGCGCCTGGCCGCGCTGCTGCCGGCCGACGAGACGCAGTTGCTCTACAGCCTGTGCCTGCATGGCCGCGGCGAGCTGGGCCTGGCGCCCGACGAATACGCCGCCCTGACCATGGTGCTGCTGCGCCTGCTGGCCTTCAAGCCCGGTGCAGTCACCACGGCTGAAAAAAAAACACTGAAATCGGCTGAAGCGCCGGTTGCGATGGCCCCCGTGGCCCCGACGGCAGCGCCGCCCCGCGTTGCAGCGCCGGCCCAGCCGGCCCTAGCGACCGCCGCCGCACGTCCACTACCTGTTGCGGCCGCTCCGGTGGCACCGAAGCCCGCACCGGCCCCGGTGAACACGCCGGAGCGCACGCCGCCGGGCCAGGTGCTGCCGGTGGTGGACGGCGCCAAGGCCATGCCGCCGGTGGCGGATTCAAGACCAGATCCAGCCTCTGCGCCCGAAAATACTGCGCCGGTAGCTCCTAAAGTTGTAGCGGTTCCGGTGCGCGTGGCGCCCGAATCGCGCGCCGATGCGCCCGTGAACGGCGCCGGTGGCACGCCGCTGGTACCGACCGAAGAAGGTGGCTTCTGGCACCTGACGGTGCAGCAGCTGGTGGCAGCCGAGGCCGTGACGGCGCTGGTGCGCGAACTGGCGCTGCAGTCGCAGCTGGTGGCGCGCGACGGTGAACACTGGTTGCTGCGTGTCGAGCGCGAGTCGCTCAATTCGCCCACCAGCCGCGAGCGGCTGCAGAACGCCTTGCGCGCAGCCGGCCATGCCGCCACCCTGAGCGTGGAGATCGGCCGCGTGTCTGACAGCCCGGGCAAACGCAACGCGGCGGCGGCAGCCGAGAAGCAGCAGGCGGCCGAGAAACTGATTTACGAAGACCCCTTCGTGCAAACCATGATGCGTGACTTTGGCGCGAAAATCGTGCCTGGCAGCATCAAGCCCATCGATCCAAACACTTCACAAAACTCGTAAGGACAGACATGTTCAACAAAGGACAACTCGCCGGCCTCATGAAGCAGGCGCAGGCCATGCAGGACAACCTGAAGAAGGCGCAGGATGAGCTCGCTTTCATCGAGGTCAGCGGCGAATCCGGTGCCGGCCTGGTGAAGGTCGTCATGACCTGCAAGCACGACGTCAAGCGCGTCACCATCGACCCCAGCCTGCTGGCCGACGACAAGGACATGCTGGAAGACCTGGTGGCCGCCGCCTTCAACGCCGCCGTGCGCAAGGCCGAGGAGACCTCGCAGGAGAAGCTGGGCAAGCTCACTGCCGGCATGCCAGGCCTCCCCGGTGGCATGAAATTCCCTTTTTAAGGGCTGCTGCGCGGGCGTGATGCGGCGTTGCGGGGCCCGTCGGGAAATCCTCATGGACGTTCCAGTCCATTCCGGTTTCCCGCCACCCGCGCCTTGCCTGACGCCCGCTCGCGACGCCCCGAGACATTGTTGGTAACCCCATGTCCGACGCCCATTCCCTTGACACATTGATACAGGCTCTGCGCCGGCTGCCGGGCGTGGGCATCAAGTCGGCCTCGCGCATGGCGTTTCACCTGCTGCAGCAGGACCGCGAAGGCGCGCTGCTGCTGTCGCGTGCGCTGCACGACGCCGCGCAGCATGTGCATCACTGCGCGCGCTGCCACACCTTTACCGAAGCCGAGGTCTGCGCCACCTGCCTCGACCCGGCGCGCGATACCAGCAAACTCTGCGTGGTGGAGACGCCGGCCGACCAGATGGCGCTGGAGCGCACCGGTGCCTACAAGGGGTTGTACTACGTGCTGATGGGCCGCCTGAGCCCGCTCGACGGCATCGGCCCGAACGACATCGGCCTGAAGCAGATGCTGGCGCGCGCCAGCGACGGCACGGTGCGCGAGGTGATTCTGGCCACCAACTTCACGGCCGAGGGCGAGGCCACGGCGCACGTGATCGGCGAGGCGCTGAAAAGCCGTGGTGTCGCCTTCACGCGGCTGGCGCGCGGCGTGCCGATCGGCAGCGAACTCGAATACGTGGACCTGGGCACCATTGCCCATGCCTTGGTCGACCGGCGCTGAGGTCGTGGATGCCTGCGGGCATCAGGGATAATGCCGCGTCGCCCCTGACCGAGATCCATCATGACCTTTGCCCGTTTCACTCTGGCTTACTGGTGTGTGCTGATTGCCGCTCTCCTGCCCATCGTCTGCGCCGGCATTGCCAAGTGGGGCACGTACGGCAAGCCACGGCGCGAAGGCGGCTTCGACAACGACAACCCGCGCGCCTGGCTGGCCCGGCAGACCGACTGGCGCGCCCGTGCCAACGCGGCGCAGCACAACAGCTTCGAGGCGCTGCCGTTTTTCATCGGTGCGGTCATCATCGCCCACCAGCTCGGTGCCTACCAGGCGCGGCTCGATCTGCTGGCCTTTCTCTTTGTCTTCCTGCGCCTGCTCTACATCATGATGTACGTGGCCGGCCTGCCCACCGTGCGCTCGCTGGTCTGGGCGCTGGCTTTGCTGGTGAACATCGGCATCCTGTTCATCGGCTACAGATAAGTTGGGTTCCTAGGTGAAAACCCGCTCGGGATGTTTCCCGATGCAGGTTTTTTCATCGCTGGGTAGGCTGTGGTTCTGAAAAAACAACACCACACACAGGGGATTCGCATGCACCCATCTTCTTTGAGTCGCCGCGCTTTCAGCACCGGCGCTGCCCTGGCGGCGGCGTCCCTTGCCGCGCCGGCCTTGCGGGCCCAGACCAAGCTGGAAAAGACCCGGGTCGCGATTGCCGTGGGCGGCAAGGCCTCGTTCTACTACCTGCCGCTGACCATCTCCGAGCAGCTCGGCTTCTTCAAGGCCGAGGGCCTGCAGGTCGAGATCAGCGACTTTGCCGGCGGCGCGCGCGCGCTGCAGGCGGTGGTGGGCGGCTCGGCCGACGTGGTGAGCGGCGCCTACGAGCACACCATCAACCTGCAGAACAAGGGCCAGTTTTTCCAGGCCTTCGTGCTGCAGGGCCGTGCGCCGCAGATCGCGCTGGGCGTGTCGACGAAGACCATGTCGGGCTTCAAATCGGTGCACGAGCTCAAGGGCAAGCGGATCGGCGTCACCGCACCGGGCTCGTCCACCAACATGCTGGCCAACCTGGTGCTGTCGCGCTACGGCCTCAAGGCCAGCGATGTGAGCTTCATCGGCGTCGGCACCTCGGCAGGCGCGCTGGCCGCCATGCGCTCGGGCCAGATCGACGCCATCAGCAACATCGACCCGGTGATGACCATGCTGGAGCAAAAGGGCGATGTGCGCATCATCTACGACACGCGCACGCTCAAGGGCACGCAGGAGGTGTTCGGCGGCTCCATGCCGGCGGCCTGCCTGTATGCGCCGCAGGACTTTCTGCAGAAGAACCCGAACACGGCGCAGGCGCTGGCCAACGCCATCGTGCACGGCCTGAAGTGGCTGCAGACGGCCGGCCCCGGCGACATCATCAAGACCGTGCCCGAGTCCTATCTGCTGGGTGACCGCGGGCTGTACCTGGCATCCTTCAACAAGGTGCGCGAAGCGCTGGCGGTCGACGGCCTGTTCCCGGAAGACGGCGGCAAGACGGCGCTGCGCGCGCTGGCCAGCTTCGATGCCTCGCTCAAGGCCGGCAGGATCGATCTGGCCAAGACCTACACCAACCAGTTCGCACTCAAGGCCAAGGCCAAGTTCAAGGCCTGAAGGCCTTGCCCACGTGACCGCTGCCGTGCCCGATTTCGCGCTCGAACTGCTGGGCATCCGCTGCACCTTTCGCGGCCGTGAGGCGGGCGCTTCGTCCTCGTCCTACACCGCCGTGGCCGACACCACGCTGCGGGTGCGTGCCGGCGAATTCGTCTCGGTGGTCGGCCCCACCGGCTGCGGCAAGTCCACGCTGCTGAACGTCGGCGCCGGCCTGCTGGCCCCCTCGGCTGGCGAGGTGCGCGCGTTCGGCCAGCCGCTGGCGGGCATCAACTGCCGTGCCGGCTACATGTTCCAGGCCGAGGCGCTGATGCCCTGGCGCAGTGCGCTCGACAACGTGATGCTCGGCCTGCAGTACCGTGGCGTGCCCGCGCGCGAAGCGCGCGCGCAGGCGCAGGCCTGGCTCGAACGCGTGGGCCTGGGCGCCTTCGGCGACCGCTACCCGCACCAGCTCTCCGGCGGCATGCGCAAGCGCACGGCACTGGCGCAGACCCTGGCGCTGGACCCCGACATCATCCTTATGGACGAGCCGTTCAGCGCACTCGACATCCAGACCCGCCAACTGATGGAGGACGAGGTGCTGGCGCTGTGGGCCGAGAAGAAGAAAGCGGTGCTGTTCATCACGCACGACCTGGACGAGGCCATCGCCATGAGCGACCGCGTGGTGGTGCTGTCGGCCGGGCCGGCCACGCATCCGATCGGCGAATTCGTCATCGACCTGCCGCGCCCGCGCCATGTGGCCGAGGTGCGCACCACGCCGCGCTTCGTCGAGCTGCACACGCAGATCTGGAACGTGCTGCGCGATGAGGTGCTCAAGGGCTACCAGCAACAACTCCGGAAAGTTGCTTGACGGCATATGTGGAAGTCCATCCAACCCCGCGAAGGCAACCTGCGCCTGTGGCAACTGATGCTGCTGCTGGCGGTGCTGGTGCTGTGGCAACTGGTCTCGCGCGACACGCAGATCGCCTTCTTCCTCGGTGAGCCGGTGCAGGTGGCCGGGCGCATCTGGTCCTGGTTCCTGCCCTGGGGCGTGGCGCCGAACGCGCTGTTTCCGGAAGGCCTGGCCGGCAATGCCGACATCTATCGCCATCTGGGCACCACGCTGCTGGAAACCGTGCTCGCGTTCGGTATCGGCACCGTGCTGGGCCTGGCCGGTGGTTTGTGGCTGGCGCTGGCGCCCACGGCCAGCGCCATTCTCGATCCCTACCTGAAGGCGGCCAACGCCATGCCGCGCGTGATCCTGGCGCCGATCTTTGCCATGTGGTTCGGCCTCGGCATCTGGAGCAAGGTGGCGCTGGCGGTCACGTTGGTGTTCTTCATCGTGTTCTTCAACGTCTACCAGGGTGTGCGCGAGGTCAGCCCGGTGCTGCTGGCCAACGCCCGCATGCTGGGTGCCAACCAGAAACAGCTGCTGCGCACCGTCTACCTGCCCAGTGCCACGGCCTGGGTGTTCTCCAGCCTGCACACCTCGGTCGGGCTGGCCTTTGTCGGCGCGGTGGTGGGGGAGTACCTCGGTTCGGCGCGCGGCGTGGGTTACCTGATCCAGCAGGCCGAAGGGACGTTCGACGTCAACACCGTGTTTGCCGGCATCGTGGTGCTGACGTTCTTCGCCTTGCTGCTCGACGGCCTGGTCGGGGCCATCGAGCGCCGTCTCATGACCTGGCAGCCGCGCCAGGGCGAGACCGAGAAGCTATAAAAACGATAGCTGTTGGCGCCCTTGCGATAAGGGATTCAGCCATTTTTTTCTGAATCAACGCCGGGCGACGCGGGTCGTCGGTGCCTTGGCGGGCTTGCCGCGCGCTGCGGCCTTGGCCACTACCCGGGTAGCGCTCTTGGCCTTGGCCTTGGCCATGGCGCGCGGCTGCACCGGCAGGAACAGCACCACCTGCTGGCCGGCCTTGAAGGCGGCGCCGGCGCCGACCTTGTTCCACTCCGCCACGCTTGACGGGGTCTGGCGGTAGCGCTTGGCGATGCTGGCCACCGATTCGTGGCGGCCGGCCTTGACCACGGTGCGGCGCAACACGATCTCGGGTGCGAAGGCGACCTGGCCGTTGTCGGCAATGCGTTCGGTCACGTCGTTTTCGTGATGGGCCTGGCGCGGCACCAGCAGCGTGGAGCCGGCGCGGATCAGCATGCGCGGCGGAATGTTGTTGAGGCTACGCAGCTCGGACTCGCTCATGCCGGCGCGCCTGGCGGCATCGGCCACCTTCATGGTGGCGGGCGCGACCCAGACCGTCCAACTGGCCAGGCGCGCGCCGGTGTAGGCCTCCAGGTTGCGCTGGAAGATGGTGGCGTTGTCCCACGGCAGCAGGATCTGCGGCGTGCCGGCGGCCAGGATCACCGGCTTGTTCAGCGAAGGGTTGAGCGCCTTGAAGTCGTCCAGCGGTACCTCGGCCAGTTTGGCGGCCAGGGCGACGTCGATGTCGCGCGTGATGGTGACGCTGTCGAAATAGGGATGGTTGTCGATCAGCGGCAACTGGGTGTTGAAGCTGTCGGGCCGGGCCACGATGTTCTTCACCGCCTGCAGCTTGGGGACGTAAAAGCGCGTCTCCATCGGCATGTTGAGGTCGAGGTAGGTGGTGTTGATGCCGGCGCGCTGGTTCTTGGCGATGGCGCGCCCCACGCTGCCTTCGCCCCAGTTGTAGGCCGCCAGCGCCAGGTGCCAGTCGCCGAACATGCCGTAGAGCTTTTGCAGGTAGTCGAGCGCGGCGCGGGTGGAGGCCAGCACGTCGCGCCGGTCGTCGCGGAAGACGTTCTGCTTGAGTTCGAAATACTTGCCGGTGGCGGGCATGAACTGCCACATGCCGGCGGCCTTGGCGCTCGACACCGCCTGCGGATTGAAGGCGCTTTCGATGAACGGCAGCAGGGCCAGCTCGGTCGGCATGTTGCGCCGCTCCAGTTCCTCGACGATGTAGAACAGGTATTTGCGCGAGCGCTCGGTCATGCGAAAGATGTAGTCGGGCCGGCTGGCGTACCACTGCTCGCGGTCGCGCACCAGGTCGCTTTCCAGCTCGGGCATGGCAAAGCCGCGGCGGATGCGTTCCCACAGGTCGGCCGGTGCCGACAGGGTGGCTACACCGCCGCGCGAGGCGTTGTCGCGGGCCTGGATCGGCGACAGAGTGCCGGTGGGCAGGGTGGGGGCGCGGCTGCCCGTGGCGCTGCGTGCCCAGATGGCGCTGCCATCGGCCGAGGCGCTGCTGTCGGCGGGCGCCATGCTGGCGCAGCCGCTCAACAGGAGCAGGCCGGCCAGGGCGGCGGAGATGAAAAATTTCATTTGAACTGGTTCTTCCACTCGCGCAAGGCGGCAAACACGGCAGTCTCGTTGCGGGCGCTGGCATCAAGGCCTTGCACTGCTGCCATCACGGCCGGTTGGCGCGAACGCAAAAAGGGGTTGATCTCGCGTTCCAGCGAGATGGAGGATGGCAGGGTGGGCAACTGGCGCGCGCGCTTGGCCTCACATTCGGCCGTGTAGCGGGCCAGGGTCGCATTGCCGGGCTCCACCGCGCGGGCAAAGCGCAGGTTGCTCAGGGTGTATTCGTGGGTGCAGCAGACGCGGGTGGCGCCGGGCAGGGCGGCCAACTGGTCGAGCGAGGCCAGCATCTGCGCCGGCGTGCCCTCGAACAGACGGCCGCAGCCGCCGGAGAACAGCGTGTCGCCGCAGAACAGCAGCGGGCTGCCGTCCATCCCGGCGCAGTAAAAAGCGATGTGGCCGGCCGTATGCCCCGGCACGTCCAGCACGGCAAAGTCCAGGCCGAGCGCCTGCACCGAGTCGCCGCCGCTGAGGCGTACCAGCGGTTCGGGGATGTCCTCTGCGGCCGGGCCGTAGACGGTGGCGCCGGTGGCTTCGCGCAAGGCTGTCACGCCGCCGACATGATCGGCATGGTGGTGGGTGACTAGAATCGACTGCAACTGCAGGTTCTGGTCTTGCAGTGCCTGCATCACCGGACGCGCATCACCGGGATCGACGACAAGGGCCTGATGCCCGTCATGCAGCATCCAGATGTAGTTGTCGGTCAGAGCAGGAAGTGGAATCAGGACCATGAGCACTCGGATTATAGGTTTGCAGGACTGGTTTGGGACCCCGTCGGGACGTTATCTGCTCGACTGGGAACAGCGCCAGTTCGAGCAGGCGGTGGCCGACATCTTCGGCTACCATGCCCTGCAACTGGGCCTGCCGGCCTTGGAGGCACTGCAAGCAAATCGCATGCCGCACCGCTGGCTTGCCACGCACGAGCCGGTGCCGCCGATGCAGCGGCAGCCGGTTGTGCGCATGGATTTCTCGGCGCTGCCGTTTTCCGCCGCCAGCCTGGACCTGGTGGCGCTGCCGCACACTCTGGACAGCCACCCCGACCCGCATGCCACGCTGCGCGAGGTGGCGCGCGTGCTGGTGCCCGAGGGGCGGGTGGTGATCTGCGGCTTCAACCCGGCCAGCCTGTGGGGTCTGCGCCAGCGGCGCGACCAGTTCTGCCGGCGCCGGGGCTGGGGTGAGCCTTTTCTGCCGGCGCTGCCGCAACAGATCGGCTACCGGCGCCTGCGCGACTGGCTGCACCTGCTCGACTTCGAGATCGAAGACGGCCGCTTCGGCTGCTACCTGCCGGCGGTGCGCACCGAGAAGTGGCTGCACCGTCTGGAGGGCATGGACCGCCTGGGCGCGCGCTGGTGGCCGATCTTTGGTGCCGTGTACTTCCTGGTGGCGGTCAAGCGCGTGCATGGCGTGCGCCTGCTGGGGGCCAGCTGGAAGACGGCGGCCAGCCGCGCCAGGGCCACGGTACCGATGGCCAACCGCAGCGGCGACAATCACGTGATCACGATGAATGGGAAAAGCGATTGAACCGCGTTGAAATTTATACCGATGGCGCCTGCAAGGGCAATCCCGGCCCGGGCGGCTGGGGCGTGCTGCTGAAATCCGGCAGCACGGAAAAGGAGCTCTTTGGTGGCGAACGCGAGACCACCAACAACCGCATGGAGCTGATGGCGGTGATCATGGCGCTGGACGCGCTCAAGCGGCCCTGCCATGTGTTCCTGCACGCCGACAGCCAGTACGTGCTCAAGGGCATGACCGAGTGGCTGGCCGGCTGGAAGGCCAAGGGCTGGAAGACCGCCTCCAAGCAGCCGGTGAAGAACGTCGACCTGTGGCAGCGCCTGGATGCGCTGGTGGCCACCTCCGGGCACAAGATCGAGTGGCGCTGGGTCAAGGGGCATAACGGCGATCCGGGCAATGAGCGTGCCGATGAGCTGGCCAACCGCGGCGTCGAGCAGGCCATGCGGCAGGGCTAGTCCTGCCGCTGTGTAAAGCGCCGGCAAAGTTGCCCGTTTGGGGTGCCTCGCGAGGGACATCACGCACGCCGCATGCCGGTGGTGCTGCTACATTGGCAAATTGTTTCGAAAAGTGTTCCTGCACGAGAAGACATCAGCGTTCATGGCATCCAAACTCGTTTATCCGGTCGTTGCCCTTGTCGGCATCGTGGCTGCTTCCGGGGCAGCGTGGTGGTATCAGAACCGGGCGCCTTCGCAGGCCGTACCCAGCCAGGGCAGTGTCGTCAGCCCGGCTTCTTCCACCCCTGGCGCCGGTCGGCCCGTCACCGTGGAGGTGGCCCGGGTGGAAATCACCAGGCTGGTCGATGATGTCCAGGCGGTGGGCAGCCTGCGCTCGCGCCAGGGTGTGGTGCTGCGACCCGAGGTCAGCGGCCGCGTCACCCGGCTCAATTTCCGCGACGGCGATCGCGTGCGCCGCGGCCAGTTACTGGTGCAGCTCGACGACCAGTTGCCGCAAGCCCAGGTCAAGCAAAGCGAGGCCGAGCTGTCGATCGCCCGCGCCAACCACAAGCGCAACCAGGAGCTGCTGGCGCAGAACTTCATCAGCCAGCGCACCGTGGACGAGAGCGCTGCCAACCTGGATGTGGCGCAGGCCAAGCTGGCGCTGGCACAGGCCACAGCGGCACGCCTGAAGATCGTGGCACCGTTTGACGGCATCGCCGGTATCCGGGCGGTCAACGTGGGCGACTACCTGAAGGACGGCACCGACATGGTCAACGTCGAGGACATCGATGTGGTCTATGTGGATTACCGCCTGCCCGAGCGCTTCCAGACCCAGGTGAAAAAGGGCCAGAAGGCCATGGTCGACATCGATGCCTTGCCGGGCCGAACCTTCGACGCCCTGATCCAGGCGATCGATCCGCTGATCGATGCCAATGGCCGCTCGATTGCCGTGCGCGCCACCGTCGACAACCGCCAGCAACTGCTGCGCCCCGGCATGTTCGCCCGTGTCACCACGGTGTTCGGCGAGCGTGAGCGGGCCTTGGTCATCCCGGAGGAAGCCATCGTGCCGCAGGGCGGCCGCCAGTTCGTGATCAAGGTGGTGAACGGGCCGGAGAAAGACAGCCTGGTTTCCAGGCGGGTGGAGGTCAAGGTCGGCATTCGCCGCCCGGGCCGGGTGGAAATTCTCGACGGCCTGGGCGAGGGCGATACCGTGGTGACCGCGGGCCAGCAGCGTCTGCAGAAAGACGGCGCGGCGCTCAAGGTCATCGACACCGGGCGTGCCCCGGCCAAGCCCTGATGGCCTGAAGCACGGAGCGTCCCATGCAATTGCCTGAAATCGCCATCCGCCGGCCGGTGTTCGCCACGGTGCTGTCGCTGCTGGTGCTGCTGATCGGCGCGGTCAGCTTCACCAAGCTGCCGGTGCGCGAGTACCCCAAGATCGACGAGCCGGTGGTGACCGTCAACGTGCGCTACGCCGGCGCTTCAGCCGAGGTGGTGGAGTCGCAGGTGGCCAAGCCGCTGGAAGATTCGATTGCCGGCATCGACGCGGTGGACGTCATCACCTCGATCTCGCGCGCCGAGCAGGCCCAGATCACGGTGCGTTTTCGCCTGGAGAAGGATGCCGATGCCGCCGCCGCCGAGGTGCGCGACCGCACGGCACGCGTGCGCAACAAGCTGCCGCAGGCGATCGAAGAGCCGGTGATCGCCAAGGTCGAGGCCGATGCCTTCCCGGTGATCTGGCTCGCCTTTTCCAGCGACACGCTCAATGCACTGGAAATCAACGAACTGGTCAACCGCGTTGTCAAGCCGCGTCTGCAGACCGTCACCGGGGCGGCCGATGTGCGCATCTTCGGCGAGCGCAAGTTCGCCATGCGCGTCTGGCTCGACCCGGACCGGCTGGCGGCCTACAAGCTCACCACCCAGGACGCCGAGGACGCTATCCGGCGCAGCAACCTGGAGGTGCCGGCCGGCCGCATCGAGAGCCGGCAGCGCGAGTTTTCCGTCACCTCCAACACCGACCTGCGCTCGCCGGCGCAGTTCGGCGAGATCGTCATCAAGACCGTCAATGGTTTTCCGGTCAAGCTGCGCGACGTGGCGCGCATCGAAGAGGGTGCGGCCGAGGAGCGCACCTCCGTGCGCCTGAACGGCCGGCCGGCGATTTCGGCCGGCGTGATCCGCCAGGCCACCGCCAATCCGCTTGATTTGAGCCGGGGCGTGCGCGAGATGCTGCCCAAGCTCAAGGCCGACCTGCCGCCGGGCATCAGCATCGACGTGGCCAATGACAACTCGGTCTTCATCGACCGCTCGGTGAAGAATGTCTACAAGACCATCGCAGAGGCGGTGGTGCTGGTGGCGCTGGTCATCTTTGTCTTCCTGCGCACGGTGCGGGCCTCCATCATTCCGATCGTCACCATCCCGGTCAGCCTGATCGGCACCTTTGCCCTGATGGCGCTGGCCGGTTTCACCGTCAACACCCTGACCCTGCTGGCGCTGGTGCTGGCCATCGGCCTGGTGGTGGACGATGCCATCGTGGTGCTGGAGAACATCTACCGCCACATCGAGGAGGGGCTGGATCCCTTCAGCGCCGCCATCAAGGGTGCCCGCGAGGTCGGTTTTGCCGTGGTGGCGATGACACTGACGCTGGCGGCGGTGTATGCGCCGCTGGCCTTCACGCCGGGGCGCACCGGGCGGCTGTTCATCGAATTCGCGCTGGCGCTGGCCGGTGCGGTGGTGGTCTCCGGTTTCATCGCGCTCACGCTCTCGCCCATGATGTGCTCGCAGCTGCTGCGCCACAACGCCAAGCCCTGGTTCTTCGATCGCTGGATGGAAAAAGGGTTGACGGCGCTGACCGACGGCTACGAACACCTGCTGCGCCGCGTGCTGCGGACGCGCTGGGTCGTGCTGCTGGTGATGGTCGGTGTCGGCCTGGCGATCTGGACCATCCTGCCCGGCATGAAACGCGAGCTGGCGCCGCTGGAAGACCGCGGCGTGATCCTGAACATCGTCAATGCACCCGACGGCGCCACCATGGCGTACACCGACAAATACGCCAGCGCGATCGAGCGCATCGGCAGCGGCTACAAGGAGTTCGACCGCATTTTCGTGGTCACGGGCAATCCGACGGTGAGCCAGTCGAATGTGTTCCTGCGCGCGGTTGACTGGGATTTGCGCCAACGCACCACGCTGGAGATGGCGCGCGAGATGCAGCCGCGCATCAACGCGCTGCCCGGTGTGTCGGCGTTTCCCATCACGCCGCCTTCGCTCGGCCAGGGCTTTCGTGAGCGGCCGGTCAACTTTGTCATTCTGACCTCCGACAGCTATGAGAACCTGAGCCAGACCGCGCGCCAGTTTCTGGAGGAAATCGGCAAAAACCCCGGCTTCCTGACGCCGGACGTGGACCTGCGCCTGAACAAGCCCGAACTCAAGATCGACGTCGATCGCGAGAAGGCCTCCGATCTCGGCATCGGCGTCGACGTGGTGGCGCGCGCCATCGAGACCATGCTGGGCGGCCGTACGGTGACGCGCTACAAGCGCGAAAGCGACCAGTACGACGTGATCGTGCAGACCCAGTCCCTGGGGCGCGACACGCCGGACGACATCGAGCGCATCTTCGTGCGCGGCCGCAACGACACCATGATTCCGCTGGCTTCGCTGGTCAAGGTGCGCGAAGCGGTGGCGCCGCGCGAGCTCAACCACTTCAGCCAGCGGCGAGCGGTGACGATCACCGCCAACCTGGCGCCCAACTACTCGCTGGGCGAGGCACTCGACTTCCTCGACCAGGTGGGCGCCAAGGTGCTCAAGCCCGGTTACACGACGGACGTCAACGGGACCTCGCGCGAGTTCAGGAGTTCGCAGGGTTCGCTCACCATCGTCTTCATCCTGGCGCTGCTGTTCATCTTCCTGGTGCTGGCGGCGCAGTTCGAGAGCTTCATCGACCCCTTCGTCATCATGCTGTCGGTGCCGCTGTCCATGATCGGTGCGCTGCTGGCGCTCAAGATCAGCAACGGCTCGCTCAACGTCTACTCGCAGATCGGTCTCATCACGCTGGTGGGCCTGATCACCAAGCACGGCATCCTGATCGTCGAGTTCGCCAACCAGATGCGCGAGCAGGGCATGGACATGCTGGAGGCTGTGGTCAAGGCCGCCAGCCAGCGCCTGCGCCCGATCCTCATGACCACCGGCGCCATGGTGCTGGGCGCCGTGCCGCTGGCGCTGTCGCACGGTGCCGGCGCCGAGAGCCGCATCCAGATCGGCTGGGTGATCGTGGGCGGCATGACGCTGGGCACGCTGCTCACCATCTTCGTGGTGCCGACCATGTACACCCTGCTGGCGCGCCAGCACGCGCCGGGCGCCAACAAGCAGGCGGTGGCGGACGAGGTGCCGGCCTCCGAAGCACTGGTGTCGAAGTAAGGTTCTGGCCGTCCATGATCACGCATGAGGTCACAGCGTCCGGCCTGAACAGTGCCGAGGCGGCCCGGCGCCTGGCAGAAGACGGTCCCAATGGTTTGCCTGGCGGCGGTGCCCGTACCTGGCGCCACATCGTGGTGGAGACCGTGCGCGAGCCCATGTTCGCACTGCTGCTGGTCGCGGCCTGTCTGTACCTGGTCCTGGGGGACTTGCAGGAAAGCCTGAGCCTGGCGGTGATGGTGCTGGTGGTGCTGGGGCTCACGCTGTACCAGGAAGGCAAGACCGAGCGCGCCATCCAGGCCCTGCGTGACCTGTCCAGCCCGCGTGCCCGCGTCATCCGTGATGGCCGCCAGCAACACATTGCCGGTATCGAGCTGGTGTGCGGCGACCTCATGCTGCTGGCCGAGGGCGACCGCGTGGCCGCGGATGCCGAGTTGCTGTCGGGCGGTGAACTGCAGGTGGACGAATCCTTGCTCACCGGCGAGTCGGTGCCGGTGCGCAAGCTGGCCGGGGCCAGTTCGGCGCTTGCCGCCCCTGGCGAGGAGACGTCGGCAACGCTTTACGCCGGCACCCTGGTGGTACAGGGGCAAGGCATGGCACGGGTCACGGCAACTGGCGCACGCAGCCAGATGGGACAGATCGGCACGGCCTTGCAGACCGTGCAGGCGGAGGAATCGCCGCTGCGCCGGCAGACCAACCGGCTGGTGCGCCGGCTGGCCTGGATCGGCCTGTTCTTGAGTCTGCTGCTGGTGCTGATCCAGGGGGCCATGCACGGTGACTGGCTGCAGGCGCTGCTGGCTGGGATTGCCCTGGCCATCGCCATGCTGCCGGAAGAGTTCACGGTGGTGCTGACCGTGCTGCCGGCGCTTGGTGCCTGGCGCCTGTCACGCGAGCAGGTGCTGACGCGCCGCATCGCGGCCATCGAGACGCTGGGCGCGACGTCGGTGCTGTGCGTGGACAAGACCGGCACCCTGACCGTCAACCGCATGCGCGTGGCGCACCTGTATGCCAACGGACGCGATGTGGCGCTGGACGAGGTGCAGAGCACCGAGCTGGCCGAGAACTTTCATGCCGTGGTCGAGTTCGCCATCCTGGCCAGCCAGGCCGACCCCGTGGATCCGATGGAGCAGGCGTTTCATCGCCTGGGTCTGCAGTTCCTGGCGCAGACCGAGCACCTGCATCGCGACTGGACGCTGGCGCAAGAGTACGGCCTGACGCCCGAGCTGCGTGCCATGGCGCGGGTCTGGAAGGCGGTGGAGGGCGAGGCTCACGTGGTGGCAGCCAAGGGGGCGTCAGAAGCCATCATGGATCTGTGCCACCTGGATGCCGTGCGCCAGCAGGCCATTCAGGTGGCGGCCGATGCCATGGCGGCACGCGGCCTGCGCGTGCTGGCGGTGGCGCGTGCGCGTTTTGCCGGGCCGCCCTGGCCAGCGCAGGAGCATGACTTCAATTTCGAATTCGTTGGCTTGCTCGGTTTGGCTGACCCCTTGCGCGAGGAAATTCCGCAGGCCATGCACGAATGCCATGCCGCTGGCATCCGGGTGGTGATGATCACCGGCGACTATCCGGTGACCGCGCAAGCCATTGCCCGCCGGGCCGGCCTGCCGGCCGAGGTCGTGCTGAGCGGCGATGAGATGGCCAGCCTCAGCGATGCCGAACTGCAGCGGCGCCTGCGCACGGTGAGCATCTGCGCGCGCATTGCGCCGTCACAGAAGCTGCGCATCGTGCAGGCCTTGCAGGCCGATGGCGCGGTGGTGGCCATGACCGGTGACGGCGTCAATGATGCGCCGGCGCTCAAGGCCGCGCACGTGGGCGTGGCCATGGGCGGGCGCGGCACCGACGTGGCGCGCGAAGCGGCGGCCATCGTGCTGCTGGACGACAACTTTGCCTCCATCGTGCGCGCCGTGCGGCTGGGGCGGCGCATCTTCGACAACCTGCGCAAGTCCATGTCCTACATCCTGGCAGTGCATGTGCCGATTGCCGGCATGGCGCTGTTGCCACTGCTGCTGGGCTGGCCGATCGTGCTGTACCCCATGCACATCGCGTTGCTGGAGCTGGCGATCGACCCGGCCTGTTCCATGGTGTTCGAAAACGAGCCTGCCGACAGCGACGTCATGCAACGTCCGCCGCGCGACCCGCAGGCACCGCTGTTCGCCGGCCGCACCCTGCTGCTGGCCCTGTTGCACGGCCTGGGGGTGCTGGCGGTGGTGATGGGGGCGCAAGTCTGGGGCGCCCATCATCTGGGCGAGACCCAGGCACGGGCGCTTTCGTTCACCACCCTGGTGCTGGGCAATCTGGCGCTGATCTTCTCCAACCGCGCCGGTCCGGGCGGTCTGCTGGCTTCGCTCAAGGTGCCCAACCGCACCCTGTGGTGGGTCTGCGGCCTGACGCTGGGGCTGCTGGCGCTGGCACTCTACTTGCCACCGCTGGCCCGGGTGCTGCACATGGCGGCGTTGCCAGTCGGGTTGCTGGCCTTGGCGCTGGTTGCCGCCGGTGCGAGCCTGGTGTGGTTTGAGCTGCTGAAGTGGGGTTCGCGCCGGATCTGAATCTGAGTTTCAGATCACGCCGTCGAACATCATCACGTCGACTTCATCGCCCGCGGCCACATTGCCCTGGTCGTGGTGCAGCACGATCAGGCCGTTGGCCTGCACCATGGAACTGAGCACGCCGGAACCCTGGTTGCCGGTGGTACGCACCTGCAGGCTGCCGTCGGCGCCGTAGATCACCGTGCCGCGCTGGTATTCGGTGCGGCCCGGCTTCTTGCGAATGGCTTCCGCGCTGCGCGCCCGCAGCAGCGGCGGTGCCTTGCCGCTGCAGCCCATCATCTGCAGCAGGGTCGGGCGCACGAAAGCGAGGAAGGTCACCATCACGGCCACCGGGTTGCCGGGCAAACCAAAAAGCACCGATTTACCGATGCGACCCACCGCCATCGGCCGGCCCGGGCGCATGGCGATGCGCCAGAAGGCGACGTCGCCGAGCTGTTTCATCATGGTCTTGGTGAAGTCGGCCTCGCCCACGCTGACGCCGCCGCTGGTGATGATGGCGTCCGCCTCATCGGCCGCACGGCGGAAGGCGGCTTCCAGCAGCGCCGGCTCGTCACGCACCACGCCGAAGTCGATCACCTCGCAGCCCAGGCGGGTCAGCAGGCCGAACACGGTGTAGCGGTTGCTGTCATACACGGCGCCTTCGCGCGGCGCCTCACCCAGGCTCAGGATTTCGTCGCCAGTGGAGAAGTAGGCGACCTTGAGCCGGCGTGCCACCCGTGCGGTTTTGATGCCCAAACTGGCCATTAGGCCAAGGGCGGCGGGCGTGAGGCGCTCCCCTTTTTGTAGCGCTGGCCGGCCCTGCATGACGTCTTCGCCCATGAAGCGGCGGTTGTCGCCCGGCTGCAGCAGGCCGGCGGGGAGGGTGATGGCATCGCCCTCGGCCTTGACGAACTCCTGCGGCACCACGGTGTCCAGGCCGGCCGGCATGATGGCGCCGGTCATGATGCGCACGCACTGGCCGGCGCTCACGGTGCCTTGCCAGGCCTTGCCGGCCAGCGCCGTGCCAACCGGGGTCAAGGTCAGCGTTTCGCCAGCACGCAGCTGGCTGCCGTCAAAGGCATAGCCGTCCATGGCCGAGTTGTCGTGCGGCGGCACGCTGACCGGCGAGATCACGTCCTGCGCCAGCACGCGGTCCAGCGCTTCGAAGATGCCGAGTTCCTCGGTGTCGGTGACCGGTGCCACCAGACGGGCGAGAAATTCATTGACGGCGGCGGCACTCAGGGCCTGCGGGTCATAGCCTTGCAGTTCAGCGGCAATCTGCTCGATGGTTTTCATGCGCGAAGTGTCAGGTGATCAGGAGTTTTCCAGTTGCTGGAGTTCGGCCAAGGTGTTGGCATTGGAAAAAGCCAATGGGTCGTCACCGGGCAGGTCGAAGGGTACGACCACTGTCTTGTGCCCCGCCGTCCAGGCGTCGATCTTGCGGCCGCCCTTGTGGGTGAAGTCGACCAGGCTTTCCAGCAGCGTCACCCGCAGCAGGCAGAACACCGGCTGGGGGCGCACCTGGCTCTGGCCATCCTGGCCGCTTTCCGGCGCGGCGGCCATGGCGATTTCGGCGTCGTCGCGCTCCAGCGCCTCGGCCAGGCGTGGCACCAGGTCGAGCGGGAAGCGTGGCGTGTCGCACGGGACCGTGACCAGGAAGGGGGTCTCACAACGCTCCAACCCGGTCAGGAAGCCGGCCAGCGGCCCGGCGTAGTCGGCCAGCCCATCGGGCCAGACCGGCACGCCGAAGGACTCGTAGGCCGCCAGGTTGCGGTTCGCATTGATGATGACCTGGCCTACCTGCAATTGCAGCCGCAGCAGGGTGTGCAGGGCCATGGGCATGCCGTTGAGATTCTGCAGGCCCTTGTCCACGCCGCCCATGCGGCTGCCGCGCCCGCCGGCCAGGATCAGGCCCGTAATTTCTTGCGTATCAATCATTTACCAGTCTCGTCAAGGAAAACAATGTTTTGCCGCCGGGCCGTCCCAAGGCAAAATGCGGCCCCCTCGGGGGGCAGGAAGTCACACACAGTGGGCGACCGTGGGGGCCACATGCGCTAGCCTCCGATGTAGCTCATCTCGACGCGCCGCTGGGGTGTGTTGCCAGTGTCGGGCGGCTGGGCGGCGCGCAACTCGGAATAACGGTCGTCGCGGGCGCCCCAGATGTGACCGATGGCCGAGATGATGTCGACATCGCTGGCATTGCCGCGGAGCAGGCTGCGCAGGTCGTGGCCCTGGGTGGCAAACAAGCACAGGTAGAGCCGGCCTTCGGTGGAGAGGCGGGCCCGGTTGCAGTCGCCACAGAAAGCGTGGGTCACGCTGCTGATGACGCCGATCTCGCCGGCGGCCGCGTCGTGGTTGCCTTCAGCGTCGGCGAAACCCCAGCGCTCGGCGGTCTCACCGGGGGCGCTGGGTTCCAGCTGTACCAGCGGCATCTCGGCCTGGATCAGCTTGACGACCTCGGCCGAGGGCAGCACCTCGTCCATGCGCCAGCCGTTGGTGGCGCCGACGTCCATGTACTCGATGAAGCGCAGCACCATGCCGGAACCTTTGAAATGCCGCACCATGGGCAGGATTTCATGCTCGTTGGTGCCGCGCTTGACCACCATGTTGATCTTGATCGGCCCCAGGCCGGCCGCCTTGGCCGCTTCGATGCCGGTCAGCACGTCGGCGACCGGGAAATCGACATCGTTCATGCGGCGGAATACCGCGTCGTCCAGTCCGTCCAGGCTGACGGTGATGCGCCGCAGGCCGGCGTCTTTCAGTGCCTGGGCCTTGCGCGTCAGCAGCGAACCGTTGGTGGTGAGGGTCAGGTCGAGTGGTTCGCCGTCCACGGTGCGCAGGGCGGCGAGCTGTTCGATCAGGATTTCGATGTTCTTGCGCAGCAGCGGCTCGCCGCCGGTCAGGCGAATCTTGCGCACACCGTGCGCCGCGAACAGCCGCGCCACACGGGTGATCTCTTCGAAGCTCAGCAGGGCGCTGTGCGGCAGGTATGGGTAGTCCTTGTCGAAAATGTCCTTCGGCATGCAGTAATTGCAGCGGAAATTGCAGCGGTCGGTGACGCTGATGCGCAGGTCGCGCAGCGGCCGGCCCAGGCGGTCGGCCAGCAAGCCATTGGCCGCCATGCGGCTGGCCGGGTCAAAGGCGGCGGCAGGGGCGTTCAGCGTGGGAATACGCTGGTCGACCAGGGGAATGACGCGTTCGGACATACCTTTATTGTCGCCTGTCCGGGAAGGCCCTGCAGACTGTGCAGAATCGGGGGCGGAAGCCCTAGAAATATCGTCGTTGCCGGAAACCCCATGATTTGTCTGAAACGTCTGATTCAATTGCATTGCCAACTCTTCCTGCTCGGCCTGAGCCGGCTGGCCTGTGCCCAGGAGCTGGCGGCCGTATCCGAGAAGGACTATCTTGGCGAGGTGCCGGTTGTCCTGTCGGTATCGCGCCTGCCGCAGCGGCTGGATGAAACGCCGGGTTCGGTCACCATTCTTGACCGCCAGATGATCCGCATGAGCGGCGCGCGCGACGTGGCCGACCTGCTGCGCCTGGTGCCGGGCTTTCGCGTCAGCGCCTCATTCGAGAGCAACGCGCCGCAGGGCAGCTACCACAGCAGCCTGAGCGACTATTCGAATCATGTGCAGGTGATGGTCGATGGCCGTTCCGTCTATTCGGCCTACATGCAGGGCGGTACCGGGGCCGGGCTGCAGACGGTGGCGATCGAGGACATCGAGCGCATCGAGGTGCTGCGTGGCTCCAATTCGGCCGCCTACGGTGCGCGCGCCTTTCTCGGCACCATCAACATCGTGACGCGGGACACGGTGGATACCCAGGGCGTGCAGGCCCAGATCGCTTCGGGGGAGAACGGCATCCAGGATACGCTGGTGCGCCTGGGCTGGGGTGATGACCAGGCGCGTTTTCGGTTGACGGCCGACCGTCGTGCCGATCATGGCCTGAGCGGCGCCAGTGGCCCTGACCGGGTCAACCGGATCAATTTCCGGGCCGACTTGCGCGCGGGCCCCGCGGACCAGGTCGAATTGCGCGCCGGACAGTCGGTCATCGACGCCGGCGTCGGTTTTTCGGACCAGGCGGGCAACGACGTACGGACACGCACGATGGACACCTCTTTCGCCCAACTGGACTGGCGGCGCAGTCTGGGGCCGGACGAAGACCTGGCATTTCAGGTCTCGCATACCGCCGAGACCATCCGAGACCAATTCCCCTATCGGTCGATTGCGGGGGTGACCATCAGTTTCGGTGGCCGCGCCAGCAACGACAACCTGATGCTGCAACACACCCTGCGCAAGGGCGCCGACTTGCGTCTGGTGTGGGGCGGGGAGCTGCGGCGCGAGAGTCTTGTTTCGCGTCCGCTCTACAACACCGATGCCGAGTTCGTGACGGACTTTGCGCGTTTGTTCGGCAATGCCGAGTGGCGCCTGCGCAAGGATCTTGTGCTCAATGCGGGCGGTATGTTCGAGCGCGGCAACATGAGCGGGGATCATCTGTCCCCGCGTGTGATGCTGAACTGGCATCTTGCCGAAGGCCATACGCTGCGCTACGGCCTGACCCGGGCCATCCGGCCGCCGAGTACGTACGAGAAATCCGGCAATGTGCGCTACTACCTCAACGGCACGCTGCTTGACTCCACCACCGTGGCGCGCGGCAATGTCGGCCCTGAACTGGTGCTGTCGCGCGAGATCGGCTATCTGGGGGAGTTCCCCCGATGGGGGCTGAACCTCGATGTGCGTGTTTTTGAGGAGGATGTCAGGGACTACATCAAGTCGTACAACTATGCCCTGCCGGGCAGTGGCGGCAACAATCAGGCGGTTGATTTCAGAAATGGCGAGAACTTCAACATCCATGGGGTCGAGTACCAGCTCAAATGGCAGCCCTGGCGCGACGGGCAGCTGGTGTTCAACCAGTCCCTGGTCGACAACAGCCAGTCGGTCAGCGGCACTTATCCTGCCCGGCCCTATCACAGCATGGGATTGATGTTCATGCAAAAACTGCCTCAAGGCATGGAGGCGAGTCTGATGTACCACCAGGTGGATGCCAGCCATTTTCCCGGTACCGATGCCCAGGCGCCGGCCATGAGCCGTACCGATCTGCGTCTGGCCAAGGCCTTGCGCCTGGGCAACCGGCGGGGCGAGGTCTCATTTGTCGTACAGAACCTGGGCCCGTCGTACCAGGACTTCATGCCCAGCTTCTATTTCCGCCATCAGGCCTACGTGATGCTCAAGCTGGAAAACTGAGCCCCGATCCATGACCCTGTTGCTGCGGCGCTCGCTGTTGTTCTTTTTTCTGCTTTTCTGCGTGCTGGCTTCCTCCCGCGCAGCGGAGTGGGCCGTGGTCATTGTGAGCAGCGAGCGCAGCGCGGCCTACCAGGAGACGGCAGACGCGATGCTGGCTGAGCTGGTTCGCGGCGGTGTGGCGCGGCGCGATGTGCACCAGATGACGGTTGCCGAATGGAGTGCTGCAGGCGCGCCGGGCGCTCGCCTGTTCATCACCCTGGGACTGGATGCCGCGGGTGTCCTGGCGCGCAGCGAGGTCAGGACGCCGGTGTTATGCACTTTGCTGCCACTTGCGAGTTTTGAGCGCGTGCTGCGCGATAGCGGCCGCCGGGCTTCCAGCCAGTTCACGGCGCTCTATCTCAACCAGCCACTGGCCCGCCAGCTTGATCTGGCCCGGTTGGCCCTGCCGCAGGCGCGGCGCATCGGGGTGCTGTTGGGCGGCGAGTCGCTGGCACAGCGGTCGCAACTGGAAGATGCGGCCGAGACGCGGGGCCTGAAACTGGTGAGTGCCAAAGTGGCGCCCCAGGAGCCCGTTTTTAATGATCTGAAGAAAATTCTGGATGACGCGGACCTGCTGCTGGCGTTGGCCGACCCCCAGATCTACAACAGCAGCAGCATCCAGAACATCCTGCTGACCTCGTTTCGTGCCCGGGTGCCGATGCTGGCATTTTCCCCGGCCTATGTGCGCGCAGGTGCCCTGCTGGCGGTGTATTCGACGCCGACCCAGATCGGGCAGCAGGCCGGCACGATGGCGCGCAGTTTTCTCCAGGGGCGGCCGCTCGGTATGCCGCAGTACCCGCAGGACTTCAGCGTCAGTGTCAATGAACACGTGGCCCGTTCGCTGGGTTTGAATCTGGAGCCACAAGCCCTGGCGGAACGCCTGCGGCGTCTGGAGAAGGGGCCATGAAGTTCTTCGATATCCGAGACCGGGTGCTGCTGGCTGCCTTGCTGCCGGTGACGTTGGTGGCATTTTTGCTTTCGGCCGTTTTTCTGCTGGGGCGGGTTGGCGATCTCGACGAGGCGCATAGCCAGCGTGCCCGGTCGCTGGCACGCCAGGTGGCCAGTGCCAGCGAATACGGCATGTTTTCCGGCAACATCAGCAATTTGCAGGCGATTGCGGCAGGCGTCCTGCGCGAGCCGGATGTGCGTTCGGTGGTGATTCAGGATGCCCTGGGCGGTGTGCTGGCCCGGGCCGGCAAGGCCGGTTATGCCGGCTTGCCGCTGCTGGGTGACAGCGAGAGCGAGTGGAACGATGAAACCACACGCCACGACATGCTGGTCCAGCCGGTGACGGCGACGCCAGTCCGGCTCGACGACCTGTTCGATGGGGGCCGGCCAAGTGCCAAGGATACGCCCCAGGTGCTTGGCCATGTGGTGATCGAGATGTCGCGCCAGGCCGTGGTGTCCCGCGAGCGCGACATGCTGATGGCCGGTTTGGCGGTGACGCTGGGCGGCTTGCTGTTCGGCGGTTTCCTGGCGGTGCGCATCGGACGGGGCGTGATCGGCCCCATTCTGCGGGTGTCCGACATGATCGAGCGTCTCGGACGCGGGGAGCTTTCGGCGCGCGGGGAGGTGCAGCCGGACGACCCGCTGCGTGACTTGCAGCAGGGCCTGAACCAGATGGCTGAGCGCCTGAAACAAGGGCGCGACGAACTGGAGCGGCGGGTGGACCTGGCGACGCTGGAGTTGCGTGAAAAGAAGGAGGAGGCCGAGACCGCCACACTGGCCAAATCACGTTTTCTGGCGGCAGCCAGCCACGACCTGCGTCAGCCGACCCATGCCCTGGGGATGTTCGTGGCGCGGCTGGCGCAACTGCCGCATGACGAGGAAACCCGGCATCTGATTGTCAATCTGGAGGCCTCGGTGCGCGCCATGCAGGACCTGCTCGATGCGCTGCTGGACATCTCCCGGCTCGATGCCGATGCCGTCAAAGTCAATCTGCGGGCGTTCCCGATGGCGGAGTTGCTGGAGCCGCTGCGCAGCAGTCTGATGCCGGTTGCCGCGGAAAAGGGACTGCGCTTGCGCATGCGCCCGAGCCAGGCCTGGGTGATGAGCGATCCGATCCTGCTCAGCCGCATCCTGCTGAATTTGGTGAGCAACGCCTTGCGCTATACGCGCCAGGGCGGCGTCTTGGTGGCGTGCCGCCCAAGTCGCGGCGGCAGCCACTTGCGTATCGAAGTCTGGGACAGCGGCATCGGCATTCCCTCCGAGCACCAGGAGGACATTTTCAAGGAGTTTTTCCAGATCGCGAACCCGGAGCGCGACCGCAACAAGGGGCTGGGTCTGGGGCTGAACATCGTTGACCGTACGGCGAAGCTGCTGGGCTGCCCGCTGCGGCTGAAATCCATTCCCGGGCGGGGGACGCGCTTCAGCATCGAGATTCCCACCGCATTACCCGGTAACCCGCGGGTGACGCTCGCGTCGCCTGACATCATGCCGTCCGGTGAGTTGAACGGGTTGCAGGTGCTGGTCATTGAGGACGACAGTGCCTCGGCGCAGGCACTTTCCGGCTTGCTGGAGTCCTGGGGCTGTACCGTGGTCGCCGTTGAAGGGCTGCAGGGCGCATTGTCGGCCGTTCCCGCCACGTTCGAACCGCAGGTCATCCTCAGCGACTACCGGCTGCGCAATGGCGAGAGCGGCATGGAGACGCTCCATCGCCTGCGCACGGTCCTGGGACGCCAGTTGCCGGCCTGTCTCATGAGCGGGGATACCGATCCGGCGTTGATGCAGGCTTGCCGCGACGCCGGCCTGCCCCTGCTGCACAAACCGGTGCGGCCGGCCAAGCTGCGTACCCTGCTGCGCCGTCTGGCGCATGGCGACGGCATGCCGGGGGCGGTTTAGGGGGTGTTGGTTCCCATCGCCGCTTCAATCGGCGCTGGAGGTGTCGGCACGCGTGTAGCCATGGCGATTGGCGGCCAGCACCGCCTGGGTGCGCGTCGTCACGCCGAAGCCGCGCAGGATGGCCGTCACGTGGTTCTTGACGGTTTCATCGGACAGGCTGAGCATGCGGCCGATTTCCTTGTTGGCGTAACCGTCGAGCAGCAGAGACAGCACTTCTTCCTGGCGCGGCGTGAACTGGGGGGCGGTCGACTCGGCCGGCAGTTCGGTTGCCGGGGTGCCGGCCGAAGCCGCCATCAGCTCCGGCGGCACATAGACGTCGCCGGCCAGCACCAGGCGGGTGACCGAGAGCAGCTCATCGCTCATGCCGGACTTGGTGAGGAAGGCGGCGGCCCCCTTGCTCAGGACCTGGCGCATGACACGCGGATTGACCGAGCCGGACAGGACGATGATGGGCAGTTCCGGGTGCTGGCACGCAAAGACATCGAGGGCCTCCAGGCCATTCATGTCGGGCAGGTGGTAGTCCAGCAGGACCAGATCCAGGTCGGTATGCTGGCCCGCGAGTTCAAAGGCGCGGCTGCATGACCCGGCTTCCAGCACGTCAACGTCGCTGTCAAGTCCCTTGAGGACTTGGCGCAGGCCTTCGCGAACCAAGGCATGGTCGTCAACGACGAGAATTTTCAACGGTCTCTCCGGCGATCATCTAGGGCAGGGGTGAAGCACCGGTATGGTAGCTCAAGTCCATGACTTGGCCGGCCGGGCCGCGAGTGTCGCGGTGACGGGGCGAGGATTTAGCGCCAACTGCCTTGCTGGGTGGGTGCGAAACCGTTGTCAAGGTCGTCCTGGTCCGAGAGCGGAAGCGTGAACCTTGACTTGGCGGTATCAGGCGAGGCGGCAGTCCAGTAGCCGGGTTCCGGCATGGCCGTGTGGGGACACTGGCAAGCCGGGGAAAATCGCCAGACCACCGCATGCCGGGAATGGTCGGAGGCCGGATCGAAACGCTGCAGCGCCTGCAACAGCTGCTGCTGGATCAGCGGTGCGTAGCGCAGCAGTCCCTCGTGCCAATGGTGGATCAGCAGCTGGATCTGCAGGACAACCTTGTCGGCGTTGCGTGAGCGGGTCAGGATTTCGCAGCCCACCCATTCCGGGGGGACGCCGTTCATGCGCAAGGTGTCGCGCAGCACAACCCGCACCAACTCGCGGTGGGTGGCCGTGTGTTGCTGGGTGCTGAGCGGTGCGGAGGATGACGGCAGGGACGCGAAATCCGCTGCGGCGTCATCCTGACGCGCTCGCCCGGCACGTCCGATTTTCAGAAATCCGAACATCTCCATGTTCCCCCTGGGTGTCTTGGCTGGCTCAGCCCGATGTGTCCCGGGTCTGTCCGACATGGCTCCAGTGTAAGGGAATCGGCCATCGGGCAAGGAGTGCGGGGGCGGCGGGCGACCAACGGTCGCTGCGCTGTATCAGTGGCGCAACTCGGGCTTGACAGGGGCGCCGACCAGGGTGAACTCAGCGGCATTGGCCTGCAGCCAGCGCGCGGACAGGGGGCTGCCAAGCTGGCTGGGGTGGAAGCCTGGCCGCAGGTAGGCGCGCCAGGGTTTGAATGTCTGCCGCACCAGGCCGTGGCGGCCGAAGAAGAAACGCAGGGCACTCGTGGCCGTGTGCCAGTGCCACAGCGTCTGGTCGCGCTTCAGGTTGTGCAGGGTCTGGCGCAGGGTGTCGGCCACAAAAATCAGCGTGACGCGGCGGAACCAGGTGCGGCGCCATGCTTCGTTGCCGCTGAGCGCCCGGTACAGGTCGAAGGCGGTGGTTTTGTGCTCGGCCTCCTCGGCGCTGTGCCACAGCCACAGGGTTTGCAGGCGCGGCTCGACGCCCTGCAGCAGGTCGGGGTGGCCGAGCAGCCACTCGGCCAGGATGGCGGTGAAATGCTCGTTGGCGGCCGTGATGCCCAGGGCATGGCGCGGGTCGAGGCCATCGAGCTGCTGGAGGCGTTCGCGGGCGCGCGGCTCCCAGGCGTTGACCAGGCCATGCTTTTCGATTTGCGCATTGAACAGCGCATGGATGCGGCGGTGGGTGGCCTCCTGGCCGATGAAGCCCTGGACTTCCTCATGCCAGTGTGCCTGCGCCTCGGGTGGCAGGGCGGCCAGCCCCTGGCGCACCGAGTCGATGAAGAACTGCTCGCCCACGGGGAAACTCATGGACAGGGCGTTGAAGAAGGCCGTGCGGAACGGGTCGCCGGCAAACCAGTGGCGCGCGACGGGGGATTCCAGATCGATCAGCAGGCGGCGGACAACGAGGGTAGTCATGTCGGGTATCACGTAATCTGAGGCAAGTTTATGACGTTTTGTCGCGTCACACCAGCGCAAGCAGCTATCAAAAGAGTAGCAAAGGAAAAGCCCGCCGAAGCGGGCCTTGATGGACGCAGGCATGACGCCCGCGAATGCCGGCAGCTTAGCCGCCGTGGAACTTCATCATCAGCGGCACGATCAGCAGTGCCACGATGTTGATGATCTTGATCAGCGGGTTGACGGCCGGGCCGGCGGTGTCCTTGTAGGGGTCGCCCACCGTGTCGCCGGTGACGGCGGCCTTGTGCGCTTCGCTGCCCTTGCCGCCGTGGTGGCCGTCTTCGATGTACTTCTTGGCATTGTCCCAGGCGCCGCCGCCGGTACACATGGAGATGGCGACGAACAGGCCGGTCACGATGGTGCCCATCAGCAGGCCGCCCAGCGCCGCCGGGCCCAGGACCAGTCCGACCAGGATCGGCACCACCACCGGCAGCAGCGAGGGAATCATCATTTCCTTGATGGCGGCGGTGGTCAGCATGTCCACTGCGGTGTCGTACTCGGGCTTGCCCGTGCCGTCCATGATGCCCTTGATGTCGCGGAACTGGCGGCGCACTTCCACCACCACCGCACCGGCAGCACGGCCGACGGCCTCCATGGCCATGGCGCCGAACAGGTAGGGAATCAGTCCGCCGATGATCAGGCCGATGATGACCATCGGGTTGCTCAGGTCGAAACTGATCACCTTGCCGAAGGACTCCAGCTTGTGGGTGTAGTCGGCGAACAGCACCAGCGAGGCCAGGCCGGCCGAGCCGATGGCATAACCCTTGGTCACGGCCTTGGTGGTGTTGCCCACGGCGTCCAGCGGGTCGGTGATGTCGCGCACGCTGGACGGCAGTTCGGCCATTTCGGCGATGCCGCCGGCGTTGTCGGTGATCGGGCCGTAGGCGTCCAGCGCCACCACAATGCCGGCCATGCTCAGCATGGAGGTGGCGGCAATGGCGATGCCGTACAGGCCGGCGAGCTTGAAGGCGACCCAGATGGCAATGCAGACGAAGATCACCGGCCAGGCGGTGGAACGCATGGAGACGCCCAGGCCGGCAATGATGTTGGTGCCGTGGCCGGTGGTGGACGCCTGGGCGATGTGCTGCACCGGTGCGTACTGCGTGCCGGTGTAGTACTCGGTGATCCACACCAGGGCGGCGGTCAGCACCAGGCCGACGGCGCAGGCGCCAAACAGGCGCAGCTGGCTGCCGGAGGCGGCAATCGCGTTGTCGGGAATCAGCCACTGCGTGACGAAGAAGAAGGCGACCAGCGACAGCACGCCGGCCACTGCCAGCCCCTTGTACAAGGCCGGCATCACGTTTTTCATGCCGGGGGCAGCCTTGACGAAGAAGCAGCCGATGATGGAGGCGATGATGGACACCGCGCCGAGTGCCAGCGGGTAGGCCACCGCGTTGGCGACGGCGCCCGTCACCAGCAGGGCGCCCAGCACCATGGTGGCAATCAGCGTCACGGCATAGGTCTCGAACAGGTCAGCGGCCATGCCGGCGCAGTCGCCCACGTTGTCGCCCACGTTGTCGGCGATCACGGCCGGGTTGCGCGGATCATCTTCCGGGATGCCGGCTTCGACCTTGCCCACCAGGTCGGCGCCGACGTCGGCGCCCTTGGTGAAGATGCCGCCGCCCAGGCGGGCGAAGATGGAGATCAGCGAGGAGCCGAAGGCAAAGCCGATCAGCGGGTTGAGCAGCTTGGCCAGATTGGTGTTGGCGTTCAGGTTGCCATTGCCGACCAGGAACCAGTAGAACACCGTGACACCCAGCAGGCCCAAGCCCACCACCAGCATGCCGGTGATGGCACCGCCGCGGAAGGCCACGTCCAAGGCCGGGCCGATGCCTTTGGTGGCTGCCTGCGCGGTGCGCACATTGGCGCGGACCGACACATTCATGCCGATGAAGCCGCAGGCGCCCGACAGCATGGCACCGATGACGAAGCCGATGGCCGTCTGGCCGTCGAGGAAGACCCCGATCAGGATGGCCAGAATGACGCCGACGATGCCGATGGTCTTGTACTGACGCGCCAGATAGGCGGCTGCGCCGGTCTGGATGGCGGCTGCAATTTCCTGCATCCGCGCATTGCCGGCGTCCTGGGAAAGAATCCAGCTGCGTGCCCAGAAGCCGTAGGCTACGGCGATCAGCCCGCAGACGAGCGCCAGAATCAGCGCTGAGTTGCCTGTCATATCAATCTCCTGTGTTGTTGGATCGCGAAGGGGTGGCAACGCAGGGGGCGGTGCCACCGATGCGTTGCTTCCTCGTCGCGTTCAACCACTTTCGGTCACACAGGACGATTGGCCAACGGGCGGACTGTAACGTGAAAAAAGTGCCTTGCCAGCCGGACGTCAGTGAGGAGCAAGTAAAATCAGGGTTAATACTTATCCTTTTCTGATTTAACTCAAAGTCAAGCAACCATGTCCCTCGACAACGTGACCCCCGGCCAGAATGTTCCCGACGCCTTCAACGTGATCATCGAAATCCCGATGAACGCCGACCCCATCAAGTATGAGGTGGACAAGGAAACCGGCGCCATTTTCGTGGACCGTTTCATGAGCACGGCCATGCACTACCCGACCAACTACGGTTATGTGCCCAAGACCATCTCGGGCGACGGCGACCCGGTGGACGTGCTGGTGATCACCCCCGTGCCGCTGATCCCGGGTGTGGTGGTGCCCTGCCGCGCCATCGGCATCCTGAAAATGCAGGACGAAGCCGGCGAAGACGGCAAGGTGCTGGCCGTGCCGACCGACAAGATCCTCTCGATCTACACCCAGTGGCAGAAACCGGAAGACCTGAACCCGATGCGCCTGAAGACCATCTCTCATTTCTTCGAGCACTACAAGGATCTCGAAGCCGGCAAGTGGGTCAAGGTGCTGGGCTGGGAAGGCCCGGAGTCGGCCCGCAAGGAAATCATGGACGGCATCGCCAGCTACAACAAGGCCAACGCCTGACCGCTTGCCGCCGTACGTGGCCCGCCGAGCCTTGATGGGCTGGGACCACCTCAAATGAAAACGCCCGCAGGGAAACTCCTGCGGGCGTTTTTGCTTTCCACGCCGGGAAGAGGACCGTTTTGCACGCGCATTTCGAGCCTTATCGCTTATTCACCGTCCATGCGCTGACGTGTATCATCCGGAACAACTTTGCCTCTCTCCGCCTAGAAGGAACGCACACCATGGATACGACGAACGCTGCACGCTCCAGCAGTCAACACAGTGGCGCACAGTCCAGCGCCGGCCAATCAGTGGCGGCTTCCGGCCAGTACCTGACCCTGCGGCTTGGCAGCGAGGAATACGCCATTGACATCCTGCGGGTGCAGGAAATCCGCTCCTACGAAGAGCCGACCCGCATGGTGAATGCGCCGAGCTACATCAAGGGCGTGGTCAACCTGCGCGGTGTCATCGTGCCCATCGTTGATCTGCGCATGAAGCTCAACCTGGAGAAGGTCGAGTACAACGAGTTCACCGTGGTCATCATCCTCAACGTGCGTGGCACGGTCATCGGCGCGGTGGTGGATTCGGTGTCCGACGTGGTCACGCTGTCGGCCCAGGCCATCAAGCCGGCGCCTCAGTTCGAAGCCGCCATCGATGCGCGCTTCATCACCGGCCTGGCCAATGTGGGCGAACGCATGCTCATCGTCATGAACATGGACGCCCTCATGAGCAATGCCGAAATGGGCATGCTCTCCTCATCGCTGGGCTGAGCGGTTTTACGGTGCATGGGCCGGCACCTGAGTAGGGCCGAGCCATCAGGCAAATGGCCGGTTTCATATCGGTTGATGCCATTGTCGCGTCACATATTCCGATCCAACAAGCTTTCATGAACAATCTGAAAATCTCTACCCGACTCACGATCCTGATCAGCATTCTGTCCGCCTTGCTGGTGATCATTGGTGGCATCGGGTTGCTGGGTATTTCCCAATCCAATGCCGCGCTCAAGACCGTGTATGAAGATCGAACTGCCCCCATGGGGCAACTCTCTGACATCCAACGTCTGCTGCTGCGCAACCGGCTGGCCATTGCCAATTCGCAGATCGATCCGACACCGGAGGAAATCAGCAAGGACGTAGCTGAAGTCGAGACCAATATCGCCACCATCGGGAAAATCTGGGACGCCTACATGGCCACCGCGCTGACGCCCGAGGAAGCCCCGTTGGCCAAGAAATTCGCTGAGGACCGGGGGCGCTTTGTCAACGACGGCCTCAAGCCGGCGGTCGCGGCGCTGCGCGCCAACGACATCACCGGTGTCTACCGGGTGATGACGGAAAAAATCCGTCCCCTGTATGTCCCGGTCCAGGATGGCATCAATGCCTTGATGAAACTGCAGTTGGATGTAGCAAAGCAGGAATACGACAGCGCGACGGCCCGTTACAACACCATCCGGCTCGTTTCAATTGCCATGATCGTCGCTGGCGTACTCTTTGCCGCGTTGATCGGCGTGGCCATGGTGCGCGGCATTTCGCGCGCACTCGGCAATGCGGTCGAGGTGTCCGATGCCGTGGCGCATGGTGACCTGACGCGTCAGGTTCAGATCAGCGGCAAGGACGAAGTGTCCAAAGTGCTGCAGTCCCTGTCGGACATGCAGGCTTCGCTGGTCAAGGTCGTGAGCCGTGTGCGCGAAGGGTCCGAGTCCGTTTCCACCGCTTCGTCTGAAATCGCCCAGGGCAACCAGGATCTGTCGGCTCGCACCGAGTCCCAGGCCAGCGCGCTGGAAGAAACCGCGGCCTCGATGGAAGAACTCAGCTCCACCGTCAAGCAGAACGCC
>MGPC01000032.1 GCA_001797315.1 Curvibacter sp. GWA2_64_110
AGCGGCATCAACCGGCCCGACGTGTTCCAGCGCACCGGCAACTATCCCGTCCCGCCGGGTGCCTCCGACATTCCCGGCCTCGAAGTGGCGGGTGAGGTCGTGGGCGGCGATGCTGCAGAACTGGCGCAGGCCGGCCTCAAGCTGGGCGACCGCGTGTGCGCGCTGGTGGCTGGCGGCGGTTATGCCGAACTGTGCACGGCGCCGATCGCGCAGTGCCTGCCGTATCCGAAAGGCGTGAGCGATGTCGAGGCGGCTTCGCTGCCCGAGACCTTCTTCACGGTCTGGAGCAATGTGTTCGACCGCGGCCGCCTGCAAAAGGGCGAGACGCTGTTGATCCAGGGCGGCTCCAGCGGCATCGGCGTCACTGCCATCCAGCTGGCCAAGGCCATGGGTGCGATAGTGATCGTCACCGCTGGTAGCGACGACAAGTGCGCCGCCTGCCTCAAGCTTGGTGCCGACCACGCCATCAACTACAAGACGCAGGACTTCAAGGACGAGGTCAAGCGCCTGACGGACGGCAAGGGTGTCGACGTCATCCTCGACATGGTGGGGGGCGAGTACGTTGCGCGCGAAGTCGAGAGCCTGGCCGAGGATGGCCGCATCGTCATCATCGCCGTGCAGGGCGGCACCAAGAGCAGCTTCAATGCCGGCCTGGTGCTGCGCAAGCGCCTGACCATCACCGGCTCCACGCTGCGGCCGCGTCCGGTCGCCTTCAAGCAGGCGATTGCGCAGGCCTGCCTGAAGCATGCCTGGCCGTTGATCGAGGCCGGCAAGATCAAGCCGGTGATTCATAGCACCTTCCCTGCGGTCGATGCGGCGGACGCCACCGGCAGCGGTGCGGCCAAGGCACACGCCCTGATGGAATCGAACCAGCACGTGGGCAAGATCGTCCTGACCTGGAGTGCAGCATGAGCCGGAAGTTGATTGCGGGCAACTGGAAGATGAATGGCAGCCTGGCGGCCAACGAAGCGCTGCTCAAGGGCGTGCTCGGTGGCTTGAATGCGCCGGCCTGCGACATTGCGGTGTGCGTGCCCTCGGCCTATCTGGCGCAATGCCAGACCTTGCTGGCGGGCAGCCCGGTTGCGCTGGGCGCGCAGGATGTGTCGCAGCACGAGGCGGGCGCTTTCACGGGCGAAATTTCCACTGCCATGCTCAAGGAGTTCGGTGTGCGTTACGCCATCGTCGGCCACTCCGAGCGCCGCCAGTACCACGGCGAGACCGATGCCGTGGTGGCGGCCAAGGCGCAGCGCGCCCTGGCCGGCGGCGTCACGCCGATCGTCTGCGTGGGCGAGACGCTGGCCGAGCGCGAGGCCGGCAAGACCGAGGAAGTCGTCAAGCGTCAGCTGGCGGCGGTGATCCATCTGAACGGCCACTGCATCAGCGAGATCGTGGTGGCCTACGAGCCGGTGTGGGCCATCGGCACCGGCAAGACCGCCACGCCGGAACAGGCGCAAGCCGTGCATGCCGTGCTGCGCGCACAACTGAAGGCGGCCACGCCGCAGTCCGATCGCATTGCCATCCTCTATGGCGGCAGCATGAATGCCGCCAACGCGGCGCAGCTGCTGGCCCAGCCCGACATCGACGGCGGCCTCATCGGCGGCGCCGCGCTCAAGGCCCCGGACTTTTTGACCATTATTGCTGCAGCCCACTGATAACGGCTGCAGCTTGCTACGAATTTAGGAGTAAACATGAGTCTCGTTCTGACCATTCTCTTGGCGGTCCAGCTGCTGTCGGCACTGGCCATGATCGGCCTGATCCTGATCCAGCACGGCAAGGGTGCCGACATGGGTGCGGCCTTCGGCAGCGGCAGTTCGGGCAGCCTGTTCGGTGCCAGCGGCAGCGCCAACTTCCTGTCGCGTACCACGGCCGTGCTGGCCAGCGTGTTTTTCGTCTGCACGCTGGCGCTGGCCTACTTCGGCAATACGCGTCCGGCCAGCACGGGCAGTGTGCTGGAGCGCGCGGCCGTGACGGCACCGGCAGCCGAAGGCGCGGCCGGTCCGGCGACGCAGATTCCCGGCAGCCAGGCGCCCGCAGAACCGGTGCAGACAGCGCCCGCCGCCTCGGGCGCAGCGCAGATTCCGGCCAAGTAAATTCTCTGAAGTTGACCCGCGTCAACCGGGATGCGGGGCGTTTTCAGGGTAAACTCTAGGGCTGTCGGGAAAGCGCAATCCTCATGCAATCCCGGCGCATGAGACAAGCCGTCGTGGTGAAATTGGTAGACACGCTATCTTGAGGGGGTAGTGGCGAAAGCTGTGCGAGTTCGAGTCTCGCCGACGGCACCATAAACAGACCTGTTGGATCCAGTCCGACGGGGTAAACGGTGATCAGAATCTCAAGATGAACCTCGATCAGTACCTTCCCGTTCTCCTGTTCATCTTGGTCGGCATCGCGGTAGGCATCCTTCCCCAAGTGCTCGGCTACATCCTCGGTCCGAACCGGCCCGACGCGGCAAAAAATTCCCCTTACGAGTGTGGCTTCGAAGCGTTTGAAGACGCGCGCATGAAGTTCGACGTGCGCTACTACCTCGTCGCCATTCTTTTCATTCTGTTCGATCTGGAAATTGCCTTTCTCTTCCCTTGGGCGGTGGCGCTCAAGGAGGTGGGGGCGGTCGGCTTCTGGGCGGCAGTGGTGTTCCTGGGCATTCTGGTCGTGGGTTTTGTCTACGAGTGGAAAAAAGGCGCCCTGGACTGGGAATAGAAATAAGCAGATTTCAAGAGGGCTGATGCCATGATTGAAGGCGTGATGAAAGAGGGCTTTATCACCACCAGTTACGACACGGTGGTGAACTGGGCCAAGACCGGCTCGCTCTGGCCCATGACCTTCGGTCTGGCCTGCTGCGCGGTCGAGATGATGCATGCCGCGGCAGCGCGTTATGACATCGGCCGTTTCGGCGCCGAGGTGTTTCGTGCCAGTCCGCGCCAGTCCGACCTGATGATCGTGGCCGGTACGCTGTGCAACAAGATGGCGCCGGCGCTGCGCAAGGTCTACGACCAGATGAGCGAGCCGCGCTGGGTCATCTCCATGGGCTCCTGCGCCAACGGCGGCGGCTATTACCACTACAGCTACTCGGTGGTGCGCGGCTGCGACCGCATCGTGCCGGTCGACGTCTATGTGCCGGGCTGCCCGCCCACGGCCGAGGCGCTGATCTACGGCATCATCCAGTTGCAGCAGAAAATCCGCCGTACACAGACCATCGCGCGCGTCTGAGGAATCATTGATGACTGCTATTGCTGTGAATCCCGAAGCTCTCAAGGACACCGTCGCTGCCGCTTTGGGTGGCAAGGTGCGTCGCATCGATGTCCGTCTGGGTGAAGTCATTGTTGAAGTGGCTGCTGCCGACTACCTGGCTGCGGCGCAGATCCTGCGCGACGCGCCGGGCTGCCGCTTCGAACAGTTGATCGATCTCTGTGGCGTCGACTATTCCGCCTATGGGGATGGCCGCTGGGAAGGCCTGCGCTTTTGCGTGGTGTCGCACCTGCTGTCGGTCAGCCTGAACCAGCGCCTGCGCCTCAAGGTGTTTGCCGCCGATGATGACTTCCCCGTGGTCGACTCGCTGGTCGACGTCTGGCGTGCCGCCAACTGGTACGAGCGCGAAGCCTTCGACCTCTACGGCATCGTGTTCGAGGGGCACGACGACCTGCGCCGCATCCTGACCGACTACGGTTTCATCGGCCACCCCTTCCGCAAGGACTTCCCGCTGTCCGGCCATGTCGAGATGCGCTACGACGCCGAGCAGCAGCGTGTGGTCTATCAGCCGGTGAGCATCGAGCCGCGCGAGATCACGCCGCGCATCATCCGTGAAGACAACTACGGAGGCCTGAACTGATCATGGCCGAGATCAAGAACTACACGCTGAATTTTGGTCCCCAGCACCCGGCCGCGCACGGCGTGCTGCGCCTGGTGCTGGAGCTTGATGGTGAGGTGGTGCAGCGCGCCGACCCGCACATCGGCCTGTTGCACCGCGCCACCGAGAAACTTGCCGAAAGCAAGACCTACATCCAGTCGCTGCCCTACATGGACCGTCTGGACTATGTCTCGATGATGTGCAACGAGCAGGCCTACTGCCTGGCCATCGAGAAGCTGCTGGGCATCGAGGTGCCGCTGCGCGCCAAGTACATCCGCACCATGTTCGGCGAGATCACGCGCCTGCTCAACCACCTGATGTGGCTGGGTTCACACGGCAACGACTGCGGCAGCTCGACCATCCTGATCTACACCTTCCGTGAGCGTGAAGACCTGTTCGACATGTACGAGGCGGTGAGCGGTGCGCGCATGCACGCGGCCTACTTCCGTCCGGGCGGCGTCTACCGCGACCTGCCGGATACCATGCCGCAGTACCAGGCGAACAAGATCCGCAATGCCAAGGCGATTGCCGAGTTCAATGCCAATCGCCAGGGTTCGCTGCTCGACTTCATTGACGATTTCTGCGCCCGTTTCCCCAAGTGCGTGGACGAGTACGAAACCCTGCTGACCGACAACCGCATCTGGAAGCAGCGTACGGTCGGTATCGGCGTCGTCACGGCCGAGCGCGCGCTGAACCTGGGCATGACCGGCCCGATGCTGCGCGGCTCCGGCATCGCCTGGGACCTGCGCAAGCAGCAGCCCTACGACGCCTATGAGTACGTGGACTTCGATGTCCCGCTCGGCAAGACCGGCGACAGCTACGACCGTTATCTGGTGCGCGTGCAGGAGATGCGCGAGTCCAACCGCATCATCAAGCAGTGCGTGGACTGGCTGCGCGCCAACCCCGGCCCGGTGATCACCGACAACCACAAGGTGGCAGCGCCGGCGCGCGAGGCCATGAAGTCGAACATGGAAGAGCTGATCCACCACTTCAAGCTTTTCACCGAAGGTTTTCATGTGCCTGAAGGCGAGGCCTATGCCGCCGTCGAGCACCCGAAGGGCGAGTTCGGCATCTACCTGGTGAGCGATGGCGCCAACAAGCCCTACCGCCTCAAGATCCGCGCCCCGGGTTTCGCCCATCTGGCAACCCTGGACGAGCTGGCCCGCGGCCACATGCTGGCCGACGCCGTGGCCATCATCGGCACCCTGGACATCGTGTTTGGAGAGATTGATCGATGATCTCTGATTCCATCAAGACGCGCTTCGCCAAAGAGGTCGCGAAATACCCGGCCGAGCAGAAGCAGTCGGCCGTCATGGCCTGCCTGTCCATCGTGCAGCAGGAGCTCGGCCATGTGAGTGCCGACAGCGAGGCGGAGATCGCCGCCTACCTCGACATGGCGCCGATGGCCGTGCACGAGGTGACGACCTTCTACAACATGTACAACCAGCAGCCGGTGGGCAAGTACAAGCTCAACGTCTGTACCAACCTGCCGTGCCAGCTGCGCGACGGTGGCAAGGCACTCAAGCACCTGGAGCACAAGCTGGGCATCGCCATGGGCGAGACCACGGCTGACGGCCTGTTCACGCTGCAGCAGAGCGAATGCCTCGGTGCCTGCGCCGATTCGCCGGTGATGCTGGTCAACGACCGCACCATGTGCAGCTTCATGTCGAATGACAAGCTCGATCAGCTGGTCGACGGCCTGAAGTCAGCGGAGAGCAAATGATGTCGGCTGAAAAAATCCTGTCCCAGTTTGCCGCCACCGGCGTCCAGACCTGTTTCCACGACCGTCACATCAACCCGCAGATCTATGCTGGCTTGAATGGCAGCAATTGGAGCCTGAAGGACTACGAGGCGCGCGGCGGCTACCAGGCCTTGCGCAAGATCCTCGGCAAGGACGGTTCGGCCCCGAACCCCGAAACCGGTATGGCGGGGATGACGCAAGACCAGGTGATTGCCACCGTCAAGGAATCTTCCTTGCGCGGCCGCGGCGGCGCCGGCTTCCCCACCGGCCTGAAGTGGAGCTTCATGCCGCGTCAGTTCCCGGGCCAGAAGTACCTGGTGTGCAACTCCGACGAGGGCGAGCCGGGGACCTGCAAGGACCGCGACATCCTGATGTACAACCCGCACATCGTGATCGAAGGCATGGCTATCGCGGCCTACGCCATGGGCATCACGGTCGGCTACAACTACATCCACGGCGAGATCTTCCAGGTCTACGAACGCTTCGAAGCGGCGCTGGAAGAGGCGCGCGCCGCCGGCCTGCTGGGCAACAATATCCTGGGCAGCAGCTTCAGCTTCCAGCTGCATGCGCACCACGGCTTCGGCGCCTACATCTGCGGCGAAGAAACCGCACTGCTGGAGTCGCTCGAAGGCAAGAAGGGCCAGCCGCGCTTCAAGCCGCCGTTCCCGGCCAGCTTCGGCCTGTACGGCAAGCCCACCACCATCAACAACACCGAGACCTTCGCGGCTGTGCCCTGGATCATCCGCAACGGCGGCCAGGCCTACCTGGAGTGCGGCAAACCCAACAACGGCGGCACCAAGATCTTCTCGATCAGCGGCGACGTCGAGCGCCCGGGCAACTACGAGATCCCGATGGGCACGCCCTTTGCCAAGCTGCTCGAACTCGCCGGCGGCGTGCGCGGCGGTCGCCAGCTCAAGGCCGTGATCCCCGGCGGCTCCTCGGCGCCGGTGCTGCCGGCCAACATCATCATGGAATGCACGATGGACTACGACTCCATCGCCAAGGCCGGCTCCATGCTGGGCTCGGGCGCGGTGATCGTGATGGACGAGACCCGCTGCATGGTCAAGTCGCTGCAACGCCTCTCGTACTTCTACATGCACGAGTCGTGCGGCCAGTGCACGCCCTGCCGCGAGGGCACGGGCTGGCTGTCGCGCGTGGTCGACCGGATCGAGACCGGCCACGGTCGTCCCGAAGACATGGACCTGCTCGACAACGTGGCAGAAAACATCCAGGGCCGCACCATCTGTGCGCTGGGCGACGCCGCGGCGATGCCGGTGCGCGCCATGATCAAGCATTTCCGGCACGAATTCGAACATCACGTAGCGCACAAGACCTGCATGGTCCCGGCCTACGTCTGAGTCCTATACCCCGAGCACACGAACATGGTTGAAATCGAACTCGATGGCAAGAAGGTGGAGGTGGTGGAAGGCAGCATGGTCATGCATGCGGCCGAGAAATCCGGCACCTACATTCCGCATTTCTGCTACCACAAGAAGCTCAGCATCGCGGCCAACTGCCGCATGTGCCTGGTCGACGTGGAAAAGGCGCCCAAGGCCATGCCAGCGTGTGCCACACCGGTGACGCAGGGCATGGTCGTGCGCACGAAGAGCGACAAGGCAGTCAAGGCGCAGAAGTCGGTGATGGAGTTCCTGCTCATCAACCACCCGCTGGACTGCCCGATCTGCGACCAGGGCGGCGAATGCCAGCTGCAGGATCTGGCCGTCGGCTACGGTGCCTCCTCCTCGCGTTATGAAGAGGAAAAGCGCGTCGTGTTCCACAAGGATGTCGGTTCGCTGATCTCGATGGAAGAGATGAGCCGTTGCATCCACTGCACCCGCTGCGTGCGCTTCGGCCAGGAAGTGGCCGGCGTCATGGAGCTGGGCATGTCGCACCGCGGCGAGCATTCCGAGATCGAGACCTTCGTCGGCCACTCGGTCGATTCCGAACTGTCCGGCAACATGATCGACATCTGCCCGGTCGGCGCGCTGACCAGCAAGCCGTTCCGCTACCAGGCCCGTACCTGGGAGCTGAGCCGCCGCAAATCGGTCAGCCCGCACGACTCCACCGGCGCCAACCTGATCGTGCAGGTCAAGAACAACAAGGTCATGCGTGTCGTGCCGCTGGAAAACGAAGCCGTCAACGAGTGCTGGATCGCCGACCGCGACCGCTTCTCCTACGAAGCGCTGGACAGCCAGGAGCGCCTGACCCAGCCCATGATCAAGCACGGCGGCGAGTGGAAAACCGTCGACTGGCAGACGGCGCTGGAATACGTGGCCAAGAGCTTCAAGCATATCCAGGCCGAGCATGGCGCCAGCAGCATCGGCGCCTTGGTCAGCCCGCATAGCACGCTCGAAGAGCTGTACCTGGCCGGCGCGCTGCTGCGCGGCCTGGGCAGCGACAACATCGACCACCGCCTGCGCCAGGCCGAATTCGCCAAGAGCGAAGGCGTTCACTGGCTCGGGACCTCGATTGAATCCCTGACCCAGCTCCAGCGCGTGCTGGTGGTCGGCGCCAACCTGCGCAAGGACCATCCGCTGTTCGCCCAGCGCATTCGCCAAGCCGTGCGCCATGGCGCCGCTGTCAACGCCATCACGTCCAAGGCCCTGTTCAAGGATGCCGATGCCTGGGCCATGCGCGTGGCCAACGCTGTCGTGGCCGAAGCGTCGGCCTGGGGCCAGTCGCTGGCTGACGTGGCGGCCGCGATTGCCGCTGAAAAAGGCGTGAGCGCACCGGCTGCCGGCCAGGCCACACCGCAAGCGCAAGCCATTGCCAAGTCGCTACTCGGCGGTGAGCGCAAGGCTATCTTGCTGGGCAACGCGGCGGCGCACCACGCCAACGCTTCCAGCCTGCTGGCCCTGGCCAACTGGATCGCAGCGCAGACCGGCGCGACCGTGGGTTATCTCACCGAAGCCGCCAATACCGTGGGCGCACAGTGGGTCAAGGCCCAGCCGCAGACGGGCGGCCTGAACGCTGCGCAGATGTTGGCTGGTGGCCTCAAGGCTGCCATTCTTCTCAACACCGAACCCGAGTTCGACTCCGCTGCCGGCCAGAAGGCGGCCGAGGGCCTGAGCAAGGTTGACACGGTGGTGACCTTGAGCCCGTTCAAGACCAACCTGGCCTTCAGCGATGTGCTGCTGCCGATCGCGCCGTTCACCGAAACCTCGGGCAGCTTCGCCAACGCCGAAGGCCGCTTGCAGAGTTTCCATGCCGTGGTCAAGCCGCTGGGCGAGACCCGTCCGGCCTGGAAGGTGCTGCGCGTGCTGGGCAATCTGCTCGGTCTGCCGGGCTTCGAATTCGAAACCTCGCAGGAAGTGCTGGCCGCGGCAACGGCCACGCCGGTGAACCTGTCCAATGCCACCCAGGCCGGCATCACGCTGAGCGCCTCGGCGGACGAACCGGTGGTGGCTTCGATCTACCAACTTGACGGCCTGGTCCGTCGTGCGCCATCGCTGCAGTTGACGGCCGATGCGCGTGCTGCGCGTGAAGAAGGGGTGGCAGCATGATCGATGCGCTGTACAACGGCGGCCTGAACCTGCTGGCCGCCAACTGGTGGACCGCGATGGCCTGGCCTGTGATCTGGATCCTGCTCAAGATCGTGGTGGTGCTCGCGCCGCTGATGGGTGCCGTGGCCTACCTGACGCTGTGGGAGCGCAAGCTGCTGGGCTTCATGCAGGTGCGCTTCGGTCCCAACCGGGTGGGCCCCTTCGGCCTGCTGCAGCCGATCGCCGACGCGCTCAAGCTGCTGACCAAGGAAATCATCCAGCCTTCGGCGGCCAGCAGCGGTCTGTTCCGCCTCGGTCCGATCATGGCCATCATGCCGGCGCTGGCCGCCTGGGTGGCGATCCCCTTCGGGCCGGACGTGGCGCTGACCAACGTCAATGCCGGCCTGCTGCTGATCATGGCCATCACCTCGATCGAGGTCTATGGCGTCATCATTGCCGGCTGGGCTTCCAACTCCAAATACGCCTTCCTCGGCGCGCTGCGCGCCTCGGCCCAGATGGTGAGCTACGAGATCGCCATGGGTTTCTGCTTCCTGGTGGTGCTGATGGTGTCGGGCAGCATGAATCTGACCGACATCGTGCAAGGGCAGGGCAAGGGTTATTTCAGCGACATGGGTCTGAGCTTCCTGTCGTGGAACTGGCTGCCGCTGCTGCCGATTTTCATGGTCTACCTGATCTCCGGTGTCGCCGAGACCAACCGCCACCCCTTCGACGTGGTGGAAGGCGAAGCCGAAATCGTGGCCGGCCACATGGTCGAGTACTCGGGCATGGGCTTCGCCATCTTCTTCCTGGCTGAATATGCCAGCATGTGGCTGGTGTCCATCCTGGCGGTGATCATGTTCCTCGGCGGCTGGATGTCCCCGATCGACAGCGCGCTGTTCAACTGGATCCCGGGCTGGATCTGGCTGGGCGCCAAGACCTTTGTCGTGGTCTCGATGTTCATCTGGATTCGCGCCACCTTCCCGCGTTTCCGCTATGACCAGATCATGCGTCTGGGCTGGAAGATCTTCATCCCGGTCACCCTGGTGTGGCTGCTCATCGTCGGCATCTGGATGCAGACGCCGTGGAATATCTGGAATTGAACATGCGCCCCCACGCTCATCACTTCGTGTATTCGCTGCCCCCCGAGGGGGTGTCGTCTGCCTTGGGACGGCCCAGCGGCAGCCGAGGAGCAGGACTATGACCACCGTTACCGCTTCAACCTTCTCCTTCAAAGACTTCATCAAGAGCTTCATGCTGGTGGAGCTCTTCAAGGGCATGGCCCTGACCGGCCGCTACGCCTTCCGCCGCAAGGTCACGGTGCAGTTCCCGGAAGAAAAAACGCCGCTGTCGCCGCGCTTTCGCGGCCTGCATGCGCTGCGCCGTTATGACAACGGCGAAGAGCGCTGCATCGCCTGCAAGCTGTGTGAAGCGGTCTGCCCGGCCATGGCCATCACCATCGAGTCCGATGTGCGGGCCGACGGCAGCCGCCGCACCACGCGCTACGACATCGACCTGACCAAGTGCATCTTCTGCGGTTTCTGCGAGGAAAGCTGCCCGGTCGACTCCATCGTCGAGACCCATATCTTCGAATACCACGGCGAAAAGCGCGGTGACCTGTACTTCACCAAGGACATGCTGCTGGCCGTGGGCGACCGCTACGAAAACGAGATCGCTGCGGCCAAGGCGGCCGATGCCAAGTACCGCTGAAGACTGTCCCACAGAACCTCACAAAGATCGACCCATGGACGTCAAGACTGGTTTCTTCTATCTGTTCTCGCTAGTGCTGCTGTTTGCGGCCTTCCGGGTCATCACGGCGCGCAACCCGGTGCATGCCGTGCTTTTCCTCATGCTGTCCTTCTCGCAGGCCTCGGCCATCTGGCTGCTGCTCAAGGCCGAGTTCCTCGCCATCACGCTGGTGCTGGTCTACCTCGGTGCGGTGATGGTGCTGTTCCTGTTCGTGGTCATGATGCTCGACATCAAGATCGACGCATTGCGCCAAGGCTTCTGGAAGCATTTTCCGCTGGCAGTCACCCTGGGCGCCGTGGTTGTGCTCGAAATGGCCATGGTGCTGATGGCCGGGTTCCGCGTCTCGGAAGAGCCGCGCGTGGCTCAGGTCATCGGCCAGCCGCTGCTGGAAGTCTCCAATTCCAAGGAGCTGGGCAAGCTGCTCTACACCCAGTACGTCTACCCGGTGCAGGTGGCGGCCGTCATCCTGCTGGTGGCCATGATTGCCGCCATCGCCCTGACCCTGCGCGCGCGCAAGGACACCAAGACCATCGACCCGTCCGAGCAGGTGCGCGTGCGCGCTGGCGACCGGCTCCATATCGTCAAGCTCGACCCCACACGCCCGGCGCCTGTCGCCGAGGCTGCGCCTGAGGAGAACAAGGCATGACCCTGACCCTGACACTCGGACATTACCTCACGCTCGGCGCCATGTTGTTTGCGCTGGCAGTGGTGGGTATCTTTCTGAACCGCAAGAACCTGATCGTGCTGCTGATGGCCATCGAGCTGATGCTGCTGGCGGTCAACCTGAACTTCGTGGCCTTCTCGCACTATCTGGGCGACATGCACGGCCAGGTGTTCGTGTTCTTCATTCTCACCGTGGCAGCGGCCGAGTCGGCCATCGGCCTGGCCATCCTGGTGCTGCTGTTCCGCAACAAGTCCAGCATCAACGTGGACGAACTCAACACGCTCAAGGGCTGAACCCGCCGGTTCATCAAGGTACAAGAAGATGAGTCAAACCCTTTCTGCATCCACCCTGCTGGCCGTGCCGCTGGCGCCATTGGTCGGCTCCATACTGGCTGGCGTCCTTGGCACCAAATTCGGCGGCAACTGGATCGGCCGGCGCCTGTCGCATTCGCTCACCATCCTTGGCGTGCTGCTGGCCTTCATTCTCTCGGCCATGACGCTCAAGAGCGTGGCCATGGACGGCGCGCGCTTCAACGAGACGCTCTACACCTGGATGGTGGTGGGCGGCCTCAAGATGGAGGTCGGCTTCCTGATCGACGGCCTGACCGCCATGATGATGTGCGTGGTGACCTTCGTCTCGCTGATGGTGCACATCTACACCATCGGCTACATGGAAGAGGACGAGGGCTACAACCGCTTCTTCGCCTACATCTCGCTGTTCACCTTCTCCATGCTGATGCTCGTGATGAGCAACAACATGCTGCAGCTGTTCTTCGGCTGGGAGGCGGTGGGCCTGGTGTCCTACCTGCTGATCGGTTTCTGGTTCAACAAGCCGACCGCCATCTTCGCCAACATGAAGGCTTTCCTGGTCAACCGCGTCGGTGACTTCGGCTTCATCCTCGGCATCGGCCTGATCGCCGCCTATGCCGGCACGCTGAACTACACCGAGGTGTTCGGCAAGGCCAGCCAGCTGGCGGCGATCGAATTCCCCTGGTATGTCCTGGGGCAGGATGCGATGCTGATCACCGTCATCTGCATCTGCCTGTTCATCGGCGCCATGGGCAAGTCGGCCCAGTTCCCGCTGCACGTCTGGCTGCCCGACTCCATGGAAGGCCCGACCCCGATCTCCGCCCTGATCCACGCAGCCACCATGGTGACGGCCGGCATCTTCATGGTGGCGCGCATGTCGCCGCTGTACGAGCTGAGCGACACGGCGCTGAGCTTCGTTCTGGTGATCGGCGCCATCACGGCCCTGTTCATGGGTTTCCTGGGCATCATCCAGAACGACATCAAGCGCGTGGTGGCCTATTCGACGCTGTCGCAACTCGGCTACATGACGGTGGCACTCGGCGCCTCGGCCTACTCGGTGGCGGTGTTCCACCTGATGACGCATGCCTTCTTCAAGGCGTTGCTGTTCCTGGGTGCCGGCTCGGTCATCATGGGCATGCACCACAACCAGGACATCCGCTGGATGGGTGGCGTGCGCAAGTACATGCCCATCACCTGGATCACCTCGCTGCTGGGCTCGCTGGCTCTGATCGGCACGCCGCTGTTCGCTGGTTTCTATTCCAAGGACAGCATCATCGAGGCCGTGCACGAGAGCCACCTGTGGGGCAGCGGCTTTGCCAGCTTTGCCGTGCTGGCCGGTGTTTTCGTCACCGCCTTCTACTCCTTCCGCATGTACTTCCTGGTGTTCCACGGCAAGGAACGTTTCGACCAGAACCCTGACGCGCACCATGACGACCATGGCCACGGCCATGACGACCACCATGAGCCGCACGAGTCGCCCTGGGTGGTGACGGTGCCGCTGGTGCTGCTGGCCATTCCTTCGGTGGTGATCGGCTACATGACGATCCAGCCGATGCTGTTCGGCGACTTCTTCAAGGACGCGATCTTTGTCGATGCGGCCAAGCACCCGGTGATGGAAGAACTGGCCCAGGCTTTCCACGGCCCGCTGGCCATGGCGCTGCACGCTTTCAGCACGCTGCCGTTCTGGCTGGCGCTGGCCGGTGTGGCTAGCGCCTACTACATGTACATGGTCAATCCGGCCCTGCCGGCAGCCATCAAGCGGAGCGTGCAGCCGATCTACACGCTGCTGGAGAACAAGTACTACATGGACTGGATCAACGAGAACATCCTGGCCCGCGGTGCGCGTGCGCTGGGCACAGGCCTGTGGAAGGGCGGCGACCAGGCGGTGATCGACGGTTCGATCGTCAACGGCTCGTGGAAGCTGGTGGGCTGGGTGGCGGGCGTGGTGCGCCGGCTGCAGTCAGGTTACCTGTACCACTACGCGCTGGCGATGATTGTCGGGGTCCTGGTGCTCATGTCCTGGTTCGTGACCTGGCCCATGGTTAATGACTGGCTCAGCCGATAAGGAGAAGAAGAAATGGGTTTGTTGAGCCTGGCTATCTGGATGCCGATCGCGTTCGGCGTGTTGCTGCTGGCCCTGGGCCGCGACGAGCAGGCGCGCATGGTGCGCTGGGTCGCGCTCATCGGCGCGCTGGCGAGCTTCCTCGTGACGCTGCCCTTGTACACCGGCTTCAAGCTGGACACGGCGGCGATGCAGTTTGTCGAGAAGATGCCCTGGATGGAGCGCTTCAATGTGCACTACCACCTTGGCGTGGACGGCATTTCGCTCTGGTTCGTGCTGCTGACGGCCTTCATCAACGTGGTGGTGGTGATCGCCGGCTGGGAAGTCATCACGCGCCGCGTCAACCAGTACATGGGCGCCTTCCTGATCCTCAGTGGCCTCATGATCGGCGTCTTTGCCGCCCTCGACGGCATGCTGTTCTACGTCTTCTTCGAAGCCACGCTGATTCCGATGTACCTGATCATCGGTATCTGGGGTGGGCCGAACAAGATCTACGCCGCCTTCAAGTTCTTCCTCTACACGCTGCTCGGTTCGCTGCTGACGCTGATCGCGCTGATCTTCCTGTACACCAAGTCGGGCGGCAGCTTCGACATTGCCGCCTGGCACACGCTGCCGCTGGACCGCACCACGCAGACCCTGCTGTTCTTCGCTTTCTTCGCCGCCTTCGCCGTCAAGGTGCCGATGTGGCCGGTCCACACCTGGCTGCCCGACGTGCACGTCGAGGCGCCGACCGGCGGCTCCGCCGTGCTGGCGGCCATCATGCTCAAGCTCGGCGCCTACGGTTTCCTGCGTTTCTCGCTGCCGATCGCGCCGGATGCCGCGCATGAATGGGCATGGCTCCTGATTGCCCTGTCGCTGATCGCCGTCATCTACGTCGGCCTGGTCGCCATGGTGCAGCAGGACATGAAGAAGCTGGTGGCCTACTCGTCGGTGGCGCACATGGGTTTCGTCACCTTGGGTTTCTTCATCTTCAACGACATCGGCATCTCCGGCGGCCTGGTGCAGATGATTGCCCACGGCTTTGTCTCGGCCGCCATGTTCCTCTCCATCGGCGTGCTGTACGACCGGGTGCATTCGCGTGAAATCGCCAGCTATGGCGGCGTGGTCAACACCATGCCCAAGTTTGCAGCCTTTGCCCTGTTCTTCGCCATGGCCAACTGCGGCCTGCCGGGTACCGCCGGTTTCGTCGGTGAGTGGATGGTGATCCTGGGTGCCGTGAAGTACAACTTCTGGATCGGCCTGGCTGCGGCCACCGCGCTGATTTTCGGTGCCGCCTACACGCTGTGGATGTTCAAGCGCGTCTACCTGGGGCCCGTGGCCAATGACGACGTCAAGGCGCTGCTTGACATCAACGGCCGGGAATTCCTCATGCTGGCCCTGCTGGCGATCGCCGTGCTGGTCATGGGTGTCTATCCCAAACCTTTCACCGATGTCATGGACACCTCGGTGGCGGCGCTGCTCAAGCATGTGGCCTTGTCCAAGTTGAACTGATCGAACCGAATTGAAAGACTGAAGATGACAGACAAACTCAGCTGGATTGCGGTTTATCCGGAAATCATTCTGCTGCTCATGGCCTGCCTGATCACGCTGATGGACCTCGGCGTGAAAAGCCGCCAGCGTACCCGCACCTACCTCTGGACACTGCTGACCCTGGGCGTGGTCGCCTTGCTGCAGTTCCTGTACGCCAGCGGCGGCGGCACGCTCTACAGCCTGTACAACATGGTGGTGAGCGACCCCATGGGCAACTGGCTCAAATTCTTCGCCACCATCGCCGTCATGGTCACCCTGGTCTATGGCCGCCCCTACGCGGCCGATCGCGACATGCTGCGCGGCGGCGAGCTGTTCAGTCTGAGCATGTTCGCCCTGCTGGGCATGTTCATCATGATTTCGGGCAACAACTTCCTGCTGATCTACCTCGGCCTGGAACTGCTGACCCTCTCCAGCTACGCGCTGGTGGCCCTGCGCCGTGACAACGCCACCGCCACCGAAGCGGCGATGAAGTATTTCGTGCTCGGCGCGCTGGCTTCCGGCTTCCTGCTCTACGGCCTGTCCATGATCTACGGCGCCACCGGTTCGCTCGATGTCAATGCCGTTTTCCGTGCCATCAACTCCGGTCGCGTCAACCCGCAGGTGCTGGTGTTCGGCACCGTGTTCGTGGTGGCCGGCCTGGCGTTCAAGCTGGGCGTGGTGCCGTTCCACATGTGGATTCCCGACGTCTACCAGGGCGCCCCCACCGCTGTCACACTGATGATCGGCGGCGCGCCCAAGCTGGCGGCATTCGCCATCGTCATCCGCCTGCTGGTCGAAGGCATGCTGCCGCTGGCCGTCGACTGGCAGCAGATGCTCATGCTGCTGGCCATCGCTTCGCTGCTGGTCGGCAACCTGGCTGCCATCATGCAGACCAATCTCAAGCGCATGCTGGCCTTCTCCACCATCTCGCAGATGGGTTTTGTGCTGCTGGGCCTGATGTCGGGTGTGATCAACGGCAACGTCTATTCCGCGGCCAATGCCTACAGCTCGGCGATGTTCTATGTCGTGACCTATGTGCTCACCACGCTGGCGAGCTTCGGCGTCATCCTGCTGCTGGCCCGTGAAGGCTTCGAAAGCGAAGAGATCGCCGACTTTGCCGGCCTCAACCAGCGCAGCCCGCTGTACGCCGCCATCATGGCGATCTGCCTGTTCTCGCTGGCCGGCATTCCGCCCCTGGTCGGCTTCTACGCCAAGCTCTCGGTGCTGCAGGCGCTGGTGGCTTCGGGCCAGACGCTGCACATCGGCCTGGCCGTGTTTGCCGTGATCATGTCGCTGATCGGTGCCTTCTACTACCTGCGCGTGGTCAAGGTCATGTACTTCGACGAGCCGATCACCGCCACCACCGTGGCTGCGCCGTTCGATGTGCGTGCCGTGCTGTCGGTCAACGGTCTGCTGGTGCTGGTGCTGGGCCTGGTGCCCGGTGGCCTGATGACTCTGTGCGCCCACGCCATCCAGCAGATGCTGGGTACCTGATGACGCAATCCGCTTCGGTCTGGTTGGTGGTGCTGGCCGCGCTGGCCGGCGCCAATCTGCCGTTCTTCATCAACCAGCGCCTGCTGGCTGTGGTGCCACTGAAAAGCCCCAAGAGCCTGCCCGTGCGCCTGCTGGAGCTGGTGCTGTGCTACTTCCTGGTGGGCGGCATGGCGCTGCTGCTGGAGCAGCGTGCCGGCCAGATCGTGCCGCAGGGCTGGGAGTTCTACGCCATCACGGCGGCGCTGTTTCTCACCCTGGCGTTTCCAGGTTTCGTCTACCGCTACCTGTACAAGCGCCACGGCCAGGGCCATGGATGACCGCCATCTGATCGAAACCGGGCTCGACAGCCAGGAACTGCTCAAAGGCCGCTTTCTTCACGCTTTCCGCGACACGGTACGCCTGCCCGACGGCAGCAGCACGGTGCGCGAGTACGTGGTGCATCCCGGTGCGGTGATGATCATCCCGCTGCTGGAGGACGGACAGGGCGGCCTGCAGGTGGTGCTGGAACGCCAGTACCGCTACCCCGTCAAGCAGGTCATGGTCGAGTTTCCGGCCGGCAAGCTCGATGCCGGCGAAGACATCCTGGCTTGCGCCCAGCGCGAGCTGCTGGAGGAAACCGGCTACCGGGCCGGCGAGTGGGCACGCGCCGGCGTGCTGCATCCGGTCATTTCGTATTCCACCGAGTTCATCGAGATCTGGTTTGCGCGCCAACTGAGCCTGGGTGAACGCCGGCTGGATGAGGGCGAGTTCCTCGATGTCTTCACCGCGACGCCGGCCGAACTGTTGCAGTGGTGCCGGGACGGCCGGGTGACCGACGCCAAGACCCTGACCGGCGCGCTCTGGCTGCAGAACGTCCTTGCTGGCGCCTGGGAATTGAGCTGGCAGGCTGCAGCCGCACCCGACAGCGGCCGATAATTCCATCATGAAAGTCCTCAACCTGCAGTGCGATGCCCGGCACCTGTTTGAAGGCTGGTTCGCGTCCGAAGACGACTATGCTGGCCAGCTTGAACGCGGCCTGCTGGTGTGCCCGATGTGCGGCAGCAAGGCGGTGGCCAAGCTGCCCAGTGCACCGCGCCTGAACCTGGGCGCGGCGCGCCCGGAAGAAGCAGCGCAAACCAAGCCGCCGTCCGAGAAGCAGGACGTGGTGCTTGGCGATGCCGAACAGGCCCTGCAGGCGGCCTACCTGCAACTGGCGCGCCGCATCGTGGCGCAGACCGAAGACGTGGGCGGGCGCTTTGCCGAAGAGGCGCGCAAGATGCACTATGGCGAGGTGGAGGCGCGCGGCATTCGCGGCCAGGCCTCGCGCGAGGAGACGGAGGCCCTGCTCGATGAGGGCATTGCCGTCATGCCGCTGCCCCTGCCGGACGCACTGAAGGAACCGCTGCAGTAAGCCGCCTCAGGGGTAGAGGCCGCGCAGGGCGCGAGCGTGCAGGATGCGCTGGCAGGCCACGATGTAGGTGGCGGTGCGCAGGCTGACCTTGTGGTCCTGTGCCACCTGCCAGATGGCCGCGAAGGCCTCCTGCATGATGCGCACCAGCCGGGCATTGATCTCATCCTCGCTCCAGAAGTAGCTGGAGAAATCCTGCACCCACTCGAAGTAGCTGACCGTCACGCCGCCGGCGTTGGCGATCACGTCCGGCACCACCAGCACATTGCGTTCGTGCAGGATGTCGTCGGCCAGCGGCGTGGTCGGGCCGTTGGCGCCCTCAAGGATCATGCGCGCCCGGATGCGGCCGGCATTGGCCTCGGTGATCTGGGCTTCCAGAGCGGCCGGGATCAGGATGTCGCACTCGACGTCCCAGAACTGGTCCACCGTCAGTGCTTCGGCCGGCGCGAAGCCCGCCACGCCGCCGTGGCGTGCCGCATGTGCCTGCAGGGCCGGGATGTCGAGACCGGCTTCCCGGTAGACCGTGCCGCTGTGGTCCTGCACGGCCACCACGCGTGCGCCGGCCTGGGCGAACAGCCGGGCCGAGACGCCGCCCACATTGCCGAAGCCCTGCACCGCCACGCGCGACTGCGCCACGTCCAGGCCGATGCGCTGCGCCGCCGCCTGGCCGACCGTGAACACGCCACGGCCGGTGGCCTCGCGCCGGCCGAGCGAGCCGCCCAGGTCGAGCGGCTTGCCGGTGACCACGCCAGTGGCCGTGGCGCCCTCGTTCATCGAGTAGGTGTCCATCATCCAGGCCATCACCTGCTCGTTGGTGTTGACGTCCGGTGCCGGAATGTCCTTGTGCGGGCCGATGATGATGCCGATTTCGCTGGTGTAGCGGCGCGTGACACGCTCCAGCTCGCCCAGTGAGAGCTGCTTGGGGTCGACGCGCACGCCGCCCTTGGCGCCGCCGAAAGGCACGTTGACGGCCGCGTTCTTGATCGACATCCAGGCGGCCAATGCCATCACCTCGGACAGCGTCACGTCCTGGTGAAAGCGCACGCCACCCTTGCCGGGGCCGCGCGAGGTGTTGTGCTGCACGCGGTAGCCTTCGAAGTGGACGATGCGGCCGTCATCCATATGGATGGGCACATCCACGATCAGCGCGCGCTTGGGACGCCGCAGCGTGTCCGCCCAGCGTGCCAGTTCACCGAGGTAGGGCAGTACGCGGTCCACCTGTTGCAGGTAGATGCCCCACGGCCCGAGGCCTTCAGGTTGCAGGTAGGAGGGAATGGGGGCGGTGGTAAGGACTTGGCGTGACATGCGTGGAGGCTCGGGAAGCGGCAATGCCACCACTTTACGGGGGTGCGGGCGGGAAGTCTAATGCCGGCGCCGTATGACCCTATGCCGCCGCCTTCAGGCCGTGAACTGCAGGGCCGCCAGCCGCGCGTAGATGCCGTTGGCGGCCACCAGCGTGTCGTGCGTCCCCTGTTCCACCAGGCGGCCGTGGTCGATGACCACGATGCGGTCGGCCTGTTGCACCGTGGCCAGGCGGTGCGCAATCACCAGCGTCGTGCGGTCGCGCATGGCCGACTCCAGCGCCGCCTGCACCATGCGTTCGCTCTCGGCATCCAGCGCGCTGGTGGCTTCGTCGAGCAGCAGCAGCGGCGGATTCTTCAGCATGGCGCGCGCGATCGCAATGCGCTGGCGCTGGCCGCCGGACAGGCGCACGCCGCGTTCCCCCAGAAAGGTGTCGTAGCCCGCGGGCAGGGCGCGGATGAACTCGTCGGCAAAGGCGGCCCGGGCGGCGGCATGCACCTCGGCATCCGTCGCATCCGGCTGGCCGTAGCGGATGTTTTCCAGCGCGCTGCTGGAGAAGATCACCGGTTCCTGCGGCACGATGCCGATGCGCTGGCGCAGTGCGTGCAGGGCCATGTCGCGGATGGGCACGCCGTCGAGCAGGATGCGGCCGGCGGCCGGGTCGTAAAAGCGCAGCAGCAGCTGGAACACGGTGCTCTTGCCGGCGCCACTGGGCCCAACCAGCGCCACCGTTTCGCCGGCACGCACCTCAAGCGTGACGTCGGCCAATGCCGCCTGCATCGGGCGCGAAGGGTAGTGGAACGTCATTGCTTCAATTTTGATAGCGCTTCCCGCAGATGACAAAAGGGCTGGTGTCGGATTTGAGGGTGAAACAATGGGCGACTGGCTGCTCAGCAGTTCCATCAGCCGCTCGGTGGCGCCGGCGGCGCGCAGCAGTTCGCCATAGACCTCGCCCAGCACGGCAAAGGCACTCGCCAGAATGATGACGTAGACCACGGTCTGGCCCAGGTGGCCGGCCGTGATGTCGCCGCGCAGCACCGCCTGCGTGCCCTGGTACAGACCCCACAGCAGCGCGGCCGAGGTCGCGATGATGATGAAGGCCATCAGCACCGAGCGCGCCCCCACGCGCCGCCGCGCAGTACGGAAGGCGTTTTCGCTCGCGGCATCGAAGCGCGCCGCTTCGCGCGCCTCGGCGGTGTAGCTCTGCACCACCGGAATGGCATTGAGCACTTCGGCCGCGATGGCGCTGGAGTCGGCCACCCGGTCCTGGCTGGCGCGCGACAGACGACGCACGCGGCGGCCGAACCACAGCGCCGGCAGCACCACCAGTGCCAGCATGCCCAGCACCTGGACCATCACATACGGGTTGGTCCACACCAGCATCAAGAGCGCCCCCAGGCCAGTGACCGTGCTGCGCAGCCCCATGGAGAAGGACGAGCCCACCACGGTCTGCACCAGCGTGGTGTCGGCCGTCAGGCGCGACAGCACTTCGCCGGTCTGCGTGGTCTCGAAGAACTCGGGACTCTGCTGCAGCACATGGCCATAGACCGCATTGCGCACGTCGGCCGTGACGCGCTCGCCCAGCCAGCTCATCAGGTAAAAGCGCAGCGCCGAGAACACCCCCAGGGCCACCGCCACGCCGAACAGCAGCGTGAAGTGTTCGCGCAATGCCAGCACCTGGGCGCCACGGTCCTGCGGCAACAGCCCGCCGTCGATCAGGCTGCGCAGTGCCATGGGAAACACCAGCATGGCCGTGGCCGCCAGCACCAGGAACAGCAAGGCCAGTGCGATGCGCGCACGGTAGGGGCGCAAGAAGGGCAGCAGGCCGCTGAGGGATTGGGGGTTGCTGGCTTTGGGGCGGTCGGTGGACATGGGCAGTGGAAGGTGCAGACGAGCCGCAAGCATATACCGCAGAGGCGTTTGGCCGGTTCATGCTTTTTTCAAGTGGGCAGCATCCCCATGCGAAACTCCATCGGACGCGGTTTCCGAAACGTGAATTGCGCAAGAATCGGGTGGCGCGATCGCCTGTGATGCGGTCAGAATAGACGCTCATCACCCACCCTTCCTGCCCTCATGAACAGTGCCAGCCTGATCCGACTTGTCGCCCTGTCCGCGATTTGGGGCGCTTCCTTCATCTTCATGCGCATGGCGGTGCCGGTGCTCGGGCCGGTGGTGCTGATCGAGGCCCGCCTGCTGCTCGCTGCGGGCCTGCTTTTCTCGGTGGGGCTCATCCTCGGGCAGCGTTTGAGGCTGGGCCAGCACTGGCGGCACTACCTGGTGCTGGGACTGTTCAATTCGGCGTTGCCCTTCCTGCTGTTTGCCTTTGCCGCCAAGACGCTGTCAGCCTCCTTGCTGTCCATCCTCAATGCCACGGCGCCGATCTGGGGCGCGGTCATCGGGTCGGCCTGGAGCCGCGCGCCACTGCGCGGCAAGACGGCGCTGGGGCTGGCACTGGGCGTGGCGGGTGTCGGTCTGCTGGTGGGCTTTGACCGGGTGACCCTGCAGCCCGGTGCCGGCTGGGCCATCGTGGCGGCCCTGGCGGCCGCGTTCTGCTACGGCATCGCCAGCAACTACGCCAAATCGACGCCAGCAGCGTCATCGGATCCCTATGCCAATGCCCACGGCAGCATGTGGGCGGCGGCGCTGCTGCTGGCGCCGGCGGTGCCGTTTTTCCCGGCCGCGGCCGAGCCTGCGCTCAGCGTGCTGGGGGCCGTGGCGGCGCTGGGGGTGTTCTGTACCGGCATCGCCTACCTGTTGTACTTCCGCCTGGTGGCCGACCTGGGCGCCGCACCGGCGCTGACGGTGACGTTTCTCATTCCCGTCTTCGGCATCCTGTGGGGGCATCTGTTCCTGGGTGAAGCGATCGGCTGGCATACCCTGGTCGGGGCAGTGGTGGTGCTGCTGGGGACGGCACTGGTGACCGGGTTCTCGCTGCGTGCCGTGTGGGCACCCAGGGCGGTGTCCCATGGCTGAGCTGCCACTGGAGAGCCCGGCACGCCAGTACGCGGTGGTGGCGCGCGCCATCGACTTTCTCCGTGCCAATGCGGTGCGCCAGCCCGCGCTGGCCGAGGTGGCGGCTGCGGTGCACATGAGCGAGTTCCACTTGCAGCGCGTGTTCGCCGCCTGGGCCGGCATCTCGCCCAAGCGTTTCCTGCAGTACTTGACCAAGGAGCATGCCCGGCAGGCCTTGCTGGCCTCGCACGACCTGCTCAGCGTGACGGCCGCCAGCGGCCTGTCCAGCGCCAGCCGCCTGCATGACTTGATGGTGACGTGCGAGGCCATGACACCGGGCGAAATCAAGCGCGGCGGTGCCGGCGTGGCGCTGGGCTTCGGCTGCGCGGCCACGCCGTTTGGCGAGGCACTGGTGGGGTGGACGGCGCGCGGCCTGTGTTACCTGGCGTTTCTCGATGGCGACGACGCGCGCCGCATGGCCGAACTCGCCAGCCAGTGGCCGGCGGCGCAGCGCGAGCGCGACGATGCGCGGGCACAGCAGTGGCTGGACCAAGTCTTTGCGGTCACGCCGCAGCGCGGTACCTTGCATCTGGTGCTGCGCGGCACCAACTTCCAGCTCAAGGTGTGGGAGGCGCTGCTGAAGGTCGAACCCTCGCGCGTGGTGTCCTATACCCAACTGGCCCGGATGGCTGGAGCGCCCAAGGCGCAGCGCGCTGTCGGCAGCGCGCTGGCGGCCAACACCATTGGCTACCTGATCCCCTGCCATCGCGTGATCCGCGAGTCCGGCGACTTCGGTCATTACCGCTGGGGCAGCGAACGCAAGGCAGCGATGCTGGCCTGGGAGGCCGGGCATGGCGCCCGGCCTTGATGCCACCAACCGACCGCTTCAGCGTGCCGACAGCAGTTCCGGCACGTGCAGCAGGATGAACTCGTTGTCGTCGTTCTTGCCGAGCTGGCGTCCCGAGGAGTAGGGCAGGTTGTTGTCGTTGGCGACCACGATGTGCTCGGCATCGACCACGTCCACGTCCTCGATGGTGACGAAGGGGAAGGTGAACTTGCCGTCCTTGCCGCCGACCTTGGCCACGCCCTTCGGATCCTGGATGTCGAGCAGGTCGATGTAGCCGATCTTGCGCACGAAGCCGTCGGCGTCCGCGTCCTTCAGGCTGATCTTGTAGATGCGCTTGAACCTGGCCGGCACGTTCTGGCAGTCCGGACGGGCCGGGCCGTTGCAGGCGGTGTGCTCCAGGCCTTCGCCGTTGTCGCGCTCGATGATCAGGCCGGTGTCGGCATCGATCATGTTGAAGTCGCCGATGTTGTTGCCGTTCAGCTCCAGCGCGTATTTCCAGGAGCGGCCGGTCCATTCCCCCTTGGCCATGTTGAACTCCAGCACGCGCAGGTACTCGCGGCCGTCCTTGGTCTCCCACTTCTTCTCGGCTTCGTTCCACAACGGGCCTTCGAGCAGCGGGTACAGGAACTGACCGTCCTTCGAGGCGGCCATGCCTTCGTAGCCGCGTGAGCGGCGCACCGGCGTGGCGAAGGCGCCGGCCGTGGCCGGTGTGGTGACCGAGAAGTGGTCGGGCGAGCGGGCCAGCTTGCCGTCCACCTCGGTGTTGAACACCGCCAGCACCTTGCCCTGGCGGTCGGTCTTCACGAGGTAGGGGCCGAGCTCGTCGCCGAACCAGACGTGCTCGCCGATGAACTGCATCGACTCGATGTCGAGGTCGGCACCGGTCAGGTAGCGCTGCTTGGTGCCTTCGTTGACGATCAGGAAGGGAATCGTCTTGTCCGGATCGTGCAGGAACACGGTTTGCAAGCGCTTCACGCTGCCGCTTTTCCAGTCGGGCTTGACGTGGTGGAACATCAGCATGGCGTCGGCCGAATTGGCCTTGCTGCCGAAGCCGTTGTCGGTCAGCACCCAGTAGCTGCCGTCCTTCATCGCCTTGATGCCGGAAAAACCCTGCACCGGCTGGCCCTGGAACGGCAGGTTGATGCCGGTGGGCTTCGGTGCCCCCTTGGCCGAGAGGTAGGAACTGCCGGCGATGGCGCCGAGCTTGTCTTCGCGGTGGCCATCCGCCGTGGTGTACTTGCCCGAAGTCTGCAGGCTGGCTGGGGCGTCCTTCGGTGCGGTGATGAAGGTGCGTGCCGGCAGCGCGGCATGGCCGATCAGCGTGGCGGGGAAGGCCTGCTGGGCCTGCACGGGTGCGATGGCCAGCAGGGCGAGGATCGGTAGCAGAGGTGATTGGCGCATGGTGCTCTTGGGTTGGTTGAACAAGCACCACCGATGCTAGGAATCGAACATGACAGAAGCGTGAAGGCGATTTCACGCCAGCAGCGCTTGCTGGCGACAAAGGGCGTTACTCGACCAGCGCAACCGATTTCACCTGGGCCCAGACGGCCCGACCGGGCACCAGGTCCAGGGTATTGACGGCGCGTGCCGTGATGCGCGACAGCAGCATGGCGCCGCCGCAGGCCACGCGCACCAGGGCCTGGGACGGATGGGCGTCTGCGGCAATGGCGTCGACCGTGGCGGGCAGCAGGTTCTGGATGCTGGTGTGCTGTGGCGCTTCGGTCGCCAGGCTGATGTCGCGCGCCAGCACGCGCAGGCGCACGCGCTGCCCGACGGCCAGGCCGCTGTCGCGCAGCCACAGGCTGCCGCCGCCGAAATCCACCCGCATCAGATGCCAGCGCGCGTCATGCTCCGCCACCGTGCCATGCAGCAGAGCACCGGCATCGTCACCCAGCACCACCGGCGTGTCGATGCGGGCCAGCACGTCGGCCACCGGACCGGCCGCCTTGACACGGCCGTGATCGAGCGCGACCAGCGAATCCGCCAGCCGTGCCACTTCATCGGCCGCATGAGTGACGTAAAGCATGGGAATCTGCAGTTCAGCATGCAGGCGCTCCAGCCAGGGCAGGATGTCCTGGCGGCGCGCCTGGTCGAGCGCAGCCAGAGGTTCGTCGAGCAGCAGCAGCCGCGGCTGCGTGGCCAGTGCGCGCGCAATGGCCACCCGCTGGCGTTCGCCACCGGAGAGCTGCTGCACCTGGCGTTGCATCAGATGGCCGATGCCCAGCAGCTCGATCACGGTCTCCAGCGCAATGGCCGGTTGGCCGGCCATGCTGCGCCGCAGTCCGTAGGCCAGGTTGCCACGCACGTCCAGATGCTCGAACAGGCTCGCTTCCTGGAACACATAACCCAGTGGCCGCTGCCACGGCGGCAGAAAGACGCTGCTGGCGTCGTCCTGCCAGACCTCATCGTCGATGCGGACCAGGGCGTTGTGCGCGCGTTCCAGGCCGGCCACGCAGCGCAGCACGCTGGTCTTGCCGGAGCCGGACGGACCGTGCAGGGCGGTGATGCCGCGCGCCGGCAGTGTCAGATCGACCTCCAGCTGGAAGTCGGGCCGCGCCAGCGAGAGGCGGATCAGGTTGTCGCTGTTCATGGCAACACCCTGGCATGGCGGCGGTTGAGCAGCGACAGGCCCAGCAGCACCACGAAGGAGAACAGCACCATGCTGCCGGCCAGCCAGTGCGCCTGCGTGTACTCCAGGGCTTCGACGTGGCCGTAGATCTGCGTCGACACCACGCGTGTCTTGTCGGGGATGTTGCCGCCGATCATCAGCACCACGCCGAATTCGCCCACCGTGTGCGCGAAGGTCAGGATGCCGGCGGTGACAAAACCGCGCCGTGACAGCGGCAGCACCACGGTGAAGAAGGCATCCAGCGGTCTGGCACGCAAGGTGGCCGCCACTTCCAGCGGCCGCGGGCCGATGGCCTCGAAGGCGTTCTGCAGCGGCTGCACCGCAAACGGCAGCGAATAGATCAGCGAGGCCAGCAGCAGGCCGCCGAAGGTGAAAGGCAACGTGCCCAGCCCGAGAAACTGGGTCAGCTGGCCGATCCAGCCGTGGGGACCGAGCGCTACCAGCAGGTAGAAGCCGAGTACCGTGGGTGGCAGCACCAGCGGCAGCGTCACCACCGCACCCAGCGGGGCACGCCAGCGCGACGTCGTGCGCGCCAGCCACCAGGCCAGCGGCGTGGCCAGCAGCAGGAGCAGCAGCGTGGTGAGGCCGGCCAGCTTCAGCGTGAGCCAGATGGCGCTCAGGTCATCAGCACTGAAAGGCATGGTCGGGATTACAGGGCATAGCCATAAGCGCGAATGATCGCACGAGCCTTGTCGCTACGCAGGTAGGCCGCCAATGCTGCTGCAGCGGCATTGGCCTTGGCGTTGCCCAGGATCACGGCATCCTGCCGGATCGGCGTGTGCAGTTCGGCCGGCACCAGCCAGGCCGAACCCTTGGTGATGCGGCCGTCCACCATCACCTGCGACAGCGCCACGAAACCCAAAGCCGCATTGCCGGTGGCAACGAACTGGTAGGTCTGCGCAATGTTCTCGCCTTGCACAAAACGCGGCTGCAGGGTCTGCTGCAGGCCGAGGCGGTTCAGCGTTTCCACGGCTGCTGCGCCATAAGGCGCCAGCTTGGGGTCGGCTATGGCGAGGCGCTCGAAATGACCTGTGCGCAAGACCGCGCCCTGGTCGTCCACCAGGCCGGTTTGCGCGCTCCACAGCACCAGTTTGCCGATGGCATAGGTGAAGCGCGAGCCGGGCATGGTCAGGCCCTCCTTGTCGAGTCGGGCCGGGGTGTCATCGTCGGCGGCCAGCAGCATCTGAAACGGTGCCCAGTTCCTGATCTGTGCATAGAACTTGCCGGTAGCACCGAAAGACAGCACCACCTTGTGGCCGCTGTCCTGCTCGAAGGCGGCGGCGATCTTCTGCATCGGGGCGGTGAAATTGGCGGCCACCGCCACGCTGACTTCAGCAGCCTGGCACAGGCCGAACAGGCTGGTGGCGGCCACGGTGGCTAGTTGCACGAGGCGACGGAAGCGGGTGGGCATGGTCATCATCCTTCGCTATTCTAAAAATGAATAGCGAAGTATAACCACGACCGCCCGCAGCGGCGGCACAATGCGCGCATGACCTCTCCCCAACTCAAGCTGGCCGGGGCCTTGGGCCATGAGCTGGCCGACAAGCGCATCGACATCCTGCGCCGCATCGGCGAAGCCGGCTCGATCTCCGAGGCCGCGCGTGCTGCCGGTGTCAGCTACAAGGCGGCCTGGCAGGCCATCGACACCCTGAGCAACCTGGCCGGTGCGACCCTGGTGGAGCGCGCCGTCGGCGGCTCCGGCGGCGGCGGGGCGCATCTCACGCCGGCCGGGCGACAACTGCTGCAGGCGGCCGATCTGATGCGCGAGGCGCGGGCACAGGTGCTGGCGAAGATGTCCCGCGGCGGCGCGGACCAGTTGGACGCGCCGGGTCTGGCTGCCTTGGGCTTGCGCACCAGCATGCGCAACCAGCTGCCCTGTCGCGTCAAGGCGCTCAAACCGCAGGGGCAGGCGATCCGGGTGGAGCTGGTCTTGCCGGACGGCGGCTCACTGTTCTCGCGCATCACGCGCGAAAGCGCCCAGCTGCTGGGCTTGCAAGCCGGGCTGCCGGTGCTGGCCCTGTGCAAGGCCACCGCCGTCACGGTGGCGGCGGTCAGCAAAGCCGCTGCCGGCCGCAACCTGCTGCACGGCCACGCCACACGCGTGTCGCGCGCGGCGGCGGGCGGCGAGGTGGCGTTGACCCTGCCGGGCGGGCTGAGCCTGGTCGGTTTTGCCGGCCCGGGTTGTGGTTTGAAGGTGGGCAGTGCAGCCGTGGCGTGCGTCGACGAGTCTGCGGTGGTGATTGCGCTGGCCGGCTGAGGCCGGCGGCTCACATGCGCAGCGCTCCGGCGTAGCCGGTCATTTCCAGGTAGCCGCGCCCGACGTGCCGGCCTTGACTGTCAAAGAGATCACTCAGGCCTTCCCAGTAGATGGCGCCGGTGGAAGCGCGGCTGTCGAGCTCCTGGTTGTCGACCAGCGCTTTCACGTGGAAGAGGCCGGCCGGAGTCTGCAGCGTCCACTCGACCGGGTAGTTGGCCTGGCTGGCCGGGCTGCGCCAGCGGCGTTGCGGCGTGAAGCTCACCTCGCCGCGCTGGAAAATGCGCACGTGTGCCTGCCCCGTCTGGGGCGCGGCGCGGAACGAACCGCCGTCCCACAGCGCCTGCCCCGACTTGTCGCGCAGGCGAAAGGCGGTGAGCGCGCTGCCGTCGAACAGGTTGATGCCGATCCAGTCCCAGCCCACCGCATCCGGGTGCAGCAGCGCTTCGCTCCACTCATGGTCGAGCCAGGCCGAGCCGGTCGCGTCGAGGGCGTGGCGCTGGCCCTGCAGCGTGATGCTGCCGCGCACCGCCAGCTGCGGCTGGCTGTAGTAGTAGCTGGCCTGCGTGGGCTCAGGCCCCTTGCGTGACCAGCCCTGTTCGCCCTGCAGCAGCACGGGCTGGCGGGCTGTGAACTGCAGTGCCAGCTGGAAGTCGCCGGCCTGGACTTGCGCGCTGTAAACGTCGCCCGCAGGGCTGTTCTGGCGCTGCAGCGTCCAGTCGCGCAGGACGATGTCGGTGTCGCGTTCGCTGGAGTGGGCCTGGTCCAGATCCGCATCACCCGAGGCGCGCGCAATGCGCTGGTCGTGCCACAGCTTCCGGTTCTTGACGTCGGTGACGGCCGCATGGGCGAAGATCAGCTGTTTGGCGGCCAGGCGCGAAGCCATGCCCTGCGTGGCGTCCACCCTGGAGCGGAAGAAGGTGAGCTGGAAACCGAACAGGCGACTGCCCGCGCTGGCGTGGCCGGTGATGTACCACCACTCGGTGCGCACGTCCGGATGCGCACCGAAGTCACGCGGGAAGCTCAGGCTGCGTGGTGGCAGAGGCCATGCACCCGTTGCATGCCATAACCCGGTCAGCAGCAGGCTGCGGCGCAGGAGTTTCGGGTGGTTCAGGGTCATGGTGATGCACAAGCGCTGGACGGTTGATTCTGCCGTAGCGAGATCAGTGCCCGCCACGCGAGCCAGGCGAGGACCTTTTTATTGGCGCACGGTGGGCAGGCCGGGGGTCAGGCGGGCCTTGCGCGGTGTCGGCCAAGCCGCGGCGGCCGGGCGTGTTGCCACCAGGTCGGCCAGCGTCACGCCGTCCAGCACCGTGAAGTAACTCTCCATTGCCTGACTCAGCACGCCCTTGAGGCGGCAATGCTGGCTCAGGCGGCACTGGTTGAGCGTGGGGTCAAAGCATTCGACCAGCGTGAAGTCGGTCTCGGTGGCACGCACCACGGCGCCCAGGTTGATTTCGGCCGCCGGTTTCGACAGGCGCATGCCGCCGCCGCGCCCGCGCGTGGTGTCCAGCAGCCCCTGGGCCGCCAGCTCCTGCACGATCTTGGTCAGGTGGCTGCGCGAGATGCCGTAGCCCTCGGCGATCTCGCTGATGGTGACCGGCTGCTCACGCGTCTGGCTGGCTGCGCAGTACATCAGAACGCGCAGGGTGTAGTCAGTCCATTGGGTCAGGTGCATGGAATTTGCCGCAGATCAATAAAAGATTCATTTTGCATGAATTTTAGTGGCTAGAATAAACATGCATTTCAAATGAATCTTTAAAGGAGCGTCTTCATGAATGCACGCCTGGAAACCATCGAACCCGCGGCCCCGGCCTTGAGCGCCGAACAGGCCCTGGGCCAGATTGCCGTTCAATTGCCGGGGGCCACCGCCGTCTTTCGCCGCCTCAAGCTCGACTTCTGCTGCGGCGGCCAGGTCAGCCTGCGGCAGGCCGCCGCCGACAAGGGGCTGGACGCGAATGCCATCCTGGCCGAACTGTCGGCCCTGCAACGTCCCAGCGGCCTGCCGGCTGAGACCGACCCGGGCGCCTTGATCGAGCACATTCTGGCGCGCTACCACGAGGTGCATCGCGCACAGCTGCCCGAGCTGGTCCGCATGGCGCGCCGCGTCGAAGCCGTGCACCGCGAGCATCCGCAGGTGCCGGCCGGTCTGGCCGACCTGCTGGAGGGCATGCACGAAGAGCTGCTGTCGCACATGCAGAAAGAGGAGACCATCCTGTTTCCCATGTTGAAAGCAGGTGGCAATCCCTTTGTCGGCCAGCCCATCACCGTCATGCGGGCCGAACACGTCGAGCACGGCGCCACGCTGGAAAAACTGGCCGCCCTGACGAACGAGGCCCAGCCGCCAGCGGACGCCTGCAACACCTGGCGGGCGCTTTATGCCGGCATTGCCCAGTTGAATGACGATCTGATCAACCACATTCATCTGGAAAACAATGTGCTGTTCCCGCAGTTCGAGGCCCGTGCGCAGGGTTGCGGCTCGTCCGGCTGCGGTTGCGGCTGAAGCGGCTTTTCAGCGCAGGCGCGGTTCGGCCTGCAGTTGCTCGGGCGTGGTGAAGTAGGCGGCACTGGCGCCCATGCGTGCCTGGGCCCGTGCCAGTTCCTGCCGGGCCACGGTGCGCAGGTGCACCTCGTCGGGCCCGTCCATCAGGTGCAGGGCACGGCCCCAGCTCCAGAAATAGGCCAGCGGCGTGTCGGGTGACAGGCCCATGGCACCGAAGGCCTGCATGGCGCGGTCGACCACGCGTGTCTGCAGCCGGGCGGCCACCACTTTGATGGCCGCCACCTGGGCGCGCAGCTGCCCCGCCTCGGCCGTGCCCTGGTCCAGCAGCCAGGCGGTCTGCAGCACCAGCAATCGGGCCTGGTCGATCTCGATGCGTGATTCGGCAATCCAGTCTTGCACATTGGCAAAGTCCGACAGGTACTTGCCAAAGGCCTGACGCTCCAAGGTGCGTTCGCTGGCCAACTCCAGCGCAAGCTCGCACTGGCCGATGGTGCGCATGCAGTGGTGCACGCGTCCCGGTCCCAGGCGGGCCTGGGCCATGGCAAAACCCTCGCCCCAGACGCCCAGCAGCGCGGCGGCCGGCACCCGCACATGGCGCAGCAGGATTTCGCAATGGCCCTCGGGTGCCGTGTGGTGCATGACGGGGATGTTGCGCACGACCTGCACGCCCGGTGTGTCCATGGGCACCAGCACCAGGCTGTGCTGGTGGTGCTGCGGTTTGCCATGGTCATTCGTCTCGGCGGGCGACTCGGCGTTGCGGCACATCACGATCAGCAGCTTGCAGTGCGGGTGCGCCGCGCCGGTGATGAACCACTTGCGGCCGTTGAGCACCAACTCGTCGCCGTCGCGGCGCACCGTGGTCTGCAGGTTGGTCGGGTCGGACGACGCCACGTCGGGTTCCGACATGGCAAAGGCGGAGCGGATGCGCCCCTCCAGCAAGGGCATCAGCCACTGCGTGCGCTGCGCCGGCGTGGCAAAGCGGTGCAGCAACTCCATGTTGCCGGTGTCGGGGGCGCTGCAGTTGAACACTTCTGCGGCCCAGGGCAGGCGGCCCATGGCTTCCGCCAGCGGTGCGTAGTCGAGGTGGCTCAGGGCCGTGCCGGGTTCATCTTTGGCCAGGCTCGGCAGGAACAGGTTCCACAAGCCCTCTTCACGCGCCAGGGTCTTGAGGTCTTCCAGGAACGGTGGCGGATAGACCTTGTCCTGCACCGAGCGATGCCAGGCCGGGTTGTGGGGCAGCAGGTAGCGCTGCATGAACGCTTCGAGAGCGTGCAGCAGGGCTTGCGCGCGGGGCGTGTGTTCGAAGTTCATGCCCCATTCTGCGGCGCGCTCAACGCTTTGTCAGCACCCAGGCGACACCGGGTTCATGCCGTGCGCGAGTCACAGGCCGAGCGACTGGCAGAGCGCGTCGACACGCGCCGTCACCGCCGGCTCCATGGCGATCGGGCGGCCCCACTCGCGCTGCGTTTCGCCGGGCCATTTGTGGGTGGCGTCCAGCCCCATCTTGCTGCCCAGGCCGCTGACGGGCGAGGCGAAATCCAGGTAGTCGATGGGGGTGTTTTCGATCAGCATGGTGTCGCGCGCCGGGTCCATGCGCGTCGTCAGCGCCCACACCACCTCGCGCCAGTCGCGCGGGTTCACGTCCTCGTCCACCACAACGATGAACTTGGTGTACATGAACTGGCGCAGGTGGCTCCACACGCCCATCATGATGCGCCGCGCATGGCCGGGATAGGCCTTGCGGATCTGCACCACCGCCATGCGGTAGCTGCAGCCCTCGGGCGGCAGGTAGAAGTCGGTGATCTCGGGGAACTGGCGCTGCAGCAGCGGGATGAACAGCTCGTTCATCGCCATGCCGAGCACGGCCGGTTCATCGGGCGGTTTACCGGTGTAGGTGGAGTGGTAGATCGGGTCGCGCCGCAGCGTGATGCGATCGACTGTGAACACTGGAAACTCGGCCTGTTCGTTGTAATAGCCGGTGTGGTCGCCATACGGCCCTTCCAGTGCGTGCTGCCAGCCGCTGGGGTGGCTGGCATCGGGGTAGATGTGGCCTTCGAGCACGATCTCGGCCGTGGCCGGTACGCGCAGCCCGCTGCCGAGCGCGCGCACCACGTCGGTCCGCGCGCCGCGCAGCAGGCCGGCGAACTGGTATTCCGACAGGCTGTCGGGCACCGGCGCCACGGCGCCCAGCAGCGTGGCGGGGTCGGCCCCCAGCGCCACCGCCACCGGGTAGGGCTGGCCCGGATGCAGGGCGCCATGGTCGCGGAAATCGAGCGCGCCGCCGCGGTGCGCCAGCCAGCGCATGATGAGCTGGTTGTGCGAGAGCACCTGCTGGCGGTAGATGCCCAGGTTCTGCCGCGGCTTGTGCGGCCCTTGCGTGATAACCAGGCCCCAGGTGATGAGGGGGGCGATGTCGTCGGGCCAGCAGTGCTGCACCGGCAGGCGCGCCAGGTCGACGTCGGCGCCTTCCCACACCAACTCCTGGCACGGTGCCGAGCGCAGCTCCTTCGGTGCCATGTGCCACAGCGTCTTGAGCAGGCCGCCCAGGCCCAGCATGTCCTTGAAACCCTTGGGCGCCTCGGGCTCCTTGAGTGTTGCCAGCACTTCGCCAAAGTCACGCAGCGCACGCAGGTCGGCCACGCCCATGGCGCGCGCCACGCGTGCCGGCGTGCCGAACAGATTGCCCAGCACCGGCATGCTGTGCCCGGTGGGCCGCTCGAACAGCAGCGCCGGGCCACCGGCACGCAGCACGCGGTCGCACAGTGCGGTCATTTCCAGATGGGGGGACACGGGGGCTGTGATCCGCCGCAGCTCGCCCGCCTGCTCCAGCTGGGCCATGAAGTCGCGCAGGTCAGCGTAGGGCATGGCTCAGGCCCTCCCAGCGGGTGGCCAGCGCATGAGGAATGTCCAGCAGGTCGAGCGCGCGCGCCACGCTGTGGTCCACGATGTCGTCCACCGACTGTGGCCGCAGGTAGAACGCCGGCAGCGGCGGGCAGACGATGGCGCCGGCTTCCGTCACGCTCACCATGTTGCGCAGGTGGACCAGGCTCAGCGGCGATTCGCGCACCATCAGCAGCAGACGCCGGCGTTCCTTCAGCATGACGTCGGCCGCGCGCGTGATGAGGTTGTCGGCCAGGCCATGCGCCACCGCGGCCAGTGTGCGCATGGAGCAAGGTGCCACCACCATGCCGCTGCATTGGAAGGAACCACTCGCCAAGCTGGCCCCCACATCGCGTATGTCATGCAACTGGTCGGCCAGGGCCTCGACGGCGGCGCGCTCCATGGCCAGCTCGTGCTGCAGGTTGTGCCAGCCGGCGTCGGACACCACCAGATGGGTCTCGATGCCGGCCGTCTCGCGCAGCCGCTGCAGCAGGCGCACGCCGTACACCGCGCCGCTGGCGCCGGAGATGGCGACGACAAGGCGTCTTGGTGTGGGCATGGTCTGGCGCATCGGCCCTAGAGCGGTGCCGCCTGCAGGTCGGCCACCACGCGCTCAAGCACCATGGTCGCCTGCGCGGGGTCGAAATCTTCGTGCGTCCGTTTCTTGATGCCGTACTGCTGCAGCTGGTAATGCCGGTCGGCGGCAATGCCGTGGCAGGCCAGGCTGCTCTTCACGCACACCAGCGGACAGCCGTCGAGCGCAATGATCGGGCGGCCCGAGCGCACGATCTTCATCAGGTGCGGTACGTTGCCGCCCACGCCGGCAATGCAGGACATCTCGGCCACGCCGCGCCGGTCGAGCTGCAGCGCCACCTGGTTGGCCAGCTGCGCCGCACTGGAGCAACCCGAACACGAGTACACCAAGGGGCGGTTGGCGGGTTGCTCGTTCATGGCTGTTTCCCGACAGGGCGCGCTGCCGTGGCTCGCCACGCGGCGATGCGCGCCAGCAGGCGCGGCGGCTTCAGCTGCTGCAGGTCGAGCACCGGCAACTCCAGCGCATCGAGCGTGTTCTTGACCATCAGGCCCAGTTCGGTATCGCCTTCCATGGCCAGGCGGCGGCTGAAGAACAGCGTGTCCGGGTCTTCCTGGCGTTGCGCCAGCCGCAGGAAATCGTGGGCGCTGGCGCTGATGGTCAGGTCGGCGGCCTGCTGCGCGGCGCAGGCCGCGAAGCGCTGGCCGGTCCAGCTGAAGTCAAAGGTCAGGCGTGCATCGCGCACCTGGATGCGCAGCTTCTTGCGCACCAGCTGCTGGCGTACATCGTCCGGCAACTGTGGCGCCAGCCCGAGGTTGAGTGCCGTGACCAGCAGAACCGAGCCGGGGTAGGCCGGCAGGCGTGCCAGCAGCGTGCCGGCGGCGGCGGGCAGCACGAATGACGACGGTGGTGAAGAAGGTGCGCGCATAGGTGGTTGAAGTCCAGGGGGTCAAACGGTGGCGGGTGCGACCTGCGCCAGCCCGGGGCGGCCGTGCCAGTAGCCGTTGCAGCCTTGCGCTGGCATGAGGGGCTGCAGGCGCGCCAGTGCGTCCGGCGGCGCCAGGGCCTGCGTGCGCGCGGCATCGAATACCGTCACCACCTCGGCCATGTGCTCGGCCTGCGGGCTCAGGCGCAGCACATCAACGCCCAGCGCCTGCAGCGCGTCCAGCGCATCCATCAGGTTGTAGACCCGCGCCGATTGCGTCTGCGTGCCGTTGAGCAGCAGGAAGTCTTCGCTCTCGCGCGTCTTGAGCAGCAGGCCGCCCGGGTGCTGCAGGCAGCTGAAGCGGCAGTCGTCCTTGGGCAGGTTGTAATGCCGTGCCGTGAAACAGCGTGCCGAGTAGGCCAGCGGCAGGCGGCCGTAGGCAAACACCTCGGTCTGCAGTCCGCCCGGGCGCCCTTGCTGCAGCACCGCCAGATCGTCCTGCTTCATCTCCAGCGGCATGACCCAGCGGCGGGCGCCCAGCGAGGCCATCCATTGCAGCGTGGGCAGGTTGTACAGGTTGAGGTGCGGCCCGGCCACAAACGGTACCTTGCCGGCCAGGCGCTGCACGGCGCCCATGTCGTTGGCTTCTACCGCAAACTTGCCGTTGTCGGCGATCTTGTGCATCACGCTCACGTCGGAGCCCGACTCCAGCAGCACCTGGGTGGAGAGCACCACCTCCTTGCCGGTTTCGTGCAGACGTGCGGCGATGGCCAGCCAATCGGCCAGGCGCAGTTCGTGGCGGCGCGAGCACACGGTCTCGCCCAGGTAGACGATGTCGACCGGTGTGGCCGCCATGCGTTCGTAGAAACCGAAAACGGTGTCGCGCGGCCAGTAGTACAGTAGCGGACCGAGGGCGAGTTTCATGGAGTGGGGCTTTGTCATTTCCAGGGCCGGTGGTAGGCGCCCAGCGTGTGCTGCTGGCCTTCGGCCACCTGGTCGAGGCTGGTCATCCAGCTCGTCTTGGGCGCGTAGCGGTGTGGTGCGGCCATGCATTGGTCGATGGCTTCGCGCCATACCTTGGTCACCTGCGCCACGTAGGCGGGGCTGCGCTGGCGGCCTTCGATCTTGATGGCACGCACGCCCATCTTCATGAGCTGCGGCAACAACTCCAGCGTGTTCAGGCTGGTGGGCTCTTCGATGGCGTAGTAGTTTTCCTCGTCGCCGACGTCGAAGCGGCCCTTGCACAGCGTCGGGTAGCCGGCGTTTTCGCCGCTGCCATAACGGTCGATCAGCACGCCGCCCAGGCGCGACTCCAGGCCCTTGGGTGTTTCCTGCCAGCGCACGGCCTTGGCCGGCGAACACACCCCGTGCGTATTGGGCGACTCGCCGGTGACGTAGCTGGAGAGCGCGCAGCGCCCCTCGACCATCACGCACAAGCTGCCAAAGCCGAACACCTCGATCTCCACCGGCGTCTTGTCGATCACCTGCTGCACCTGCGCCAGCGACAGCACACGCGGCAGCACGGCGCGCACCACACCGAACTGCTCGCGGTAGAAGTTGATGGCGTCATGGTTGGTGGCCGAACCCTGCACTGACAGGTGCAGCCGCAGCTGCGGATAGTGCGTGGCGGCGTACTGCATCAGCCCCGGATCGGCCAGGATCACGGCGTCCACACCCAGATCCGCCGCCTGGTCAACGGCCTCGCGCCAGAGGCCAGGGTTGGTCGCCTGCGGGTAGGTGTTGAGCGCCATGAACACCTTGCAGCCGCGTGCGTGGGCGTAGCCGATGCCGCTGCTTATGGCAGCCTGGTCGAAATTGAGCCCGGCGAAATTGCGCGCGTTGGTGGCGTCGCGCAGGCCGAGGTAGACGCAGCTGGCACCGTGGTCCACGGCAGCCTTCAACGCCGGCAGGCTGCCGGCCGGGCACACCAGTTCCGGCGCGGGCGGCGCAGATACCGCCAGGCCCGCAGGCGCGGCCACATCGGCAAGAGGGGACAAGGTTTCCATGCGATTCGGCTTCCGGTGCGGGCGCCGGAAGGGCCTTGTCGCACTGGGTCGCACGATACGCCGCCCGGTGATGCGCTCTGTTGATTTGGGTCAGAGCTTGCGCACAAGGGGACAGAGGTGATGCCGCACCGACCTGGGGGATGCCGGGTTTTGATGGATATCAAGAAGGCCTGCTGTCGCGTGCCGGCTTACTCAAATTGGAAACTGGCATCCAGCACCTGGAGGCAGGCATCTGTGACCTGTGCGTCATAAAGTTTCCCCCGGTTACGGACGAGCTCGTCCCTTGCCACCAGGATACCCAGGGCGGGACGGTAGGGGCGGTGGGATGCCATCGACTCGACCACATCGGCTACCGCGATGATTCTGGCCTCCAGGCAGATCGCTTCGCCCTTCAGTCCTTGCGGATAGCCGGAACCGTCCATGCGCTCGTGATGCTGATGGGCGATGTCGGCAACCGGCCAGGGAAACTCGACGTCCTTGAGGATGTTGAACCCCATGGCCGCATGTTCCTGCACGATTTCCAGTTCAAGCGCTGTCAGCTTGGACGGTTTGCTGAGTATCTCCGCCGGGATGCCGATCTTGCCGATGTCGTGGATCAGGCCCCCCATATGGATGCCGCGGATGCGTTCCTCGTTCAGACCCATCGCTCGCGCAATGGCGCAGGCCAGCTCCGCCACGCGCCGCTGGTGGCCGGCGGTGTAGGGATCACGCAGTTCGACCGCCATCGACACCGTATGGATCGTGCCCTCCAGCGCCTTGGTCAGCACCGTCTGTTGCTCGCGCAAGGCATGCTCGGCCAATGTACTCGCCGTCACGTCCTGTACCGTCCCCAAGGAACGCAGCGGTTTGCCGTTGTCATCGAAAATGGTTTCGCATTTCTCCAGCACGTGCTTGATCCGGCCGTCCTTCATCAGCAAGCGATGCTCGATCTGGTAGGGAACTCGTTGCTGCAATGAATCGGTATAGGCCTTGTTCACTGCCTCACGGTCATCCGGATGGATGCTGTCGAGGAACACGTCGTAGGTGGCGTTGACCTGCTGGGGATCGATTTCGAAGATGCGGTAGATCTCGTCCGACCACTTCAGCTGGTTGTTCGGCAGGTCGAGCTGCCAATACCCCAGATGCGCCATGCGCTGGGCCTCCGCCAGCCGGGCTTCGCTATCGCGCAATTCGTCCTGCATCCGTTTGTGCGCGGTGATGTCAACCGAGATGCCAAGCAGGTGGGTGGGGCGATCCGCTTCATCGTAGAGTCCGACCTTGAAGGTGTGCAGCCATTTCTCACTGCCGTCGGCGGCCTTGATGGGTTCCTCGGCGATTTCCAGCAAGCGGTGGCTTTCCAGCACGGCCCGGTCTTTCTTTGCGAAGAAATCAGCTTGTTCCTTGGGGAACAAGTCGTGATCGTTCTTGCCCAGCAGATCATTCTGGGAATAACCCAACAACTGCTCGCTTGCACGGTTGAACAGCTCGAAACGCAGATCCTCCGCGCGTTTCAGAAAGACCATGGCCGGAATGTGCTCGACGATGGAATTCAGCAAAGCCTGGGAATGCTTCAGCTCGCCCGTGACGCGCACCTGTTCAGTGATGTCGCGGAAAGTCACCACCGCCCCCTGGACGCGGCCCTCCTGCATCACTGGATAAGACCAGTAGGTCGCCGGGAAGGAACTGCCGTCCTTGCGCCAGAAGATCTCCTGGTCGCGATGGGTCGACTTCCCGTCGCGGATCGAGAAGAAGCTCGGACAGTCCTCCGCCGGATAGGGGGAGCTGTCCTCCCGGGTGTGATGCACCAGCTGGTGCATGTTCTTGCCCAGCAACTCGGAGGCATCGTCAAAACCGAAGGCTTTGATCCCCGCCGCGTTGATGAAGGTGCAGCGCCCTTGGACGTCCAGCCCGTAGATGGCATGCGCGATCGAGTTGGTCAGCAGGGTGACCTGCGCCTCGCTTTGCTCGGCTTTGGCGAAAGCCTGTTGTTGCCGACGGCCACCGACAAAGAGGCCGAACAGTCCTATGCCCCAGATCAGGCCATGCCCGGTCACCAGGGCGTTGCGTTCGCGCTGACTGTCGCGCAACAAGTTGTCAATCGGGACCGACACGCTGACCCCGCCGCGGATATCGCCCAGTTTGGCGCCGTACTGGGCGTGGCATTTCAGGCAGTCCGGCTCCGTGACCATCGGTTTCATGTAGCGAAAGTAGGTCTTGCTGTCGTCCAGCACCTCGACCACGCTCCATTCCTGCTGGCCGCTCGCAAAAGCCTGGAGTGCCTGGCGCTCCCAGGCATCCGCCGCATTGACGGGGTTGATGGGATTCAGGCTCGCGATATGCCCGAGCAAGGCACTGTCGGCGCTGGCGGCCATGGTCTCGTGCACCTTGCGCACCACGTAGGATGAGTTCAGCAAGGTGAGCTGTTTGCCCGAGGGGGTGGTGATGTCGCGTTCGGGAATCTCGCTCAGCCAGGGGCTGGGTGGGGTCTGCTCGGTCACTGGCGCATAGATTCCGCCGCTGTGAATGATCCAGTTGCGGTATTCCATTTCCATGGTGTGGAAGGCCACAGCCTGGGTGTGCAGCATGTCCTCGAAGCTGTGTTGCTGGTACCGCATGCCCCAACTCAGCGAAGCGCCGATGACCAGCGACCAGATGACCATCAGCCACTTGATGTCGCGCCAGACTTGCTGGGCTCGAGAAAGATTGTTGTGCTGCATGGGCCGTGACCGCGTCTTTCATTCATCTCACAGGCAACGATGGTAGCGCGTTGTGTTCGGAAAAGAAAAAGGCCCTAGCGCGTTGCGCTAAGGCCTTGATTTCTATTCTTAATTTCTGGTGGGTCCTGAGTGACTCGAACACTCGACCTACGGATTAAGAGTTTGGAAAACCGTTATTAATCAATAACTTAGGCCCGTCTTCGCTCGTCACGTTTTGCTAGGATTTGCCAAGATTGTCACGTTGAATAGGCTCTCGCATTCAACGTGCATACCTCTCATGGGTCTTTACTTACCTCTTATGTGGGTTGGCGCGGCACCATCATCGAAAGCTAGATTAGCGACGCTATCAAATTCGGAGTAATAATGAAAAGAGCCGCGACCTATCAAATGCTATGTAGAAGGATCTGAGGGGCCCTTTGTCGTTCTGGGCTGCCGCAGGCGGCATCCAGTTTTATCGACTATCGAGAAGAGTTCTATGCATCTCAGGTTGATTCGGCTCCATTTGTTTTGATAGCTAAGGATTAACTGAGATGGAAATGCGCCTTTTTCCTGCACTAGTCTTATTCTTGGCCTCTTACTTCCCACTTAGTCTGATTTTGCTTGTCCAGGACATTCAGGAGACTTCATGGAAAGCGCCACTTTGCAACGTTGCAGAGCTGTCGTCTTGCGTCTTACCTGAACTTGCCAATCCGGGGCGCGCTATTGGCCTGCTATGTATCTGCGCGTTGAGCCTAGCCGTTTTCATGTGGCTGATGAACCGACTCACTGGCATCTCCACTTTAGAAGTGACCGACTCCAAATCTATACCCAACGATCTGATCAACTACGTTTTTCCGTATGTCGTTTCGTTTATGGGGCTCGACCTAGGAGCAGATGGAAAGTTTTTTGGTTTCTTGCTTTTCATAGGCTTGATGTTCCTAATTACCTACCGCTCGGGCCAGATTCTGATGAACCCATTTCTACTCGTTGCCGGTTGGCAGCTATATGAACTGAACATTGTCACTGGAGGGCATAAGCGTTGTGTCAAAGCATTATCAAAAGAGGCTGTTCGCGCTGGTGATCGACTGAAATCTTGTTTGGTGCATGGAATTTATGTTCTGTATCGAGGTGAAAAATGACTATCGCGGAAGATTTACAGGCATTCGGCAGCTTAGATGTAGTGCAAGCCGACGTTTCGCTTTGGGTATTTAAGAAACGCCCCGTCACTGGACAAGCAAATCCGTTTACAGCCGTCTCAGTATTGATGAGCAATACATTGAGAGATCAACTTAAAGAGTTGGTCGTTGGCTACCAAAGAAGTCATACTTACGCAGAGGACTACAACTTACTCGCTCAGCCAGGTGAAGACGGTTTTTTATCTGTACCTCGAGAGGACACGCTCTTCCCTAACCTCCAAGCATTAGTTGATCAACCACTGGAAGAATGCTTAGTAAGCGACATAAGACGACTAAACAACGCTGCTGGATACGTTCTCCGGCTTCGTCATGCCGAGCTAATCGTTTACTGCATCAAAAAGACCAACCAGGACTGGGGCACGCGAAAAAAGAAAGACGTGATGAACATCTTCTTTACAGGAGGTGGCTTGGACATCTTGGAGAATCCTTCTTTCAGCATATCTCGCCAGTTTGACTTCTTCGTCGCGGGCGATCATGTTCTGATGACTAGCAAACCTGCGTTCGAATCGCTACTGAGCCACAAGGAGTCGTATGAAGATGCCTATGAGGAGTTGAAGCAGGAACAGGGGTTTGCGGCTGCGATCTCAGACATGGCACCACTAGACGCTTTTGTCGGCAAGAACTCAACCCAATTACGCCGAATGACGGTGATCAAAGCTCGCGGTTACTACAGAAACCCCAATTATCTTGCGCGACTTCGGCAAGTTAACGCATCGCGAGGGTGGGGAATTCAGTTCGATGATCAGGGGCGAATCGTACCTACAGCTGAAAAAATGCGAGATATCCTTCACGTTCTGCTGGACCATCGGCTGCACTCGGAGCTATCTGATAATCAATACGACGTTCCATCCACATCGCCGGTTGGGCGATGAGTGGAACTCACACCAATTAGCTGGACAGGATGGCTTTAATCTACTTAGACAGTGCCGTCTATGACGTCAAGCATTAGGCAAATATGGTGTGCAATCTGGAGCTCCTTGTTTTTCGGAAGTCCTGGAAAGGTCGATGCTTTTACGTGTGCTTCGTAAGCATCTAGGCCAAAGTTTCTACCAAACTCATTTGGGCGCCTTTTCGATGCGTTAACCAGCTTCTTCGAAGCCTGGATGAACTTACTTGCAACATCACCGATAGCCTTATCTTTGTCATCAGATACAAAATGTTCAATCCAGATGTCCTTGGTCGCACTGTTTTTGTAGATCGCGTGAATGGCAACGGCAGCAGGGGTTGAGCCACTCGCCTGAAATGCCGAACCAATCGCAGCATAGTCGCCGAAGCCAACGCCATTTGACGAGAATGTTTTGTGTCGATCGGTGAAGAGTTCAGGACCACCATAGTCAGCATTGCGATCGAGCTTGTTGAAATCATCTTGAATTGCAACGTACTTGGACTTCGGCACCATTGAACGTTGGGCGCTGGTGATCTTGCCATTCAGAACCATGTGGAACCGGACCGTTGACCTTCCCGCCAATGCCTTAGTTTCCATGTCGGAAAGTCCTGAGCTCGAATAAATAATGGCAGTCTCGCGTTCAGGAAAAACCTTGAAAAACGCGTCAATGTTCTCTTGTGTCGTTTCTGAATGGCATCTATAGGTCGGAATCACACTGTCGTATTTTTCAATCAATGGCAATGCATCCTTTCTCCAAGCCGTAGCCGCAGTACGCGAAGCAAGCTGATGCTTGTCGGGATTGAAGATGAGTGCGATCGGTAGCTTTCTGCCTTTGCAAGCCTCAAAGCACTTAGCCAGCGGAGCCACATCTGCATTTACTGGCTCGATTACCGGAACAAGCGCCGACAGTGAGCGTGCATCTTTGGTCAGAGAACGGATTGCAAGTAGCTCGGACTGACGTCCGTACATGAATGGAAAATACATTGTGCTCCCCTACGCTTTACGCGCTGTAATAACGCGTAGCATAGTAAGGGGCCTTGGACGGCTTAAGCAAGTACTTTTAGCAGTTTCATCCGCTGCACCCCTGAAAGGGGGGTCGCGTAACCAAGTGGCCTTAGGCTCCGGGGAAGCTCTGAGACAAAGCTAACGGTTGCATCGTCGGTTGTACGTTGTCGCATTGCTGAAACTAGTACGTCATGCGCAGCGCTTGGATCAAGTTTTCTAAATAGGACTTCGTAGTGAGCGAACAGGGCACCGTTCGGTAGCGCTGGCTGCGTCCCAAAATACTTCGTTACAGCGGCAATGTACTCATCGCGACGTAACATGCGGAAGACGACGGCGGGATCGATACGCGACACATCACTTTGGGCGGGGCGGATCTCTGAAAGCTGATTCCGTCCCTTCAATACGAGAATCCCCACGCGGTCATCTACAGCAGCCTCATATCGCGCGACAAGTGAAGGATGCGTAACCACGAATACCCGATCAAAAGCCCTCAAGTAGTCGGGCGATTGTGAAGAAAGCCGTTTATCCGAATCGAGCTCAGTCTTAATCTCATATGCGGTTGACGTGCCATTGAAAACTGCCACATCAACGATAGAGCCGCCGACTGGTAATTCGACGTGCATACTTGCAGTGCGAGGACTATGGCGACCAAAGACAATGCGATCTGCTATTGCAGATTTGTAGACGTATTCACAGCGGTATGCCGTCTGCAATTCGTCTAGGCAGGCATCAAAAAGAGACCCGATCTCGTTCCGATCGTCTGAAGAGAATCCGAGGCGTCTTAACTGCTGAAGCACCGGCGTAATGCTGCCAGCTCGCGCAATTTCCGTGAAAACGGGGCGAGTGAACAGCTTCGCCATGACTCGTTGGCGCTCTAGTTGGGTCGATAGATGCTTCATTAGGACAGTGAAGAAAGATACGCGAGACAAGCATTCGTTCCCGCGTAGCTTCGCCGAACCGCATTCTTGGCGCCGAAGTTTACATCGCCAGTGAATCTCCCTGGTTTTTGAAGAGACTCCGAGTTCACAGTCTTGACGCTGTTAGCATCCGGCCGAAAGGGGATGGGGCATGAATAAAGAATACGGAAAACTCACCGCCGATCAGTTCATAGAGTTCATCGCATTCGTCCCAGTGCTTCTCTCGACGATTAGGGAGATGGATGGTCTCATCGCAACGGTCCCTGATGACAAGTTTCTAAGTGTCATGCCGGGCGGCTACGGGCTCTACAGCCATGTGTATGAATTGCCATTCATGAAGCACATGGAGCTAGTCATTCATGCATTGAACCGTTCTGATGACATCAAAGAAATCGCTTCTTCTGCAGATCCAGAGGAAGCCATCCTTGAGATGTTGCGCAAGCGCGAGGACATACACGATAAGCCTCACAGCAGTTCGTTTGATGACCAGGCAGTCGTGACCTTGGTTTACTCGCTCTCTCGTTCTATTCAGTCTCTGGCTATGCATGGCCGCAGCATCTCAAGTTTTATTGACGAAGTCCGCAAGACTGGAGAGCAAGTTCCGTTGCTAGACGCCATTCGAATGGATCGCTCAGTAATGGGGTGTCCAACCGCAATGAACGTTATTGCCAAGGCCCAATTGAGAGGGGATACAGACTTCTTCAATAAGTTATCCAATGCAATGAATGGCCCCTCAGCGAAGAAGTGGGCTCCGTTGGAACCAATGCGTTACGCTTTTTTGATGCTAAAGGAGATGGGTCTAAACAATCTCTCGGGAGCGGAACTTGAGGATCTCATGGTGAACAGACTCAAAGCCTATGTTCCCGGTGCCGGTGATGCTCAAAAGAACCTGATGGCCCAGTACCGGAATTTCAAAAACATACCAACCATCTGAAATCGCGATTTGAGATGGTCGTCTAAAAGGGCCGTCGTGTATTGAATCGGTATCCGTTCCAGGAAGCCAAAGTGGCATGCCTGGCGCGGAAAAAGGATTCAATCCATGTCCAAGAAGTCTCAACCTGGCAAGCCTGCCAGCGTTCCTCAATCCTCCATCCCAGCCGATCCGGATTCGCGGACGAGCGCGGCAGCGCCGGCCAGCGAATCCGGGTCGGAAGGTATCGCGGGTGCGTCGCCTAGTAACACAGCACCCGTAAACAGCAATACACCTCCTGGGGATGGTTTCAAACTGCTCCGCTTGGCGGTTGACAGCCTGTACCTGTCCTTCCCTGGCGACCTCAAACCCGAAGTCCTGGCAACCCTGGTCACACTCAAGACCAAAGCCCAAACCGAGCACCCCGAGCTCCAGGCTCAAGCCCAATACGTCCTGGGCCAGCACATCTTCGAGGTCAAAGACAAAGGCGCCCGGATGTTCCCGTTCGTCCTGGAGGACAACGCCTACCGCATCCAACTCTCCCGACCAGGCAAGAAACTGCCCATGGCCTACGTCAAGGTCTCAGCGGAGTACCTCGCCCACAAAGGCCCCCTGGAAGTCCATAAAGAGCTCCAGGAACTTCTGGCCGACTTTGGCGACCTGTCTGGGACGGCCATGGTGTCCCGGATCGACCTGGCCGCCGATTTCGTGTCGCATACCGCCATGGACTCCTGGCCCCGCTCGGCCTGGGTCACTCGGGCTACCCAAATCCACAGCTACGCCAAAGATCAAGTCTTCACCGGCTGGACCGTCGGCATGGGCGGCGTCATCAGTGCCCGGCTCTACAACAAGGTCGAAGAAATCCTCTACACGGGCAAATCCTGGGTCATGAACCTCTGGCAAACGTCCGGCTGGACCATCGGGGAGCCGGTCTGGCGGCTTGAATTCGAGCTCAAGCGGGATTTCCTCAAGGAGAAGGGCTTATCGGGCCTGGAGGGCGTCCTGGAGCATCTCAACGGCCTGTGGAGCTACGCCACCACCGAATGGCTGCGCCTGACGGTTCCCAACGAGGAAGACGCCACCCGGACCCGCTGGCCGATCCATCCCCTTTGGGTCAACCTGGCCTCGGTTGATTGGGAGTCCACCAGTTCGGCCCGGCTGGAACGCTTCAGCAATGCCAGAACCCCAAGTGAACAACGCCTGGCTTCCATGGTCATGGGCTCCTTGGTGTCCTACATGGCGATGCACAGCCTGGATGACCATAACGACGCCATTGAAGGGCTGTTGGGTGTCCTGTATGAGAACTACTCCCTTGTCGCCTCCAAGAAGGGCATGACCTTCGAAGAACTGTTGGCGCAACGGGTAGCTCTCAAGGCACGGGAATTCAACACCGGCATCAATGAACCGGGCTTGGCTGCTGCGCTCAAGAAGGCCGCCAAGGATTCCGGGCCGGATGCCTACCGCCGGGCCTCCAGGGGCGAATAAGGACCCAAGCCATGCATGAAGCTGGCCCGTCTTTGCTGCCCTTGCCACCAGTGCGCTGCCTGTCCAGGGAACAGGCCGCCGAGTACCTGGGGATAGGTGTGACGCTCCTGGATCAGTTGGATGTCCCAAGCATTCGATTCGGGCGGCGCTGCGTCTATGACCGGGTTGACTTGGATGCCTGGCTGGACGAACATAAGGGTGAGCGAAGACGGGCCGGAAAGGAGAGTTTATGGCCCGTAATGAAGGGGTCTACCGGCGTCCGGATTCCGGCAACTGGTGGATCAATGCAACGCTCCCCAACGGCAAAAGAGTACGCCAAAGCGCTGGGACTGAGCGCCGAGAGGATGCCGAAGCGTATCTAGCAAAACTCAAGCTGGATGCGTACCGGGAGACTCATTTCGGCATCAAGCCCCAACGGAGTTGGCAGGAGGCCGTGGTTCGTTATCTCGAACTGAAACGAGGCTTGAGAAGTTTTTCGGATGTGCAGCGGATTTGCCGCCACTTGGATTGCTACCTGGGCGACATGCAACTGAGCCAAATCAATGGCGATGTGGTGTGGGCCGTCATTCAGGGAGAGCTCAAGAAAGGCAATAAACCTGCGACGGTGAATCGTTACCTTGCCACTGTTCGTGCCTTGCTTCGTATGGCGCGTGATGAATGGCAGTGGATCGACACCTTTCCGAAGATTCGACTCTTGCCTGGCGAAGTCGAGCGGGACCGCTGGTTGACGCATGAAGAAGCGGAGAGACTGATTCGCTGTTGTGCGCCTCATCTGGCGGCCCTGGTGCGCTATGCCCTGGCAACAGGCTGCCGCGCTGGTGAGATCACGGGCTTGGAATGGAGTCGGGTGGACCTGCAACGCAAGACTGCCTGGTTGAACCAAACCAAGAACGGAACGCCAAGGGGAGTGCCGTTAAATGAAGATGCGATAGAGGTGTTGAAGGAGCAGATTGGCAAACACTCGCGTTACTGCTTTACCTTTCGGGGTGAACCGTGGCGCTGGCAAGTCACCAATTCTGGGTGGCATACCGCGTTAGAGGCTGCCGGTATCCAGGACTTTCGGTTTCACGACCTGCGCCATACGTGGGCTTCGTGGCATCGCCAGGCGGGAACGTCGTGTGATGAGCTCAAGGAATTGGGCGGCTGGAAATCCAGGGAGATGGTGGACCGCTATGCCAAGTACGCTACCAGTCATTTAGCTGATGCCGCCATGAGAATAGAGCGACAACGTGCTGAAAATGTGGGCAATATCGTCACGTTTTTGTCACGTTCGGAAAAGAAAAAGGACCTGACCTTTCGGTCAAGTCCTTGATTTCTATTCTTAATTTCTGGTGGGTCCTGAGTGACTCGAACACTCGACCTACGGATTAAGAGTCCGCTGCTCTACCAACTGAGCTAAGAACCCGCTGCATTGAAGCAATGGGCTGAATTCTACCATCGGTTTGGGGCACCTTGCCGGGGGGTTACCAGTCCTCTTTGACGGCCAGCACCGCATCGCGTCCGGCGGCGGCGCGGCCGGCGAGCCAGGCCGTCAGCGTGCCGGCCAGCACCACGGCGGCGCACAGCGCCAGCAGGCGGCCCCAGGGCAGCAGCAACTCCATGCGCCAGTGAAAACTCTGCGGGTTGACCACATGCACCAGCACCACGGCCACCGCCAGGCCGAGCCCGAGGCCGGCGACGGCGCCGACGCCGGTCCAGGCGGCACCTTCACCGGCCACCACGGCCAGGATCTGCCGGCGCGTCAGCCCCAGGTGCACCAGCAGGCCGAACTCCTTGCGCCGCGCCAGCACCTGCGCGCTGAAACTGGCCGCCACGCCGAACAGGCCGATGCCGATGGCCACCGCCTGCAGCCAGTAGGTGACGGCAAAGCTGCGGTCGAAGATGCGCAGTGAGGTGGCGCGGATCTGGCTGGCGCTGCCGAACTCCAGCAGCGCGCCGCTGCCCGGGCTGCTGCGCTCGGCCAGGGTACGGATGGCTTGCTGCACCTGGCTCAGCTCCGCGCCGGGGGCCAGCCACAGTGCCAGGTCGTTGCTGCGCGTGTCGCCGGTCAGCTGCGCGTAGCTGCGCCGCGCCATGGCGATGGCGCCGCTCTGGCGGGCATAGTCGCGCCACACACCTGCTACAAAAAACGTAGCTGGTGGCGCATGATGGGTGGGGTCTAGAGCCCTGAAAGACTGTGAAAGTGGGGCGAAGACGGCGCCCGGCCGGGCGCCGTGCAGGTCCAGCATGGCCTCGCTGACATAGATGCCGATCTGCCCCGGCGGCACCGGCAGCGGCTCGCCCAGCAGCGGCAGGTCGCGCGCCGGGTCGTCGAGCTCGCGCGCCAGCAGCGCCACGGCCGGGCGGTCGGCGGCCAGCAGCAGCGGCAGCTGGCGCTGCGCCTGCACGCGCTGCACGCCGGGCAGCTGCGCCACCGTCAACACGAACTCGGGGCTGAAGTACTGGGTGTCGGCGGCGTTCAGGCTGCTGGCGCTGCGCAGGTAGAGGTCGGCCGGCAGCACGCGCTCCAGCCATTGCGTCACCGAGTCGCGAAAGCTGGCCACCATCACGGTCAGCGCCACCGCCAGGCTGAGCGAGGCCACCACGCCGCTCACCGCCACCGCGGCGCTCTCGCGCTGGCGGCGGGCGCGCTCCACCGCCAGCAGCGGCAGCGTGTGCCGCGCCACCAGCGGGGCGATGCGGTCCAGCAGCAAGGCGATGAGCCAGGGCAGGGCCATGATGCCGCCCAGCAGCAGCAGGGCGATTGACACGTAAGCGCCCAGTGGCATATCAAAAATGGCCGGAGACCTCGTCAATATTACGCCAATAGCTATTAAAATAATAGCAATCCAGCCGTGCATGGCGTGCGCCGGCGTTGCGCCGAGGCCTTTGAGTGTTTGCGCCGGCGGCAGCCGCTGTGCCTGCCGGGCCGGCCACCAGCCGCCGGCCAGTGCCGCCAGCACGCCCAGCAGGCCGTAGCCCAGCGCGGCCGTGCCGTCCCACTGCAGGCGGGGCGTCACGCCGGCAAAAAAACCACCGCCCAGGTCGCCGCCGAGCAGGCGCAGGGCCAGTGCGGCCAAGGCGGTGCCGAGGGCAATGCCGGCCGCGCTGCCCAGGATGCCCAGCGCCAGCGACTCCCACAGCACCAGTGCCAGTCGCTCGCGCCCGGTCAGGCCCAGCACGCCCAGCAGGGCGAACTGCTGCGCGCGCTGGGCCACGCTCAAGGCCAGCACCGAGAACACCAGAAAGGCGCCGGTGAACAGTGCCACCAGCGCCAGCACCGTGAGGTTGACGCGGTAGGCGCGCGACAGGTTGCTGATGCGCTGCGCTGCGTCGCCGGGTTCGTTCAAGCTGAGGCCGCTGGGCCAGTCGGGCGCAGCCTGCAGCGTGCGCACGAAGGCGGCGCGGTCCACGCCGGGCTGCAGGCGCAGGTCGAGGCGGGTGAGCTGGCCGAGCTTGCCGAACAGCTCCTGCGCGGCGGCGATGTCCATCACCGCCAGGGCCGGGCCGCTGGCGCTCACCGTGCCGGCCACCTGCACCGGCTGCAGGCGCAGGCCGCTTTGCAGCTGGAGCGTGCGCCCCGGGATCAGCTGTTGCGCCGCCGGATTCAGGAAGACGGTGGCCGGTGCGAACAGCGCCAGCCGGTCCGCGCCGGCGGCCGGCCGCGGCAGCAAGTCGGGCGCGATGGCGGCCACCTGCAGTGCGTCGATGCCCAGCACGCGCAGCGGCACGCGCCGGCCGTCGGCGCTGACGGCCTGACTGCTGAACTCCAGCACCGGGCTGGCCAGCGCCACCTGCGGGTGGCGGACCAGGCGGGCGTAGAGCGCTTCATCGAAATTGCCTTGTGCGGCGCGCAGTTCCAGGTCGGGCTGGCCGCCCACGGCGCGCACCGCGTGCGAGAACTCGTCGAGCGCCGAGGCGTTGATCAGGTGCACCGAGAAGGCCAGCGCCACGCCCAGCATCACCGCCAGCACGGCGGCAGCATGGCGCCAGGGGTGGTGGCGCAGTTCCTGCCAGGAGAAGGTGCTCAGCAACTGGCGCATGGCGGGAGGATCAGGTGGGCTTGATGGGGTTCAAGAAAACGCCAGGTCGTCCACGGCCTTGACTTTACAGGCCGGCCATTAGGGGCCAGTATGGGGAGGGCCGACATGAACACGATGGCAAGGAGAGCACCATGGGTGAGCGTTTGACAACCGGTGAAGTGTGTACGCGCAGTGTAACCATCGCCTTCAAGGGCACGCCCCTGGTCGATGCGGCACGGCTGATGCGGGCGCAGCATGTGGGCTGCCTGGTCGTGGTGGAGGACGGCCCGGCCAGCCGGCGCACCGTGAGCGGGCTGCTGACCGACCGCGACATCGTGATGGCCGTGGTCGCGCCCGGGCTCGACCCCAACACCTTGAGCGTGGGTGATGTGATGAGCACCGATCTGGTGACGGCACGCGAGGACGATTCGCTGATCGACCTCATGCGTGCCATGCGCGCCAAGGGCGTGCGGCGCATGCCGGTGGTGGGCGCGCAGGGCGAGCTGATCGGCATTGCGACGCTGGACGATGTGCTGGCCATTCTGTCGGAGGAGCTGTCCCTGCTGGTGGCAGCGATCGATCACGAAGGGCAACGCGAGCGCAGGATGCGCCGTTGAGGGGCGGGTGGCGTGGATCGGGTGATTTTTGATGTGCGTCAAATTTGAATCACCCTCCGCTTGAATAGCACCGGCACGAACCACATACTTGCCAACTGATGGCCATGGCTGTCCGCGCCATGACCATGAGGCATCACCCCAACCTGAGGAGGAATGACATGAGTTCACTGATCACGCGTGGCAGTCTGTTCGATGATTTTTTCCGCGACATGGCGCCGGGTTTCTACGTCAAGCCGCTGCATGGCGACCCGCTGCCCAGCCCGGGGCAGATCAAGATCGACGTGAAGGAAAACGGCAATAACTACACCGTGTCGGCCGAGATTCCGGGTGTGCGCAAGGAGGACATCCACGTCACCATCGAAGGCGGCATGGTGATGGTGCGTGCCGAGATCAAGCAGGAAGACGCGCACAAGGACGACAAGTCCTTGCGCAACGAGCGCTACTTCGGCTCGGTGTCGCGTGGCATCCAGCTGCCGCAGGACGTGGACCAGGCGCAGGCCAAGGCCAAATACGACAACGGCGTGCTCACGCTCACGCTGCCCAAGAAGCAGGGCAACGGCTCGCAGAAGCTGCGCATCGAGTGAGCATGCGCCACCCATGAAAAAGCCCGGCATGGCCGGGCTTTTTTGCGGGCGCGGGAGAGGGGTTCAGTCCGCCTCGATCTTCGAGGTCTTGACCACCTGGGCCCAGCGTGCCAGCTCGGCCTTGGTGAAGTCAGCCAGCTGCTGCGGGTTCATGTAGTCGGCCTCGGCGCCGAGTTCCACCGCCTTCTGCTTGAAGGCTGGCGTGGCCGTGATCCTGGCGATCTCGGCGGCCAGCTTGTCGATGATGGGCTTGGGCGTCTTGGCCGGGGCAAAGACGGCAAACCACGAGGTGGCGTCCAGCTTGGGCAGGCCGGCTTCAGCGGTGGTGGGCACGTCCGGCAGGCTGGGCAGACGGGTCTTGCCGGTCACGGCCAGGGCGCGCAGCTTGCCGGCCTGGATGTGCGGCACGAAGGGGGGCGGCGTGCCGAAGGTCAGGTCCACCTGATTGCCCAGCAGGTCCTGCAGCGCCGGGCCGGTGCCTTTGTAGGGAATGTGGGTCATCTGGATGCCGGCCTGCTGCTCCAGCATGGCGCCGGTGACGTGCTGCAGCGAACCGTTGCCGCTGGAGGCGTAGTTCAGCTTGCCGGGGTTGGCCTTGGCATAGGCGATCAGTTCGGCCATGTTTTTCACCGGCAGGCTGGCGCGCACCACGATCACCTGCGGCGCCGAGATCACGTTGGCCACCGGCTGGAAGTCCTTGGCATCCCACTGCAGCGGTGTCTTGCTGACGGCGGGCGTGATGACGTGGTAGCCCGAGTACTGCATCAGCAACGTGTGGCCGTCGGCCTCGGCGCGCTTGACGAGCATGGCGCCGATCGAGCCGTTGGCACCGCCCTTGTTGTCCACCACCACCGACTGGCCGAGCGCCGCGCCCAGCGGCTGCGCCAGCATGCGGGCGGAGAAGTCGGTGGTGCCGCCGGTGGCCGTGGGCACCACCAGCGTGACCGGGCGGCTGGGGTAGCTGCCGGCGCCTTGGGCCTGGGCCAGGCCGCTGAAGGCGGTGGCCGCGGCGAGTGCCGCGAGCGCGAGGCAGCGCAGGCTGTGTCGTTTGCTTGTCATCAAGGTCTCCTTGTTAAAAATCAGTGCGTCACGGTGTCGCGCGCCAGGGCGCGGGCGCGGATGGTGTTGAAATCGGCCGGCACCGGGTGCAGATCCAGCCGGCGGCCGGCCTTGGTGATCTGGCTCGGCATGTCGTGGCCGATCAGGCCCGGCAGGCGCTGTGAGGCGGCGATCAGGCGCGCCAGGTCGACGCCGGTGTCGTAGTCCATCAGTTGCAGTGCATGCACGATTTCCTCGGTGCAGACATTGCCGGTGGCGCCGGGGGCGTAAGGGCAGCCGCCGATACCGCCGAGCGAGGCGTCGAAGCGGTCGGCGCCGGCATCGATGCCGGCCAGCACATTGGCCAGGCCCATGCCGCGCGTGTTGTGGAAGTGCAGCGTGAGTTCGGTGTGCGGCCAGCGCAGGCGGGTCGCACGCGTCAGCGCCGCCACCTGGCCGGGGTAGGCCATGCCGGTGGTGTCGCACAGCGTGATGCCGTGCACGCCGAGGTCGACGAAGCGCTGGGCCCAGCCCAGCACCGCGGACTCCGACACATCGCCCTCCATCGGGCAGCCGAAGGAACACGAAAGCGACACGTTGACCGCCACGCCCTGGTCCTGCGCCAGCCGTGCCACCTGCGACAGCGCGTCGAACGACTGCGCGCGCGTCATGCGCAGGTTGGCCAGGTTGTGCGTTTCGCTGGCCGACATCACCAGGTTGAGCTCGTCGGTGCGGGCCTCGATGGCACGTTCGGCACCGCGCATATTGGGCACCAGCGCGCTGTAGACCACGCCCGGGCGGCGCGCGATCTCGCGCATGACGATCTCCGCGTCGCGCAGCGCCGGGATGGCGGTGGGTGAGGTGAACGAGGTGACCTCGATCTTGGACAGACCGGTGGCCGAGAGTTCGTTGACGAGGGCGATCTTGTCCTCGGTCGGCACGAAGGCGCACTCGGCCTGCAGGCCGTCGCGTGTGCCGACCTCCTGCAGGTGGATGCGGCGGCCGGCGCCAAACCAGACCGGGTTCTTGTTCATGCCGGTGTTCATGCCACGGTGCCTTTCTCGCGCAGGGCGGCGATGTTGTCTGAAGTGAGGCCCATCTGCTGCAGCACGCTGTCGGTGTCGTCGCCCAGGTGCGGCGCACTGCTGCGGATGCTGCCCGGCGTGGCCGAGAGCTTGGGCACGATGCCCGGCACGGCAATGTCGTCGCCGTCGCGCGTGTGTTGGGTCAGGATCATGTCGCGTGCCTGGTAGTGCGGGTCTTCGAAGATGTCCTTGGCGGTGTAGACGCGGCCGACCGGCACGCGCGCGGCGTTCAGCGCATCGAGTACCTCCTGGATGCTGCGCGTCTGCGTCCAGGCGCCGATGGCGGCGTCGATCTCGGCCACGCGCTTGACGCGCCCGGCGTTGTCGGCCAGATCCGGTGCGTTGCCCAGATCCGGGCGGCCGATCGCCTCCATCAGGCGCTTGAAGATGCTGTCGCCGTTGCCGGCCACCAGCACATAACCGTCGCGGCAGGGGTAGGCATTGGAGGGGGCAATGCCCGGCAACGCGCTGCCGGCGGCTTCGCGCACGGCGCCGAAGGCGCTGTATTCGGGGATCAGGCTTTCCATCACGTTGAACACCGCTTCGTGCAGCGCCACGTCGATCACCTGGCCGGCGCCGCCGTTGACCTTGCGGTGGTAGAGCGCCATCATGACGCCGATCACGCCGTGCAGCGCGGCCAGCGTGTCGCCGATCGACACGCCCACGCGCACCGGCACGCGGCCCGGCTCGGCGGTGAGGTGGCGCAGGCCGCCCATGGCCTCGCCGATGACGCCGAAGCCCGGCATGTCGCGGTAGGGGCCGGTCTGGCCGTAGCCGCTGATGCGCAGCATCACCAGGCCGGGGTTGATCTTCTGCAGCTCGTCCCAGCCCATGCCCCAGGCTTCCAGCGTGTCGGGGCGGAAGTTCTCGATCAGCACGTCGGCCTCGGCAATCAGCTGGCGGGCGATGTCCTGCCCCGCGGGGCTGCGCAGGTCGAGCGCGATGGAGCGTTTGTTGCGTGACTGCACCTGCCACCAGACCGAGGTGCCGTTCTTGATGAGGCGCCAGTTGCGCAGCGGGTCGCCGGCGCCGGGGGCCTCGATCTTGATCACGTCGGCGCCGAACTCGCCCAGCGTCTTGCCGGCAAACGGCCCGGCGATCAGCTGGCCCATCTCGATGACACGCACGCCCTGCAGGGCGGCGGGTGTGAGGGCGGGGGAGGGGCTGGTCATGGTGTGGGGAGTCTCCTTCTCGGATGGCGATGATGGCAAATCCGGTTCATTGGGTAAATCAACCATTCGGCAGCTTGCCATCGCGAAATGAGATGGCAAGCTGCCGTCAGCGCCATAATGGCGCGATGAAGCTCGATCCCGTCTCCCTGCGTCTGTTCGTCGCCGTCATGGAAGAAGGCACCATTGCCGAGGCGGCGGCGCGCGAGCACATTGCCGCCTCGGCTGTCAGCAAGCGCCTGAGCGAGCTGGAGCAGACCCTGGCCACCGAGCTGTTCGTGCGCAGCAACAAGGGCACCGAACCCACCGCCGCCGCTTTTGCCTTGCTGAACCTGGCGCGCGGCGTGCTCAACGACCTGGATGGCATCTTTGCCCAGATGAGCGAGTACGCCAGCGGCGTGCGCGGCCACGTGCGGGTGTTCGCCAACATTTCGGCCATCACGCAGTTCCTGCCGGGGGAACTGAAGTCCTTCATGGAGCAGTACCCGCAGGTGCAGATCCACCTGCAGGAGCGCATCAGTTCGGTGATTGCCAAGGCGGTAGCCGACAACGCGGCCGACATCGGCATCCTGAACGACGGCAATTACGGCGAAGACCTCACGCTGCTGCCGTACCACGACGACGAGCTGGTGGTGATCGCGCCGCTGGGTCACCCTCTTGCGCGCCGCAAGAGCGTTCGCATGCAGCAGGTGCTGGACTTTGATGTGGTCGGCGCCCACCCGGGCAGCGTGATGAACAACCTGCTGACCAAGGCCGCTGCCGAACTGGGTCGCCCGCTGCGCCTGCGCATCCAGGTCAGCAGCTATGACGCGCTGTGCCTGATGGTGGCTGCGGGCCTGGGGCTGGGCGTCATGCCACGCAAGAGCGCGCAGCTGTTTTTGCCCTCGCTCAAGATCAGGTGCGTCACGCTGGACGAACCCTGGGCCGCGCGCCAACTGGTGGTGGCAGTGCGCGATGTCGCTGCGCTGTCGCCGGTGGCCCGGCTGCTGTTGCAGCACATCAGTGTGCCGGGGCACGACGCCCGGACTTGACCTGCATCAACCGGGTGGCAGATCATGTGCGTTGGCCAGCGGTTTCTTGCTGCCCCGCAATATCTGGGTTTAAGATGAAAAAATAGTTTTTGACGATTTCCTGGCCCGATGCATCAAGCGACATCCAAGATCGCGAGTGGCTTGAGAGGTGGTCAAGACAGCAGGGGAAGGGAGGATCGATGTGACGACCAAGTCGTTGCTTTCCAGTCTGGAGGAGCTGACTGATACACAAGCAGCTGAAAAAAAGCTGATGGTGTCGAGTTGTGCCTTTGCTCTGGTCGCCATCCTGCTTTCTGCTTTTTCCCTTTTGGCCAGCGGACCCAGGATCGTGGCGGCTGTCGACTTCGGCGGGGCCGTGGTCTTGTTGCTGCAATTGATCTGGATCTGGCGCAAAGACCGGTTCCTGTTCCAGTGGATCTGGTTGCTGACCCTGATGGCCGGCATCATTCTGGTGGCTGTTGTCTTCAACGGCATCATGTCGGCCTACTGGCTTTACCCGACCATCGTCTACTGCTACTTCTGGCTGGACGTCAAAAAAGCAACCCTTTTTTCCTTGGTCTACACCCTGCTGATCTGCGCTGCGGTCGTCTGGATGGAGGGTTTCAGCCTGTTGCTGGAGTTGAGGATTCTCGGCGCGGCCTTGATGGCAACGGGGCTTTTGTACTACTTCGCCCTGGTTCGCGACAACTACATCCAGAAATTGGCGCAAGGCAATTCGGCGTACCGGAACTACACGGAAATCCTGAGCGGAAAGGTCGAGCGCCAGTTTGAGCAGCTCAAGCAAAGCGAAGAAAAATTCCGCGGCATCGCCGATGCGGCGCGGGACGCTGTTGTCGTGCTCGACGACGAAGGCAAGCTGACCTACTGGAATCCCGCCGCGGAACACATTTTCGGCTATCGCAGCGAAGAGGCGCTGGGCCGGGACCTTCCCCAGGTGCTGGTGCCTGCGCGCTATCGGCCTGATTTTGAGAAGAGCTTTGCGGGGTTCCGATGGACCGGGAGCAGTCCCTTCATCGGAAAAACGACGGAGTTGATGGCGGTGCGCAAGGATGGCAGTGAACTTCCGGTTTCCCTGTCGGCATCCGCATTCAAGTTGAACCAGCGTTGGCACGCGGTCGGTATTCTGCGCGATATGACCGAACGCCAGCTGGCCGAGGCGGCGCGCACCCAGCTGGCCGCCATCGTCGAATCTTCGGAGGTGGCCATCATCGGCGAGGATATGAACGGCCGGATCACAAGCTGGAATCTCGGCGCCGAGAACGCCTATGGCTATACGGCGGCCGAGATGATCGGGCAGCACGGTTCCATGCTGGTGCCGGCCGAGCGCAAGCAGGAAATCCAGGTGTTGATCGAGAAGATCAAACGCGGCGAACTCGTGCCGCGCTTCGAGACGATCCGGGTCAAGAAAAACAATGGTCTGATCGATGTTTCGCTGGCGCTTTCGCCGATCCGGAGCGAACGCGGCGACCTGGTCGGCGTATCGGCCGTGGTCCACGATGTCACCGAAATCAAAAAATCCGAGCGCGCGCTGAAGTCGCTCAACCGGGCACTGAAGACGCGCTCCAGCTGGGATCTGGTTCTGGTCCGCGCTGCTGATGAAACCAGGTTGATGGAAGAGATGTGCCGCATTCTGGTGGAGGTGGGCGGTTACCGTTTCGCCTGGGTCGGTTTCGCACAGCACGACGAAGGGAAAACCGTGCGGCCGGTGGCAATTTACGGCGATGGAAAAGATTTTCTGGAGGGGGCACAACTCAGCTGGGCTGATACGGAGCAGGGCCGCCGCCCCTGGGGGACGGCCATCAGGACCGGCTCACCGCAGATTGATCACTATGCGGCGAGCCGTCCTGTTGCAATGACCGGGCATGCGCAACAGCTCCAACATGGCTATCAGTCGATCATGGCGCTTGCGCTGCAACACAACGCAGAGAAACTGGGTGTGCTCGTGATCTACGCATCCGACTCGGAAGCGTTTCCGCCGGAAGAAGTGAAGCTGATCACGGAACTGGGGGCCGATCTGTCCTACGGCATCACGGCCTTGCGCACCCATGTGGCCCACGAAAAAGGCATGGAGCGCCTGCAGAAAAGCATGGAGTCGACGATCAGCGCCGTGGCCCGGATGGTTGAACTGCGCGACCCGTACACCACCGGCCATCAGCAGCGGGTGGCCGAACTCGCGGTCGCCATCGGGCGCGCCATGGGACTGCCGGAGCAGACGGTCTACGGTCTGCACCTGGCCGGCATCGTGCACGATCTGGGCAAGATCCGCATCCCGGCGGAAATCCTGAGCAAGCCGGGCAAGCTCACCAAGATCGAAAACGAAATGATCCGGACGCATCCGGAAGCCGGCTACGACATTTTGAAGAATGTGGACTTTCTCTGGCCGATTGCCCAGACGGTGCTGCAACACCACGAGCGTATCGACGGCAGCGGCTATCCGGCCGGACTGAAGGGCGACCAGATTCTGCTGGAAGCCAAGATCATCGGCGTGGCGGACGTGGTGGAGGCGGTTGCGTCGCACCGTCCGTATCGCCCGGCATTGGGTCTCGACGCAGCCTTGAAGGAGCTGACGGACCACCGCGGACAGCTTTACGACCCCGAGGTCGTGGACACCTGCGTCAGGCTCTTCAGGGAGAAGACTTTTCGTTTTGAGGAAGGCCTGGAGCCTTGACGCAATTCCCCGTGTCGTAAGCCGTCGCCGCTTGGGCCTACATGCCCAGAGACTTCAGCAGCGCGTCGTGGTCACCCTGCGCTACCGCAGGCTGGCTGACATTGCTTTCCGCGCGGGCCTGGGCAATCACCTCGTCGGGATCGATTTCCTCTTCGGCGGTGAAGTCGCGCAGGCGGATGAACTCGGTGCGGTCGATCGCCAGTTCCAGGTAGAAGATGTTGTTCTTGCCGGTGTAGAAGGTCACGCGCCGCACTTCGGGCTGGTCCAGCTGGGTGTCCACGCTCAGGACCACCTGTTTGTTGAGCACCAGCATCTTGGGCTGGTTCTGGGTGATGTTGGTCTGCAGTTCGCGTCGCACCTTGCCGGTGAAGTCGCCGACGATCTGGTTCATCAGCTCGCCCATGATGTTGCTCACCTCGTCCGAGGTATGGGAATGGGAGAGCGCGCTCTTGGGCATGCCCATGGTGAGCATGTAGCTCTCATAGATTTCCATGGCGGCCGCCGCCGAGAAATTGAGCACGACCAGGCCGGAAAAACCGCCGTCGAACAGCACGAAGCAGCCAATGTCCGGCTTGAGGCTGGTCTTGGTGATGCGCTGGACCATGCCGGCGTAGTGCAGCCGGCTCTGGGTGGCCACCGACAGCACCCGTGTCACCGAGTTGCACAAGCTGGTCAGGATATCTTCGGTCCCCAACACCACGGCGGATTCCTGCTTCGTTTCGCCCATCACTTGCCTTTCTGTTCAATACACTGACTTTACCGCACGGCGTGGCCGGTTTTCATTCTCCGTACCAGCCCTCATGCCAGTTCCGCCTCGATCCAGCCGCGCAGGCTGTTGAACACCGCCAGCCCCTGCGCGCGCGGCAGGTCTTCCAGGCGGATCACGCCTTCCTCGATGCGACCTTCTTCCAGGTAACGCGCGCGCGCCACGCCGTCGAGCAGGCCGCAGGCCAGCGGCGGTGTGCGCCAGCGGCCGTTCAGCTTGACGGCGATGCTGGCGCGTGTGCACTCGGTCAGCTCGCCTTGTGCGTTCCACAGCAGCGTGTCGAACACCCTGGATTCTTGTGGTGCCGCCGCCTCGTAGTGCGCGCGCTGCGTGGTCTTGTAGCGCACGAACTCGCTGTGCGCGGCCTCGAAAGGTGTGGCCGCCAGCCGCAGGCGCACCGGTACCGGGGTGGTTTCCAGTGCAAAGCGCTCGGCCGCCACCGCGCCGCGTGCGTCCAGCAGCAGGCGCACACGGCGCACGCCTTGCGGGCAGGCCTGCGCCTGTTGCGCCAGGGCCTGCTTCAGCGCTGCCAAGGGGAAGGGGTAGCCGAAATGCTGGGCGGCGCGTGCCATGCGCGCCAGGTGCAGCGGCTCGTCGCGCAGCTGGCCGTCTTCCAGGCGCAGCGTCTCCAGCAGCTGGAAGGGCTGGCTGGCGCGTTCCAGAAAAGCGCGTTTGTTGCGCCACTCCTGCCATTCGCCGGCCGCGGTGGCGTCAAAGGTGATGCCGCTGCCGATGCCGCAGCGCGCCGCGCCGTCTTTCACGGTGACGGTGCGGATGGCGACGTTGAAGGTGGCATGCCCGCCCGGGCGCACCACGCCGATGGCGCCGCAGTAGATGCCGCGCGCTTGCGGCTCGAGCGTGCGAATCAGCTGCATGGCCTGTACCTTGGGCGCACCGGTCACCGAGCCGCAGGGGAAGAGGGCGGCAAAAACATCGGCCAGCGTGGTACCGGGTTTTGTCGTGGCCGTCACGTCCGAACTCATCTGGAACACGGTGGGCAGCGTCTCGATGCGAAACAGCTGAGGCACCTGCACCGAGTGCGGTTCGGCGATGCGCGACAGGTCGTTGCGCAGCAGGTCGACGATCATCACGTTCTCGGCCTGTTCCTTGGGCGAGGCGCGCAGCTGCGCCACCTGCTGCGCGTCCTGTTCGGCATCGGCGCCGCGCGGCGCCGTGCCTTTCATGGGTCGCGTCAGGATGTGCTGGCCCTGCCAGTCGAAAAACAGCTCGGGTGAGACCGAGAGCAGCTGCTCGACGCCGTTGTCGATGAAGGCCGCGTAGCCGCCGGGCTGGGCCTGGTGCAGGGCCTGGAACAGCGCACGTGGCGAACCTTGCAATTCACCCAGCAGCGGCGCGGTGTAGTTGATCTGGTACAGCTCACCGGCGCCGATGGCCTGGTGGATGCGGTCCATGTGGTGGTCGAAGTCGGCGCGCGTCAGGCTGTCGTGCCACCTTGCCACGGCGGGTTCATGCGTTTCATCCGTCGGCCAGTCGAGTGCCTTGTCATAGACGCCGAACCAGGCCAGTGGGCCGTCGGCAGCATGCACTGCCAGCGCCGCATCGAAGGCCGGCGCTGCCTCGAAACGCACATAACCCACGCACCAGCGGCCTTGGCGCGCCAGCCGTTCCACCGTTGCCAGCAACGGGCGCACTGCGTGCGGCGTGTGGGCCACCAGCGTCTGCAGCGGCTGGTCGAAGGCGCAACGCAGCGCACCAGCCTGGCCGGGGTGCACCGGGCAGAAATCGATCAGGGCTTGCATCAGGAATCTTGGGTGGAGAAGTCGCTCAGGCCATCGGCCTGCAGCCTGAGAATGCGGTCGGCCTGCAGCGCCGCCGGCATGGCATGCGTCACCAGCACCAGCGAGGCGCCATGTTCGCGCGTCTGCGCCATCAGCGCGGCCATCACGCTGGCAGCGGTGCCGGGGTCAAGGTTGCCGGTGGGCTCGTCAGCCAGCAGCAGGGCTGGGCGGTGCACCAGCGCGCGCGCCATGGCCACGCGCTGCAGCTGGCCGCCGCTGAGTTGCTGCGGCAGGCGATGGCCCAGTTCGCCCAGGCCCACGGCGGCCAGCATGGCCTGCACGCGTGCCGGATCGGGGCGCTTGAGCAGCATCAGCGGCAGCGCCACGTTCTGCGCCACGTCGAGGTGCGGCAGCACGTGGAAGGCCTGGAACACGAAGCCGACCTTCTCGCGCCGCAGCCGGGCACGCGCGTCGTCGTCCAGTGTGGCCAGATCCACGCCATCAATCGACACGCTGCCGCTGTCCCAGTGGTCCAGCCCGGCCAGACAGTTGAGCAGGGTGGATTTGCCCACGCCCGATTCGCCGACGATGGCGACGAATTCGCCCGGCTGCACGGTGAGCGAGACATGCTGGAATACCGGCACCTCGCCGTAGCGTTTGCTCAAGTCATGCACGACCAGGCTCATGCCTTGCCTTTGGCAAATTCACGCGCCCATTCGCGTGCAATGTGCAGCACCTGCTGCAGTGCATCCGGCGCGTCGCAGTGCACCACGCGGCGCTGCGGCATGGAGCGCAGCCAGGTGATCTGGCGCTTGGCGAGCTGGCGCGTGGCGTAGATGCCGCGCTCGCGCAGTTCGTCCATGGGGAACACGCCGTCCAATGCCTCCCAGGCCTGGCGGTAGCCGACGCAGCGCATCGAGGGCAGATCCGGGTGCAGGTCGCCGCGCGCGCGCAAGGCCTGCACTTCATCCAGGAAACCGGCCGCCAGCATGGCGTCGAAGCGCTGGGCAATGCGCTCGTGCAGCCAGGCGCGGTCTAACGGTTCCAAGGAAATCAGGGTGCTGGCCCGCGCCACATCTGTGCCAGCTGCTGCGTTTTTTGTAGTGTGGAAGCTGGACAGAGGACGGCCCGAGACGCGGAACACTTCCAGCGCGCGCTGGATGCGTTGCGAATCGCCCGGTTGCAGTCGCGCGGCGGTGGCCGGGTCCACCTGCGCCAGCTCGGCATGCAGCGCCGGCCAGCCCTTGGCCTGCGCCTCGGCTTCGAGCGCGGCGCGCACCTGCGCGTCGGCCTTCGGCATGTCGTCCAGCCCGTCGAACAGCGCCTTGAAGTACAGCATGGTGCCGCCCACCAGCAGCGGCAGTTTGCCGCGCGCGTGGATGGCATGGATGAGTTCGGTCGCGTCGCGCACGAACTCGGCCGCGCTGTAGGCCTGCAGCGGGTCGCGGATGTCGATCAGGTGGTGCGGCACGGCAGCCAGTTCTTGCGCGCTGGGCTTGGCGGTGCCGATGTCCATGCCGCGGTAGACCAGGGCCGAATCGACGCTGATGATCTCGACCGGCATGTCCTGCGCGATGGCCAGTGCCGCCGCGGTCTTGCCGCTGGCGGTGGGGCCGGCAATCGCCAGGCAGCGGGGGAACTCAGTGGTCGCCGGTTTTGCCATGTTTTTGTACCAGGGTCCAGGCGGAGACGGCAATCACCACGCTCCAGAACCACACGCCGTAGACCAGCGGCATCACGGTGCCGTCCATGTGCGTGCCGAGCCAGCCGCCGACCACGAAGGCGGCGGCCATCATCAGGAAACCGTTGAGCGCCGAGGCCGCGCCCGCCGCATAGGGGAAGGGGCCGACCGCGCCGCTCTGGCTGCAGGGCTGGTGCACGCCGTGCGCCAGCATGAAGAGGTAGAACGGCAGCATGATGGCCCAGCCGTTGTGCAGCCCGGCCAGCGCCAGCGCGCCCATCAGCGTGCCGCCCGCCAGCGTGAAGCCGCCGGCGACGGCCACCGTGCGGCGCACGCCCCAGCGCGGCAGCAGGCGGCGGCAGATCAGCGTGCCGAGGATGTAGGCGAACGACACCGTGAACATCAACAGGCCGTACTGCGGCTTCGGGATCTGCAGCACCTTGATGAAGATGAAGGACGACGAGGCCAGGAAGGTGAACAGCCCGCCGTAGGACGCGGTGGACAGGGCCGAGAAAGCCCAGAAGGTCGGGTGGCGCAGGATGCCGGCCCAGGTGGACAGCAGCGTGGCAGGCTGTAGCGCCTGCGGGTTCTTCTGCGTCAGCGTTTCTTCGAAGCGCAGCGCCACCACGGCCAGCGTGACGACGCTGAAGACGGTCAGCACCAGCAGTGCCACGCGCCAGTTCATCCAGTCCGACAGCAGGCCGCCCAGCGGCGCGCTCATGCAGGCAATCACGCCCAGTCCGGTCAGGCCTTTGGACATCATGCGCGCGCCTTCCACCGGGCGGTACAGGTCGCGCACGATGGCGCGCGCGCACATCACGCCCGCGCCCATGGCCGCGCCCTGCACGATGCGCGCGACGATCAGCAGTTCCATGCTCGGCGCCAGCGCGCTGGCGACCGAAGCCAGCACGTAGGCGCCCAGGCCCCACAGCAGGATGGGCCGGCGGCCGAAGCGGTCCGACAGCGGCCCCCACACCAGCTGCGAGAGGCCGAAGGACAGCAGCATGGCGGTGAGCGTGAGCTGCGCCTGCGCCAGCGTGGCGCCAAAGCCTTCGGTCAGCGCCGGCAGGGCGGGCAGGTAGAGGTCGGTGGTGATCGGCTGCAGGCCCAGCAGCAGGGACAGGATGAGCACGACCAGCGCGGAAGACATGGCGCCGGCAGGGGAAACGGGCGTAGCGGAAGCGGAAACGGACATCCGCCCAAGACTACCAGATTGGTGAATACCCTAATGCCGTCAGAGGTGGCCGAGGCGGTGGCGCATGACGATGCGGCGCGGGGCACAAGCAGACGTATGAGATGGAAAACGTGTCCTGACTCACCCGCTTGGGGGATAGGCAGAAGAGGCGGCGAGGGCTAGCATGGTACGGAGCGTATTGCGTGGACCCCCTTTTTTCGATAGGAGAGACCATGACACCGGACATGCTTGTTGATCAATGGCGGCGCGGACTTCGTATCGCCCATCGTGCCCACTACGAAGCGGCCAAATACTATTACCGCATGCATCTGGTGCTGAGCCTTCCGGCGGTGCTGATCGCAGCGCTGCTGAGTACGACGGTTTTTGCGCAGCTGCAGGATTCGACCGTCGCCTGGGTGCGCGTTGCCATGGCGGTGCTGAGCGTGCTGACGGTCGTGCTCAGCAGCCTGCAGGCGGCGCTTCGTTTTGCCGAGCGCTCCGAGCGGCACAAAACCGCCGCGGTTCAGCTCGGCGAGGTCCGGCGAGAGCTGGAGCAGCAACTGGTCTTTGAGCATCGCGATGAAGCGGTCATCGAACGCTTGCGCAAGAAATGGGACGCTGCCGACCGCCAGGCCCCAACCATTCCTTCGAGGATCTACGACCGGGTGGCTGCCATGGTGGCCGAGCTCGGCGACAAACCGCCGCGGGCGGCCAAGTGACCAGGAACTATCAAATGTCTTTTGAATTCAATCGCTGGGCGCATGCTGAGTGCGCCGCTTCAAACCGCACGACCGTTTTATCCGGCACGGCGTGCTGTATGCATTAGGAGGAGGCAGGCGTGAGTTACACAGCTACTACCTTTAACGTGATGATCGCCTCGCCGGGCGATGTGGCTTCCGAACGCGCCATAGTTCGAGACGTCGTTTACGAGTGGAATGCTGTGCACTCCAGTTCTCGTAAGCTCGTCCTGTTGCCCATCGGGTGGGAAACTCACGCATCTCCTGAAATGGGGGCACCGGCGCAGGCGATCATCAATAAGCAAGTTCTGGTGAAATGCGACCTACTAGTCGGCGTATTCTGGACCAGGATCGGTACGCCGACTGAGCACCATTTAAGCGGCACCGTTGAGGAAATTGAAGAGCACATCGCCGCAGGTAAGCCCGCCATGCTCTATTTCTCCAGCCAGCCCGTTGCCTTGGACACAGTCGACATCGACCAAATTCAGCAATTAAAGAAGTTCAGGGAATCGTGTCAAAGCCGCGGTCTGTATGAGAGCTATGACAGTCACGGCGACTTCAAGGAAAAGTTCTACCGCCATCTACAGCTGAAGGTCAACGACCACCCTTTTTTTCAATTAGGCGATGAAGACTCTCAGTACGGCTCGGAGCTTGTCGAATCGCGCACTCAGCTCCCACAGCTTTCACCAGAAGCGAGAGTACTCTTGAAGGAGGCGAGTCAGGATTCCGGTGGAACGATCATTCACGCGCGATACATTGGCGGCACGGCGATTCAAACGAATGGGAAAAACCTCATTCCATCGAACGAGAGGCGCGAAGTGGCGAAATGGGAAGATGCCTTGGAGCAGCTCAGTCTGAATGGACTCATCGTGGATCGAGGGTTCAAAGGTGAGGTTTTCGAGATCACCAACATCGGCTACCAAGTTGCAGACATGATTGTGCTGTGAACAACATAACGATCGGTCCAGCGGATCGCTTCCGGCGACCTCTAATCTTCGACGTTAACGCCCGCGCAAGAACAGCGCATCCAGATCCTTGATCGTGACCTGGCGCCAGGTCGGGCGGCCGTGGTTGCACTGGTCGGAGCGCTCGGTCTCTTCCATCTGGCGCAAGAGCGCATTCATCTCGTCAAACGTCAGGCGCCGGTTGGCGCGCACGGCGCCATGGCAGGCCATGGTGGCCAGCAGTTCGTTGCGGGCGCGTTCGATCACGCTGCTGGCGTCGTGCTGTGCCAGCTCGGCCAGAACGCTGCGCGCCAGCTCCACCGCATCGCCTTGCACCAGCGTGGCCGGTACGGCGCGCACGGCCAGGGTCTTGGGTGAGAAGGGGCTGATCTCCAGCCCCAGCGTATTCAGCGTGGCGGCGTGAGCCTCCGCAGTGGCCACTTCCTGCGGCGTGGCGGCAAAGGTGGCAGGAATCAGCAGCGGCTGGCTGGCGATGGCTTGCACGTCGAGCTGGTTCTTCAGCCGTTCGTAGACGATGCGCTCGTGCGCGGCGTGCATGTCCACCACCACCAGGCCTTGCGCATTCTCGGCCAGGATGTAGATGCCTTGCAACTGCGCCAGCGCGCGGCCCAGCGGCCAGGTGCCTGATGTTTCTTCGCGGCTGGTTTGTGCTGTATCCGTGGAGCGTTCAAGGTTCTCCGTTCGGGCTGGGCTCGTCGACGCCCATGCGGACACTTCGGCAGGCTCCGTGCGAATGGCATCTTGGGGGGGATGCGCTGCCGGTTGCCACAGCGCCGCGAGGTCGCTGACGCGGTGGCCGCCGGACGGGCCGAAATTCATCGCCGGCTGCGTCCAGTTGGCCGGGGCGGGGGCCAGCGGCAGTTTGGCTTCTTCATACGTGCCGGTGGACGGCGTTGCGGCTTGCGCTGCCGCCAAAGCACGCGGCGCGGCCAACGCGTTTTCCACCGCATGGCGCACGGCCTGGTGCACTTCGCGGCTGTCGCGAAAGCGCACCTCGATCTTGGTCGGGTGCACGTTGACGTCCACGCGCGCCGGGTCGATCTCGACATACAGCGCATAGACCGGCTGGCGGTGGCCATGCAGCACGTCTTCGTAGGCGCTGCGTGCGGCGTGGGTCAGCACCTTGTCGCGCACGAAGCGGCCGTTGACGTAGCAGAACTGCTGGTCGGCACGCGAGCGCGCTGCGTCCGGCACACCGGCACGGCCCCAGACGCGTACGCCGTGCAAGGCGCCCGGCTGGGCCACGCTGCTTGAATAGTCCACCGCCACCGACTGGCTGATGAAGTCCTCGCCCAGCACGTCGGCCAGGCGTTGCGCAAGCGCATCCTCGCCGCTGCAGGCGCGCCACTGCTCCACCAGCTTGCCCTCGTGCCAGATGGCAAAGCCCACATCCGGCCGCGCCAGCGCGTGGCGGCGCACCGACTCGATGCAGTGCGCCAGCTCGGTGGCGTCGGTCTTGAGGAATTTGCGTCGCGCCGGCGTGCTGAAGAACAGTTCCTTCACCTCCACCGTGGTGCCGGTGCTGCGCGCCACCGGTTTCAGCTCGCCGGTGCGGCCGTCCAGCAGATAAGCACTGTTTTGGCCTTCCACCCTCGACAGTATTGCGCAATCAGCTATCGAATTGATAGCGGCCAGGGCCTCGCCACGAAAACCCATGGTGCCGACCGACTCCAGGTCGTGCAGGTTGCTGATCTTGCTGGTGGCGTGGCGCTTGAAGGCGATCGGCAGTTCGCCCGGCAGGATGCCGAAGCCGTTGTCTTCCACCGCAATCAGGCGCACGCCGCCGGCCAGCAGTCGCACCGTGATCTGGGTGGCGCCGGCGTCCAGCGCGTTGTCCACCAGCTCACGCACCACCGAGGCCGGCCGCTCCACCACTTCGCCGGCGGCGATCTGGCTGATCAGCTCGTCGGGCAGTTCACGGATGGGGCGGCGGGGGGCGGTATGGGAGGCGGCGTTCACCAGGGCATTTTAGGCGGCGTACGCCGAGGCCTCTTTCAGATGTGTCCCAGCGCACGCAAAATCTTTTCCGGTGTGACCGGTTGCGACCAGCACGCGGCCTTCAATGGCCGTAGGGCGTCGTTGATGGCATTCACTACCGCGCCCGGCGCACCGGCGGTGCCGGCCTCGCCCGCGCCCTTGGCGCCCAGTACCGAGCTGCGCGTGGGCGTCTCGACGTGGGCCACTTCGATGTCGGGCATCTCGCCGGCCATGGGCACCAGGTAGTCGGCCATGCTGCCGTTCTTCATCAGCCCCTGGTCGTCGTACAGGCATTCCTCGAACAGCGCGCCGCCGATGCCCTGCACGATGGCGCCGCGGATCTGCTCGTCCACCAGCTTGGGATTGATGACGCGGCCGCAGTCCTCAACCGCCCAGTGCTTGAGCAGCTTCACAAACCCGGTCTCGGTGTCCACCTCCACATAGGAGGCTTGCACGCCGTTGGTGAAGATGAAAGGGTAGTCGCGTTGCGCGTAGTGGCGCGTGACCATCAGCTCGGCGGTGAAGCCGGCCGGCAGCGTGTCCGGGCGGTAGTAGGCCACGCGGCCCAGCTCCATCAGCGGCAGCAGGGTTTCGCCGGTGGCCAGGTCTTGCACCACGCCGTCGTGCACCGTCATGCCGGCGGCATCGCGCTGGAGGATGGCCTCGGCCACCTTGAGGATGTTGCTGCGCAGGGCCAGGCCGGCCTGCAGCACGGCTTCGCCGCCGATGCCCGCACCGCGCGAAGCCCAGGTGCCGCCGCCATAGGGCACGGTCTCGGTGTCGCCGGTGACCAGGCGCACCGCGCTCATGGGCACGCCCACGGCGTCAGCGGCGATCTGCGCATAGATGGCCTCGGTACCCTGGCCTTGTTCGCCCACGCTCGCCATCACAGCCACGCCGCCGCTGGGCTCCAGCCGGAGGGTGGCGCCGTCCTGCGAGGAGATGCGCGCGCCACCCACGCCGTAGAAGGCGGCGCTGGGGTTGGTGAGCTCGATCAGGGCAGCAAAGCCGATGCCGCGGTAGATGCCCCGGGCGCGCAGCGCGGCCTGCTCGGCGCGCAGCGCGGGGTAGTCCATCAGCGCTTCGATCTTGCGCAGGCAGGCCTCGTGCGACAGCACTTCCAGCTTGATGCCAGAGGCGCCGGTGGCCGGGTAGGCGTTGTCCGGGATGACGTTGCGGCGGCGGAACTCCAGCGGGTCCATGCCCAGCTTGGCGGCGGCCAGGTCGACCAGGCCTTCGGTTACTGCGCAGGCGATGGGGTGGCCCACGCCGCGGTACTGGCAGGTGGGCGTCTTGTTGAGGAACACCACGCTGAGCTTGGCGCGGTATTCCTTGTGCTTGTAGGGGCCGCCCGTGAGGTTGACGACCTGGTTGCCCTCGATGCCGCTGGTGCGCGGGAACATGGAGAACGGACCGATGCCGGTGACGTCGTCGATCTCGAAGGCCAGGATGTCGCCCTCTTTCGTGGCGGCAATGCGGCCCTGGATGCGGTGTTCGCGTGCATGGATGTCGCTGGTGAACGACTCCAGCCGGTCGGCCACGAACTTCACCGGCCGTTTGAGCAGGATGGAGATGGCCACGGTGGCGAAGTCATCCGGGTAGGCGTGCACCTTGATGCCGAAGGACCCGCCCACGTCCTTGCAGATCACGCGCACTGCGGATTCGGGCAGGCCGAACTGGCGCGAATACAGGTCCTGCATCATGTGCGGCGCCTGCTGCGAGTGGTAGACGGTGAGCTGGCCCGAGGCCGGGTTGTAGTCGGCGATCTGGCAGCGCGGCTCCAGCGTGACGCCGGTGTGGCGGCCGAAGTCGAAGGTGGCCTCAGCCACCACGTCGGCTTTCGCAAAGGCCGCGTCCACGCCACCGGTGTCCAGGCTGCGCGCGAAGCACAGGTTGTCGCCGAGCTCAGGGTGGATGACCGGGGTTTCGGGTGCCAGCGCGGTGTTCATGTCCAGCGCGGCGGGCAGGGTCTCCCATTCCACCTGCACGTACTGCAGCGCGTCCTCGGCCTCGGCGCGGGTCTTGGCCACCACGGCCACTACGGGTTCGCCCTGCCAGCAGGCGCGGTCGATCGCCATCGGGTACTGCGGGGCCGACTTGATGCCGGCCAGGTGGGTGAGCGTGGCCACCCAGGGCTTGCAGATGGCGGCCAGGTCCTGGCCGTCGTACACGGCCAGCACGCCGGGCATCATGCGTGCGTAGTCGCGCTCGATGCGCAGGATCTTCATGTGTGCCACAGGCGAGCGCCAGAACACCACATGGCCCATGCGCGGTAGTTCCAGGTCGTCGACGTACTGGCCACGGCCTTCGGTCAGGCGTTCGATGTTGGGGCGCGGGATGGCCTGGCCGATGTGGCGCGCATCCTTGAGCGCACCGCCCAGTGGTTCGGTCACCGGGGTGTGCGGTGCTTCGGCCCGTGTGGCCAGTGCGTCTTCCAGCGATTTCTTCAGTTCGCGTGATTCGGGGGCGTTCATGCTAGGGCCTGTTCAGACTAATTTCGCAAGTGCGAACATGGTTAAAACCGCGCCAATCTATTAGGCGCGCGACGACGCCCAGGCTGGCCGCCTGGGCTAGGAGTGCAACAACGAGTGGCGCGGTTTTAACCACGTTCCCTCCGGGTTGCGGCAAAAAAGGCCATGCGCGGCGTTGCGAAGCCTTGCCGGGGGAAGACCCCGGCTGCGTTTCGCGCCTTGCGCATGACATTTTTGATCCGCAACGCATCTTGTGAAATTAGTCTGAACAGGCCCTGGCTCCTTGGCGGCGGCTGGCCAGCACTTCACAGACGGCGTCGACGATGGCCTGGTAGCCGGTGCAGCGGCAGTAGTTGCCGCTCATCCACTCGCGCACTTCCTCGCGGCTGGCATCGGGCTTGTGCGTCAGCAGTTCGCTGGCGGCCATCAGCATGCCCGAGGTGCAAAAGCCGCACTGCAGGGCGTTGTGGCGGATGAAGGCCTGTTGCAGGTCGCGGATGCTGCCGCGTTCGGTGAGGCCTTCGATGGTCTCCACGCGCCGGCCGTCGGCCTGCACGGCCAGCACCAGACAGCCGCGCACCACCGTGTCGTCCAGCCGCACGGTGCAGGCGCCGCACACGCCATGTTCGCAGCCCAGGTGCGATCCCTTGAGGCCCAGGCCCTCGCGCAGGAAGTCGATCAGGTGGGTGCGGGGCTGCACTGCATGCTGGCCACAGTGGCCGTTGACGGTTATGGTGACCGGGCGCGCGCCGGTGTCGAGTTCATCGGATGTTTCGTTCAGGGTGCTCATGGCATGTTCTCGTCGGTTTCAGGCCTGCAGCGCGGACTGCTGGGTCAGGGCATTCAGGGCACGCTTGAGCATCACGCCGGCCAGGTGCTGCTTGGCGGCGGGGCTGTGCGTGAGGTCGCCCTCGATCTGCAGTTCGCTGCGCAGGGCCTGCAAGGCCTGGGCGGCGACGGCTTCGCTGAAGAACTTGCCTTCGAGCGCCTGCTCGGCCGCCAGGGAACGCTGCGGCATGCTGCCGGTGCCCAGCCAGGCCAGCCGCACTTGGCTCAGCAGCCCGTCCTGCACGCGGGCGCTGGCAGCCAGGCCAACTACCGCGTAGTCGCCGTGGCGGCGCGAAAGCTCGTCGAAGACAAAGCGTTGGCCGGCGTTGGCCAGCGGGATCTCGCAGGCCACAATCATTTCATGGGGCTGCAGCGTCGTGGTGTAGAGGCCGGTGTAGAAATCCTTCGCGGCGATACGCCGCTCGCCCGCCACGCTGCGTGCCACCACCACGCCGTCGAGTGCCAACAGGCAAGCGGGCCATTCGGCCGCCGGATCGCCATAAGCGATGGAGCCGCAGAAAGTGCCCAGGTTGCGGATGGCGCGGTGCGCGATGTGCGGCGCCGCCATCGCCAGCAGCGGCGCGTGGCGTGCCACGTCGGAGGAAGCCTCGATCTCGCTGTGCGTCACCATGGCGCCGATGCGCAGGACTGTGCTGCTGAGCTGCAGGCCGCGCAGTTCGGCGATGCCTTGCAGGTCGATCAGCAACGCAGGTTCGGACAGGCGCATGTTGAGCGTGGCCAGCAGCGTCTGGCCGCCGGCCAGCAGGCGGGCCTCATCACGGTGGCGGTCGAGCAGAGCCAGCACCTCGGCGAGTTGCCGGGGGCGGGCGTAGGAGAAGGCGGGGGCTTTCATGGACGTTTTCCTCGCAACGGGTGAGGGGAGTCGTGAGGATCAGCGCAGCCAGTACGCGCCCATCCAGACACCGAACGCAGTGGACGCCATGCCGGCAGCGAACCAGAGCAGACGGGGCTTTTCCTTCTCGAACCAGCCCGCAGGTGCCGCAGGCATGGTCGCCGCCGCAACAGCAGCCGGAACCGCAGGCAGGCCGGCGGCCGGCGCGGGCAGGGCCAGCGGCAGGGGTGATGCGGCGCTGAACTGCGACTTGAAGGCGTCGAAGAAGCGGTCGGCCATCTGACGCGCCGAGGCGTCGATCAGCCGGCCACCGATCTGGCCCAGCTTGCCCGCCACCGAGGCTTGGGTCGTGTAGTCCAGGCGCGTGCCTTCGGGTACTGCCGCGAGCGCGATGACCGAGCTGCCCTTGGCGAAGCCGGCGCTGCCGCCCGAGCCTTCGAAGTGAAGCGTGCAGCCCTGCAGCGGGTGCACATCGGTGAGGAGCACCTTGCCGACGAAATTGGCGCGCACGGGCCCAAGCTTGAGCAGCACGCGGGCGTGCATCTCCTGCGGCGAGATCTGGCGCACTTCCTCGCAGCCGGGGATGCACTGACGCAGTACCTCGGGGTCGTTCAGCGCATGCCAGACCTTGTCTGGCGTGGAGGGGATGGTGACGCTGCCTTGTAGTTCCATGGGCTGTCCTGTGGGCTCCGAAAGGCTTGGGGTTTGTCCTGATTCAGGCTTATTGACCAAGCGTTAAATTAACCCGAACTATCAAACAAGCCCGTGGCCACATCCATCCGTAAAAACCCTGTCAAGGCGCCGGCGACCCCCGCGCCGAGGCGGCGCCTGTCCCCGGCCGAGCGCGAACGCCAGATCGTGGAGGGCGCGGTACGCTTCTTCTCAGAGCATGGGCTGGATGGCCAGTTGCGCGACCTCGCGCGTGAGCTGGGCATTACCCATACGCTGCTGTACCACTACTTCCCGACCAAGCAGGCGCTGATCGAGCGCGTCTATGCCGACCTGTTCGCTGCACGCTGGGACGAGGAGTGGGAGCGCCTGCTGGACGACAAGGCGCTCGAGGTGGAGGTCAAGCTCACGCGCTTCTATACCAAGTACGCCAAGCGCATCCTGGAGCGCGACTGGGTGCGCGTGTTCGTGTTTTCCGGCCTGAGCGACCGCTACATCACCGACCGCTACTTCGCCCTGTTGGGCGAGAAGCTGTTCCCGCGCCTGGTGCGCGAGAGCCGGCGCTACCTGGGCGTGCCCAACCGCAGCAAACCCACGCCGCGCGAGATGGAACTGCTCATGGGTTTGCACGGCAGCATCTTCTACATGGGGCTGCGCCGCTGGGTCTACGGGCTGGAGCAGCCGGGCAGCAAGACCGATCCGTTCGATGAGGTGTTTGTGCATGACCGCGTGCACGGCTACCTGCAGACCTTGCCCGAAGTTTTTGGCCACGGTGCCAAGCCGCGTGCCGCAGGCCGGATATCCCGGCGAAAACTTGCCTAGACAAACGACGAAGGAGAAACCGACATGGCGCTGACTCTGAATCATTTTTCGATCCGCACGACCGACATGGACGCCACGCGGGTGTTCTACGAACAGGTGCTCGGCATGACAGTGGGGCCGCGCCCGCCCTTTCCCTTCCCGGGTCTGTGGCTCTACAGCGGCGATACCGGCAGCTGGGCCAATGCCATGGTGCACGTGATCGGCATCGACAAGAATGATCCCGAGGGGCTCAAGCACTATCTGGGCGACCGCGACGTTTCCTCCCTGCACGGCGGCGGCGCGGTGGACCACATCGCGCTGTTTGCCAATGGGCTGGAGGGCATGCTCACGCATCTGCAGAAGCTGGGGGTCGCGTGCCGCGAGCGCACCGTGCCGCAGATCGGCCTGCACCAGCTGTTCCTGGATGATCCGAGCGGCGTGGTGATCGAACTCAACTATCCGGCGCAGGAGAAGACGGAACTGGACGCCAAGCGCGCCAAGGCAGCCGCCTGATGGCCACCATCCTTGTCGCGGGCGGATCGTTGGGTGGCCTGATGGTCGCCAACATGTTGCTGCGCGACGGGCATGACGTGCGTGTGCTGGAGAAGGCTCCCGGTTCGCTCGACGGCCGCGGTGCCGGCATCGTGACGCACAAGCACCTCGTCGAGGGCCTGCTGCGCGCCGGGCTGGATGCCGACGCCTCGTTGGGTGTGGCGGTACCCGGGCGCGTGCTGCTGGATGCCCGGGGCGAGGTGCAGACCGCGTTCGATCTGCCGCAGGTGCTCACGTCCTGGAGCCGCCTGTATTCGTTGCTTTTCGACATTTTCCCGCGCGAGCGCTATGTGCAGCCAGCGACGGTGAAAGAAGTGCGCGCCGAGCAGGCCGGCGTGACCGTGCGCTGTGGCAGCCAGGAGTTGCGCGCCGATCTGCTGATTGCGTCGGACGGCATCCGCTCGGCCGTGCGCCAGCAACTGGCGCCGCACATCCAGCCGCAGTACGCGGGCTACGTGGCCTGGCGCGGCGTGTGCGACGAAGCCGTGCTGTCGCGCGGCACGCGCGAGATGGTGTTCGAACGCTTTGCTTTCGGCTTGCCGGCTGGCGAACAGCTGATCGCCTATCCGGTCGCAGGCCCCGGCCACGCGCTGGAGGTGGGGCAGCGCAGCTACAACGTTGTCTGGTACCGGCCCGCCAACGCGAGCGAGTTGCGCACCTTGCTCACCGATGCCGACGGCGATTACCACGCTGCCGGCATCCCCCCGAACAAGGTGTCGTGGCGCGCCGTGGCGGCCATGCGCACGGCCGCACGCGAGCTGCTGGCGCCCCAGTTCGCCGAGATCATGGAAAAGACCGCGCAGCCTTTCCTGCAGGCCATCTACGACGTGAGTTCCGAGCGCATTGCCTTCGATCGCGTGGCCCTGATGGGCGATGCCTCTTTCGTGGCGCGGCCGCACGTGGGGGCCGGCGTGACCAAGGCGGCCGAGGATGCCATGGCACTGTCCGACGCGATCCGTGCCCACGGCGCGACACCCACCGCGCTGGCGGCCTACGAGACCGAGCGCCTCAAGGTGGGCCAGGCTATCGTGGAACGCGGCCGTCGCCTGGGAGGCTATCTCCAAGCCTATAGCGGTGGCGCGCGGCGAGCGCGCAGCACCAGCGAAGACATCGACGTGGCGCGCGACACCGCCATCGAGCTGGAAGGTTTCACCGTCCAGGATCTGCTTTCCGTACGTGGTGCCCAGCAAGACTGAAGGCACTGATTATTCCAACCGAAGCTGAGGAGACGAGCATGACAGAACGCAATACGCAATTCAATCGCCGCCATGTGCTGCAACTTGGAGCCGCCAGTGCGGCTGTGGCCGGCGCACCTTTTGCGCTCAAGCTGGCGCAGGCCCAGGGCAACGTGCCGATCAAGATCGGTTTTCCGGTGCCGCTGACGGGGGCTTTCTCCGCCGAGGCGCAGGATCAGGTGCGTGCCGCCGAGATCGCCATCAAGGATTTCAACGACGCGGGTGGTTTCAATGGCCGCAAGGCCGAGTTGCTGGTGCGTGACGACAAGCTCAATCCGGGTGAGGCGGCCACCCGCACGCTGGAGTTGATCGAGAAGGACAAGGTGGACTTTGTCGTCGGCTCACTGTCGGCTGCGACCCAGCTCTCCATCAACGCTGTCTGCCGCGACCGCAAGATCATCTTCAATTCGATCAGCCAGTCCGATGCCATCAACGAAGCGAAGGACTGGAGTTTGTACACCTTCCACGAGGCGCTCAACCCGCACCTCACCGCCGGCGCCGTGGCGCGCTACGCCTTCCCGAAGTTCGGCAAGAAGGTGGTCTACCTGACAGCCGACTACGCCTACGGCCATGAGATGGTGCGTGGTTTCCAGCGTGCCGGCCAGGCCATGGGCGTGCAGACGCTGGCCGACATCCGCCACCCCATCGGGGCGGCTGACTATTCGGCCTTCCTGCCGCGCATCCAGTCCCTGAAGCCCGACATCCTGGTGCTGTGCAACTTCGGTCGCGATCTGGTGAACTCTGCCAAGCAGGCCACCGACTTCGGCATCAAGGCCAACACCAAGATCATTACCCCGGTGCTGCTGTACACGGCGCGCCAGGCAGGCGGTGCCGACGCCTTCGACGGCATTCTGGGAGGCACCTCCTACTACTGGGGCATGGAAGACAAGATTCCCGCGGCGAAGGCCTTCAATGACAAGTTCCGCAAGGCCCACGGTGGCGCGGTGCCTTCGGACTACGGTGCGCTCGGCTACGCCGGCGTGCGCAGCGTGCTGCAGGCCGTTCTCAACGCCAAGTCCACCGATTCCATGAAGGTCAGCATCGCACTGCGCCAGCTGCGCTACAACTGGTACAAGGGCGAGCAGTTCTACCGTAAATGCGACCATCAGTCGGTGCAGTCGGTCGTCATCGTCGAATCGAAGTCGAAGAACATGAAGGACAAGTACGACGTCTTCAATGTGCTCTCAATCGAGAACGCGGACGAGAAGAACTTGCGCACCTGCGAGGAAATGGGCCACAAGGTCTCCACCTGATCCACGTCACTTCGTTCGCCACTCCCCCGGCGCGTGAGCGCCGGGGGAATTTCTTCCTGATCCAACGGAAAAATCCGAATGCTTGACATCTCGCCGCAACTGTTTGCCCTGCAGTTGATGACCGGTATTGCGCTGGGCGCGATCTACGCCCTGCTGGCGATTGGCCTGTCGCTGATCTTTGGCATGCTGACCGTGGTGAACTTCGCTCACGGTGCTTTTTTTATGGTGGGAGCCTTCCTCGGGGTGTACTTCCTCGGCGTCACCGGTAATTTCTGGTTCAGTCTGCTGCTGGTGCCGCTGGCGACCGGCGCCATCGGCCTGGTGTGCGAGCGTTTTCTTGTGCGACCGCTGTATGGCCGGGGCATCGACTACCCGCTGCTGCTGACCTTCGGCCTGTCCTATGTGCTGATCGATGTGATGCGCTTCATGTTCGGCATCGAGGGGCTGCCCAGTGCCACCCCCGCCGCGTTGCGCGGTTCTGTCTCATTGGGTTTCGGACATTTCCCGCTGTATCGTCTGTTCCTGATCGGCGCCACAGCGGCCATCGTGCTGACCCTGTGGCTGTTCATCGAGAAAACGCGCTATGGCCTGATCATCCGCGCCGGCTCGCGCGACCCGGAGATTGTCCGGGTGTTGGGCATTGATATCTCGCGCGTTTGGTTGCTGGTGTTCGGCATCGGCACGGCGATTGCTGGCCTGTCTGGCCTGCTGGCGGCGCCCACGCGCGCCGTCAACCCCGAGATGGGCATTCCCATCCTGGCCGAGTCCTTTGTCGTCACCGTGGTGGGGGGCATGGGTTCGCTGCCCGGTGCGGTGGTGGCCGGCCTGCTGGTGGGCATCGTCTTCGCGATGACCTCGCTGCTGGCGCCCGAATACGCCGAACTTTCGATCTTTGTCCTGATGGCCGTGGTCCTGCTGATCCGTCCGCAGGGCTTCTTCGGCAAGGCCGGACTGATGAGCTGAGCGATCCTCATGAACAAGAACCTCTTTCAATTCATCGCACTGGCACGACAGCACCGTGTAGCTGCCGCCCTGTTGTTCCTGCTGGCGTTTCCTTTCCTGATGCCCTACGACGCGCTGTCGGTCAACATCCTGATCTTCGGCCTCTACGCGGTGGGCTTCAACCTGCTGTTTGGCTACACCGGCATGCTGTCTTTCGGCCATGCCGCTTTTCTGGGGGTGGGCTCCTACCTTGCCGGCATCGCGGTGGTGCACGCCGGCTGGCCCTGGTGGGCGGCCATCCTGGCGGGCGTGGCCTCGTCCAGCCTGGTGGGGCTGGTCATCGGCTTCCTGGCCATCCGCACCCGCGGCATCTACTTTTCCATGGTGACACTGGCGCTGGGTCAGATCGTCTACTACGTCTTCTACAAGGCCGATCACTGGACCGGCGGTGAGAACGGCCTGCGCGGCGTGAAGGTGGAGTTCATCGATCTGCCGGGCATCTCGATCAACTTTCTCGACCCGCTCAACAAGTACTACGTGATCTATGTCTTCGTAGCGTTGGCGCTGTGGTTCATCTCGCGCGTGCTGAGTTCGCCCTTCGGCGCTGTGATCGAGGCGATCCGCGAGAACGAGAAGCGCGCTGCCGCCTGCGGCTACGACGTGGCGCGTGCCAAGCTTCTGGTGTTCGTGCTGTCGGCCGGCATCTGCGGGCTGGCCGGCACGCTGCGCGCGCTGCACCTGTCCATCGTTCCCATCGACTCGCTGCATTATCTGCAGTCCGGCCAGGCCGTGATGATGTGCCTGCTGGGCGGTATGGGCACCTTCTTCGGCCCCTTCGTCGGAGCGGCGGTCTTTCTCTATCTGGAAGATGTGGTCACCAATCTCACACGCTACTGGATGGGCGTGGTGGGCATTGTCTTCATGGTCTTCGTGCTGTTCTTTCCCAAGGGCCTGTGGGGCACGCTGTTGCATCAGCTGGAGCGCTGGCAGCGCCGCCAGGGAGGTGCCGCATGAGCAGCACGCCTATCCTGGAAGTGCGTCACGCCTCGCGCTTTTATGGCAAGTTCAAGGCGCTCAGCGATGTGAGCGTGTCCTTCCGCACCGGTGAACTCACGGCCATCATCGGGCCCAACGGCGCCGGCAAGAGTACTTTCTTCAACGTGATCAGCGGCGGCGTTCCGCCCAGCGCAGGGCAGGTGTTGTTTCAGGGGCAGGACATCACGGGCATTGCTCCGCACGCGTTCGCCCGCCTCGGCATTGCCAAGAGCTTCCAGATCACCAATGTGTTCAAGCACCTGAGCGCGCACGAGAACGTGAGGGTGGCGCTGCAGATGCAGACCACGCGCTTCCAGCTGCTGCGCCCGCGCAGCCATTACCGCGAACTCATCGAACGGGCCGACGCCCTGCTGGCGCGCGTGGGCCTGCAGGCCTGCCGCGACAAGCTCGCCGGTGACCTGGCCCATGGCCAGCAGCGCTCGCTGGAAGTGGCCATGGCCCTGGCCTGCGAGCCCAAGCTGTTGCTGATGGACGAGCCCACCGCCGGCATGTCGCCCGAGGAGACTCTGGTGATGATGGAACTGATCCGCCGGCTGGCGCAGGAACGCACCGTCATCCTGGTGGAGCACAAGATGAAGATGGTCATGGGCCTGTGCAGCCGGCTCATCGTGCTGCACCACGGCGAGCTGCTGGTGGACGGCACACCGGAGGAGATCCGCAACAACGCCGAGGTCAAGCGCGTCTATCTGGGCCAGGGCTGAAGAAAGAATCCGACATGCTGAAAGTTCAACAACTCAACGCCTGGTACGACCACAGCCACGTGATCCAGGGTCTGGATTTCGAGGTGCGCCAGGGCGAGATCGTCACGCTCATGGGGCGCAATGGAGCCGGCAAGACCAGCACGCTGCGCACCATCATGGGCCTGGTGAGCAAGTGCCGTGGCCAGGTCATCTTCGACGGCCAGGATCTGCTGGGACAACCGCCCCATGTGCGTTTCCACCACGGTCTGGCCTACGTGCCCGAGGAGCGGCGTATCGTGCCCGGCCTGACTGTGCTGGAGAACCTGCAATTGGGCCTGCTGGCCAGTTCGCGCCGCGGCGAGATGGATGCCATGATCGACGAGATCGCCGAGACCTTCCCGCGCTTGAAGGAGCGCCTGCACCAGGAGGGCACCTCGCTTTCGGGCGGCGAGCAGCAGATGCTGGCCATTGCCCGTGCCATGATGGCCAAGCCACGCATGATCCTGCTGGACGAGCCATCCGAGGGCATCATGCCCTTGCTGGTGCACGAGATGTTCCAGCTCTTTTCCCGCATGAAAAAGAGCGGTATCACCATCCTGCTGGTGGAACAGAATGTGGAACGAGCCCTGTCGATCTCCGATCGTGCTTACATACTTGACCAAGGGCAAATCGTGCACGAGGGGACGGCCGGCGATCTGTTGAGGAATACCGAGATTCAGGAACGCTACTGTGCTGTCTGAGGGGGTGGGCGGGCGCAGGTCCCTGGACGGGGATAATCGCAGCCCATGGAACTGATTGCCTATCTCCTTGACTTCATCCTGCACGTGGACAAACACCTCGAAGTGTTCGTGCAGGGCTACGGCGCCTGGGTCTATGCGCTGCTGTTTCTCATCATCTTCGTCGAAACCGGCGTGGTGGTGATGCCCTTTCTGCCGGGCGACTCGCTCCTGTTCGTGGTGGGCGCCATGTGCGGCGTGGGGCTGATGAGCTACCCGCTGTCGGTCGGCCTGCTGCTGGCGGCGGCGGTGCTGGGCAACCAGTCCAACTACACCATCGGTCATTATTTCGGGCCGCGCGTGTTCAAGTGGGAGAACTCGCGCTTTTTCAACAAGCGCGCGTTCGACCAGGCCCATGCCTTCTACGAGCGCTACGGCGGCATCACCATCGTGGCGGCGCGTTTCATGCCCTTCCTGCGCACCTTCGCGCCCTTTGTGGCCGGCGTGGCGCGCATGACGCGCAGCAAGTTCACCCTGTACGACGTCACCGGCGGCGCCCTGTGGGTGGGTGGCATCATCACCATCGGCTACTTCTTCGGCAACATCCCGTTCGTGAAGATGAACCTGGACAAGATCATCTGGGCCATGATCCTGATCCCCGGCCTGTTCGTGCTCTACGGCGCCTGGAAGGCGCATCGCCGGCCGAAGGTGGAATTCATCTCCGGCCCCAAGTAGCGCAAAGCCGGGGCCGGGGCGCAGGAGGACATGCCATGTTGGCAATGAGCGTGAGAACCCCCGGCGAGCCGCTGCAGGCGGTCAAGCTGCCGGTGCCGCAGCCGGGCGAGCACGAGCTGCTGGTGCAGGTGCTGGCCTGCGGCGTCTGCCGTACCGATCTGCACATCATCGACGGCGAGCTGCCGCCGCGCCACCCGGGCATGGTGCCAGGGCACGAGGTGGTGGGCCGCGTGGTGGCGGCCGGTCCCGGTGCCACGCGCTTTGCCATCGGCACGCGCATCGGCATTCCCTGGCTGGGCGGCACTTGCGGCCATTGCCCCTACTGCGCCAGCCAGCGCGAGAACCTGTGCGATACGCCGGTCTTCACCGGCTACGACCGCCCCGGCGGCTTTGCCGAGTACGCCGTGGCCGACGAACGCTACTGCTTTGCCCTGCCGGACAGCTACGACGACGTGCATGCCGCGCCGCTGCTGTGTGCCGGGCTGATCGGCTACCGTGCCTACCGCCTGGCCGGCGTGTCGGGCCGCATGCGGTTGGGGCTCTATGGCTTCGGCGCTGCGGCGCACATCATCTGCCAGATTGCGGTGGCGCAGGGGCAGGAGGTGCATGCCTTTGTGCGTTCGGGCGACGAGCAAGGCATGCGTTTTGCCCGCCAGTTGGGCGCGGCCTGGGCTGGGCCGTCGGATGCGCTGCCACCGGCCGAACTCGACGCGGCACTGATCTTCGCCCCGGTGGGTGCGCTGGTGCCGGCCGCGCTGCGCGCCACGCGCAAGGGCGGGGAGGTGGTGTGTGCCGGCATCCACATGAGCGACATTCCGGCCTTCCCGTATTCACTGCTGTGGGGCGAGCGCAGCGTGCGCTCGGTGGCCAACCTGACGCGCGAGGACGGCGAGGCTTTCTTCGACTGCATCGCGCGCCATCCCGTCACCACCCATGTGCAGGCCTACCCGTTGGCGCAGGCCAACGAGGCGATTGCCGCGCTGCGCGCCGGTGCCATCGACGGCGCGGCCGTGTTGCTGCCCTGAGGGGCACGGGAGGGCGGCAGTCTGGAGCTGGCCGGCGGCGGGACGGACTTGCGCTTGGGGCTGGCCTTGAAGGGGCTGGGCGACCAGGCTGGGCGTTCGGTTCGCTGGGTGTCGACCACGATCAGGTAGCGCCCGGCGTCGGCCGCCGGCGTGCGCTGGGGCGACAACACCCAGAAGTGCTGGCCGGCGCGCAGCGCGGCGTCGTAATCGGCATCGAGCAGGCCGTGCTGGTCGAGCAGGCGGTTGAGCGTGGCCGGAATGCGCACGCAGCCTTTGGACTGCACGCTGCCCAGCCGCGGTTCCAGCTGTTCCGGGTCGGTGGCGTGCAGCAGCAGGCGCATCGGGCTGATGCCGCGGTCGCCCCAGCCGCGCCGGCCCTGCTGCCAGCCGAAGTCGAACACGCGCATGCCGCGCAGGCCGAAGCCGCGGATGCCTTTTTCATTGAAGGTGCCTTCGGCGCGGAAATCCGGGTTGGCGGTGTTGTGGGAGAACACGCCGGTCGGCGTTTCGAAGTAGTCGTATTCCCCGCCGCGCCCGGTGGACACCGGCGAGGCACCGATCAGCAGCGGGCTGGCCGGCGGCGCCATCCAGAGCAGCAGCAGGGCCTGCACCTGCGGGCTGCGGTCCACCAGCACCAGGTACTGAGGGCGGTCGAGCGCGATGCCGGCGGCCTGCAGCATCTGTTGCGCCAGCGCGCCGTAGCGAGCGACTTCGGCGGCCGGCAGCGTCAGGCGTTTGTCGACCTCCTGTGCGTAGCGGGCGGCCATGGCGGCGGGGGATTCATCCGCCGCCAGCGCCTGCTGCCCGCACAGCCATGCGGCGGCCAGCAGGAGCGTCTGCATCAGCGGGAACCATAAGCGGGCAGGGTGGCGCATCATGAGGACTGTGCACGATTTTCAGGGTGGATGAACGAACAGCTTGCAGGTTTACTTTGAGCAAGGCAAGCTGGCCAAAGGTTGACTTGGCTCAAGAAACGCAAAGCCGGCTGGACTGATCCTAGCCACTGTAGCGACAGCCACAGCGAAAGGTGGATGACATGACAAGCAAGAAACCCGCGGCGGCGGGGAAGAAGTCCGCCAGCATGAAAGCCGTGCCGGAAACCCCCAGCGGCAATGCGGAGTTGATCACGGCGCGGCCCGACGGCTACTACTGGCGCGAGGCGGGCAGCAAGCAGGAGTTCGGCCCCTTCGCCAGCGTGGAGGATGCCCTGGCCGACATGCAGTCTTTTGACGAAGAATCGCCAGCACCGGGCGAAACCCTGCAGGAAGCCGAGAGCGAACTCGGCATTGCCGACTGGATCGACCCTGAAACGGGTGAGCCGGCCGAAGGCCTGTCGCCGCCGCACATCGACGAGGAGTGAGCGGGTGGAAAAACGCACGCAGTGGAATCTCTGGTACGTTGTCCTGGCCATCCTCGGCGTGCTGGTGCTGCAGAGTTATGTGCAGCAATGGCAGCAGGTGCAGCCCCTGCCTTACAGCGAATTTCTGCAGGAGCTGGAGAAAAAGAACGTCAAGGAGATTTCGATCTACGCCGACCACCTGGAAGGCACGCTGAGCCAGCCGCTGGCCGACGGCCGCACGCGCTTTGCCACCACGCGGGTCGAACTCGATCTGGCGCGCGACCTGGCGCAATACGGCGTGCGCTTCACCGGCGTGGTCCAGAGCACTTTCCTGCGCGACGTGTTTTCCTGGGTGGCGCCGACGCTGGTCTTCTTCGCCATCTGGATGTTCGTCATCCGCAAGATGGCCGCACGCGGCGGCCTCGGGGGCGGGCTGGGCGACGGCCTGCTGTCGATCGGCAAGAGCAAGGCCAAGGTCTATGTGGAGAGTGATACCCAGGTGACGTTTGACGACGTGGCCGGCGTGGACGAGGCCAAGGTCGAACTGGAGGAGATCGTCGATTTCCTCAAGGACCCGGCGGCGCACAGCCGGCTGGGCGCGCGCATCCCCAAAGGCATTCTGCTGGTGGGCCCGCCGGGCACCGGCAAGACGCTGCTGGCGCGCGCGGTGGCAGGGCAGGCCGGCGTGCCGTTCTTCTCCATCAACGGTTCGGAGTTCGTCGAGATGTTCGTCGGCGTCGGCGCGGCGCGCGTGCGCGACCTGTTCGAGCAGGCGCGCCAGCATGCACCGGCCATCATCTTCATCGACGAGATCGACGCGCTGGGCCGCGCCCGCGGTGCCTGGGGCCTGGGCGGCCACGACGAGAAGGAGCAGACACTCAACCAGCTGCTGGCCGAGCTCGACGGCTTCGACCCGCGCCAGGGGCTGGTGCTGCTGGCGGCGACCAACCGGCCCGAGATCCTGGACCCGGCGCTGCTGCGCGCCGGCCGCTTCGATCGCCAGGTGCTGGTGGACCGGCCCGACAAGACCGGCCGGGTGCAGATCCTGCAGGTGCACCTCAAGCGCATCAAGCTTAGCCCTGGGCTGGACCTGGCGCAGATCGCCGCGCTCACGCCCGGCTTCACCGGTGCCGACTTGGCCAATCTGGTCAACGAGGCGGCGCTGGTGGCCACGCGCCGCAATGCCGACGAGGTGACACTGGCCGACTTCACCACCGCCATCGAGCGCATCGTGGCTGGGCTGGAGAAGCGCAACCGCATCCTCAACCCGCAGGAGCGCCGCATCATCGCCGTGCACGAGATGGGGCATGCGCTGGTGGCCATGGCGCTGCCGGGGCTGGACACGGTGCACAAGGTGTCCATCATCCCGCGCGGCATCGGCGCCCTGGGCTACACCATCCAGCGCCCGACCGAGGACCGCTACCTCATGACGCGGCAGGAACTGGAGAACAAGATGGCCATGCTGCTGGCCGGCCGTGCGGCCGAGATGCTGCTCGTCGGCCACGCCTCCACCGGCGCGTCGGACGATCTGGTCAAGGCCACCGACATCGCGCGCAGCATGGTGATGCGTTTCGGCATGGATGCCACGCTGGGCCAGGTGGCCTACGAGAGTCCGCCGTCGCCTTTTCTCGGCCCGCTGCCCGACGGCATGGAGGTGGGCGGGCGCCAGTTGTCGCCCGAGACGGCGCGCGAAATCGACTGCGCGGTGCGCGCCCTGACGGAAACCGCCTTCCAGCGCGCCACCGAGTTGCTGACACAGCGCCTCAGCATGCTGGAAGAGGGCAGCCGGCTGCTGCTGGCACGCGAGACGCTGACGGAAGACGACATCGTGGCACTGGTGCGGCCGGTGACCCCGGCTGTGGCGGTTAACGCCTGACAGACCATGAACACCTTGACCAAGATGGCGCTGGGCCTGATAGGCCAGCTTCATACCAAGCCGGCCAGTGGCGAAGCGCTGGCCGTGATGTCCCTGCCGCCGGCGCAGACCGCGGGCGGCCTGCCGCTGATGGAGGCCTTGCGCCTGCGCCATTCGGCACGCGCGTTCCGCCCGCAGGCGCTGACACCGCAGGAACTGTCCGATCTGTTGTGGGCGGCCTGCGGCCTCAACCGCCAGGCCGAGGGCGGGCGCACCGCACCGTCGGCCATGAATGCGCAGGAGGTCGACCTGTACGTGGCGCTGCCACAGGGGCTGTACCGCTACGCGCCGAAAGAACATGCCTTGCAATTGACGCTGGCTGAAGACGTGCGGCGTGTCACCGGCTACCAGGACTTTGTCGATGCGGCGCCGCTGGACCTGATCTTCGTGGCCGACCACAGCCGCATGAAGATCGTGCCGGCGGCCATGCGCGAGTCCTACGCCTCGGTGGCGGCCGGTGCCATGGCGCAGAACGTCTACCTCTACTGCGCCTCGGCCGGCCTGGCCACCGTGGTGCGCGCCTGGTTCGACCGCCAGGCCCTGACCCAGGCCATGGGCCTGACGCCCGACCAGCAGCTGCTGCTGACGCAGACAGTCGGTTGGCCAGCCTGACCAGGGATGCATACGCAGCCGGGCTGAGGGATCCACCAATCCCGGGGCGATCCAATAGAAGACAGGTTGGACCTTACTCGTTGCGGATTGCGATCAGCTTCTCCAGCGAGGCTCGTAGTTCGGAGAGTTTCCTCGTGCCGAGGACTTTCGCATAGTGAAGCTCAATGGCCGTCTTGACTTGATGGGCGTCGTTCAAGTACCGAAGCCCTTTCGCTGTAAACGCGATCAGTGCGGCGCGAGCGTCAGTGGGATCGGCTTCGGAGCGTAAATAACCTTCCGCAACCAGATCATTAACCAGTCGGCTCATGGACTGCTTGGTCATTCCTGCTCGCCGGGCAAGCTCGGAACTGCGCGTTCCTTCTGAATCGATATGTGGCAGCACCGCTGCATGAGCCACACTGAGACTCGTATGTCCCATGACTCGAAGCTTTTCGATGGCCAGTTCGTTGAAGGCTCGATGAGCCTTCAACAACAGTCGGCCTGTGTTTTTCTCCCGTAGTTCCTCTCTGTTGCGAGTGCTGTCTGATGCCATTCTTTTCCCCAGCAGTTGACAAGATGGTCACCTATGCTTACCATAAAGTCTGCTTGGCTGACCAATTTGACGGAGTATGTCATGAAGCTGCTGCGATTTGAGAATCTGGAATTTTTTCCAACTGCCGGTGGCAACGAAAGTGCCGGACTTGCGACCCATGAAAGAGGAGCGACCGAAATCAGTCTGGTGCACCAACGGCAGGCACCAGGGGGCTTCAACCCCAAACACTTCCATAACTGTGAGGAAGTCATGCGACAGCTTACCGGTCAATCCACGGTCATCATTGACGAGGATGAAATCCTGCTGATGCCGGGCGACACGCTGATCGTTCCTGCCCAAACCCCCCACTCGATCAGAAACCTCGGTGCGGAGACGTCGGAGTGGTTGATCATCTCGCGGCAGGACGTGCGTTTCTTCAAGGAAGATGGAACCGAACTTCGCCCGGCATGGGCGGGTCAACCGCAGCTAGCCTGATTCCTGTCAAGTCCGCCGTTCAACTCTGTGTGACGGACGGAGAGCGCCTCACCTGCGCCCGCTTCGAGCGCTCTGCGAACAACCTTTGAGTTCGACCTCGCCTAGATGCTGCGCCGCGTACGCGCCAGCGGCGGGTTCTTGGCGAAGTAGCCCTCGATGCCGCGCATCAGCGCATCGGCCAGCTGCTCCTGGTAGGCCTCGCTGTTGAGCTTGGTTTCTTCTTCCGGGTTGCTGATGAAGGCAGCCTCCACCAGCACGCTGGGAATGTCCGGCGCCTTGAGCACGGCAAAGCCCGCCTGCTCCACCTTGCCCTTGTGCAGCTTGCCGACGCGGCCGATTTCCTTGAGCATCGTGTTGCCGAGCTTGAGGCTGTCGTTGATCTGCGCCGTGGTGCTCATGTCGAACAGCATGCGCTGCACATGGGCGTCCTTGCTCTTGACGTTGAGGCCGCCGATCAGGTCTGCCTTGTTTTCCTTGGCGGCCATCCAGCGTGCCGCGCTGCTGGAGGCACCGCTCTGGCTGAGTGCAAACACACTGGCACCCTGCGGCCGCGGCGTGTAGAACGCGTCGGCGTGGATGCTGACAAACAGGTCCGCCTGCACCTGGCGTGCCTTGTTGACGCGCACATGCAGTGGCACGAAGAAGTCGGCGTCGCGCGTCAGGTAGGCGCGCATCGGGTTGCCGTTGATGGTGGTGGCGTTGATGCGCTCGCGCAGCCGGTGCGCCAGGCGCAGCACCACGTCCTTCTCGCGTGTGCCGCCGGGGCCGACGGCCCCCGGGTCCTCGCCGCCATGGCCGGGGTCGAGCGCCACGATGATCAGGCGCTCGGTCTTGCCGTTGCCTTTGGTTTGAGGTGTGTTTTGACCTCCAGGCCTCGTGGTTGTTGCGCTAGATGCTCCTGAAACAGGAGCGGATGCGGGGCTGGCCGGCGCGGCGGACTTGCGTGTCTGCTGGGCAATCAGGTCGCCCAGTGGGTCATGGGAGCGCGCGGCGGAGGCGGGCGCTGCCGGGGCCGGCGCTGTGGCGGTAGCGGCTGCCTTGTCTTCCTTGTCCTTGAGGCGTTCGGCAATCAGCGCGGCCAGCGGGTCGGCGGCCTGGGTGGGGTAGAGGTCGAGCACCAAGCGGTGCTGGTAGGCCGCCACCGGATCGAGCGTGAAGACCTGCGGTGTGATGGGCAACTTGAGGTCGATCACCAGCCGCACCACATTGGGCGCGAACTGGCCGACGCGGATGCCGGCGATGTTGGGGTCGTCGGGCTTGACCTTGGCCACCAGCTCGCGCAGCGCCGGGTTGAGCTCGATGCCTTCGATGTCCACCGCCAGCCGCGGCGGGCTGGGCACGAAGAGTTGTTTGGTGGCCAAGTGGCCGTCGGACTCGATGGTGACGCGCGAGTAGTCGGGTGCGGGCCAGACGCGCACCGCCAGAATGGTGGCGCCGCGCGCAATCTGTGCCGCCCCCAGCAGCAGCACCAGCGTGCCGGATTGCAGCAGCCCGCGCCTTTTCAAACTTGGACCTCCTTCTTCAGCCCGTTCAGTAGTGCCGCGCCGGTGGCGGTCTGCGCCGTGAGCGTGACACGGCGCGCTTCGTCGCTCTGCACCTCGAGCTGGATCACCAGGTCGGCCGGCGGCAGCAGGGCGGCGGCCTTCTCCGGCCACTCGGCCAGCTTGAGGCCGGGGCTGGCGAAGATGTCGCGAAAGCCGGCGTCTTCCCATTCGCGCGGGTCGCTGAAGCGGTAGAAGTCGAAGTGCCAGATGGCAAGACCCGGCACCTCGTGCGGTTCGACCACGGCATAGGTCGGGCTCTTGATGCGGCCGGCCACGCCCAGGGCGCGCAGCAGGTGGCGCACGAAAGTGGTCTTGCCGGCACCGAGGTTGCCCTGCAGTTCGATGAAGGCATGGCGCAGCGCCGGCTGAGCGGCCAGCGCGGCGGCAAACTGCTGCGTCTCGGCCTCGCTGTGCAAGACCAGACTTTCTACAATCGACGCGTGACGTTCAACAGCACTCAATTCGTTTCCCTGATCCGGGACTGGTCCCGTGAACTCGGATTCTCCCAAATCGGCGTCAGCGGTGTCGACCTGTCCGCCGCCGAGGAAGGGTTGCAGGCCTGGCTGGCACGCGGTTTCCATGGCGAGATGGCCTACATGGCCGCCCACGGCCTGCGGCGCGCGCGCCCGGCCGAACTGGTGCCCGGCACGGTCAGCGTCATCACCGCACGCATGGATTATCTGCCGTCCGGCACTGGCGAGGACTGGCAGGCCACCGAGTTCGCACGGCTGCAACGGCCACAGGAGGGCGTGGTCTCGCTCTACGCCCGCGGCCGCGACTACCACAAGGTGCTGCGCAGCCGGCTGCAGAAGCTGTCGGAACGCATGGCCGGGCACATCGGCCCGTTCGGTCACCGCGTCTTCACCGACTCGGCGCCGGTGCTGGAGGCCGAGCTGGCGGCGCGCAGCGGCCAGGGCTGGCGCGGCAAGCACACGCTGGTGCTCAGCCGCGAGGCCGGTTCGATGTTTTTTCTCGGCGAGATCTATGTCGATGTCGCCCTGCCGGCGAGCGCGCCGGTCAGCGGCCACTGCGGCCACTGCAGTGCCTGCATCGACGTCTGCCCGACGCAGGCCATCGTGGCGCCGTACCGGCTCGACGCGCGGCGCTGCATTTCCTACCTCACCATCGAGCATGCCGGGGCCATTCCGCTGGCGTTGCGGCCGCTGCTGGGCAACCGCATCTACGGCTGCGACGACTGCCAGCTGGTCTGCCCGTGGAACAAGTTCGCGCAGCGCAGCCCCTTGCCGGATTTCGATCCGCGCGAGGGCTTGAGCGGCAGCTACCTGGTGGCGCTGTTCGCCTGGAGCGAGGCGGAGTTCCTGCAACGCACCGAAGGCAGCCCGATCCGTCGCATCGGCCACACACGCTGGCTGCGCAATATCGCGGTGGCGCTGGGCAATGCCTTGCGTTCTTCATTTGACCCTGCGATAGTGGAGGCGTTGCGGCAGCGTGCGCAGCATCCCGATGAACTGGTGCGCGAGCATGTGGCATGGGCGCTGGCGCAGCAGGCGGACCTGAGATAACCATAACAAGCGGAGTCGAAGCATGACCATGCGCTACACCTATGTGCCGAACCAGCTGCCGGAAAACAAGATGCGGCTGTATCCGACCAAGGTGATCAACATCATCGGCGGCCCCGGCTGCGACAAGTCGCTGTTTTCGGCGGCCATCATCCTGTACCTCAACCTGCACCACAAGACGGTGGAGCTGATTCCCGATTACGCCAAGTCGCTGGTGTGGCAGAAGGACTACGAGGCACTGAAGAACCAGTACCACATCGCCCAGCAGCAGAACCGCATGCTGGAGCTGCTCGACGGCCAGGTGCAGTACCTGGTGACCGAATGCTCCTTGCCGCAAATCCTCTACTACAACGAGAACTACGCCGACAACATCTGCGACGTGGCCAAGACGCGGCAGCAGATCATGGACTGGTACAAGCAGTTCAACAACGTGAACGTGGTGGTCGAGCGCGGCGACAAGCCCTACGTCCACATCGGCCGCTTCCAGGACGAGGAGCAGGCCCGGGCGATCGATTTCGGGCTGCGCGCCACCCTGCGCCACGAGGGCATGGCCTTCACGCCGCTCAAGCCCGACATCCAGGCCATCCACGACTTCGCGGCGATCCTGCTCTGACGGCGTTTCAGCGCAGCACGCCCAGTGCGAAGGGCAGGCTGGCCATGCCCAGCAGCGTCGACACCGTGACCAGGCCGGCCACGTAGGCGCCGTCGTAGCCCATGCGCGCAGCCAGTACGTAGCAGCTCGACGCCGTGGGAAGGGCCGAGAAGGCCAGCAGGATGGTGGTCTGTACCGATGACAGGCCGAAGGCGTGCGACAGCCCGAACGCAATCAAGGGCAGCAGGAAGTGCTTGATGGCCAGTGTGGCGACGGCCAGCGTCTTGGCGCGTGCCAGGCTGGAAAACTGCAGGCCGGCGCCGGCAGCCATCAGGCCCAATGCCAGCGAGGCGGCGCCGATGCGCGTGACGGTGGGCTCCATCCAGACCGGAATCTTGAAGCCCAGCAGGTTGGCCAGCAGGCCTGAGACCGTGCCGATGATGAGCGGGTTGCGCAGCAGCTCGCGCGCGAAACTGCGCTGTGCGTGGCGCGCCATCGGCCAGACCGCACCGACGTTGAACAGCGGCACGCAAAAACCGATCAGCACCGCGATCAGCAGCAGGCCTTCGGGGCCGGCCAGGCGATCGGCCAGCGCCAGGCCGATGAAGGAGTTGAAGCGGAACGCCACCTGCGCGCTGGCCGCATGCTGGCGGGCATCGATGTGGCGACCGAGGAAGGGCAGCCAGGGCAGGGCGTAAGACAAGGCAATGCCGCTGATGCCCAGCGCGAGTCCGGCGCCGATCAGGCCGGAGGCGGCCGACAGGTCGAGCGGGCTGCGCACGATGCTGTGGAACAGCAAGACCGGAAACAGAAAGTAATAAACCAGGGCCTCAACCTGCTCCCACACGGTGCGGTTGAGCGCGGTGTGGCGGCAGACCAGGTAACCGCACAGGATGAGGGAAAAATCGGGGAAGAGCAACTGGGCGTAATTCACCCGGCGAGAATAACAGCCCGGAGAACGCGCTTGCGGAACAAAACGAGGTAAATTCGACTCGAAGAACACTGACCGATTCGTGACATTCACGGGGAACTGCCATGAAAAAACACCTGCTGATTTCTCTCGCCCTCTGGGCCGCCGCGACCCTGTCGCAGGCGAATGCTGCCACGCTCGAAGGTCTGCGTTTCGACGACGCCGTCAAGGTGGCCAACCGCGAACTCCAGCTCAACGGCCTGGGGGTACGCGCCGTCTTCATCTTCAAGGCCTACGTGGCCGGGCTGTACCTGGGCAACAAGACCTCGGTAGCGCAGGAAGCCCTACGCCAATCGGGGCCGAAACGGATCCAGATGCGCATGCTGATGGAAATCGGCGCCCCTGACATCAAGAAGGCACTGGTTGACGGCATGCAGAAGAACGTGAGCGAGGCCCAATGGGCCGCCATGCAGGACCGGGTGGCGCAGTTCACGCGTACCATCGAGTCGATCGGGGTGGCCAAACCCGGTGACACCATCAACCTCGACTACGTGCCCGAGCGTGGCCTGATGCTGGCCGTCAACGACGTGGCCAAGGGCGGTGCCATCAGCGGCCCCGACTTCTACAAAGCCCTGCTGGAGATCTTCGTCGGTGACAACCCGGTGGATACCCGACTCAAGAAGGGCATGCTGGGGCAATAGAATCGCTCCATCTCATCACATCAGGAGAAAACCATCATGCAACGTCGCACCCTTTTTGCCCTCAGCCTGCTGGCTGCTGCCGGCTCGGCCCTGGCCCAGGGTTACCCCAACAAGGTGATCAAGCTGCAAGTGCCTTTTGCCCCGGGCGGTACGACCGACATCATTGCCCGCACCATTGCCGACCCGCTGGGCAAGGCGCTGGGCCAGCCGGTGGTGGTGGAGAACAAGGCTGGCGGCGGCGGCGTGGTGGGCGCTACCGAAACCACCAAGGCGACGCCGGACGGTTATTCGCTGGGCATGGCTACGGTTTCGACCACGGCCGCCAACCCGGCCATCAACTCGAAGATCCCGTACAACCCGCTGACTGATTTCACGCCCATCATCAACATCGCGGCCACGCCGAACGTGATCGCCGTGCACCCGAGCTTCCCGGCCAAGGACTACAAGGGCTTCATCGCCGAACTGAAGAAATCGCCCGGCAAGTACTCCTACGCCACCTCCGGCACCGGCGGCATCGGCCACCTGCAGATGGAGCTTTACAAGAGCCAGACCAGCACGTTCATCACGCACATTCCCTACCGCGGCGCCGGCCCGGCCCTCAACGACACCGTGGCCGGCCAGGTGCCGATCATTTTCGACAATCTGCCCTCGGCCCTGCCCTTCATCCAGAGCGGCCGCCTGGTACCGATTGTGATCGCCGCACCGCAGCGCCTGGCCGTGCTGCCCAACGTGCCGACCCTCAAGGAAGTCGGCCTGGAGCCGGTGAACCGCATGGCCTACTACGGCATCCTGGCGCCCAAGGGCCTGCCCAAGGACGTCGTCGACAAGATCAATGCCGCCACCCGCAAGGCGCTGGAGGACCCGGCCGTGCGCAAGCGCATCGAGGACACCGGCTCCATCATCGTGGGCAACACGCCGCAGCAGTTCGCCGACCAGATCAAGGCCGAGTACACGGTGTACAAGCGCGTGGTCGAGACCGCCAAGCTCAAGCTCGACTGAGGGTTCATGCAGGGCATTGATGCCTTCATCGATGCCCTGTGGCTGGAAGAAGGCCTGTCGCGCAACACGCTGACGGCCTACCGGCGCGATCTCGAACTCTACGCCCGCTGGCTGCAAGGCCGCGGGCGTTCTCTTTTGGCGACCGAGGAGACCGACCTCAACGCCTACTTTGCTGCAAAACACGCCAGCAGCCGGGCCACCACGGCCAACCGGCGCCTGACTGTCTTCAAGCGCTATTTCCGCTGGGCGCTGCGCGAGCGCCTGATCCAGGCCGATCCCACCTTGCGGCTGCAGGCGGCCAAGCAGCCGCTGCGTGTGCCCAAGATCCTGAGCGAAGCGCAGGTGGAGGCCTTGCTGGCCGCCCCCGGCGACGCCACGCCGCTGGCGGTGCGCGACCGCACCATGCTGGAGCTGATGTACGCCAGCGGTCTGCGCGTCAGCGAACTGGTGACGCTCAAGACCTTCAACGTCAGCCTGGGCGAACACGTGTTGCGCGTTTTCGGCAAAGGCAACAAGGAACGGTTGGTGCCTTTTGGGGAAGTGGCCGGCGACTGGCTGCAGCGCTATTTGCAGGAGGCCCGCCCGGCGTTGCTGGGAGAGAAGCAGACCGACGACCTGTTCGTGACCTTCCGCGGCTCACGCGCCGGCGAGGCCATGACACGCATGATGTTCTGGATGATCGTCAAGAAATACGCACTGCTTGCCGGCATTACCGCGCCGCTGTCGCCGCACACCCTGCGCCATGCGTTTGCCACCCATCTGCTGAACCATGGGGCGGATTTGCGGGCGGTGCAGATGTTGTTGGGGCATGCCGACATCTCCACGACGACCATTTATACGCATGTGGCTCGGGAGAGGTTGAAGGCGCTTCACGCTCAGCACCATCCGCGTGGTTGAGTAGCTTTGTCATGAGGGCCTGACGGGGCCGGCATGCCGGGTCTCGTCCCGGCGGGCGAGTCACCTTTCTTTGCTTCCTTTTCTTGGCGAGACAAGAAAAGTGAGTGCGCAGCCGGGCGCACATCCCGACACCCTTGCCTCATCAGGCAAATCAAAACAAAGCCAACGCCTCAAGACAGCGCCGCTTGTGCACCTCGCCATGAGAAGGCGACAACGCCAGAGACGGCAGCCGCAGCCCGTAATCCACCTCAGCCTCCGCCGCCGCCAGCACCCAGGCACACAGCCGCGACAAGCGCTGCTCCAGAGCACCACCACCGGCCAACGCCAGATCGAGCCAGAGTTCGACAGCCTGGCTTTGCTGGCTGTCGCGGCTCACCAGCTCATCGGTCTTGGCCGCCTTCTTCCAGACGATGGCCTTGAGCGGGTCGCCGCGGCGGTAGGGGCGTACGCCGTCGAATTCACCGCTGGGGGCGTGCCGCTCCGCCGAGGCGCCGCTGCTGCGCGGTTCGCCGGCGGGCAGCGCAGGGGGGTGAGGCTCGGGCTGGGGGTAGGTCAGCAGTTGGGCGGCCGGGCGCCACAGGGTCCAGACGCGGAAGATGCCCAGGGGGAAACGCGTCTCGGCCGTCAGCGTGGGTATCGGGTGGCGGCCGCGTTGGCCGCTGGGCAGGAGCAGTTCAATCGTGCTGCTGCCTTGGGCCGGCATATCGCTCCAGACCCAGTGGCCGCTGCCGGGCAGGCTCAGGCCGATGCCGTAGCGTGGCGTCTTGCGGGGGTTGTTCAGGGTGATGCGCAGCGGCGTGTGGCCGCCGGCGAAGCGGGCCTCGGGCGCTTGCAGGCTCAGGCTCAGGCCGCGCAGCGTGCCGTGCGAAACCTGGATGCTGACGATGGCGCTGCCGGCCAGCAGAAAGGTCAGCAGGTAGCCGAGGTTGAGCTGGTAGTTGATCGAGGCCACCAGCAGCACCAGCAGTGTGGCCGCCAGCATGAAGCCGGCGCGGGTGGGCAGGATGTAGACATTGCGTTGCGTCAGCGTCAGCACGTCCTGGCGCGGCAGCCGGGCCAGCCACCAGCGGCGAAATCTTGCACGCACCATGGTCGCCGGGTTCCATTCGCGAGCCACCGTGGAGCCGGCTTTGCCGGGCCACGGGTGGCGCTCCCTTGAGGGGGAGGCGCCGAAGGTGCTTCGGGGGGGAGCCATGAGATCAGGGCAGGGGCACGGCCTCGAGCATGGCTCGCACCTGCTCAAAGGCGCCGCGGCCGGCATCGCCCACCGGCGTGAGGCGGTGCGCCGTGGTCTGCGGCAGGATGGCCTGGATGTCGTCCGGCGCCACGTAGTCGCGTCCGCTGAGCAAGGCCTGCGCACGGGCGGCGCGCAGTACGGCCAGGGCGGCGCGCGGACTCAGGCCCTGCACGAACCAGCGGCCCGAGCGCGTGGCGGCAATCAGGTCCTGCAGGTAGTCCAGCAGCGGTACGGCAACGTGCACTGCCTGCACCTGCTGCTGCAGTGCTTGCAGTTCGGCCAGAGTCAGCAGGCTGGGCAGGGTCTCGACCAGGGCGCGGCGGTCGTGGCCGGTCAGCAGTTCGCGCTCGGCCGCGCGGTCGGGGTAGCCGAGCGAGATGCGCATCAGGAAGCGGTCCAGTTGCGATTCGGGCAGCGCATGGGTGCCCAACTGGTCGTGCGGGTTCTGCGTGGCGATGACGAAGAAGGGCGCCGGCAGCGGGCGGGTTTCGCCTTCGATGCTGACCTGGCGCTCCTCCATGGCTTCGAGCAGAGCGCTTTGCGTTTTCGGGCTGGCGCGGTTGATCTCGTCGGCCAGCAGCACCTGCGCAAAGATCGGCCCGGGGTGGAAGACGAAGGCACTCTGGTTGCGGTCGTAGACCGACACGCCCGACAGGTCGCTGGGCATCAGGTCGGCAGTGAACTGCACGCGTGAGAACTGCAGGCCGAAGGTGCGGGCCAGTGCATGGGCCAGCGTGGTCTTGCCGACGCCGGGCGCATCCTCGATCAGCAGGTGGCCGCCGGCCAGCAGGCAGGCCACGCTGTCTTGCACCTGGCTGGATTTGCCAACAATGACCGTGTTAAGCTGGTCAACCAGAGACATGAGCTTGTGCTGTGCATCCATGGCATGACCTTAACCGAAATCGCACAGACGGAACGTAACCGTGAGCAAGACCGGATATTTCACCCACCCTGATTGCCGCAAACACGAAATGGGGCCAGGCCATCCCGAGTGTCCCGAGCGGCTCGATGCCATTGAAGACCGCTTGCTGATTTCGGGCGTCGGTGATGCGCTGACGCGTATCGAGGCGCCGCAGGCCTCGATCGAGGAGATGGAGTTGGCGCACGGCCGCATGCACGTGGCCGCGCTGCGCGGCCTGAGCGGCACCCTGACCGAGGAGATCGAGGCCGGCGGTCCGCGCTATGCCCACATCGATCCCGACACGGCCATGAACGTGCACTCCTGGAGCGCCATCCTGCGCGGGGCCGGGGCCGCGATGGCGGCTACCGATGCCGTGATGGCCGGCGAACTGGAGAATGCCTTCTGCGCCATCCGTCCGCCGGGCCACCATGCCAGCCGCGACAAGGCCATGGGCTTTTGCTTCGTCAACAATGTGGCGCTGGCGGCCAAGTACGCGGTGGAACGCCATGGCCTGAAGCGCGTGGCGATTGCCGACTTCGACGTGCACCACGGCAACGGTACCGAGGACATCGTGGCCGACGACGAGCGCATCCTGATGGTGAGCATCTACCAGCACCCGTTCTACCCGCACGGCGGCGCACGAGCCGATACCGACACCATGGTCAATGTGCCGGTGCCGGCCTACACCAAGGGCATGGATGTGCGCGAACTGATCGACATGCTGTGGCTGCCGCGGCTGGAAGCCCACAAGCCCGAGATGATCTTCATCAGCGCCGGCTTTGACGCCCACCGCGAGGACGACATGGGCCAGTTGGGCCTGGTCGAGTCCGACTACGCGTGGATCACCGAGCGTCTCAAGGACGTGGCGCGCCGCCACAGCAAGGGCCGCATCGTCTCGTGCCTGGAGGGTGGCTACAACCTCAGCGCCCTGGCGCGTAGCGTCGAAGCCCATCTGCGCGTGCTAGCTGACGTCTGAATATGCGGTTGAGGGGAACCGGTTTCACCGCCGGGCCGTCCCAAGGTGAAACGCGGCCCCCTCGGGGGGCAGGGCGCTACACGCAGTGAGCAACCGTGGGGGCCACATTCACCAGGCGATGTAGGCGTAGCCCTTTTCCTGTAGCTCCATGACAGCGGCGGCGCCGACGTCTTCGACCTTGACGAAGTCCAGCATGTCGGCCTTTTCCCAGCCGATGGTGTGCATGGTGTTGCCGCAGGCGATGAACTCGATGCCGTAGGACTGGTTCATGTCGCGCACGCGCTGCTGGTGCGTTTTCGAAATCGACCGCTTGGGCTTCTTGGCCAGCAGGTGGATGCCCGGCCCCCAGGCCACCACCACGATGCTGACGTCGTCGACGTATTTCTTGAGCATGGCGCCGATCGAGTTCAGCACCGCTTCCTGGTACTCGGGCTCGTAGTGGTTGAGCTGGTAGACGATCTTGTGCGGCGGGCCGTCGTCCGCCGGCGTGGGTTTGGCCGGTGCCGCCTGGGAGGACGTGGCGGCACCTGCTGTGGCAGCGGCCATGGCGGTCAGCAACTGGCGGCGGGGCAGGGAAGAGGAGGTCATGGGCATGTCTGTGAATTGTGCTTGTGCGTAGATTAGCCCAAAACGGGAGAAGTTCCGGCGGACGGTTCACTCAGGAGGCGGTGAACGGCAATTCGGTGAGAATCTGCCCATCGCAGCGGGTGCTGCCCAAGAGAGACGGGTGAACCATGGGTGAATTGCAAAACCTTGTGCATGATCTGGGCGGTGCCCGGGTCTGGGTGGAAGGGCTGGTGCTGGCCGGCTGCATTGTGCTGGCCTACGGTGTGGCGCGGTGGGCCGGGCGTGGGCATGCGGCGGAGTCGGTCTGGTTCGGCCGCCGCACCTTCGACGGCCTGCTGTTTCCGGTGCTGGCCCTGGTCCTGATCTATGCCGCCCGCTATGCGCTGGCCCAGTACCAGCCGGTGGTGGTGCTCAAGGTGGCGTTGCCCATCTTCCTGTCGCTGGCGGCCATTCGCCTGTTTGTGCAGGTACTCAGTGCCTCCTTCCCGAAGTCGCCGGCGGTGCATCTGGTCGAGCGGCTGGTGTCCTGGCTGGCCTGGGGCGTGGCGGTGCTGTGGATCACCGGTTTGCTGCCGGCGGTGCTGACCGAACTCGAATCGATCACGCTGGCTTTCGGCAAGAGCCGGGTCAGCCTGCGCACCATGATCGAGGGTACGCTGTCTTCAGGCGTGGTGCTGGTGGTGGCACTGTGGATTTCGGCCACACTGGAGCGGCGCATCCTGCGCGAGGCGGTCGGCGACCTGTCGATGCGCAAGGTGGCGGCCAACGCCATCCGCGCCGTGCTGCTGCTGGTGGGCCTGCTGTTCGCGCTGTCGGCCGTGGGCGTGGACCTGACGGCGCTGTCGGTGCTGGGCGGCGCGTTGGGTGTCGGCCTTGGTTTCGGCTTGCAGAAACTGGCCGCCAACTACGTCAGCGGCTTTGTCATCCTGATCGAGCGTTCGCTGCGCATCGGCGACACCGTCAAGGTCGACGGTTTCGAGGGGGTGGTCACCGACATCAAGACGCGTTACACGCTGATCCGCGCCCTCAATGGCCGCGAGTCCATCGTGCCCAACGAGCTGATCATCACGCAGCGGGTCGAGAACCTGTCGCTGGCCGATCCTATGGTGTCGTTGTCGCTTAATGTTTCGGTTGGCTATGACAGCGATGTGGACCAAGTGCAGGCCATCCTGTGTGCGGCCGCCGCCTCCTGCGAACGGGTGCTGAAGGACCCGGCGCCGGGGGCCTTCCTCGCCAACTTCGGCACCGACGGGCTGGAGTTCACGCTGTCGCTGTGGATCACCGATCCGCACAAGGGGCTGCTCAGCCTGCGCTCCGAAATCAACCTCAACATCCTGCGGGGTCTGCGCGCAGCCGGCATCGAGATTCCGTACCCGCAACGTGTGATCGAATTCAAATCCGGGCCCGGTAGCCCCGTGGAAACCCCTAAACCGACCGATCGGTCGGTTAATTCATAATCGACTTGGCGACCTAAAACCATCAATTACTCAGGAGACATCGTCATGAAGAAAATTCTCACGCTCTCGCTGCTGGCTACGACGCTGTTCAGCGCTGGCCTGGCACAGGCACAAATCAAGGTCGGCGTGACCGTCTCGGCCACCGGGCCGGCGGCCTCGCTGGGCATTCCTGAGAAGAACACCTTCTCCGTCATGCCCAAGACCATTGCGGGCAAGACGGTCGAGTACATCGTGCTCGACGATGCTTCCGACACCACCACGGCGGTCAAGAATGCCCGCAAGCTGACGGCCGAAGACAAGGTGGACATCATCATCGGCTCTTCGATCACGCCCAATGCGCTGGCCATGATCGATGTGGCAGCCGAGACCGAGACGCCGGTGATCTCGATGGCCGCTTCCAGCCGCATCATCGAGCCGATGGACGCCAAGCGCCGCTGGGTGTTCAAGACGCCGCAGAACGACAGCCACATGGCCAGTGCCGTGACCGGCCACATGGCCGATGCCGGCATCAAGACCGTGGCCTTCATCGGTTTCAACGATGCCTACGGCAGCGGCTGGTCCGACGAGATGGTCAAGTTCGCCGCCCTGCGTGGCCTCAAGATCGTGGCCAGCGAGCGCTTTGCGCGCAACGACACCTCCGTGACGGGCCAGATCCTCAAAATCATGGCCAGCAACCCCGATGCGGTGCTGATTGCCGGGTCCGGCACGCCGGCCGCCCTGCCGCAGAAGACGCTGAAGGAGCGCGGCTACAAGGGCAAGATCTACCAGACGCACGGCGTGGCCAACCCGGACTTCCTGCGTGTGTGCGGCAAGGACTGCGAAGGAACGTTCCTGCCGGCCGGTCCCATCCTGGTGGCCAGCCAGTTGCCGGCCTCCAACCCGATCCGCAAGGTGGCGCTGGACTACATCGCCAAGTACGAAAAGGCCTTCGGTGCCGGCAGCTTCTCCACCTTTGGTGGCCATGCCTGGGACAGCGGCCTGCTGCTCGAGAAAGCTGTTTCTGTGGCATTGAAAACGGCGCAGCCGGGCAGCAAGCAGTTCCGCGCTGCGCTGCGCGACGCGATCGAGAAAACCACCAATCTGACCGTGTCGCACGGTGTCATGAACATGACTCCGAACGACCACCTCGGTTTCGACCAGCGCGCGCGCGTGATGGTGGAGGTCAAGGGTGGTACCTGGAAACTGGTTGGCGACGCCAAGTAAGCCGCTGGGCTTGTTGTAGCGAACCCGGGACGATCCGAGGGGCGGCGTGGCCGCCCCTCTTGTTATCCCTGACTGACAGCGATAGATGGGAACGAGATGGATTTATCGATAGCGGCCATCCTGGCACAGGATGGCCTGACCTCCGGTGCGATCTACGCGCTGCTGGCGCTCGCGCTGGTGCTGGTGTTTTCGGTCACGCGCGTGATCTTCATCCCACAGGGTGAATTTGTGGCGTTCGGTGCGTTCACCATGGCCGCCTTGCAAGGCGGCAAGTTTCCGTCGGCATCCTGGCTGCTGCTGGGGTTGGGCGTGACGGCGTTCCTGATGGAGCTGGTCGCCATTGCGCGCCTGCCCGAGCGCCGCAGTCTGCGCGAGGTGGCGCACGCGGCCTGGCAGATCCTGTTGCTGCCGGTGCTGGTCTGGGGCGCGGCCTTGCTGCTGCCGCTGGCGAGCTGGCCCATGCTGCTGCAGGCGGCCTTCACCTTGGCCATCGTGGTGCCGATGGGACCGCTGGTATACCGCATCGCCTACCAGCCGCTGGCCAGCGCCTCCACGCTGGTGCTGCTGATCGTGTCGGTGGGGGTGCATTACGCGCTGACCGGCATCGGCCTGCTGGCCTTCGGTGCGGAGGGCGTGCGCACCGAACCGTTCACCGACCTGCGTTTCGAGATCGGCGCCCTGTCCATTTCCGGCCAGAGCCTGGCCGTGCTGGCCGCCGCGCTGCTGCTGATCCTGTCGCTGTATGTCTATTTCGAACGCACGCTGCCGGGCAAGGCGCTGCGCGCCACGGCGGTCAACCGCGTCGGCGCGCAGATCGTGGGCATCGGCATCACGCAGGCCGGGCGCGCCTCGTTCCTGCTGGCGGCGGCCATGGGCGCGGTGTGCGGCATTCTGATCGCGCCGTTCACCACCATCTATTACGACAGCGGTTTCCTGATCGGCCTCAAGGGTTTTGTGGCGGCCATCATCGGTGGCCTGGCCAGTTACCCCGTGGCCGCAGCCGGCTCGCTGCTGGTCGGCCTGCTGGAGTCCTATGCCTCGTTCTGGGCCAGCGCTTACAAGGAGGTGATCGTCTTCACGCTCATCCTGCCGGTGCTGCTCTGGCGCTCGCTGGCCACGCCGCATCACGATGAGGAGGAAGAGGCATGAACCGGCTCTTTCTTGTCTTCATCGCCTTGCTGGCCTTGTTGCCGGTCTTGCCCACACCCGAGTTCTGGATCACGCAGGCCAACTACATCGGTCTGTCCGCCATCGTGGCGATCGGCCTGGTGCTGCTGACCGGCGTGGGCGGCATGACCTCGTTCGGGCAGGCGGCCTTCGTCGGCCTGGGGGCGTATGCCAGCTCCTACCTCAGTACCGCCATGGGCGTGTCGCCCTGGCTCGGCCTGCTGGCCGGCGTGGCCGTCAGCATGGCGGTCGCCTTCGTGCTCGGCGCGTTGACCATGCGGCTGTCCGGCCATTACCTGCCGCTGGGCACCATTGCCTGGGGGCTGTCCTTCTTCTTCCTGTTCGGCAACATGGAGTTCCTGGGCAAGTTCGACGGCATCAGCAGCATTCCGCCGATCGAACTGTTCGGCTACCCGCTGCGTGCGGGTCAGGACATCTTCTACCTGATCTGGATGGTGGTGGTGCTGGCCGTGCTGGCAACGCAGAACCTGCTCAACTCGCGCCCCGGGCGCGCCATCCGCGCGCTCAAGGGCGGCGTGGTGATGGCCGAAGCCATGGGTGCGCGCACCGTCTGGCTCAAGCTGGTGTGCTTCGTCTTTGCGGCGGTGCTGGCCAGCCTGTCGGGCTGGCTCTACGCCCACATGCAGCGCTCGGTCAACCCGACGCCCTTCGGCCTGAACGCCGGCATCGAGTACCTGTTCATGGCCGTGATCGGCGGTGCCGGGCACGTCTGGGGTGCCATCTTCGGTGCCGGTCTGGTGACCCTGCTCAAGGACCAGTTGCAGACCTGGCTGCCGCGCCTGTTTGGCGAGGCCGGCAACTTCGAGACCATTGTGCTGGGCGTGCTGCTGGTGGTGCTGTTGCAGCATGCGCGCAATGGCCTGTGGCCTTACCTGGCCGAACTGATGCCGCGTCGCTGGCGCCGTCAGGCACTGGTACAGCCGCCCAAGCAGGCGCAAGCGCTGCCGGTGCGCTCACGCCCGCAGGCGGGTGAGCGTCTGCTGGTGGTGGAAGGCGCACGCAAGGAGTTCGGCGGCCTGGTCGCGGTCAACGACATGCGCTTCGAGGTCAAGGCCGGCGAAATCGTGGGTCTGATCGGTCCCAACGGCGCCGGCAAGTCCACCATGTTCAATCTGATCACCGGCGTGCTGGACGTCACACGCGGTACGGTGCGCTACCAAGGTGAAGAGATCCAGGGACAAGCTTCGCGCGAGATCGTGCGCCGCGGTATTGCGCGCACCTTCCAGCACGTCAAGCTGTTGGGCAATATGTCGGTGCTGGAAAACGTGGCGCTGGGCGCCCATTTGCGCGGCCAGGCCGGCGTGCTGCGCAGCATGCTGCGCTTGAACCGCGGTGAGGAGGCCCGGCTGCTGGCCGAGGCGCAACGGCAACTGGAGCGTGTCGGGCTGGTCCATTTGATGCACGAGCCGGCTGGCAGCCTGGCGCTGGGCCAGCAGCGCATTCTGGAAATCGCCCGCGCCCTGTGCTGCGACCCGGCGCTGCTGCTGCTGGACGAGCCGGCGGCCGGCCTGCGCTACAAGGAGAAAGAGGCGCTGGCAGAACTGCTGGCCCGGCTGCGCAGCGAGGGCATGAGCATCCTGATCGTGGAGCACGACATGGACTTCGTCATGAACCTGTGCGACCGCCTGGTGGTGATGGAATTCGGCACCTTGATTGCCGAAGGCGTGCCATCGGTGGTGCAGCAGGATCCGGCGGTGCTGGAAGCGTATCTGGGAGGCCTATGAGCACCGTACCGTTATCTGTGGTGGCACCTTCGACGGTGCTGGATGTGAATGAGCTGCACGCCGGCTATGGCAAGGTGGCGGCGTTGCACGGTGTCCATCTGCGCGCCGAAGCGGGCGAGATCGTCACCGTGATCGGCCCCAACGGCGCCGGCAAGTCCACGTTGCTGAATGCCCTGGGCGGCACGCTGCCGCTGACCGGCAATACGCGCGGCCAGATCCACTTTCTGGGCCATGAACTCAGCCGCATGCCGGTGGAGAAGCGGGTGGCCTTGGGCATGTCGCTGGTGCCGGAGAAGCGCGAGCTGTTCGGCAGCATGAGCGTGCTGGACAACCTGCTGCTGGGCAGCTATCGCCGCTACCGGCTGCGCGAGCC
>MGPC01000033.1 GCA_001797315.1 Curvibacter sp. GWA2_64_110
GGTGGGCTACATCTCCACCGGCGGTGGCGCCTTCCTGGAGGTGCTGGAGGGCAAGACGCTGCCGGCCTTCGAGATCCTGGACAAGCGCGCCAAGGGCTGATCGCTTCTTGCTTCAGGTGGTGCGGCCGGCGGAAGGCGCCCGCAAGGCGTTGCTGAGCTGATCAACGACTTCCGCCCAGTCGGCATCCCCCAGCAGTTCTTCCCGCAGCATGGCCGCTTGTGCGGCCGTCCAGAACGGCGCATCGGCCAACGCCACCTCAGCGGCCAGGGGCGAGTGCGCGCCGACAAAGGCCTGAATGCCTGCGGGATCGGACGGCAAGCCGAGTTGCGCGAACAGTTCCGAGAAGCGGTGGTGGGATTTGTCCATGGGGGCTCCTTTGCTTGTGAACGATGCGACCCAAGCCCTGACAGTTTCCCGCTTTTGCGCGTCGGGCGCTACGGGGGCATTTCCCCGTCCACTGCTTGTTGTTTGCATGTAACTAATTCCGTGTAAAAATGGAAACTTAATTACAAGGAGACTGATACATGACGCGTCGTGCGACCAAGATTGTTGCCACCCTCGGCCCCGCTTCCAGCGATCCGGCTCTGCTTGAACAGATGATTCGTGCCGGGGTCAATGTGGTGCGGCTGAACTTCAGCCACGGCAAGGCGCAGGACCACATCGACCGTGCCCGCCTGGTGCGTGACGCGGCCCAGCGTGCCGGCCGCGAGGTGGCCATCATGGCCGACCTGCAGGGGCCGAAAATCCGCGTCGGCAAGTTCGCCGAAGGCAAGGTCATGCTGGAAACCGGCCAGAAGTTCATCCTCGATGCCACGCGCACCGAGCCGGGTGATGCCAGTGCCGTCGGCCTGGACTACAAGGAACTGCCGCGCGATGTGAAGGCCGGCGACGTGTTGCTGCTCAACGATGGCCTGATCACCATGAAGGTCGAAGCCGTCAAGGGCGAGGCGGTGCATGCCGTGGTCACCATGGGCGGCGAGCTGTCCAACAACAAGGGCATCAACAAGAAGGGCGGCGGCCTGACGGCACCGGCCCTGACTGCCAAGGACATGGAAGACATCAAGACCGCGATGAGTTTCCAGGCCGACTACGTGGCGGTGAGCTTTCCGCAGAACGCCACCGACATGGAGATGGCGCGCCAGTTGTGCAATGTGGCGGCGGCCCAGTACAACCACAAGCCGCACCTGATCGCCAAGATCGAGCGCGCCGAGGCCATCCCGAAGCTGGAGGAAATCCTGCGTGCCAGCGACAGCATCATGGTGGCGCGCGGCGACCTGGCGATCGAGGTCGGCAATGCCGCCGTGCCGGCGCTGCAAAAGCGCATGATCCGCATGGCGCACGAGATGGACAAGACGGTGATCACCGCGACTCACATGATGGAGTCGATGATCAACAACCCGATGCCGACACGGGCCGAGGTGAGCGACGTGGCCAATGCGGTGCTCGACGGTTCGGATGCCGTGATGACCTCGGCCGAGACCGCGGCCGGCAAGTTCCCGCTGGAAACGGTGGTCGAGATGGCCAGCATCTGCGTGGCGGCCGAAGGCGCGGAAGATGTGGCGCTGGATGCCGATTTCAGCGGCAAGACCTTTGACCGCATCGACCAGTCCATCGCCATGGGCGCGCTGTTCACCGCCTACCACCTGGGCGCCAAGGCCATCGTGGCGCTGACGGAAAGCGGCTCCACCGCCTTGTGGATGAGCCGCCACCGCATCCACATCCCGATCTACGCGCTCACCTCCAAGGTGGCGACACAGCGCAAGATGGCGCTGTACCGCAATGTGACGCCACTGCTGATGGACACCAGCGCCGATCGCGACACCGCGCTGGCGCAGGCGGAAAAGCATCTGAAAGAGCGCGGCATCGTGCAAAGTGGCGACGTGTATGCCATCACCTGCGGCGAACCGATGGGCTCGCCGGGCGGCACCAACATGCTCAAGATCTGCAAGGTGTCCTGAGCGGCAGATGGCGTGGTCCGGCGAGGACCAGGTTTCGCCGCCGGGCCGTTCCAAGGCGAAACGCGGTCCCCTCGGGGGGCAGGGAGCCACACGCAGTGGGTGACCGTGGGGGCCATATCCTCAGCAGGTAAAATCGGTAGCAGTTACCAAGCAGTTACCAACTTTCCCTGGGGATATCACATGGCACTCGTTTCGATGCGCGAGCTGCTGGACCATGCTGCCGCCAATGGCTACGGCATTCCGGCTTTCAACGTCAACAATCTGGAGCAGGTCCAGGCCGTCATGTCGGCCGCCGACGAAGTCGGCGCACCGGTCATCCTGCAGGCCAGTGCCGGCGCTCGCAAATACGCCGGTGAGTCCTTCATCAAGCACCTGATCCAGGCTGCCTGCGAGGCCTACCCGCACATTCCGCTGGTGATGCACCAGGACCACGGCACCAGCCCCAAGGTCTGCCAGGGCGCCATCGCACTGGATTTCGGCTCGGTGATGATGGACGGCTCGCTGATGGAAGACGGCAAGACGCCGGCGTCCTTCGACTACAACGTTGACGTGACGCGCAAGGTGGTCGAGATGGCGCACAAGGTCGGCGTCACGGTCGAAGGCGAGCTGGGCTGCCTGGGCAACCTGGAGACCGGCGATGCCGGCGAGGAAGACGGCATTGGCGCCGAAGGCAAGCTGGACCACAGCCAGATGCTGACCGACCCGGAAGAAGCCGCCCAGTTCGTCAAGGCCACCCAGCTCGACGCGCTGGCGATCGCCATCGGCACCAGCCACGGTGCCTACAAGTTCAGCCGTCCGCCTACCGGCGACATCCTGGCCATCAGCCGCGTGAAGGAAATCCACGCCCGCATCCCCAACACCCACCTGGTGATGCACGGCTCAAGCTCCGTGCCGCAGGAACTGCTGGCCATCATCAACCAGTACGGCGGCAAGATGAAGGAGACCTACGGCGTGCCGGTCAAGGAAATCCAGGAAGCCATCAAATACGGCGTGCGCAAGATCAACATCGACACCGACATCCGCCTGGCCATGACCGGTGCGGTGCGCAAGTTCCTGGCCGAGAACCCGGACAAGTTCGACGCCCGTGAGTGGCTCAAGCCGGCGCGCGAAGCCGCCAAGCAGGTCTGCAAGGCGCGCTACCTGGAGTTCGGCTGCGAAGGCCAGGGCGGCAAGATCAAGGGCGAGACCCTGCAGGTCATGGCCGCCAAGTACGCCAAGGGCGAACTGGCCCAGCTGGTGAAATAAGCCTTTCCGTTCCATTCTTGCGATAATCACAGGCCCGGCGCAGCAGCGTCGGGCTTTTCTTTTTCAAGTCCCACCATGACCTCTGCCCTGCACACTTCCAGCCTGACTTCCCTGCCCTTGCTTGCACGCGGCAAGGTGCGCGACAACTACGCCGTGGGTGACGACCGCATCCTGATGGTGGCGTCCGACCGCATCAGCGCCTTCGACGTCATCATGGGCGAGCCGATCCCGGGCAAGGGCGAGCTGCTGACGCAGATGGCGCTGTTCTGGTTCGGCAAGCTGGGCCACATCTGCCCCAACCACCTGACCGGCGAGGCGCCCGAAAGCGTGGTGACGCCGGCCGAGGTGGCGCAGGTCAAGGGCCGCTCCATGCTGGTCAAGCGCCTGAAGCCGATTCCGGTGGAAGCGGTGGTGCGTGGTTACCTGGCCGGCAGCGGCTGGGCCGAGTACCAGGCCGGCCAGTCGGTCTGCGGCGTCAAGCTGCCGGCCGGCCTGCAGAACGCCAGCAAGCTGCCCGAGCCGATCTACACGCCGGCGGCCAAGGCCGAGATGGGCGAGCACGACGAGAACATCACGTTCGAGAAGACGGTGGCGATGATCGGCCTGGATCTGGCCACGCGCATCCGCGACATCTCGATCGCCATCTACAAGGCCGCCAGCGAAATTGCCTTGAAGAAAGGCATCATCATTGCCGACACCAAGTTCGAGTTCGGCCTCGACAAGGACGGCGCGCTGGTGCTGATGGACGAGGTGCTGACGCCGGATTCTTCGCGCTACTGGCCGGTGGAGGGTTACAAGGTCGGCGCCAATCCGCCGAGCTACGACAAGCAGTTCCTGCGCGACTGGCTGGAGACCGCCACCGTGGACGGCAAGCCCTGGGGCAAGACCGCGCCGGCGCCCAAGTTGCCGGCCGAGGTGATCGAGAAAACCGCCGCCAAGTACCGCGAAGCACTGACGCGCCTGACCGCTTGAACGGTGCCTGCCCGCCCCTTGGGCATGTAGTAGCGGAGTAACACCCGCGGCTGCAGAACTGCAGAAACAATGGTCCGCCAAAACCTATTTCAAGGAGACCGACATGGCGGGCAAGAAGATTCTGATGATCTGCGGGGATTACTGCGAAGACTACGAAACCATGGTGCCGTTCCAGGCACTGCTGGCGGTGGGGCACACGGTGCACGCCGTCTGTCCGGACAAGGCGGCGGGTGACCACATCAAGACGGCGATCCACGACTTCGAAGGCGCCCAGACCTACAGTGAAAAACCGGGCCACAATTTCACGCTGAACACGACCTTTGCCGACGTGAAGCCGGCCCAGTACGACGCGCTGGTGCTGCCCGGCGGCCGCGGCCCGGAATACCTGCGCAACAACGCCGCCGTGGTGGCCATGGTCAAGCACTTCTTCGAGGCCGGCAAGCCGGTGGCGGCGATCTGCCATGCGGCCCAGTTGCTGGCCGGGGCGGGCGTGCTCCGTGGGCGCAGCTGCTCAGCCTATCCGGCCTGCCGCGTGGAGGTGGAACTGGCGGGCGGCACCTATGTCGACATTCCCGTGGACCAGGCGCACACCGACCGCAACCTGGTGTCGGCACCGGCCTGGCCGGCCCACCCGGCCTGGATCGCCCAGTTCCTGACGGTGCTGGGCACCCGCATCACGCACTGATGCCGCATTGACGCCGAGGCCGCGTTGGCTGCATCATGCGGTTCAACGCGTCGGAGACAAACCATGTGCCAGGTCTTTATCAGCGCCGATCCGGCGCTTTACCAGAGCCGCGCCCGTTCCGTGCGGCTGCACGGCGTCGCCACCAGCATCAAGCTGGAAAACCTGTTCTGGCAGGTGCTGGAGGAGATTGCCCGGCGCGACGGCATGAGCGTGCCGCAGCTGTGTGCCAAGCTGCACGACGAACTGGTCGAGGAATGCGGCGGCGTGGACAACTTTGCCTCGTTCCTGCGCGTCTGCTGCGGTCGTTACCTCGCGCTGCAATTGTCAGGCGGCATTCCGCAGGATGTCTCGATCCCGATCAGCAGCCTCAATGCCGGCCAGGTACTGGCCGCCGAGGGGCGTACGCCGGTGCATGAATTGCACTAGCGCCAAGAGGGATCAAGCGAGCGGCGTCAGTTCAGCGCCATGCTGAGTTTGCGCCGGTAGGCCGAGACCAGCGCCGCCTGCTCGTCTTCCTGCACGGTGGCATGGCCGGCCAGCTCGATGCCGCCGGCGCTCTTGCCGGACACCTCGGGGCCGGCCTTCGGTTTCGGCGGTGTCAGCAGGTCCAGGATGGCGATGAAGGTCTTGCGCGGGGCTTCCTCGTCCCACTTCTTGTCGCGCATGATGATTTCCAGCAGTTCGTCCAGCGCCGCCAGCCATTCGTTGTGCGCCATCAGCACGCGCGCCTTGGCGAAGCGGCTCTCGAAGTCGCGCTTGTTGGCCTCGATCTTCTGGTCGAACTGTTCCAGTGTCCATTGGCCGCGCGGGTCGCTGGTCACGAACTCCAGCGCGTTGAGCCACTGCTGCAGCGCCTCGAAGCGCAGCGGCACCGGAATCTGCGCCAGTGCCGGCGCCAGGGCACCGGCGGCCTCGGCCAGATGGCCGGTGCCGATCAGCAGCTTGACGTAGTCGTAACGCATCTCGTCATTGGCCGGCTCGGCCGCCACGGCTTCAGCCATGCGGGCCAGCGCGCTGGCCACGTCGCCCGATTCCAGGTGTTCCTGCGCTTCCTGCATGCCTGTGTCGGCGGGCGGCTGGCCATCGGACGCAATGTGCTTGTCCAGGAACTCGCGCAGCTTGCCTTCCGGCAGCGCGCCCATGAAGCCGTCCGCCGGCTTGCCGCCGACCATCAGCACGCAGGTCGGGATGCTGCGGATGCCGAAGGCCCCGGCCAGTTCCTGCTGCTCGTCGGAATTGATCTTGGCCAGCACGAAACGGCCGGCGTACTCGGTTTCGAGCTTTTCCAGGATCGGGCCGAGCGCCTTGCACGGGCCGCACCAGGGGGCCCAGAAATCGACCAGCACGGGCACGGTCATGGAGGCCTGGATGACCTCGGCTTCGAAGTTTTCGGTGGTGATGTCGATCATTTGGGGCAGCTCGAGGCAAAAAAGTAAAATTCAGTTCTGATCATTTGCGGGACAGACCGCTTCGCACGGCGGCCAACGCTGTCCTCAACATTATGAAAACTATTATTGGTGTCGTCATGGGTTCCAGTTCCGACTGGGACACCATGCAACAGGCAGTCCAGATTCTCCACCACTTTGGCATCGGGCACGAAGCCCGCGTGGTGTCGGCGCACCGCATGCCCGACGATATGTTCGCCTATGCCGAAGCCGCCGCCGGGCGCGGCCTGAAGGCCATCATCGCCGGCGCCGGCGGTGCCGCCCACCTGCCGGGCATGCTGGCGGCCAAGACCACGGTGCCGGTGCTGGGCGTGCCGGTGCAGAGCAAGGCACTGTCGGGTGTCGATTCGCTGCACAGCATCGTGCAGATGCCCAAGGGCATCCCGGTGGCCACCTTTGCCATCGGTCCGGCCGGCGCCGCCAATGCGGCCCTGTTCGCGGTGGCCATGCTGGCCAATGAAGACCCGGCCCTGCGCGCCAAGCTGGAAGCCTTCCGCGCTGAGCAGACCGAAGCCGCACGCGCCATGACGCTGCCGCCGGCCTTATGAGTGGCCAGCGTATTCTCCCCGGCTCGCTGGTCAATGGCCAGCCGGCCACGCTGGGCGTCATGGGCGGCGGCCAGTTGGGCCGCATGTTCGTGCAGGCGGCCCAGCGCATGGGCTATTTCACCGCGGTGCTCGACCCCGATGCGGCCAGCCCGGCCGGCCTGGTGAGTCATCACCACATCCAGACCGGTTACCTGGACGAGCAGGGCCTGGCGCAGCTGATGCAGCGCAGCGCCGCCATCACCACCGAATTCGAGAACGTGCCGGCACCGGCCTTGCTGACGCTGGGCGCGCAGCGCCCGGTGGCGCCGGCCGCTGGCGCCGTGGCGATTGCACAGGACCGCGCCCAGGAAAAAGCCCACTTCCAGCGCTGCGGCGTGCCGGTGGCACCCTATGCCGTGATCGAGACCCCGGAGCAGTTGGCCGCTGTATCCGATGCGCTGCTGCCCGGCATCGTCAAGACCACCCGTCTTGGTTATGACGGCAAGGGCCAGATCCGCGTCAAGACGCGTGCCGAACTGGTGGCGGCCTGGGACGAGCTGAAGCACGTGCCCTGCGTGCTGGAGAAGATGCTGCCGCTCAAGCTGGAGTGCTCGGTCATCGTGGCGCGCGGCTGGGACGGCACTTGCGTCAACTTCCCGGTGCAGCGCAACCTGCACCGCGACGGCATCCTGGCAGTGACCGAGGTTTATGAAGGAAATCTGCCTTCCGCCCTTGCCGAGCAAGCGGTGGCAGCTACCAAATCGATAGCGGATGGTTTGCAGTACGTCGGCGTGCTGTGCGTCGAGTTCTTCGTGCTGCAGGACAACAGCCTGATCGTCAACGAGATGGCGCCGCGCCCACACAACAGTGGCCACTACACGCTCGACGCCTGCGACCAGTCGCAGTTCGACCTGCAGGTGCGCACGCTGGCCGGCCTGCCGCTGGTGCAGCCGCGCGCCTATGGCCCGTCCATCATGCTCAACCTGCTGGGTGATGTCTGGCTGGCGTTCAACAATGCGCCGCCCTGGGACCAGGTGCTGGCCCTGCCCGGTACCCACCTGCACCTGTACGGCAAGCTCGACGCCAAGCCGGGCCGCAAGATGGGCCACCTCAACATCACCGGCAGCACGGTCGACGAGGTGCGAACCACGGCGCTGGCGGCGGCCAGCCTGCTGGGCATTGCGCCTTTCTGAGCTTTGAGGCCCTCATGATCCTGGACGGACGCGACCCGGCCGCCATCGCCGCCGCCGCACAGGCGCTGCAAGCGGGTGAGCTGGTCGGCCTGCCGACCGAGACCGTCTACGGCCTGGGGGCCGATGCGACCAATGCCGCGGCGGTGGCGAAAATCTTCGCCGCCAAGGGCCGGCCCAGCGATCACCCGCTGATCGTGCACGTGGCCGATGCGACCGGCGTGGCCCATTTCGCATGCGATGTGCCGGCCTTTGCCCAGCAACTGATGCAGGCCTTCTGGCCCGGACCGCTCACCTTGATCTTGTCGCGTCGCCCCGAGGTGGGCGCCGCGGCGGCCGGCGGCCAGGACTCGATCGGTCTGCGTTGCCCGGCGCACCCGGTGGCGCATGCGCTGCTGCTGGCAGCCCGGGCGTTGGGCGTGCCCGGCGTGGCGGCACCGAGCGCCAACAAGTTCGGCCGCGTCAGCCCGACCAGTGCCGCCCATGTGCAAAGCGAGTTCGGCGACAGCCTGCTGGTGCTCGACGGCGGCGCCTGCACGGTCGGCATCGAGTCCACCATCATCGACTGCACGCGCGGCGCCCCGGTGCTGCTGCGCCCGGGCCAGATCTCGCGCGCGCAGGTGCAGGCCGCCTGCGGTCTGAGGTTGCTATCAAAAGAGGAGCTTATCGCGCAGGCACCACGGGCTTCCGGAACGCTGGAGTCTCATTACGCGCCGAATGCCAAAGTCCGCCTGATGGACGCCAAGGCCTTGCAGACGGCGCTCGACATGCTGGACCCGGACCTGGCTGACGGCCCGGCCACGATCGCAGTTTATGCGCGCGCCGTGCTGCGGCTGCCGTCAAGCCGGGTGCTGTACCGGCGCATGCCGGATGATGCTGCCGCCACGGCGCAGCAGCTGTTTGCCGTGCTGCGCGACTTCGATGCCCAAGGCGTCCGGCTGATCTGGATCGAGCCGCCGCCCGGCACCCCCGCCTGGGAAGGCGTGCGCGACCGCCTGACACGGGCCGCCGCCTAGGACTCGACTGAATGGTGAAGCCGCGGCACCATTCAGCACCATGACGACACTCGGCACGCTGATCGAAACCCACGGCTATTGGCTGCTGGCGCTGGGCTGTCTGCTCGAAGGCGAGACCGTGCTGCTGCTGGCCGGCTTTGCCGCGCATCGTGGTTACCTTCATCCGCTGGCGGTGATCGCGGTGGCCTCGGTCGCCGGTTTTGTAGGCGACCAGTTCTATTTCTGGCTCGGCCGCCGCCATGGCACTGCCGTATTGGCGCGCTGGCCGATGCTGGCGCAGCAGGCGGACCGCGTGCACCGCTTGATTGATCGCCATCATGAGGCGATGATCGTCGCCATGCGTTTTGCTTATGGACTGCGGATGGCCGGGCCGGTGCTGATCGGCACCACAACCCTTCCGGCGCTGCGTTTTGCCGTTTTCAATGCGCTGGGCGCCGTGCTCTGGGCCTGCCTGGTCGGCGCGCTCGGCTGGGTGTTCGGCCAGGCCGCCGAGGCCGTGTTTGCGGAGGTCCGCCATGTCGAAGGCTGGCTGCTGCTGGGGTTGGCGGGGGCCGGTGCCTTGGCCTGGTGGCTGAGAAAACGAGGCCGGCGTTGAGCCTCGTGTTGCCATGCTGAAACCCATCCGCTACCTGCGCTTTCGCTTCAGTCCCCGTCGTCTCGGCCCCGGCCTGATCACCGGCGCGGCCGATGACGATCCGAGCGGCATCGCCACCTACTCGCAGGCCGGCGCGCAGTTCGGCTTCTCCATGCTGTGGACGGTGGTTTTCACGCTGCCGCTGATGGCGGCGATCCAAATGGTCAGCGCGCGCATCGGCCATGTGACCGGCCACGGCCTGGCGGCCAACATCAAGCAGGCCTTCCCGCGCCCGGTGCTGCTGGCCATCGTCGGCCTGCTGCTGCTGGCCAACACGCTCAATCTGGCAGCCGACATCGCCGCCATGGCCGAGGCGCTGCGCCTGCTGCTCGGCGGTCCGTCCCAGGTTTATGCGGTGACCTTCGGCCTGTTGTGCCTGGTATTGCAGGTGTTCCTGAGCTACCAGGTTTATGTGCGCTGGCTCAAGTGGTTGACGCTGGCGCTGCTGGCCTATGTGGCGGTGGCCTTCATGCTGCGCATCGACTGGTGGCAAGTGGCGCAGCAGCTGGTCTGGCCGCAGTTGCAACCGGGTCGCGAAGCCTTGCTGACCATCGTCGCCGTCTTCGGCACCACCATCAGCCCCTACCTGTTCTTCTGGCAGGCCGGGCAGGAGATGGAGGACGTGAACGCCGGCCCCAAGCATGCGCATACGCCGGCGCAGATCCGCGGGCATTTGCGCCGTATCCAGTGGGACACGCTGGTCGGCATGACGTTCTCCAACCTGATCGCCTTCTTCATCATCCTCAGTGCCGGGGCGACGCTGTACGTGGCTGGCGTGCGCGACATCCAGACCTCGGCCCAGGCCGCCGAGGCGCTGCGCCCGCTGGCCGGCGAGCTGACCTTTCTGCTGTTCAGCCTGGGCATCATCGGCACCGGCCTGCTGGCGGTGCCGGTGCTGGCCGGCTCGGCTGCCTATGCGGTGGCGGAGGCGGCCGGTTGGCAAGGCAGCCTGAGCCTGCGGCTGGACAAGGGCGAGGGGCGCGGTTTCTACGGTGTGGTCGCGCTGGCCACGCTGGGCGGCGTGGCGCTGTGTTTTGCGCCGATTGATCCGGTGCGCGCCCTGTTCTGGGCCGCCGTGCTCAACGGCGTGATTTCGGTGCCCATCATGGCGGTGATGATGGTCCTGGCCTCGCGCCGCGACATCATGGGCGGGCACGTGATCGGCCGGCGGCTGCGCTGGCTCGGCTGGCTGGCGACGCTGGCCATGGGCAGCACCGTGATCGCCATGCTGGTCACGCTGTAAGTTCCGGTCGTTCAGCGAAAGCGCAGCTTCATCACCAGGATGGCGGAGGCCAGCGCCAGCGTGATGGCGTTGGCCACCACCACGGGCCAGGCCCCGAGCAGCAGGCCATAGACCAGCCACAGTGCCACGCCGCCGGTGAAGGCGCTGTACATGCCCAGTGAAATGCCGCGCACGTCGCGCGTGGTGAAGGTGTGCCAGGCCTGCGGCACGAAACTCAGGGTGGTCAGGCTGGCGGCGAGGTAACCAATCAAATCGGGCAGCGGCATGGCGGTTCTCTGGCGGGCGGCACGCTGTGCCGCATTCAGGTTTCGGGGGTGGGGTCGGGCAGGGGCGCTACCAGATCGGCCACGATGACGCGGTTGCGTCCTTCGGTCTTGGCGCGGTAGAGCGCGTGGTCGGCACAGCGGATCAACGCCTGCGCCGAAGTGCCGTGGCCCGGGTAGCTGGCCAGGCCGAGGGACAGCGTGGCCTGCATGCGGAACTCGCCGAAGGCGATGGTGCTGGCGGCAAAGCGCTGGCGCCACTGCTCGGCGCGCGCCAGCGCCGTGGTCTGCGACATGTTGGGCAACAGCAGCAGGAACTCCTCGCCACCGAAGCGGCAGACGACGTCGGCACTGCGGGCCTGGGCGCTGAGCATGTCGGCGAGCTGTTTCAGCACTTCGTCGCCGGCCAGATGGCCATAGGTGTCGTTGATCAGCTTGAAGTGATCGATGTCGATCAGCACCAGGCTCAGGGGCTGGCCTTCGCGCTGGCAGCGCGCCAGTTCACGTTCCAGCGTGGAGTCCAGGTAGCGCCGGTTGTACAGGCCGGTCAGCGGGTCGCGGTTGGCCTGTTCGTGCAGTTGCCCTTGCAGGACATGGATCTCGCGGAGTTGCTGTTGCAAGGCGTCATTGGCACGGTGCAGAGCCTGTTCGCTGTCCCGCAGTGCCGCGCGGATCTCCTGCAGCTTGCGGTTGCGGTGGAACGCCGTGTTGCTGGCCATCAGCAGGAAGATCGTCAGGCCGACCGTGCACAGCACGGTGGCCGGCCAGTCGGTGTGCAGGTTGATGGGCTGTCCCGTGAGGGCGACCCAGAGCAGTCCGCCGAGGAAGAAGATCGCGATGGCCTGCAGGGCGCTGCGCGAACCGCCATAGAGCGTGATGGAGACCACGTTGCACGTGAGGACCGCAAACGTGATCCACAAGGGGTAGCCCAGGCCGGCGGACCACAGCCCCATCGTGCCGGCGTCGATCAGGAAGTTGCCGAGCTCGGCCTGCATCGGGTTGGCGGCCCGGCGCGTGCGCCAGTGCAGCAGATGCGGGTAGACGAAGAACTGCAGCAGCAGCAGGCCCCAGACCAGCAGGCTGTAGTCCTTGCCCAGCATGTGGGTGGTGAAGATGGCGAAGCCCATCACGAAGCCGCTAGTGCGCACGCGGTGGATCATGCGCGGCAGCGTCATCCCCGGCTTGGGCGAGCCGGTCGTGGTGATCTGGGGCGTCGTCACAGGTCGTTCACGGTCCATTCGATCAGCGCCTCGATGGCGGGCCGCGCCGCGCTGGCATTGGCATGGTTGGCCATGGCCACCAGCACGTAGCGCCGGCCGCTGCGGCCATCCACGAAGCCGGCCACGGCGACGACATCGCGCAGGCTGCCGGTCTTGAGGTGGGCGCTGCCCTGGGCCCGGTTGCGCACCCGGCGTAGCGTGCCGTCCACGCCGGTGATGGGCAGCGAAGAGGCCAGCTCGGGCAGCAGCGGTGAGTGCCAGGCATGCAGCAGCAGCTTGGCGAGCGCGTGGGCCGAAATGCGCGCGCTGCGCGACAGGCCGGAGCCGTTGTCGAGCACCGGCAGGTCGTTGTCGCCGAAGCGTTCCCTCCACCAGTCCTGCACCAATTCGCGCGAGGCGGCGTAGCTGCCGGTGCCTTTTTGCGCCAGACTCATGGTGAGGAAGAGCTGCTGCGCCATCACGTTGTTGCTGTACTTGTTGATGTCGCGGATCACCTCGGCCAGTGGCGGCGAGGCCAGCTCGAAGGCCGGTGCCAGCCCGGCGGGCAGCGTGCCTTCGCGCACCCGGCCCTGCAATTGGCCACCCATCTCGCGCCATAGACCTTCGACCGCGCGCACCGCGTAACTGGCCGGGTCGGCATAGGCCAGCGGCCAGACCTTTTCGCCGCAACTGGCCGGGTAACGACCGGCGAAGCGGATGCGCGCCGGGTCGGACAGGTCGGCACGCAGCGCGGCGCGGTAGTCGCCGCAGTCGGCCTCGATCAGCGGCACATGGGTCTGCAGCTGCACGCTGGCCAGCGGCGGGTCAAAACTCACGTGCGCCGCATTGGCGCTGCGGTCGGGCACGAAGGTCATGACGACCGACTTGTAGTTCAGCAGCAGCGCATCCGGCGCGGCGTTGTAGGGCCGCAGGCGTTCGCCATCGAACTCGCCCGGATCGGGCGCGGGGAGCTCGAAGGCACTGCGGTCGAGCACGATGTCGCCGGCAATGGTCTTGATGTCCAGGCCCTGCACGCGGCGCAGCAACAGCCACAGGCGTTCCATCACCAGCTTGGGGTCGCCCTGGCCCTTGATGTAGACATTGCCGTAGAGCGTGCCGTTGCGCGCCGTGCCTTCGACATAAACCGGCGTGGCCCAGGCATAGGTCGGCCCCAGGGTGTCGAGCGCCGCGTAGGTGGTCACCAGCTTCATCACCGAGGCCGGGTTCATCGGCACGCCGGCGCGGTGGCTCAGGCGCGCCGGTGCGCGACCGTCGACGTCCACCACCAGCACGGCCAGCGCCTCGGCCGGCACCTTGGCGCGCGCCAGGGCGGCATTGATCTCGGCCGGCAGCCGGTTTTGCGCGCCGGCCGTGCCGCCGACGAGCAGCAGCGCCAGCAGGGCGTTCGGCAACAGGCGACGAAAAGCAAGGCTGCGGGCAGAGGGCAATGCGGGCATGGTGCGGACAGTCTAACGCCGCCCGCCGATAATCGAGGGCATGCATTTCCTCAAGGGCCTGTCCCCGCGCACGGTCGGCATTGGCGCGGCGGTCATCACCGTCGCCATCTGGACCGCCTTCATCGTCATCGCCCGGGCCTCGGCCAAGGGTTCGCTCACGCCCTTCGACATCGCCCTGGCGCGCATCGTCGGCGCCAGCCTGGTGCTGCTGCCGCTGGGGGCCTGGCTGGTGCGGCGCGACCGTGCCATTGCGGGACAGCCCGGCGGCGGTGCGTCGTCCTTCTTCGGCCTGTCGCCGCTGGCGCTGCGTGTCACGGCGACCTGTGGCCTGTTCGGCGGTTTCGGCTACGCGGTGCTGGCCTATGCCGGTTTCTTCTATGCGCCGGCGGCGCACGCCTCGGTGCTGATGCCCGGTAGCCTGCCGCTGTGGACCACTTTGCTGGCGGCCCTCCTCCTGCACACCCCGATCACGCCGGCGCGCGCCATCGGCCTGGCCTGCATCGTCGTCGGCGACCTGCTGGTGGGCGGCGCCAGCCTGCTGCGCGCCTTCGAGGGCGGCGAGGTGTGGAAGGGCGACCTGCTGTTCATGAGCGCCGCGCTGAGCTGGTCGGCCTACAGCGTGCTGGCGCGCCGCCACGGCCTCGACGCCGTGCGCGCCACCGCCGCCATCACCGTGTTTGCGCTGTTCAGCTACCTGCCGGTTTATGCCCTGCTGCTCGCGTTCGGTGTGCTCCAGAGTCATCTGCTGACGGCGCCGGTGGGCGAGGTGCTGTTCCAGGTGCTGTTCCAGGGCCTCGGCTCGGTGGTGATTTCGGGCATCACCTTCGTGCGCATGATCCAGTATTTCGGTCCGGTGCGTTCGACCATGATCACCGCCCTGGTGCCCGGCCTGTCCGCCTTGGGCGCAGTCATCTTCCTGGGGGAGCCGCTGTACTGGAACCTGATGGCCGGCCTGGTGCTGGTGACGGTGGGCATCCTGTTCGGCGTGCGCAAGACGATTGCTATCAAAAAAGAAGCGCCTGGCGCAGATTCCACGGGTACCAAGGCCTGATTTTTATGAAATTGCTTGCCTTCGACACCAGCACCGAACTGATCTCGATCGCCGTCACGCGCCTGGTCAATGGCCAGGCGCGTGTCTGGCAGCACACCGGTACCGGCGGCGCCCAGGCCTCCAGTGCGCTGATCCCGGCCATCGAGGTGCTGATGGCCGAGGCCGACCTGCGCTACGAGGAACTCGACGCCATCGCCTTCGGCCAGGGGCCGGGCTCCTTCACCGGCCTGCGCACCGCCTGTGCGGTGGCGCAAGGGCTGGGTTTTGGTGTCGGCGTGCCGCTGCTGCCGGTCGACACGCTGCTGGCCGTGGCCGAGGAAGCGCGCCAGCAGTACGCGCTGCAGCAAAGCGCCTTGCGCGTGCTGGCCCTGCTCGATGCGCGCATGGACGAGCTGTACGCGGCGCATTACGCCTACGCGGGCGGCGTGTGGCAGCAGCGCGAGGACTATGGCCTGTTCAAGCCGGAGCAGCTGGCGCTGCAGGACAGCACGGTGCTGGCCGGCAATGTGTTTGTCGAATACGGCGAGCGCCTGCCGGTGCAGCCCGCGCTGCCGCGCTGGCAGGCCCTGCCTACGGCGGCGGCCATGCTGCGCCTGGCGCCGGCGCTGCTGGCGGCCGGCCACGCCGTGCCGGCCGAGCAGGCCTTGCCGCGCTACATCCGCGATAAAGTGGCGAAAACCACCCTGGAGCGCGCCGCAGAAAAAGCGGCTGCCCACTGAAACCATCACGCGTCCGCCATGAGTGCCGTCCTCCAGCCCGACGAAGCCCGCTTCGAGCCGCTCACGGCCGAGCGGCTGGATGCGGTGCTGCGCATCGAGCAAGCGGTCTATCCGCACCCCTGGACGCGCGGCAACTTCAGCGATGCCATGGCGTCCGGCTACCTCGGCCAGCTGCTGATGGCCGGCGACGAACTGCTCGGTTACTTCGTCGCCATGAGGGGCGTGGACGAGGTGCACCTGCTCAACATCACGGTGGCGCCCGGCTACCAGCGCCAGGGCTGGGCGCGCGTCATGCTCGACGCACTGGCCATCTGGGCGCGAGGCCAGGGCGCCGACTGGCTGTGGCTGGAGGTGCGCGAGAGCAATGCGCGTGCGATGGGCGTCTACGAAAGCCATGGCTACCGCCGCGTCGGCCTGCGCAAGAACTATTACCCTGCCGATCACGGCCAGCGCGAGCACGCGGTGGTCATGAGCCTGCGTCTGTGACAATGCAGCCATGAGTCTGGAACTGGATGCGCGCCGGCGCGCGATGCTGGAAGAAATGGGGGTTCGGGTTTGGCAACCCGAACCTCCATTGGGGCAGATGGACGATGCCCCCCCCGGCCCCCCTCGAGGGGGGGAGGCCGCCTTGATGGCGGCCGCTGCACCCGTGGCACGCCCGAGTGCAGGTTCGGTTGCGCCAGTTCATGTACCTGCGCCGGCAGCGCCGCCGGTGGCGCGAGTTCTGCCGGCCGACATCGCCGCCATGGACTGGGATGCGCTGCAGCAGGCGGTGGCCGGCTGCACGGCCTGCGGTTTGTGCCAGAGCCGCAAGAAGACGGTGTTCGGCGTCGGCGACACCCAGGCGCGCTGGCTGGTGGTGGGCGAGGCGCCGGGTGAGAACGAGGACCTGCAGGGCGAGCCCTTCGTCGGCCAGGCCGGCCAGCTGCTCGACAACATGCTCAAGGCGGTCGGCCTGAACCGCGGTGCCACCGGCACGCAGGGCGTCTTTATTGCCAACGTGCTCAAGTGCCGGCCACCGGCCAACCGCAACCCGTTGCCGCAGGAAGTGGCAACCTGCGAGCCCTATCTGCGCCGCCAAGTGGCCTTGCTGCAGCCGCAGATCATCCTGGCGCTGGGCCGCTTTGCCGCGCAGTCGCTGCTGCAGGCCACGGTGCCGGACGTGGCCACCATTCCGCTGGGCAAGCTGCGTGGCCAGGTGCACCGGTACGATGGCGTGCCGGTGATCGTGAGTTACCACCCGGCCTACCTGTTGCGCACGCCGCAGGACAAGGCCAAGGCCTGGGCCGACCTGTGCCTGGCGCTTGATGTCGCAAAGCGTGCGTCGTGATGATGACCGCCTTTTGTTTGGAAAGATGACCGCCATGCCAACCAAAGTCCTGCGTTCCCTTGCCATCGGCCTGACCGTCCTGCTCGGCCTGGCCGCTGCCTGGACCTGGCTGACGCTGAACTGGAACTACGCCGAAGGCGAACGCGCCGGTTATGTGCAAAAGCTGTCCAAGAAGGGCTGGCTGTGCAAGACCTGGGAGGGCGAGATTGCCATGGTGACGATGCCGGGCGCCATTCCGGAAAAATTCGAATTCACCGTGCGCGATGACAGCGTGGCGCAGAAGATCAACGCACTGGCCGGCAAGCGGGTGGTGCTGCACTACCGGCAGCACAAGTTCATCCCGACCTCGTGCTTTGGCGAAACCGAGTATTTCATTGCGGACGTCCGGGAGGTGCTGGAGACGCAGACGCCGGTGCCCCTGGCACCGAGCACATCGCAAGGCGAGTTGCAAGCGCCGCGCTGAGCCGGTTCGCGTGCCTGGCATGCGGTCCAGCCCGCGGGACGCCATCAAAGGAGAGGCTATGGAATCATCGCGTTTCTTTCTGCGGGTGTTCCTGCTGCTGGCCGTACTGGCGGGCCTGCCGGCCCGGGCGGCCGAGGCGTTCAGCGAATCGGTCATCACGGCCAGCTTGCCGGGGCGCAGCATCTCGGCGCTGGTGACGCATTGGCGCGAACACGATGCCTTCCGGCGTGCCATTCTGCTGATGCCGGGTTACCCCGGCATCATGAAAATCCAGTCAGTCGACAACTACGCGCTCAAGGGCAACTTCCTGATCCGCAGCCGCCAGTACTGGCTCGACCGCGAGACGGTGGTGTTCACGGTCGATGCGCCGTCCGATGAATGGAATGGCTTTTCCGGTGCTTTCCGCGCCAGCGAGCGTTATGCCGAGGACATCCGCGAACTGATCGGCGTCATCCGGCAGCAATACGGCCTGATGCCGCTGGCGGTGGTGGGTACCAGCGAAGGCAGCGTCTCGGCCTATTACGCGGCGCGGGCGGTGCCGCGCCCGGACACCAAGGTCATCTTCACCAACTCGGTGTTCCTCTCCAGTTCGAACGTGAAAGGCCTGGGCGAGCTGGATTTCGAGCGCTACGGCCTGCCCATGCTGTGGGTCCACCACGCGGACGACCCCTGCCGCCTGACACCCTATGCCGAGGCGCAGCGGCTGGCGCAGAAGACCGGCGCGCCGCTGATCACGGTGAAGTCCGGCAATGCCGGGCGCGGGCCGGCCTGCCAGCCATACACCCAGCACGGCTTCATCGGCGTCGAAGCGCAGACCGTGCAGGCCATGAAGGTCTGGCTGCTGCAGGGCGTGGCCAGCGACGTCGTGCTGCCCTGATTTCCACAGGTCTGGAGCGCTTTGTGTCAGTGACAACCTCTGTCTTCATCGCCACCCATCTGGACGGTTTCATGGCTCCGCCCTCCCGCCCATGAGCCGCGACATGCCGCCCGACACCGCCCGCCTGTTCCTGGCGCTGTGCCCCCCGGGCCGGGCGGTGCAGGACGCGCTGGCAGCGCATGCTGACGCCTGGCGCTGGAACGAGGAGGCCGCCCGCTACGCGCCGCCCGACTGGCACGTCACGCTGCACTTCATCGGCGCCGTGCCGCGCACGCGCATCGACACACTGCGTGCCGGGCTGGACGTGCCCCTGCAGCCGTTCGAGTTGCGTTTTGGCGAACCGGCGCTGTGGCCGCACGGGCTGGCGGTGTTGCTGCCGATGGCGCTGCCCGCGGCGCTGCAGGCCTTGCACGACCGGCTTGGCCAGCGTCTGCGGCAACTCGATTTACCCACCGACGAGCGGCCCTACCGGCCGCACCTCACGCTGGCGCGGCGGGCGCCAACGGCGCGGCCGCCGGCACAGTGGCCGGCCTGGGGCTGGCAGGTGCAGGGTTATGCGCTGATGGAGTCGACCGGTGATGCGGCGCAACGCTACCGTGTGCTGCAGCAGTACGGGGCGCCGGATGCAGGGGATGCCCTTCGGTCTTGAAGCACAATGCGCCTGTCCGACCGATTTTTCTCATCATGAGCCAGCCTGCCGACAACCCGCTTTCCATCGAGCTCTACGACGAGCCAGGCCACCTGATCCGCCGCGCGCAGCAGATCGCGGTGTCCAAGTTCCATGAGGTGCACGGCCGGCATGTGACGCCGATCCAGTACGCCATCCTGCGCACGCTGCACGAGACGCCCGGCATCGACCAGGTGACGCTGGCACAGCTGATTGCGCTCGATACCTCGACCACCGCCGACATCGCGGCGCGGCTGGAGGCCAAGGGCTGGATCCTGCGCGAGGTGCTGCCGCGCCGCCAGCGCCGCCTCTCGCTCACGCCGGCGGGGGAGGAGGTGCTGCTGGAGTTGCGCCCGGGCGTGGACATCATGTACCGCGGCATGATGAGCAGCCTGGAGCCGGCCGAGCAGAAGGAATTCATGCGCCTGCTGCGCAAATTCGTGCACCTGCACGACCGGCAGAACAAGCCGGAAGACCACGAGGCCCGCACCGCCCGGGTCAGGGCCAAGCCCCGGGCCTGACGCGTCACCCCATCCGCCGCCGGTCGGAAAACCAGCCGAATTAAGGGTTACTACTTAGTTTTTGGGCTTTTGTTGCAAATCTTCATTCAGTACAATGAATCACGTTCAGTATACGGAATCAATGGTTTCCAAAATGGTTTCCAAGTTCCAGACTGGTATCCAGATTCCGTCCGACTATCTTTAACCGAGCGAGGTGCATTCATGTTTCCGAAAAATACCTGGTACGTTGCCGCCACCCCGGGCGAAATCGACGAGAAGCCGCTGGGCCGCACCATCTGCAACGAGCGCATCGTGTTCTACCGCGGCGAGGAAAACAAAGTCGCCGCCGTCGAGGACTTCTGCCCGCACCGCGGCGCCCCGCTGTCGCTCGGTTATGTCTGCGAAGGCAAGCTGGTGTGCGGCTACCACGGCCTGGAGATGGGCTGCGACGGCAAGACCGTGCACATGCCGGGCCAGCGCGTGCGCGGTTTCCCGGCCATCAAGGCCTACCCGGTGGTCGAGCGTTACGGCTTCATCTGGGTCTGGCCGGGTGATGCCAGCAAGGCCGACGAGGCCAAGATCCCGGTGCTGGAGTGGTACGACAACCCCGAGTGGGCCTACGGCGGCGGCCTGTACCACATCGCCTGCGACTACCGCCTGATGATCGACAACCTGATGGACCTGACGCACGAGACCTATGTGCACAGCACCTCCATCGGCCAGAAAGAAATTGACGAGACGCCGTGCAAGACCACGGTGAACGGTGACGAGGTCGTCACCGCGCGCTACATGAGCGGCATCCTGCCGCCGCCGTTCTGGAAGGCTGCCCTGCGCAGCAACAACCTGCCGGATGACGTCACCGTGGACCGCTGGCAGATCTGCCGCTTCACGCCGCCGAGCAACGTCATCATCGAGGTGGGCGTGGCACTTGAAGGCAACGGTGGTTACGACGCGCCGAACGACAAGAAGGTCTACAGCAAGGTGATCGACTTCATCACGCCCGAGACGGAAACCTCCATCCACTATTTCTGGGGCATGGCGCGCAAGTTCAATCCCAAGGACAAGGCGCTGACCGCCACCATCCGCGAAGGCCAGGGCAAGATCTTCGGCGAAGACCTGGAGATGCTGGAGAAGCAGCAGCGCAACCTGCTTGACTACCCGGACCGTGCCCTGCTGATGCTCAACATCGACGCCGGCGGCGTGCAGTCGCGCAAGATCATCGACCGCCTGGTGGCGGAAGAAAAAGCACAGGCTTGAGGCCCGACATGAGCTCTGCCCAGACCCTGCAGGTGCGCGTGGCGCGCAAGGCCGTGGAAGCCCAGGACATCGTGACGCTGGAGCTGGTGGCCGTGGACGGCAGCACGCTGCCGGCTTTCGGTGCCGGTGCCCACGTCGACGTGCAGCTACCCGGTGGCGTGACACGCCAGTACTCGCTGTGCAACGATCCGCAGGAAACGCACCGTTACCTGGTCGGCGTGCTGCGTGACCCGGCCTCACGCGGCGGCTCCCAGGCCGTGCACGAGCTGGTGAAGGAAGGCGACGTGCTGCAGATCAGCACGCCCAAGAATCACTTCCCCTTGGCGCATGACGCCAAGCGCAGCCTGCTGCTGGGCGGCGGCATCGGCATCACACCCATCCTGTGCATGGCCGAACGCCTGGCCAACACCGGTGCCGATTTCGAGCTGCATTACGCCACACGTTCGCCCGAGCGCACCGCCTTTCGCGAGCGCATTGCCGCTTCGAACTTCGCCGACAAGGTGGCGTTCCACTTCGACGACGGCGCCGCCGCGCAGAAGCTCGATCTGGCCGCGCTGCTGGCCCAGCCGCAAGCCGGTACCCACCTCTATGTCTGCGGCCCCAAGGGTTTCATGGACGCGGTGCTGAACACGGCGCGCGAAAAAGGCTGGCCGGAAGCGCAGCTGCACTACGAATTTTTCGGTGCCGAAGTGGCCAAGTCCGACAGCGACGCCAGCTTCGAGATCAAACTCGCCAGCTCGGGCCGCATCGTCATGGTGCCCAAGGACAAGACGGTGACGCAGGCGCTGGCCGAGGCCGGCGTCGAGATCATGATGTCCTGCGAGCAGGGTGTGTGCGGTACCTGCCTGACGCGCGTGCTCGAAGGTGTGCCGGACCACAAGGACAGCTACCTCACGCCGGAGGAGCAGGCGGCCAACGACCAGTTCCTGCCCTGCTGTTCGCGCGCCAAGACGCCGCAGCTGGTGCTCGATCTCTGAGCGCAGGCGGACCCGACCTGCTTGAACAAACACCCGGCCCAGGCCGGGTTTTTTGTTGACGGGGTTTCAGCGCGTGCGCCCGGCAGCTGCGCGGAGATGGGCGCCACCCTGGAAAAGTCGGCCCGCTTGGTTGTTGCAGGACTGGCCGGCGGGCGTTCGCGGCTGCGCGCACCTCACCAGATATACTTCTTTGCAGCCGGAACCCCATTGGAGCGAACGCTCCCATAACGCGTGGCCGCCCCCCAACCTCCAGGACCATGACAGAAACATCCAATCGGACAATTGTTTGTTGCGTGCTGTTCGTCGATATCGTTGAGTATTCGAAGAAGTCGGTCACGGAACAGTTGTCCCTCAAGCAGCGCTTCAACGCCATGCTGGTGGATGCCTTGAAGCACGTGGCGGTGGGCGACCGCATCGTGCTCGACACCGGGGACGGCGCCGCCGTCAGCTTTCTCGGCAACCCCGAGGATTCCCTGTTTGCGGCCATGCGCCTGCGTGATGCGCTGCAGGCCGAAGAACCCGCGCCGCTGCTGGGGCGCATCGGCCTCAACCTCGGTCCGGTGCGTCTGATCAAGGATATCAACGGCCAGCTCAACATCATCGGCGACGGCATCAACGTGGCCCAGCGCGTGATGAGTTTTGCCGAACCGGGCTACATCCTGGTGTCGCGTTCCTACTACGAGGTGCTGGCCCGGCTGTCCGACGATTACGAGCGCCTGTTCCAGTACGGCGGCACGCACACCGACAAACATGTGCGCGAGCATTCGGTCTATGCGATCGGCCCCTCCAGTCCCGCGACTGAACGCACGGAGGCGGGCGCTGGGGCGGACGCGGGTGGCGCGCCGCCACTCGCCGTGCCGGTGGCTGGAGGGCGTTCACGCTGGAACAACAAACGTGTTGCGGGCGTGGCTGTCGCCGTCGCGGTGGTACTGGCCGGCGGTGCTCTGGCGCTCCGCCTGGGAGGCGGCAAGGAGACGACCCAGGCGCCTGTGAGCATCGAGGCACAGCCGGCCGCGGCCAAGGAGGCGGCGCCGGGGCCGGCCAAGGCCGCGGCCGATGCGGCACCGCCGCCCGCCGCGGCCCGGCCATCCGTGGCCAAGATCACCGTCACCCTGGCCATCGCGCCTTGGGGCGAGGTCTATGTGGACGGGCAGGTGCACGGCGTCAGTCCGCCCTTGAAGGTCTTTTCGGTGCCGGCCGGAAAACACACCATCGAAATCAGGAACACGACCTTCCCCGCCCACGTCATCCACATTGACGGGAAGGCGGGCGAGAAGGTCAGGGTCGAACACAAGTTTTAAGCGAGCAGGAGTGCGTATGGGAATGTCGAGAGTCGGGGTCGTCCTGGTCATTGCGGCCATGGCGTTGACGGGCTGTCTGTCCACTGCACCCAAGTCCGAGGTCAGTTCCGAACCCGCCGAGCGGCCGCCGGTCGAGGCCAAAGCAGCGGGGAGCAGCGGCGAGAGCAAGGCGGCCAAGCCTGGCCCAGGCCTGTTTGAGAGCAAGTCCGGCTACGCCTTGTCGACCGGCCTTGGCGAATATGCCGACGGGCAATTTGCCGAGGCGGCCAAGGATCTGCAAAGCGCCCTCGATCTGGGCCTGAGCAGCAGCGATCAGATCAAGGCCCACAAGCACCTGGCCTTCATCCATTGCATCACCGGCAAGAAGCGCCAGTGCCGCGACGAGTTTCTCAAGGCCCTGGCGATCAACCCCGGCCTGAATCTGGAGCCTGCCGAAGCCGGCCATCCGATCTGGGGGCCGGTGTTCAAGAGCGCCAAGGCAGCCAGCGCAAAAAAGGCGCCGGCCAAAAAAAAATGACCTTGCCTTGTGGCCTGGTCATGGCGCCCAGGACAAGACGGTAGCGCCGCAGCGCGTCCCCGACGTCTGAAGAAAGTTACAGGTGGTACAGGGCGGCGGCTCAGTCCAGCGCGCCCGGAATCTGGCGCAGGTAGTCGCTGATTGCCGCCATCGCCAGCCGCACCTTGGCCGGCTGGGCGTCGCGCTGCGGCGTCACCGCCGAGATATCCAGCGTGCCAAACGACCAGTCGGGCAGCAGTTGCACCAGCCGGCCGGCCTGCACGGCTTCGTGCACGTCCATGCTGCCCACCAGCGCCAGGCCCAGCCCGGCTTCGCACATCTGCTGAATCGACAACTGGTTGTTGCTGGCGATGCGCGGCTCCACGCGCAAGGCATGGGCTTCGCCCCTGGGGCTGCGCAGCTCGATGAGCAGGCTGCCGTTGTCGCGGGCAAAGCCGAGCCAGCTCTGGGTCAGCAGCACATCGGGGTGCGTGGGTATGCCGTGCTGCGCCACCCAGGCGGGTGCCGCGCACAACCACCATTGCGTGGCGCACAGGCGCCGTGCCGCCCAGGTGGAATCGGCCAGGCGGCCGAAGCGGATGGCCAGATCGATGCGGGCGTCGATGAGGTCGATGAGCGCATCGTCCACCAGCAGGCGCAGGCGCAAGGCCGGGTGAGCGGCCAGCAACTGCCCAAGCGCCGGGGCGACAAAGCGGGCGAAACCTACCGGGGCTGACAGGCGCAGTTCGCCGCTGGGCGCATCGCGCGAGGCTGCCAGCTCGGCACGCGCCTGTTCCGCTGCGGTCCACATGGCGGCACAGCGCGCGTGGTAGCGTTGGCCGGCCTCGGTCAGCACCAGCTTGCGGGTCGAGCGGTGCAGCAGGGTCACGCCGCCGTCGCTTTCCAGTCGCCGTACCTGCTGGCTCACGGCGGACGTGCTCATGCCGAGCGCCCGCGCGGCCCCGCTCATCGAGCCGTGCTGCACCACGCAGGCGAAGACAGCCATGCGCTTCAGATCGTCCATTGTGAAGTTCTGCTTAAAAGATAAGGTTGAATTATCGGACTAGTGCCCGAATTGACAATTCCATATTCTCAATCCATCGAAACTTTGATGGATAAGGAATCTGCCATGAACATCGCCCTGATTGGTGCCACCGGCTTTGTCGGCTCGGCCGTGCTGGATGAACTGCTGCAGCGCGGTCACCGTGTGACGGCGCTGGCGCGCCATCCGGCCAAGCTGGCGGCACGCCAAGGTCTCACCGTGTTGACGGCCGACGCCCAGGATGCGACCCAGGTCGCCCAGGCCGTGGCCGGCCACGACGCCGTGGTCAGTGCCTACAACCCGGGCTGGACCGTGCCCGACATCCACGACCAGTTCCTGGCCGGCACGCGTGCCATCTATGCCGGCGTGCGCGTGTCCGGTGTGCGCCGCCTGCTGGTGGTCGGGGGCGCGGGCAGCCTCTATGTGGCGCCCGGCGTGCAGCTGGTGGACACGCCGGAATTCCCGGCCGAGTACAAGGCTGGCGCCCTGGCCGCCCGTGAGGCGCTCAAGCTGATCCGCCAGGAAAACATGCTGGACTGGACCTTCCTGTCGCCGCCCATCCTGCTGGCGCCCGGCGAACGCACCGGCCAGTACCGGGTCGGCGCCGAGGCGCCGCTGATGAATGGCGAGCAGCCGGGAGGCATCAGTGTGAAAGACCTGGCCGTGGCCATCGTGGATGAACTTGAAGTGCCGCGCCACGTGCAACAGCGCTTCACCGTGGCACATTGAGGGTCTTGTCCCGGCGCGCGGGGTTGTTTGGTCATGCCGAGGCCGGTGCGCGCTTCAGCGTGCGCGCGCCGGCAGCAGCACCGAGGCAATCGCCAGCAGCATCAGCCCCACGGCGGCATGGTCCTGCCAGTGCAGCACCTCGCCCAGCCAGAGGGCGCCGCTGAAGACGCCGATCACCGGGATCAGCATCACGCTCAAGGTGGACGCCACCGGCGTCAGATGCCGTGCCAGCGACAGCCACAGTGTCTGCACCAGGCCGAAGATCAGCACCGCGTTGTAGACGATGGCGCCCCAGGTCGCCGCTGAGGGCGCTTTCCACTGCGGCCCTTCGAACCCCACCGCCAGCACCGTCATGACGAGCGTCGTCAGGGTGGTCATCCAGAACGAGATGGTCAGCGTCGGCACCGTCATCGTCGTGCGGCGCATCAGCTGGATGCCCATGGCCCAGGCCAGGGCCGAGACCAGCGCCAGCAGCACGCCGACCGGCTTGCCCGCGAAGTTGGAGATCTCATGCCAGAGCAGCAGCAGAACGCCCAGCGCAGCGGCGGCCACGCCGCTCCAGCCGCGCAAGGTGAGTCGGTTGCCGAACAGCCATGCGCCCAGCAGGGCGGAGAAGATCGGCATGCTGTAGCCGAGGATGGCGGCGCGCCCGCTGGTCAGGGACTTGACGGCGATGATCATCAGCGCGTGCCAGATCACCATGTTGAACAGGGTCAGCCAGGCCAATTCGCGCCAGTGGGTGCGGGCAATGCGAAACGGTGCGCGCAGCACCAGCAGACCGAGCGCCAGCACCGGCAGGCCCAGCCACATCGAGATGACGCGAAAGGTCAGCGGCGGGTAGTCGGTGACGCCGATTTTCATGACGGGCCAGTTCAGGCCCCAGACCCCGGTGATGCAAACGAGGGCGACGAGTTGCTGGCGCGAAAGGGAATGCATGGGCTGGATTGTCAGTGTTTCTTACAATGGCGGCATGACCTTCCTCGACATGTTGCGCGCCGCCGAGCGGCAAAACGGCTCCCTGCTGTGCGTGGGGCTGGACCCCGAGCCGGCCAAGTTCCCCGCCGGCCTCAAGGGCAACAGCCGCAAGATCTACGACTTTTGCGCTGCCATCGTCGACGCCACCGCCGACCTGGTGATTGCCTTCAAGCCGCAGATCGCCTACTTCGCCGCACACCGTGCCGAAGACCAGCTGGAAAAGCTGATCGCCCACATGCGCCGCGCCGCGCCGCAGGTGCCGATCATCCTGGACGCCAAGCGCGGCGACATCGGCAGCACGGCCGAGCAGTACGCGCGCGAGGCCTTCGAGCGTTACGGCGCCGACGCCGTGACGCTGTCGCCCTTCATGGGTTTCGACTCGGTGATGCCCTACCTGAAATACGAAGGCAAGGGTGCCTTCCTGCTGTGCCGTACCTCCAACCCCGGCGGGGACGACCTGCAGGCGCAGCGCCTGGCCAGCGTGCCGGGCGAGCCGCTGGTCTACGAACATATTGCCAAGCTGGCGCAAGGTCCGTGGAACCTCAACGGCCAGCTCGGCCTGGTGGTCGGTGCCACCTACCCGGCCGAGATCGAGCGCGTGCGCGCCGTGGCGCCCACGGTGCCGCTGCTGATTCCCGGCGTCGGCGCACAGGGCGGCGATGCGGTGGCCACGGTGAAAGCCGGTTGGCGCGCGGCAGGCGGCGAAACGACAGCGCCGATCGTCGTGAACTCTTCGCGTGCCGTGCTCTACGCCTCTGCCAGCGAGGACTTTGCTGCGGCAGCGCGTCGGGAAGCGATCAAGACGCGCGACGCGCTGGAAGCGGCCAAAGCCTGATCGGGTTCCTCGCCCGGTTGTGAGTTGCATGGGCTGAGCCTATGATGGGTTCGCGGTGCTGGGCCGTCTTGCGCGCCAGTGCCTGAACTTCCGAAAGGAGCGTCCCATGTCGTCATTTCTCCGCTTCCCTGCCCGGCGTGTGCTGGTTCTGGGCGCCTTGAGTCTGTTGACCTGGACCTCGGCCATTGCTGAAAAACCGGAATGGAACAAGAACAACGGGCCTGACAGGAAGCGGCCATCCAGCGAGGCCCGGCACGACGACGCCGACAAACGCCAACGGGACGAGGTTCGTTCCGGCAGCTATTTCCGGGACGAGCATCGGGTCGTGATCCGCGATTACTACGGCCGCGAGTACGGCCCGGGCAAGCGCTGTCCACCGGGTCTGGCCAAGAAGGCCAATGGTTGCCTGCCACCCGGGCAAGCCAAGAAGTGGCAGGTCGGCCACGTGCTGCCCCGGGATGTCATCTACTACGCGGTGCCGCCCGCGGTGCTGGTGCAACTCGGCCCCCCGCCATCCGGACACAAGTTCGTCCGCGTTGCCGGCGATATCTTGCTGATTGCCATCGGCACCGGCATGGTGATCGATGCCATCGAGGATCTGGGGCGCTGACCCGGCTCAGACGCTGGCATGAAGCGCATGGGCCCTGTGTAACAGCTTGCAAAGGGGCGATGCAAACGGTACGCCTGTGGTTACAGTTGCTCACTGGACCAGCACATGGGTGCTGGCAGGAGTGATGAATGCACAACCAAAAACAACGTTGGGTACGACTGGGCGTGGTGGCTGCCACGCTGATTTCCCTGGGTGGCACGGTGCTGGCGGAGAAGCCGGACTGGGCCGGCCCGCCGGGCAAGAACAAACACCGGGACGAGCAGCGCGATGAGCGTCGCGACGGCTACCCTGCCCGCCAGGGTGGTTCGGTGGAGATCCGCATCGGTGGCTACTTCGGTGACGTCCAGCGCACGGCGGCGAATGACTACTACCGTCAGCAATACCGCGGCGGCAACTGCCCGCCCGGCCTGGCCAAGAAGAACAACGGCTGTCTGCCGCCGGGACAGGCGAGGAAATGGGCCATGGGCCGGCCGCTGCCAGGCGACGTGGTCTATTACCCGATCGAGCCTGGCATCCAGATCCGACTGGGTACGCCGCCGGCTGGGTACAAGTTCGTGCGCGTAGCATCCGACATCCTGCTGATCGCTGTCGGCAGCAGCATGGTGATCGATGCCATTCAAGATCTGGGGCGCTGAACCTGGAGTGCTATTGATTTAATAGCTGATAGTGCAATATTGGTAAGGGCTAACGCCCAATTTTTTCCAAAATCCGGTCGCCGAACATGACGCAGGCCAGCGCCAGCGCCACCAGCGCGATGCCGGCCCACTGCCAGGGCGCGATGGTCTCGCCCAGCGCCAGCATGCCGGCGCTCAGGCCCACCACCGGCACGCCCAGGCTGAAGGGCGCCACGCGGTTGGCCGGGTGGCGCTTGAGCAGGCCGGTCCACATCGCATAGGCCCAGATGGTGGCGATCCAGCCCAGGTAGGCCACCGCCAGCCAGGAGGTCCACGGCACGCTCAGCCATTTGGCGCTGCTGGTCCAGCTCAGCGCCGGTGTCGCGGCGGCCGGGTCGGTCAGCCAGCTCAGCAGCAGGAAGGGCAGCACAGGCACCAGGCTGCTCCACACCAGGAACTGCAGCGGCTCGTAGCCCGGGCTGGCCTGCTGTGCCTTGCGCGCCACGATGTTGGAGCCGGCCCACATCGCTGCGGCGCACAGGTTGAGCAGCAGGCCGCTCACCGTGGTGACGCCGGCCGTGCCGACGATGAAATTCATGCCGAAGCAGGCCAGGCCCAGGGCGGCAAACGTCAGGCCGCCCATCAGCGGACGGCTCAGGCGTTCGTGCAACAGGAAAAAGCTGAACAGCGCGGTGAAGAACACATGCGTCTGCATCAGCACCGAGGCCAGCGCCGCCGTCATGCCGACCTTCAGCGCCAGGAACAGAAAGCCGAACTGGCCGACGCCCTGGCACAGGCCGTACAGCAGCACCCACTTCCAGTGCAGCCGCGGCGCCCGGATGAAGAACACCAGCGGCAGCACGGCCACCACGTAGCGCGCGGCACCGAGCTGGAACGGCGTGAAGTCGTGCAGCGCGAACTTCATGGCGACGAAGTTCAGACCCCAGATGACGATCACGCCCAGTGCCGCCGCGTAATCGCGGGCCGAAAAGTGCCGGGCCGTCATGCAGCGTCCGGCAGCAGCGGCTTCAGGTAGCGCCCGGTGTGGCTGGCCGGGTTGGCCGCGATGGCCTCCGGCGTGCCGGTTCCCACCACCGTGCCGCCGCCGGCGCCGCCTTCGGGACCCATGTCGATCAGCCAGTCGGCGGTCTTGATCACGTCGAGGTTGTGCTCGATCACCACGATGGTGTTGCCGGCGTCGCGCAGCTGGTGCAGCACCTTGAGCAGCAGGTCGATGTCGGCGAAGTGCAGGCCGGTGGTGGGCTCATCGAGGATGTAGAGCGTGCGGCCGGTGTCGCGCTTGGACAGTTCCAGTGCCAGCTTGACGCGTTGCGCCTCGCCGCCCGACAGCGTGGTGGCCGACTGGCCCAACCGCACGTAGGACAGGCCAACGTCCAGCAGCGTCTGCAGCTTGCGTGCAATCGCCGGCACGGCGTTGAAGAAGGCGTAGGCGGCTTCCACCGTGAGGTCCAGCACCTGGGCGATGTTCTTGCCCTTGTACAGCACCTCCAGCGTTTCGCGGTTGTAGCGCGCACCGCCGCAGACATCGCAGGGCACGTAGACGTCGGGCAGGAAGTGCATCTCCACCTTCACCATGCCGTCGCCCTGGCAGGCCTCGCAGCGGCCACCGGCGACGTTGAAGGAAAAGCGTCCCGGCCCGTAGCCGCGCTCGCGCGCCATCGGCACCTCGGCCATCAGCTCGCGGATAGCGGTGAACAGGCCGGTGTAGGTGGCCGGGTTGGAGCGTGGCGTGCGGCCGATCGGCGACTGGTCGACGTTGATGACCTTGTCGAAATGCTCGATGCCTTCGATCGCCTCGCAGGGGGCCGGTTCGTCGTGCGCGCGGTAGAGCTGGCGCGCCACCGCGGTGTAGAGCGTGTCGTTGACCAGGGTGGACTTGCCGGAGCCGGAAACGCCGGTGACGCAGGTGAACAGGCCGACCGGGATGTCCACATTCACATGCTTCAGGTTGTGGCCGCTGGCGCCGATGATCTGTAGCCTGTCCTCGCCCGGGGCGTGGCGCTCTTTCGGCACCGCGATCTGCAGCGTGTGCGCCAGGTAGCGCCCGGTGAGCGAATCGGGGTTGGCCTTGACCTCGTCGTACGTGCCTTGCGCCACCACGCGCCCGCCGTGCACGCCGGCACCGGGGCCCATGTCGATCAGGTGGTCGGCCGCACGCATCATGTCCTCGTCGTGCTCGACCACCAGCACGCTGTTGCCGATGTCGCGCAGGTGCTGCAGCGTGCCGATCAGGCGGTCGTTGTCGCGCTGGTGCAGGCCGATGCTGGGCTCGTCCAGCACGTACATCACGCCGGTCAGGCCGGAGCCGATCTGGCTGGCCA
>MGPC01000034.1 GCA_001797315.1 Curvibacter sp. GWA2_64_110
GTGGGCGCGCGGAAAGTGACCTTGTACTGCGGAAACTTGGCCGTGAAGTCACGGGCAATCTTCTCGTGCACCTCCTTGAAGATGCCGGCATAGGGATAGTCGACCACGATCTCCACGGGTTGTTGGGCCTGGGCCAGGCCGCTGACCAGCAGCGCGCTGGCCGCCATGGATTTCAGAAAAACGCGTTTCATGGGATTCACTCCTTGGTGGATAGAGAGGGTAAGGTTCAGCCTTTGACGCCGGTCAGCGTCACGCCTTCGATGAACCGCTTTTGGGCGGCAATGAACAAGAGCAGCAGCGGCGCCGTGATCAACACGGTGCCGGCCATGAGCGGGCCGTAGTTGATGCCGGCCTCCTCGTTGCGGAAGAACATGGTGCCCAGCGGCGGCGTGGCCAGCTCGGGCGAAGAGATCACCAGCAGCGGCCAGAAGTAGTCGTTCCAGTGCCAGACCACCGAGAAGATGGCAAAGGCAAACAGGGCCGGCACGGCGGCGGGCAGCATCACGCGCCAGACCAGCTCGAACTCGCCCATGCCGTCCAAGCGCGCGGCGTGCACCAGGTCGTCCGGCACGGTACGGAAGAACTGGCGCATCAGGAAGATGCCGAAGGCCGAGATCGAGAACGGCACGATCAACGCCGACAGCGTGTTGAGCATGCCCAGGTGGTGCAGCATCACGTAGGTCGGGATGGCGGTGGCCTGGTGCGGAATCATCAGCGCCAGCAGCACCAGGCGCCAGGCCCAGGTCTTGCCGCGAAACTCCAGCTTGGCAAAGGCATAGGCCGCCGGCAGCAACACCAGGATCTGCAACACGAGGATGGCGGTGCAGACCACGATGCCGTTCCACAGGTAGCGCAGCAGCGGCACCCGCGTCAGGGCCTCGGTGTAGTTCTCGACCAGGGCCAACCGGGTCGGCAGCAGGGTCAGCTCGCGCGTGAAGACTTCGTCCACCGGCTTGAGCGAGGTCAGCACCATCCAGATGAAGGGGGCGAGGAACACCAAGGCGCCTGTCATCAGCAGCAGATGGCGCGCAGCGCGAAAGAAAAAGGAGGGCGAGTTCATCCGTAGTGGGTCTTTCGTTCCATGGTGGCGTGCTGCACCTGGGTCAGGAAGAAGATGCCGGCAATGAACACCACGGTCATGGCGCTGGCATACCCCATGCGGAAGAAGCTGAAGCCTTCCGCGTAGATGGTGTGCAGCAACACCTCGGTCGACTTGTTCGGGCCGCCGCGGGTCAGCACATGCACCGTGTCGAACACCTGCAGCGCGCGGATGGCACAGACCGTGACCACGAACAGGGTGGTGGGCCCCAGCAGCGGCCAGGTGATGCGGCGAAAGCGCTCCCACGGGTGCGAAATGCCGTCCAGTGCACCGGCATCGCGGATGTCCTGCGGGATGCTTTTCAGGCCGGCCAGGAACAGCACCATGGCCAGCCCCGACATCTGCCAGACACCGATGGCGGCCAGCGAGTACAAGGCCAGCCGGCGGTTGTTGAGCCAGTCCTGCGGCATCAGGCCGAACCACTGCAGCAGGTGGTTGACCAGGCCGGCACTCGGGTGCAACAGGAACTGCCACACCACGGCCATGGCGATCAGCGTCGAGGCCACCGGCATGAAAAACGCGGTGCGGTAGAAGCCGCGCAGCTGGGTGTCGGACTCGATCAGCAAGGCCGCGCCCAGGCCGATGGTGACGGCACCGCCGGTCACCAGCACCAGGTAGAGCAGGGTATTGGCCAGCGACTTACGAAACACCGGGTCGCTCCACAGCTCCGCGTAGTTGGTCAACCCAACCCAGTTCAGCGTGGCAGCGCCGAACTGCCAGTCGGTCAACGACATCACGGCGACGGTGGCAACCGGTACCAGCAACAAGGCGATGAGCAGAACCGTTGCCGGCGAGAGCAACAGCCAGGTCGTCAAGGGATGGACACGCATGGTTCGCTTCCCGGACCCTTCAGGCCGCTGCGTCCAGCAACACCGGCTGCGGATGGAAGGCCAGCCGCTGGCCGTCGGCCGCGAAGACATGGATCTGATCGAGCGACACCCAGGTCCGCAGGGTCTCGCCTATGTGGAGATCCGGGTGGCTGCTGTGCAGGCAGAAGACGCAGCTTTGTTCGGACATGGCCAATTGCACGGTGGCGATCAACTCGGCGCCGGTGTACTCCACACCGGTGATGCGGCCGTGGATTTCCAGTCCGTTGGCAGTGGCCAGCGTGCCCATCTGCGGCCGAAAGCCGATCTGGCACACGCCGCCGTCCTGCCCCTGCGGCACATGGCCGATCTGCCGGCCCAGCGCCCACACGCTATTGCCCCGGATCTCGCCCGGCAGCAGGTTGATGCGCGGCGCCCCCACGAAACGGGCCACTTCGACGTGTGCCGGCTGGTTGTAGATTTCGTCGGGCGTGCCGAGCTGCAGGACGCAGCCTTCGCGCATGACGGCCACGCGGTCCGACATGGACATGGCCTCGTGCTGGTCGTGCGTCACATAGATGAAGGTCACGCCGAGCTGGTCGTGCAGCTGACGGATCTCGGCGCGCAGGGCCTGGCGCAGGTTGGCGTCGAGGTTGGACAAGGGTTCGTCGAACAGGAACACCGAAGGATGGCGCACCATGGCGCGCGCCAGGGCCACGCGCTGACGTTGTCCGCCCGACAGCTGCGCCGACTTTCGCTCCCACAGGCCATCCATGCCCAGGCTCTGCGCCACCTTGCGCGCACTGGTTTCGGCCTCGGCATGTTTGCGCCGCACGGCAGGCGACAACCAGCGCATGCCGGGCAGACGCTGCCAGAAGTTCAGGCCGCGCATCAGCAAGGGCGTGCAGATGTTCTCGCCCACCGTCATGTGCGGATACAGGGCATAGGTCTGGAACACCATGGCGCAGTCGCGCTGGCTGGGTGACAGTTGCAGCAGGTCGCGCTCGCCCAGGCGGATCGCGCCGGCATCGGGCTGATCCAGGCCGGCAATCAGGCGCAGCAGGGTGGACTTGCCGCAGCCGGAAGAGCCGAGCAGGGTCAGGAATTCGCCGTCGCGCACGGTCAGGTCCAGCCCCTTGAGCACCTGGGTGCTACCGAACTGCTTGGTCAATCCGTTGATCTGGATATCAGGCATGACATGCCTCCTTGTGTGCAGGCAGGCGCTCGAGCACCCACTGGGTGAGTTGGTCGTAGCCCTCGAAGCCCATGACCTGGGGCAGCAGATCCGCTGGCTGGCCGGCGTAGCCCGCCAGATGGGCGGCAAAACGAACCTGCGCGGCCTGGGCGCAACGTGCGTCCATGGCGGAGTCACCCACGAACAGCACCTGCGAAGGCGACAGCGCCAGTTGCTGGAGCACTTGCAGCAAGGGATCGGCGGCCGGCTTTGGCGCGGGCGCATCGCCGAGTCCGACGATGGCATCGAAGCTACCTGCGAGAGCAGCCGATGCCAGCAATGCGTCGGTGGAACGGCGATCCCGGTTGGTGCAGATGCCGAGTTTCAAACCCTGTGATTTCAGTGTGGCCAGGGTCTCAGCCGCGCGGGCAAACAGCGGCGCCGTTGCCAACCAGCGTTGCATGTAATGGGCCAGGTAGTCCTCTTCTAGCTGAGCCGCCAGGTTCTCATGGGGCGCTGTGGCCTGCAGGGCCAGCGCCTGGCGGAACATGGGACGCAGGCCCTCGCTGAGCGCCGAACGCAAGAGCGCCATCGGCACTTCGCACAAACCGGCTTGAATCAGCACGTCGTTGGCAGCGGCGGCCAATGACGGCAGGGTGTCAAACAGCGTGCCGTCAGCATCGAAAACGACGGCCTGAATATGATCACTTTTGTTCATATCGATGATGCTACGAACAAAAGGTGTCACTTTTATGACTTAACTTGAGCTTATATTGCAGGCAATTCCATTTGCTTCTTGATACGGCGCATGCTCGCGCTCGCTTTCCCAACACATGCTCAAAGCCGCCCGCCACAAGGAAATCGTCGCCCTGGTTCAGGGCGGTGGTGTCGTCGAGGTCAATGCCCTGGCCCAGCGCTTCCAGACCTCCCCCATCACGATCCGGCGCGACCTGATCGAACTGCAGGAGCGAGGCCTGCTGGAGCGCACGCGCGGCGGCGCCGTGTCCGGCGAAGTCATTGCCGAAGGCTGGGCGCGCTACGAAAGCATCAGCTATGCCGAACGTGAGCGCGAGCAATTCCGCGAAAAACGCGCCATCGCGGAACTGGCCGCGCAACTGGTGTCGGATGGTGACTGCATCCTGGTCAACGGCGGCACCACCTCGCGCCATCTGGCCGAGGCCTTGCGCGGCCACCAGAACCTGCATGTCGTCACCAACGGCCTGACGGTGGCCATGGAGTTCGCCCGCAGTCAGAATGCGGCCGTCTACCTGCTGCCAGGCATGGTGGATTTCAAGAAGATGGCCTCGGTCAGCCGGCCTGCGCCCGGGACTTTCGACGATATTTCCGTGCGGGCCGCTTTCCTGGGCGTGCACGGCATTTCTCCGGCCGGCGGCATCGGCATGCTGTCGCCGGAGGAAGCCGCCATGAACCGCGCCTTCATCGACGCCGCGCAAACCGTGAACGTGCTGGTCGATTCATCCAAATTCAACTCGCAGGCGATCTTCCGCATTTGCGAAATGCATCGGGTGACGCGCGTCGTGACCGATACCGGCATCACGCCCGCAGTACGCCAGGCGCTGGAGTCGCAGGGCGTCGAGGTGCTGCTGGCATCCCCGGAAGAGGCTGCCTAGCTTCACGCCTGCACTGCTGCGTTTCGGCATGCCATGGCCTACGATGCCGCCATGGCGCAGCCCCTCATCCTGTTCGGTGCTTTCGACCGCCACAACTTCGGCGATCTGCTGTTCCCGCACGTCGCGGCGGCGCTGCTGCCGGGGCGCGAACTGGTGTTCGCCGGTCTGGCGCAGCGCGACCTGCGTGCCCAGGGCGGCCATGCGGTGCAGGCGCTGGCGCCCCTGGCCGCCCACTGGGCGCGAGGCCCGGCCACGCTGATCCACGTCGGCGGTGAAATCCTCACTTGCAGCGCCTGGCAGGCGGCCGTGATGCTGCTGCCGCCACAAGACGTGCAACCCACCCTGGCCTACCTGGCGGCCCGGCCGCAGGAGCAGGCCGCCTGGGTGCAGCGCATGGTGGGCAGCGCGGCGCTGGCGCCCTACACGCTGACGCGTGCGCTTTTTCCCGCCCTGACGCGGGTGGCCTATCTCGCTGCCGGTGGTGTGGCGCTGAGCGACTGCACACCCGCGCTGCGCGCCGAGGTACTGGCCAACTTGCAGGCGGCCGATGCCGTGAGCGTGCGCGATGTGCAGACACAGGCGCAACTGGCGGCGGCCGGCCTCACGGCCAGACTCTTGCCCGACCCGGCCGTGATGGTGGCGGAGCTCTTCGGTGACGAGATTCGCCGGCGCGCGATGGACGGCGAAGTGGCGCACGTGCTGCGCAGCTTCCCGCACGGCTACCTCGCGGTGCAGTTCAGCGCCGACTTCGGCGACGACGCCACGCTGGCGCAGATCGCGGCCCAGCTCGACCGGCTTGCCGCCACCACGGGCTTCGGCATCGTGCTGTTTCGCGCCGGCGCGGCACCGTGGCATGACGATCTGGCTGGCCTGCAACGTGTTGCCGCCCTCATGCAGGTAGCGGGGGTACAGGTGTTCGAATCACTGCACCTGTGGGACATCTGCGCCCTGATCGCGCACAGCCGCGGCTACTGCGGCAGCAGCCTGCACGGCCGCATCGTGGCCATGGCCCATGCGCTGCCGCGTCTCAACCTGCGTCCACCGCAAGCCACGGGTCTGCTTAACAAACAGGATGCTTTTGCGGCCACATGGGAAGACGCCAAGACGCCCGGCACCGTCGATGTGAACGGCATTGCCAGCGGCATGCAGCAGGCCCTGGCACTGGCACCGACCCAACGGCAGCACACGGCCCAGCGCCTGGCCATGTTGTATCGGCAGGGCTTCGACGCAACTACGGCCACGCCATCCACAGAATCGACACGCCGGACACCAGCATCACGCCCTCCATCAGCGGGATGAAGCGCTGCTCCGGCAGCTGCAACACGGCGCGCCAGCGCCCGCTGGCCGAATTCGCGCCGGTCACCCGAACGCTCCTCTTTTGATAGCTGTTTGCGCATATTCCATAAGCTCCAGAGGCTAATTTGGCTTACGAAAGGCGGGGCAGCTTAACGCAGCAAGGCCAGCGTCTGCTCGTCCTGCGCACCGGCGTAGTACTGGTCGAGCACCTGCTGAAACACCGGCTCATCCGGCGCCACGGCCGCAAACAGCGTGGCACAGGATTTGAGTTTCATGGCGTCGGTTGCGCCGAAGATGGCCTGCGCGCTCAGGCCTCGGTGCGCCAGCAGCAAGGCCATGCTCTGCTTCAGGCGCGGCCCGAGCACCGGGTGCAACCAGTAGGCCTGCGCTTCCTGCCGCGAGGCGATGCCGTAGTGCTGCGCCATGGCGCTGTGGCCCAGGCCGCGCAGTTGCGGAAAGATGAACCACATCCAGTGGCTTTGTTTGCAGCCGGCCTGCAGCTCGGCACAGGCCTGTTCAAAGACCGGAGCCTGCGCATCGAGGAAGCGTTGCAGGCTGTCCATGGTGCGCGGCGTTCCGTTCAGACCGCGGGTGCTTCGCGGCGGCCGGCGCCGTCGAACAGATCGAGGCAGCGTTCGAACCAGGCATGCACCACGTCGTCCTCGGCCAGCAGCTGGAACGGGCTGCTGACGCGCGCCCACTGGAAACCACCGAAGGCCAGGTAGTCGGCGTAGCCGGGTTGCTCACCACTGATGAACGGGCCATGGCCGAGCGACAGGCGCATGGGCTGCAGCGATTTGCGGAAGGCGTCGACGCGCTCCTCGCGCCCGGCCTGCAGCGCCTCCAGCGTCTGCTTGTACATCTTCTCGCGCGAGGCGCGGAAGTAGGGCTGGTCGGCCGGGTCCAGGCTGTCATGCAGGTCGCGCATGATCAGGCGCGCGATGCCGCCGTGGATGGTGGTCTGCACCCAGAACTGGAAGAACTTGAGCACCTGGCCCTCGGCACCGGGCGCGATCAGGCGCGGCGTCTGCGGCAAGGCCTCGTCCAGGTAACGCACGATGTCCCAGCTGTCGGTCACGAGCCGGCCGTTGTGCGAGATCGTGGGAATGGTCAGCTTGTCGCCACCGGTGTTGATGCTGGGGATGTCGCCGAACAGCACGTCGCGCACCTCATAGGCCAGGCCCTTGTGGGCCAGCGCCAGGCGCACGCGCCAGGAGTTTGGGCTGAAGTGGGTCTTGCGGCTGTTCACCAGGTCGTAGAGGATCATGCGCGGGGTCTCCGGTTGTTGTTCTTAACGGGCCTGCAGGCTGCGGCGCGCAAACAGCGCCAGGCAGACCGCGAGGAAAGCCCCCAGCACGTACTGGTAGGGCAGGTTGATGGCGAAGCCCATCTTGTCGGTCAGCAGCACATACAGGCAGTAGCCGCCGAACAGCGCCACGCCGCGCATGAGCCAGCTCTGAGGCTGCAGATGGCGCTCGGGAATGCGGGCCGCCATCCAGGCGCCGGTGAGGCCGCTGAGCAGGCCCGCCACTGCCCCGATCGAGGCGTCGGCCGGCCAGTGCGCGCCCACCGCCACGCGCGAGCAGGCCACGCCGAAGGCCAACACAAACAGCCAGAGCAGGCGCTGGCGCCCTTGCGGCGCGAGCGAAAAGTAGATGGCACTGGCGGCGGCAAAAGCGGTCATGCTGTGGCCGGACGGCATGGCCGCAATGTAGAGCGGTTCGCCGATGACATTGATGCCCTGCGGGCCCAGCACTTCAAGCGGCCGCGGGTTGTCGGCCACCATCTTGCCGACACGCGTCAGCGCTCCGGCCAGCGGTGCGGCGCACAGCCACGACAGGATGATGCGCGGCGAGCGCCACAGCGTGGGTGCGGTCGCGGCGTACACGGCCCAGCCGGTGCCGAACAGCGAGAGCAGCGACCAGACGATGTCGGGCAGCACGGCGAACTGGCGGTTCAGAAAATAAAACACCGTGGGCTCATAGAAGCCGAGCCACAGCGGCGCCGTCACGGCCGCCACCAGCAGGGGCAGGCCCCAGTGCCAGGGTGCGATGCGGGGCGCGGCGGAAAGGGAGTTGGAGGTCATCGAATCAACATGGTTGAAGGCCAGGGGCTCAGGGTTCGCCCAGGCGGCGCGGCGCCGGGCGGCCGCCCCAGCCGCTGCAATGGTAGAAGCTGAAACGCGCCACCGGCCGGCCGGCGCGCGCCACGGCCAAGCTGTCGAGCGGTTCGCAGCGCTGGAACATGCCCTCGCCCACTGGCAAGCGGTAGGCCATCTGCGACCAGTCCAGCAGCACGGCATCTACGCCCACGGGCAGGTCGCCGGACCACAGGCTGAACTGGTCGAAACCGGGAGCGATCACATGCACCGGCAGCGGCCGCGCGTACCAGGCCAGGCGGCTGGCCAGCGTCCAGTTCTGCACCGCCAGATGGGTGCTTTGTTTCTCGCGTGCCAGCTGCAGCGCTTTCGCGCCAGCGGCATCCCAGCCGTAGAAGTCGGTGAAGGGGTTGATGGTTTCGGCCTCGGTGCTGCCGGGCGCTTCGGCTTGCAGCCAGGTCGGCCCGGCCATCAGCATCAGCCCATACAAGGCCAGCGTGAAGACAGCCTGCAAGCCGCCCAGCGCCCAGACCAGGCGTTTGCGGCCGGCCGACCACAACGCGGCCAGACCGACGCCGGCAAACGGTGCCAAGGCCACCCAGGCCGGTGCCGTCCAGTGCGGCAGGCTGGAGCCGCCACCGGACAGATAGGCCAGCACCGCAAACGGCAGCGCGAAGAAGCTCAGCAGCCAGACCTGCGGCCGCGGCAGACCGGCACCGCCCAGCACCGCACGGCGCAGGCCGAAGACGCCCCACAGCAGCAGCGGGTACAGCAGCACTTGCGCCAGCAGGAAACCGGCCAGTTGCTGCCACTGCCACTGGCTGCCGGCGCCGTGATGCAGCTGGTAGGCAAACGAGATCCAGCCGTTCTGCGCATTCCAGATGAAAACCGGCAGCACCAGCACCACGGCCAGCGCCAGCGCCAGCCAGGGCGCCGGCCGGCGCAGCAGGCGCACGCCGTGGGCGGCGAGCAGGCAGGCCGCCACCGGCAGCGCCGCGAAGATGGCGGTGTACTTGGCCAGCCCGGCCAGCCCCAGCAGGCCACCGAGCAGCAGCCAGGCAGACAGGCGCTGCACCTCGGCCGCATCCAGCATGCGCAGCGTCTGCCACAGGATGGCGGCGGTGAAGAACATCAAGAGCGTGTCGGGCAAGAGGCCGATGCCCAGCACATGCAGCACCGGCGCCAGGCTGTAGGCCAGCACGGCCCACAGGCCGGCATCGGCACTGGCCGCCGTGGTGCCCGCCGGCAGCCGCCCCTGCAGGCGGCGCGCGATGCTGTAGATGAACAGTGCCGTCGCCAGCCACAGCGCTTCGGGCAACAGGCGCAGCAGACCATCGGGCGCGCCCAACGCCACCAGCGGCCACTGCACCCAGCCCACCAGCGGCGGATGGTCGTAATAACTCAGTGCCGGGTGCGCCGCGTAGAGTGCGTAATGCGCCTCGTCACCGGACAGGCCCAGCACCCAGCCCAGGCCGAAATGCAGCAGGGCATGGCCCAGCAACAGGGCGACCAGGACAGGCGGCAGACGGGAAAAAGCGTGGGCAGGCACGGGAAGGGCACATGGCGCAGACAGGAGCACCAAGTCTAAACGAGGCACGGTACCAGCACGACCTTCACGGGCTAAACTGGCCGCCATGCCCGCGCCCCTGCCCACCACCCTCGATCCCAGCCGCTGCCCGCTGTGCGGCCAGCCCAACCGCTGCGCCATGGACGTGCAGCGCGAGACCGGCGTGACGCAGCCGCCGTGCTGGTGCACCGGCGTGACCTTCGACGCGACGCTGCTGGCGCGCGTGCCGGCCGAAGCGCAGCAACGCGCCTGCATCTGCCAGGCCTGCGCCACGGCCGGACAGAGCGCCTGACTGCAGCGCCCGCAGAGACAGGAAGAGGCCCTCACAGGTCGCATGGCCTGAGCAGCCTGCTAGCATCAGGGTTCACGCACCGACACGACACCCATGACACGTACGCACGAAGAACAGCGACAGGCCTTGCGCTCGACCTGGGTCAGCGTCTGGGTCAATATTTTTCTGGCCAGCGTGCAGGTGGCCATCGGTTTCTTCGCCCGCTCACAGGCCTTGATCGCCGACGGCATCCACTCCCTGTCCGATCTGGTGGCCGACGGCGTGGTGCTGTTTGCCGCACGCCACTCGCACGCCGCCGCCGACGACACCCATCAGTACGGCCACGCGCGCTTCGAGACCGCGGCCTCGCTGGCCATCGGCCTGATCCTGCTGGCCACCGGCATCAGCATGGTGTGGAGCGCTGGCGTCAAGCTGCATGCCGGCGTCGGCATGGACGCCGTGCACCCGGTCGCGCTGGCCACCGCCGCCCTGACCCTGCTGGCCAAGGAAGGGCTGTTCCGTTACATGCGCCGCATCGGCGAGCGCCTCAAGTCCTCGCTCTTGATCGCCAATGCCTGGCATGCGCGTGCCGATGCCGCGTCTTCGCTGGTGGTGGCGCTCGGCATCGGTGCCAACCTGCTGGGCTACCACAGCATGGATGCGGTGGCGGCCATCATCGTCGGCTTCATGATCTCCAAAGCGGGCTGGAATTTCTCGGTCGAGGCCTTCCACGGCCTGACCGACCATGCGCTCGACCTGGAGGAGATCGAACGCATCCGCCAGTCCATCCTGTCGGTCGGTGGCGTGCTGGACCTGCATGGCCTGCGCACCCGGCGCATGGGCGACTGGGCGGTGATCGACGTGCATGTGGAGGTGGACGCCCACCTCTCGGTCTCGGAGGGGCACTACATCGCCGAAAAAATCAGCGCGCTGGTGAAGGAAGCGCACCGCGTGGCCGAATGCACGGTCCACATCGACCCCGGCACCGTGCGGCACCTGCCCCGGCTGCTGGCGCTGCCGCCGCGCGCCGAGGTGCAGGCCCTGGTGCAGCAGGTGCTGCCGGTGCCGGCCACACTGCAACTGCACTATCTGGACGGCGGGCTGGAGGTCGAGGCCGAGCTGCAGGCCGCCGTGCCAGCGGCCGAACTGGCCCGGCTGCAGCAAGCACTGCACGACACGCTGAGCCGCGCCACCCGCGTCGGCCGCGTTACCCTGCGCTGCGCCACGCTGGACGGCCGGCCGTGAAGCGCCCCGCCACCCTGGCCGAGATGCAGGCGCACTACGGCGGGCGCTACCGCTGGCTGCTGCTGTTGGCGGTGATGGTCGGCACCATGGCCGCCATCATGTCGTCCACCATCGTCAACGTGGCCATCCCCGACATGAGCCACCATTTCTCGCTGGGGCAGGAACGCGCCCACTGGGTCAGTTCCGGCTTCATGGTGGCGTCGACCGTGTCCATGTTGACCACGCCCTGGCTGCTGAGCAGCTTCGGCTACCGCCAGACCTACGTGATCTCGACGCTGATGCTGCTGGCCGGCGGCGTGGGCGGCGGCCTGGCCAACCACTTCGGCCTGGTGCTGGCCGCGCGGGTGGTCGAGGGCCTGGCCGCCGGCATCGTGCAGCCGATTCCGGCCATCATCATCATCCGCGCCTTCGAACCGCACGAGCGCGGCCGGGCCGGCGGCATCTTCGGCATGGGCGTGGTGCTCGCCCCCGCGCTGGGGCCGAGCATCGGTGGCTTGCTGGTCGAATGGTTCGGCTGGCGCTCGATCTTTTTCATGGTGGCGCCGTTTTGTCTCGCCTCGCTCTGGCTGGCCTATCGTTATGTGCCGGTCAACGCGCCCGGCGGCGTGGCACCGGATCGCCGCAACTCCCGGCTGGACTGGCAGGGCCTGCTACTGTGCACCGTGGGCACGCTGTGCCTGCTCAACGGCCTGGTCCAGCTGCATGGCAGCGCGCATACCGCCGCCTTCGTGCTGTTGGGCACAGCGCTGGCGTCCGTGCTGGGCTTCGTCTGGTGGCAAAAGCGTCAGGCACGCCACGCCGGCACGCCGCTGATGCACATGGACCTGTTCAAGCACCGGCCGTTTGCCATGGGCAGCCTGGTGGCCTTCATCTACGGCACGGCGCTGTTCGGCTCCACCTACCTGCTGCCGCTCTACATCCAGATGGGGCAAGGCCTGTCGGCGGCGCTGGTCGGCACCATCATGCTGCCGGCCGGCCTGGTGCTGGCGGTCACGATTCCGCTGGCCGGCCGCCTGTCCGACCGTGTGCCGATCCACCTGATGGTCAGCCTCGGCATCCTGCTGCTGGCCGCCTCCTTCGCGCTGATGGCCACCATCGGCCTGCAGGCGGCGCTCTGGGTGCTGGTGACCTGGACCATCCTGGGGCGCATCGGTCTGGGCTTCATCCTGCCCTCGCTCAACAACGGCGCCATGCAGGGCCTGGAGCACCGCCTGATCTCGCAGGCCTCCAGCACCATCAACTTCCTGCGCATGCTCGGCGGTGCCGCCGGCATCAGCCTGTGCGGCATCATCCTGCAGTGGCGCATGGCCGCCCATGGCGCACAGGACACGACCGCCGCACCCAGCGCGGCGCGGCTGGCCGCCTTTGACGAAACCTTCGTGCTGCTGGCGCTGGTGTGCGCCCTGGCCGTGCTGGCGGCCTGGCGCCTGCGCCAACCCATCAACGCCAAGGAGTAAGCACCATGTGCCAGTTGCTGGGCATGAACTGCAATGTGCCGACCGACGTGATGTTCAGCTTCGCCGGCTTTGCCGAGCGCGGCGGCCGCACCGACCACCACGGCGACGGCTGGGGCATCGCCTTCTTCGAGGACAAGGGGCTGCGCCATTTCGTCGACCACCAGTCGGCCTGCGCCTCGCCGGTGGCCGAGCTGATCCGGCACTACCCGATCAAGAGCCGCAACGTCATCGCCCACATCCGCAAGGCGACGCAGGGCGCAGTGACGCTGGAGAACTGCCACCCCTTCGTGCGCGAACTGTGGGGCCGCTACTGGGTGTTCGCCCACAACGGCGACCTGAAGAACTTTGCGCCGCGGCTGCACGGCAGCTTCCACCCGGTCGGCCACACCGACAGTGAACAGGCTTTTTGCTGGCTGCTGCAGGAGCTGGCCAAATCGCATGCCGACGTACCCAGCATTCAGGAACTGACGCTGACGCTGCGCGAACTGGTGCCGCAAATCTCGAAACACGGCACCTTCAACTTCCTGCTGAGCAACGGCGAGGCGCTGTGGGCCCACGCCTCCACCCAGCTTTACCACGTGGTGCGCCAGCACCCCTTCGGCAGCGCCACGCTGCGCGACGAGGACCTGAGCGTCAACTTTGCCGAACACGCCGCCCCGGGCGACCGGGTGGCGGTGGTGGTGACGGCGCCGCTGACCACGGATGAGGTGTGGACACCCTTCGCCCCGGGCGAGCTGCGGGTGTTCGTCGACGGTGCCCCTGCGGCTTAGCGGCACGCAGACGCCGGCGCACGGCGGGCGCGCCCAGGCCAATCCCTCGAATTGCAGGTGATTCGCCCCGCTTTTCCTCGCCATGCCAGGCGACATCGGTGCGGCATCGCTTCAAGTTCCCCGTCCCTACGCCCGATATGGGTGCAGGAGTGCTGCAGAGAGGCACTTTGCACAGCGGCCTCGGAAGCAGAAAATGAGCACGTCCATCAATACCAATATTGCATCGCTGAACGCGCAACGTAACCTGTCGGCCTCGGCCAGCTCGCTGGCGACGTCGATGCAGCGCCTGTCCTCGGGCCTGCGCGTCAACAGCGCCAAGGACGACGCGGCCGGTCTGGCCATCGCCGAGCGCATGAACACCCAGGCCAAGGGCCTGAACGTCGCCGCCCGCAACGCCAATGACGGCATCTCGCTGGCGCAGACGGCCGAAGGCGCCCTGGGCAAGGTCGGCGACATGCTGCAGCGCATGCGTGAACTGGCCGTGCAGTCGGCCAACTCCACCAACAGCTCGGCCGACCGTACCGCCCTGCAGGCTGAAGTGAAGCAGCTGGCCGATGAAATCGACCGCGTGGGCAAGACCACCACCTTCAACAACCAGAAGATTCTGGACGGTACCTTTGCCGGCGCCGTGTTCCAGGTCGGCGCCAACTCCGGCGACAACATCACCGTGGGCGCCCTGACCAATGCCAAGGCCAGCGGCCTGTCGCAGGCCGACTACGCCACGGCCACGATCACCGGCATCCAGCCGAGCGGCGTGCGAACCAGCGCGCTCGCCAGCGGTTACATGGGCATCGACACCTACCTGAACGGCGCCACCAGCGCTCCCTCCAAGGTGGGCCTGGAGGTGATGGCCGCCGTGACGACCGGCGAGGAGCGTCTGGGCCAAATCATGGAGGCCGTGAACCGGAAATCGGCCGACACCGGTGTTACCGCCTATCTGAACAAGCAAGCTGACGGCACATACACAATGGAAGTCCGCTCCTCCGCCAAGGACGCCGCCGGCGGCACCGCTTGGGTCAACATGTGGGAACTCAGGACCGTCCTGCAGACGGCGCAGGTGATTCCAGCCGCACTCGCCGGCGGCGCCAACACCAGCCTCGACTATGCAGTCACCCCGACCTCGTCAACCGGTATCGATACGCTGTCGGTCAGCACGCAAGGCGATGCATGGCTGGCCCTGAGGAAGCTTGACTCGGCCATCGACCAAGTCAACAGCGCGCGCGCCAAGCTGGGCGCCATGCAGAGTCGCTTCGAAAGCGCGGTCAGCAATATCAGTTCCATGGTGGAGAACATTTCCGCCTCGCGCGGCCGCATCATGGACGCCGATTTCGCCAAGGAAACCGCCAATCTGTCACGCACCCAGATCCTGCAGCAGGCCGGCACCGCCATGGTGGCGCAGGCCAACCAGCTGCCGCAGGGCGTGTTGGCCCTGCTGCGTTAAGAGGCCAGCGCGCGCTCCAGCGCGTCGACGAACATCGCCGCCACGTCAAAGCCCATCTGGTCGGTGATTTCCTGGAAGCAGGTCGGGCTGGTGACGTTGATCTCGGTCAGGCAGTCGCCGATCACGTCCAGCCCCACCAGCAGCAGGCCGCGTGCCGCCAGCACCGGGCCGATGGCTGCGGCAATCTCGCGGTCACGTGTACTCAGCGGCTGGGCCACGCCCTTGCCGCCGGCCGCCAGGTTGCCGCGCACCTCGCCACCCTGCGGAATACGCGCCAGGCAGTAGGGCACCGGCTGGCCGCCGATCACCAGCACGCGCTTGTCGCCCTGGGCGATGGCCGGCAGGAACTTCTGCACCATCACGGTCTGCGCACCGTCGCGGTTGAGCGTCTCGATGATGGCGCCCAGGTTCAGGCCGTCGTCGCGCACGCGGAAGATGCCCATGCCGCCCATGCCGTCGAGCGGCTTGAGGATGATGTCGCGATGCTCAGCGTGGAAAGCGCGGATGGCCAGTGCATCGCGCGTCACCAGCGTGGGGGTGATGAACTGCGGGAACTCCAGGATGGCCAGCTTCTCCGGATGGTCGCGCAGGGAACGCGGCTTGTTGAACACCTTGGCGCCTTCGCGCTCGGCCTGCTCCAGCAGGTGGGTGGCGTAGAAATACTCGCTGTCGAAAGGCGGGTCCTTGCGCATGATGACGGCGTCGAACTCACGCAGCGCGGCCAGGCGCTGCAACGGCGGCTCGGGCGTTTCATGGAACCAGCGCTCCTCGTGCCCGGTCAGCGTGATGTGCCGCACGTGGGCCTGCACGCCGGTGGCCGCCTGCCAGGCCAGATGACGCGGCTCGCAGGCCGCCAGTGCATGGCCGCGGCGCTGCAGTTCGCGCATCATGGCGAAAGTACTGTCCTTGTAGGTCTTGAAGGACTCCAGTGGATCGGCGATGAAGAGAATATTCACGGGGCAACACCCTCACGATGATTGTGGTAAGTCCGTATGTGACGGTTCGCCAAACAGCAGTACCGTAACGGTCATATTTTTGGAGTCTCTCATGAAACGCCGCGATCTTCTTCAAGCCACCGCCATACTGGGGCTGCCCAGCCTGTCTTTCGCCCAGGACAAGTACCCGAGCAAACCCATCACCATCATCTGCCCCTACCCGGCCGGCGGTAACACCGACCAGCGTTCGCGCCAGTTCGGACGCTTCATGAGCACGGCGCTAGGGGTACCCTTCGTGGTGGAGAACAAGCCCGGCGCCGGCGGCAACATCGGCACCGAAGCGATCGTGCGCGCCAAGCCCGACGGCTACACCATCGGCATGGGCAACTTCGCACCGCTGTCGGTCAACCCGACCATGTTCAAGAAGATCAATTTTGACCCGCTGAAGGATCTGGCGCCGATCTGTTTGATCGAACGCGGCCCGCTGGTGCTGATGGTGCGCCCGGACTCGCCCTTCAAGAGCGTCAAGGACATTGTCGCTGCCGCCAAGGCCAAACCGGGCCACCTGACCTACGCCAATGGCGGCACCGGCGGCTCGCACCACCTGGCAGCCGAGATGATGAAAGCCATGGCGGGTGTCTTCATCACCAACATCCCCTACAAGGGCGGCGCGCCGGCAGCCATGGACCTGATGGGCGGCCAGGTGGACATGATGTTCGAGCAGATGTACGCCGCCTCGGCCAACATCCGCGCCGGCAAGCTGCGCCCGCTGGCCATCACCAGCCTGAAGCGCTCACCCCAGTTTCCCGACGTGCCGACCATGGCCGAGCAGGGTTTCCCCGGCTTCGAGATCTCCAACTGGCAAGGTTTCGTGGCTCCGGCCGCGACGCCGCCAGCCATCATCAAGCTGCTCAACGAAGTCACCAACAAGGCGCTGGCCGACCCCACCATCAAGGCCCAGATGCTGAGCCAGGGCAACGAGCTCGGCGGCGGCACGCCCGAGCAGTTTGCCGCCCACATCAAGGCGGAAGCGGCGCGCTGGAGCAAGCTGGTGAAGACGGCGGGCATCACGACGGACTGAACGCCTGCGCCGCACATGGAAAAGCCACCCGCGGGTGGCTTTTTCTTTGGTTTCGGTTACTCCACCGAACCGCCTGGGGGAGTTCCGTCTCAGATCTCGATCTTCGACCCCAGCTCCACCACCGCATTGTTCGGCAGGTTGAGGAACGCGGCCGCCCCGCTGGCGTTGTGGTGCATCTGGGCGAACAGCTTCTCGCGCCAGGCGGCCATGCCGTGCCCCAGAGTGGGGATGACGATGTCACGCGACAGGAAGTAGCTGGTGGTCATCGGCTCAAGTTCGCAGCCGCGGGTTCGGATCTGTTCCAGCGCCGAAGGCAGATCGGGATCGTTCTTGAAACCGTAGTGCACGATGATCTGCCAGCAGTCGTGGCCGAGCGGCTCGATCTCCAGCCGCTTGTCCAGCCCGATCCACGGCACCTCATGGTTGCGTACCGTCACGAACAGGTTGTTCCGGTGCAGCACCTTGTTGTGCTTGAGGTTGTGCAGCATGGCATTGGGCACGTTGCCGGGCTCGGCCGTCAGGAACACGGCTGTGCCGTCAACGCGCGCCGGCGGGCTCACGAATACCGCCTCCAGAAATCCGGGCAGATCGAGCGCATCTTGCCGGAGTGCGGCGTTGAGCTGGCTGCGCCCCTCCTTCCAGGTCATCATGAGCATGAAAACGGCACCGCCGATGAGCAGCGGGAACCAGCCGCCATCAAACAGCTTCATGAGGTTGGAGGTGAAAAATGCCAGATCCACCACAAAGAAAAAGCCAGTGGCACCGAGGCACAGCGCCAACGGGTACTTCCAGCTGTAGCGAATGACAAAGAATGTCAGCACGGTGGTAATCAGCATGTCCAGCGTGACGGCGATACCGTAGGCCGATGCCAGGTTGCTGGAGGACTTGAACAGCACCACCGCCAGCACGATGGCCGTGAACAGCCCCCAGTTGACGAAGGGCATGTAGATCTGACCGGTGTCCTTGACGCTGGTATGCAACACCTGCAGGCGCGGCAGGTAACCGAGCTGGATCACCTGCTTGGTGACGCTGAAGGCGCCGGAGATCAGGGCCTGTGAAGCGATCACGGTGGCCATCGTGGCCAGCACCACCAAAGGCCACAAGGCCCAGTCGGGTGCCATCATGAAGAACGGGTTTTTCACTGCATCAGGATTCTTCAGCAGCAACGCACCTTGGCCGAAGTAGTTGAGCGTCAATGCCGGCATGACAATGGAAAACCAGGCCAGCCGAATCGGCTTCTTGCCGAAGTGCCCCATATCGGCATACAGCGCTTCGCCACCGGTGACGCACAGCACCACGGCCCCGAGAATGATGAAGGTGGTGCCAGGGTTGTGCACGATGAACCCGACGGCATGATGCGGGCTCAGTGCCCACAAGATGGCTGGATTGCTGGCAATGTGGGCCACGCCCAGTACAGCGATGGCAGCAAACCAGACTACGGTGATCGGGCCGAAGAACTTGCCGATGCCGGCGGTGCCACGCTTTTGCACCCCAAACAGGCCGAACAGGATAAGCAGCGTCAGCGGGATCACGGCCTTCTTGAAAGCCGGCGAGACCACTTCCAGGCCTTCGACTGCCGACAGCACCGAAATCGCCGGTGTGATGACGCCGTCGCCATAGAACAGGCAGGTGCCGAAAATACCGACCAGCAGCAACCAGCGTCGCAGTGCCGGCTTGTCCTTGACCGACTGCGAAGCCAACGCCAGCATGGCCACCAGACCGCCTTCGCCGGCATTGTCAGCCCGCAGCACCAGCAACACATACTTGAGGGAGACGATGACGGTCAGCGTCCAGAAAAAGATCGAGAGGATGCCGTAGACATTGGCCGGTGTGAACGGCACATGGCCGGAACCGAATACTTCCTTGACAGCGTACAGGACGCTGGTGCCGATATCACCGTAGACGACGCCGATGGCGCCCAGGGTAAGCGCGGCAAGCGAGGATTTGGAAGCTGACACAAAACTGCCCCGTCTTCACGAGCGGGGCTCCATAACATGCGGAAGACGCTATTGTGCTCTCGGCGCGCCAGCCTTCCAACAGTTCACCCCGCCCGGACCGGCCAGAATCCGGGGTTGTTGCACCGCAACAACTACCACCCCGACACGAACCTCACTCGTAGACTTCCGCCTCAGGATCGGTGGCTTCGAGCTCGTAGCTGGCCGCCAGCATGGCCAGCCGCCCGATCACGCCGTACATGTAGAAGCGGTTGGGGGCGCTGGCGCCGGGTTTCATGCCCGGCTGCGGCAGATGGGTGCTTTCAGCAAAGGCCAGCGGCACGAAACTCGCCCCGGGCGCATTGAGGTTCTCGTCGATGCCGCGTTCGGCGTGCACGCGGTAGAAACCACCCACCACATAACGGTCCATCATGTAGACCACCGGCTCGGCCACGGCATCGTTCATGCGCTCGTTGGTCAGCACACCTTCCTGGATGATGACGTCGTTGACCTCCTGGCCATCCTTGATCACGCTCATCTTGTTGCGCGTGCGGCGGTTCAGGTCTTCCAGTTCCTTGGCATCGCGCACCATCATGATGCCCATGCCATAGGTGCCGTTGTCGGCCTTGACAACAACAAACGGCTTTTCCTTGATGCCGTATTCCTTGTACTTGCGCCGGATCTTGGCCAGCAGGGCATCGACATTGCTGGTCAGGCACTCCATGCCGGTGCCCTCGGTGAAATTCACTTCGCCGCACTTGCTGAACATCGGGTTGATCAGCCAGGGGTCGATGCCCAGCAGCTTGCCGAAGCGCTTGGACACCTCTTCGTAGCTCCGGAAGTGGTTGCTCTTGCGCCGCGTGGACCAGCCGGCGTGCAGCGGCGGCAGCAGGTACTGCTCGTGAATTTCCTCCAGGATGCCGGGAATGCCGGCGGACAGGTCGTTGTTGAGCAGGATGGTGCAGGGGTCGAAGTCCTTCAGGCCCAGGCGCCGCCGGTTGCGGATCACCGGTTCCAGCGTCACCGATTCGCCGCCTGGCAGCTCGATGGTGGTGGTCTTCTTGATCTCGGGGCTGATCGAGCCGATGCGCACGTTCAGGCCCGCCATGTGGAAGATGCGCCGCAGCTGCGCCACATTGCTGAGGTAGAAGGTGTTGCGCGTGTGGTTCTCGGGGATCAGCAGCAGGTTGCGTGCCTCGGGGCAGATCTTCTCGATGGCCGCCATCGCTGCCTGCACAGCCAGCGGCAGCATCTCCGGTGTGAGGTTGTTCCAGCCGCCGGGGTAGAGGTTGGTATCCACCGGCGCCAGCTTGAAGCCGGCGTTGCGCACGTCGACCGAGCTGTAGAACGGCGGCGTGTGCTCCATCCACTCGAGCCGGAACCAGCGCTCGATGGCCGGCATGGAGTCCAGGATGCGTTGTTCGAGTTCGTTGATCGGGCCTGTCAGCGCCGTGATGAGATGGGGAACCATGCAGCCCTCGTTTTTCTGTGGTGGAGCAATTCTAGGACGTGGGGACCGTCACGCCATATTCAAGGCGACAGGCCGGACGCTGCGCCGTCCTGGCCCCGCTGTCTGTGTTATTTCGCGCCGTCGAACAGCCAATGGATCAGTCGCTGGGCCGTTCCCGGGCTGAGGCGCTCATGGGCGGGGATACGCCGCAGCGGTTCGGCCCGCAGCGGGGTGCCATGGCAGTTGTAGCAGCCCATCTCGACGGCCAGCGACGAGCTGGCCTGGCTCGCCAGGGGCGCGGCCAGAACCATCCCCAGCAAAACGGCCCGACGCAGCAGCACGGCAGGGCGGCGCATGCTCAGTTCCGGATTTCGCCGTCGCCCAGCACCACATACTTCAACGAGGTCAGTCCTTCGAGGCCCACCGGGCCGCGGGCGTGGAACTTGTCGGTACTGATGCCGATCTCAGCCCCCAGCCCGTATTCGAAGCCATCGGCAAAGCGGGTGCTCGCATTCACCATCACGCTGCCGGAATCAACCTCGCGCAGAAAAGCCTGCGCATGCATGTGATCGCGGGTGATGATTGCGTCGGTATGGTGGCTGCCGTAATGGTTGATGTGGGCAATCGCCTCATCCAGGCCGGCCACCACCTTGACGCTGATGATGGGGGCCAGGAACTCCTCGTACCAATCCTGCTCGGTCGCCGCCTTCAGATTGGCGTCCTTCACGCCCGCCAGGATGGCCTGGGCCTCTGCGTCGCAGCGCATCTCCACCCCCTTGGCGGCGAAGACGGCGCCGATGCGCGGCAAAAATGCCTTGGCCACGCCGCGCGCCACCAGCAGGCTCTCGCTGGCATTGCAGGGGCTGTACTTGTTGGTCTTGGCGTTGTCGGCCACCTTGACCGCCATGTCGAGATCGCACGGATCGTCGACATAGGTATGGCAGTTGCCGTCCAGGTGTTTGATCACCGGCACCTTGGCGTCGCGGCTGATGCGCTCGATCAGCGACTTGCCGCCGCGCGGGATGATGACGTCCACGTACTGCGGCATGGTGATGAGCTGGCCCACCACCTCGCGCTCGGTGGTCTGCACCAGTTGCACGGCATCGGCCGGCAGGCCCGATTCCACCAGCGCCTGCTGCACCAGCCTGGCCAGCGCCTTGTTCGATTCGATCGCCTCCGAGCCGCCGCGCAGGATGCAGGCATTGCCGCTCTTGATCGACAGGCTGGCGGCCTCGATGGTGACGTTGGGCCGGCTCTCGAAGATCATGCCGAAGACGCCGATCGGCACGCGCATCTGGCCGACGCGGATGCCGCTGGGCTGCTGCTTCATGCCGATGATCTCGCCAATGATGTCGGGCATGGCGGCCAACTGCTCACAGCCCTGCGCCACGGTGTCGATGACTTTGGGCGTCAGGCGCAGACGATCGACCAGCGGCGCGGCCAGGCCCAGGCTTTCAGCGCGTGCGATGTCCTTGGCATTGTCCTGCTCGAGCGAGCCGGCATTGGCGCGCAGCAAAGCGGCAAGGCGGCGCAGCGCTATGTTTTTAGTAGCTGTCGGCGCTTTCGCCATCAGGGCGGAAGCCACTTTAGCCTGCATGCCCAGAGTCTGGGCGTAGTCAGCGATGTTGAGCGCGTTCATAGTTCATTTTCTCACGCCCGCGCTTTTGGCGTGCGCCCCGGCCTGGAGGGCGCAGTGGCTGCACAGCTGCATGGCCAGCCGGTGCAATGCCTGCCAGCCGTCGGCCGGCCAGTCCGGCTGCTTCAGGCCCTTGACAATGCCGTCCACCTGGTGCGCCGCATGCAGCAGATTGACCAGCGCCGTTTCCGTCAGTCGCGGCAGCACGCGCTCGTACAGGCGCTCCTTGAGGCCCCAGATGCGCTGCTCGCGCAGGGCCATCGGCAGGGGGCGGCCCTGGGCCACGGCATCCTTGACGCGCTTGAGCGCACGGATGTCCTCGCTCAAGGCATAGTGCACCAGCACCTCGGCCTCGCCCTCGGCGCGCAGGCCGTCGAGCATGCGCTGCACACGCGCCGCCTGTCCGGCCAGCACGGCTTCGGACAGCTTGAAGACGTCGTAACGCGCCACGTTGAGCACGGCGCCTTCCACCTGTTCGAACGTCAGTTCGCCGGCCGGATGCAGCAAGGCCAGTTTCTGGATTTCCTGATGTGCAGCCAGCAGATTGCCTTCGATCCGGTCGGCAAAGAACTGCAGCGTGCGCTGGCCCTCTTCGCCGGCGGTCACACGCTGGCCCTGCGCCGCCAGACGCTGCGCGATCCACTGCGGCAAGGCGTTGCGCTCGACCGGATCAATCTGCACCGTCACGCCGAAACTCTCCAGCGCGCCGAACCAGGCGCCGCTCCTGGTCAGCTTGTCCAGGCGCGGCAGCATGACCAGCGTCAGCGTCGAGTCATTGCCCTGCGCTGCTTCCGCCAGCTGCTGCAACGCCACGCTGCCATCCTTGCCGGGTTTGCCGGAAGGAATGCGGATCTCGACGATCTGGCGTTCGGCAAACAGGCTTAAAGATCCGCCGGCGGCCAGCACCTCGCTCCAGTCGAAATGGGCACCGGCCACGGTGTGCGAGGTGCGTTCGGTGTAGCCCTGAGAACGCGCCACGGCGCGAATGGCATCCGCCGCCTCCTGCACCAGCAGCGGCTCGTCGCCATGCAGGGTGTACAGGCTCTTCAACCCGCGTTGCAGGTGGGCTTCAAGCTGGTTGGCGGCGACTTGCATCAGCGCCCCCCGACAAGGCATTCCCCAAGCGGGAAACGCCGTGGAACCGGCTTGGCCGGGCCACTGGCGTTGCCCCCTGCAAGGGGGGGGGCGGAGCGACACGCAGTGCGCGCAGCCTGGGGGTGTGCCACGTTACAACTCTTTCACCGCCGCCAGCCGACGCAGCAGCTGGTGCACGATGTCGGTCTGCATGCTGCGGAACAGCAGGGCCTCCTCGGTCTCCTTGGCCAGTACAGCCGACTCATTGAAGCTGATGTCGCGTTGCTGCACCATCTCAGTCTCGGGAATCAACTCCTTGCCCTGCGGCGTGCGCAGGCGGAAACGGAAACGCAGGCGCAGCTGGAATTCCCGCACCTGGCCGGCCGCATTGGTGCCGACCACGATCTTTTCGCGCAATTCCTGCAAGATATCGAGAATCACCTCGGCCTTCATTCGCTGCGACCCCTCGGTGATCAGTTCGACATTGCCGACGGCTGTCAGGTTGCGCTTGAGTTCGCTACCCAGCACCGAGGTCGGCGCCACGTCGGTATAGATCGACTTGAAAGCGAAATTGGGGGGCTGGCGCAACTGAAAACCGCAGCCTGCGAGCGGCGCGGCTAGGCCCAGTACCACCAACTTCCCTGCAAACCCACCGAACGCACGACGACTCAGGACAGCGGCACGCTTCATGATCAAAGCACCACGTTGACCAGGCGCCCTGGCACCACGATCACACGCTTGACGGCTGCCCCGTTGGCCTGCTTTTGCACGACTTCCGACGCCACGGCGGCGGCCTCGATCGCCTCTTTCGACGCGCCGGCCGGCACCAGCACAGCGCCGCGGTGCTTGCCGTTGATCTGCAGCACCAGTTCGATCTCGTCCTGCTGCAGTGCGGCCTCGTCCGCCTGTGGCCAGGGCGCATCGAGCAGGTCGCCCAGCACGCCAGCGAAGCCGAGCTCGCTCCACAGCTGGTGGGTGATGTGCGGCGTGGCCGGATACAGGCAGCGCAACAGGATGCCGAAACCTTCGTACAGCGCCACCACGGCACCGGCGCTGTCCATGGCCTTGAAGTCCTCCAGCGCGTTGAGCAGCTTCATGGCCCCGGAGACCACGGTGTTGTACTGCATGCGCTGGTAGTCGTAGTCGACCTGCTTGAGCACGCTGTGGATCTCCAGCCGCAGGGCCTTGGCCTCCTTGCCAAATTCCACATCTTTCAGGCTCTTGACGCCCGCCACGCTTGCGTCAGCCGCTACCGAATCGATAGCAGACAGCTTGACGCCGAAGTTCCAGACTCGGCGCAGGAAACGGTAGCTGCCCTCCACCGCGGCATCGTTCCATTCCAGCGTGGCCTCGGGCGGCGCGGTGAACATGGTGTACAGGCGCGCGGTGTCGGCGCCGTACTTCTCGATCAACTCCTGCGGGTCGACGCCGTTGTTCTTGGACTTGGACATGGTGCCCACGCCCTCGTAGTCGATCGCCGTGCCGGCCGGCAGGTCGCCGACGGCGTTCTTCAGCTTGGCCCCAATGATCTTGCCGCCCTCATCGAGTACGTGCTCGACGTCGTGCGGCCAGAAGTACTCCTTGCCGCCTTTCTCGGTGCGGCGCGAGTAGATGTGATTGAGCACCATGCCCTGCGTCAGCAGCTTGGTGAAGGGCTCGTCGACCTTCACCAGCCCCAGGTCGCGCATGACCTTGGTCCAGAAGCGCGCGTACAGCAGGTGCAGGATGGCGTGCTCGATGCCGCCAATGTACTGGTCCATCGGCATCCAGTACTTGGCCCCCTCGGCCACCATCTGGTCGTTGTTGCGCGGATCGCAGTAGCGCATGAAATACCAGGACGAATCCACGAAGGTGTCCATGGTGTCGGTCTCGCGCCGTGCCGGCTTGCCGCAGCAGGGGCAGTTCACCTTGAGGAAGGCCTCGCACTTGTTCAGCGGATTGCCGGAACCGTCAGGCACCAAGTCCTGCGGCAGCACCACCGGCAGGTCTTTTTCCGGCACCGGCACCGAGCCACAGGCATCGCAGTGGATGATCGGGATCGGCGTGCCCCAGTAGCGCTGGCGCGAAATACCCCAGTCGCGCAGACGCCAGGTGGTCTTTTTCTCGCCCAGACTGAGGGTCTGCAGCTTGTGCGCGATGGCGTCCACTGCTTCCCGGCAGCGCAGGCCGCTGAAGCTGCCGGAGTTGATGGTGACGCCGTTGACCTTGTCGGCATACCACTCCTGCCAGTGGTGGTAGTCGTAGGACTGGCTGTCGACGTCGATCACCTGGCGGATCGGCAGCTGGTATTTCAGGGCGAAGGCGAAGTCGCGCTCGTCGTGCGCCGGCACGCCCATGACGGCGCCATCGCCGTAGCTCATCAGCACGTAGTTGCCGACCCACAGCGGCACCTGTTCCTGCGTCAACGGATGGGTGACAAACAGGCCGGTCGGCATGCCCTCTTTTTCTCTCAGCGCCAGCTCGGCCTCGGTGGTGCCGCCCTTTTTGCAGTCCTCGATGAAAGCGGCCAGCTTGGGATTGGATCGGGCCGCGTGCTGGGCCAGCGGGTGCTCGGGCGCCACGGCGCAGAAGGTCACCCCCTTGATGGTGTCGGCGCGGGTGGTGAAGACATACATGCGACCGTCACCGATCAGCTTGCCGTCCGCGCCCTGGATGTCGTGCGTGAAGGCAAAGCGCACGCCCTCGCTGCGGCCGATCCAGTTCTCCTGCATCAGGC
>MGPC01000035.1 GCA_001797315.1 Curvibacter sp. GWA2_64_110
TCCTGGCCAACGCAGTCAAAGTTACCCTGGGCCCGAAAGGCCGCAACGTGGTGCTCGAGCGCTCCTTCGGCGCCCCCACCGTGACCAAGGACGGCGTGTCCGTGGCCAAGGAAATCGAGCTGAAGGACAAGCTGCAGAACATGGGCGCCCAGATGGTCAAGGAAGTCGCTTCCAAGACCTCCGACAACGCCGGCGACGGCACCACCACCGCCACCGTGCTGGCCCAGGCCATCGTGCGCGAAGGCATGAAGTACGTGGCCGCCGGCATGAACCCGATGGACCTCAAGCGCGGCATCGACAAGGCCGTGGCGGCCCTGATCGAGCAGCTGAAGAAGGCCTCCAAGCCCACCACCACCTCCAAGGAAATCGCCCAGGTCGGCTCCATCTCCGCCAACAGCGACTCCAGCATCGGCGAGATCATCGCCAATGCCATGGACAAGGTTGGCAAGGAAGGCGTGATCACCGTGGAAGACGGCAAGTCGCTGCAGAACGAACTCGACGTCGTCGAGGGCATGCAGTTCGACCGCGGCTACCTGTCGCCCTACTTCATCAACAATCCCGAAAAGCAGGCCGCCCTGCTGGACAACCCCTTCGTGCTGCTGTTCGACAAGAAGATCAGCAACATCCGCGACCTGCTGCCCACGCTGGAGCAAGTCGCCAAGGCCGGTCGTCCGCTGCTGATCATTGCCGAAGACGTCGAAGGCGAAGCCCTGGCCACCCTGGTGGTCAACACCATCCGCGGCATCCTGAAGGTCGTGGCCGTCAAGGCGCCGGGCTTCGGCGACCGCCGCAAGGCCATGCTGGAAGACATCGCCATCCTGACCGGCGGCAAGGTCATCGCTGAAGAAGTCGGCCTGACCCTCGAGAAGGTCACGCTGGCTGACCTCGGCCAAGCCAAGCGCATCGAAGTGGGCAAGGAAAACACCATCATCATCGACGGCAACGGCGCTGCCGCTGACATCGAAGCGCGTGTCAAGCAGATCCGCGTGCAGATCGAAGAAGCCACTTCCGACTACGACCGCGAGAAGCTGCAAGAGCGCGTGGCCAAGCTGGCCGGCGGCGTGGCCGTGATCAAGGTTGGCGCTGCCACCGAAGTCGAAATGAAGGAAAAGAAGGCCCGCGTCGAAGACGCCCTGCACGCGACCCGTGCTGCCGTGGAAGAAGGCATTGTGGCCGGCGGTGGCGTGGCCCTGCTGCGCGCCCGTCAGTCCGCTGGCGACATCAAGGGTGACAACCATGACCAGGACGCCGGCATCAAGCTGGTGCTCAAGGCCATCGAAGCGCCCCTGCGCGAAATCGTGTTCAACGCCGGCGGCGAGCCGAGCGTGGTGGTGAACGCCGTGCTGGCCGGCAAGGGCAACTACGGTTTCAACGCTGCCAACGACACCTACGGCGACATGATCGAGATGGGCATTCTGGACCCGACCAAGGTGACCCGCACCGCGCTGCAGAACGCCGCTTCCGTGGCTTCGCTGATGCTCACCACCGAGTGCATGGTGGCCGAGGCACCGAAGGACGAGGCACCTGCCGGCGGCGGCATGCCTGACATGGGTGGTATGGGCGGCATGGGTGGCATGGGCATGTAAAAGTGCTCCTTGCCTGAGGGTGCATGGCGGCGTTGCAGCCGCTTGCCGTACCAAAGTGGTACTGTCTGCACCCTCATGCTGCGTCGATGGGCGTTATGGCTCTCGACACAAAACAAAAAAACCCGCAGTGCTTGTGCCCTGCGGGTTTTTCTTTGCCTCGGTAACTTTGCTATCGATTCAGCAGCTATTGGCGCAATATCAGAAAGGCTTAACGGCCTATTTGGTTCTTAATTTTTTCAACAAGCCGGCACTGGACGCATCCAGCCCATCGGCGTTGCCGTTGTCCAGCCGCTGCTCCATGTCCTTGGCCAGCACCTTGCCCAGCTCCACGCCCCACTGGTCGAAGCTGTTGATGCCCCAGAGCGAACCGGTCACAAAAACGCGATGCTCCTGCAACGCGATGATGGCACCCAGGCTGGCCGGCGTCAGTTCGTCCAGCAACAGGAAGGTACTCGGCCGGTTGCCCGGCAGATGACGGTGACCGCCGGCGTCCGGCTGCCCCAGCATCAGCGCGCGCGACTGCGCCAGCGCATTGGCCAACAGCTTGTGGTGATGTTCCGGCAACGGGTGTGCTACCTTCTTCACCGCAATGAACTCCACCGGAATTACGTCACTGCCCTGGTGCAGCATCTGGAAATAGGCGTGCTGGCCATTGGCGGCCGGTTCGCCCCAGATCACGGGGGAAGTGGCATAGGGCAATGCCTGCCCTTCTTCATCCACGCGCTTGCCGTTGCTCTCCATCTCCAGCTGCTGCAGATAGGCCTGCATACGACGCAGGCCGCTGTGATAGGGCGCCACACTGCGGCTGCCGAAGCCGTGGAAGTTGCGATACCAGATGTCAAGCAGCGCGAGGAGAACCGGTAAATTCTGTTCCAGTGGTGCCAGGCGAAAGTGCTCGTCCATGGCATGCGCGCCGGCCAGCATTTCGCGAAAGCGCTGCGGCCCGATGGCAATCGCAATCGGCAGTCCGATGGCAGACCACATGGAATAGCGCCCGCCAACCCAGTCCCAGAAGTCGAACGTCGTGCCGATGCCGAATTCGCGCGCGGCCTCGACATTGCTGGTCAGGGCGCAGAAGTGCCGGGCAATATCGCGCCCGCCCTTGGCCTCGAACCAGGCCTTGGCCGAGCGTGCATTGGTCATGGTCTCCAGCGTGGTGAAGGACTTGGAGGCGATCAGGAACAGCGTACTCTCGGGTTGGACCTGCCGCAGCACCTGGCTGAGCTCATGACCGTCCACACTGGAGACAAAGTGGAAACGTTTGTCCTGGGCCACAAATTCATCGAGCGCCAGCACCGCCATCTGCGGCCCGAGGTCGGAGCCGCCAATGCCGATGTTGACGATATCCGTGATTCCTTTGTCATGGCGCACCATCTCGGCATAGGTCAGCATGACATTCAGCGTGGAATGCACCTGGCCCAACTCTTTTGCTATGCTGTTTGCAGCGCCCTGCGCTGTATCTGCAAGGCCTGCTGCCGGATACCTCAACAAGAAGTGCATGACTCTGCGCTGTTCGGTCTTGTTGATGACGTCACCACGGAACATCGCCTCGCGATGCGCCTTCACCCCACACTGATGCGCCAACTCCAGCAATTGCGCCTGAACAGCGGCATTGATCAGGTTCTTCGACAGGTCGGCAAACACATGCGGCGCCTGCAGGCTGAAGCGGCCAAAGCGTTGCGCATCGGCGGCGAACGCCTGGCGCAAATCGAAGTCACGGCCCTGGATATCGTAGAGCGCGCGCAAGGCGCTCCAGGCCGGCGTATGGTCACAGCGGTTACGGCTCATGTCAGGCCGCCAGCATCAGCTGTTCGAGTTTGCGGGTGTCGGTCGCAAAGGCACGGATGCCTTCGGCCAGTTTTTCTGTCGCCATGGCATCGTCATTGAGTGCGTAGCGGAAACCCGGTTCATCGTAACTGACCACAGGCAAATCCATGGCCCGTGCCGCTTGTGCATCCAGTGCACGCACCACAGGCGCATTGCTGGCCGCGAGTTGCGCCAGCAGGTCGGGGGAGATCGTCAGCAGGTCGCATCCGGCCAGTGCCGTGATCTGCCCGGTATTGCGAAAACTTGCGCCCATGATTTCGGTCGCAATGCCGAAACGCTTGTAATGCTGGAAGATGGCTCGCACCGAGGCCACGCCGGGATCATTGGCACCCGCGTTGGCCGCCTCGTCCCAGCCGGCACCAGCGTTTTTCTTGTACCAGTCGTAGATGCGGCCGACAAAAGGCGAGATCAGCTGCACCTTGGCCTGGCCGCAGGCCACCGCCTGGCAGAAGGAGAACAGCAGGGTCAGGTTGGTATGGATGCCGCGCCGCTCCAGTTGCGCCGCCGCCTGGATGCCTTCCCAGGTGGCAGCAATCTTGATCAGCACGCGGTCGATGTGAATGCCCTGTGCCTGGTACAGCTCGACGATGCGTTCAGCCCGTGCCACGGTGGCCTGGGTATCGAAGCTCAGTCGGGCGTCGACCTCGGTGGAAACGCGCCCCGGGATCAGCGAAAGAATCTCGCAGCCAAAGCTCACCAGCAGCCGGTCCATGATGTCGTCCAGCGGACGCGTCTTGAACTGCGCCACGGTTTCCTTGAGCAACGGCTGGTAGTCGGCCTTTTGCACGGCCTTGAGAATGAGCGAGGGATTGGTGGTCGCATCCTGCGGTTTGAAGGCAGCAATCTGCCTGAAGTCCCCGGTATCAGCCACCACAGTGGTGAACTGTTTGAGAGCGTCGAGCTGGTTCATGGGCTTGAATTATGAGTGAAATAAAATTACGCTCGATAGTTTTTCTGTGTAACCATGAAGCAGCGCCTGGAACAGGCGCGCAGGAGTCCGCATGCTGGATCGAATCAGGGCCTCACTGCCCTCCCTGGCCCCGGCCGAACAACGCGTCGGCAAACTCGTGCTGACGGACCCACGCGCCTTTGCCAAGCTGCCGGTCAGCGAACTGGCAGACCGCTCCCACGTCAGCAAGCCCACGGTGGTGCGCTTTTGCCGCAGCATGGGCTATGACGGCCTGTCCGACTTCAAACTCAAGCTCGCTGGCACCGTCAGCGAGGGCGTGCCTTTCATTCATCGCAGCGTGGACGTGGATGACAAGACCAGCGACGTGGTCGTCAAGGTCATCGACAACACCGTGGCAGCCTTCCTCAAATATCGCAACGACGCGTCAACCGCGGCCATCGACAAGGCAGCGACCATATTGGCCGCAACCTACAAGACCGGCAAGCGCATCGAGTTCATCGGTGCCGGCAACTCCGGCATCGTGGCGCTCGATGCCCAGCACAAGTTCTTTCGCCTCGGCGTCAACACCGTGGCCTACAGCGACGGCCACATGCAGGTCATGAGCGCCTCGCTCATGGGACCGGGGGACTGCCTGGTCGTCATCTCCAATTCGGGCCGCACACGCGATTTGATGGATGCCTGTGACATCGCACGCAAGAACGGCGCGACCACCATCGTCATCACCACCAGCGGTTCGCCATTGGCCATGGCCGGCCACATCCACCTGGCGGCCGACCACCCGGAGGGCTACGACCGCTACAGCCCCATGGTCTCGCGCCTGCTGCACCTGATGATCGTGGACATCCTGGCCACCTGCGTGGCGCTGCGCATCGGCGGCAACCGCCTGCAGCCCATGCTCAAGGAAATGAAGAACAATTTGCGCAATAAGCGCTACGCCTGAAGCAGGCATGCCGCGGTAACCGGTTGGCGCCAGGCAAACCGCTCTCAATCGTTTTGTGCCAACAGGGACGAGCGGTGTTGCACCGACCCGTACCAGGCGCGCGCCGTGGTCCGGGTGTTGTCGCTGTCGGTCATGATGGCAATACCCACCAACGGGCCTGGCGGCTCGCCGAAGGCTTGCATGAAGTCGGCCCGGATATCGCGCTCGTAGTCCAGCCACTGGTTGAGATTGACCCGTCCCGACTCGACCACCAGTTTGCGGATCCGCCCCGTCCGCGGGTTGACGATCACGCTGCCCGGTGCACGCGTATTGCACCAGACGTACATCAGCGTGGCATACGGCATGGGTTCGCCTGTGAGCGCACGTGCCAGCTCGGACAGCATGCTGTCCTTGAGCGACAGCCTGGAACGGTCACCCTCAAAGGCCAGCACCACCCGTACCGGGGAATCTGCCGTTTCGCGTTGCCCCAGATCGGCCTGTGCAATCAGGTCCGGCACCTTCCACGAAAAACGCAGGCGCTCCAGATCATGGCTCAATGCGCAGCGTCTGGCGCAGCATGCTGGCCGATGCAACAGCCCTCACCGCCATGGCCTCGCGCCCCTCGTCTTGCGTGGCCACATACTCGGTCGCTTGCTTGCCCGGCAACGGCCAATGCTGCCACCTTTGAAAACTGGAGGTCTGATCGGCCACGCCATGCTGCAACGCCACCTCGGACTGCCGGGGCACAACCGAGCAAACCGTCACGAACAACAGCACCGGACCCCAGATCAAGACTTTCAATCGCATCTGTCCCGCCAAAGACTCTTCGAAACTCCGACGCACCATAAAAAAACCCTGCCGGTTTGACGCGGCAGGGTTTTAGCTTTCAATTCAGCTACTGGCAAAGCCAGCGGCAGAATTAGAACACGTGGCGGATACCAACGTTGGTCTCGGTGTACTTCGAGTTGTAGGTCAGGCCGGCTTGCGTACCATCCAGCTTGTTCACAACACCGGTCTTGGCAAAGGCAGTGGTGCGCTTGCTCAGGTCATAGGTCACGCCCAGGCCCCAGTCGTTACCGCTACGGTCTTCAGCGGTGGCACCAGCCGTATCGTTCTTCTGGGTGTTGCGGCCATAAACAGCCTGAACAGCCAGCTTGCCGAACGGAACGTTCACGCCGAGGTTGGTTTCGGTGTTGTCAGCGGCACCAGCCTTGTCATTCTGGGTGACCTTCTTGGTGATGTGGCCAACATACAGCTTGGCAACGCCGAAGTCATAGGTCACGGTCAGAGCAGAACCTTCGGTCTTGGTGGTCTGGCCACCAGCGGACGGCTGGGCTTCCATGTTACCCAGGCCCAGACCAATGTACAGGGGACCGTTGGCATAGACACCGGATGCATGGGCGTTATGCGTGAAAACACCGGTCATGTCGGTGTGGCCAGTCGACAATTTGCCGGTGAAGCCGCCGAAGTTGGGCGACGTGTAAATCACTTGGCGGTCGATGGTGGAACCCACATTGCCAGCCAGGCCCACGGTGGACAGACGGCTCAGGCCGAACACGTCGGAAGCAGCAGCCACCGAGAACATCGGGTTGTAATCACGGCCGATGTCGATAGCACCGAAAGCACCTTGAATACCGACCAAGGAGGTACGGTTGAAGGAAGCAGTGTTGGTGTTGCCGCCGCTAGCGCCGGTCACGCCGAGGTTACCGGTTGCCGGAAACAGGTCTTGCTCCAGCTTGAAGTTGGCCTTCATGCCGCCGCCCAGGTCTTCGGAACCCTTGATGCCCCAGTAGCTGGAGACGGAATTGTGGGACATGACGCCGTTGTTGTTGGTGTCAGTGGTAACGCCGTTGTTCTCAAGAGTGGTCTTGCCGGCAGCAATGCCAGCGTCCAGACGGCCATACAGGGTCACGGAAGACTGGGCGAAGGCGCTGGTGGCAGCAACAGCGGCCAGAGCGATCAGGGTCTTTTTCATGTTGAAAGTTCTCCAAAGGTTAAACAAGGGTCCCGAAGGGAGTTTCGGTTCCCCGGGCCAACCTCCTCGTTAAGGAAGTTGTGTGTATTCCACCAGAGCCCGCCTCCTTTGGCAAAGAAAAACCGCTTCAAGCAGCGTTATAGACCTCGTTTCGTTGCACCTCTGCAACAAAGTGCAACGCCTGCCATGCAGGCCTCTTCCATTTCATTAAAATCTCCATAATTATCTATATCAAATCAAACTGGAATTGTCTTGTCTTGAAAAAGCAGAAAATCAACATCACGCTGGATCCGGATGTCATTGCCTGGTTCAAGACCCGGGCGGGCGGGCGCGGTTACCAGACCCTGATCAATGCCGCACTGCGCGAGGCCATGGATCGGGCATCGCTGGAAGAAACGCTGCGCCGCGTCATCCGCGAAGAAATGCAACCTGCCCTGACGCCAAGACATCCAGCCGAAAAGGTACATCCATGATCGACGCCCTCCTGACCACTGCCGATACCGCCCTGCGCACGCTGTTTGCCACACCGCACGCCGCCCAGCCAACCCCGCAAGCCGCCACGCCCGGCAGCGAACTCTCAGAAGAAGAAAAGAAGCTCTCGGCCGCCTTGATGCGCGTCAATCATGTGGGTGAGGTGTGTGCGCAGGCGCTCTACACGGCCCAGGCTTTCACCACCCGCAACGACGCCCTGCGCGCACAGTTCACCAAGGCCTGCGTCGAGGAAACCGACCACCTGGCCTGGACCCAGCAGCGCCTGGACGAACTGGGCTCACGCCCGTCACTGCTCAACCCGCTGTGGTACGCCGGGGCGTTTGGCATCGGCCTGCTGGCCGGCCGGCTGGGCGACCGCGTGAGCCTGGGTTTCGTGGTGGAAACCGAGCGCCAGGTGGAGGCGCACCTGATGAGCCATATGGACCGGCTGCCGGCAGGCGACACCGCTTCGCGCGCCATCGTGGCGCAAATGGCCGATGACGAGGTGCGCCATGCGCTTGACGCCCAGAAAGCCGGCGCCATGGAACTGCCGGAACCGGTGAAAAACGTCATGAAAGCCGCCGCCAAGGTGATGACGACGGTGGCGCACCACATCTGACGCGCCGGAAGACGCTACAAAAACAGTAGCTGTCGACGCAATATTATCAAGGCCGCACGACCAATTTCACGCCAGATCAGAGTTCCACCAGATCGAAACTGGTCATGATCTCGGCCGTCTTGCCCAGCATGATGCTGGCCGAGCAGTACTTGTCATGGCTCATGGCAATGGCGCGCTCCACCGCTGCCGCCGGAATGCCCTTGCCCGTGACGGTGAAGTGCATGTGGATCTTGGTGAACACCTTGGGATCGGTCTCGGCCCGCTCGCTGCTGAGCTTGACCGAACAGCCGCGCACGTCGTGGCGGCCGCGCTTGAGGATGAGCACCACGTCGTAGGCGGTGCAGCCGCCGGTGCCGGCCAGCACGGTTTCCATCGGGCGCGGCGCCAGGTTCTGGCCGCCGTTCTCGGGTTTGGCGGCGTCGGGGGCGCCGTCCATCATCAGCGTGTGACCGCTGCCGGTTTCGGCCAAAAAGCCCATGCCCGAGCGCGCGCCCGTGGCGCCGGTCCAGCTCACTGTGCATTCCATGGTTTTTCTCTTGTCAAAATGGAGGGGTGGTGTAACGCAAATTATGACTACACTGACCCCTCCCATGAAAACAGCACGCCTCAAACCCGCCGATTACCTGAAAAAAATCCTGACGGCCCGCGTCTATGACGTGGCCGTGGAGTCGGCCCTCGAACCCGCCAAGAATCTCAGCCGCCGCCTGCACAACAAGGTGCTGCTCAAGCGCGAGGACCAGCAGCCGGTGTTCAGCTTCAAGCTGCGCGGCGCCTACAACAAGATGGCGCACCTGACGCCCGAGCAGCTCAAGAAGGGTGTGATCTGCGCCTCGGCCGGCAACCACGCACAGGGCGTAGCCCTGAGCGCGCACAAGCTGGGCTGCCGCGCCGTGATCGTGATGCCCACCACCACACCGCAGCTGAAGGTCGACGCCGTCAAGGCGCTGGGCGGCGAGGCGGTGCTGTTTGGCGACAGCTTCTCGGACGCCTACAAGCACTCGCTCACGCTGCAGAAAAAGCAGGGCCTGACCTTCGTCCATCCGTTCGACGACCCGGACGTGATCGCCGGCCAGGGCACCATCGCCATGGAGATGCTGCGCCAGCACCAGGGCCCGCTGGACGCGGTGTTCGTCGCCATCGGCGGCGGCGGCCTGATCTCCGGCGTGGCGGCCTACATCAAGGCGGTGCGCCCTGAAGTCAAGGTGATCGGCGTGCAGATGAACGACTCCGATGCCATGATGCAGTCGGTGGCTGCCGGCAAACGCGTCACGCTGGACGACGTGGGCCTGTTCTCCGACGGCACCGCCGTCAAGCTGGTGGGCGAAGAAACCTTCCGCCTCACGCGCGCGCTGGTGGACGACTTCATTGCGGTGGACACTGACGCCGTGTGCGCCGCCATCAAGGACGTGTTCGTCGACACGCGCAGCATCGTCGAGCCGGCCGGCGCACTGGCGGTGGCGGCCATCAAGCAGTACGTCGCCCAGCACAAGACCAAGGGCGAGACCTATGCCGCCATCCTGTGCGGCGCCAACATGAACTTTGACCGCCTGCGCTTCGTCGCCGAGCGCGCCGAAGTGGGCGAGGAGCGCGAAGCGCTGTTTGCGGTGACCATTCCCGAGGAGCGCGGCAGCTTCCGCCGCTTCTGTGAATCGATCGGCAGCCTGCCGGGCGGCCAGCGCAACGTGACCGAATTCAACTACCGCATCAGCGACGACCGCCGGGCCCATGTGTTCGTGGGGCTGACCACCTCAGCCAAGGGCGAGAGCGCCAAGATTGCCGCCAGCTTCAAACGCCAGGGTTTCGACGCCATCGACCTGACGCACGATGACCTGGCCAAGGAGCACATCCGTTATATGGTGGGCGGCCACTCGGCACTGGCGCAGGACGAGCGCCTGCTGCGCTTCGTCTTCCCCGAGCGCCCCGGCGCGCTGCTCAAGTTCCTCAGCCTGATGCGTCCGAGCTGGAACATCAGCCTGTTCCACTACCGCAACCAGGGTGCCGACTACGGCCGCATCCTGGTCGGGCTGCAGGTGCCGAAGGCCGACGACAAGGCTTTTGCCAAGTTCCTGGCCACGCTGGGTTACTCCTACGTGGAGGAAACCCGCAACCCGGCCTACCGCATGTTCCTGCAGGCCTGAACATGAAACACCCCAAGGCCTCGCGCACTGCGTGTCGCTACGCCACCCCCTTGCAGGGGGCAACGCCAGTGGACCAGCAAAGCCGGTTCCACGGCGTTCCCCGGTTAGCCCGTTTCATGCGTCGCAGCTCGTGCGCGGCGCTGTGAAAAGTAACTGATTCATTCCACGGAAACACCATGACCTACGAACTGATCCAGGTGCGCACCGAAGCCGACAAGGTCGGCTTCGTCACACTGAACCGCCCCAAGCAGCTCAATGCGCTGAACGACCAGTTGATGAACGAGCTGGGCCATGCGCTCAAGGCCTTCGACGCCGACCCCGGCATCGGCTGCATGATCATCACCGGCAGCGACAAGGCCTTTGCCGCCGGGGCCGACATCGGCGCCATGGCCAGCTACAGTTTTGCCGACGTCTACAAGGGTGACTACATCACGCGCAACTGGGAACAGATCCGCAGCATCCGCAAGCCGGTGATCGCCGCTGTCAGCGGCTTCGCCCTGGGTGGCGGCTGCGAACTGGCCATGATGTGCGACTTCATCATCGCCGCCGACAACGCCCGCTTCGGCCAGCCCGAGATCAAGCTCGGCGTCATCCCCGGCGCCGGCGGCACGCAGCGCCTGCCGCGCGCGGTGGGCAAGGCCAAGGCCATGGACATGGCGCTGACCGGCCGCATGATGGACGCCACCGAGGCCGAGCGCGCCGGCTTGGTCAGCCGGGTGGTGGCGCTGGACAAGCTGATGGACGAGACGCTGGCGGCGGCGCTGCTGATCTGCGATTTCTCGCAAGTGGCGGTGATGGCCGCCAAAGAGTCGGTGAACCGCGCCTTCGAGGGCACATTGAGCGACGGCGTGATGTTCGAGCGACGCCTGTTCCACGCCCTCTTTGCCACGGCCGACCAGAAAGAAGGCATGGACGCCTTTGTCGCCAAGCGCAAGCCAGAGTTCCGGCACCAGTGATAGGACGCCCAACTTCGGGTTATAATTCGAGGCTCTGGCGCTTTAGCTCAGTCGGTTAGAGCGATGGAATCATAATCCACAGGTCCGCGGTTCGAATCCGTGAAGCGCCACCAAACAATCTGCCATGTTTCGGCCCGTCCCGAGACATTGACAGACAAGCCACTGTCCCGCACAGTGGCTTTTTTATTTTGTACTTTCAGCCTCTGGATGAACACCATGAACCGCTGTCTGCCTCACCTCCGCCACGTCATGGCGGCCTTGCTGACCCTGTCCACCGCGCTGGCATGGCTTCTTCCCCTGCCGGCGGCGGCGCAAGCCACCATGGCGCGCACCCCGCTCATCCCCCAGACCGCCCAACGCGGCGTGCTGGTAGTCACCCAGCCGCCCGAAGTGCTGCTCGATGGCCGCCCCGCCCGGCTGTCACCGGGCGCGCGCATCCGCGGCCGCAACAACCTGCTGGTACTGTCGGCCTCGCTGGTCGGGCAGGAGCTGCCAGTGCGTTATGTGCGCGACCCGCAAGGTCTGGTCCACGCCGTCTGGATCCTGACCGAGGCAGAAGCCCAGGCCAAGCCCTGAGACGGCGCACCTGCGCCGGATTCAAAGCATCTCAGGGCATCAGCCCTCGTCTTCATTGCGTTGATAGCTATTAATTTGATAGCGAAAGAGATTTCCCATGAGCAAAAAAGTTTTCATCAAGACCTTCGGCTGCCAGATGAACGAGTACGACTCGGACAAGATGGCCGACGTGCTGGGCGCGGCCCAGGGCTATGAGCCGACGCAGAACGTGGAAGAGGCCGACCTGATCCTCTTCAACACCTGCTCGGTGCGCGAGAAAGCGCAGGAGAAGGTGTTCTCCGACCTCGGCCGCGTGCAGCACCTGAAGAAAAAAGGCGTGAAGATCGGCGTCGGCGGCTGCGTGGCCAGCCAGGAGGGCGCCGAGATCATCCGCCGTGCACCCTATGTGGACGTGGTGTTCGGCCCGCAGACGCTGCACCGCCTGCCCGAGCTGCTGGCCGCGCGCGATGCGCAGAAGCGGCCACAGGTGGACATCAGCTTCCCCGAGATCGAAAAATTCGACCACCTGCCGCCCGCCAAGGTGGACGGCGCCACGGCGTTCGTCAGCATCATGGAAGGCTGCTCCAAGTACTGCAGCTACTGCGTGGTGCCTTACACGCGCGGCGAGGAAGTGTCGCGCCCATTCGAGGACGTGCTGGTAGAGATTGCCGGCTTGGCCGAGCAGGGCGTGAAGGAGATCAACCTGCTGGGCCAGAACGTGAACGCCTATCGCGCCCCGATGGGCGGCACCGCGGAACAGGCCGACTTCGCCACCCTGATCGAGTACGTAGCCGACATCCCCGGCATCGAACGCATCCGCTACACCACCAGCCACCCGAATGAATTCACGCCGGCGCTGATTGCCGCCTACGACAAGGTGCCCAAGCTGGTGAGCCACCTGCACCTGCCGGTGCAGCATGGCAGCGACCGCATCCTGATGGCCATGAAACGCGGCTACACCGCCATGGAATACAAGAGCACGGTGCGCAAGCTGCGCGCCATCCGTCCCGACATGGCCCTGAGCAGCGACTTCATCGTCGGCTTCCCGGGCGAGACCGAGGACGACTTCACCAGGATGATGAAACTGATTGACGACGTGGGCTTCGACAACTCCTTCAGCTTCATCTTCAGCCCGCGTCCCGGCACGCCGGCGGCCAATCTGCACGATGACACGCCGCACGACGTGAAGCTCAAACGCTTGCAACAGCTGCAGGCCGCCATCGAAGCCAACATCAAGCAGATCAGCGCCAGCCGCGTCGGCACGGTGCAGCGCATCCTGGTGGAAGGCACGTCCAAGCGCGATGCGGACGAGTTGATGGGCCGCACCGAATGCAACCGGGTCGTCAACTTCAAGGCGCCGAAACGACTGATCGGCCAGCTGGTCGACGTGAATATCACCGAGGCCCTGCACTACAGCCTGCGCGGTGAAGTGCTCACCCAATAAGTACGTGGGTCGTCGCGGCAAGCGCGCCTTCGGAGCGAGAAGGAATCGTCGCGAGTAGATCGCAATGCTGTGAGCAGCGCGGGCGCGCAAGATCGCCCTGCGCCGCAGATTGATTCAGACCTTCTAGAAAGGCATCTTAGGCATGCCTTTCATGCCGCCCATGCGCTTCATCATCTTCATGAGGCCGCCGCCCTTCATCTTCTTCATCATCTCCTGCATCTGCTCGAATTCCTTGAGCAGGCGGTTGACGTCCTGAACCTGCACGCCGGCGCCGGCAGCAATGCGGCGCTTGCGCGTAGCCTTGATGAGTTCGGGCTTGCGCCGCTCCAGCTTGGTCATGCTGTTAATGATGCCTTCCTTGCGGCGCAGGTCCTTCTCCACGCGGTCGGTATCGACCTGCCCGGCCTTGGCCGCCATCTGCGCCGGCAGCTTGTCCATCAGGCTGGACAGACCGCCCATCTGCTTCATCTGCTGCAGCTGGGCCAGGAAGTCATTGAGGTCGAAGCCTTCACCGCTCTTGACCTTGGCCGCCAGCTTCTGCGCCGCCGCCATGTCCACACCGGCGGCCACCTGCTCGACCAGGGCCACGATGTCGCCCATGCCCAGCACGCGCCCGGCATGGCGCTCGGCATCGAACACCTCCAGGCCGTCGATCTTCTCGCTGGTACCGGCGAACTTGATCGGCACGCCGGTGACGGCACGCACCGACAGCGCCGCACCGCCGCGCGAGTCGCCATCGGTCTTGGTCAGGATGATGCCGGTCAGCGGCAGTGCCTCCTTGAAGGCGCGGGCGGTGTTGATCGCGTCCTGGCCCTGCATGGCATCGACCACGAACAGCGTTTCCACCGGGTTGATGGCGGCATGCAGATCGCGAATCTCGCGCATCAGCGCCTCGTCGATCGCCAGCCGGCCGGCGGTATCGACCAGCAGCACATCGAAGAAATGCTTGCGGGCATAGTCCAGCGCCGCGTGGGCAATGTCGACCGGCTTCTGGTCCGGCGTGCTCGGGAACCATTCGGCCCCGGCCTGGGCCGTCACGGTCTTGAGCTGCTCGATGGCCGCCGGCCGGTAGACGTCGCCGGAGACCGTCAGCACTTTTTTCTTGCGCTTGTCGATCAGGTGCTTGGCCAGCTTGGCGGTGGTGGTGGTCTTGCCGGCGCCCTGCAGGCCGGCCATCAGAATCACTGCCGGCGGCTGCACCGCCAGGTTCAGATCGCTGATGCCCTCGCCCATGGTGGCCGCCAGCTCGCGGTTGACGATGCCCACCAGCGCCTGCCCCGGCGTAAGCGACCCCATGACCTCCTGGCCAAGCGCCTTTTCCTTGACCCGGGCGACGAAGTCGCGCACCACCGGCAGCGCCACGTCGGCCTCCAGCAGGGCCATGCGCACCTCGCGCAGCATGTCGGCCACATTGGATTCGGTGATGCGGGCCTGGCCCCGGATTTCCTTGACGAGGCGGCTGAGTTTGTCGGTGAGGGCGGAGGCCATAGGGGGTATTCCGGCGAACGGAACCAAAGTTGGGTGTCAACGGCAAATCGACACTGTGCAAAACGCTAAACTGTACCCATGGTGCGACTCGAAGTCGTTTCATTGATCTACGGATCAATTTTCAGGCCCTCGGGCCTTACTCATATTCCTGATCACATCCCCTCTCGGGGGGGCACATACTTACCCTTATTTTAGGGGCGAAAATGTGCAGCCGGATGGCTCAAGTTTGGCTGCACGAATACATCCCACAAGGATGGACTCACGTGTGTTTTGATCGCTTTTGCGCGATCAAAACGTTGCATACACACTACATTTACACCCGTAAATGCAAGGTGTTACAAACTATTACATCTTGCACGTATCATGAAAACGAGAGCGACACCGCTCTCTGTGTCTTGTTTTCCACCAAAACCACTTCTGGAACGAAGTGACCTCGACTGTACGTGCGCCTGGAGTAATCCGGGGGTGCGGAGCTACGGTTAAACAACCCGCGCGCAAGTGCACAAGGCTGACGTAAGTCAGTCCCAATCTCACGAACAAGACGTGGGGAGGTTGCCGGGGTAGAGGGTATGGGAAACGTAATGTGAACTCTCGTCTGAACCGTCGTTAACAGTAAGCAGCTAACTCTTGTCTCTCCCACAAGGGAGGAGCTGCGGCCAAAAGGCACGAAGTCAGGATGGGTCTGTCATGAACGGCTCATCGTTCCCAAACGACTTCCGGCGGATAGGGAGCCCCTAACCCCCTCAGTCTGGCCGCCACCAGACTGGACACAGAGGGAAACGAGGTAAGCCCCACTCATCGCCAGCCCCGCAAGGGGCAGGCAACCTGCGAGCAATCAAAGGCCATGGTGGAGGGGGTAGAGGAAGAGGTAAGAAGCAAACGCCTGGCTGTAATGGACAGGATAGGGCTCATGGCCTGCGGTGAAAACCGGCAGACTTGCCTCTGGTGCGACAGCGTAAAGCCGTTGCGACCTTAACAACGACCCAGAGGGCATCTGACCCTATGGGTCAGGGCCTTCTTCAAATGGGTTTTACCTAACTGGAGAATGGTATGGAAAACATCGGCAACGATGCTGCGTCTCCGGACGAATCAGATGACTGGCACTCCATCAATTGGAAGGCCGTCATGCAATTCGTAGGAAAGGCGCAGATGCGCATAGCGCAGGCAGAAACAGAAAAAGACTTCCGCCGAGTCGCAAGACTTGCACGGGGTCTGATCCGATCCTGGCAGGCCAAGGCATTGGCCGTCAGGAAAGTAACGGAAAACCAAGGGAAGCGGACGAGTGGCATCGACTGCGTACTTTGGGACACGCCAACGAAAAAATGGAATGTGATCGGTTGTCTGAACTCTTCGGGATACAAGGCCCACCCCTTGCGGCGCGTCTACATCCCGAAAAGCAATGGAAAGGAACGCCCTCTGGGCATACCCACCATGAAAGACAGAGCCATGCAGGCGCTGCACCTGTTGGCACTGGAGCCTGCCGTGGAAAGTACGTCCGACCCGAACTCATATGGGTTTCGGAAAGGAAGATCAACCCACGATGCTCGGCAACAGTTGTTTGTGTCCCTATCTCAGAAGGCTTCGGCCCAATGGGTTCTGGATGCGGACATCTCTGGGTTCTTTGACAACATCGACCACGACTGGCTGCTGAACCACGTCCACATGGACAAAGTGACGCTGCGGAAGTGGTTGAAATCTGGAGTAGTTGACGCGGGTCAGCTCCAGCGCACAGATGATGGAACGCCACAGGGCGGCATCATCTCGCCGACGTTAGCGAATGTCACCCTCAACGGTCTCGAAACTGGTCTGATGCGATTCCTCCGGGAAAAGTTGAAAGCCAAAGGGGCCACAGCGAGTAAGGTGAATCTGGTCAGGTATGCAGATGACTTTGTCGTAACCGGCAGTTCAAAAGAGCTGCTGGAAACAGTCGTTCGACCATGGATAGTTGAATTCCTGCGCGAGCGGGGACTGACGCTGTCTGAAGAAAAGACGCGCATCGTGCATATTGACCAGGGTTTTGATTTCCTAGGATGGAACTTCCGTAAATACGGGGGCAAGCTACTCATCAAACCGAGTCAGAAAAACGTGAAAGCGTTTTATGACAAGGTGAAGAAAATCATCGCCACATCACTATCGGTTCCAACAGAAACGCTGATACAGCGCCTGCGTCCAGTCCTCAAAGGCTGGGCTCAGTACCACCGCGGGACAGTCGCGAAACAAACCTTCAGCAAAATCGATCATCTGATTTATTGGAGATTGATGCGTTGGGGTCGACGCAGGCATCCGCGAAAAACCGGGAAGTGGGTATACGCCCACTACTGGAAACAGATCGACTTACGTCGTCTGTTCTCGGGCCTGCAAGATGACCCGTCGGGGAGTGACAAAAGGATACCGCTTCCGCTGTATTCCTTGGCGGACATGAAGATTGTTCGTCACGTCAAAGTGAAGGGGGACTTCAACCCCTTCCATCCCGACTGGGTTGCCTATGGAGAAAAACTGCGAGTGCAACGGATGGGTGAAACCATCTGGAGCTCTCAAAGGGCTTCGCTGTGGTTCGACCAAGGTGGTAAGTGCGCTCACTGTGAGCAAGAAATAGACTTAGCTGATGAAAACATGGACGACCACCATATCGTCTATCGGCAGCTAGGAGGGAGCGATGCTCTCTCCAATCGGGTGCTGTTACACCCGATCTGTCACAGGCGTGTTCACGCCCTAGGTTTGAAGGTTATCAAGCCGGTCTCCAGCACGGGAGACTTTAATCTGGTGAAGCAGTCGAAGGGTATGCAACCTGCTGACGCTGTGTAACCAGTGGTCGTGCGTGAGCCGTGTGCGGTGAAAGTCGCATGCACGGTTCTTAGGGGGGGATATCATTGAGAGATGGTATCCCTACCCTCCATTCTAGCGAGTGCTTCCTGGCTCCCCGTGGCGCTGACTGTGGCCGCCGCCGTCGCCTATACCCTGCCCGCCACGGCCGTGCGTCGCCTGGGGCCGCAGGCTGTGCCTCGCGTCATGATGGCGGCCTGGCTGCTGCACGGTCTGGTGCTGGCCTTCAGCCTGCTGGGCAACAACCCGCACTTCGGCTTTGCGCCGGCACTGTCCGTCACGGCCTGGCTGGTGGCGGCCGTCTATGCCGTGGAAAGCCACGTCTACCCGCAACTGGAGACGCGTTGGGCCTTTTCAGCCCTGGGCGCCATCGCTGTCGTTCTGGCCTTGCTGTTCCCGGGGCAGACCTTGCATCCTGCAGCCTCGCCCTGGCTGCCACTGCACTGGGCCCTGGGTATCGCCTCCTATGGTCTGTTCGCCGCCGCGGCGGCGCATGCCTGGCTGATGAACCGCACCGAGGAACGCCTCCGTCTGGCGGCTGATCCGCACAGCGGCCTGCCGCTGCTGACGATCGAGCGCCTGACCTTCCGCTTCGCCGGCGCCGGCTTCGTGCTGCTGTCGGCCACCCTGCTGGTCGGCCTGCTGTTTGGCGAGTCGCTCTACGGCACGGCCGGCAGCCACTGGAAGTGGAACCACAAGACCGTCTTTTCCGTGCTGTCCTGGCTGACCTTCGCCATTTTGCTGATCGGGCGCGCGCGCTTTGGCTGGCGCGGCCGGCGTGCCGCCCGCATTCTGTATATCGGCTCGGGTCTGCTGTTGCTGGCCTACGTGGGCTCGCGTTTCGTGATCGAAATCATCCTCGGTCGCAGCACATGAAATTCCTGCTCTTGCTCGTGGTGATTTTTGTCGCCGCGTGGGCCTGGCGCTCAGGCAGGCTGGCCGATGTCGCTCACAAGCAAAAGCCGCCACCCACACCACCGCCGCAGGACATGGTGAGTTGCGCCCAATGCGGCGTGCACATCCCTCAAGCAGACGCCATTGCCGGTCGCGACGGACTGTACTGCTGCGCCGAACACCGGCAGCGCGCGGAGTCCTGAATGCAGGCGACCGACGAGGTCCACTCCTGGTTTGGTCCCTCCCTGCTGGACACGGACCTGGAGCCCGCCGACAACACGCTTCCCGAACTTGAACGCCTGTGGCGCGGCTTCATGACGGCGCGCGCCACCATTGGCCTGGTGCTCCTGCTGTTGCAAGGCGCCCTGTACGGACTCGGCCAAGTCGGCAATCCCTGGCTGCTGGTCGTTTGTGTCGGTTATTTCATCAGCGCTCTGGCCGTCCGCATTGGCTTTCGCCCGCGCCGGCTGGGCCGGACCTTTGACCGGCAGTGGGTGGCCGTCATCGGCATTGACGTCCTGGTCTTCGCCACCCTGCAACTCCTGCACGGCAGCAGCATCAACTACACACCGCTGTTCGCCCTGCCGGTGCTGCTGGCCTCGGTGCTCGGCTCCCTGCTGCTGGCCATGGGCACAGCGGCTGGTGTCACGCTGCTGTTGCTGCTGCATGCCGTCAGGCTGTCGCTGCAAGCCCACGTCGACGTGACGCCCCACTTTATCCAGGCGGCCCTCACAGGCGCCGGCAGCTTCGTGATCGCCTTTCTGGCCCATCAGCTTTCCATCCGGCTGGCCAAGGAGGAGCGGCGCGCCCGCCGCAGTCAATCTGCCGCACGCATTCAGCAACAGGTCAATGATCTGGTGATCGAATCCTTGAGCGATGGCATTCTGGTGGTCGATGCGCGCGGTACCGTGCATGCGGCCAATCCCGCGGCGTGCCAGTTGCTGCAATCGGACAGCCAGCCGCTGCACAAAGCACCCTTCACGTTGGCCGGCGAGCCGGCCTGGCAGCCCTTGGCCGACCTGACGCAACAAAGCTTTGCCTACCGAGGCACCCAGCAGGCCGACATCAACATCCAACATGCTGGCCAGGGGCCTCGGCACATCCGGGCCCGCACCCGCCTGACCGCCACGCGCGGCAGCGGCGCCCAAAACCTGTGCGTCGTGTTCCTGCAGGACCAGCGCGAGATGGAGGCTCGCATGCGCACTGAAAAACTTGCCAGCATGGGGCGCATGTCGACAGCCGTGGCGCATGAAATCCGCAACCCGCTGTCGGCGATCGTCCAGGCCAATGCACTGCTGGACGAAGATCTCAGTGACCCGCGACTCAAGCAGTTGACCCGGCTGGTGCAGCAAAATGCCCGCCGACTGGAAAGAATCGTGGAAGACATCCTCGACATCTCGCGGGTGCACAAGCGCGGCCAAGCCCACACCCTGGCACCGGAAACCCTGATCCTCGACGAAAGCGTCGCCCGCATCTGCCAGGACTGGGCGCAGCAGACACAGAGCCAAGCCCTGCACCTGGCGCTCGCCACCATGGCGCAGCCGGTCGACTTCGCCCAGGACCATCTGCGCCGTGTGCTGGTCAATCTGCTCGACAACGCGCGCCGCTATGCCAGCGGGCAGGCCGATGCAATCCAGGTGGTCACCCAGACATCCGCCCGGGGTCAGATCACCCTGGCCGTCTGGAGCGATGGCCCGCCCATGGAGCCGTCGGTGGAACGCCATCTGTTCGAACCCTTTTTCTCCTCGGAAAGCCGCTCCAGCGGCCTGGGCCTGTACATCTGCCGCGAACTGTGCGAACGGCACGGCGCAGCCATCACCTTCCAGCGGACGCAACGTCTGGCGCACGGCAGCCGTATCGAGGGCAATGAATTTTTCGTATCCTTGCGCCGTCCCCGGTCGACCAATGACAACGCACCATCCCCCTAACCAGCCCACTCCTTCATGGCACTGAATACTCCTGCAAATCCTGCGCACATCCTGGTGGTGGACGATGAGCCCGACCTGCGCACGCTGTATGAGTTGACCCTGCTGCGCGAAGGCTACCGCGTGGACATTGCCGAAAACCTGGAAACGGCCTGGCAGCATTTGAACGAACGGCATTTCGATGTGCTGATCACCGACATGCGGCTGCCCGACGGTCTGGGGATCGAGCTGATCCAGCGCCTGCGTGCCCAGCAGCGCGGCGAGCGCTGCGTGGTCATCACGGCCTATGGCTCGGCCGAGAATGCGGTCGAGTCACTCAAGGCAGGTGCGTTCGACTACCTGACCAAGCCGGTCAACCTGCGGCAGTTCCGCGCCGTCATTGCCTCTGCGGTACAGGATGCCATCGCCCAGCGGGCCGGTGCGACGCCCCCCCCTTCGGCCCCGGCGCTGGGCATGCCCAACCCGTCGCCGGCAGCAGAAACCACGCTACAGCGCCTGGTCGGGACCTCTGCGGCCATGCGCCAGGTCAAGGAGCGCATTGCCAAAGTGGCACGCAGCATGGCCCCGGTGCTGGTCTATGGCGAATCCGGCACCGGCAAGGAACTGGCGGCCAACGCGCTGCATGCCAACAGCCATCGCGCGGGCGGCCCTTTCATTGCCGTCAATTGCAGCGCCATACCGGAGACCCTGCTGGAAGCCGAATTCTTCGGCGTCAGAAAAGGCGCCTATACCGGCGCCACGCAGGACCGCGACGGTTTCTTCCAGGCGGCCTGCGGCGGCACGCTGTTTCTGGACGAGATCGGCGATCTGCCCCTGGCCATGCAATCCAAGCTGCTGCGCGCCATCCAGGAGCGCTGCGTGCGCCCGGTGGGCGCGACACAGGAAGAGCCGGTCGATGTCCGCATCATCAGCGCCACCCACAAGAACCTGGCCGATGAAGTACAAGCCGGCCGTTTCCGCCAGGACCTCTATTACCGGCTCAACGTGATCGAGATCGACATCCCACCCCTGCGCGAGCGGCGCGAGGACCTGCCGGCCTTGTGTGACGCCCTGCTCAAACGGATTGCGGCCGAATCCGGTCTGCCTGCCCACCCCCTCTCGCCGGCCGCACTGGCACAGCTGGCACAGCACCCGCTCAAAGGCAATGTGCGCGAACTGGAAAACCTGCTGCACCGCGCTGTGGCGCTGAGCGACGGCCACGAACTGCAGATCGAAGCGACAGCTCAGCCTGTGGCACAGGCCACCGATACAGCGACGGCATCAGCGCCGGCCACAACCGCAGAACCAGCCAGCACGCTGCCCGACGACCTGCAGCATCACCTGGACCAGCAGGAACGCGAAATCCTGATCAAGGCCTTGCAGGAAACCGGTTTCAACCGCACCGCCGCCGCCGCCCGGCTGGGCCTGAGCCTGCGCCAGATCCGCTACCGGATCATCCGGCTGAACATCGACATGCCGCAAGACCATGATGCCGCCGACACCCCCTAACGAGCCCGGTGCCGATGCGCTGTGGAACGGCGGCTGGTACCGCTTCGCCCATCGGCTGCCATCCCCCAACTTCGGCCCGCGCCCTGCGGGCACGGTGGTGGACCTGATCGTCATCCACTCCATCAGCCTGCCGCCTGGCCAGTACGGCGGTGACGAAGTGCAGCGCCTTTTTACCAACGCCCTGGACTGGGATGCCGACCCGTACTTTCGCACCATCCAGGGCCTGGAGGTTTCTTCCCATTTCTATATCCGGCGCAATGGCGAACTCTGGCAGTTCGTCAATTGCGATGCGCGCGCCTGGCATGCCGGCACCTCGCACTACCGAGGACGCGACAACTGCAACGACGATTCCATCGGCATCGAGCTCGAAGGTCTCGAAGGGGAAACTTTTGAAGCGGCCCAGTACGAAACCCTGGCCGGCCTGTGTGCCGCCATCCCGCAACGCTACCCCGTCGGCCACATCGCCGGCCACGAGCACATCGCACCCGGCAGGAAAGCCGATCCTGGTGCCGGGTTTTCATGGGCGCTCCTGCGCCAAGCCCTGGGTTGGCCAACTCAGTGTTTTCCCGAGGGCGTTGCATAGATGTTGCTGCGCTGAAAAATATTTTTGCGCACATGCGTGAGGCATACGCCGATCACGCACACAGACCGTGCATCACCCGCCACGTAGGCGCCATGCGGTCATGCGGGGAAAAATCTGCGGCATCGCTTGTGTTTTCTGGCTGCTGCACGACAACGGTTGATCTGGCCATGCCTTCAGCCCGGCTCGTACACCGCTGCCGCCGCATTTCACCGACTTGGTGCCGGCCACTTTTCCATGCTGCGGACACGGGCGCGTCATCGCGGCGCGATACACTACCTGTAGTGGCTTGTATTCATCCAAGACCCCATATATAGTGTTTCCTGTTTGCACCGCGGCCCCTGCCGGCGGTGCATGAGAAGCCGGTGAACGTGACTGAAATAACCAATAAATTTGCTGAAGACGAGGAACAGATGCAAACCGCCCTGAACACCCCCACCCCCCTCCACACAGGTGTCCTGACCATGCAGACGCAGGAAAGCACGGCAGCCCAAGCGCTCAACCATTACCAGATCATCCGCCGCAATGGGGCGGTGGTGCCGTTCGAACCCAACAAGATTGCCGTGGCCATGATGAAGGCCTTCCTGGCCGTACATGGCACGCAAGGCGCCGCGTCCGCCAGCGTGCGCGAAGTCGTCGACAGCCTGACCCAGTCGGTGGTACGCGCCCTGATGCGCTCCCGTCCAGGCGGCGGCACCTTCCACATTGAAGATGTGCAGGATCAGGTCGAACTCGGCCTGATGCGCAGTGGCCACCACGAAATCGCCCGTGCTTATGTGCTGTACCGTGAACGCCGCACGCAAGAACGGGCTCGTCAGGCCACCGCGGAAACGCCAAAAACGCCCGCGTTGCACGTCGTTGACGGCGACCAACGCATTGCCCTGGACCTGGGTCGTCTGCAACACCTGATCGAATCGGCCTGCTCCGGCCTCGGCGCCGACATCAAGGCCGAGCCCATCATGGCCGAGACCATGCGCAACCTTTACGATGGCGTGCCCATCGACGAGGTGTACAAGGCCGCCATCCTGGCCGCGCGCACCCTGATCGAAAAAGACCCCGACTACACCTACGCCACCGCACGCCTGCTGTTCCACACCATTGCCAAGGAGGTGCTCGGCCGCGACGTGCAGCCGTCCGAAATGGCCGAGGCCTATACCGACTATTTCCCCGGCTTCATCAAGAAGGGGGTGGAAAACGAACTGCTGGATGAGAAGCTGCTGCAGTTCGACCTCAAGCGCCTGGGCGCTGCGCTCAAGGCCGAGCGCGACCTGCAGTTCGACTACCTCGGCCTGCAGACGCTGTACGACCGTTACTTCCTGCACGTGCGCAAGACCCGCATCGAACTGCCGCAGGCCTTCTTCATGCGCGTGGCCATGGGCCTGTCGTTGAATGAAGTCGATCGGGAAGCCCGTGCCATCGAGTTCTATGAAGTGCTGTCTTCCTTCGACTTCATGTCCTCCACGCCGACCCTGTTCAACAGCGGCACGCTGCGCTCGCAGCTCTCCAGTTGCTACCTGACCACCGTGCCGGACGACCTGGACGGCATTTACGAGTCGATCAAGGAAAACGCCCTGCTGTCCAAGTTCGCCGGCGGCCTGGGCAATGACTGGACGCGCGTGCGCGCCCTGGGCTCCCACATCAAGGGCACCAACGGCGAGTCGCAGGGCGTCGTGCCTTTCCTCAAGGTGGTCAACGACACCGCCGTCGCCGTGAACCAGGGCGGCAAGCGCAAGGGCGCCGTCTGCACCTATCTGGAAACCTGGCACCTCGACATCGAAGAGTTCCTGGAGCTGCGCAAGAACACCGGCGACGACCGCCGCCGCACGCACGACATGAACACGGCCAACTGGATTCCGGACCTGTTCATGCGCCGCGTGATGGAAAAAGGCCAGTGGACGCTGTTCTCCCCCTCCAACGTGCCCGACCTGCACGACAAGTTCGGCGCTGATTTCGAAAAGGCCTATGTCGCCTACGAAGAGAAAGCCGCCCGCGGCGAGATCAAGCCGACACGCACGCTGCAAGCGACCGACCTGTGGCGCAAGATGCTGACCATGCTGTTCGAAACCGGCCACCCCTGGATCACCTTCAAGGACGCCTGCAATGTGCGCTCGCCCCAGCAACACGCCGGCGTGGTGCACTCGTCCAACCTGTGCACCGAGATCACGCTCAACACCAGCGACACCGAAACAGCCGTCTGCAACCTCGGCTCCGTCAACCTGCGCCAGCACCTGAAGGACGGCCAGATCGACCACGCCAAGCTGAAGAAAACGGTGGCCACGGCCATGCGCATGCTGGACAACGTGATCGACATCAACTACTACGCCGTCAAGAAGGCCCGCGATTCCAACCTGCGCCACCGTCCGGTCGGCCTGGGCATCATGGCCTTCCAGGATGCGCTGTATGAACTGCGCATCCCCTACGCCAGCGACGCCGCAGTGGAGTTTGCCGACCAGTCCATGGAAGCCGTCTGCTACTACGCCTACCTGGCTTCGACCGATCTGGCCAACGAGCGCGGCCGCTATTCCAGCTACCAGGGCTCACTGTGGGACAAGGGCATCCTGCCGCCGGACACGCTGGACATGCTGGCGCAGGCACGCGGCGGCTACGTCGAAGTCGACCGCTCCGCCACACTGGACTGGGACGCCCTGCGCAAGAAGATCGCCAAGGACGGCATGCGCAACTCCAACTGCGTGGCCATCGCCCCGACCGCCACGATTTCCAACATCATCGGCGTGGATGCATCCATCGAACCCTGCTTCGGCAACCTGTCGGTGAAATCCAACCTCTCGGGCGAATTCACCGTCATCAACAGCTACCTGGTGCGCGACCTCAAGCGTCTGGGTCTGTGGGATGACGTGATGGTCATGGACCTCAAGCACTTTGACGGTTCTCTGGCCCCCATCGATCGCGTGCCGCAAGAGGTCAAGGCGCTTTACGCCACGGCCTTCGAGGTGGAAACGCGCTGGCTGGTCGAGGCTGCAGCACGCCGCCAGAAGTGGATCGACCAGGCCCAGTCGCTCAACATCTACATGGCCGGCGCTTCCGGCAAGAAGCTGGACGAGACCTACAAGCTGGCCTGGCTGCGCGGTCTGAAGACCACCTACTACCTGCGTACCACATCGGCCACGCAAGCTGAAAAGTCCACCGTGGCTGCCGGCCGCCTCAACGCCGTGTCCTCTGGCGGCGAGGCGCAAGGCGGTGCGGGCATGAGCGCACTGGAAGCGGCTGCCGCAGCGGCGCAGGCACAGATGGCAACGGCTGCAACCGACATCAAGTTCTGCGCCATTGATGATCCCGGTTGCGAGGCCTGCCAATAAATTGAAGCCAGCTTCGCACGCAATGCGATGCTATTGAGCAACACAATCGAGCAGCGATGTGAACGAATACTTTTCATTTCATCTCGCTGCTCTCATAATCCGCTGATTGGAATCTCATATGTTGAACTGGGACGAAGAAGTCAAGCCCACCTCGCAAATGCCTTTTGCACACGGCTCATCCAGCAGCCGTACGACCGGGCTTCCTCTGCAATCCGCTGAACTTCGCACGGCACAAGCCGTCAGCGCCACTTCATTCACCACCGCCACTGACACCCCTGCTGCCGCACACCGTATCAAGGCGTCCGACAAGCGCATCATCAACGGCCAGACCGACGTCAACCAGCTGGTGCCGTTCAAATACAAGTGGGCCTGGGAAAAATATCTGGCCACCTGCGCCAACCACTGGATGCCGCAGGAAGTGAACATGACGCGCGACATCGCGTTGTGGAAAGATCCGAATGGCCTGAGCGAAGACGAGCGCCGCATCGTCAAGCGCAACCTCGGCTTCTTTGTGACGGCCGACTCGCTGGCCGCCAACAACATCGTGCTGGGCACCTACCGCCACATCACGGCTCCCGAGTGCCGCCAGTTCCTGCTGCGCCAGGCCTTCGAGGAAGCGATCCATACCCACGCCTACCAGTACATCGTGGAATCGCTCGGCCTGGATGAGAGCGAAATCTTCAACGCCTACAACGAAATCCAGTCGATCCGCGACAAGGATGAGTTCCTGATCCCGTTCATCAACGCGATCATGGACCCCAACTTCAAGACCGGCACGCAGGAAACCGACCAGACGCTGCTCAAATCCCTGATCGTCTTTGCCTGCCTGATGGAGGGTCTGTTCTTCTATGTCGGGTTCACGCAAATTCTGGCCTTGGGCCGGCAGAACAAGATGACCGGCGCCGCCGAGCAGTACCAGTACATCTTGCGTGACGAGTCGATGCACTGCAATTTCGGCATTGACCTGATCAATCAGCTCAAGCTCGAAAACCCCCATCTGTGGACTGCTGAATTCAAGGCCGAGATCAAGGCCCTGTTCGAAAAGGCCGTCGAGCTCGAGTACCGCTATGCCGAAGACACCATGCCCCGCGGCGTGCTGGGCATGAATGCCTCCATGTTCAAAGGCTATCTGCGCTACATCGCCAACCGGCGAGCCACGCAGATCGGCCTGGAGCCTCTGTTCCCCAACGAAGAAAATCCTTTCCCCTGGATGAGCGAGATGATCGACCTCAAGAAGGAGCGCAACTTCTTCGAAACCCGCGTGATCGAGTATCAGTCGGGCGGCGCACTCTCCTGGGACTGAGCAGACTGAAAATGGCTTCCAGAATTACACACATCATTGACCGCCCCGTAGAGGACGGCTTTGGCGTGTGCACCCGAGTTCATGGCGTTGGGATTGATCCCAGCGCCATGAATCGCTTCATGCACTCCAACTGGCATGAAGTGCTCTTTGTAACTTGATCAAGGAGAAAATGATGGCAACTGCAAAAAAATCGGCCGCAAAGAAGGCCGCACCGAAGAAGGCTCCGGCCAAGAAAGCCGCAGCTAAGAAGGCTCCCGCCAAGAAGGTAGCAGCCAAAAAAGCTCCGGCCAAAAAAGCCGCAGCCAAGAAGGCTCCCGCCAAGAAGGTAGCAGCCAAGAAAGCTCCGGCCAAAAAAGCCGTAGCCAAGAAAGCGCCTGCCAAGAAGGTAGCAGCCAAAAAAGCTCCGGCCAAAAAAGCCGTAGCGAAGAAGGCTCCCGCCCGCAAGGCAGCAGCCAAGAAAGCTCCGGCCAAAAAAGCCGTAGCCAAGAAAGCGCCTGCCAAGAAGGCCGCTGCCAAGAAAGCTGCCGCCAAGAAACCGGCTGCGAAAAAGCCTGCTGCCAAGAAAGCCGCCAAGAAACCGGCTGCGAAGAAAGCAGCGAAAAAGCCTGCTGCCAAAGCAGCTCCGGCTCCGGCTGCCCCTGCTGCTCAGACCACTCTGAACCCGCAGGCCGCTTGGCCGTTTCCTACGGCCAGCAAGCCCTGATTCAGCGGCTTGGCCTCAAGCCCGATGCTCTCAAGGCATCGGGCTTTTTCTTCGTAGATTCGTTCCGCCATGGCTGTTCCCCAACTCCCGTTTTTGCGCATCGAAAAGGATGGCGCCATCATCGTGGATGTCCATGTCATGCCCAACGCGCCGCAGACCCTGATCCAGGGGTTGCACGACGGTGCGCTACGCGTTCGCCTCAAGGCGCCGCCAGTGGATGGCAAAGCCAACCTCGCCTTGCAGGCTTGGCTGGCACAAACCTTGGGGGTCCCGCGTACCTCCGTTGAACTGATCCGTGGCGATACCGCCCGGCGCAAGCAACTGCGCGTTGCGGCCAGTCATGTCAAGGCTGCCGACTGGGAGCGCCTGACACCCCCCTCAGCCGACTAAGAGCGCCTTGATTACACGCCAAAGGCCTTGGCGTCGACCGTGTAGTTCTGCGGCCCGCGATGTGCGATCTTGTGCGAGCCCATGCGGTTGCCGAGTTCGGCGCAACGTGCCAGCGACCAGCCTTGCTCCAGGCCGTAGAGCAAGCCACCACGGTAGGCATCACCGCAGCCCGTCGGATCGACCACGTCAACCGCCTTGACCGGCGGCACCAGCGTCTTCTGACCGTCGACCCAGACTTCACTCCCCTCATGTCCGAGGGTAATGACCAGACCGTGCACATGGCGCGAAATCTCGGCCGGACTCCAACCCGTGCGATCGCACAGCATCTTGCCTTCGTAGTCATTCACCGTCACCCAGCTGGCCAGCTCGACAAAACGCGCCAGCTCCTTGCCGTCGAACATGGGCAGGCCCTGGCCCGGATCGAAAACAAAAGGAATATCTGCCGCCTTGAACTGCTCGGCATGCTGCAGCATGGCGTCACGGCCATCGGGCGAGATGATGCCGAGTTTGATGTCGGGATGTCGTTCGATGCGGGTCACGTGCGCCTGCATCATGGCACCGGGGTGGAAGGCGGTGATCTGGTTGTTGTCCTTGTCGGTCATGATCAGGGCCTGCGCGGTGTAGGTGTCGCCGATCTCGCGTACGAACTGCGTGGCAATGCCCAACTCGCGCAGGCGATGCACATAACCGGCACCATCATTGCCGACGGTCGCCATCGGCAACGGCGTGCCGCCCAGCGCCTTGAGTGCATAGGCGATGTTGCCGGCGCAACCACCGAAGTCGCGGCGCAGCGTCGGCACCAGGAAGGACACATTGAGGATGTGCAGCTGGTCGGGCAGGATTTGCTCGGCAAACCGGCCCTCGAAATTCATGATGGTGTCAAAAGCCAGTGAACCGCAGATGAGAGATGCCATGGTGATGATGTAGAAAAGTTTTCAGGGATAAAAAGCGAGAACACGGTAGCCGGCAATCCGTTCTGCATTGCCGTTGGTCTTGATGCCAAGCGCCAGGGAAACCGCTGACTCCGAGCCAGCGGCAAGCACACCAGAAGACATGCCCAATTCGCCGGCCAGGAAGACCCGACGCATGAGCGCCTGGTCCTGGGCGTCGGTCAGCGACAACTCGATTGCCGGTAGCGCCACATCGGTCGCGGCCGCGTTCTTGAGCGTCAGATTCAACCGGTAAACGTCGGCTCGGAGCTTGTGGAAAGAGGCGCTGTCGATCAGCACCGACTCAATCTGGCGCAAGGGTGCCACACTGCATTGCAGTGGCGCACACATCGCTTCCAGCACCGGCTTGAAGCCCGGCACGGTGGCCGCAATCCGGTCCCGCTCATGCACCAGCAGTTGCATGAGCAAGGTAAGGCCCAAGAAGATGGCAGCTGGCAGCCCCACGAAGCGCCGCCAAGAATGCGCGGCAGGCGTGGTGCGCTCATCGGCCTCGCGCATGAAAGAGGGGGCTGGCGGCTCGACGGCTTCAGATTGTGCCCCGGTCAGCTCGTCCGTCTCCGCATCAGACCGGAAGAAAGAAGCCGGCTCCCAGGCAGGCATTTCATCCAGCACCGGCTGCAGCGGCGTCAACGCCACATCAACGGGTGCTTGCGGCGCAGGAACAGAATCCAGTACCGTTGTTTCATCGGCCGGTATCTCAGGCACTTCCAGCTCGATATCAACCGGCTCCGGTGGCGGAGCTTCGGCCTGTTGCGGATCCTGCAAATTCGACGAGGCATCAAAGACCTCGTCGCATTGGCCGCAGCGCACCCAGCCCCCGGAAATGCGCAGTTGGTCGGGCACGACCTTGAACATCGTCCGGCAAGCGGGGCAACGGGTGATCAGGCTCATGAGGTCGGGATTGTAGAGCGCCGCCCCGGCCCCGGTCAGAAGCTGGCCGTCATCAGGATCCAGCCGTCTTCCGCGTCGCTCACCGTCAACTGGCAATAGGGTGCATAAGCCAGCTTCAACTCCTCGGCCTGCCGCTCCAGGATGCCCGCCAGTACCAGCGCCCCACCCGGCGCCACCCGGGCGCACAGCAAGGGCGCCAAGACTTTGAGCGGCGTGGCCAGGATATTGGCCAGCACCGTCCGGTACTGGCCGCTGGCCGCATCGGGCAGGCCCGCGTTGAGCGCGACCTCGTTGGCCTGCGCATTGAGGATGGTCGATGTCACGGCCGCCTCGTCAATGTCGACCGCATCGATCTCACGCGCGCCGTGCTTGGCAGCACCGATCGCCAGAATGCCGGAACCACAACCGTAATCAAGCACCCGGCCCAGCCCCCCCTCGTCGGCGGCATGGCACGCGATCCAACGCAGGCACATGCGGGTGGTCGGGTGCGTGCCAGTGCCGAAGGCCAGACCGGGGTCAAGCCGGATGATGGTCTTGGCTTGTGCCGGCGGCTCATGCCAGGTCGGCACAATCCAGAAATCCGGCGTGATTTCCACCGGTGCAAACTGCGACTGCGTCAGACGCACCCAGTCCTGCTCGGGCACTTCGCTGATGCCGAGCAGGCGGCAACCGTCGAAGAAATCCTGCGCCTGCAGCAAGGCTGCCGCCTCGCTGGCCGCCGCTTGTGTCGGGTACAGAGCCAGCATGCGCGAGCGCTGCCAACCGTCCTGCGGCGGCGGCATGCCGGGCTCACCGAACAAAGCCTGCTCGGCCTCGGTCTGCGCATCGGCATCTTCGACACTGACGCTCAGGGCATCGAGCGCATCGAGCGCATCGCTCAGGACTTCGACCCGCTCCTGCGGGCACAACAGACTCAGTTCATGCATGGCCGCTGCCTAGCGTTTGTGGCGCGCCATCCACTCCTCAAGGTAGTGGATGTTGGTCCCGCCAGCCATGAACTTGGCATCGGCCATCAGCTCACGGTGCAGCGGAATATTGGTGTTGATGCCCTCGACCAGGGTCTCACCCAGCGCTGTGCTCATGCGCGCCATGGCCTGCTGACGCGTATCGCCATGGACGATGATCTTGCCGACCATCGAATCGTAGTTCGGCGGCACGAAGTAGTTGGTATAGACATGCGAGTCCACCCGCACGCCCGGCCCGCCGGGTGCATGCCACATGGTGACGCGACCCGGTGACGGTGTGAATTTGTAGGGATCTTCCGCATTGATGCGGCATTCGATCGCGTGGCCACGGATCTGGATGTCGCGCTGCGTGAACGGCAGCTTCTCGCCGGCCGCCACCATGATCTGCGTCTTCACGATGTCCACGCCGGTGATCATTTCGGTCACCGGATGCTCCACCTGCACACGCGTGTTCATTTCGATGAAATAGAACTCGCCGTCTTCATACAGGAACTCGAAGGTACCGGCACCGCGGTAGCCAATCTTCTTGCAGGCCGCCACACAGCGCTCGCCGACCTTGTCGATCAGCTTGCGCGGGATGCCCGGCGCCGGCGCTTCCTCGATGATCTTCTGGTGGCGCCGCTGCATGGAGCAATCGCGCTCGCCCAGGTAGACGGCATTGCGATGCTTGTCAGCCAGCACCTGGATCTCGATATGGCGCGGATTCTGCAGGAATTTCTCCATGTAGACCGCCGGGTTGTTGAAGGCGGCACCGGCCTCGGCCTTGGTCATCTGTACCGCATTGATCAGCGCCGCTTCGGTGTGCACCACGCGCATGCCGCGCCCGCCGCCGCCGCCGGCCGCCTTGATGATCACCGGGTAGCCGATGGCCTTGGCGATGCGACGGATCTGCACCGGATCGTCCGGCAGTTCGCCCTCCGAGCCGGGTACGCAGGGCACGCCGGCCTTGATCATGGCCTGCTTGGCCGATACCTTGTCGCCCATGATGCGAATGGACTCGGGTGTCGGACCGATGAACTGGAACCCGCTTTGCTCGACACGCTCGGCAAAGTCGGCGTTCTCGCTCAGAAAGCCATAGCCGGGGTGAATGGCCTCGGCATCGGTCACTTCCGCCGCCGAAATGATGGCCGGCATATTGAGATAGCTCTGCCCGGACGGTGCCGGACCGATGCACACCGCCTCTTCCGCCAGCTTGACGTACTTGGCTTCGCGATCGGCTTCGGAATAGACCATCACGGCCTTGATGCCCAGTTCGCGGCAAGCACGCTGAATCCGCAGGGCGATTTCTCCCCTGTTGGCAACCAGAATCTTTTTGAACATGAGACGAGTTGCCTTATTCGATGACGAACAGGGGCTGGCCGTATTCCACGGCCTGGCCGTTCTCGCCCAGGATCTGCGTCACGGTACCGGCCTTGTCGGCTTCGATCTCGTTGAGGATCTTCATCGCCTCGATGATGCACAGGGTGTCGCCTTCCTTGACCACCGAACCCAGTTCGACAAACGCCTTGGCGCCGGGCGAGGCCGAGCGGTAGAACGTGCCAACCATGGGCGACTTGACGGTATGACCGGTGACGACCGGCGCAGCCGGGGCCGCAGCAGGCACCGGGGCCGCAGCAGGTGCGGCAGCGACGGCGGCCGGCGCAGCCGCCATGGGCACCGCAGGCAGCGAATAGCCCTGAACCATGGCACCGCCGCCTTTGACGATACGCACCTTGCCTTCGGCTTCGGTGATTTCGAGTTCCGACACATTGGAATCGGACACCAGGTCAATCAGGGTCTTGAGTTTTCGCAAATCCATGGGATCTCCAACGTTTTTCCTAAAGATTGCTTCAATTTACTTTGAACTGAAGCGATTTCCACCCAAATTTCGGGAATTCCAAAAAACAAAAGGGCAGACATTTGCCGGCCGCCATCATAAAGGATGTGTTGCAAGCCCTACTTTAACTCACGCCAGAGCGCCAAATCGGACGGGGAGACCTTGCCAATTTTACGATTCCGGATCACGCCGTCAGCGCCCAGCACCACAGAAAAAGGCAGGCCGCCACTGACGTTGCCCAGTGATTTGCTTAAGGAAACGCCTTCCATGCCAGCCAAAGCGACCGGGAAAGCCAGCGGTTGTTTAACCAGAAAATCACGCACCGGAGCAGTTTTATCCACCGCCAAACCAAAAACTTGCCAACCTTTAGCAGCATTTTCCTTATAAAAGGCATCCAATAAAGGTAATTCCTCGATGCAGGGCGGGCACCAGGTGGCCCAGAAATTGATCAGCAAGGGCCGCCCTCGCAGGCTTTCCATTGCCAGTGTCGCCCCCGTCGGCGTCTCGAAGGACAGCGACCACAAAGCCAGCGCCGCTTGGTCGTCGACTGGTTTGGGGGAAAACTTCCGCCAGGCCCAGCCCGCTCCCCCCAGACCCGCCACAGCGGCGACCGCCGCATACAACCAGTGCCGCCGGGAAGGTTTCAACTCATTTTCAAAACTCACAAAACATCCTCAAGTGGACTCAATGTCTGCCAACAATCGGCGAACAGCCGTTAAATCTCCACGCGGCACCCGACCTTTCGTGTCCCGCAGCAAAGCGCCACGCATGTCGTCGAGGTCATGGAGCATCAAATGGACACCGACTGTCTCGCCGAGTTCCGGACAGCGGGCATGAAAACTCAGGACCTCCACCGGCTCATGGTGAAAGCCGGTCACGGTGCGCGGCTCATAGGACACCCCCTGATCGATCAAGGCGATTTCGGCCGATTTTTCATCATCGCAAAACAGCTGCAGGTAAATATCCGACAAACGGGTCGCCGTGCCGTGCCAGACCGCCCCGCCCAGGTAGGGCCGGAACAGGGTCAGCCGCTCCATCCATTGCAGAGCCAGGCGCCGCAGCGCCTGCAGTTCAGCCGGCTGGGTGTCGGCGCAGAACACCGCGATGTACTCACGCACCGCATCCTCCACCTCGTCATTGCCAGGCAACGGCGTGCGTGACGGCAAGCCAAGCTGGCGCACAGCGCGACGCTTGGCCAGGCCATACTCCAGCCCCTCGTCTACCACCATCTGCGCCGCCGCGGCGGCAATTTCCTGTTTGCTCATGCCGGGGGTATTGTGCACCTGCGCTTGATACCCAGGCGGTCGCAAGGACACCTGCCACCTCCCCCTAGAATCGGGCCATGCATATTCACATCCTCGGCATCTGCGGCACCTTCATGGGTGGACTGGCTGCCCTCGCCCGCGAAGCGGGCCACAAGGTCACCGGCTGCGATGCCGGCGTCTACCCGCCGATGAGCGACCAGCTGCGCGCGCTCGGCATTGAGCTGATCGAGGGCTTCGGCGCCGAGCAGTTGGCACTGCGCCCGGACATGTTCGTGATCGGCAACGTGGTCAGCCGAGCCCGCCTGGCCGACGGCAGCCCCAAATTCCCCCTGATGGAGGCCATCATGGAAGCCGGGCTGCCCTATACCAGCGGCCCTCAATGGCTGGCCGAGCATGTGCTGCAGGGCCGCCATGTGCTGGCAGTAGCCGGCACCCACGGCAAGACCACCACCACCTCGATGCTGACCTGGATCCTGGAGGCTGCCGGCCTGCAGCCGGGCTTTCTGGTCGGTGGCGTACCCATGAACTTCGGCGTGTCAGCCCGGCTTGGCGCGCCAGTTCGCCCCCACGCCAAGACCCCGGCGGATCAGCGTCCGCTGTTCGTGATCGAGGCCGACGAATACGACACGGCCTTTTTCGACAAGCGCAGCAAGTTCGTGCACTACCGGCCACGCACGGCCGTGCTCAACAACCTGGAGTTCGACCACGCCGACATCTTCGACGACCTGGCCGCCATCGAACGCCAGTTCCACCATCTGGTGCGCACCGTGCCCGCCTCAGGACGCGTCGTGGTCAACGGCCTGGAAGAGAGCCTGGCACGCGTGCTGCACGCCGGCTGCTGGAGTGAGGTACGCAGCTTCGGCGCAGCGGTGAGCGATTTCTCGGCCCACGGCGAACCACACCGCTTTGACGTGCTACGCCAAGGCCAGCCTGTTGCCAAGCTTGAGTGGACACTCACTGGCATTCACAACCAACTCAATGCGCTGGCGGCCATCGCGGCAGCCGAGCATGTGGGCGTGGCACCTGAGGTGGCTGCACGCGCCCTGGGTGAGTTCCAGAACGTCAAGCGCCGCATGGAAGTGCGCGGCAGCGTCCACGGCATCACGGTCTACGATGACTTCGCCCACCACCCGACGGCCATCCGCACCACACTCGACGGCCTGCGCCGCAAGGTCGGGCCGGATCACCGCATCCTGGCGGTATTCGAGCCGCGCTCCAACACCATGAAGCTGGGCACCATGAAGGCACAGTTGCCCTGGAGCCTGGAGGATGCCGACCTGGCTTTTTGCCATGCTGGCGGCCTGGGCTGGGATGCGCGCGAGTCCCTGGCCCCCATGGGCGCACGGGTGCAAGTGGCGAACACGATAGACGAACTGGTTCGCCAGGTGGTCGCCAGTGCGGAAGCGGGCGATCACATCCTGTGCATGAGCAACGGCGGTTTCGGCGGCATTCACCTCAAGCTGCTGCAAGCGCTACAAGAAAAGTAGTTCCCGTCGCACACAGGAGAGGGGCAACAGATTGGCCGGCTTGAACCTGTCCCTGCCGGCCACCCTGCGGCACTGGCGCGGATATGCCGATAAGATGACATCGAACCGTTTTTTGTTTGTCTTCGGGGACATGCCATGACTTCCGACAAACCACTGAAAAGCAGCACCACCCAGATAAAGAGTACGCCGTTCGCCCCGCACGGGCAGGTTGATATCTGGATGGAGGGCAACCTGCACCATTACGAATCCACCGGCCCTTTCAACAAGGAGCTGGTGGACTGCCTGGCGGTCGCCCAGTCGAATTTCCTGCAAGCACTGAAGCTGGACGGCCCCTGGGTCAGCATCTGCACCATCAAGAAAAGCGCCTTGATCACCCCGGACGGCCTGCAGCGGTATGCCGATCTGATCCGCAAGACGCCGCCGGAACTCACTCCGGTGGCCACGGCGTATGTCATTGCCCCCGAAGTCGAGGGGGGCCAGTTCATGACCCCCCACTTTGTCAAGATCTTTGCCGACGCCGACCGGCCGTTCCAGACCTTTGAAACCATGGCCGAAGCCCAGAGCTGGGCCCGGGCCCTGATCGACAGGGCCGGCGCGCCTTAGCGCTCCCGGCGCGCCTTGACCGCGCCGGACAGGATTTCCAGCACTTCCAGCGAGTCGTCCCAGCCCAGACAGGCATCGGTGATGCTTTTGCCGTATTCCAGATTGCAGGCATCGTCCTTGCCCGGCGTGAACTTCTGCGCGCCGGCATGCAGGTGGCTCTCCACCATCACGCCGAAGATATGGCGCGAACCGCCTGCCATCTGGGCCGCAATGTCGCGCGCCACATCGAGCTGCTTCTCATGCTGCTTGCTGCTGTTGGCATGGCTGCAGTCCACCATCAGGGTGGCCGGCAATTTGGATGCGGCCAGCTCCTTGCACGCGGCCTCGACACTGGCAGCGTCGTAGTTCGGCGCCTTGCCGCCACGCAGGATGACGTGGCAGTCCTTGTTGCCGTTGGTCTGCACGATGGCGACCTTGCCGTTCTTGTGCACCGACAGGAAGTGGTGGCCGCGCGCGGCCGCCTGGATGGCGTCGGTGGCAATCCGGATGTTGCCGTCGGTGCCGTTCTTGAAGCCGATCGGGGCCGACAGGCCGGAGGCCAGTTCGCGGTGCACCTGGCTCTCGGTGGTGCGCGCGCCGATGGCGCCCCAGGAGATCAGGTCGCCGATGTACTGCGGCGAGATCACGTCGAGGAACTCGCTGCCGGCCGGCAGGCCCAGGCGATTGATCTCGATCAGCAGCTGGCGCGCAATGCGCAGGCCCTCGTCAATGCGGTAGCTCTCATCCAGGTAGGGGTCGTTGATCAGGCCCTTCCAGCCCACCGTGGTGCGCGGCTTCTCGAAGTAGACGCGCATCACGATCTCCAGCGTGTCCTTGTATTTTTCGCGCTGCGCCTTCAGGCGGCGGGCATATTCGAGCGCGGCGGCCGGGTCGTGGATGGAGCACGGGCCGATGACCACCAGCAGGCGGTCGTCCTTGCCGGCCATGATGTTGTGGATGCTGTGGCGGGTGTGGGAGATCAGGCTCTCCACGGGCGTTCCCTCGATGGGGAAAAAGCGGATCAGATGTTCGGGCGGAGGCAACACAGTGATGTCCTTGATACGTTCGTCGTCGGTGCGGCTGGTCTTGTCACCGGGATGCGCATACCAGGCATCGGTACTGGTGGGTTGTGCTTTGGCAGTCATCGTGTCGCTCCTTGTGCTCGGGATTTGCTGTGTGATCCGGTCAAAAAAAAACCGCCGGACTGGCCGGCGGTTTGGTGGAATTCGGTACGTTTCTTGTGGGTACGTTCAGAACTCTCTTCCGCCGACGGCGCTTGAGAACCAAAAATAGCCAAAAAAGTAGGAACGGGTCGAAACCATGGCTGCAATATAGCACAGGTCCAGGCCAGTGGATCCGCCGCACATCACGCAACACGGACGCATGAAACGATCTAAGCGGGAAACGCCGTGGAACCGGCTAGGCCGGGCCACTGGCGTTGCACCCTGCAAGGGGCGTGGCGAAATGACACGCAGTGCATGGAGCCTGGGGGTGTTTCACCTTATGCCGTACCGCCCACCGTCAGCCCGTCGATGCGCAGAGTCGGCTGCCCCACGCCCACCGGCACGCTCTGGCCTTCCTTGCCGCAGGTGCCGACACCGCTGTCGAGCTGCATGTCGTTGCCGATCATGGTCACGCGCGTCAGCGCATCGGGGCCGTTGCCGACGATGGTGGCGCCCTTGACCGGGTACAGGATCTTGCCGTTTTCCACCCAGTAGGCCTCGCTGGCCGAGAAGACGAACTTGCCGGAGGTGATGTCCACCTGGCCGCCGCCGAAGTTGGTGGCGTACAGCCCCTTCTTGATGCTGGCCACGATTTCCTCGGGCGTCTTGTCGCCGCCGAGCATGTAGGTGTTGGTCATGCGCGGCATCGGGATGTGGGCGTAGCTTTCACGCCGGCCGTTGCCGGTGGGCCGCACCTTCATCAGGCGCGCGTTCATGGCGTCCTGCATGTAGCCCTTGAGGATACCGTCTTCGATCAGCACGTTGCGCTGGCTGGCGTTGCCCTCATCGTCGACGTTGAGCGAGCCGCGCCGGTCGGCGATGGTGCCGTCGTCCAGCACCGTCACGCCCTTGGCCGCCACGCGCTGGCCGATGCGACCGGAAAACGCGCTCGAACCCTTGCGGTTGAAGTCGCCTTCCAGCCCGTGGCCGATGGCCTCGTGCAGCAGTACGCCGGGCCAGCCGGGGCCGAGCACAACCGTCATCTCGCCAGCCGGGGCCGGGCGCGAGTCGAGGTTGGTCAACGCCGCATCCACCGCCTCGTCGACATACTGGCGAATGCGGGCTTCGTCGAAATAGGCCAGGCCGAAACGGCCGCCGCCGCCGGACGAGCCCATCTCGCGCCGGCCGGCCTGTTCGGCGATCACTGTCACGCTCAGGCGCACCAGCGGCCGCACGTCGGCGGCCAGCGTGCCGTCGGCGCGCGCCACCAGCACCACGTCGTACTCGCCCGCCAGACCGGCCATGACCTGCACCACGCGCGGGTCCCGGGTGCGCGCCATCTGCTCCACGGTTTCAAGCAGCTTGACCTTGGCCGTGCTGTCGAGCGTGGCAATCGGGTCCATGCCCGGATAGAGCGAGCGCGCCGAAGCGATCTTGGGTGTTCCGGCTTTCACGCGCGCCGACTTGGCTGCGCTGGAGATGGTGCGCACCGTGTGGGCGGCGTCGAGCAGCGAGGCTTCGGAGATGTCGTCCGAATAGGCAAAGGCGGTCTTCTCGCCGCTGACGGCGCGCACGCCAACGCCCTGGTCGATGGAAAAGGACCCGGTCTTGACGATGCCCTCCTCCAGGCTCCAGCCCTCGCTGCGCGTGTACTGGAAATACAGGTCGGCGTCGTCCACCCGGTGGGCGCGGATTTCGGCCAGCGCGCGCGTGAGGTGGGACTCGTCGAGCCCGAAGGGCGTGAGCAGCAGATCCCTGGCAATGGCCAGGCGCTCCAGGGTGGGTTCGCGGGAAATCATGGTTTCATTTTAGGCCGCGGCGATCCCCCGCCGCGACGTGGGGGCTAGCGGCGGTGGTCTTCGAGCCACTGCAGCACGGCGGCATCATCCAGTTCGGCCAGGCCGGCGGCGCTGGCATGGGCAAACACGGCCGCCGCCGCCGCACCCAAGGGCCCGTCAAAACCGGCTGCAGCCGCCGCCTGCACGGCCAGCCGCGTGTCCTTCTCCAGCAGCGTCATGTGGGCACGCGGCGCATAGTCGCCGGCAATGGCGCGGCGCATGCGGTCGGCGCCGATCCAGCTCTGGCCGCTGGACTGCTCGATCACATCGAGCGTGCGTTCGGCGTCCAGGCCCATGGCGCGCGCCATGGCCAGCACCTCGGCCGCCCCCACCAGGTTGATGCCGGCGAGCAGGTTGTTGACCAGCTTGGTGCGTGCGCCGTCGCCCACGCGCCCGCTGATGCGAAACACCCGGGACGACAGGGCCGTGAGCAAGGGCGCAAAGCGCTGGTACACGTCCTCGGCGCCGGCCACCATCAGGCTCATGCTGCCGTCGCGCGCCCGGGCCGGGCCGCCCGACATCGGCGCATCGAGCACCGCCAGGCCGCGCTCGGCCAGCCGTTGCGCCAGCGACTCGGTGTCTTCGGGCGCGATGGTCGGGCACAGCAGCACCAGTTGACCGGGCTGCATCACGGCGGCGGCCCCGTCCGGGCCGAATAGCACCTGCTCGCATTCGGCGGCATCGACCACGCAGACAATGACCGCTACAGAATTGATAGCTGCCTGCGAAGCACTATCGCAGCCCAGAGCCCCCAATGACTCCAGATCGCGAACCCGCCGCGGCACCACGTCGCACACATGCACTGGCCAGCCGCGCGCCAGCAGATTGGTCGCCATGGCGCCGCCCATGTTGCCGACGCCGATCACGGCAACCGGAAATTTTTCCGGCGACGCCGTCATGACTGGACCAGGCGCTTGGATTTGGCGATCGACATCAGGATGCCCAGGCCCAGGCCCAGGGTCACCATGGCGGTGCCGCCGTAGCTGATGAAGGGCAGCGGCACGCCCACCACCGGCAGGATGCCGCTGACCATGCCCATGTTGACGAAAGCATAGGTGAAGAAGATGAGCGTGATGCTGCCGGCCAGCAGGCGCGCGAACAGCGTCGGCGCCTCCAGCGCAATGGCCAGGCCGCGCAGAACCAGGAAGATGAAGCCGCCGATCAGCAGCAGGTTGCCGAGCAGGCCGAATTCCTCGGAGAAGGCGGCGAAGATGAAGTCGGTGGTGCGCTCGGGAATGAACTCCAGGTGGGTCTGCGTGCCCTGCATAAAACCCTTGCCGAGCACGCCGCCCGAGCCGATGGCGATCATGCCCTGGATGATGTGGAAGCCCTTGCCCAGCGGGTCGCGCGAGGGATCGAGCAGGGTACAGATGCGCTGCTGCTGGTAGTCGTGCAGCACCGGCCAGCGCACGCCGTCGGCGCACAGCCTCGGTTCGAAGAAGATCACCAGGACAATCCCCACCACACCCAGCAGCACCGGCGGAATGATGAGTTTCCAGCTCAGGCCGGCAAAGAAGATCACCGACAGGCCGGCGGCCAGCACCAGGATGGCCGTACCCAGGTCGGGCTGCTTGACGATCAGCCCCACCGGCACCGCCAGCAGTGCGCCGGCCACCAGGAAGTCCAGCGGACGCAACTGGCCCTCGCGTTTCTGGAACCACCAGGCCAGCATCAGCGGCATGGCGATCTTGAGGATTTCGCTGGGCTGGATGATGACGCCCACATTGACCCAGCGCTTGGCGCCTTTTTTGGTGATGCCGAACACCGCCACCGCGATCAGCAGGGTCACGCCCAGCACATACAGCGGCACGGCAAACGCCATGAGCCGCTGCGGCGGGATCTGCGCCACCACGAACATGATGAACCCGGCGATCAGCATGTTGCGGCTGTGGTCCAGAAAGCGCGTGCCGTGGTCGTAGCCCGAAGAGAACATGGTCAGCAGGCCCGCACAGGCCAGCAGGAACACGGCAAACGCCAGCGGACCGTCGAAGCCTCGGAACAGAGGCATCATCCGCTGCGGCAGGGAAGGTCTTTCAAATACGACGGCCATGCGCCATTATCCTGCGACTGGCACGCCGCTGCCGGTCAGTCCAGCACGATTTCCACCACCGTGCAGCCCGGCGCGCTGACGATGCCCAGCCGCGCCCCGATGGCAGCGGCGCGCTCGCGCAGCGAACTCAAGCCCCGGCGCTGCACGCGCGCCGGGTCGAAGCCGCGGCCGTTGTCGATCACGCGCAGCTGCGCGCCGCCGCCGGGCAGGGCGCGCAGTTCGATGCGCAGCACGCTGGCCTGCGCGTGCTGCAGCACGTTGGACAACGCCTCGAACACCATGAACTGCAGCTGGCGCATGGCCTTGGCGTCGAGTCGCAGCAGCGGCGGCAGCAGGTCCACGTCCCATTGCAGCTCGATGTCGGAGGCCTTGAACCGCGGTTCCAGCCGGTAGCGCAGATTGGCCAGCAGCGCCGTGAGATCCCCCGGGGCCAGGTTCATGGCGTCGATCGAGAGCTTGAGCTGGTCGAGCGAGTCGCGCAGCGTCTGCAGCAACTGGTCGGTGCTGGCCTTGCCCGACTGCAGCTGCCGGATGGCGGCGCTGATGTGCGAGCCCACGCCGTCGTGCATGTCGCGCAGGATGCGCGTACGCTCGGCGGCGCGCTCCTGTTCGCGTGCCAGCTGTTCCAACTGGCGGTAGCTGGCCGCCAGCGCCCGCTCCTTTTCCTGCACCTTGGCTGCCATGTTGGCCATCAGGTCGCGCGCCTGGGCGCTGGCCTCGCGAAAGCGCGTGATCACGATGTAACCGAGCGCCAGGCCGAACAGCACCGAGGAATAACGCATCCAGGACACTTCGCCGAAGTTGTCGCCGGCACGGATCACCAGCCAGTCGCGAAAGCCCACCAGCACATTGAACACCCCGGCGGCCGCCACCAGCATCCGCTCGGTGGTCGGCCGCCGCAGCGCCGACCAGACGTAAAGCACGCCGTAGCCGATGAAGAGAAAGCTGGCAAAGCCGTACCAGACCGTCAGGTACCGGTCGGCATGCCGGCTCAAGGCCCAGTACGCCACGGGGGCCGAGGTCAGAAACAGGCTTCCCAGCGCCAGCCGCACCCAGCGCATGCTCGCATGCCGGTGCCAGCCCATCACCTGGTGGCAAAACAGCGCGGCACAACAGATCCAGCCGGCATAGGCCACGGTCTGCAGCACGCCCCACCAGGGCCAGGCCAGCGGCGGCTGGGTGATGGCCGCATCGCTCAGGCGCAGCATCCAGCACAGCTCGGCCAGACCGGCACTGAGGTACAGCCCTTCGAGACGGCTGCCGCCGTCGCGCCCGGGTTCGGCCTGCGTCAGCCACAGCAGCAAGGCCAGCACGCCCACCACCAGACTGAAGACGGCCACGGCAATCGACCCCGTGACGCGCCAGCGGTAGTGCTGATTGAACAGCTCGCGCACCTCATCCTCGGGACCGACCGTCACCCACGACAAGCCACCCCGGCGCCCGCCGTCGGCATGGATGATGATGCGGAACAGGTTGCTCTGGTGCAGCAGCTGGGCCGGAATCGGCACGTACTGCGGTGCCTTGGCATAGTCGGCCCCATTGGGGCTGCGCACATCGCCATAACGCGACAGCAGCATGCCGTTGAGCCAGATCTCCGCCGTGTTGCCCACGCGTGCGAAATTCACCGCATGGGGACCCGTCGGTTCGCTCGGCAACGTGAACGGGATTTCAAACACCGCCTGACCCGGCTGCTGCTGGTGCACATGGTCCCAGTGGTAGGGCAGCGCCACCTCGCGCGGCGCACTCTCCCCCGGCAGCGTGGTGCTGACCCGGGCGGTCCGCAACTCCAGCAGCGCAGCCTGCGCAACAGGCAACAGGCAGCCCCACAGCAGCAACACCCGCAGCAGCCGGGCCAGCGCGGCCCCTTCAGGCATTCGGCGGCAGCAGGCCCAGGCGCGAGGCCTCGAACACTGCTTCGTTCTTGGAATGCACGGACAGCTTGGCATACAGGTTCTTGATGTGGGTCTGCACCGTGTGCACGCTCACCGCTTGCAGGCGCGCAATCTCGGCATAGGAAAAACCCCGCGCAATCAGGGCCAGCACCTCCTGCTCGCGCGGCGACAACAACGTGGGCGGCGGCTCGATCGCACCTTTTTTTATAGCACTTCCCGCAGATTCCACAAGGGCCCCAGCCGTTTTTTGCTTCGAACTTGCGTACTTGGCCAGCACCTTGCGCGCGATCATGGGCGAGATCGGCGAGGCGCCGGCCTTCATCTCCAGGATGGTCTGCGCGATGTCGCCGGGCGCCGAGTCCTTGTGGATGTAGCCCAGGGCGCCGGCCTCGATGCTGGCCAGCACATTGTCCTCGTCGCCGAACATCGAAATCACCAGCGGTTCGCAGCGCGGGTGCAGTCCGACGGCGTGGCGGATCACTTCCAGCCCGCTGCCGTCGGGCAGGCCCAGGTCAACCAGCAGCACGTCAACGGTGTGGGCGCCGTCATCGAGCCAGGCGCGCGCCTCGGCCACCGAGCCCACGCTGCCGGCGAGCTGCAGCTCGGCGCAGCGCGACACGCTCGCCACAAAGAACTCCCGCATCTGCGGATCGTCCTCCACCACCAGTACACGCCACACTTGCATCGCCAGGCATCCCCCTTGGCTGCGAGCATAGCCGCAGCTGCCGGTGCTGGCCATGCCGGTTCCTCCCATGTTCATGGGAGAGCATCCCGCATGGCCTACGATAGCCGCTGCACGATACAACCACCTGCCATGGCCACCACCCACCTGCTCTACCTGCACGGCTTTCGCTCATCCCCCCGCTCGACCAAGGCGCAGCTGGTGCGCCAGCGCATCGAAGCGCAGCACCCCCAGGTGACGCTGTGGTGCCCGCAGCTGCCGCCCTCACCGCGCGAGGCCATGGCCTTGGTGATGCAGGGCATTGCCGGCTGGCCCCGCGACAAGATGGCGGTCGTGGGCTCGTCGCTCGGCGGCTTCTACGCCACCTGGGTGGCCGAGCAGACCGGCTGCCGCGCCGCCCTGCTCAACCCGGCCGTGCACCCGGCACGCGACCTGGCCAGGTACATCGGCGAGCAGACCGCCTGGCACGACCCTGGCGAGCGCTTTTTCTTCCGTCCCGAGTTCGTCGACGAACTGCATGCCCTGCACTGCCCGGCCGTCACCCGGCCCGAGCGCTACTACGCGCTGATTGCCAAGGGCGATGAAGTGCTCGACTGGCGCGAGATGACGGGCCGCTACCCGGGCGCGCAGATCCGGCTGCTCGAAGGCAGCGACCACGCCATCAGCGAGTTTGCCGATTACCTGGACGAAGTGCTGACCTTTCTCGACCTGAGCTGAAAGGACACACCCCGGGCTGCCCAACGGGCGTGTCGCGACGCCTCTCCCCGCTCGCCATGAGGGGCATGGGACAATTGCACCCATGTATGCATTGTTTGATGAAGCCGGCAAATTCCTCGCCGGACGGATCCTGTCCGAGGCCGAGGCCTCGATCCAGGTCGAGTTGGAATCCGGCAAGCGCGTCAAGGTGAAAGCCACCAACGTGCTGCTCAAGTTCGAGAAGCCCGGCCCGGCCGAGTTGCTGAGTGCCGCCCAGCCCCTGAGCCAGAGCATCGAACTCGATCTGGCCTGGGAGTTCGCACCGGAAGACGAGTTCGGTTTTGCCGACCTCGCCAGCGTCTATTTCCAGGACCCGCCCACGCTGCCGCAGCAGACGGCGGCGCTGCTGCGCCTGCAGGAGGCGCCGCACTACTTCCGCCGCGCCGGCAAGGGACGCTTCAAGAAGGCACCGGCCGAGATCATCCAGCAGGCGCTGGCGGCGATCGAAAAGAAACGCGTGCTGCAACTGCAGATCGAGGACTGGGCCGCCGCCCTGGCCAAAGGCGAGTGCCCGCAGGCGGTGCGCGAACAGCTCTACAAGATCCTGTTCAAGCCCGACAAGAACGCGCCCGAGTACAAGGCCGTGGTCGAGGCCTCGCGCGCCAGCCACACGGCACCGCTGGACCTGCTGCAGAAAGCCGGCGCCATCGATTCGCCCTACCAGTTCCACTGGCGGCGCTTCCTGTTCGAGAATTTCCCCAAGGGCTACGGCTTCCCGCCGCTGCAAGCACCCGAGATCCGCGACGAGCTGCCGCTGGCCACCGTGCAGGCCTTTTCCATCGACGACTCGGCCACTACCGAAATCGACGATGCACTCTCGGTGCAGGGCCTGGGCGACGGCACGGTGACGGTGGGCATCCACATCGCCGCGCCGGGCCTGGCCGTGCAGCGTGGCGACGCGATCGACAACGTCGGCCGGGCACGCCTGTCCACCGTCTACATGCCGGGCTACAAGCTCACCATGCTGCCCGACGAGGTGGTGCAGCGCTACACCCTGCAAGAGGGGCGCGACTGCCCGGCGGTTTCGCTCTACGTGGCGCTCGACGAAGCCACGCTGGAGATCCGCGGCCACGAGACCCGGCTGGAACGCGTGCCGATCGCGCACAACCTGCGCCACGACCAGCTCGACACCCTGGTCACGGCCGAATGGCTGCAGAACCCCGAACTTGCGCATCAGAATGGTACGCACCCCGCGTCGCATCTGCGCGAGCAGCTATCATTTTTATACCGCCTGGCCCTGCACCTGAAGGCGCAGCGCGAAGTGGTCCGCGGCAAGCCCGAGACCTTCAACCGGCCGGACTACACCTTCCGCCTGGTCGGCAACGATGGCGCCGAGCCAACCGGCCACGAGCAGGTGCAGATCGGCACGCGCCAGCGCGGCGCCCCGCTCGACCTGATGGTGGCTGAGGCCATGATCCTGGCCAACAGCACCTGGGGCCAGTGGCTGGCCGAGCACGGCGTGCCCGGCATCTACCGCAGCCAGGCGTCCCTGGCGCCGGGCGTCAAGGTACGCATGGGCACCAAAGCGCTGCCGCACGCCGGCATCGGCGTCAAGAGTTACGCCTGGAGCACCTCGCCGCTGCGCCGCTACACCGACCTGGTGAACCAGTGGCAGATCATTGCCTGCGCACGCCATGGCAAGACGGCGGCGCTGGCCGCGCCCTTCAAGCCGAAGGATGCCGACCTGTTCTCCATCGTCTCCGGCTTCGATGCCGCCTACAGCGCCTACAACGGCTACCAGGGCGCCATCGAGCGCTTCTGGACGCTGAAATACGTGCAACAGAACGGCATCACCGAGCTGGTGGCCACCGTGTTCAAGGACAACATGGCGCGCGCCGACGAACTGCCGCTGGTGCTACCGGTGCTCGGTGCGCAGGACCTGCCGCGCGGCGCCAAGGTGCGCGTGAAGCTGGGCGAGATCGACGAAGTGGCGCTCGATGTGAAGGGCACCGTGATCGAGCGGCTCGACAGCGCGCCCGAAGCCGTGGCCGAGGAAGAAGCCGAGGAAGAAGAAGCCGAACACCTGGCCGCCGGCCCGATCGAGATTGCCGTGGACCTCAACGAGGCCGAGCCCGTCGCGGGCGATAATCCTGCTCCGTGAACCTGCGCGCCTTCAGTCCCTTGCAGCTGGCCCTCGGCATCTCGGTGGCCGTTCATGCCGTCTTGCTGACGGTGCGCATCGTCGCCCCCGAGGCCTTCAACCGCGTGTTCGAAGACACGCCGCTGGAAGTGGTGCTGGTCAACGCCCGCACCCATGAGAAGCCCGACAAGGCCCGCGCCATCGCCCAGGCCACCATGGCCGGTGGCGGCGAGGCCGAACGCGGCCGCGCCACCAGTCCCTTGCCCTCGGCCCTGTTCAGCGACAGCGGCGACGCACTGGAAGCGGAAACGCAGCGCAAGCTGCAGTCCATGCAGCAGCAGCAAACCCTGCTGCTGGCGCAGATCAAGCAGCAGATCGCCGCCCTGCCCAAGACCGACCCGACCCAGCCCAGCGATGCGTCCGAGCTGGCCGCCCGCGCGGAAAAGCGCCGCCAGCTGATCAAGCTGCTGGCCGAGATCGAGCGCCGCATCAACCAGGAAAACGCCCGACCCAAGAAGCGCTACATCAGCCCGGCCACGCGCGAAGAGGTCTATGCGCTGTACTACGACCAGCTGCGCCGCAGCATCGAGGACCGCGGCACGGAAAACTTTCCCGAGGCCGGCGGCCGCAAGCTCTATGGCGAGCTGACCATGATGGTCACCGTCAACCATGACGGCCGCGTGCTCGCCACCGAGGTGGTGGAGAGTTCGGGCAACCGCACGCTCGACCGTCGTGCCCAGGCCATCGCCAAGAGCGCCGGCCCCTTCGGCGCGTTCAGCCAGGCGATGCGCCGCCAGGCCGAGCAGATCGTGGTGGTGTCGCGCTTCCGTTTCACGCGCGACCAGACCCTGGAAACCCGCATCAGCGCGCCGGTGTCACAGCGATGAAAGGCCCGCTGCGCTGGACCCTCCTGCTGGCGGCCGCGCTGCTGGCGCTGCAGCTGTTCTTTGTGGCGCGCATCGCCCTGATGGTGGTCGTCAACCCGCAGTCCAGCGCCTTCGAGCGCTCCGAGGCCTGGCGCCTCCTGAACGAGAAGGACAAGCTGCGCTGGCGCCAGCAATGGGTGGACTATGCCGACATCTCCGACCACCTCAAGCGTGCGGTGATCGCCTCGGAGGACGACGGTTTCACCTACCACGACGGCGTGGACTGGGACGCGCTGGAAAAAGCCTGGCAGAAGAATGCCAAGGCCGAAGCACAGGCCGCGAAGAAGGCCGCCAATGGCGCCCGGGTGGTGAAGCCGCCCAAGGTCGTCGGCGGCTCCACCATCACGCAGCAGTTGGCCAAGAACCTGTTTCTCTCGGGCGAACGCACCTTCGTGCGCAAGGGCCAGGAGTTCGTGCTGACCTTCCTGCTGGAGCGCCTGCTGAGCAAGCGGCGCATCCTGGAGATCTACCTCAACCACGTGGAATGGGGTGAAGGGGTGTTCGGCGCCGAAGCTGCCGCACAGCACTACTTCCGCAAGCCGGCATCACGGCTCACGCCGCTGGAGGCGGCGCGGCTGGCGGTGATGCTGCCGCGCCCCAAGTACTTCGAGAAGCTGCCCAACTCCAGCTACCTGGCCGAACGCTCGGCCGTCATCGCGGGCCGCCTGTGGAACGCCGAGCTGCCATGAGAATCCTTGGCATCGACCCCGGCCTGCGCACCACCGGCTTCGGCATCATCGATGTCGCCGGCCACCAGTTGAGTTATGTGGCCAGCGGCACCATCAGCACCCTGCACCTGGCGCAAGGCGAGTTGCCGGCGCGCCTGAAGGTGCTGTTCGAAGGCATTCACGAGGTGATCGCGTGCTACCAGCCCGAGGCGGCTTCGGTGGAGATCGTGTTCGTCAACGTCAACCCGCAGTCCACCCTGCTGCTGGGCCAGGCACGCGGCGCCTGCGTCAGCGCGCTGGTCACGCGCGACCTGCCGGTGGCCGAATACACCGCGCTGCAGATGAAGCAGGCCGTGGTCGGCCACGGCCGCGCACAAAAAGCCCAGGTGCAGGAGATGGTGAAGCGCCTGCTCAAGCTGCCCGGCCTGCCGGGGCCGGACGCCGCCGACGCGCTGGGCCTGGCCATCACGCACGCCCACGTCGGCCAGGCCCAGGCCCAGATCGCCAAGGCCACGGCGCTGACGCGTTCGACCAGTGGCATGTACCGGGCGGGACGCAGCCGCTGATGCGACGACGGCCCGCCCGCTCCCGCGTCAGAACGCGTAGTTGATGTTGGCGCCGGCACCCCACTCCGGGCTGCCGGTCTCGAAGCCCTTGAGCAGATAGAACTGGCTCTTCCAGTGCTTGTCGATCTTGTGGCTCACATAGGCCATCGCCTCGCTCATCGCCCCCGATGTCGAGGTCACGCGCTCGCGCGCATCGTAGGTCAGGCCGGCCGTGGTCAGGTCGTTGAGCTTGTATGCGCCACCCAGCGTCAGGTTGAAGACGTTGTTGAGCGACAGGTAGGGTGAGCTGCCCAGTGCGGTATAACCCATGCCGCCGAACACGGTGAAATGGCCATAACCCTTGTACACGTCGACCTGCGCCGAATAGTCGTTCTCGCCCGTGCCCAGCCCCTTGTCGCGGTCGGCGGTGCCGAACTTGACCTTGCCCGTCAGGTCGACGCCCAGCGCCGACGCGCTGTCGTAATAGGCGGCGTAGGTGGCGGCGGCCACCACATCGCCCAGACCTTCGGCCGAGGCCGTACGACTGCGCGGATTGCGGTTGTCGGCGCCGCCGACACCGGGGATCACGCTGGTGCCGCCGCTGACATACAGGTAGGGCAGCGTCAGCTTGAGCGTCCAATCCGCCGTCTCGTATTTCAGCAGGAACGGGATGGACGTGACGTCGGTGGTGGTCGCCGTGCCGTAGCGACCCGAGATGTAATTGAAACCGGTCCCGACACTCACCGTGCCGTCGGCCGCCGATGCGAACGGCATCGCGGCGCAGCAGCACAAGGCAGCCGCAACATGTTTGATCGCGTCAATGCGCACTCGATTCTCCTGATCAATCTGAAAAAAAGGGATTTCGTTCCCCATTAAAAAAACGCCCGCAGAAGCGGGCGTTGTCCGCACGATACGAACTCAGTGCCCCGCTCGCGACAGCTTTTCCGGGCGCTCGATTCGTTCCGGGCGTGCCACCCTGTCAGGGCGTTCCGCCCGTTCGGGACGTTCTGCTCTTTCAAGACGCTCGACTTTTTCCGGCTTGTGCGGCCGTTCCATCTCGACCCGGTGGGACTCGAAACGCTCACGGTTGACGCTCAATCGGTCCGCCGCGTTCTGCAGACCTCGGTTGTCGGGGTTTTTCACCAAGTTCCGGTTCACGCTGCTGATACCTTGCGTCAACGGCTGCCGGCTGGCCGTCGGCACAGTGGTGCCGGCCAACGGGGTGGTGCCCACTGTCGAGCCGGCGCCGCCGCCCGTCGTGGTGCCGACAGTCGTTCCGCCCGTGGTACTGCCCGTGGTGGTCGAGGTGCTGCCGGTGACCGTCTGAGCCTGAGCCCAGACCATGGTGAGCGCCAGGCCGCAGGCCAGCGCAATTCGGGTTTTGAACATGTGTATTCCCTTTCTCGTTCAATCCGGCTGATCAGGGCATCCAATGGCCCCGACAAGAACCGGTGCAACAAGTCTAGGTTGGCCATCTGCAGCGATGGTGGCCATTTGTTTCAGGCTGACGCGCACCCCGTCCACCCGAAGCGGCGCGTAAACCGTGCCGTGGCGCGGCATCGGCAATGCCGGGACTGTGCCGGCTTGCCTTCAGCCCTGTAACGCAGGGTTACGCAAGACACACCAGATAGCTGTTCTGCCGCTCGGCCCCGGTGTGCCGTCGCTCAGACCTCGATCCCGGGCTTATAGTCCGCCACCGTCTGCCAGCGGCGCACCAGGCTGGCCAGCAGCAGCGCCAGCGCGCCGATCAGCATCACCTCCAGCCATGCAGACAGCCAGCCGTTGTCAAAAGCACCGAACAGGCTGGCACGCAAGGACTTGATGACCCAGGTGAACGGCAGCCAGCCATGCACAGCCTGGAAGAAGTCGGCAGTGAGTTCGATCGGCATGACGCCACCACCCGCCGCCAGCTGCAGCGTGAGCAGCAGAATGACAAACAGCTTGCCGGCCTCCCCCAGCCCCCGCAGCAGCAGAAAGACGATGGCCAGGAAAGCCTGTCCCGCGGTGATCATGGACAGCGAGAAACTGAGGTAGTCCGGCACGGCGATGCCCAGCCCGTAGACCAGCGTCAGAAAGGTCAGGCCCGTCTGCACCAGCACCAGCAAGGCCGGCACGGCAAACTTGCCCAGCGTCTTGGCCAGCGCGCTCGCGCCGGCATGCTCCACGGCCAGCACGCGCACGTTGAACAGATAGAGCGCCATCACCGCCCCCAGCCACAAGGCCATGGCGATCATGTTGGGCGCGAAGGCGCTGCCGTTGTTGGCCACCGGCGCCAGCACCTCCAGCGCCGGCTCCACCGAATCGGCCAAGCCGCGCGCGCTGCCGTCGGGTTTGTTGACTGAGGCCGGCAACGCCGACTCCACCAGATCAATGCCGGTGCGCAGCTTGGCCACACCGCGCACCAGCTCGTCGCCCCCTTTGGCAAAGGCATCAAGACGCACGTCCTCCGGCAACTTCTCGGCCAAGGTACGCAGCCCCTCGCCCAAGGCACCCGCGCCATCCACCAGCTTGCCCGTCCCCTCTTCCACCTTGGTCGCACCGCGGGCCAAGCGGGCGTTGGCGTCGAGCGCCGTGGTCAGCCCGTCCGTCAACTGCTGACCACCGGCGGCCAATTCGCCGGCGCTGGCGGCAATTTTTTCGCCGACGAAGGGAATGCCCGCAGTTTCCTCCTGCAGTTGCGTGGCGCCCTCCGTCAGCTTGCGTGCCCCGCCATGCAACAGTTCCAGGCCGCCGCCCATTTCGCGCTGGCGCTGGGCCAGGCGCTGGGTGCCGCTCCTGAGCGTCTGGAGCTCGGCTTCCGCCGGCAGTTTCGACTCCATGGTGCGGATGCTCGCGCCGACTTGCTTGAACCCGCGCGCCAGCTGCGCGGCCGCTGCGTTGTAGCGGACCAGGCCGTCGTTGTAGGCCGATGCACCGGTACGCAACTGGGCCATGCCGGCCTGCAGCATCTCCAGGCTCTTGCCCGAACCATCGACCGACACCAGCACCTGCTCCCAGCGCTTCTCGTTCAGTGCCTCGTTGACCTGATGGCCGAGATCGGCCGCGAAACGCCGCGCAAAACCGGCGGCCGCGTAGTTGTTGCCCTCCGACAGAACCACCGTCACCTTGCCGGCGCCGGCGTACGTCCCTGGCACCGCGCTGGCACTGAACTCTTTGGGAATGATGACCGCAAACGCCAGGTTGCCGAGCTTGACCGCCTGCCGCGCGGCGTCTGCATCCTCCATGGTGCGAAAACCAAAGGTGCCGGACTGGATCAGCTCGGTCGTCAGCTCCGCGCCGACATTGGTGATGTGCCCCCGGTAGTCATAGCCGTCGTCCAGGTTGACGATGCCCACCGGCAGGTCGCTGGTCTTGGCATTCGGGTCCCAGACGCTGGAGAGGTAGATCAGCGCATACGCCGCCGGCACCAGCGCAATGGCCAGCGTTGCCAGTCCCAGCCGCGGGAACTGCTTGAACAGCGACAGGTCGGTTTTGGCGATCTGCCAGGTGGACTGCAAAAAACGGGTCAGCATGTTCGTCAGGCTCATGCAACGATTGTGCTGGCTTTCCGGCTGGCGCGTCAGAGCCGGAGCATTAAGCGCTTCACGTTTTACATAACTTCATCGAGCAGGGAACCTGGCTTGGTTTGCGCCATCAGTCCCGAGCCATCAAGACGCCACGCATCTACGCGATGCGCTCCAGAATCAACACGGCAAAGAAGCCCCCCGCGGCAATCAGCGTCCACTTGAGCGTCAACAGACCCCAGCGCTTGTAGCGCGGCTGACCGGTGCCGGCATAGAAGGCAAACGACACGGCGGCACCGAGCAGCAGCAGGAGGATGAGCCAGCGAAACAGCAGCATGGTGGATGCCTCGCCGACAGGACTTACCAGGCGCGTGCCAACTGGGCAAAGCCCTTGGGAGCGAGCTTTTCGTCGGGAAAGGTGACGGTTTCCCAGGCGTCGGTGCGCACCAGCAGTTCGCGCAGCAGCTTGTTGTTGAGCGCATGGCCGGAACGGAAGGCGCTGTAGCTGGCCAGCAGCGGGCGGCCCAGCACGTAGAGGTCGCCCATGGCGTCGAGGATCTTGTGCTTGACGAACTCGTCGTCGTAGCGCAGGCCGCCGGCGTTGAGCACCTTGTAGTCGTCCATCACGATGGCGTTGTCCAGCCCGCCGCCCAGGGCCAGGCCGTTGGCACGCATCATCTCCACGTCCTTGGTGAAGCCGAAGGTACGCGCACGGGCGATGTCGCGCGAGTAGTTGTGCACGCTCATGTCGAATTCGACGCGCTGGCCGGTGGAGTCCACCGCCGGGTGGCTGAAGTCGATCTCGAAGCTCAAGCGGTAGCCATGGTACGGGTCGAGCCGGGCCCACTTTTCGGCAGCACCCTGGCCTTCGCGTACCTCGACCGGCTTGATGACGCGGATGAAGCGGCGTGGCGCGTTCTGCAGTTCGATGCCGGCGCTTTGCAGCAAAAAGACGAAGGATGCGGCCGAGCCATCGAGAATCGGCACCTCTTCGGCCGTGATGTCCACATACAGGTTGTCGATCCCGAGCCCGGCGCAGGCCGACATCAGGTGCTCGACCGTGTGCACTTTGGCGCCGCCGTTGGACAGCGTGGAGGCCAGGCGCGTGTCGCTCACCGCCAGGGCCGACACCGGGATGTCCACCGGCTGCGCCAGATCGACACGCCGGAACACGATGCCGGTGTCGGGCTGGGCCGGACGCAGCGTGATCTCGACCCGCTGGCCGCTGTGCAGACCCACGCCCACGGCACGGGTCAGGGATTTGAGGGTTCGTTGTTGCAACACGGCGCTATTTTAAGTGGGCAGGCACTTCCGTGTCCGTGGCAATTTCAATGGCGGCCATAGATTGGCGGGATGACCAGCGTCGCGAGCGGCTCCAAGGTGAGCCTGAGGAGCGCAACCGTACTCCAGTACGGTGAGCACCGCAAGGCTCAGATTGGGCCGCGCAGCAGCTGGGCACCCGTCAATCAGCTTGCTTGCGCAAGAAGGCGGGGATCTCGAAGTCATCCATACCGCCGGAGGACAGTGCATCCACCTTGGCCGCGGCCTGCGTGCGGTTGGTGCGCCAGACGCTGGGCGTGGCCATGGTCTGGTAGTCCGGCTGCGGCACGCCGGGGGTGGCGGCAGCCACGCCAGGCGACATCATGCCGGCGCCCATCGTGCCGGGGGTAACGCCGCCGCTCTGCGGCGTGCTCAGCGTAGGCACCTGAAACGGCACATTGTCGGTACCGGTACGCAGCACCTGCAGCGGCGGCGCCGTGCGGCGCATGCCCTGGCGGGAGAGGCCGGTGGCCACCACGGTGACGCGGATGTCGTCGCCGAGCTCGTCGTCGTAGGCGGTGCCGTAGATCACGTGTGCATCCGGCGAGGCGTAGGCACGGATGGTGTTCATCGCCAGCTTGGACTCGGACAGCTTGAGGCTGCCCTTGGCAGCGGTGATGAGCACCAGCACGCCCTTGGCGCCCGAGAGGTCGATGCCTTCGAGCAGCGGGCAGGCCACCGCCTGTTCCGCGGCGATGCGGGCGCGGTCCGGGCCGCTGGCCACCGCCGTGCCCATCATGGCCTTGCCGGGTTCGCCCATGACGGTGCGCACGTCCTCGAAGTCGACGTTCACATGGCCGGGCACGTTGATGATCTCGGCGATGCCGCCGACGGCGTTCTTCAGCACGTCGTTGGCGTGGGCAAAAGCCTCGTCCTGCGTCACGTCTTCGCCCAGCACTTCGAGCAGCTTCTCGTTGAGCACCACGATCAGCGAGTCCACATTGGCTTCCAGTTCGGCCAGGCCGTTGTCAGCGTTGGTCATGCGGCGGCCGCCCTCCCAGTCAAAGGGCTTGGTGACCACGCCGACCGTCAAGATGCCCATCTCCTTGGCCACACGCGCGATCACGGGCGCCGCGCCGGTGCCGGTGCCACCGCCCATGCCCGCCGTGATGAAGAGCATGTGGGCACCTGCGACAGCCGCACGAATGTCGTCCTCGGCGACCTCCGCGGCATCACGGCCCTTCTCGGGCTTGCTGCCGGCGCCCAGGCCGCTGTTGCCGAGCTGGATCACCTTGTGCGCACTGCTGCGCGTCAAGGCTTGCGCATCGGTGTTGGCGCAGATGAATTCCACCCCCTGCACATCGCTGGCGATCATGTGCTCCACAGCGTTGCCGCCGCCGCCGCCGACACCGATCACCTTGATCTGGGTGCCTTGGTTGAAGCTTTCGTCTTCAATCATTTCGATGCTCATTTTGTTTCTCCTGTAATGCAGTTGCCTTTGATTTCTTTACGGTATCTCTCGAATTCACATGCGTGCGGCGGCCCGGTACACCGCCATCGTTGGTGGGGACTTCCTCTTGCCATCCAGATCTTGTGCGTCATGGTCAGAAATTCCCGATGAACCAGTCCTTGACACGGCCCATCGCCGTCTTCATGGAACCGTTTTTCTGCGCCACCTTGAAGCCGCGCATGCGCGCCAGACGGGCCTCTTCCAGCAGACCCATGACGGTGGCCGCGCGCGGCTGCGCCACCATGTCGGCCAGGGCGCTCGAATATTTCGGCACGCCGCGGCGCACCGGTTTGAGAAAGATGTCCTCGCCCAGCTCCACCATGCCGGGCATGATGGAGCTGCCGCCGGTGAGCACGATGCCGGAGGACAGCACCTCCTCGCAGCCCGACTCGCGCAGCACCTGGTGCACCAGCGAGAAGATTTCCTCGATGCGCGGCTCGATCACGCCGGCCAGCGCCTGGCGGCTGAGCATGCGCGGGCCGCGGTCGCCCAGCCCCGGCACTTCCACCTGGGTCTCGGGGTCGGCCAGCAGCTGCTTGGCAAAGCCGCTTTCCACCTTGATGTCTTCGGCGTCCTTGGTCGGGGTGCGCAACGCCATGGCGATGTCGCTGGTGATGAGGTCGCCGGCGATCGGGATCACCGCCGTGTGGCGGATGGCGCCGTTGGTGAAGACGGCCACATCGGTGGTGCCGGCGCCGATGTCGACGCAGGCCACGCCGAGTTCCTTCTCATCATCGGTCAGCACCGACAGACTGGAGGCCAGCGGGTTGAGCATCAGCTGCTCCACTTCCAGGCCGCAGCGACGGACGCACTTGATGATGTTTTCGGCTGCACTCTGCGCACCGGTAACGATGTGCACCTTGGCCTCGAGCCGGATACCGCTCATGCCGATCGGCTCGCGCACGTCCTGGCCGTCGATGATGAATTCCTGCGGCTCCACCAGCAGCAGGCGCTGGTCGGTCGAGATGTTGATGGCCTTGGCGGTCTCCACCACGCGCGCCACGTCGGCCGCCGTCACTTCACGGTCTTTCACTGCCACCATGCCGCTGGAGTTGATGCCGCGGATATGGCTGCCGGTAATGCCGGTGTAGACGCGCGTGATCTTGCAGTCGGCCATCAGCTCAGCCTCTTTGAGGGCCTGCTGGATGCTCTGCACCGTGGCGTCGATGTTGACCACCACGCCTCGCTTCAAGCCGTTGCTCGGGGCAATGCCCAAGCCGGCGAGCTTGAGTTCGCCATTGGGCAGCACCTCGGCCACCACCGCCATCACCTTGGCGGTGCCGATGTCCAGCCCGACAACCAGGTCTTTGTACTCTTTTGCCATATGCGGTCCTGTGTGTCTTTGTTTCTCTCTACTTTTGCTGTGCCTTCTGCGCCTCCGGCAGCACGGTGCTGACACCGCGCAGCCGGACGGCATACCCTTCCTGATGGCGCAGGTCGGCCGACTCCAGCGCCGCCACCGTGCGGCCATAACGCGAGGCCACCTGCGTCACGGTTCCGAGAAAACGCTGCGTACGCGCCATCACCTCGTCTTCCGTACCACGTCCGAGCTCGATCTGCGCGCCGGTATCGAGCTTGGCGCGCCAGCTGCCGTGGCCGGTCAGTTCCAGCGCCTCGATCGACAGCTCCAGCCGCCCGAACAGCGGTAACAAGGCTCGGTACATGGCCAGCACCTGGGCCGACTGGCCCTGCGGACCATCCAGACGCGGCAGCTCGTCCTGGTCCACCTCGTCCACATTGGCCTCGAACACCTCGCCAAAGCTGTTGACCAGGGTCGAGTCGCCCTCCGCCCCCCAGTAGCCCACGGCCTGGTGTTCCTGCAGGATGGCCTTGAGCCGGTTGGGGAACTCGCGCCGCACCACGGCGCGACGCACCCAGGGCATGGTCTCGAAAGCCCGGCGCGCTGCGGCCAGGTCGATGGTGAGGAAGGTCCCTCGCAGCTGCGGCGCCACATTGGCGCGCAGCGTGAGTGCATTGTTGTGGTTGACGTCGCCGGCCACCGTGACACCGCGGATGGCAAACAGCGGGTGCGCCATCGCCCAGCCCGCCAGCGCCCCCAGCGCCAGCAGCACGAACGCGACCAGCAGCAGGCTGCTGGTCAGGTTCATGAGCTTGACGTCCAGAGGGGCGGGCAGGCTGTTGTTCATCCGTGCTCCTGCGGATGGTCGAGCGTGGCGGCCTGCAGCAGCCGCACGCACAGGTCTTCGTAGCTGATGCCGGCGGCGCGCGCCGACATCGGCACCAGCGAATGCCCGGTCATGCCGGGTGCAGTGTTGATCTCCAGCAGATAGGGCTGGCGGGTGCGAGCGTCGATCATGACGTCGGCGCGCGCCCAGCCGCGGCAGCCCAGCACGCCGAAGGCCTTGAGCACCAGTTGCTGGATGTGCGCTTCTTCGCCGGCCGGCAGGCCGCAGGGCACCAGGTACTGCGTGTCGTCGGTGAAGTACTTGTTCTGGTAGTCGTAATTGCCGCCGGGCGCCACGATGCGGATCACCGGCAGCGCGCGCGCCTGGGCGCCCGTGCCCAGCACCGGCACCGTGACCTCGTCGCCGCTGACGAACTGCTCGCACAGCACCTGCTCGTCCTCCTGCGCCGCCCGCGCATAGGCCGCGTCGCACTGGTCGGCCGACATCACCTTGGTCAGGCCGATGGACGAGCCCTCGCGCGCCGGCTTGACGATCATGGGCGCGCCGAGTTCGGCGAAGGCCGCGCGCGTGGCTTCTGCGCTCGCCACTTCTTTCCAGGCCGGCGTCGGCAGTCCTTCCGAACGCCAGATGCGCTTGGTCATGACCTTGTCGATGGCAATGCTGGAGGCCATGACGCCCGAGCCGGTGTAGGGAATACCCAGCAGTTCGAGTGCCCCCTGCACCGTGCCGTCTTCGCCGAAACGTCCGTGCAGCGCGATGAAGCAGCGTGCAAAACCTTCGCGCTTGAGCTCGCCCAGATCCCGCTCCGACGGATCGAAGGCATGGGCATCCACGCCCCGCTCGCGCAGCGCCTTGAGCACACCGCTGCCCGACATGATTGAAATGTCGCGTTCGGCGGATGACCCGCCCATCAACACCGCCACTTTCCCTAGGTTCACTTGGTCCTCACTCACTTCTTGCCTACCTGGGCCTTCTGGCCCTGCAACGCCACGACCTTGGCCGGCACGGCGCCGATCGAGCCGGCTCCCATGCACATCACGACATCGCCGTCGCGCGCGTTATCCACGATGGCCTGCGGCATGGCGGCGATGTCGTCCACGAACACCGGCTCGACCTTGCCCGCCACGCGCAGGGCGCGCGCCAGGGCACGGCCGTCGGCCGCCACGATCGGTGCTTCGCCGGCGGCATAGACCTCGGCCAGCAACACGGCGTCGGCCTCGCCGATCACCTTGACGAAATCCTCGAAGCAGTCACGCGTGCGCGTGAAACGATGCGGCTGGAAGGCCAGCACCAGACGCTTTCCGGGAAAGGCACCGCGCGCTGCCGCCAGCGTGGCCGCCATCTCGACCGGGTGGTGGCCGTAGTCGTCGATCACGGTGAAGCTGCCGCCATCCTTGGCCGGCACCTCGCCGTAACGCTGGAAGCGTCGCCCCACGCCCTTGAACTCGGCCAAGGCCTTGCGCAGCGCGGCGTCCGGTATGTCGAGCTCGGCCGCCACCGCAATGGCTGACAGCGCATTGAGCACGTTGTGCCGCCCTGGCAGGTTGAGCACCACCTCCAGATCGGGCAGCACCACGCCGTTGCGCCGCTGCACGGTGAAGTGCATCTGGCCATCGACCGCGCGCACGTTGACGGCGCGCACCTGCGCATCCTCGGCAAAGCCATAGCTGGTGATCGGACAGGACACCTCGGGCACGATCTCGCGCACCGCCGCATCGTCGGTGCACAGGATGGCAGTACCGTAGAACGGCATGCGGTGCAGGAAGTCGACAAAAGCCTTCTTGAGCCGGCCGAAATCGTGGCCGTAGGTTTCCATGTGGTCGGCGTCGATGTTGGTCACCACGGCCATCACCGGCATCAGGTTGAGGAAGGAGGCATCCGACTCGTCGGCCTCGACCACGATGTAGTCGCCCTGTCCCAGCCGTGCGTTGGCACCCGCACTGTTGAGGCGGCCGCCGATGACGAAGGTCGGGTCCAGCCCGGCCTCGTTCAGCACGCTGGCCACCAGGCTGGTGGTGGTGGTCTTGCCGTGCGTGCCGGCAATGGCAATGCCCTGCTTCAAGCGCATCAGCTCGGCCAGCATCACGGCGCGCGGCACGATCGGGATGCGCTTCTCGCGTGCCGCCAGCACCTCAGGGTTGTCGCTCTGCACCGCGGTCGAAGTGACCACCGCATCGGCACCGGCGACATGGGCCGGTGCATGGCCGACGAAGGTCTTGATGCCCAGCGAAGTCAGACGTTTGAGCGTGGCGCTATCGGCCAGGTCGGAGCCGGAGATCTGGTAGCCGAGGTTGAACAGCACTTCGGCAATGCCGGACATGCCGGAGCCGCCCACGCCGACAAAATGAATGTGTTTGATCGCGTGTTTCATCGGCTCACCTCCTCACACGCAGCCACCACTTGGGCGACGGCCTCGGTTTTCGCAAGCTTTTTAGCCTTTTCCCCTAGAGAAACAAGCGCGGTTCGCTCCGTTTTTTGTAGCAATTCAGCCAGTCGTTCAGGTGTCATGTCTTGTTGCGGCAGCAGCCAGCCGGCGCCCTGGTCGACCAGGAAACGCGCATTGGCGGTCTGGTGATCGTCCACCGCCGCCGGGAAAGGCACGAACAGCGCCGCAGCGCCGACGGCGGCAATCTCGGTCACGGTGCTGGCGCCGGCACGGCAGACAATGAGGTCAGCCTCGGCAAAGGCCTGCGCCGTGTCGTCGATGAAAGGCGTGAGTTCGGCCTGCACGCCGGCAGCGGCGTAATTGGCACGCAGCGCGTCGATCTGCTTGGCGCCGCTCTGGTGGATGACCTGCGGCCGCGCAGCGGCCGGGATCAGCGCCAGGGCCTTCGGCACCGTGTCATTGAGCGCCCTGGCACCCAGGCTGCCGCCCACCACCAGCAGACGCAACGGACCCGTGCGGCCAGCCAGACGCGTGGCCGGCTCAGGGTGTTTCAGGAAGGCCTCGCGCAGCGGGTTGCCGACCCAGGCGGCTTTTTTGATCACACCGGGGAAAGCGGTAAAGACGCGGTCCGCCACGCCCGCCAGCACCTTGTTGGCCATGCCCGCCACCGAGTTCTGCTCATGCAACACCAGCGGTTTGCCCAGCAGCACGCTCATCATGCCGGCCGGAAAGGTGATGTAACCACCCAGGCCCACCACCACATCGGGTTGCACGCGGCGCAGCACCCGGATGCTCTGCCAGAAGGCCTTGAGCAATCGCAACGGCAATAGCGCCAGCGTGGCGAAGCCCTTGCCGCGCACGCCGGAGAATTCAATCGTCTCGAACGGAAAGCCGCGCGGCGGCACCAGCGTCGCCTCCATGCCGCTGGCATTGCCCAGCCAGTGCACGCGCCAGCCCTTGGTACGCAAGGCTTCCGCCACGGCCAGGCCCGGGAAGATGTGGCCGCCCGTACCGCCCGCCATGACCAGAGCACACTTGCTCATACACGGCCTCCGTGCATGAGCTGCCTGTTTTCGTAATCAATCCGCAGCACCACGGCGAGCGCGACGAGGTTCATCAGGATGGCCGAGCCGCCGTAGCTCATCAGCGGCAGGGTCAGGCCCTTGGTCGGCAGGGCGCCAAGGTTCACCCCCATGTTGATGAAGGCCTGGAACCCCATCCAGATGCCCACGCCCTGCGCCACCAGACCGGCAAAGACCCGGTCCAGGGCAATGGCCTGGCGGCCGATGTGCATGATGCGACGCGTCATCCAGAGGAACAGGCCGATCACGGTCAGCACGCCGATCAGGCCGAACTCCTCGCCGATGACGGCCAGCAGGAAGTCGGTATGCGCCTCCGGCAGCCAGTGCAACTTTTCTACGCTGCCGCCGAGGCCGACGCCGAAGATCTCACCGCGGCCGATGGCAATCAGCGAGTGCGACAGCTGATAGCCCTTGCCGAGTGTGTGTTTCTCATCCCAGGGGTTGAGGTAGGCGAAGATGCGCTCGCGCCGCCATTCACTGAAGGCAATCATCATGCTGAAGGCCACCACCAGGACGGTGGCGATCAGGAAGAACATGCGGGCATTGACGCCACCCAGAAAGAGGATGCCCATGGCGATCACCGCGATCACCATGAAAGCGCCCATGTCGGGCTCGGCCAGCAGCAGCAGACCCACCACCGCCACCGCCACGCCCATCGGCAGCACGGCGCGGAAGAAGCGTTCCTTCACATCCATCTTGCGCACCATGTAATCGGCCGCGTACAGCAACACGGCGAACTTGGCCAGCTCCGAAGGCTGGAAATTCATGATGCCCAGCGCAATCCAGCGCCGCGCGCCGTTGACGCCCTTGCCGATGCCAGGGATCAGCACCGCGATCAGCAGCACCAGCGAGATCACGAACAGCCAGGGCGCCAGCTTCTCCCAGGTTTCCACCGGCACCTGGAAAGCGATCAGCGCGGCGACGAACGCCACCACCAGCGACAGCATGTGCCGGGTCAGGAAATGGGTATGGGCATAACGCGCAAACTTCGGGTTGTCCGGCATGGCGATCGAGGCCGAGTACACCATCACCAGTCCCCAGACCAGCAGCGCCACAGTCACCCAGACCAGCGCCTGGTCGAAACCCGACATGCGCACCGGCGCACCGCCGGCCGTGCCGCGCATGCCGCCCAGCCGCACCGGCAACGCATCGCCGGCCGGGCGCGCCATGCCGCCCAGCCAGCCGGTGAAACGTTGCGCCAGGGTGTTCATGCCATACCCCCTTCGGCCAGACCTACATCCTGCGCCAGCGCACGCACCGCCTCGATGAAGACGCGGGCCCGGTGCTCGTAGTTGTCGAACATGTCGAAACTGGCGCAGGCCGGCGACATCAGCACCGCATCGCCGGCGTGGGCACGCTGGTTGGCCAGCTGCACCGCCTCTTCCATCGAGCCGGCCGCCAGCAACGGTACGCCGCTGCTCTCGATCGCAGCGCGGATGGCCGGCGCATCGCGCCCGATCAGCACCACCGCACGTGCATAACGCGCCACAGGTGCGGCCAGCGGGGCAAAGTCCTGCCCCTTGCCGTCGCCACCGAGAATGACCACCAGCTTGCGCTCGGCACCGAGTCCTGTGAGCGCCGCCACGGTGGCGCCGACGTTGGTACCCTTGCTGTCGTCGAAGTACTCGACCTCGTTCACGATGGCCACCGGCTCCACGCGGTGCGGCTCACCGCGGTATTCGCGCAGGCCATAGAGCATGCTCCCCAGACTGCAGCCCGCCGCCTGGGCCAGCGCCAGGGCGGCCAGGGCATTGGTGGCGTTGTGCCGCCCGCGGATGCGCAGGGCATCGGCCGGCATCAGTCGCTGAATGAACAACTCCACCTCTTCGCCGCGCTTGCGCTTCTGCGTTTCGTCGGCCTCCATGGCGCGCACCAGCCAGGCCATGCCATTGACCATCTCGATGCCAAAGTCGCCCGGGCGCTTCGGCATCTCGAACCCGAAGCTCACGTACTCGCGCCATTGGGGCTTTTGCAGCTTGACGCGCACCGGCTCGGGCAACATCGCCATCACCGCCGGGTCATCGCGGTTGAGCACCAGCAGGCCGTGTTCGCCGAAGATGCGCGCCTTGGCGGCGCCATAGGCCTCCATGCTGCCGTGCCAGTCCAGATGATCCTGTGTCACATTCAACACCACGGCGGCCGTGGGCTCGAAACCCTGCACGCCGTCGAGCTGGAAGCTCGACAGCTCCAGCACCCAGACCTCGGGCAGCGCACCCGCATCGACGTGCTGGGCCAGCGTGTCCAGCAGGCTGGGACCGATATTGCCGGCCACCGCCACGCTCTTGCCCGCATGGGCCACCAGTTGGCCGGTCAGCGCCGTCGTGGTCGTCTTGCCGTTGGTCCCGGTGATCGCCAGCACCTTGGGGGCATAAGCGCGTTCGGCCTGCAGGTCGCGCAGGGCACGTGCGAACAGGTCCAACTCGCCGCCCACCCACAGGCCGATGGCCTGCGCCGCCTGCCACACCGGCGCCACCACGGCCGGCGGCAGCCCCGGACTCTTGAAGACGGCACGGAAGTCGCTGCCTTCGATCAACGCAGCGTCGAAAGCACCACTGCGGAAGACCACATCGGGCAACTCGCTGCGCAGGGCGGCCAGCTGCGGCGGCGCCTCACGGGTGTCGGCCACCGTCACATGCGCGCCCTGACGCACACACCAGCGGGCCATGGCCAGCCCCGAAGTCCCCAGGCCCAGGATGAGAACCGGCTGGTCCCGTAACGGCGAGGCCACCGCCTCGTCGCCCGGCTCGGCGGCCACAGGGGTTTCTTCACCCACCCCCGACGCAGTGGCGTCAGACGGCGGCGTCTCCTCTGCGGACGCAGTCGGTACGGCGTATTCAGGTGCACTCACTTCGGCAAACAATTGCGCCACGAAGGCCGCCGCGTCGCGCGCGGCCGTCAGAGTTTCCGGCAGAGGCTTGGCGGCTTTCGTGCTGATCACCTCGGCGGGCGTCTGGGCCACTTCCGCCTCGGAAGGCTGCAGCGCAGGTGCTGGCAACTCAGGCACAGCCTCTGGCTCCGCTGCTGGCACGTGCGCCGGCATCACCTCCGCCGGAGGCTGCACAGGCACATCGCTGGGGTTGAGGGGCTCGTTCGGGTTCATCGCAGTTTCAGGGTCGACAGGCCGATCAGGCACAGCAGCATGGTGATGATCCAGAAGCGCACCACCACCTGCGTTTCCTTCCAGCCGCTCTTCTCGAAATGGTGGTGCAGCGGCGCCATCTTCAGGATGCGCCGGCCCTCGCCGTATTTCTTTTTCGTGTACTTGAACCAGGTCACCTGCAACATCACGGACAGCGCCTCGACCACGAAAATGCCGCCCATGATGGCCAGCACGATTTCCTGCCGCACGATGACGGCGATCGTGCCCAAGGCCCCCCCCAGCGCCAGTGCTCCGACGTCACCCATGAAGACCTGCGCCGGGTGGGCGTTGAACCAGAGGAAGGCCAGGCCGGCACCGGCCATGGCGGCGCAGAAGATCAGCAGCTCACCCGAACCCGGGATGTAGGGGAAGAACAGATACTTGGAATAGACTGCGCTACCGGTGACGTAGGCGAACACGCCCAGCGCCGAGCCGACCATCACCACCGGCATGATGGCCAGGCCGTCCAGGCCGTCGGTCAGGTTGACGGCGTTGCTAGCACCGACGATGACGAGGTAGGTCATGATGACGAAGCCGAACACGCCCAGCGGGTAGCTCACTTCCTTGATGAAGGGCAGCAGCAGGCCGGCCTTGGGCGGCAGATTGACGTCGAAACCGGAGCGCACCCAGGTGATGAAGAGTTCCAGCACGCGCAGGTTGCTGCTCTCGGAAATGCTGAACACCAGGTAGAGCGCGGCCACCAGGCCGATCAGCGACTGCCAGAAATACTTCTCGCGCGAGCGCATGCCCTCCGGGTCCTTGTTGACGACCTTGCGCCAGTCGTCCACCCAGCCGATGGCGCCGAAGCCGAGCGTGACCAGCAGCACGATCCAGACGAAGCGGTTGGAGAGGTCGAACCACAACAGCGTGGAAATGGCGATCGACAACAGGATCAGCACGCCGCCCATGGTTGGGGTTCCACTCTTGGCCAGGTGCGTCTCCATACCGTAGCCGCGCACCGGCTGGCCGATTTTCAGCGCGGTCAGGCGCCGGATCACGTAAGGGCCGGCGACCAGCCCCATCAGCAGCGCCGTGAGCGCAGCCATGACGGCCCGGAACGTCAGGTACTGGAACACCCGGAAAAATCCGAATTCGGGTGACAGGGTTTGCAGCCACTGGGCCAGGCTAAGCAGCATGGGATTCTTCCTTGTTCTGTTGGGCACGTGCCGTGATGGCCTGCACCACGCGTTCCATGCGCATGAAGCGTGAACCCTTGACCAGCACACTGCGCAGGTCGGGCAGCGTACTGAGCACCGCGGTGTTCAGCGTCTCGATATCCGTGAAATGGCAGCCGCCCGGGACCGTCGGCCGCGTGAAATGTTGCACCGCCACGGCGGCCTGCTCACCGAGCGCAAACAGCATCTCGATGCCGCGTTCGCGCGCGTAGGCACCGACCTCGGCATGAAAGCGTGGGCCTTCCGTCCCCACCTCGCCCATGTCGCCCAGCACCAGCAGGCGCGGCCCCGGCAGGCCGGCCAGCACATCGATGGCGGCGCGCACGGAGTCGGGGTTGGCGTTGTAACTGTCGTCTACCAGCGTGAGCATGCGCCCGGCCAGCTCGACCGCCAGCGCACGCGAACGGCCCTTGACCGGCTCGAAGGCTTCCAGCCCGCGCGCAATGTCAGCCAGCGGCACACCGGCGGCCAGCGCGCAGGCCGCCGCCGCCAGCGAGTTCTTGACGTTGTGCAGGCCGGCCACATGCAGGGTGTAGGTCAGCGCACCCGCTGGGGTGTGCGCCTGGATCTGCCAGACGTTGTTCGTCCATTGCGGCGCAGTGCAGCTCAGGTCGGCCGCTTCGGCATCGGGCGTGATGGCAAAGGTCAGTTGCGGCCGTCTACCCGCCAGGCCATGCCACAGGGCGCTGTAGGCATCGTCGGCCGGAAAGACCGCCGTACCACTGGCGGCCAACGCCTCGACCACGGCGCCGTTCTCGCGCGCCACGGCTTCGATGGTGGCCATGAACTCCTGATGCTCACGCTGCGCGTTGTTGACCAGCGCCACCGTCGGCTGCGCGATGGTGGCCAGGACGGCAATTTCGCCCGGGTGGTTCATGCCGAGCTCGACCACTGCCAGCTCATGCCCGGCGCGCAGGCGCAGCACGGTGAGCGGCACGCCGATCTCGTTGTTGAGGTTGCCTTCAGTCGCCAGCATGGCCTGCGGTCGATAGGCACGCAGGATGGCGGCGATCATCTGCGTCACGGTGGTCTTGCCATTGCTGCCGGTCACGGCAATCAACGGCAATTTGAACTGGGCACGCCAGCCGGTGGCCAGCTGTCCCAGCGCCAGCTTGCTGTCGCCCACCACCAGACCAGGCAGGCCGGCGGCACGCAGCGCGGCTTCATCGTTGCAGATCGCCGCCACGGCGCCTTTGGCCCGGGCCTCGGCCAGAAACTCATTGGCGTCGAAACGCTCACCCTTGAGGGCAACGAACAGGTCGCCCTCTTGCACGGTACGCGTGTCGCTGTGCACACGCCGCACCGCCACGCTGCCGTCGCCCACGAGGCGCGCACCGGGCAACCAGGACAGCGCCTGCTGCAAAGTCATCATGGTGCTCATGACGGCTCCCCCTCGGTCGCCGCCGCGCGGGCCTGCAAGGCCTTGCGCACCTCGGCGTTGTCGGAAAACGGTGTGCGCGTACCAGCCGTCTCCTGGTAATCCTCGTGTCCCTTGCCGGCCACCAGCACCACGTCGTACACGCCCGCCTGTTGCAGCGTCTGGGCAATCGCCAGGGCCCGGTCGCTCTGCACACCCACGGCCTCATGCCCTTCGAGTCCGAGCAGGATCTGGCTGATGATGGCTTCGGGTTTCTCGCTACGCGGGTTGTCGCTGGTCAGCACCACCTGGTCGGCCTGCTGACCGGCCACCGCACCCATGAGCGGGCGCTTGATCGGGTCGCGATCGCCACCGCAGCCGAAGATGCACCAGAGCTGGCCGCCGCGTTGCGCCGCCAACGGACGCAGCGCCTGCAGCACCTGCGCCAGCGCGTCGGGCGTGTGGGCATAGTCCACCACCACCAGCGGTTGTCCGGCCTCGCCCTGGCATTCCATTCTCCCTGGCACCGGATGCAGATTGCGGCAGGCATCCACCGCGGCGGCGAGCGGGACACCGAGCGAACGCATGGCACCGATGACACCGAGCAGGTTGGCCACGTTGTAGTGACCGATCAGATGCGTCGCCAGTTCATGCTGCGCCTCGCCCTCGCAGACGGTGAAGCGCAGGCCCTGGCCATCGAAGCGGATGTCGCGCGCGCACAGCCGCGCCAGCGCTTTGCATGACACGGTCCACAGATCGAGCGAACGGCCCGCCAGCACTTGCGCCAGCGCGTCACCTTTCTCGTCATCGATGTTGACTACCGCAGCGCGCAGACCCGGCCAGTCGAACAGCGCCTCCTTGGCCTGCCAGTAGGCAGCCATGCTGCCGTGGTAGTCGAGGTGGTCCTGCGTGAAGTTGGTGAAGACAGCAGTGCGGATCTGCGTGCCGTCCAGGCGCCGTTCCTCGATGCCGATGGACGAAGCTTCGATGGCACAAGCCTGCAGCCCCTCGTCGACAAAACGACGCAAGGTTTGCTGCAGCAATACCGGATCGGGGGTGGTCAACCCGGTGCTCACCACCTGCGCCGTCTCGCCTGCAGCGCCTGGCAAGGGCGCGCGGCCGATGCCCAGCGTGCCCACCAGGCCGCAGGCGACCGGCCGTTTGAGTGATGACAGGGCCTGCGCCAGCCACCACGTCGTCGAAGTCTTGCCATTGGTGCCGGTCACCGCCAGCACATCGAGCTGCCGAGAAGGCTGCTCGTAATAAGCGGCCGCAATCGGCCCGCTGGCCACCTTGAGGCCGGCGTAGGTCGCCACGCGCTCGCTCTCAAACTGGTAGCCCTCGACACCCGCCTGCTCGACCAGACAGGCCGCTGCCCCCTGGGCCAGCGCGCCCGTCACATACTGGCGGCCGTCGGTAGCGGCACCCGGCCAGGCGATGAAGCCATCGCCCGCGCGCACCTTGCGGCTGTCGGTCTGCAAGGTGCCGACGACTTGCGTTCGCAGCCATTGCGCGGCCTGCACGGGGGTGCGGAGCTCGATCATCAGAAGCTCTCCTCCACCGCCTGCGCCACGATCTGCGGCTTGACTGCCATGTCGGGCTGCACGCCCATCATGCGCAGGGTCTGCTGCACCACTTCACTGAACACCGGCGCGGCCACGGCGCCGCCATAGTACTGGCCCGCGCTCGGCTCGTCGATCATGACCGCCACGATGATGCGCGGCTTTTCGATCGGGGCCATGCCGGTGAACCAGGCGCGGTATTTGTTGCTGGCATAGCTGCGCCCGATCTGCTTGTGCGCCGTGCCCGACTTGCCGCCCACCGAATAACCGATGGTCTGCGCCTTCGGCCCGGTGCCGCCAGGACCGGCCGCCATCTGCAGCATCTTGCGCACCTGGGCCGCCGTCTGTGTCGACAACACCTGCACGCCCACCACGGGTTCGCTGCTCTTGAGAAGGGTGGCTGGAATGATCTGACCATCGTGCGCGAACACCGTGTAGGAGCGCGCCATTTGGAACAGCGAGGCCGACAGGCCGTAGCCGTAGGACATGGTGGCCTGCTCGACCGGCCGCCACGACTTGTAGGGGCGCAGGCGTCCCGAGGCGATACCGGGGAAACTGAGCTGCGGCTTCTGGCCGAAGCCGGCGGCGGAGAAGATTTCCCACATCTCGCGCGGCTGCATCTGCATGGCGATTTTGGTGGTGCCGACGTTGCTCGACACCTGAATCACCTGCTCGACCGTCAGCGGGCCATGCGGGTGCGAGTCGTGGATCGTCGCCCCCGTGATCGTGACGCTGCCGGGCGCCGTCTGAATCACCGTATCGGGCTTGACGCGTCCGCTTTCCAACGCCAGACCGATGGTGAAGGGTTTCATGGTCGAGCCCGGCTCGAACACATCGGTCAGCGCGATGTTGCGCAATTGGGCACCGGTCAGGTTCTGCCGCTTGTCCGGCACATAGCTCGGGTAGTTGGCCAGCGCCAGCACCTCGCCGGTGACGGCGTCGAGCACCACCACGCTACCGGCCTTGGCCTTGTTGTCCAGCACCGCGGATTTGAGCTTCTGATAGGCGAAGAACTGCACCTTGCTGTCGATGGAGAGCTGGATGTCCTTGCCATCCACTGGCGGCACCTGCTCGCCCACATCTTCCACCACACGCCCGAGCCGGTCCTTGATGACGCGGCGCGACCCGGCCCGGCCGGCGAGCGACTTGTCGAAGGCCAGTTCCACGCCTTCCTGGCCGTGGTTCTCGACATTGGCAAAACCCACCACATGCGCGGCCGCCTCGCCCTCCGGGTATTTGCGCTTGTACTCCTTGCGCTGGTAGATGCCCTTGATGTTCAAGGCCGCAATCTGCTGCGCCACCGGCTCATCGACCTGGCGCTTGAGCCAGACGAAGGTCTTGTCCTCGTCTTCCAGTTTCTTGTTCAATTCGGCCAACGGTACATTCAGCAGCTGCGCCAACTGGCGCAGTTTGGCCTTGACCTCGGCGTCATCACGCTCCACGTCCTCGGGGATCGCCCAGATGCTGGGCGCCACCACGTTGGAAGCCAGCAGCAGGCCGTTGCGATCCAGGATGCGGCCGCGATGGGCCGGCAGTTCCAGCGTGCGGGCAAAGCGCACCTCGCCCTGACGCTGGAAAAAGTCATTGCCCACCACCTGCACATAGGCGGCACGGGCCGCCAGCCCGCCAAAACCCAGGGCCAGCGCTGCCACGATGAACTTGCTGCGCCACACCGGCGTGCGGCTGGCCAGCAGCGGACTGGAGGTGTAGAGAATGCTGCGGCTCATTGCACACGCCCCTGCGCTTGTGGCCTGCGCGCAGACTGGGCGGCCTCGGCCGTGGGCGCCGCATAGGTGACGTAGTGCGTGATGGCCGGCGTGGTCACGCGCATGTGCAATTGCTCGCGCGCCAGCTTGTCGACCCGCAATGGCGTGGCCTGCGCCCGCTTCTCGATCTGCAGTTGTTCGCGTTCGGTGTCGATCCGGCGCGCATCGAGCTTGGCACGGTCGATTTCCGTGTACAGCCGGCGCGACGCGTATTGCACGTTGACCAGGTAGAGCGCACTGGCCAGCACGGCGAGCAGCAGAACGAGGTTCAACCTGGTCATGCTGTCGTCCTCATGGCCACGCGCATGATGGCGCTGCGCGCGCGCGGGTTGGCGGCCACCTCCGGCGCGCTCGGCTTGATGCGGTCCAGCGCCTTGAGCTTCATCGGCTGGGGTGCGGCAAACGGCGCACGGCGGTCGTACACCTCGCGCGAATGCTGCGCGATGAATTGCTTGACGATGCGGTCTTCCAGCGAATGAAAACTGATCACCACCAGCCGGCCTCCGGGTTGCAGCACATCCAGACTCGCCTCTAGCGCCGCTTGCAGCTCTTCAAGCTCGGCGTTGATGAAAATCCGAAAAGCCTGAAATGTGCGCGTTGCAGGGTTCTGGCCCGGCTCGCGGGTTTTGACCGTGTCAGCCACGAGCTGGGCCAGCTCAGTGGTGGTTGAAATTGGGCCCCGTTCCTGTCGGCGAGCAACAATCGCCTTTGCAATTTGCCCAGCAAACCGTTCTTCACCGTAGTCACGTATCACCTCCGCGATCTGTCTGGTTTCGGCACTTTCGAGCCACTCGGCCACGCTCTGGCCGCGCGTGGTGTCCATGCGCATGTCCAACGGACCTTCGAATCGAAAACTGAATCCCCGCTCGGGGTTGTCGATCTGCGGCGAACTCACGCCCAGATCCATCAGCACGCCGGCCGCGCTGGCCGACGGCAGTTCGTCCAGATGGCGAAAGCCCTGGTGGCGGATGGCAAAGCGCGGGTCGGTTATGCGCTGCGCCTCGGCAATCGCCATCGGGTCCTTGTCGAAAGCGATCAGCCGCCCCTGGGGCGAGAGCCTGGAAAGGATGAGGCGCGAATGCCCGCCGCGGCCGAAAGTGGCGTCGACATAGGTGCCGTCGGCCGGGTCCGGCCCGTCCGCCTGCGCGTCCGGCTTGTTGAATAAGGCTTCGATGGCTTCGTTCAACAAGACGGTGGTGTGTGTCCATGCGGAGTTTTCCACCGTCAACCTTCAGAAGGAAAAGTCCTTGAAGACATCGGGCATCTCGCCCTGCATGGCCTGGGCCTCCTGCGCCTCGTAAGTCGCCTTGTCCCAGAGCTCGAAGTGGTTGCCCATGCCCAGCAGCATGCCGTCCTTGGTGATGCCGGCGGCCGTGCGCAACTCCGGCGAAATCAGCACACGGCCGGTGGCATCCATCTCCACATCCATGGCATTGCCAAGAAAGATGCGCTTCCACCATTGAGCCGCCATCGGCAGCGCGGCAATGCGCTCACGGAATTTCTCCCATTCCGGGCGCGGGAAGATCATGAGGCAGCCGTGCGGATGCTTGGTGATGGTCAGTTGGCCGGTCGCCGTGGCACTCAACACGTCACGGTGCCGCGTGGGCACCGACAGGCGGCCCTTGGCATCCAGACTCAGTGACGACGCACCTTGAAACACGACAGCAAACCCCTCTTGTACAGAAAAGCCAGAAAGCGAAAAGCACGAAGGCACTTTTCACCACTTAATTCCACTTTTTTGCACTGTAGCAGCAAAATAGTCTGCCGCAAGAGGGATTACAAGAAAATTTTCAATGAAATCAAGGACTTAGAACGGTTTTCAAATAAAATCCAAGGGCAAAAATCGTTCTAAATTAAGCACTTAGCAAGTGATATGAATGTGATGCTTGAAGGATGGATGCCTTCGGAAAGTCACTCACAAAATGTAACGAGAAAGAGCCTCGTTGTGGCGTAGATCCGTCCGCCAAGCGTCAACCATGGTCCGGATGGGACATGCGCTTCAGGTGCTGCGGGGCACGATCCGGGCATGCTCGTTGATGCCGATGACCCGGAAAAAGGCGGCCACGATGCGGTTCACGTCATGGAACTGCACCTGGCGGCCCAGAACCTCCTGGGCGACCACCCAGTTCAAGATACTGCCGGCAGCAGAGAAATCAACCCGGATGAGACGGGCACAGGAAATCACCAGACGCTGGGAACCTTCCATGCCGGCTTCGAACCGGGCCAGCAGATCGGAAGCATCTCCCACGAGATCGCCCGCCAGTTCGACCACGCCAGCCACCGCCTCATCCTGGACAGCCGTGGCATCCTGGTGCTTGACGGTCACGCTCCTCCCACCACGGGCCAGCCCGTCGAGTTCGCAGTTGCAACGCACCTCCTGCCAGGACGGCGGCGAAACCTCGAAGGTCACACAGTAATCGAGCGCAACCAGTTCAAACTCGTCCTGCTGGTGCATGACGCGCAGGGCGTCCATGCGCAGCTGCCAGCCCAAGGGGTTGGCCCCCCGGTTGCCTGAAGGTGTGAGCGCCTTGAGCGCACGGTCCAGGCTCTCGTGCCCGCGGAAGACCAGCCGCACCGGCGTGTTGCACCAGGCAGCAAACAGCTGCGCCAAGCCCTCCACGGCATCGGGTGCAATGGCCGTCAACGCCTGCCAATCCAGCAGCCAGGGACCGCCGCCCTGTGTCGCGATCGCCTGCAGCCGCGCCAGGGCCGCGGCCCTCAACTCGGACGGGCTGGTCCACACCAGATCGTGCGCCAGTGCTGCGGGCACTGTCGCCTCCTGGGCCTCTTGCATGCGTGGTTGACGCTCCAGCAGATCCGGAATGGAGAACCAGGCAGGCGGCGAACGTCCGAAGCGCTTGGCAAAGTCGAGCGCGACGTTGTCGAAGCGGGCCTGCTGACCGGTGGCGCGGTACAGATCGAACAAGGCCGACATCCAGACCTGCGCCAGTTCGGGAGGCAGATTGTCACCCTGCAAGACCGCCAGCAAGCCGGCTTCGGCACCAGCAACATCGCCGTTGGCATAACGAATGGCGGCCTCTTCCAGGTCGGGATCGGTCAGGTTGTCCACCGGATCGGACGTCGGCTGGCGCGAGCTGGCGAAGCCGGCCCCCATGGAGGACAGGCCTTTGGTGGCGGCGAAGGGCTGGTTCAGCGAAGGCTGCAACGGTTCATACCCGGCATCCGCCGGGTCCATGCGCGTGAGCGCGTACTCCTCCGGCACCTCAAACCAGTTCGAACCGGTCTGCAAGGCCGAAGACTGGGTCGTCGCAAACTTGCTGTCGCCCTCGTCCGCCAGCGCCATGGGCTGGGTCGGGCCCGCATCGGGACCGAGCAGCGGTTTGGACGACATGGGAAAACCGGCCGCCCGGGCCGCACTCTCGTCCTGTTTGCCCTGCCACCACTGGCGCGACATCTGCGCCTCGATCTCGTCGATCTTCTTGAGCGTCATGGCACGCTCGTCCGGGTTGGTGGGCAGGCTGCTCTGGAAAAACGAAGGGCGGCCGGTCTGGTCCGGCCCGCTGAGCGACTCGCGGCGGCGCAGCTTGCGTAGGTAGTCGAATTCGCGCTTGCGCACGAAATCGTTCTGCCGCTTGCGCTCGATCATCTGCCGCAGCACCTCCTTGCTGAAGCCACTGTCGGCAGCGGGTTCCTCCTTCTGATCGAGCTCGGACCAATCCCGCGTGGGATTGCGCACGAACTTCGCCACCTTGGACAGCAAGCCAGGGGAGGAATCGCCTTTGGCCATGTCTCTCTTGTCTGGCTGAACGGGATCGCCTCGCCGATCCGGGCTCAGTCCCCGAACATCTTCTGCTTGAGCTCACGGCGCTGCTGTGCTTCGAGCGACAGCGTGGCCGTGGGGCGCGCCAGCAGGCGGCCGACACCGATGGGCTCACCGGTTTCGTCGCAGTAGCCGTAGTCGCCGGCATCGATGCGGGAAATCGACTGCTCGATCTTCTTCAGCAGCTTGCGCTCGCGGTCGCGCGTACGCAACTCCAACGCATGCTCTTCCTCGATGGTGGCGCGGTCGGCCGGGTCGGGCACGACCACCGTGTCTTCGCGCAGATGCTCGGTGGTTTCACCCGCATTGCTCAGGATGTCCTGCTTGAGGGCGGACAGGCGCAGACGGAAGGCCGCAAGCTGCTTGTCGTTCATGTACTCGCTGTCGGGCATGGCCAGCAGCTCGGCATCAGACAGCGCTTCGGCCGCCTTGGTTTTCCAGTTGTTGGCGAGCTTGGGATCTTTTTTGATGGCCGTAGGCAAGGGAGGTGCAATCAGAGTGGGGCTCATGGTCTGGGTATAACTGGCTTTGGCTGCGGTGGAGGCCACCGACTGCGCCATGGAGGGAACGGTCAGCTGAGCCAGACGGGACGATACCCGCTTGGCCACCGGTGCCGCCTGGGGGGCAGCAGCCGGCACGGCTGGTGTACTGGGCTTGGCCGCGGCGGTTGGCACCTGCTTGACGGGTGCAACGGCCTTGACGCTTGTCTTGACGGGCGGTTTGACAGGTGCTGCCCCTTTGGCAGTTCTGGGCGCAGGTTTAGCCGCTTTGGCCGCCGGCTTGGCGGTTTTGGGCGCAGCTTTGGCCGGTTTGGCCGCCGCCTTGGCGACCGGCTTGGCCACGACCTTGGCTTTGGCTACGGGCTTGGCTGCAGCCTTCTTGGCGGCAACTTTCGCTACCGGCTTGGCTTTGACCGCTGGCTTGGCCTTGGCAATCGGCTTGGCGGCGGGCTTCTTGGCACCAGGTTTGGCGGTCTTCACAGCAGCCTTGCCCGTCGCGGGTTTGGCGGCTGGCTTCGCTTTGGCCGCAGGCTTGGCCTTCGCGGCCGGCTTGGCGATGGCCTTTGTGGCCGGTTTGGCTTTGGAAGACACGGTCACCTTTCCTGGTTTGGCTTTCACTTTGATTGTCTCCTCGCAGAGTTGGCCTGCGCATTCACCTGGGTGCCTGCTGTTATACCCTCAATGCAGACCGGCAAAAGACTGAATTGAGAGTTTTTCATTGGCGCGCGAGTGTACAGGTTTTCGCCTCTCTCAAGTCGGCAGTTGCGAAACAGAGACATTCCAGCGAACAGGCCATCGACCAGAGCCTGGACCCGATCAGACCAGGCTTTGCTCCAGGCCCTGCAGGAAGATGTCGCGCGGCAGGTCGATGCCAATGAATACCATCTTGCTGGTGCGTTTTTCGCCCTCGCCCCACTGCGGACCGAGATCGCTGCCCATGAGCTGGTGCACGCCCTGGAAGATCACCTTGCGGTCGGTGCCTTTCATGTTGAGCACGCCCTTGTAGCGCAGCATGCGCGGGCCGTAGATGTTGATGATGGCGCCGAGGAAGTCCTCCAGCTTGGCCGGGTCGAGCGCCCGGTCGGAGCGGAAGACGAAACTCTTCACATCGTCGTCGTGGTGATGGTGGTGTCCGTGGCCGTGCTGGTGCGAGGGATGGTTGCAATGCTCGCCGTGTTCGTGGTCATGGTGGTGGTGATCGTGCTCGTCCTCCTCCTTGAGGAAGTCCGGGTCGATCTCCAGCTTGGCATTCAGGTTGAAGCCGCGCAGGTCGAACACCTCGTTCAACGCCACCTCGCCGAAGTGCACCGCCTTCTGCGGCGCGCGCGGGTTCATGTGCTTCAGGCGGTGCTGCAAGGCCTCGAGCTCCTCGGCCGACACCAGGTCCGCCTTGCTGATGAAGATCTGGTCGGCGAAGCCGACCTGGCGGCGCGCTTCCTGCCGGTCGTTCAACTGCCGGGCTGCATGCTTGGCGTCCACCAGGGTGATGACGGAGTCGAGCAGAAAGCTCTCGGCGATCTCGTCGTCCATGAAGAAGGTCTGGGTCACCGGGCCGGGGTCGGCCAGACCGGTGGTCTCGATCACCACGCGCTCGAAGTCGAGCAGGCCCTTGCGCTTCTTGGCCGCCAGCAGCTGCAGCGTGGCGCGCAAGTCTTCGCGGATGGTGCAGCAGATGCAGCCGTTGCTCATCTGGATGATCTGCTCCTTGGTGTCGGCCACCAGGATGTCGTTGTCGATGTTTTCTTCACCGAACTCGTTCTCGATCACGGCGATCTTCTGGCCGTGCGCCTCCTCCAGCACGCGCTTGAGCAGGGTGGTCTTGCCGGAGCCTAAGAAGCCGGTGAGGATGGTGACTGGAATCAGGGCCATGGATGCGCTCTCAGAAAGGAGTGGCCGCCAACTTGCGCAGCGCGCAAGCGGCGGGGTGTCGAAGGTGGGGGATAGATAGGAAGTTTAGCGGAATGCTTCAGCCGGGGAACGCCGTGGAACCGGCTAGGCCGGGCCACTGGCGTTGCCCCCTGCAAGGGGGGTGGCGAAACGAACGCAGTGAGTGGAGCCTGGGGGTGTGCAGTAGCGCGCCGTTTGGTTTGATCCGGGCGAACATTTGATTTGATCCAGCATTTATACAGGGTTTGAACGCATCTTTGATCCAGCATTAAATGCCACCCAAGAACCGCCCCTGTTGGGGCGGTTCTGCTTTGGGCGACCTATGCTGACGGGCCGAGGTAGCGGAAGCCCTGGACGGCCCGGAAGTGGCCGCCGTAGCCGCTGGGCGCAATGGTCTGGCCCTTGGCGACGGCTGACCTGGCAATACTGGCCGCCAGCGCTCGCAGACCGCGTCCAGGAAGCGCAGGCCGACACCGGCGCCCTGCCATTCGGGCATGACCACGAGGCGGCAGGCCCTGGCCTCACACAGCCCCGGCCTAGTGCTCACGGCGACATGGGCGACCAGGCTACCGTCTACCGTGGCCACGTAGTTGGTGGCGGCGATCATCTTGGGCAGCTTCAGATAGTGGTGCGGCTCAAAGGCTGGCCAATGCCGCCAGTCGGTCTGCCAGAGGTCCACATCAATGCGCGGCCGTCGCCGAAGTAACCCCCGGTCGAGGCGGCCGGTAGCGGTGTCGAACACCCAATCCGGCTGAATCCAGTCCAGGATGTCGTAATGGCAGCTCAGCAGCACCACTTGGCCACGGGTGCGGCGCCAGGCCTTGGCGAAGGCCCCGGCCCCGATCTGGGCGATCTGGCGGTCCACCACACTGCTGAATTCGTCCAGGACGGCCCGCTCGGGCGCCTCGGCTATCAGCCTGGCCAGGTTCGCCCGGAACTGCTCGCCGTTGGAGAGCGCTTGGTAGGGCCTCAGCCAGGTGGGCACGCTGCCCAGGCCCACGCTGGACAGGGCGGCCGTCACAGCGTCAAAGGAGCCGACGGGCGTGATGACATCGATCACGGGCCGGTCGGCCGGCCAGGCCGGGGCGTAGAGCGCGTCGGCGCCCCACAGGGCTCGGCCCATGCTGGACTTCCCCGAGCCGCTGGGACCGACGATGACGCCGATCTGCCAGGGGGCGCTGTCGAGGTCAAGCTCGACCTCCAGGGTGAAATCGGAGCCACCCTCGACGTTGAAGAGGGACTTGACCCGGGCGGCGCGGTAACTGTCGAAGTCGCCGCAGCGGTGGTGGACGGCGATCTTCATACGCACACCACCTTGGGCTTGAGGCCCTGTTTCAGCAGCCGTTCGTAGAGCCGCTGCTGGCGGGCTTCGGTCTCGCAAACCACGACCAAGCCGTATTGCGGCCGGTATTTAAACCCATTTTCTCCCGGCCTCGAAGCCGGTTTGCATGCTGTTTTCGCCATAGGGAGTCCCTTTCAAGTTGGACGCTCCCGGGCGCTCTGGTTTGGGGCTCCAGGCCCTCACATCGTTCATGGTCCCGCAGCGCGGGCATTTCACCTTCAACCTCAAAAACTCGGCGGCTTCGGCCAGCTTGCGCTCGCAACTACCGCATCGAACCTCTTGCATGGCATCCCTTAGAATCGCCCGGCCTGTACAGGTGGCAGGGTCTTAGGTCGATGCCGTGCTTGCTCACGGCGGAGGCGGGTGTTCAAGGTGTTAGCGCACCTTGGGCACTCGCCCTGTCTTTTTTAAACGTGCCTCCCGCTGGGGGCGAATGGGTCAAGCATCCTGCGAGCCACGAAACGCGCGAAGCTACCGCGCCAGCCGCCGTCATGTACCAGGCGCTTGAGCCGGTTGCTGAAGGTCAGCTCATATTCGTTGCGCGGCCAGTCCCAGGTGACCAAGGCTAACTCAGTGAAGTTGAGCCAGACATCGAGCACCAGGGCGACCAGCGTAATCGGCATCAGCAGGCGCCACCAACCACCGCGATCGTATTGAACGCCGATGATGTAGAAAGGCCAAAGGATGAGCAGGCTGATCACAGATCGATGCTCGCAAACGCAGACGCCAAAATGGGTGCGGTATTGATGGCAGTCAGGGCTATGACGCCATAACGGTTCGTCACTTCGGCCTCGACTTCGGCCAGCGTTTCCGGTAGGTTTGCTGTGATATCTAGCAGGGCGATGACAGCCGTGTCACATGCTCCTACCAATACGGCGTCTCCTCCACGGTATGCACGGCCGGCAATGCCGCCCAGGCGGTTGAGAATTTTTTCGCGGACTTCGCGTACCTGGACAAGCCGCACAGCGATCAGTTCAGCCTGTGACGGCTCTGGCGGGTTGACGGCAATGGGTGCACCGTTCGCATCTGCCTGGATGCGCTTCCCCGATGCCTGCGCGTCCATCAGTGCAGCGTGCTGTTCACGTGTGACTCCCACAGCATCTTGTGGAATGTTCTGTCCGTGAACCAGCGGATCGTAGAAGCCTAAGGTGGTTTTTGAAAAAAACATGCAATCCTCCTATCAGCGGCCAATTGAGATCACGTTGTAAGCGACTCCTGACCCGACGCCACCAGTGCTTGAAACCGTTAGGCTATGCGCAACCGATGATGTGGACCGAGAGGTTTCCTTATATACGTAGTAGTTTCCGCCAGCGCCGCCCGTCAAAGCTACAAATAGGGAGTTTGGAAAAGTGAGGGGGAAAGAAAACGAGCCATCACCCGAGCCGTTTGTTGTAGTTGATCCCCATTGGATGATCAAAGCTCCAAGCCATGTAGGGAATTTGATATAGCCAGAAGATCCTAGACTTGCGACGAAGCCAGCAGCGGCAGCGATAGCAGACATGGCGCCACGAATCCAGCTGGTACTTGCAGGTTTGGCACTGTTGTCCACGAAGCCGCTATCACTAGCTGCAGTGACGACCTGAGGAGATACGTTCTTGAAGGTTAGTGCCGTTGTCCCTATGGTGATTGCACCATCTGTGGTCAACATCCACTGGCTGTCGGCCAGTGTCGCACCCTCTTCGATCGCAACGACGGCGCCGCTGGTCAGCTCGCCCACGCCATCGGCATCGGTGACGCGTGTCCAGGCTCCAGCAGCGGCGATATAGATGCCGTTCTCGCTACCCGTGGCTTGGTCTTTGGGCAGGATACGGTCGCCGGCATTCAGCGCCGCACCCCAGTCACCACCGGCCTGCGTGCCCAGGCCGGACAGGACGATATCGCCGGTAGTCGTGAAGCGAACGCTGGTTTTGTAATCGTTGCTCATCCCGGAGGCGATGGCGGCGGAGATCAACAACTGCACAGCTTGATACACCTGCGTGTAGCTGGCAGGATTCGTTTTGTCGAACGGGACGGGCGTCTGTCCGGAGCCAACGATCAGCGAGATCAGCTCCCAGACGATGCCATTCATATCCTGCGCGGACACTTCCGTGGTCACCGCGGCCGAATCCTGGTGCATTCGGTTGCCGGTGGCCATATCGGTCGAGAATGCGTCGCTTTGCGTGTAATCCATGGTTACCTCAAATGAAAATGACGTTGACGCTGTAGCGCGCCGGTACCACGCGCTGGAGATAGCAGGCCAGCTCGCCTCCGTTGAGCACCCCCTGCATCAACCGCTCCCCGACGCGCGAAGAGCCAACCCGAAAAGACTTCGACTCGATGACCGCCGTGACCCACAGCTTTCCATCCAGCGCGCCAAGGCGCCGGCTGGCGCGCATGCCGCAGCGAAACGGCGTGTTGTAGCGGACGGTGGCTTGATAGCCCAGCCAGGCACAGATGGCCTCCAACGCCCCGGGGCTGGCCGGGCTGGAGTCGGCGTACTCAAGCGCCGGGCCACGCAACCTGGAGAGCAACAGCTTGCGTCTTGTTGCTTCGTCCTGGTTGGCGCCGAAACAGGCGTCTGGCAGGCCCGTGGATTCCTCCCACTCCGCCAGTCGCGTCACGGCCTGGTGCGGCTGCCACTGGGCGGCCGTCATTCGGGTGAACTCGTGCAACTGGCCGAGACCTTCGGCTCGGGCCTTGACCACGCGCATCAAGGTCGAATTGGGGTCGCGCGGCCAGGCAAAGCCTGTAGGCAACAGCGCGGCGAGGGCTTGCCAGAACTTGTTCATGGCCTTAGATGAACGCCACCGCGCCAAGTACCAGCAGGGTGCTGTAGGTGCCGGCCGCGAAAACTCCGCCCTCTGTCAGCACGGGCGATGTGATGGCGTGGTTGTACTCGCCCACCACGCCGCTGGCCACCTCTTTCAGATGGGAATGGGGGATTGACCCACCTGGAACCGCTTCCCTGAAAAACAGGTCCTGCAGGGCTTCAACGGCCGCCGCCCGGTTCGCGGCCGTGTCGGGCGAGATGCTCATGGTCACATCGACCACCTGCGCCGTTGGGATGATCACGAACAGCTCATCCGGCGGACCACGCTTCGGGTCGCGGATGTAGTCCACCACCAGCTGCCGCTGGCCCTCGGTCGGCAGACCATGCGGGTCGTTCGCATCGGCCATGATGATCACGCCGGCCGTGGTCGGCCCAGCCGGGTTGCGCACGCCCCAGGCCCGCGTAATGCCGGCCACCTGCAGCGCCCAGCGCGCATAGTCGGCCGGCGCCCCGCCCTTGGGCTCATTGGCCAGGCGCTGCTGCAGCCGGTAGATGGCTTCGGAATCCGTCTCCACATCGGCCCCGCCCGAGATGCCGCTCGGCATATCCACCGTGAACGCCGCGTCGATGCCGTTGATCGAAGACGCCAGCGTGAGCGCCGAGCCTCCCGCCAAGTTACCGGCCGCGCCGGCCACCAGAGCCGTTACCGTTGCCGAGACGGCGCCGCCCGGCGCCACTGCAACGTCGGCCGCCACGGTGTACTGACGGCCGTCCTGGGCCTGCAGCACCTTACCCACCGTCAGCAGCGTCCCCGCCACGCCCGTGCCGGACACAGAGCCGCTTGCGGCCCATGCCCCCTTGCGTGGCATGTTGTAGGTCGCCAGCCAGCCGTCCAGAAAGTTGCCGGTCGAATAGATCGGGATTGCCTGGCGCGCGATGTGATCGCGCAGGTAGCGGTAAGCGCCATGCAGCCCCATGCCCTCGGCAAAAGCCAGCGCCTTGATGGTGCCGCGCGCCAGCTCCAGGTCAGCCGCGCTCAGGTCGCCGGCCGGTGACGCCGCCTGCTCGCCCAGCGCAAGGGCCTGCTGCTGCAGCCGAGCCTGGTTGTCCTGCAGCTCTTGAATGGACGGGATTGAAGTGCCCAGCGGCGTGCTCATTGCGCCAGCCTCCGGATCGACGTGCCCCACAGCACGTCATAGACCGGGCGCGCTTGCCCCGGCTTGTAGATCGCCGGGCGAACCGCCAGGCGGTCCATCCGCTCGCCGGTCCACAGGGCGCTCACCTCGACGCGGCTGGCGACGCCATCGCGCACCATCCACTGCAGCGCCTCAAAGGCGGCGAAGCGCGCCGTCTCCAGCACCTCCGTCGCCGCCTTGCCCGTGTAGCACGTCCAGAGCCGCGATCCCCAAGGGTCCGGCCGGCTGTCGAAATCGGCGCTGGCGAACTCATCGCCCACCCAGCCGCGCCGGTCCGTCTCATTCATCGGCAGCTTGTCGTCGTCCGTGGCCCGGGCATCCGAGAACAGCGAGATGATCACCGCCGTCTGCAGCGTGTCTTCCAGCTCCAGCGAGTAGGTCGCCAGCACATCGGCATATGCGGCCGGCTTGCCATCCGGCTGCACAAAGTCCTTCCACGGGTAGCTCACAGCCGGCCCGGGCGCCACCAACCGCAGGTCAAACGGCACCGCAAAGACGCTCGCGGCGCCTGTGGTTCTGGGCTGGGGGCGGATGGCCACATCAAACATGCGGCCAGTGTCTTAAAAGGCGGTCAAGCGGTCATGGTGAAACACTTCACCGCAGCGGCCCGCGGGGTCAGAAATCGCCCGTGTTGCCGCCGCCGTTCAGCACATTGCCGTGGTTGTGCCCCAGCACTTCCTTGCCCCCCACCTTCAGGCTGGTGTCGGCCGCCACTGAAGCCGCGTTGAAGACGCCAGAGGCGGTTGCCGTCGGCGTGTTGAAGGCCATGCCCATGCTGGCATTCACGGTGTACTGCTGTGCATTGACCAGGTAGTGATCGCAGTCCACCTGCACCACGCGGCCCGCCTTGAGACACACCATGTGGCCTTCTTTGTGCCACACAGCCACCTCATAGGGTGCCAGAGCCGGCCGCTCGGCCGTGCGGTCCAGCCGCAGGATGATCGTGTGCCCGCAAACCTCCAGGCGTAGGCCATCGCCGTCCACCACATTGGCCGCAAAGCCGTAGTCCTGCGGTCGCGGTGTCCCATCGCGCGCATCATGCTCAAGGCCCTCCACCCGGCCCCGCTGCATACGGCCCTCCTTCAGCCCACGCACGCGCACCCAGCGCAGCAGATTGCTCAGCATCAGCGCCCCCCTTGCGCGCGGTCGCTCGGGCCGCGCGGGTGGTTGCTGGTGTTGCCCCGGTTGCCCCAGTTGCGGCGGCGTACCTTGGTCTTGAGCGGCGCAGTGTCATAGGCCTCCCTCGGCCGCACCAGCAGCTCCGTCACATCGCCTTCCTTCAGGTCGCACGTCTGCTTGACCGAACAGATCAGCCACTCGACGCCGTCCAACCCGGCCACGTCGTCATAGATGGGCACGCGCTGATTCACCGGCCACGGCTCGCCTTGGTAGGTCCACCCCTCCACCACGTAGCGAAAGCCGAAAGCGTGGCCGCGGCGCACGCGCATGGTGTGATCGGCCAGCAATTTCAATTCGGCCTGGGTGGTGTTGCCGTCCGCATTGATCACCAGCGGCAGATAGCGCTCAATCTCGGAATCTTCGGCCGTTGCCTTCAGCCCCTTCGCAAGGTCTGTTGCATCTGCGTCATCGCTTTGGCCATAGACGATGTACTGGCTGTGCCGGCGCTCATCGCTGCCAACCGACTCCATGGAAATCACGTTTTGGCCGCGCACGATGGCACCTTTGAACCGGGTTTTACCGGCCTGGGTGAGCAGCACCCGGCCAGCGTCGTCACAAGTCACCAGCACGCCGCGCAGCTTGGCGGCCCTGGAGATGGCGTCCAGCGCCAGCTCGCCATGCCCCAGCTTGAAATCCTTCACCGGGTCGCCCAGCTCGGTGTCCACCACCAGCTCAAGCCCGAATGGCTTGAGAATGTCCCGGATGATCCGGTCGATCATTACATTGCGCCATTGGCCGCCCTCATAGATGGCTGAGCAGTGCACCAGGTCGCCCGCGCGGCTGCGGCCGACGACCCGCATCCCGCACTCATTGCGCCGGTAGAACGGCTCAGCCGCCAGCACATAGCCCGCGAGCACGGCCCTGTCGCCGATCAGCACCTTCACCTCCATGCCCCGGCGAATGTCGGGCGGCTGTCCCGGCACCAGCGACACCGGAATCGAAAACGTCCCGGCCAGCGCCTCCAGGTTGCGCTCCACCTCGCTTTGCAACCAGCCCTCATAGGCCCGCCCGTTAACTACCACGGCGATCTTCGCGTCGTCCCGCGTGTACTGCTCTGCCATCAGTCGCGCCTCATGATGCGCAGCGGCTTGCCCGGCGGCACCAGCAGCGGGTGCTCGATGTGCGGGTTCATCGCCAGGATTTCATCCGCATGGGCGGCCGTACCGAACAGCTTGTAGCTCACCAGCCACACCGGCATCCAGCCGGCCGGCGTGTAGGTGGTCAACCGAACCAGGTCGCGGCTGCGGTCGCGTATATCGGCCAGCGAGGCTGTCAGCAAGGCCATCATTGCGTCATGCCAGGAAGACTCCGGCACCGCGCCACTGGCCTCCCGGGTCGATGCCCGCAGCATCAGGCGCGTGGCCTGGGCGTGCACCTGGGTGCGCAGCGCCAGCGCATCGTCGTAGCTGCTCAACTCGGCCGAGGCAATGGCCTGCACCCAGCCGGCCAGCGCCAGCGACTCCACCAGTTGGTCACCGGCGTCCGTCAAGGCTGCCAGTTGCATGCGGGCCGGCGTGTTCCGGTCCAGGCTGGTCGCATCGCCCGCGCCGTACATCACAGGCCCCGCGCCCTCGGCCGGCACGATGGACACTTCAAAGTCCTTTTGAGGCAGCTTCGCCCCCATGTCAAACAGCCCTGAAAAAGCGGCTGCAAAGTCCCGGGAAGACGCCGCGCTGATGTCCGCCGGCAGAGAGAACAGGTTCGAGATCGCGCTAGCCAGCAACCGCGGTTGCCGCACCAGGCCGCCCAGGCCGTCGCGCAGCGCCTGGTAGTTGCCGATGGCCATGTTGGTGAAGTCGCCCAGATCGCGAGTCACGTTCGACATGCCGGCCCAGACCGCGCTCACCGACTCGGTCACTCGTGCCACGGCGCGGTCTGCCACCCAGCCCGGCTTGCCGTCCAGGCTGTAGGCCGACGCGAACGCGTCCACGCTGGCCGCCTTGGCCTGCCCGGCCTTGGCTGCGGCCGTCTGGGCGGTGTTGGTCACCCCGGCCGGGTAGCGGCGCACCTCGGCCCGCACAAAGGTCAGGTCAAAGCGCGCGATCCCGCCCTCGGCCGCGGGGTTCTCCTTGATCGCGTATTTGCCCGCCACGAACACCCGCAGGCTGCCCGCCGTCGGGTGAATCAGAACACCTTCGCCCGTCAGCACCTCGCGCAGGCGGTCGCGCTGTTCCTGGTAGTCGTCGCCGATCACGTAGGCCGAGAACTTGATCTCCTCGGCCGCCTCGCCCATGCGGAACACCGTGGGCAGGTCCTGGAACGGGTACTCGCGCAGCACCACGTTGTCGCCGGCCTGGTGCTCAATGCCGTCCACCTGGAACGGCACGTTGCGAAAGCTCGCAGGCTTCAGTTGTTCCAGCCAGGTTGCCATCAGCGCACACTTCCCGGGTTGGTCGGGCCGGGGCTGATGCGGATCAGCGAAGGCTGCCGCAGCACGGTCGGCTGCGTCGTTACGCCGTCGGTGGTCACGTGCACATCAAGTCGCAGCACGCCTTCCCCGATCTTCAGCTCCGGCCCCATGGCCAGCCCGCCCATGCCGGCCAGGCTCAGACGGCGCGGATCGTCGAGCGCACCGCCCGGGCCAAGTGCGCGGGCCTGCGGCTTGGCCCACAGCCAGTCGAAGATCGCGCCGGAGCCATACGCCCCCGCCAAACCGCCCCCGATAGCCCCAAGAAGCGTGCCCAAGCCGGGCAGCACGCTACCGGCCGCGGCACCCGCCAGCGCGCCGCCCAGCAGGCCCGCGCCATTCGTCACGCCCACGCGGGTCAGCTCTCGCGCCTTGTCGGCGTTGGGGTCAGCCAGGACTGCCGTGCCCTCCAGCAGCGCCGCAATGCCGGTCGTGATCCCGCCGTACTTCAGCATCTTCGCCAACTGTGCAGATGAAGCAATGCCGGAGGCAGCCGCTCTTACCGCTGCCGCACCCCCTGCACCAGCGCCACTAGCGGCACCTCCGGCACCCTCCAAAACTGGCCATGCCAGCGCCCCCGCGGCCTGGGCCGCGGCCGGCGCAGCGGCACCGCGCAAAATCAACGCCTTCCACAACGCGCCGCCAAAGCGGCCCATCAGATAGGCGCCAGCCGCGCCTCCGGCCATCAGGCCGGCCGTGCCAACACCCGGATGGTTCTCGATAAAACGCCCGGCCGGATCGAGCAGGCTGTTGGCCCCGTCCATCAGCGGCTTTGCCGCCTGCCCCGTCTGCGTGGCGATCTTGGCCATCACGTTCTCGATGGTGCCGCCCAGGGCCTCCAGCTTGGCCGAGAACGTCTCCATCTTCATCGAGATGCGCTGGTCCAGGCTGGCCTGCGCGTCGATCTTGTCCAGGGCTTCCTGGTAGGCCTGCTGGCCTTTCTGCACCAGAATCTGCGCCGGCCGGCCAGCTTCCACGCCGAACAACCGCGTCAGCACCTTCTGCTGCTCGGCCTGGCTCAGCGGCTGCAGCTTGGCAAGCTGGGCAAGCATGTTCTCGACGCCCGAGAACTGCCCCTTTTCGTTGTAGAACTGCATGTCGATACCATGCTCGGACAGCAGCCCGCGCACCTCGCGCGCTTCCTTGCTGTTCTTGTTGACGCGCGAATCGAACTGACCGATGCGCTGCAGCATCATGCTGAAGTTCGTCCCGAAGCTCGAAGACTCCAGTCCAACCTGGGCCGCGATGCCCTGTACCGCCAGCAGCTTCTTGGCGTTGTCCAGGCCGGTCAGGCCCAGCGTGTTGTAAGTCGGCGCAGCGTAGCTGGCCACCATCCGGTAATCGCTCGGGTTGATGCCGAAGGCGTAGCGCCCGCGCTGCATCAGGTCAGCCATCTTCACCAGCTCATCATCCTTGAGTCCATAGGCCTCGCGGACCTTGGCGATGGTCTCCGCACTCTGGTACTGGTCCATGCCCGTCAGCACGCCGAAGTAGCTCGCCGCGCGCAGGCCGCCCCCCGCCACCACGCCGGTGGGCGTGCCCTGCTCGATCAGGGCGCGGGCCGCCATCATGAAATCCTTGGTGGTGCCCGGGAGCTGATTCCCCAGCTTGGTAGCCTCCGCGCTGATCTTGTCGAAGTCCTTGGACACCTTGCCACTGGCGTCCGTCATGGCGATGCGCAGATCCTGCGTAGCCTCTTCCAGGTTGGCAAAGGCCCGGATGGGCGGCGCCATGACCGTCCTGGCACCGTAATAGCCGGCTGAGATCTCGGCGAACTTCTCGGGCGCCTTGTCCAAGCCGCGCGCCATCGACTCGCGCATGCGCTGCATCTTGGCCTGGGCGGCGTCTGCCGCCTGGCCCAGGCGCTGCAGGTAGCCGATCTGGCGCTCCGTGCTTGTGTTCTGGCCGATACGGCCGATCACCCGGTCCAGATTCACCATGCGGTCGCTCGTGCGGCCCACGGCGGCGTCCATGCGCCGTTGCGCGTCTTCCACCACCTTGGCGTCGGCCTGGGCCTTGGGGCCGAGGTTGGACACCAGCTCGATGAAATACTTCAGCCGCATTTCGCTCATGGGTCAGGCCTTCTTGGATTTCGCCGCAACCAGCTCAGCCGCGAGCGCCTCCACCCGTCCCTTGGGCAGCGCCTCCAGTGAAATCGGCGAGCAGTGCAGGGCCAGACTCAGCGTGACCAGCATCCGCTCCCACGTTTGCAGTCTGGCCCACGGGCTGTGGGGATGCGGCCGGGGCCGGATTGCGGCCCATGTAGAACGCATCGAACTCGGCCTGGGACAGCGTGCCGTATCGCACCTGGGCCGCCAGCGTGATCAGCACCACCCGCTCTTCGATCAACTGCAGATCATGCGGACTCAGCTTGCCCAACACGTCCAGGTCCAGCACATCCAGAGGTATCGACATGCCGTCGCACTCGAACGCCGCACAATGCCGCATCGTCATGGCAAATCGGAAATCGCCATCGCTGGCCAGCAGCTTGGGCACGCCGCTCAACATCACCACCCGCTCGGAGAGCCGCACCGCGATCCGTTCGTCTGCGACGGATGTCTCGCGCAGCTTCACCGTGCGGTAGCGCAGCGTCTTGCCGCCGGCCTCAACCGGAAGGCCATCTACAAGCGTCAGACTGAAAAGGTCGTCGATGCCGGACGACGCAGCGGGGGTGCTTTTCGTGTTCATGGCATGGAGTGTCTTTTCCCCCGCCTCGCCGGTCATGGTGAAACACTTCACCGCCCCAAATGAAAGGGCGGGGCACCTCTCGATGCCCCGCCCAGTGCCCTGGCCGGGCCGGCCTTCGCGCTACGGTTGTGTCAGGTCAAAGCCACTGCAGATCGGCGTTCAGAATGAACGTCACGTCCACCGTGCCGGCGCCGATGTCGCCCAGTTCGCCAAAGGTGGCTTTGGGCGCCAGGCATTTGCGGCCGGTAAAACTGTCGCGCATGGCAATCTGCACGCCGCTCATGCCGGCGTAGGCCTTCGGGTTGGCGGTGGCGGCCCATTGCAGCTTGGCCTTGAGGACGCGCGCCACGCGCGAGCGGGTCGTGAAGTCGTCGCCGCTGGCGCTGAGTTTCGGGTCGTTCTTGAAGCCGGCTGCGCCTGACAGCGTGGCGCTGCTGTCCTCGAATGCGATCGCCTGGCCGTCCACGATGAGGGTGTCGATGTGGAAGAGCTGATTTTCACCTGCCATGTTCTTCTCCTGGTAGTTTCAGATTGGGCGCGGCTTACACCTGGCCGGCCACCACGGAGCTGGTGATCTCGGTCTGGTAGTGCTGCGTCACGATCACCGGTTCATCGATGATCTTGAGTTTGCCGTTGGGCGCATCGATCTCCGCGTCCAGCGTGGAGATGTAGTAGTCCATGTTCTGGCACAGGCCGGCATCGCAGAACACCTTGTACAGGCCGATCATGATTTCCTTGGCCAGGTCCACCGTCATGAGCTTCTGGCCGGGGATGGGTTGCTCCACGTACTGCGCCAGCTTGTACCCCGCGTTGTTGTACTTATTCTGGAACTCGGTCACCCGGTACCAGCGGTAGTAGCTCATGGTCTTGAGCCAGCACATCTCGGCCATGCTGCGGTCGGGCGCGCCGCCGGCGCTGGTCTTGTAATTGGTCACCATGCGCAGCAGGCTGGCCGTGTAGTCGGCCGCCACGTTCAGCGGCGATCCGCCCTTGCCCAGCAGGTTGTTCATGCTCTCCGGCACAAAGCCGTTGCCCTGCGTCGGCCCCTTGTAGCCCACCAGCTTGGCCGTGGGGCCAACGGCCGGGTCAATGGCCGCGCTGCTCTCAATGGCCGCACCGGCCATGGCGGCCGTCTCCCACGGGCTGGTGCAGTCGTTCGTCACGCAGATGGTGTGCACGTGCGGGCTGTTGCGCGTGTTCAGCCAGGTCGTGATCGAGCCCTCAGTGCCGCGCATGCAGGTGGCCAGCATACCGTCCTGCATGTTGTTGTACAGCCAGCGCGCACCCAGTTCGGTCTCGAACAGCACCATGTTCGTGCTGTCGGTGAACGGGTTCACGATCTCGGTGGCGCGGTACAGGTTCATGGCCATGATCACCGGCGTCACGTCCGGGTTCACCGCGCCGCCCGACATGACCGGGATCGTCAGCGTCACGCCAACGGCCGGCGCGTCATCCGGGTAGTAGGAGCCGCGCAGGTCGATCTCGTTGCCGCTGGGGCCGCCCCAGCGCGCCGTCAACGTCACCGTGTCAACTGCGGCGGCAGCCGTCACCGGCAGCAGCGTCCGCGCATTGATGGCGGCCGCGAGCTTGGTAGCAATGGTTGCCGGCGTGTCGGCCGTGGTCGCCCCCACGCTGATGCGCTCGCCGCCGATGTAGATCATCACCTCGCCGCCGTAGGTCGGCGCGCCGCCCACCACCACGGCGCTGCTGGCCTTGATGGCCGCCGGACCTTCCGCGATGCTGATCACGTCAATCGGCAGGCCGAGGTCGGCGTTGGCCTTTGCCGCGCGCCACATGCCCAGCAGCATCGAACCCTCGCCGAGCTTGGCAATGGCCTCGGTCTCGCTGCTGATCGTGCTCAGCGTACCGACGGCCAAAGTGCCGCCGGCCAGCTTGTGGCCCACCAGCAGCAGCCGGCACGGCATGCCGCGCATGCCACGGATGGCGCGAGAGAAGTCGATCTTCCCGGCCACGTAGGGCACCAGGAAGTTCAAGTTCATCAGGTTTTGGAACATGGGATTCTCCGTTTCAAAAAGCGTTCAAACAGGGCAAACAGGTCGCTCAAATGCGCACCAGGTCGCCGTCGGCCAGGCGGCGCAGCGTGGTCACGGTGACCGTCTGCAGCGTGGCCACGCCGGGCTCGAAGTCCTGGCCGGTCTCGTTGTTGATCAGCGACAGGCCCTCGGCCACCCGGACGTGAATCACTTCACCCAGGCGGGGCGGTTGCCGGCTCTCGGTGGAGGCACCGGGTGTGTTGTCGGCTTTGGATTCGGTCTTGGCGTCAATCTTGGCCATGGGTTACTCCGGTAAGTTGGGTTAGAAAATGATCTTGTCGGTCACGCCGAAAGGCCCGGGATCGGTCGGGGCGGTCGGCGCGGGCTCGGTGCTGCGCACGGTGTTCTCGATATCAACGCCCAGCCAGTCAATCAGCGTGGGCGCCGCCGTGCCCTGACCCATAACGGGCTTGACGGGCTGAAACCAGTCCACCAGCCAGACGGACTGGCCCAGCTCATCGACCGCGCGGCTGTAGAGGTTTTCGGAGCTGGCGTCGCTCTCCAGCGGCCCTATCGTGACCGGCTGCTCGGCCGGGTTCACGGGCATCCACTGGCGCATGACCAGGCACAGCTTGTCCGCCAGGTCCATGGCCAGGCGCATTCGGGTTTCACGCTTGGCGTGCTTGGCCGCCACGAAGGCCGCCACCCGCACATTGCGGCTGTACTTGCCGGCCAAACGGTGGCCGTCGCGCAACGGCTCCCAGCCCAGAACCGTCACGAAGATGGCCGGGCAGTTGTAGCTGACCTGTTTCATCTCGGCCGTGCTGAACTCGCCGCCATACGGCTGCACCGTGACAACTTCGGTCTTGGTAAAAGTGCCCCGGATGCGGGCTTGCACCTGGTCAAGCAGCGCGCTGCTCATTGCATGACCTCGATGGCTTCGACCAGGTACTCACCGATGCGGCGTTCCTGGCGCTCGCCCACGCCCATCACGGGCCGGGCCTTCATGGTGAAGCGGTGGCCAGGGCGCCCCGTTTCCCCGCCGAAGTGGTGAATGGCAGCGTAGGCCTTGTTCGAGCCCCAGGCCACCCCGCCACGCGCGAGCTGGTAGACGTAGCTGTCATACAGGTGGTGCTTTTTGATCAGCGTCTTGCCGGCCCGGGCAATGGCCGCCTTGCTCTGCGGCATGGGCGAGCCGTCGTACAACTTCTGATGGTCGAAGTTGTCCTGGATGTCGCCCACCAGGTACTCGCCGATCTCGCGGCGCGCGCCGGTCCATTCGCGGCGGGCGGACAGGCGGGCCAGATGCGCCAGCATGGGGCCGCCCCCATGCTTGAAAACCAAGGCGGTGCCGGCCATTACCGCCCCCACGTGGGCGGAAAGCCGCCCCAATTGAAGCGCGAGGCGGCCTGGCCCGTGCGCGTGCGGCCGCTGCTGGCCACTTCAACCCCCGAAGCGGCCACCAGTGTGGCCCGTCCGGCCTGCACGTCCTTGAGCCAGGCGCGCCAGCGGTCGGCCACCTTGCCCATGCGTTCGGTCGCGTTGTCGGCGTCATCGGCCAGGCCCTCGCGCGCCAGGGCCACGCAGCATTCCTCCAGGGTGCCGGCGTTGGCATCTTCGGCCGACAGCGGCAGCGTGACAGCCGCGCGTAAATAGCCGTCCATGAAGTTGCTCACGGTCACCAGCTTGCGCGCGATTCGATCCTTGGCCGCATTGGCCGCAGCCTGATCGGCCTCGGTGGGCGCGCCGGTCCACGCACCCGCGAGCGCGTCGCTCAGCAGTTGGGGGGTGAGCAGGTGCTGCTCATCCGCCAGGAGCTGGGTGGTTTCCTCCAGGCCGTATTCCTGGATGAAGCGCTGCGGGGTTGCGTAGGCCATCGTGTCTTACTTCTTCCCGCCCTTGCCGGATGCGGCCGCGGCGGCTTTGGCGGCGGCTTCCTTCTTGGCCTTGGCGGCGGCTTCTTCCCTGGCCTTGACCGCAGCTTCCTCCGCGGCCAAGGCCTGGGCAACAGCAGCGGCTTCTTCCTTAGCCTTGACTTTGGCGGCTGCAGCGGCCTCCTCATCGGCCTTGGCCTGGGCGGCAGAGTCGTCCTCGCGCTTCACAACGCCGAGCTTTTCCAGTTGGCCGGCCTCGTGATCCGCAGCGCTGAACTTTTCGCCCGCAGGACGACCAGGGCCGTACAGCGTGCCGCTGTAGAGGACATCCGACAGCGCAGTCAGCGAAACTTTCGCGTTCACTTTTTCCATGATGGCTCCTTCTAAGCGCCGTCAGGCTTGGTCAGATGCCGCACGCCACGCGGATGAGCACGCCGGCTGCACCCGCAGCGTCGAGCGCGCGGCCGGCATAAACACCGGCGGCCTTGGTGATCGCGCGGCCGGTGGCGTCGGTCTGCACGTCGTCGTCCACGGCTACGGCCGCACCGGCCTCGACCAGAAGGATGCCCAGCACGCCCACGCCGGCCTGTTCGCCCTGGTCATAGTTGGCGTTGGCAACGCCCAGCACCTTGGCGCCGGCAGCGGGCACCGCGCCGCCGGTCGTCACGAAGCGGCGGGCGGGCAGCGCGGCGGCGGCCAACACGGTGGTGGTCAGGATCGGTTGTTCGGTCTTCATGTTGAAAGTCCTTTCTTTGAGTTGCACAAGACTTGCGGGGCCGCCGCAGCGGCCCTGCCGTCATCAGGCGTTGGTGTCCTGGATCAGGTAACCAGCCTCGGCGCCCACGATGTAGGGACGGAAGTTGTCGGTCGAGCGGACCAGCTCCACCTTGCCGTTGGGGTTACGCACGTCCACCTGGGGCATGCCGCGACGACGCGGCGTGTAGCCGAAGCTCGGCTCGTAGGCGTTGCGCTCCATGCCCTGCTGGGTGGGCGCCTGGGGCACGTAGGCCAGGACGATGTTGTCGCCCCAGACGTCGCTGAACACGTCCTGGTCGCTGGAATAGATCGCCTCGCCCACATAGATGTAGGGAATCTCGAAGAGCTCGCGCAGGGCCTCCAGGCGCACCACGCCTTTGCCCGTGTACTTGATCAGATCGACCAGCTTGGGGTGGAACTTCAGGGAGCTGAGCGCCAGGGCGCCGATCACCATGGTGTTCGGGCGCTTGCCGGTCTTGCCGCGGATCGCGTCTTTGCCGGCCTCGATCACGGCGATGGGGTCGGAGTTCACCTTGTCGGTGAACTGGCTGTTGCCGGCCAGCGCGATCTTGCTGCCCGCCGGGTAGTTGGCGGGGTTCTGGGCCATGTCCGCGATCATTTTTTCGCGGCGCAGCTGGATTACGCCCTGGGTCACATTGGTGGCATGCGCTTCCAAGGGAAACGCGGCTTCGGCCTGTTCGCGGTAGTCGATGGGGTACTCGATGTCGTGCTCATCGGTGACCAGGTCCATGGAGCCGATGCCTTCCGGGTTGATCCGGTTGCTCTCGGCGCGCAGCGCGCGTTCGGTGTTGTAGAGCTTGAAGGCTTCCTTGCCGAACTTCGGCAGCTTGCTGGTTTCCTTGTCCACGGGGACGAAGGGCATCAGGCGTTCGCCCACCAACTCGTTGTTGGTGTAGCCGAGCGCCAGGTTGGTCAGAACCGGGTCTACGACCCGCAGGTTGGAGAGGCGTCCCATGTTTCAGGCTTCCTTTCGTGGTTGATATGAATGAATGCGCCGCTGGGATCAGCCGGCCATGATGTTGGCCGCAGCCGTGGCGTAGTTCACGCCGTGCTTGGCCATGTACTCTTTGATGCGCTTGTCGGTGTCCGCGCGGTCCGGGTCCACCTCCACGCCGGCATAACCGGGCTGGCGGCTGAACTCGGTCACCTTCGGACCGGCGCCTTCGCCCTCTTCGGCGGCGCCAGACGCGGCGCCCAGCTTCACCACCGGCTTGCGCGCGGCCATGAAGTCGGCAAAGAACTGGGCCGGGGCCTTCTTGACCTCGCTCTTGTCGGCCGCGCTGAAGTTCAGCTCATCCGCCTGGGCTTCCAGGGCCGCCATGAACTCGGCCAGGCCGGGCTCCTCGGCCGGGGTGAGCAGACCCTTGGCCTTCCAGCCGTCGATCTGCTGCGCAATGCGCTCGGCCTGGCGCTCGCCGCGCAACTTGGTCAGCTCGGCTTCCTTGGCGGCGAAATCTTTCGTCGCCTTTTCTTCGGTCTCCTTGCGGGCCTGTGCTGCGGCAGCGTCGAGCTGCGCCTGGGTAAAGGACATAACACCTCCTGGGTTGTCGGGTTTGGAAAACGGACGCGGGCCGCCGTCGGCCTCTTCGCGGGCCTCGGCCTGGATGCGCTGAGCGGCGTCCGCGATGGACTGGATGCGCCAGTTCGGCAAGGCCGCGTCGGCGGCCTCCAGGCCGTCCTTGGCGATCAGTTGCTCACGCAGGCCGCGCAGCAACTCGGCCGTGTCGGCCAGCGCGTAGCCAACGTCCAGGTCTTCGGAGCTGAACTCGTAGTCGTCCACGCTGGCGCTGTAGTCCAGCGGAGTCAGGCCGTTAATGGCCGGCGGCGCAGCGCCCAGCCAGCCCACGTGGCGCAGGCGCCAGCCGGCATCCTTGTCCTTGAAGATGGAAACCGAGCGCTCGCGGTAGGCCCCGCTGTCCACGCCGGCCTCGAAGTCCGGGTTGACGTCTTCGAACTTGGCGAACAGCGCGTCGCCCTCGCGCTTCACGCCGCCTTCGCGCACCCAGGCATAGGCCGGGTCGTTGTGTTTGGGGTGCCCCAGCACGGCCGGCGCCGGGCCGATGGCCATGTTGCCCACAATCTCGTCCAGATCGGCCCGGGTGAAGGTGCAGCTACGGCCCTTGCTGTCGGTGTGCGTTCCGGCGCGGAACACCTCGATCCAGTCCTGCAGGCCCTTGAAGTCGTGTTGGTCGGCTTTGCTCATGCCCCGCACTGTGCCGGGCGGTGGCATTTAAATCATGGTGAAACACTTCACCGAAGGCTGAAAACAGGGAGGCTTCAAAAGCGGCCCACGGCGGGCCTCAAGACATGAGCCGCCCCGGATGTGCCGGCCACCCGCCCGCAAGCGGTTTTAAACGGGTTTGGCGCGGTTTTAAACAGGTTGCGGCCGTGGGGGTGAACCGGCAGTGGGCTTCAAGACCCCGGCTCGCAGCTTTCGGAGTCTATCGCGGCGTCTTGGCCCCCAAGCCAAAAGGATCGTGCGCCGTGCCGGACTGCGCGACAGGCAAAGGGGTCACCCTGGTCTCTTCGGCCTCTTCAAACATGTCCATGGTAAACCGATCCACGCCGCCGGCATGCCCGCCCCAGATGTTGAGAACATGGCGGCGCGAGTAGCCGGTGGCCTCGGCCGTTTCATCAGCGGTCTTTTTCTGGCGCCGGCATTCGCGCACCTGTTCATGGCGCAGCTCACGCACGTAGGCGTCGCCTTTCGGCAGGTCCAGCACCTCGCCGCCATACTCGGCCACCAGGTTAAGGAACGCCGCTTCGCTCAACGCCAGGCGCAGGGGGTGCTCGGCCTTCGGCGTCTTGGGCACGGTGATCCGGGCGCCGCCGTGCGAGCTGACCAGGCGCAGCGCGTCAGCCTCGCCCAGCACGCGCACCAGCTCGCGCAGGCTTTCTGGCATGGCCTCAGGGCTGATGATCTGGCTCTGGTCGGACATGGTCAGGCGATGTCCGCTTTGACGCGCTGGCCCCAGCGCTTCATCTCTTCAATGAGCTTTCTGAGCTGTTCTCCGTTGGCAAAGCGCAAAGCGTCCAGCGGGCCGAGCGGCGTTCCGTTGAGCTGGCGCTTGGCCCAGGCCTCGATGGCCGCGTCGCAGGCCGTGCCGTTGGCCGGTCGGTCCACGGCGCCGGCCTCGGCCAGCATGTACCACATGGCCCGCAGCTTGCGGCGCTGTGGGTCGCCCCAGGACATGCCGCCGGCCTTGATGCGCACCTTGAAGCCCTTGGCCTTGAAGTGCCGCAGCAGCTTGTCGCGCCCGGCCGCGTCCAGGCCGGCCGCGCTGGTCTTGCCCGTGACCTCGCGCAGCACGTGCTCGTAGTCGGCCTGGCTGAGCTGCAGATGAGCCTTGGCCATGTGGATCAGGCCCAGCTCGCGCTTGCGCTTGCGCTGTTCATCAATGACAGGCCGGTTCATTGCGAATGGCCCCCTGCCGAAATTGACAGAAAAGTGGTCGTGATCCGATAGTCGGGTCTCCATGAAACCTGAAAGGAACTGGCGATGTACACCGTACACAAAGATGCCGCTTTGACACTCGTAGCGGCCTTGACCAACGAGAGCAATCCCATGCAGGCAGCCGAGGCCCAAAACGCCCTCGACAACTGGCTGACCGAGCGGGAAATGGGAATCGCCGAATTCACGCCTGACGCCCTGGAAGTGCTGCGACCGTTCATGTGAGTAGCCCTCGCTGCTCGGCTCCGCCCACGCCGCGATTGAGTTGGGCCTTCTGGCCGGCAAGGTGGCCCTGCCACGTGTCGTTGTGGCTGACGTTACGGCCCTTGGCCCGGTCATTGATCCGGGCGGTTTGCAGGTCCGGATGACGCTCGGCCATGTACTGCTCGATGAGCTGCTGGTTGCGCTCGGTTCCCGCAAACGATTCGACCAGCTCGCGCACGCCGTAGACCCAGCCGAGGGCGAACTGATCGCCCCGGGAGGTCTTGGTGATGGGTTTACAGTTTTTCGGCTGTTTGCGAATATGTGCAAGTCGGTCGCGGGCGCATTGGCGCGACAGCGCGTCATAGGCGTAGCTGGCAACCTGCGGCGCTGCGCCGATACCCACGAAGATGTATTCGCGCTTCTTGACCAGGTCATGCGATCGGGTCAGATGGCGACTGTTTTTCGAGAAGTGCTCGCAGCCAAACGCCTCGGCAATCATGTGAGCCAGATTCGTCTCCCATGGTGTGAAGGCATTGAGCCGGGCCGGTGCAGTTGCTTCCATCACATCGGCCAGGCTCACGTCCGTCTCAGTCACGCCGAACGCGGCCATGAGCTTCTGTGCCTGGCGCAGCGCAGCGGCGGCTTCGTGCGGGTTGCTGGACTTGGCCAGGGCCAGGCACTTCTTGATCTTGGCGAGGGCTTGTTCTCGGTTCATAGGGTTCTTCTTCCTTTTTCAAATCGCCGGCACCAGCGGCTTGAAAAAAGCCCCTGGCCACGGGGGCCAGGGAAATCCAACTGCCGGCCTCGCCGGTCACTTGGTCAGGGAGAAATCTGTCAGTGCACGGCGGCAAACTCCGCCCACAGTTGCCGGGCGGCGGCAATCCAGCACTCGCGCTCGGACGGCGGCAGGGAGTCCCACTCGCGGGCGTTGACGCCGATGCGGCGCTGCAGCTCTTTCGCGTGTGCCTGATACGCGCTTTGCGCGAGTTGTTCGAACGACTTCATTTCTTGACTCCTTGGGTAGGCCGGACCTTGTCCAGAGCACGCATGCGTGCCTGTAGGGCCTTGATGACGGTGGCTTGCAGCCGCTCACTGCCAAGATTGGCCAGCGCGGCCTCGCATTGCTCGCGGCTTAGGCTGCGAACCACCTGTAGGCGCTCGCCAACACAGATGCTGCTGCCGAAGGTCGTGCTCATAGCGCCGCCACGTCCAGAGGGATCGGCACGTATTCACCCGACCGTTCATCGCGCTCATAGAAGCGGATGTAGGGCTTGGTGCTGGCGACCTTCATGCTGTCGCCGATGGCCTGCATGGCGCGCTGCCACTTTTCGTCGTCGATCTTGAGTGTGCGCAGGTTCAGGATGCGGGCGGTGTTGACGCTGCCTTTCTTGTCCACCTGGAAGGCATCGTTGATCAGCACCTTGATGTTGTCGTTGCTGCCCTTGCTCCAGGTCTTCACGCATTCGTCGATCAGGGCCTTGGCCGCCTGCAGGCGCTCATCGAACACGATGGCATCCTGCATGGCCCGCACGATCTTGTAGCGGCCGTCAAAAGACACCAGGGTGATGTTGCCCTTCTTGCCGCCGTGCGCCACGTCGTACTGCGCCAGGCTTTTCTCCACGAATTCCTGCACGGCCTGCATGGCCGACAGCTTGAAGCCCAGGAGCTGGGCGCTGGTCTTCTTGGCGGCCTCGGCCAGTTCGCTCACGCACTTGTGGCGCAGCTTGTCGATGTCCTTGACCTTGCTCACCGGCACCAAGGAGCCATTGGCGTCTTGCCAGTAGCCCGGGGGCACGGTCTGTTTCTCTTCGTTCATGCTTGGGTTCCTTTCTCGGTTGATTGATCAGTTGTGGCCCGGCCGCCGCACAGGGCGGCGATCTGCTGGCGCACGTGCTCGGGCATACCGGCGGCACGCGCGTTGTCCTGGTCGAGCTTCACCAGGGCCGGGTCACGGCCGGGCAGGGCCTTCTCGATGGCCGCGCCGATGGAGACGGTCTGGCCCTTGATCGAGACGGAGCCGGTGGTGCGGTGCTGGCGGGTGGCCTCGGTGGTGCGCTCATCAAAGGCCTCGGCCTTGTCGGCCAGGCGCATGAGCACCTGGTAGAGGTAACCGTTGCCATCCAGCGGCACGCTCAGAGTGCCCTTGTCGTGCGCGTCGAAGACGGCCTGCAGGGCGGCCTTCCAGCCGTCTGTGCCGATGGCCCACGTGCGGCCGTTGCGCTCGATGGCGCTGCGCTGGATGTCCGGCACCAGTTCACCCAGCAGCTTTGCCAGCTTGTCCATGCGCAGCTTCTGCTTGGCCGGCTTGTGCAGGCGCAGGTAGCGCACAACCAAGCCGCCCAGCGGCAGGCTGGTGGTGAGCACCTGGGCGATCAGGCGGCGCACCTGGTCGTCGTCGATCATGCGCAGCAGCAGCGCGTCCAGGCTCTCTTCGGCGCCGCACACGTTGCAGGTGTTGATCAGGGTCGCGGTGCTCATGGGTGCGGCCCCATCAGGTAGGCCACCACCGTGCGCAGGCCGTCGCTGGCCTTGCGCACCCATACGGCGGCGGTCCGTTGGCAGCGGAACGGCCCGTCCACAACGCCAGGTGCCAGGCGCAGGGGGCGTTCTTCGCAGTCCGCGCATGGCGGGCGGCCGAATTGGGCCTGGCACAGGCCCAATTCCAGGCACGTGCGCTGTTGCGATTTGCCTGGGGCGCACGTCATGACACCCTCCGAATGCCGCGCGAGGCGGCCACGCTGATCATCTGGGCGTCCGGGAAGAGGTCCAGGGCACGGTTCAGGGCGTCGCAGGCGTGTGGATACCAGTCCGCGTGCACACCGCGCGAGCCATCGCGCATGCGGATGGAAACGCGGCAGAACACCCGCGGCTGGCTCGGCACTAGCGGCCCGCCGACAGCGGCCAGGTGCGGCGCTACGGTGGCAGGCACGCCTGCGGTCAGGGCGGCGTTCATTTGGCCTCCGCGCGCGGCTTGGCCATGAAGAGCACCTTGGCCGCGATCTTCTCGATCAGCGCACCGCTCAGTGGCAGGCTGCCCATGCCGTAGTCCTTGATGGCCGGGATCAGGTTTTCGTTGAGCACGCGGGCGCTGCCCTCGGCGTAGGCCCACAGCGTGTCGAGCACGTCGTCGGGCAGTTCGCCGGCTTCGGCCAGGCCGATGCGGGCCATGTCGTCGGCATCGTCGCGGCTGATGCGCTGGATGGTCTCGGGCCACATGCCCACGCGGCTGCGCACCTGGTCGAACTGGCCGTGCTGCGGCTTGATGAGGTTGGTGAGCTTCTCCGTGCCCACCAGCACCACGCCCACCTGGGCCATGTCGCGCAGGCGGCGCAGGTGCTCCAGGGCGCTGCTGCTCATCTTCTCGGCTTCGTCGGCCACGATCAGGTAGTTCGTGCCCTTGAGCACGCGCACCAGCTCGCGGAACTTGCGGTCCAGCCCGGGCGGCACCGCGTTGTTGAGCTGTTCCAGCAGCTCGGTCATGAGCACGCCGGGTGTCATGTTCGGGCTCACCTCCACCAGCAGCGTCATGGGCGTCAGCTCGCGGTATTCCTTGAGGCAGCGGCTTTTGCCGACGCCCACGTAGCCCGTGATCACGCCGAAGTTCTGGTGCTTGCGCGTGCGGTCCAGCACCACGCCCATGAGCTTGTGCACGCTGCCCTTGATGTAGCCGGGCGTGCCGTCTTTCAGGCGCTCGCCTTCCACCTGCAGGACGGACAGCATCTGGTTGAGCTGGCGCGTGGGGCTGCTGATGTACTTGGCGCCCAGCACCTGGCTCAGCGTGCCGCTGGGAATGCTGGACTTCTTGCTGAGCCAGGAGCGGCTCTTCTTGTGGTCGTCGAGCCACTTGAGAATGGTCTCCACCTTCTCGTGGTCTTGCGGGGTATAGGCCGTTGCGGCCGTTCCGGCCGGGCTCACGCCGGGCAGGCCTACTTGGGGTTCTTCAACGCGTGCGGGGGTGCTCACTTGTCTTTCCTCCAGGTTAAAAGGTCGATGTCGATCACGTCGCCATTGCTCTTTGCAGATGGCGGCGCGGGTAGCTCTGTGGCGGGGCGCAGGTCTTCGATGGCTGCAAACTGGTCGGTAGCCTCCACCGGGTCGTCGCGGCGGCGGGTGGCTTCGTCCACCTTGCGTTGCAGGCGCTTGAGCTGGCCTTGCAGGCGGCGGTCGCGGCCCTCTTCCAGGCGGCTGGTAGGCAGCACGCCGATCTTGTTGACCAGCTTGGCCTGCACGATGAAGCGGCCCTTCTTGTCGAAGATCCACACATGGCTGTCGTGGTGCAGGTCGTACTCCACGTCCACCTTCTGCGCGTCGTACAGGGCCAGGGCCTCGGCGAAATAGAAGCGGTTGTGCAGGCGCACGGTCTGGCGGCCCACGGTGCACTCCTCGCGCGGGCGGGCAATGGCCTCCATGCTCAGCTCCACCGGCACCGGGCGCAGATCGTTCCACACCTGGGCTGGCGTGCGGCCGTCCAGCTTGTCCTGCGGTTGGCTGTGGTAGTGCTCCAGCCAGGCGGTGAAGCTGTCCAGGTAGCTCTTGAGGCTGGGCAGCGTGCGCCGGCCCATGGCCAGGTCGGCACTGAGGCGGCGGTTGGCCTCGGGCGCCATGTCGTCGCCGCAATAGACCTTGCCATCGGCGAAGAACTTGTCGTGCTTGTCGCGCACAGTGCGGAAGAAGCGCTCGATCCAGCCCTTGCCGTGCGGGTTGCCCGGCAGCGCGCCGATTACACCGATGTCGAAGCGGTCATAGAAGCCGGTGCTCTCGGCCGACAACAGGCGGGCGCGGTAGCCCGGGCCGCGGTCCACGTACACCCAGGCCGGCACATGGTTGTGCACGCGCATGGCGTGGCTGAGCGCAAACATGGTGCTCACCGTGCTTTCGGACTCGCTCAGCCACCAGCCTGCGATGTAGCTGCTCTTGATGTCGATGAAGACGGTCAGCTCGGGCCGGTAGGGCTTGCCGGTGTTGGGGTGGGCCACATAGCAGTCGGCCGTGTGGCCGTCGCCTGCGTAGATCTCGCCCACCAGCACCTCCACTAGGCTGCGGCGCTGGAACTTCTGGCGCGTGAGCTTGTGCAGGTGTGGGCCGATGCGGGCCGGGCTGAACTCGCCCAGCGTGGCCGGCAGCGCCTTGAGGTAGCGCTTCACCCGGCTCTCCGTCACGTCTTCAAAGCCCTCTTGAATGAGCTTCGAAGCCACGTCGGCAAAACCCGGCTTGCCAGGCAGGTTGTAGAGGGCGACGGCGCGCTCTTCCCAGCCGTAATCCTGGCGGACGCGGCCGGTGTACTTGGGCAGCAGGGCATTTTTGCCGTGCTTGATGTAGCCGCTGAGCCAGCGCTTGATGGTGGGCACGCTGAGCACATCGACCGTGGCGCCGCCGGCCAGCATGGACACCAGGTGTTTGGTGCGCAGGTCGGCGGTGCCGGCTTCAAGCCTGGACTTGAGCAGCGCGGCGGCGTTGTTGATGCTGGCCCCGCTGTTGACCAGGTCCGCCAGCGGCTGGATCAGCGACTCGCGCAGGCCCGCCACGCGGCGCGCTTCGTCGCCCGCGCTGGCCCAGGGGTCCGGGTTCAGCGCTGCAGGAAGATCACTCATCTGGCGGATGTCTTGAGTTAGTTTGAGGACGGCGCCCATGGATTCACCTGTAGGGGGTGGAGTGAATGGAGGCGGCTATCAAGCCTTGGGGGCTTCCGGGGCCCTGGCCGGACGGCCCTTGCCCTTGGGACGGGCCTGCGCACGCTCGTGCTCGCGCAGTGCGGCTTCGTGCTGGTGCAAAGCCGTCAGGGCGGCCCACTCCTCGGCCACGGCCTTGACCTCGGAGGCGTCCAGGAAGGCCAGCGAGTCCGGCCGGCTGGCGAGGCGCTTGGCGTTCTCGCCCATCGCCTCAACAAAGCTCTTGATGGAGCCGTCCACCAGCTCGCGCACCGCCAGCAGGCCCGAGAGGCCCAGGCGCAGCGTGGGCTTGGCCCACTCGGAGGCATCGCTGTGCGCCACTAGGCCGACTACTTCCACACCCACCGGGTGTAGGGACGTGATGGCTAGCTCGGCCTTCTTGAGGAGCGCGGCCAACTCGGCCCGGAGGTCGGCAACGACCAGCGGCACCACGGCGTCTTCTTCGTCACGCGCGGCGCGGCGAGACTTCTTTTCTGCGGCCTTGAGGTCGGCTTCGGCCTTGTCGCGCTGGACCGACAGGTCGGTGGTTTGCGCCTCCAGTTCGCGGATGCGCTGGCGCAGGCCGCGCACGCTCATATCGTCAAGGTCAGAAACATCGCCGTCCTCCAGCATCTGCGCGATGACTTCGGGGTCGGCGCTTGCCAGTGCAAGCACTTTGGACTTGGGCAATGCCAGCATTTCCACACGTTGCCCTTCCGGCAGGGCTGTGATGAACTTCGCGGTGCGCATCAGTTCGGAAGCGCGCTGGCTGCTGAGCCCAAGGGCGGCCACGCCATCTTCAAACTGGCCATGCTCCACTTCGGACTTCACGCTGAGCAGCAAGTAGCCAGCCTCAACAGCGAGACGCGCAGCTTGGTTGTAGGCGGTGACTGCGCGAGTGATGCGGTCTGCGGTGCTGCCTCCGATCACGATACCCAGGCTCTCCGCCGCTGTGGAATCCGAGGCTGTGAATTCCAAACCCCCGAACGTGCGGGGATTTGCCGGAACCACTTCACCTGTCTGTTTTTTTGCCATTTCGCGTTCCTTGCTCTTGCTCACTTGATGCCCAGAGCAACAGCCACGCGGTGGCCCTCGCCGTACAGGCCCTTGTTGACCCCGCGCACCACCTCGGAAACCGTGCGGTACTTGAAGCCTTTTTTCTTGGCGAACTCGCTCAGCGTGATCCCCTTCGACTGGAGGTCGCGCTTAGCCTCTTCCGGCGTTTTCAGGGCTTCCGCTTGTCCTGACTTTTTCGCTTGCATGTCCATCTCCGTTGACTGAGAAATGTCAGTTATTGAACCGATACGGATTATGAGTACAAAAAACGGAACACGCAAGCGAAAAGTTGTACTTTTTTGACTTCGCGTCGAAAAATGTGGACTAAATGGCGATTTTTGGGCCTGAGAAGGGGCTATCCGTTCCGTTTTGTTTGCCTCATACTTCACGACCTTTAACAGTTAATTAACTGTTTTCATCTGCCAGCAAGTCGGGAGTAAACAAACGTGAACACGGAAATGGGTTCCCGCTTGAAAGCGGAACGTATGAGGCTAGGTAAGTCCCCGGGCGACTTTGCCGCCCTGTGCGGAGTGAGCCGAACAACACAGTTCAATTACGAATCCGGCGACCGCCCGCCGGATGCCGATTACCTGCAACTGGCACACGAGGCCGGCATGGACATCCACTTCGTCGTGACTGGCGTCAAGCACGAGGTGGATGAAGACTTCGTTGTCGTGCAGCAATACGACGTGGCAGCAAGTGCCGGCCATGGCATGCTGAACGGGCATGAAATAAGCGCCGGTGGTTTGAGCTTCAATCGCCAATGGCTGGCCAAGAGAGGGCTGTACCCGGCGAGCTTGAAAGTCATCAACGTCAGCGGCGAGTCCATGCTCCCCAGGCTCAGCGATGGGGACAAGGTACTGGTGGACATCAGTGACACGCAGCCGAAAAGCGGGCGCGCGTATGTCCTGCTACAGGGCGAGGAGCTGCTGGTCAAATACTGCCAGCTCATGCCAGATGGGCTGCTGCGCGTCAGCAGTTCGAACCCAAACTACCCGACCTATGACATCGACCTGGCGAAGACCGACGGCGTCAGCATCGTCGGACGGGTCGTGGCCTCAACTCATGAATGGTGATCGCATGAAGAAGCTACCGCTGATCCTGTGTGCCGCGATGATTCTTTCGAACGTGGCCTACGCTGCCGCGCCGAAATACGACGCCGACCTGCTGAAAGAGACAGATGCGTTCCTTAAAGGCGTCGATAACGCTCTGGTTGAACGCGGCGATGGCTTCGATCTGAAGCGTAGGGTCGATCACAGCAAATGGGCGCTCGACCTCAAAAAACGTGCCGAAGTGTTCCTTGGAGATGGCTCAGATTCGGACAAAATGCAAAGTCCGTTCAGGCCTTGCTATAACGCTGTGCACTGGGCCGGCGAGATCTGGTCGAGCAAGATGGCGCAGCATCGGGAAGCATCGAAGTTCAACTATGACAGCGTCCAACGCTGGACAAAGGAATACAAGTCGGAACGTAAATACTGCTCGCCCAAAGGGCGCGGCCAATTGTGAAAGGGTCAACGATGATCTCGAAAATTCTTGCCTGCAGTCTTGTCTTTCTGGCGGCCTCTGCCGCCGCACAGCCCGGCGACAAGAGCTGTCGAAACTATGCCGGCCAGCGCATCAACTCGGTCGAGTGCGTGGAGTTCTTCAAGAAACAGCAGCCGCTGAGCGACGCCGAATGTTATGCATCGCCCACATGCAGGGCCGAGACCCAGGCGCGCAGTGCTACCCGTGAAGCTGACCGCCAGAAAGAAGTGGCAACCACCCGCGCGGCAATTCTTCGTGAGCAGGCCGAGGCCGATGCAAAAGCGGCCCGCCGAGAGGATGCAATGAAGACCAACTGCGGGGCCGATTTCAACCGCCCGCGCATTGGCATGCCAATGGCGCGTGTGCGCGAGTGCGTGACGATTCCGTTCAAGGAGGCCAGCCAGGCACACACGGCCCAGGGTACGGTAGTCACCTACCAGGCCGGGCGTGACTACATCCGGACGCTCGATGGGAAGGTTGTCGAATGGGGAACATTCTGATCTGACCGACAAGCTGGGCGCGTCGCCCGCGGTGAAACACTTCACCATGCCTTAACGGCGCCGATTCCAGACACTGAGGGCTACTTTCGAGTGGCCCTTTGTTTTTCTGGAGTCGATCATGTTTTATCTTCCCCGCATGCTGATGTGCCTGGTGCTGACCCTGGCACTGATGATTTCGGCCCTGCTGCTGCAGGCCCACTGGCCCGGCACGCTGGTCGCGGTGACTGCCTACAAGGCCCACCTGATGTCCATGGGCGGCTGGGGCGGCTACTGGCTGGATCGCGCGCTGTTCCCCTATGCACGTCCGGACTCGTATCTGAGCGGCTCCAACACCGACCGCACGGCTTCGTGCTTCACGGCGGCGCAGCTTCGCCGCGCCATCGTCGTCGCGGCCTGCTTAGTCTGCGTGGGCCTGGGGGCCTGACATGCGCGGCACGGCCACCAGCCACAAGCAGTCCTTGCGCGCCTACCTGTGCGGTATGGCCGTGGGCCTGCTGGCCTTCCTGGCCGTGGTGCTGATTGTCGCGGCTGTGGCGCCAATCACTGCGCACGCCCAATCCATTCCGCGGGAAGCAAACCGCTACCAGCTCACGCTGAAGCGCGAGGCGCAATACGCCTGGGGCCTGCAGGCGCCGGTGGCCAGCTTTGCCGCGCAGGTGCACCAGGAAAGCCGCTGGCGTCTCGATGCGCGTTCGCCCGTGGGCGCCGCAGGGCTGGCGCAGTTCATGCCGGCCACGACCGACTGGATCGGCGGCCTCTACCCCGGCCTTGCCGCGCGCGACCCCGGAAACCCCACATGGTCCTTGCGCGCCTTGGTGACCTACGACAAGTGGCTGGCGGACCGCATCCGCGCCAAGGACGCCTGCCAAGACATGGCCTTTGCGCTCACCGCCTACAACGGCGGCCTGGGTTGGGTCTACAAGCGCCAAAAGCTCAGCGCGGAACCCGGCGTGTGCCTGGGTGTGACCTGCCTCATCAACCCCGGCATTTCCGAGGCGGCCCAGCGTGAGAACCGGCACTACGCCGAGACGATCCTGCTCAAGCACGAGCCGCTGTACCGCGGCTGGGGAAACGGTTCCTGCCCATGAAGAGTTCTACCGCCATCGTCATTGCATCGCTGGTCACGGCGGCCGCGCTGTTCGGCACCTACCGCATGGGCGTTGCGGCCGGCAAGGCCACGTGCCAGGCCGCGCAGGCCAAAGACGACCGGGCCGAGGTTGGCCGGCAGAACACGGAGGTGCAGGGCGACATCAAGCGCGGCACCCGGACCGGCGCCGCGCACGAGCGCACCCGCGTGGCGCTCGACAAGACTTTCGACCACCTGGAAAAGGAGCAAGCCCATGCGCCTGTTGACCCTGTTGATGCTTGCGTGCTTCCTGATGACCGGCTGCGCATTTGGCGGGCCGCAAACGCCGGACTCGAAGCCGGTCAAGACGGAGCCACCGCCCAACCTGACGGCGCCGCCACAGCCGCTGCCGCAACCGGATTCGGGCCGCATGCGCGACCTGGAAGCGAACCACCTGCAGGTGAGCAAGGCCTATCACCTGCTGGCCTCGCAGATGTGCCTGCTGCTGGCCTACCTGCAGATCAACCACCCCGAGTGCCAGGCCTTTGAGGCCGGGCGCGGAAAGACCGACTGAGTGGACGAAAAGTATCACGAGCAAGCCAGCGATCTGGAGGCGCACCGCCGCCAGTTCGCCCTGGAGGAGGTGCGGCGGCGCATGCAAGGCGCAGGCCGCGATGACTGTGAAGACTGTGGCGAACTCATCCCCCGCGAACGGCGCCTGGCAGCGCCCGCCGCGATTCGCTGTATTGCCTGCCAAGAACTATACGAACGGATGAGCACATGAGCGACACAAGCACCGCCGTCTTGGTTGAGCTGGCCGAAGTGAAGGGCCAGCTCAAGATGATGACGCAGATGATGCAGGCCAACCATGAATCGACCCATCAGCGCATCAACGACATGCGACATGCGGTGGAAGGTCGTCTTGATGGGGTTGAAACACGCGTCGGCGTGCTCGAAAAAAACGAGCGCGGCACGGCCATCCGCTCTGCCGGCACGGGGGCGCTGGCTGGCGCCATTGTGGCCGCGGGCATTGCCGCGCTCAAGGGCTTCGGCGGGCACTGAGCATGGCCTACGACCGCTCTACCCGCAACAAGGTGCGCGCCAAGTACGTGCAGGGCATGCCCCTGGCCACGGCGGCCGAGGTGTGCAAGGTGCCCTACAACACAGCACGCAACTGGAAGCGGCAGGACGCGGAAGACGGTAACGACTGGGACATCCAGCGCAACGCGCGGCGCATGACCAAGAGCGGCGTCGAAGAGATGGCCAACGAAGTGCTTGGCGAGCTGGCCGAGCAGTTCCTGGCCACGCTGGAGGCCGTGAAGAAGGACCCGAAGATGGCCGCCGCGCAGCGTGCGGACATCATGGTCCGCCTCATGGACGGCTACAACAAGGCCATCGGCGCCGCCAGCCGGGCCATGCCCAACGCCAACCGCTTGGCGGTGGCGATGGACGTGATCAAGTTCCTGTCGGTCTTCATCGCCGGGCGCTACCCCAAGCTGCGCGAGCAGTTCATTGAGGTGACTGAGGCAGCGGGCGATGACCTGGTGCGCGAGTTCGGCGGGGGCGGCGCCTGATGGCCAAGCAAAAGCGCCTGAAGGACAAGGAGTTCCTGGAAGAGCTGCGCGCCTTCGCGGACGAACAGCGCCGCCTGGTCGAGGCTGAATGCGACGGCTTTGCAACCGACCATGCCGCACGCGACCAGCGCGCAACCCGCGCACAGCAGGACTACGAGTTCTTTTGCCGCACCTACTTCCCGCACTACATCAAGGGCCAGCCTTCGGTGTTCCACCGCTGGTTTTACGACACGGTGCCGGGCCTGCTGGATCAGCCAACTGGGCAACTGATTGAGGTCTCGGCGTCACGCGGCGAGGCCAAGTCCACCCTGGGCACGCAGCTCGTAACGCTGTGGCTGCTGGTGACCGAGCGGCAGTGGTTCATTCCCATCGTCATGGACAGCTTCGACCAGGCCGCAACCATGCTGGAGGCGGTCAAGGTGGAGCTGGACAGCAACCCCCGCCTGGCGATGGACTTCCCCGACGCCTGCGGCCGAGGTCGGGTGTGGAATGCCGGCGTGATCGTCACGGCCAACGGCCGCAAGGTGCAGGCCTTCGGCTCGGGCAAGAAGATGCGGGGCCTGCGTCATGGCCCGCACCGGCCCGGCTTTGTGCTGCTGGACGACATCGAGAACGATGAGAACGTTCGCAGCAAAGAGCAGCGCGACAAGATCGAGGCCTGGGTCAAGAAGGTGGTCATGCCGCTCGGCCCGCCGGATGGGTCGATGCACATCCTGTATCTGAACACCATCCTGCACTACGACTCGGTGGCGAACCGTTTCCACCGCAACCCGCTATGGAAGCGCGTCAAGTTCAAGTCCGTCATCCGCTGGCCGGATCGCATGGACTTGTGGCAGGAGTGGGAGGAGCTGTTCATCAACGAGGGCGAGGAGGCGGCGGACGCCTTTTACGCCGAGCGCAAGGCGGCCATGGACCAGGGCGCCGAGGTGAGCTGGCCGGACGTGCGGCCGCTGCTGCGCCTGATGAAGATTCGGGCCAGCGACCACCACGCCTTCGACTGCGAGTACCAGAACGACCCCACCAACGATGAGGCCAGCTTTTTCCAGAACATGCAGTTTTGGGTGCAGCCGTGCCGTGATTGGGTCTTCTACGGATCGCATGACCCCAGCCTGGGCAAGAACAACAAGAGCCGCGACCCGAGCGCGTGCCTGGTGGGCGGCTTCGACCGCAACAGCGGCAAGCTCAGCGTAGTGGAGGCCGTGGTGGCCCGCATGATCCCGGACCGCCAGATCAGCCGGATCATCGAGTTTCAAAAGGACTATCAATGCCTGGTGTGGGGCATCGAGTCGATCCAGTTCCAGGAGTTCTTCCGCCAGGAGCTGGTGAAGCGGTCCGCCGTGGCCGGCGTGCCGGTGCCCGCTGTAGCCCTCACACCGCACAGCGACAAGGATCTCCGCATCGAGTCGCTTAGCCCCCACGTCAACAACGGCCTGATCCTCTTCAACCAGGCCCACACCGTGCTCAACAGCCAGCTTCGCCACTGGCCCGAGGCCGACCACGACGACGGCCCGGACGCGCTGCACATGCTCTGGATGCTGGCAATGACGCGCGCTGGCGGCGTTCCAAAAATTCGAACCGGGAAAAGACGATGAACCTAAATCTCAAAGGCCTCATCCGCAACCTCAACGGCTGGCTGGGGCGCCCCATCGCCACGCCGGAAACCGACACGCAGCGTTTCTTCGGGAAGCTGGTCACCATGCCCAACCCGGACCCTATCTTGCGAGAGATGGGCCGCGCCGAGCAGGTCTACAACTCCATCATGATCGACGCGCACGTGATCGGCGAGATTCGCTCGATTCGCGGGTCGTTCCGGTCGCACCAATACCGGCTGGTGTCGGGCGCGGAAGGCGACAGCAAGGCCGAGGCCGCTCTGGAGCTGTGCAAGAAGTGGATGGCCGAGCAACAGCCCAACGCCATCGTTGATTGGATGGAGGTGATGTGGCAGATGACCGCCAGCATCTTCACCGGCTACCGCGCGCACGAACTGGTGTGGGGCATGAAGGACGGGAAGTACCTGCCGAGCAGCGTGATCGACAGGCCGGGCCGTCGCTTCCAGTTCAACGCCGACGGTGAGCCCATGCTGATCTCGACCGATGCATGGCAAGGCGCCCCGGTGGAGCCCTATCAGTTCGTGATCTCGCGCCACATGCCGACGCATGACAACCCCTACGGCCTGGCGCTGCTGTCGAGTTGTTTCTGGCCCTGGACCTTCAAATCGGGCGGCTGGCGCTACTTCGTGAAGTACTGCGAGCGCCACGGCCTGCCGTGGCCCGTGGGCCGCTATCCGGCGGGCACCCCGGAAAAGGACCAGGACGATCTGGAGGCCGCCCTGGCCAACATGCTTGAGGCTGGCTATGTCGTGACGCAGGAGGGCAATAGCCTGGAGCTGCTGACGCCCAGCGGCGGCGGTGGCACCCTGCCGCAGCAGAACCTGATCACCCTGTGCAACCGCGAAATGTCCAAGGCCCTCACCAGCCAGTCGATGGTGGGCGAGCAGCTTGAGGTGGGGTCGCGTGCGGCGTCCGACACGGCCAAGGAACGCCAGGACCAGGTGCACGACTCCGACCGCGACATCGGCGCGGGCGGGATGGGGCAGGTCTTCAAGTGGATCACCCTGTTCAACTTCGGCGAAGGCGTCGCGCCGCCCAAGCTGGAGTTCTTCAAGCAGGAGGCGGCCAACAAGGACCGCGCCCAGACCTACCAGATCGCCGCGAACATGGGCGCCAGGCCATCGCGCGATGCCATGCTCGAAGAGCTGAACATCCCGGCCGCCAAGGACGATCAGGACGCCCTGCTGCCGGCGGTCCGCACGGTGGCCGCGCCGCCGAACGACAAGGGGGCAGCGCCGACCGTTGATTTCTCGGCGGTGGCCGGCTTCACTTTCGCCAAGGCGGCGGGCATGACCGAAGACGAAGCCATGCAGCTCGCCGCCGAGGCCGGCGACCAGGCCATCGCGGACCACATGATCGCGCCGATCTACCGCATGTTGGTCCAGTACGAGTCCGAGGGCAAGACGCTGGCCGAGTTTCAGGCCGATCTGAGCAAGCTGGTGGGCGAGATGGACGACGAAGCCTTCCGCGAGGTGATCGACCGCGCCCTGACCTATTCCATGCTGCGCGGCGCTGCCACGCAGGCCGACTGATCTTTTAGGAGAGCACCATGAGCGATCAACTTGAGCAGGAAATCCAGGCCAAGGCCAACAAGGCGCCGCGTGTCACGCTGGCCGATCTGGAGGCGAATATTGCCGACGTGGAAATCGTCAAGCACGTCTCCAAATCGGGCCAGGTCCTGCGCTGGGCGGTCCTGACAACGCGCAATGGCTTCTCGGTCACCGGCAAACCATCGTGCTCAGTCTCCCCTGAGAACGACAACGTCGAGATCGGCGAAAAGGTCTCCGTCGAGAACGCCAAAACGGAACTCTGGCCCTTGATGGGCTACGAGCTGAAGCAGCGTCTCCACGCCCAGGGCTGAGACCATGAAGCGCATCTACATCGCCGGCCCCATGACTGGCTTGCCCGAGCTGAACTACCCGGCTTTCAACGCTGCCGCCGCCAGGCTGCGCGCGCTCGGCTTCGAGGTCGAGAACCCGGCCGAGAACCAGGAGCCGCATTGCGGTTCCTGGCTGGGCTACATGCGCATGGCCATCCGCCAGCTCTCTCAATGCGACGGCGTGGTGCTCTTGCCGGGCTGGCAGGAATCGAAGGGCGCTCGCATCGAGCACCAGCTCGCCACCCAGCTAGGCCTGGTCGTGGTCCCGGAGAGCGTCGTCCAGCACGGCCCGGAGTTCGCCTATGCCTGAGGTGAAACCGTTCGGTGTGCGCTTCGGCGAGGCCATCGACTACCTGAAAGGCAAGCTGCCCGAGTCAACCCTGGCCTGGGACGACTTGGCCGGCCCGGTGCACGGCAAGGTGTTTGCCATTGCCGGAGCGACCAACGTTGACCTGGTGACCGATATACAGAAGTCGCTGACCGAGGCGCTGCGGAACGGAACCACCATCACGCAATTCCGCAAGGACTTCGACGCGACGGTGCAGAAGCACGGCTGGGAGTACCGAGGCAAGCGGGGATGGCGCACCAGCGTCATCTTCGACACCAACATGCGCACGGCGCACATGGCCGGGCGCTGGCAACAGCTCCAGGCCAACAAGGCGCGGCGGCCGTTTCTCCAGTACCGCACGGCCGGCGACGCCCGTGTTCGCCCCATGCACCGGATGTGGAATGGTCTGATTTACCCCCTGGATCATGTCTTTTGGCAAACCCACTACCCGCCCAACGGCTGGGGATGCCGCTGCACCGTGCGCGCTTACAGCCAGGCCGACCTGAACGACGGCAATCTGGCTGTTTCAGACGATGTAGAGGTGAAGACGCGCGAGGTGATCAGCCGCGACGGAGAGATCAAGGACCGCGTTCCGGTCGGCATCGACCCCGGCTGGGATCACAACGTCGGCCAGAGCTGGATTTCCCCCGAGCTGGCCCTGGGCCAGAAACTGGCACGCCTGCCCATGCCGCTGCGCGGCCTGATGGCCGACAAAACCGTTTCACCGGCCTATCAAAAGGTGCTCAGCGGCAATTTCAAGGGCTTTCGAGAGGCCGCCAAGACCGCTTTGAAGCCGCAGGGCGAAGCTCAGATCGTGGGCTTTATGGACAGCGCGACCCTGCGCGCCCTGGCCGAGACGCGGCCTGAGATTGACCTGCAGTCCACCAGCATCGCGGTCCTGGACCGCAAGACCATCAAGCTGACCGGCCAACACAAGGCCGCCAAGCCGGAGGCCGCCGGCACCGGCCGCCGTGCCAAGGGCTCCCCGCTGCAGGTCTGGCCGGACGAATGGATCAACAGCCTGCCGGAACATCTGCGGAACTACCGCGCGGTGCTATGGGACAAGAAGGCCGAGAGCCTGGTCGTGGTGCCGCAAGGCGCGTTCAACCAAGCCCTGCCCAAGATCGTGATCCGGCTGAACCAATCGTCCAAGTCCGGCATCACGGCGTCCATCGTCTCGCTGGGCAGTTCGGACGCCGGCTCGCTTTCGAACCCTGACCTGTTCGAGCTGCTGGTGGGGTCGCTCGATGCCCCGTAAAGAGAAAGCCCGCACAAGGCGGGCTTCCAGTCAGGTGGGTCGCAGCACCCACATAATCACTGCGGCCCAATCACACGGAGTATTGAGCCCGTGGAGCTGGTGCGTTTCCAGTCCACTGACGTGCCTCAAGTGTAAGTCGGCACGCCCCGTTTTGCAATTTCCTGGTATTTTTCTGGCCGCGGCGGCGGCATTTTCCGGGCATTTAATTGGCAAACCGCCCCGTATTTTTGGGCTCTCACTGGATCAAAATAAACGTTTCTGACCGCCGCCCCTCGAAACCGCCTAACCCATTGATTTTTCGGCGTTTTTTGGCCGTTTTTTTATCGTGTCCTCTGGATCAATTCAAACATCTCCCCCCTTGTGCCCTATTTCCGCATCACCACCAGTCCCTTGAGGTACTCGCCTTCCGGGAAGTTGATGGTCATCGGGTGGTCCGGGGCGCCTCCCATGCGTTCGTGGATGTAGCCGTCCACGCCGGCATCGGTCCCGGCCGAGGCCACGATCTTGTGGAACAGGTCGGCGCTGATGCCGCCCGAGCAGGAGTAGGTGAACAGCACGCCGCCCGGCTCCAGCAGTTTGAAGGCCAGCCGGTTGATGTCCTTGTAGGCGCGCGCCGCACGCTCGGCATGCGCCACGGTGGGGGCGAACTTGGGCGGGTCGAGCACGATGGCATCGAAGGTACGCCCCTCCTGTGCGAACTGGCGCAGCGAGGCGTTCACATCGGCGTCCATGAAATCGGCGCGGGCGGCTTGGATGCCGTTGAGCGCCACGTTGGCGCGGGCGCGCTCCAGGGCCGGGCCGGAAGAGTCGATCGAGGTGACATGCGCCGCGCCGCCCGCCAGGGCGGCCACGCTGAAGCCGCCGGTGTAGCAGTAGCAGTTGAGCACGCGCTGGAACTGCAGACGGCGCGCGTAGTCGGCAAAACGCTTGCGGCTGTCGCGCTGGTCCAGGTAGAAGCCGGTCTTGTGGCCCGTGCTTATGTCCAGCCCGAGCTGCCAGTCGTGCTCGCGCAGCACCAGCTCGGTGGGGCCCTCGCCGCGCAACCAGCCGGTGGCCTCGGACAGCCCCTCCAAGCCGCGGGCGCTGGCGTCCGAACGTTCATAGAGCCGGCTCAGGCCGGTCTCGGCCAGCAGGGCGTCGGCCAGCACCGTCTTCCAGCGCTCGACGCCGCAGGAAAGGAACTGCGCCACCAGCGTGTCGCCATAGCGGTCCACGATCAGGCCGGGCAGGCCATCGGCCTCGCCATGCACCAGGCGGACGCCGTCGCTTTGCACATCAAATCGGGCTCTGGCCCTGATGGCATTTGCGACAAGCACTCCTAAAAACGCAGCATCGATGCGCTGTTTTTCGTCGAAACTCCAGGCTCGTGCCCGGATTTTCGAGCTGGGGCTGAAGGCCGCCCAGGCCAGAAAGTCGCCCTTGGCGGACTCCACCCGCACCGTCTCGCCGGCATCGGCGCCGCCCTTGGCAATGGCGGATTCAAAGATCCATGGATGCCAACGCAGGAGTGAGCGCTCCTTGCCTTCTCTGAGTCGAATCGTTTTCATGGCTGGAATTGTCGGGCTTTTCCGGGGTTCCAGACGGGGCAGATTCCGCTAGAGTGGTCCGATCCGATCGATACGAATACTCAGGAGACATCTTATGAAGCTGACGGATATCAAGATCGGCACCAAGCTGATGGGGGGATTCATCCTGGTGCTGTGCCTAGCGGCCGCCCAGACCCTGTATGCCGTCTATGGCGTTGGCGAGCTCAACGACAACTCCAGCGAGATCGCCGACCAGTGGCTGCCCGGCACCCTGCATACCGGCTCCATCAGCACCCAGGCCAGCCGCCTGCGCGCCGTTCAGTTCCAGCATGTGCTGACCTTCGGCGAGGATGAGCGAAAAGCCCTGGTCAAGGAAATGGACGCGCTGCAAGGCGCCGTCGCCAAGGAAATGCAGGCTTATGCCGCGCTCATCCGCGACGGGCAGGAAAAGCAGCGGTACGACGCGTTTGCGGTCGAGTGGAAAAAATACCTGGCGCAGAAGGCCGAGATCCTGCAACTGGCCGGACAGCGCCGCGACGAGGAAGCGCAGGATCTGCTCAAGGGGCCGGCGCTGCAGGTCTTCGAAGCCAGCATGACGCAGCTCAAAGCCCTCTCGCAAATGGCCCAGGAGGGTGCTGCCCGTGCCCGCGACACCAACGCCACCCTGCAAGCCCGCGTGATGTACGGCAACCTCGGTGCGCTGCTGGCCACCATCATTCTGGGGCTGGCCATCGCCCGCACCCTGAGCGGTGTCATCGCCCGCGGCGTCAGCCATGCGGCCGATGTCGCCGGCAAGGTGGCCCAGGGCGACCTCAGTTCCCACATCACCGTGACCGGCCGCGATGAACTCGGCCAGCTGCTGGCCTCTCTGGACGAAATGCAATCCAGCCTGGCCCAGGTGGTGGCCCGCGTTCGGCAAGGGTCCGAGTCCGTTTCCACCGCTTCGTCTGAAATCGCCCAGGGCAACCAGGATCTGTCGGCCCGCACCGAGTCCCAGGCCAGCGCGCTGGAAGAAACCGCGGCTTCGATGGAAGAACTCAGCTCCACCGTCAAGCAGAACGCCGACAACGCCCGCCAGGCCAACCAGCTGGCGCAAAGCGCCTCCACCGTGGCCGTGCA
>MGPC01000036.1 GCA_001797315.1 Curvibacter sp. GWA2_64_110
GTTTTGGTTTCGTTTTCCACGCGCTTCACGATCACGCGGTCGGCCAGAGGACGCAGTTTCATCAGGAATCTCCTTGAGTTTGAAACAATGGGTTGGTAAATCCGGAGCCTCAACGAGTAAGTTGGTGCTCATTGACTTTGTTGGATGGGTGGTGTTAGCACTCAAATCCAGCGAGTGCTAATCATAAGGCTTTTTGCCCGCCTTTCAAGACAGGTGTCGGGTTTCACCTAACTCTGTAGTTTTCTCAGCTAACTCTGTAGTTTGTAGGCGCTAACATATGCGTTTGCTGTTGGCTGTTACCTAGCGCTGTGGTTTGCTCACTGAACTTTGTAGCGAGGGTGCTGGGGAGGGAGGGTGTCGGCCGGACGAAGCAGCCGCTGGTACAGATCCATGAGTGAGCCGGTTTGGATTGACCACTCTATGGATACTCTGACCAGTCACTTTGGGCCAGGAGTTGACCTCCGGGTCGATTGCGCGGACGACCGGATCAGGCTGGTTGCAGCCGTTCGACTTTGGCGCCTCAGTGACTGGTGGTGCCGAAACCGGTCATTGCTGCCTTTTTCCCTTGAATGTCTGACCGCCTCGGAAAGCGGACCTTCTGGTGGGGGGCAGGTCACGACATCCAATGACCGCTGTTGTGCTCTACGAACTGGCGCTCCCGACCCTAAGCGGAAGTCGCAGCTTTGCAAAAGCAGACGTTCAACACTGCGCTCAGCCGTCGCCAAAGGTGGTCGGATGCAGCAGCATATTAGGCCGCTTCGCCCTCACAGTGACCAGCTCTCAAAGCGCCGATTTTTCCGGTGCCAGTAGATATGCGCTGAGTCGACCATTTGGTCTGTCATATTCAGGCCCACACATGTCTTGGATGGTTGTAGGCCGTCAGGTACGTAGCCCGCATGCTGCTCAAGTTCCTTGATGTCGAAGTCAAGCGGCTCGATAGCCAGAATAGCTGAGTCAGGGCTTCTTGCTATGCCTGAGTACCGCAGTACGTCGACGGGCTTCTTGGACGGCGGCCTAAAAACCGCGATGACAATCTCCTTCGGCTTAGTGCCAAGGATTGCGTACTCCCGCTTTCCTTGGCACGTGAAGTCTCCAGGCAGTATCGACTTCCTCTGCCAAGTCACAGATCGATCTGCGGTCGTAGCGGCCGAGAGCACAAAGGAATCGTCGGCGCTTTGTGCTCGGCCGGCTGCGAGCAACACAAGTGCTGCGGTGAGGAGTAGGCGCTTCATGCTAGACGGCCTCATCTCTTTACCCACTGAATATGCTCGAACTGCCAACCGACAAGGCAAGCTAGTACCAGCGCGGCAAGGGCTAGTCTAGCAACCCACTTGGCAAAGCGACTGTAGTGATGCTCATTCGGGCGGCGGTCGAAGTGATCGAGAACGATACTTGAGAACATTGCAGCAAACAACAACATGGCAATGGCACCGAGCAAAGATGACCAGGGCCCGCTTACCTCAATGTGATGGGTGGCTCGCTTTGAGAAAGAAATAATGGCTTTGCCGTCAGCAAGAAACATTATGGAAAGCCAGAGGCAGAACGGGGTCAGGACGAACGCACTGAACAGCTCCCCAAATGGGATTTTATTCGGGACATGTGCGGCCCCCTGTGAAGAAGAATTATTTTCGCACTCGGCTTTAGTGGAACTACCAAGGCTGTTATTCGCTGCTGATGAGCAGCGGGATGGTGTCGTCTGGTTCACTTGTTCGAGATGTGTCGACGAGCTAGGCATCCAAAACGGATGGCGAGTTAAAAGCTCTTTTGCCCATAAATTTTTAGCGCCGAGATACATCCATTCGCCACTGCAGTGATAGTCGGATTGGTCCCACCGGCGCCGGCGACATGCCTTTCCACCATTGGTTGCGGGACCATTACATAGGCAATCTTTTCCGCCTCCAGCGTTTCCCAGATCGCTCCAAAGTCACCCTTGCCTACCGGAATCATGCAGATTCGATATTCACCACCACTAGTCTGCATCATGGGTCCCGCGAATTCAGTGAATTCCTCGACCCCTTGGGCGCTATTTGCAAAGGTCTTGGATTTCAGTCCTTCAGGCGTTTCAATGCCAGCAGTAAACATGCCCTGTTCCGTAAGAAGCAATAGGACGAGGATCTTCAGCATTTGACTTTTAACGTGTTGCTCTGCCGCGGTCCAAGCGAGATGGTTGACGTAGTACTGCGCTCACGGCCCGTCGGCAGCAGCAGAAGGTTAGCTGTTGATTGCTCATTTCGCTGCACGGGCGAATCGCGCCCAAATATCAGAATACGATACTGCAGGCACGAAGAGCATCACTCCTGCCATGGTTTCGTTCCAGTTGACCATAACGTGCTCACGGCCCGAATAAAGCTTCATGGAGCCAGAGGAAAACGCGGCAACGTTGTCACCACTTGCGTCACCACTGGATCTGACGACAAGAGCTCCGTCTTTGCACTCGAACTGCCCTTTACTTCTTGAAATCGTCCAAGGTATCGAGATACCTTCTCCCCTCGCGTGAATCGCTATCTCAGTGTCATCTACAACTTTAATATCGACTGCTTGCGTCTTGAACAACTCCCCAACAAAGTGATTTCGGGCGTTATCACGCTCTTCTTGGCGAGTGCGGCCGGTAGCGGCAGCTAGCCAGACCGCTAGAGAGATTTTCGTTCCATCAGGCTTAACTCCGTTATTCTCGTAGGTCCCACTCAACGACGGGCATCGACCTGGCACGTTATCTACGCTAAGTCGGTCCCACGTATCAGGGTATCTGTCCACTTGATGAGCACAACCCGAGACCACAAGTACCGAAAAAAGCAGTGATGCCGTAGGGCGAGCAAGGCGCTTAGTCATGACAGCTAACGAATATTTAATCTACTGGAAAGTCTACACATAAGCGTGAACCCGGACTATCCCTCAGGGGGGGTGACAGTCTGCTTCAGGGGGAATTTCTTACCGTCTGCTTCTGGCCGGGACGTTGAAGTCCAAAGCAGGCCACAAAGCCGACCACCAGAGCAAAGTGCGCCTTCCCCCCCCCCCTTAGCATGAAATGCTAGCATTCCGGCGACATCCAGGCGCATCCTACGCCTCCCTCAACTCGATGGGAGACCATCATGGAAGCAGTAGGACTCGCCACTCCTCATGAGCCGTGGAACAAGGGCAAGATCGTTGGCCAGAAGGCACCGTTCAAGCCAAAGGACATCTGGGCACTCCGTGTCCGCCTCCAAATGGAAGGGCGTACGCGGGAACTTGCACTCCTCAATCTGGGCATCGATAGCAAACTGCGTGGGTGCGACCTGGTCGCACTCAAAGTCCGCGACGTATGCCATGGCGACCAAGTGGCGAGTCGCGCCATCGTCATGCAGCACAAAACCCAACGGCCGGTTCAATTCGAAATCACAACAGCCACCCGAGATGCCTTGCAGGCCTGGATCAGGCATGCCGGGTTGAAGCCGGACAGCTTCCTTTTCCCCAGCAGGCTTCACGAGTCGCCGCACCTCGGAACTCGCCAGTACGCCCGGATTCTCGGGCATTGGGTGGATGAGCTGGGACTTGACCGCGCCGACTATGGGACGCATTCGATGCGCAGAACCAAGGCCACGTTGATCTACCGGCGAACCAAGAATCTTCGCGCCGTCCAGTTGCTCCTCGGGCATTCCAAGCTGGAGTCAACCGTGAGGTATCTGGGCATCGAAGTCGATGACGCCCTCGAAATCTCTGAGCAGACGGAGATCTGAAGGGGTGACGGTGTTGGCACGGCTGTGGAGCCGTGCTGACACCCTCATTGTCCGCTATAGGGCACAACGCTAAACTGGCGAAAGCGGCCAACAACGGACACCGGGGATAGTTCCCGAAAGCAGACATGAAGCCCCTATTTGATGGCTGGTCAAGCTGTAGATGACCGGCTAGACTTTCGTATCGTTTTAATGTTCGCTACTCATGGGCAATTTGAAGATTGGTTTGCTCTCGCAGTTCAGAAGCAAAGCCTTGTACGTTGCATTGGTGGCGGTCGCATTCTGCGAGTTGGGTTGTGCTACTTACTACCAGGATTTCGATGCAGACCTTGATGCGTCGATTGGGAAAACTAGTCTGGACTTGCGGTATCCACCGCTAACCAACGTGTTAGCTTCGCGATACGAAGGAGGAAAGTTGGTTAAGACCTATTCCTTGAATGTCCTAGCTCTCTGTCGATGGGAGTTCATATTTGAATCAGACACCGGAAGAATCGTCAGTTGGCGCTATCCAGACAAAGATGCTGAGAAGCGCTGCCATCAGCTACCTCGCTCAATGACGTAGACACGAGCTGACGAAATCGGCCAGAAACGGACCTTGACAACTCGTGCGACAAAGCGGACAAGAGCGAGCTCTTGGTACGGACGCAGTGACACAGCTACGTGAGTGGCTACAAAATAAGGGAGGGGTTTGTGACACAAACCGATAAGCGCCAAGAGGTGTTGTTGGCCGAAACGGAACATGACGATAGTGACGGATGCTCGCTGCGCGAGAACCGCACACCTTCACGTTAGGCATCACATCATGCGACTTACCGCGACAGCCCTGTTGGTAATTGCCTCATCGGCAAACGCCGCTACAGCTCCCACCATTGCGGAGTGTGAAACAGCGTACTCTGAGTTGGAGGCCAAGAACTACGCGTCACCGCTCCGCCAGTTGGAACTGTGCACGGCGAACCTGGAGATCAATGCCCTGACCCGAAGCAGATACCATCTGGGCCGCGCATGGGCGCTCTACGAACTCGGTCGACTCAACGAAGCCATCGCCGAGCAAGAGAAAGCCTTTGCACTCCCCGCCCCACCTTACAGGCTGCAGTTCGCGAACTACGCGACGATGCTCCGTACGGCGGGTCGCTTTGAGGAGAGCTTGATCGCGATCAAGATGGGAGAACAGATAGACAAGAAAGAAGGCAAACCGCCCTCAATGATGATTCAGTACCACAAAGGGTGGACGCTGCAAGAGATGGGGCGGCATCGTGAAGCGATCGAGGCCTTTACGGCCGGCATATCAGATCAAATCGATTATCCATTCGTGTACTGGCGTCGCGCCGCGTCTTACACGGCTATCGCAAATCGCGAGGCGGCAGTAGCGGATATGCGTAAGTTTTCTGAGCTCTTCACCGCAGAATGGCGCGAGAACTCCTCGGCACAGCGGCTTTCCCAATATCGCGAACAGGTTCGCAGTTATGGGCTCACGCCGGGCTGGTGATTCCTAACCCGTGGATTCAACATGCAAGTGCAACATTTTGCCTTCGCGCCCCTGGCTAACCGGCCCCCAACTTGCTGCGCAGGCCGGGGCCGGTTAACTATGTAGTTGAACGTCTGCTTTTGTACATGACATATGGCGGCTTAGGGTCGGCAGCACCTGTTCGCAATCGCGGAAAGCAGTCCTTCAGGACGCCGATGCGATCCTGATCTCCGCCAACGTCAGCTGTTCTCCTGAAACTGGCCGTCAGGTCAGCAAAAGCGTGTGCATCCGAACGACTGCTGCGGGGAAGAAACTGTGACGTGACGGCGTGGCTACGACCGACAGCAACCGCTGCGTTGCCGTCACTTGGCCTGATGCTACGAATGTCCGCATTGGGCGAGTTGCCTGTCTGTCAATTTCGGCGACCGACTCCTTGCAGTGGCTGACTTTAGCTACCCGGTCAAAACCAGAAAGATCCACTTTTGCTGCAAAAGTTGAGAGAGTCTCACAACGCGATACAAGCCGAGCACTGAAATTTCGACCATGTCGCTTACGGTGAACGGAGTCATTTGCTCTTGTTTGAATTGAGCACATTAACCGGAAAATGCGCATTAAATCATAACGGTTGCAAGCAGAAGAAAGCTCGTTTAGTATTTTTCAGCATGAAAACGCACGAGATTACAAACGAAAAACTAGCTCAGGCGAGAGAGTGGTTTATTCGCCGTGGCATTTCGTTGAAGTCGTGGGCCGATCAACACAATGTCAATCGAAATGTTCTGTACCAAGTACTGGAGGGAAAAAGCCTGTGTACCAGGGGCGAGAGCCACAGAATTGCCGTTCTTCTGGGGCTCAAGATGGAGGCGACAAGCGATCTGGCACATGCGCTTGATCCGTCATTCGCCACAGAGCTTGCGGTCAATGGAAAAAAGGATTTCTGCCCTTGCGGCGCTCAGATCGCGGCCAACGAAGCGACATGAGGTATGGGAAATTCTGTACGACACACCCGCGAACCTAGACCAATCGATTGACTGTTGAGCAATCTATTTGAGTTCGTAACAAGTAAAGGAGAGACCCCACGTAAAGCGAAACGCCAACCACCCTTTCGAATGATTGGCGCTTGCCGATCGCTGGATTGACAGCTTTCTAAGGATTCGAGCCCTTTAGAAAAGTATCTCTCCAGTGGATGGCTGTGTCAAGTCCATTTCCACCGGGCAGTGCCACAGCGTGGCGCTGCCCATTCACAGGAGAGATATATGCCTGCCGCACGTAAGGTAGTCACGCGTTCGCCCAAGCGAAACGTGGGACTCATCAACTGCCCCTGGTTCCAAGACAAACCGATTGAGCACGAAAGCCGCTTGGAAAAGCACTTCGTGCTCAGGGCAATGCTTTTTCCCGGACTCAAGTCCATCCAGCACCAACCGTTCCACATGCCTTTGGTGGTTCACGGCAAGCGCTACACCCCTGACTTTCTACTTACCTTTTCTAGCGGTGAAGGTTTGATTTTTGAGGTCAAGCGGGCAGAGCGCATTAAAGGCGAGAAAGCTCGTTTTGGCGAGATTACAAGCCTATGCAACCAAGCAGCACTTCGATTTTTTGTCGTTCATCAGGGGCAAATCGAGGGGCGGCGCAGAGCCGAGAGGGCTGCGTTGATTCGGCGGTATGCGATGCATGACGTTCATCCGGCGCGCACGCAGGAAATAGCCGACTACGTCTGTCAGCGTGACAAGGGTATTTCCATCAAGAGCCTCAAGAAGCAACTTCGCATTTCACAAGAGGATGTCTTTGCCTTGGTGGCGCATCGCCACATCGCCTTGAACAAAGAGCTGCTTATCAGTGATGAAGACTTTCTATTCCCCACAAATTTGGAGATCAAAAATGCGTCAATTCAGTTTGGAAATTGGTTTGGTTGTGCGCCGTGGGTCACAGCAGCTTGAGTTCCTCAATCTGTTGGATGGCAACAAAGTTCAGCTTCAAGATCAGAGGACACGTCTGGTGCAGGTCATGAAGCTTTCGACCTTCTATGCGGAGGTGATGTCCAAAAAGATTCAGCCCGTGATCGGTGATATCGCTGATGACGAGAACCAGGATGGAGGGGGCAAAGCTCCTGAGTTGATATTTGATATTGCCTCACTGGAGTCCCACGAGCAGTCGCGTCTTGAGCGCTGTATCAACTGGGTTAAAGCTTTGCGAAAACGTGGCATCACGCGCGGACAAATACGCCGGATACAAAAGGCGAGGCTTGATATTGCTGCTGCCCTAGGGGACGGTTCGCCCCCAGGTGTTTCGACCCTGACGGTGTGGATGCGCAGGTACGAACTCTCGTCTGCGAATCCTGCCGCTCTGCTGTCCGGAAACCGGAGTCGGCGACGTAATCGCACATTGCCGCTCTCAGTCGAAGAAGTAATCAAGAAAAATCTTCGCAACGTCTATTTGACACCCGCACAGCACACCTTGCGCCATGCACACGAGCAAATCCTGCTGGATCTCAAGAAGTTGGCCAAAGCCAAGAAAATTGAAGAGAGCCAAGCCCAGGTCAGCCTCGCAACGGTGAGCCGTCGTTTGTCCGAATTCGGCTCCTATGAGCGCGCGAAGGCTCGTTTCGGGCCCGGTTATGCGCGGGCCAAATTCCGTACCTCGGTGGAGGGCACGCTGGCGGTACGGGCCATGCAGCGTTTGGAGTGTGACCACACCTTGCTCAATTGGGTGGTGATCTGCGATCGGACTGGCCTGCCGCTGGGGCGTCCCACTTTGACGATCATCGTGGACGCGATGAGTGGCTACGTGGTCGGTCTGTATGTGTCCTTCTATGGCCCAGGCATCACCAGCGTACTAAACGTTGTCAAAAACGCTATCCGGCCCAAAGATGACTTGGCCAAGGCCGCCGGCACCAAGCAGCCGTGGATTGCCTTTGGCATTGGGGAAACCCTGGTCTTGGACAACGGCATGGAGTTTCATTCCAAGGTGTTCCAGATGACGGCATGGGAGCTCGGAATCGACCTGGAGTACTGCCGCGTCCGCTCGCCCTGGCTCAAGCCGCATGTCGAACGTTTCTTTGCCAACCTTGATTACTTCTCGTTGGCAAGGGGACGAGTCCGAAAGCCGATGGCGAACGTTCTAAACATCAATCCAAAAGATGATGCGGCGATTCTCTTCAGTGATTTTGTCTGTGGCTTGGTCAAGTTCGTGACCGATGTCTACCCGTTTGAACTTAATGAACGCAAGCTGTGTACGCCCTTCGAAGCATTTCAAGAGAGCTTCAACACTCTGCGTCCTCCGACCTTTCAATGGTCCATGGATCAGTTGGATTTGATCGCGGCAATGCGCAAGGATCTGACTGTGGGGGCGGGTGGTGTGGAGTTGCCGGGTATTTCCTACTCATCTTCGGATGTGTTGGTCCTGAAAAAAGAGGTGGGTCACACGTTTAAAACGGGTGTGAAGTGGAATCCCGACGACTTGTCTTTCATTTATCTACAGCACCCTCTCAGCAAAGACTGGTTGCCGGTACCAAGCACCCGTCCTGACTATACGGATGGTTTGTCCTGGAATCAGCATCTTTTGATTCGTAAGCATGCGCGTGACAAACATGTGCAAGGCGGCGGTGTGGACCGTCTATTGCTGGCGCGCCAGGAGTTGCATGAGTCGTGGATGAATGGCATTGCCCGGAGTAACCGGGTGCAGAACATGCGCACAAGCGCCAAATTCTCCGGACTTTCATCCAGTCAGGTGCTGATGTCAGAAAAGTCGGCGGTTCCCCTGTTGCCGGCCGCAAAGATGGTCAGTAAGGAGGACTTTGTTCCCCCACCAGCCGAGGACATTGAACCTTTTGAATCCTTTGTGATGAGGAGCGCTACATGACACCAAGCAATCGGGAATTGGGTAATGACTTATCGCAAGTCGAGATGGAGGACAAGGACATCGCGGCCAGGCGTCTACACATGTATTCGGACAAGACGCTGGAAATTGGCTTCACGATTGACCAAATGTTCGTAAGCCACACGGAGTTCAAAGAAGGTTTGGCCGGTCTTGATCGCATCTTTCAGCTTTCCACGAAAGTGGATATGCCGCATGGGCTGCGCTTGATCGGCCCCCCTGGGGCCGGAAAGACCACCCTGTTGAAGTACTTCCAGCAATCTTTGCCCAGGTCGTCCTTGTTCGCTGAGGGCCTGGGCGCGGTTTATATGCGCATACCAATGCGCGTCACGACGCCCTACATGATCGCATCGCTGCTGCGCCAATACGGATATCCATTTCGGCGGATCACGTGGGACACCTTGGAGCAGCGGATCACGGTGCTTCTAGATGCCATACGGCAGAAGGGGACGCGGCTGATCATGATTGATGAGGCCCACAACCTGGCGCCGTCGCTGGCCAGACGCAAGCCGACGCGCGAAGAGGGGACCTCACCCACGGACTTCGTTCGGCTGCTGATAGACGAGGCTCGGGTCGGCGTGGTGTTTTCTGGTGTCAGCTTGCTGGATGACTTCGCAGAGGTAGATGAAGCATTGGCCAGCCGGGTGGTGGGGTGTCACCGTTTGACCATGTTCAACTATGACAGCGCATGGCTTCGTCTGATCAAGGGCTTTGTTCTGCAGTCCCAAAAGATGGATATCCAAGTCTTTCTGGATCGGGACGTCGGTCAGAGGCTCTACAAAACCACGCAGGGAAACCTGCGCAGTCTGAAGCGTCTGATGACCGAAATGGTCTTGGTTGCTGCGGAGAGCGGCGCAGATTCGGTGAGGCCTGAACATCTTCATGCCGCCTACGGCTTGGTTTATGGCGCGGCATTTCAAAAAGGGAATCCCTTTGAGGCCGCTGTCGCATAGCTTGCCGATCAGGTGCACTGCGCAGCAAGACGAAAGTGGCATGGGGTTCTTGTTGCGCAGTGCCACAGCGAATGGGCTGAGTCTGCATGGTTTGCGGGATCTGGCCGGCTTGTCCTCGGTGCGAACCTTTTGGTGTTCAGATGCCCGACATTTTGCGCGGGTGCTCGACATGCCAGAGGCGGAGCTTCAGGACCTGCTGGTCGACAAAGGCAAGTACATGGGGCAACCCTCTTGCCGACTGCGGGAGCAGCCGTTTTTCAGGACAGAGCTTTTGCGTCTGCGCAAGCCGCAGATTTGTGTCGACTGTATTCACCGCTCGGGGTACTGCAAGGCAATGTGGGATTGCCGGCTCTATACGGTCTGCCATCTCCACCGAAAACCCATGGTTGAGCGTTGCAAGTCCTGTCGAGCTCCGTTGCGGTGGTATCGACCAGCTGTAGATGTGTGCCAGTGTGGCGCCTACTTTCGGGCGTTAAGCGAAGGGGACTGGAATCAAGACAGCCCGGAGGTGGTGGTCGCCACCTGGATCGCTGAGCATTGTGCGGAGCAAGGTCGGGATTGGTGTGACGATTCAAGTCTTCCGATCTGGATGGACGCGTTGTCACTGGACGGTCTATGTACCTTGATTCAAGCCATGGGGGTTCCGGTCACAAGCAATCAGCGTGTCGTGAACTCAAGTCTGGCGAGTGAGCCAGTGCAATTCTGGCAGGCAGTTTGCGTCAGGGCGGTCGAACGCCTGCGTACCTTAGCGCGCTCAAGTAATCCCACAGCGCTTGCCCCCACGACCTGGGAGGGAGCGTTGGAGGGGTGGGCATTGGCCACGGTGTCTCGTGCTGACCAGCAGGTTGCCCTGAAATTGTTGCGCGAGATTTTTAGGACAGAAATCGTCGCGCGCTTTGGAAGCCAGCGTACAGCACTTTGCCAGATGTGTTTATTCGAGGACTAATACATGGTGAATCAGAGGCTTTATGCAGTTCCAAAACCAGAGTTCGTTGAGGCGCCTTCCTCTTGGGTGCGACGTGTAGCCGCGCGCCAGGCGGTTTCTATCCGGCAAACGGGTCGGTTTCTGGGATTCAGGATGAGCCGGGACTGTGACGAGCAAATCGTCACCATGGACGCGAGCCATTTGGCCGGAGTAACTGGACTCGCGGAGGATGTTTTTGCGGATGTGAGTCGGATGCTGAAACTGGCGCTTTCCTTGCGGATGAAGACGCCAGTTTTTCTGCAGGAAAAAGGCATGCCACGGTACCGGTTCTGCGTTGAATGTCTGGCAGGAATGAGAACGCCTTATTTACCTGTTTTTTGGCGAATGGATGCGTACCGGTTGTGTACGGCTCACCAATGCTTGCTTGAAGACCACTGCCCTCACTGCGGCGCTATGGTTTGTCCTCAATCGGATTTCGGGATGAATGGGTCTATGCGGTCTGACGTGAGCATGCTCAGTCAGTGCATGGCGTGCTCAAAGTTCCTGTGGGATGTGCCCGCGCTAAAAATCAAAGCAATCAGTCGAAAGTTGCTGTCGAAGGAGGATAGAAACCGATTGATGAACGGTCGGGTACTTGTTGCAGCCTTGTTTCACGGGCAGGCGCAATATCCCGGTCAGGAGTTCATCGATGCCCGGGAGGCGGTGGAGCGAGCTGAGCGGTTGGGACTTTTTGCGTCAGGTCCGTTCCTCGCTGCGGGATATTTTAGAGATAAGTCGTTAGTGATGCCAGTTAGATCCAAGTGCACAGTAACCCAACGGGGATAAAGTCTGAAAGCTGTGCTTGTTGGTAAAGTATTTTCGACTTGCAGTCGAACGCACGTTGCAATAAATACCCCATAGGGAGGCGCTGAATGTCTAAGGTAAGCATCGAACGCATGACCAAAATCGTGCGTTTTATCCGCAAACGGAACTCGGTCTCGATGGCTTTTCTGAAAGAAGAGCTTGAAGTATCAGAAGCATCCATTAAGCGGGATATCGAGTTCCTCCGCGACCGACTTGGATGTCCTCTGGAATGGGATCGAAGTCTGCGTGGATATGTCATTCGTGACGAATTAGCAGAGGGCGGGCGCTTCGAATTACCTGGGGTTTGGTTCGATTCTTCGGAGGTTTTCTCCCTATTGACCATGTTGCACCTGGTAGACGGCGTGCAACCAGGGCTACTCGAAGAACATATCGGTCCACTGAGAACTAGGTTGCGCAGCATGCTTGCAGAAGGGGCCAAGTCAGCCAAGTCTATCGAGAACAAGCTAAAGCTAATTCACTTTGCTCCCCGAAAAGTGGAACCGAAGCATTTTCAGTTGGTCGCAGGTGCCCTGCTAGAAAGCAAGCGTTTGAATCTACAGTACTGGAATCGAAGTCGAAAAGAGAAAACAGCGCGGATCATTTCACCCCAACAATTGGTTCACTACCGCGAAAATTGGGTGCTCGATGCGTGGTGCCATACCCGCAATGCACTTCGAACATTTGCGTTGGACGCGATTGAGAGTGTTCAGGTGCTTGATGACGCGGCGGTCGAAGTCAGTCATGAGGCGATGCAGGAGCATTTCCAAAGTGGATATGGCATTTTTGCAGGGACTGCAAACCATATCGCACGCTTGAAGTTCACCGCTGAGCGCGCGCAGTGGGTGGATAAAGAGCTTTGGCACCACGAGCAGAAAAGTCACTACCTCGAGGACCGCAGTTACGTACTGGAGGTTCCATACTCGAGCGATCACGAGCTGGTGATGGATTTGTTGAGGCACAGTCCAGAAGTGGAAGTCCTGGAGCCTCAAGAGCTTCGCCAGAAGCTTCACGCTGCATTGTGCGCTGCAGCAAATAAAAATCAACCAACATCAAATCAGTCGGTCACTATTTGAGCGAGTGCCCCCGCAAGAATACGCTCAAAGCTCGGAATTGGTCCGAGCATGGAGTGGATCATGAGAGTGAATCTTGCGCATCTTCGTGAGCATAGCCTCAGCGGTGGTTGGATCAATTTTGCCGTCTTTGATGCCCGCTCCTCGTCCGGAACGCGTGACGATAACGCTCGCCTTCTCGCCCAGCTAGCGGCAAGAGCGCGGGCATCTAATCTTCGCATTGACCAAGCAGCATTGGCCTTCATGTCTGGTGGCCGAGTTCAGTTTTTTGGCAGTCCTCCCTTGGTGGACTACCTGTCCAAGCGTGGTGTCCCTGGCTGGACCCACGCCATCGACGTCTGACTAGGAAAGAGTTGTATATGGCTAAAAACGCCCCCATCGGTGACAACGCACGTCGCGGTGCTGTCAAAGATAGATCTCAGGTGCAAAACCCGATTAACCACAATTGGACCAAGCGCGACAAGGACACGGGTCGGTTTATGGACCAGAAGCAAGATGGAACTCCGTTCAAAGGAGTTCGCAAGGAAAAAGAGAAATGACTCCAGAGGCGATCTATCTGTCAGGGCCAATGTTTGGCGCTATGGCTCGCATTTCCCGTCCAAAGCTCAGTGGTCCGGGTACGCATGAGGGGGTGCTGCTTCCTGATGGACGGGTTGCCCACACATCGGTTGGAGTAAACACGAACATATGCGATTTCTGGGAATTTGCTGCCGGCAACCCCGTCAAGGTGGAGTCTGTATTGCCGCAAGCACTTCATTTGCACGCGCTCAGCGTCTTGAATGATGAGTTGGCACGCAATGTCCCTTATGACTTGCTGGCATACAACTGTGAAATCTTTTCCAGAAAAGTGGTTTTGCAAGAGCCTAGGAGCCCACAGGTCGGGTTCTGGATGTCCGTGGGTGCCGTTCTGGGCATTTGGTGGCTCTCGCAGCAGGCGGTGGCGACTTAGTAGCTCAAAAAACGGAAGGAGTTGTACGTGTTGGGACCGATGGTTGAATTCCTGCTCAATCCCCCCGCTCGACTGAAAGCGCTAGGGCAATTTTTGAGCGGAGGGAGTGGAGTGCTCATCATCCTTGCCCTCTACCTGAGAAGCGGCGTGCTTGCGGTTGAGATTGTTCAGTCCATGGCAAAAGCGAAAGTTACTGACGTTACGCTGGCATCAATGTATCCAGGCTTTCCGACATGGTTCATTCCTGAAGGCATATCTGGTTTTGTGTTCTGGGTATTGATTTGGTTCTTCGGCGTCTACGCTGTGTGGTTCGCCAAGCAGGTTGAGTCTGTCTAAACAAAAAAGGGACCGGTTTTCAAATTGAGTGAATATTGAGAAGGAAAAGGCTTCTATGAGTCGGGATTGGCAATTGCAAAGAATCGCATATGAGTTCGCTTATCGGGTGGTCCCAGCTAAGTTTCTGGATCATTGGGAGCTGAACCGAGAGTCTCTTAAGGGGTGTCGCTTGGTGTTTTCTGATCCGAGGCTGGATAGTCCATTTCCTGGCCGTCTTTCTGCGAGAGCGTTTGGGTCAAAGCCGCAAGCTCATTTGAATGCGCTCTTTGCCGGTCCTGGATTCTTCTTTCTGAATGATGAGCTAGTTCAAGAGCATAAGTATGGCAGTGACTTGACGTCACCGAAGTTGGACTGGTCTGTATCGTTAGATTCGAATGTCGTCGGTGATGTGCACAAGTTCATGACCGGAAAATCGCTGGGTGCGAAGTGGCCTGCATTCCTTGACGTTGCTACATATTTGCTAAGACATGGCATTAACACGGATGCCACACCGTATCTCTACGAAAACTTCCACAAAGCAAGAAATGATCCCAAGCACTTAGACTTTGTTGTGCATGGATTCGCATCTTTTTATCGATTCACGACGGGACGAGCATTGACCGCTACACCCTCAACGTTGTCAGATTTTGAGTTTGCCATTTCAAAAGAAGAGGCAGAGCGACATGCAAGAACAGTGGTGAATAGCATGTTGAACGATTCCCGAATGATGCAGGAAGAGGTGCTACGGTTATGGCATCGACAAGACGCTCACTTTGCATTGCTCCTGATTGCTATCGAGTACTACGAGAACAGGCATTCAACGCTCAAGGAAAAAATGCTTTGGCTGGTGGAGATGCTTGAAAAAGTTGTTGGGCGGATTCCTGATCGAGAGTTAATGTTCGCTTTAGATGCTTTCGGTAATCATGAGAAAACGCCATTCTTTAAAGACCAGTGGCCAATTCGATATAACCGAAAACAGAACATTGTTGATCTTGTTCGAAATATGTCATGGGACATTTCTTTCTTTCGAACAATGCAGACATGGGCTACCAGCAAGGTCAACGGGGATTTTTCTATCCCATATTTTTTGACGTTTGATTGGAGATTGGCGGGGATGAATGACATCTACTCCTGCCGAATTTTGCTGATTGATGATCAAAACGAAAGGGTTTACTCCCTTCCACAAAGTAACTTCCAACTTCAGCTAAAAGATGTTGGCTGTTGGGAGGCGATCGCACCATTTTTTTCTGAAGAGCGGATCAAGTATCGATTGAGTAGAAAAGTTAGCTACGAAGAACTGGAATCTCACTGTCGAGACGCGGAAGAGAAATTACACAGTCTTGTTTATGGAGATGGGATGCCAGACAGGATAGTGGTTGCTGGCTCTTGCGCCTGAGGATGGTTCAAAAGTGGAGGTTGCATTCGATTACTCCACTGACTACGAACGTTTGGAAGCAGCAACCCGGGAGTCAGGGCTTGGGGACCAGGTGCGGAAAGTGGTTTGCCAGTGAATGTCAACTCCATTATCGGGACCATTACTGGCGAGTTGGCCGCTGAAGACTGTTTTCGGGAGCTGGGTAAGCGAGGTAGTCGCGGACTCAAACGGCATCATGCATTAGCGGATGCGCTGGCGCTGCGCGCAGCGCACATGAGCGTAAAAACAGTGGCGATGGCCCATGCGAAATTGGGGTGAGAGAGCCCGCCTGGCCCAGTTTGCATGAGCGCTGCTGGAATCTGGTGTACGGGTTTCGAGCCTGAAGGGCCTTCATGGCGCACGTGAGGAGGATTCAATCTTGATACTTTTTCTGGACTTCGATGGTGTGACACACCCAGAGCCCTATGACCAGGATGCAGCATTTCAACAGTTGCCTTTCATCGAGACCGTTGTACGGGATATGGTCGGCGTTGAAATTGTCGTAAGCAGTAGCTGGCGCGAATCTCACTCACTTGAAGAATTGCGAGAATTTTTTGCACTGGACATTCAACCCCGTGTAGTTGGTGTCACACCGGATATTTGGAATCCGGAGCGACCGCAGCCTTTCCTGCGAGAGAGTGAGTGCATGGCCTGGTTGGCTGCAAATCGCCCAACCGGTACGCGCTGGCTGGCAATTGATGATCGTCCATTGTGGTTTCAGCCAAATTGCCCGAACTTGCTTGTGACCGATACAACTCAGGGCTTCCTCCCCAACCAAATTGAGATGCTGCGCGTCATGCTCATGCAAAGTTTTGGAGGGCGCTGAGTCTTCGATTTCAAGGGCCTGTGCGCTGACTACATAATTTCGCAATCACTTGGATTTCAGAGATGAACCGCAAGAAAATCCCGCCTCACCCTGGAGAAGTACTGAAGGAATATCTGTGTGACGTTTCAGTGGCCGAAGCGGCCAGGAAACTAGCGGTCAGTCGATCCACCCTGTCACGCATACTTCGCGGGACATCCGGCGTTTCTGCAGACATGGCCATACGCCTTGGGCTGGCGTTAGGAACATCGCCTGAATTGTGGTCCGGGCTTCAGTGGAAGTTTGATCTGTACCAAGCCGACAAGCGGCCGAAGCCCAAGGTCGGTCGCATCGTGACCGCGATCAAGAACAGGTCAGTACTTGATCTCAAGGGCATGTTTCGCCCACCAGACGGCGTAAATATTTCGATTGCGGAGATGAGGCTCGTGCCTCAAGACTTCGCCGCATGGGATTCCGTAGTACCAGTGGGGCGGGAATTCGGGAGTCCAGACTATGAGCGCTTAGCAGAGTTGGATAGCCTGGCTTTCAAGACGTTCGGCTCCATGAAAAGGGCGCGGCGCTGGCTGGATGCCCCCCATGCCGATTTGGGAGGACTTCCGCCCGAGGAGGTAGTCAAAACAGCGCGTGGATTCAACACAGTGAAACGGTTGCTGCGACAGATGTCGGCGCACAAAGCAAAAGGGTCCGTTGTCGGAGCCCAATAGCTGCTGGATTCGGCAATCGGAACATCCCTTAGTCCAATGGGTTGAGTCAAGTGGGGTGAGAGTGACCCGTGCGACGTGCTAACAGAAAATTCCGTATGGAGAGCGGAGGTGTGTATTTTTGAAGCAATGGAGCAAAAGCCTCATTTAGGCATTCTGCGCTGGTGTTGGCAACTCATCCATTCGGCCGGAGCTGAAGTACTGGACCTTAAAGCCACCAGTCTCTTTGACCTTGCGAGAAACTCTCCCGCTCGAATCCGCCATGGCGATACAGTTCTTTGATCGGCCAGCCGAATTAACCTGATGCTCTGTTCGTCGGTGAATCGGGTCTCTTTCATGTCCGTCATTTGATTGGGTAGCGGACTTCGCTAATCAAACGAGAGTACGATTTGACGGGGAAACCAAGAATGCTGACTTGATGACGTCGTCGCCAGAAAAATGGCATGGATATCCATGCCATTCCCAGATAAGCTCCACCGTTGTGTTCAGAAGGTTTCCCAATCGCTGTCCGCATTACCCGATCGGTTCGCAACTGGAGGAGTTGCTGGCGTTGGTTTGGAGGCCGCCAATCTCGCAGCGGGCTGCGAGCCTGCCTCCTCTGGCCGCCGGATCGGCGTAGCAGCCTGTGGCTGACGCGGGACGCCATCGTCACTCTGCGAGAGTCTGAACACGGCAACTGCTCGCACGAGGCCCTCAGCCTGGGTATTGAGGCCGGCCGCCGCAGCCGCCATTTCCTCGACTAATGCTGCATTCTGCTGCGTAGCCTGGTCCATGTTGGTCACGGCCTCGCCCACCTGGGCCACGCCCTGGCTCTGCTCGGTGCTGGCTGCGCTGATCTCTCCCATGATGTCGGTTACTCGCCGGATGCTGGAAACAATCTCGTCCATAGTGGCGCCGGCCTGATCTACCTGTGCCGTACCTTGCTCCACGCGCTGCACGCTGTCGGTAATGAGCTGCTTGATCTCCTTGGCCGCTTCCGCCGAGCGGCCGGCCAGACTGCGTACCTCACTTGCTACCACAGCGAAACCGCGGCCCTGCTCACCAGCGCGGGCAGCTTCTACCGCTGCATTGAGTGCCAAGATGTTGGTCTGGAAGGCGATGCCGTCAATCACATTTATGATGTCCGCGATCTTGCGGCTGGAATCGTTGATACCCTTCATGGTGTCGATCACCTGGGCTACCACCTCACCGCCTTTCACGGCCACTGTTGAGGCGCTTTGTGCCAATTGGTTGGCCTGACGCGCGTTGTCGGCGTTATGCCTAACGGTGGAGCCAAGTTCCTCCATCGAGGCGGCGGTCTCTTCTAGCGCACTGGCTTGACTTTCGGTGCGCGCGCTCAGGTCTTGGTTGCCTTGAGCAATCTCGGCCGAAGCCGTGGCCACCGATTCCGAACCTTGGCGCACTTGACCGACCAGATCGCGCAGACGGGAGGTCATCTCATCCATGGCCTGCATGAGTACGCCGAATTCGTCACCGCGCCGGCTTGGTGCAGTTCTCGTTAGGTCGCCTTGCGCGATGCTGCGCGTCACAGCAACGGTCTGGTTCAGAGGCTCAATGATGGAGCGCGTGAGCACAAGGACGAACCAGATGCTGATCAATACTACCCCAGCCATTGCGCCATAGCTCATCATTTCCGCACGATTGGCAGCAGCAAGAGTCTTTTCTTTGGCGGTTTCGCGTGCATGCTCTTGCGCTTTGACGAACCCGTCCAAGGCTTCAATGTAAGCCGTGATGGCCGGTTGGAACTGCTCGCTGACGACCTTGCGCATGCCGTCGGTATCACCCTGCTTTTTCAACTCGTCCAGCTTTTTGACGCTGGCGAGCACGACGGTACGACGATCTCCGACAAGGGTCAACGCTGCTTTGTCCTCATCAGATGTAGCGCGTTCAACGATCACTTTTTGCAAGGCGCTGATCTCCGCAATGCCAGCCTTGGTGCTCTGCTGGAAGGCCTCTGCGATAGCCGGATCCGCAGAAGCCGACAAGGCCAGAACACGCTGCGCATTGGTGGCGACCATACCTCGCCATCTGAGCGCGTCCACAATGCGTCCCTCATGCTGCAGAACGCTCTCGATGGCTTCGCGCTGATAGGCCGCGGTGCTGCGCTGGCCGTACACGGCCGCAACGGTTAGCGCGACCAGAATGAAAAGCGCTAGCAGCCAGAGCTTGCGGGTGACCGATATGTTTTCAAGTTTCATCTAGAGCCTCTATCTCTCCAAAGTTATTCTGCGCAGCTCCAATATCGAAGAGATATGTTTGTCTCTATCTATCAGGCCGCGTTACTCCTATTCGTGCGTCGATACCAATCAAAGCCAATCAAGCCTCAGTGGCGACGAAACATTGGGTGGTAATTTCGCATTGTCTCCACGACTGGGCTCAAGCCCAACGATACGATGGGTTCCACGTATCGATATTTCGCTCTTGACTCTGAATGGCTCGAATTCTGGGAGTCACAGCGATATAGCGCCATGGATCAAATCTGATAGTTCGAATCACTGGCGTGAATATTGGCGGAAATATTGCGCTGTGTGAATTTTTGACGCTCACTCACACTGAAGTGGGGGGCTCCCTTGGGGAGTTCTGGTGTGCGCAGGAAACGGCTCTCCGTGGTTCGGCAACCCCGACGCAAGTCAGACATTTCATTGAAATGGCTATAGCATCGGGATTGTCCCAAGTCAGTTAGAACGGATACTGCTGCTGACTTGGTTCGATGGTCAGCCACTTGAGTTCTGTAAACTCATCAATCACTGCGCGGCCATCAAACCTGCCATAGCCACTGTCTTTGGTGCCGCCGTATGGAGCTTGTGCTTCGTTCTGAACGGTGGAGCCGTTTACATGGACGGAGCCGTATTCAAGGTCCATCGCCACGGCCAGAGCGCGGTTGACATCGCGGCCGAAGACGCCTGAGGAAAGCCCATACGCCGAGTCGTTGGCAACATCGATGGCTTCTTGCGCTCCATTGACTCGAATGACCACCGTGATTGGACCAAAAGTCTCCTCATCGTAGATCTTCATATTTGGCTTCACATGATCAAGAATGGTTGCAGGCATCACGGCACCAGACGCCACTCCACCACAAACCAACTTTGCTCCCTTGTTGAGTGCATCCTGCAAAAGATCATTGATGCGTGCGCCGGAGCTCGGATTGATCATCGGGCCGATGATGCATTGAGGATTTACCGCTGGGTCACCTGCGAGCAACTCATTGGCGCGTGCAGCGAATTTGGACACGAATTCGTCAGCGACCCTTTCGTCAACCACTAAACGTTCCGTTGACATGCAAATTTGACCTTGGTAGAGGAACGATCCGAAAATTGCCGCTTTGACGGCCTCATCTACATCGGCGTCATCCAAAACAACCAAGGGGGACTTGCCACCAAGTTCTAGCAAGCAACGTTTAAGGTGAGTGGCCGCTTTTTGGGCAATGATGCGGCCCACACGAGTGGAGCCGGTGAAGTTGATGCGACGCACAGCCTTGTGAGAAATCATGGTGTCAACAACAGCGGCAGCCGTCTCTGGTGCATTGCTGAGGTAGTTCAATACCCCAGCAGGAAAGCCGGCTTCAACCAATGCCTCAGCGATAAGAGCGTGGGTACGTGGGCTGGATTCTGAGCCGCGGAATACCACGCTATTGCCACAGACAATGGGATATGCAATGGCGCGGGCCGCCAAGACCACCGTGCCGTTCCAAGGAACGATACTCAAAATCACACCGACGGGTTGACGCAGAGTCATCGACAGGGCGCCGGGCTTGTCGGTCGGAATTGTTTCGCCTTGAATCTGTGTCGCTAGGGAAGCAGCTTCGCGAAACACATTGGCGGCTAGGTGAACGTTAAAGCCAGCCCAGAGTGCAGAGGCGCCGACTTCTTGTGCCATTGCTTCAATAAACAGGGGTGTCTTCGATTCGAGAATATCAGCTGCTTTCAAGAGCAGACGACGACGCTCACTTGGGGCTGAGCGCCGCCAAATTTTGAAGGCTGCATTTGCAGAATCAACGGCAGACGCAGCATCGTTCACGCCTGCTGCAGATGCGTTCGTGACCACTGCGTTCGAAATAGGGTTCCGGCGCTCGAAGACGGCCCCGTCTTTGGCGGCAACCCATTGATTGTCAATAAGAAGTTTGGATTCCACGATGAACTCTCAGAGAAATGTGATGAAGAAAATGGGAGATTGAAGATAGCCCTTGGGCTTCTGCATTTCAGGTGCTTGCATTGGGGATAAGAATGTCCGCCATGCGCTCGCCGATGAGTACACAAGTAGCCATGGTGGCAACGGTGGCTATGCGCGGCATGATGGAGCTGTCGGCGATACGCAAGCCCTGTAAGCCTTTGACGCGGAGTTTGGAGTCCACCACCGCTTGCCCATCTTTGCCCATGCGACACGTGCCGCTAGCGTGAAAATAGGTCGTGGCGCCATTCCGCACAAAGTCTTCCATGTCTTTTCCTTTGAGACTCTTGGCAGGCACGACTTCGCGCTTAACAAAGTCACGCATTGGGCCGGAATTCCCGATCTCCCGGGCCAATTCGATGCCAGCAGCAAGTGCTGCCACATCATCCGGATGGCTCAAAAATTGAGCGTCAACAACGGGAAGGTCTTCCACTTTGGCCGAGCGAAGGGTCACGGAGCCCCGACTCTTGGGTGCAACAAGGCCCGCACATAGTGCCCAACTGGTTGGCGGTGGCGCATACTCCTTAGCGACAACGTCGCTGGCGTAAGGCAGTTCAATTTGCACCAGGTTCACATCGGGGGATGTCGCGCTGCTGTTGCTAGTCCAGAATCCCGAGGCCTCTGCTGCGCTGTTCCTGTGAGGCATGTGCTCTTTGGGTTCCCAAATACAGCCGCCATGCAGCAGATGATCTTGAAAGTTCTTGCCAACTTCCGGCGAGTGCAAGACCGTCTTGATGCCGTGGGCTTTTAATGCTTTTTCGTCGCCGATGCCGCTGAGCATCAAGAGTTTGGGGGTGTTGACGCCGCCTGCAGAAAGAATCACTTCCGACTTTGCGCCAATCTTCGATATGATGCCGCCGCGATTGATTTGTACACCTGTTACCCGCTGTCCTTTCAGAGTCAGGCGGTCAACGTGTGTGTTGACCAAAAGCGTTACGTTCTTGCGGGCTAGGATTGGGTAGAGATAGGCCCTTGCCATGCTGTTGCGCTGACCGTTCTTGATGATGTGATTCATCAGCGCAAACCCGTTGCCACGTTCCTCGCGCTCGCCGTTGAGGTCATCGAAGACCGTCATGCCCAGACTCTTACAGCCTGCCAGCATGGCTGGCGCCAAAGGATGTGGATTGTTGGCAGGCTGGCACCACACGGGACCGCCCTGACCGCGATACCGGGGATTTTCCTTGCCCTGCCAGTTCTCCATTCGGCGATAAATGGTCAGTGCCGACTCATAACCCCAGGCGCGGTCGCCACTCACATCAGCCCAATGTTCCAAGTCACTCTTGAAAGGGCGGGCCCAAATGGTTGCGTTGATGCTACTGCCACCGCCTACAACCTTACCCATGTGTTCAGGAATGGGGCGATTGTTGGTGAACGGCGTCGGAATGGCAACGTGTTTCCAGTCACGCTCAGTGCCAAGGTTGGTGAACCACACACCCGGATTCAATACTGAAGGTGCGACATCCCAATCGCCGGCCTCTATCAGCAGAATGTTGGCGTCTGTGCGCTGTGCCAATCTGCCGGCCAAAGCACAGCCCGCACTGCCAGTCCCGACGATGATGTAGTCATAACTGGGTAACGGTTTTGCCGCACGTTCGGCCTGGTTTGCGCGTATTGCGTCCAATTCGTCAGCCAGCGCATGAAGGCCGGTCGTGGCGAGGCCTGCTGCACTGACTGCACTAATGAATCCGCGGCGTGTCAATCGGCCTGAAATAAAGGCTCGCTCAAGTCTTTCTTGTAAGGAGTCGTTGTGCCCGATTGAGGCCGAGTCCATGTTGTGATGTTTCATGCTTGTCTCCGTTCAGTGCAGAACCAGAGATATTGGTCACCATGACCAAATCTGGGTTCTGGCGGGGCTCAAGCCTAAAGATCACAAAATGCTTATTGCATATCGGGAAAACCCGAGTGCAAAAGTGTTCCGTTGTAAAACAGTCGGGCCAAGACAGATCAGGGCGGCGTTTCCTCGGGCGTCTTCAGTCGGCGGTATATCAGTCCCCGTGAGACGCGTAGTTGCTTTGCCGCCTTGGAAATGTTGCCTCCAAAAGCATTTACCGTTCGAAGTATCAGATCGGTATCAGATTCCCTTAGCGAAGGAGCATCCTTCATTACGTTGACACCTTCCTCGGGAGTTTGCTGTGGCAGAGGATATTGATCTGCCAAAACGGTTTCGTTAGATCTGAGTTGCTCATGAGAAGTCGACACGCGCGAGATCTGTGGAGCAATCCCATCTCGGGCGTGCAATGCTCCACATATCCAAACAGTGAGTCCGTTGGTCAGTCTTACTGGAGTCATCCGCTCCACCTGGAGCCCTAGAAGCGTTCGTAGTGTGATGCCAAATACATCTCCCACATCGACTCGGCGTACGCTCAAGTCTTTGAAGTTTTCGCCCAGTAAACTGGATGCTGCCTTGTTCATCCAGGCTAGCCGACCCTGACCGTCGATGCCGACCAATCCCACCAAGGGTGTATCGAGAAGTGCTGGGCTGACCTGCAGGCGCAGCACCAAATGATCATTGGATTGTGAGGTTAACAGTCGATTCTCAATGGACGTTGCGTAGAGCCCCACCAAAGCCGTCATGTCGAAATCGAAAGGCCGTCCTTCGCTTGATATATCCAGAACGCCGGCCAGTTCTCCGTGGGTATTATGGATAGGAGCTGCCGCGCAATGCATCGGCATCGCGACTTCAAAAAAATGTTCGCCTCCTAGAACTGTGGCTGCGTTACCCGTCTTTAACACCAATCCTGGGGCAGTGGTTCCAGCGCACTCCTCAGACAAATTGACACCGACGCGGTGAGCCATCGGGGTAATTACGGCTTGTGAATCTCCCGTCCCGGTCGTGGCGATCAATACACCGGATGAATCGGTCAAGATGGCTGAACAAGTTGTACCCGAAAGCGTTCTTTCGATTTCTGCAAGCTCTACTTGCCACGCTTCTACAAGGTGCCTATTGCGTTGGAGTGCAAGATGCGCACGGCTAGTAGATACTAGGTTGAAGTCCAATTTGTCGTTGGAATTGAAGCTGAGCCGACGACAGCGAGACCAAGATTCTAGGACGGTGTTTTTGATGGATCCCGAGGGCAACTGTCCATCTTCAAAGTATCTTTGTCGCGCTAGAGCCAAGCGTTCGCTGGCTGAAGTGAAAAAGAGGGCGAGAGGAGCTGAAGCCACAAATTCGTCCTTAGTCGTGGGGTTCGCCAGATGCCGACACAGCGGTCGTGTGACAAATATCATGCAGCAAATGCGGTGAATTGTGTTATCACAATCGGTGATGGGCACTATTCAAAGCCCGAAACGAGAGCTGTCGATCAGAACCGGGGGGCGATGGGGGTGAGAGGCACTCCATTACGCTCAGTGCGAGCACCGTTGACCACGGGGGGCAGCCAGAGCGGCTCCTCGGCTATAGGCGAGAAGCTCGATGTTCTAGCCAATTCAGGTTGTCCTGACGGACGCCTCCGCAGCGCCGCAACTCGCCAATATGGACGTTGGTGAGTGCAATTAACCGAAACCGAGTCGGCTCATCCAAGTTAAGTGACTTTACGTTCGTTCGTATCTGAGAAAAGCTCGACGAACAACTGCCTCAACCACATGTTGGCTGGGTCCCGGTTGTATTTGGCATGCCAGAACAGGTTGATGGCAATGTCGGGCAGCTTAGCGGGATGGGGGGATGTCGTGAGACCGAAAGGCGCCTCGCAGCGGACGGCAAAACGTTGCGGCACGGTCGCAATGAGGTCGGTGCTTTGCAGAATATGTCCAACCGCGATGAAGTGCGGGACCACCAGCCGCATCCGTCTTTTGATTCCTGCGCGTTCAAGCAGGCCATCGACCTCGCCATGGCCGGTGTTGAGTGCGACCACGCCGACATGCTCGAGTTCACTGAACTGTTTGAGGCTCATGGGGGACTTGGCGCTTGGATGGCCCTTTCGGAACATGCATACGTAACGGTGGCGAAAGAGACGTCGCTGGAAAAATCCGGTCTGTAAATCCGGTAGAAGACCCATGGCGAGATCGACAGAGCCCGACTCCATATCCTCCTTCAGGTTGCCCGCATTCGGGCGCAGCGTGCTGATCCGGATGTGAGGTGCGCGTTGCGCAAGCACATCCATCAGTGGCGGCATGAAATACATCTCGCCAATGTCGGTCATTGCTAAGTTGAAGGTGCGCGTGCTGCTGAGAGGGTCGAAAGAGTCGCGGGTCGTCAGGGCCGTCTGCAATGTGTTGAGCGCATAGATCACAGGTTCCGCAAGATGCAGAGCATATGGAGTCGGCTCCATGCCCTTCGACGTGCGCAGGAACAACTCGTCCTTGAGTACCGAACGTAGTCGTTTGAGTGAATTGCTGACGGCCGGCTGGGTCAACCCCAGCTTGTCCGCCGCTGTCGACACGTTCCGGTCAAGCAATAGCTGGTTGAAGACCACCAGCAGATTCAAGTCGATATCGCGCAGATCCATGTTGCTGTTGCCTCACCATTATTCATGTTGGTGATTGTATCTATCAGACTTGATCTATAGCGTGATATCGCTCGACTCTCCAAAATCGCGTCCATTCGGAGACAACTGGAAGAAGAACCCGCATGGAATTGGTCATAGAACCCCTCAACTTGCATCTGAACGTAGAGAGCGGCATGAACCTTCTCGACGTGCTCAGGTCCAACGAGGTGCCCATTTCCTACAGCTGTATGTCTGGCCGCTGCGGCACCTGCCGTTGCCGTGTGGTGGAAGGCCACGTGCGCGACAACGGCCCTGAGGCCGGGCGCCCGCAAGTCGGTAAAGACGCTTATGTGCTGGCCTGTCAAGCCGTGCTGACCGAGAGCTGCAAGATCGAGATTCCAGAGACCGATGAGATCGTAGTCCATCCGGCACGCATCATCAAGGGCACGGTCACCGCTATCGAGGACGCGACTCATGACATCCGGCGCATACGAATCAAGTCGGCTAAGCCGCTTGAATTCAGCCCGGGCCAGTATGTGACGTTGCAGTTCACACCTGAGCACATCCGTCCCTATTCGATGGCCGGACTGCCGGGCGACACAGAGATGGAGTTCCAAATCCGCAAGGTGCCAGGCGGACACGTCAGCAACTACGTCTTCAATGAGTTGACCGTGGGCGCGACGGTGCGAATCAGCGGACCGCTAGGCACGGCCTATCTGCGCCGCAAGCACACCGGTCCCATGCTGTGCGTGGGGGGGGGGACAGGCTTGGCTCCCGTCCTGTCCATTGTCCGTGGGGCGCTGGAAGACGGTATGAGCAATCCCATCCATTTGTATTTCGGTGTGCGCAGCGAGCAGGACCTCTATGACAGCGAGCGTCTTCAGGCGCTATCGAAACGATATCCGAATCTCAAGGTGAACGTCGTCATTGCGACTGGTCCTATCGGACCCGGTCAGCGTGCCGGTTTGGTTACCGATGCCATCAGCCAGGACTTGCCATCCTTGGCCGGATGGCGTGCCTACCTGTGCGGCGCCCCGGCCATGGTGGAGGCGCTGAATCTGCTCGTCTCGCGCCAGGGAATAGAGCCTGGGTGTATCCATGCCGACGCGTTTTATCCCAGCGGCGTCTGATCGACGTCGCCACGCAACCCAAGATCCAACACAAGGAGACCAAGTAATGAGTGAACTCAAGACCGTGTTCCCCCAAGACCCGAAGTGGCCAGGCGAGGGCAGCAGCCGCGTACCCTTCTGGGCGTACACCCGAGAAGACCTGTACAAGCGCGAATTGGAGCGCCTGTTCTATTCGAACCACTGGTGCTATGTGGGACTGGAAGCGGAGATACCTAATCCGGGCGACTTCAAGCGCACAGTGATCGGCGAACGCTCGGTCATCATGGTGCGCGATCCGGACGGTGGCATCAATGTCGTTGAGAACGTTTGCGCCCATCGTGGCATGCGTTTCTGCCGTGAGCGTCATGGGAAGGCCAAGGACTTCTTCTGTCCCTACCACCAGTGGAACTACAGCCTCAAGGGCGATCTTCAGGGTGTACCCTTCCGCCGCGGCGTCAAGCAGGACGGCAAGGTCAATGGTGGAATGCCCAAGGACTTCAAGCTCGAGGAGCATGGCCTGACCAAACTCAAGGTGGCCGCCCGCGGCGGCGTGGTGTTCGCCTCCTTCGATCACGATGTCGAGCCCTTCGAGGAGTTCCTGGGCCCGACCATCCTGCACTACTTCGACCGCGTCTTCAACGGGCGCAAGCTCAAGATTCTGGGCTATCGCCGTCAGCGCATTCCAGGTAATTGGAAGCTGATGCAGGAGAACATCAAGGACCCGTACCACCCCGGCCTGCTGCACACCTGGTTCTCGACCTTCGGGCTCTGGCGTGCTGACAACAAGTCGGAATTGAAGATGGACGCCAAGTTCCGCCATGCCGCCATGATCTCCACGCGCGGCCAAGGCGGAAAGAACGAGGAGGTGGTTTCTGGAGTGGATAGCTTCAAGGAGACCATGAAGGTCAACGACCCGCGCTTGCTGGACATCGTGCCCGAGCCCTGGTGGGGTGGTCCGACCGCCGTAATGACCACGATCTTCCCGAGCGTGATCATTCAGCAGCAGGTCAACAGCGTCTCGACGCGCCACATTCAGCCCAACGGCCACGGCTCCTTCGACTTCGTCTGGACGCACTTCGGCTTCGAGGACGACACGCCCGAGATGCACGAGCGCCGCCTGATCCAGGCCAACTTGTTTGGACCGGCAGGCTTTGTATCGGCCGACGACGGTGAGGTGATCGAGTGGTCGCAGGAAGGCTTCGAGCAGAACCCTGCCCATCGCACCGTGATCGAAATGGGCGGTTACGAGATCGGCGACACCGACCACATGGTCACCGAGACGCTGATCCGCGGCATGTACGACTACTGGCGCAAAGTGATGGGGGAGTGAACATGATCGACTTCAAGACGTACTTCGAACTGCTGAACCTGTACAGCGACTATGCGATGGTCTGCGACTCTGCCGATTGGGAGAAGTGGCCAGATTTCTTCGTCGAGACGGGTACTTACCGCCTGCAGCCGCGCGAGAACTTCGAGCAAGGCCTGCCGCTGTGCCTGCTGGCCCTGGAGAGCAAGGCCATGATCCGTGATCGCGTCTACGGGGTGAAGGAGACCATGTACCACGATCCCTACTACCAGCGCCATATCGTGGGCACGCCGCGCGTGCTGTCGGTGGAGCGTGACGCGGACGGCGAGCGCATCACCGCCGAAGCCAGCTACGCCGTGATCCGCACCAAGTACGATGGCGAGTCCACAGTCTTCAACGCTGGTTACTACCGCGACCTGATCGTGCGCACGCCCGAGGGTCTCAGGTTGCAGTCACGCCTGTGCGTGTACGACAGCGAGATGATTCCCAACTCCATCATCTACCCGATCTGAGGACGACCCAATGAGCGACAACTGGATCGACGCCGCTGCGCGCGATGATGTGCCAGAGGGAGATGTCGTCGGCATCAAGGTTGATGGCAAGGAAATCGCTCTCTATGAGGTGGAGGGCGAGATCTACGCCACCGACAACATCTGCACCCACGGTCACGCGCGCATGAGCGATGGATTTCTGGAGGGCCACGAAATCGAGTGCCCGCTGCACCAGGGCAAGTTCGATGTCTGTACCGGCAAGGCGCTGTGTGCTCCGTTGACCGAGAACATCCGAATCTATCCAGTGCGCATCAAGAACTTGCGTGTGATGCTCAAGCTCGAGTGAGGTCCGTGTGGACCGTGGGTCCCCCACCTTGATCGCAACCGCAGCCCAGGTCCGGCCCGGGTGCTTCCTTTGATTTTTTTGAGGAGACAAACATGAGATTCAATTCCTTCTTCAGGTTGATTTCCGTCAGCGTCGCCACGCTTGCCGTGGCGGCCGCCCAGGCCGAGGTCAAGGTCGGCTTCTCGGCCCCACTGTCAGGCCCGGTGGCCGCCGTAGGCCAGGACCAGTACGACGGTTTCATGCTGGGCCTGGAGTCTGTCGGCAACAAGCTGGGCGGCCAGAGCACCATCGTGTTGCGCGAGGATGATCAACTCAAGCCTGAGCTGGGCAACCAGATCGCACGCAAATTCACCAGCGGTCGTGACAAGGTGGACGTGATGGTGGGCCTGGGCTTCTCCAACGTGTTAATGGCCAGCCTGCCGCGCATCGTCGAATCCGGCATTGTGGCGATCGCCACCAACGCCGGCCCCTCGCCGCTGGCCGGCAGCGGCTGCCTGTCCAACGTGTTCTCCATGTCCTGGCAGAACGACGGCACGGCCGAGGCCATGGGCAAGTTCGCCCAGGATAGCGGTTACAAGCGCGTCTACCTGATGGCGCCGAACTACCAAGCCGGCAAGGACTACATCGCCGGGTTCAAGCGGTACTACAAGGGCCAGGTGGTGGACGAGGTCTACACCCAGGTCAATCAGCCCGACTACTCGGCCGAGATCGCCCAGTTGCAGGCGGCGGGCCCGGATGCGGTGTTCGTGTTCTACCCGGGCGGTATGGGTGTGAACTTCGTCAAGCAGTTCAGCCAAGCCGGCCTGATGAAGAAAATGCCGCTGCTGTCAGCATTCACGGTCGACGGTACCACGCTGTCTTCGCTGCGCGAGGCTGCCGTGGGCGCTATCTCTGGCGCCATGTGGGACGTGGCGCTGAAAACGCCGGGCAACGCTGAGTTCGTGGCCAGCTTCAGCAAGAAGTACGGCCGCGTGCCCAGTCACTACGCCGCCGTAGGCTACGACACGGCGCGCCTGCTGGACATCGCCGTGCGCAAGGTCAAGGGCAATACTGCCGACCAAGCTGCCTTTGCCGTCGCCGTGAAGGCCGCAGGTTCGGAGCTCAAGTCGGTGCGCGGTCCCTTCCGCTTCAATACCAACAACATGCCAGTGCAGAACTACTACGCCTTCCAGGCCGTCAAGGACGGCAACAATGTGACGGTCAAGCAGCTCGGCACTCCGCTGCAGGAGCATCAGGACGCTTACGTGTCCCAGTGCAAGCTGAGGTGAGTTCATGACGGTTTCCCTGCTCATTGCGCAGTTGCTCAACGGTCTGCAGTACGGCGTAATGCTGTTTCTGCTGGCGGCCGGCCTGACCCTGGTGTTCGGCATCATGAGCTTCGTCAACCTCGCCCACGGCTCGCTCTACATGCTGGGCGCCTATGCGGCGGCGGTGGTCGGCGTCCAAACGGGGTCCTTCACCCTGGGTGTGCTGGCCGCCATCGCCACGGGCGTGGTGGTCGGCGCGGTGCTGGAGTGGGTTGCCGTCTCGCGCCTCTACCGGCGCGATCACCTCGACCACGTGCTGGCGACCTTCGGGCTGGTACTCTTCTTCAACGAGGTGGTGCGCATGATCTGGGGGCCGCAGCCGGTCTTCGTCTCGCTGCCCGAGTCTCTTTCGGGTACGGTTGATTTGCTAGGCTTCAGCTACCCGACCTACCGTTTTCTGATCATCGTGGTCGGGCTGCTGGTAGCCGCCGGCAGCCAGTGGCTGATCCACCGCACGCGGGTGGGCATGCTGATCCGCGCCGGCTCGGTGAACCCGCAGCTGGTCGGTGCGCTGGGCGTCAACATCCGTCTGCTCAACGCCATGCTGTTCGCGTTGGGTGCGGCACTGGCTGCGCTGGCCGGCGCCATGGCCGGCCCCATTCTCTCGGTTCAGACCGGCATGGGCGAGCCGGTGCTGATCACCACGCTGGTGGTGATCGTGATCGGCGGCATCGGTTCCGTGCACGGGGCGCTGTACGCCGGCATCATCGTCGGCATCGTCGACACGCTGGGTCGGACCTTCCTGCCCATGCTGATCCGCGAATTCGCGGACCGCGAGGTCGCCAACGCCGCCGGCCCCGCGCTGGCTTCCATGTTGATCTACCTGCTGATGGCGCTGGTTCTGGCCTGGCGACCGCAAGGCTTGTTCCCGGCGCACAAAGTCAAATGATGAGTAATCTGCTTCAGCCGGCCAAGCTCGTGCCGGTTCTTCTACTGCTAGCCCTGGCCGTCGTGCCGCCACTGGCTACGGCCACGGGCGACGATTTCCTGGTGGCCTTCTTCGCTCGTGCACTGATCTATGCGATCGCCGCGAGTGCCCTGAACATTGCGCTGGGCTTTGGTGGCTTGGTCAGCCTCGGGCACGCGCTCTTCATGGGCATCGGCATGTACAGCGTGTCGCTGCCGGTTTTCTACGGCGTATCCTCGGGCTGGATCCATCTAGTCTTTTGTGTGATGGTCTGTGCGCTAGTGGGCGGTGTCACCGGCTTCGTGAGCCTGCGGACAGTGGGTATCGCCTTCATCATGATCACGCTGGCATTTGCCCAGATGGGCTATTTCGTCATCGTCAGCCTCAAACAGTATGGCGGCGACGACGGCATGAGCATCGGCCTGGCGAGCAATTTCTTCGGCCTGCGGCTGGACTCGGCGCAGACCATCTTTTACGTGGCCTGGGGCCTGGTGGTCGTGCTGAGCTACTGGCTGGCTCGGCTGCGTAACGCACCCTTCGGTATGACGCTACGCGGTGGACGGCAGAACGCACGGCGCGTTGCTTCGATCGGCCTTGCGTTGCATCAATACCAGCTGACGGCCTATGTGCTGTCGGCGGTGCTGTGCGGCGTGGCAGGCATGCTGCTGGCCAACCTGAACGCTTACGCCTCGCCCAGCAGTATGGCTTGGACGGTATCGGGCGAGTTGATCGTGATGGTCGTTTTGGGCGGCATGGGCAGTGCCTTCGGCCCCGTGTTAGGGGCGTTGGCCTTTCTCGGTGTAGAGGAGGTGCTTAAGGCCTATACCGAATACTGGATGGCGATTTTCGGGCTGGCAATCTTCGCCGTACCACTGATGGGCAAGAAGGGCATGATGGGTTGGCTGGAGCAGTTCCAGTGGCGTACTCGCCCGATCGCTGGCAAGGCTTCTGAAGCGCTGGAGCCGAAGGAGGTCGCACGATGAACTCCCTGCTGCAAACCACGGACATCATCAAACGCTACGGTGCATTGCTAGTCACCGATGCAGTGTCACTGGATATTCGCGAAGGCGAGCTGCACGCCATCATCGGGCCCAACGGCGCCGGCAAAACGACGCTGATCAACCAACTATCGGGGGAGCTTCCATCTGACAGTGGCCAGATCCGCTTCGGCGGTGCCGACGTGACGGCCTTGGACATCCACGCCCGAGCTCGCCTGGGCCTAGTGCGCTCCTATCAGATCACTTCGGTGTTTGACGAGTTCACGGTGCGCGAGAACGTGGCATTGGCTGCGTTGGGCGCACGCCGACACGCCTTCCGTTTCTGGGGCGGGCTGCTGTCCGACGCGCAGGCTGTGGCCGTCGCCGAGGAGAGTATGGCCGCGGCGGGATTGAGCGCGAGCGCAGAGTTGTACGCCTCTGAGCTGGGCTATGGTGAGCGTCGTCAACTGGAGTTGGCCATGGCCCTGGCCGCCCGTCCCCGTTTCTTGCTGCTCGACGAGCCCATGGCCGGTATGAGCGTGCAAGAGTCGGCGGCCGTGGTGGCGCTGCTCAAGTCGCTCAAGGGTCGGTACACCATCCTGCTGGTCGAGCACGACATGAACGCGGTTTTCGCCCTGGCCGACCGCATAAGTGTGTTGGTCTACGGTCGCATCGTGATGACGGGAACGCCCGACGAGATTCGTGGCAATGAAGAAATTCGCGCCATCTACCTCGGTGAAGAGGAGGTCAACTGACCATGGAAACGTTGTTGAAGGTCACAGACCTGCAGGCCGGCTATGGTGCAGCCCAGGTATTGTTTGGGGTCGATTTCGTGATCGCCGAGGGCGAGGTGGTGACGCTGCTGGGCCGTAATGGCATGGGCCGCTCGACGACGATCAAATGTTTGTTCGGTCTGCTGCCTGTTAAGGGTGGGACGATCGAATTCGGTGGCCGGCGCGTCGAGCGCTTGGCCTCGCACCAAATTGCTAAGCTGGGCCTAGGCCTTGTGCCCGAGGGCCGGCAGATATTTCCCAACCTCACGGTGGAGGAGAACCTGGTGGCCACAGCACGGGCCAGGCTGGCCAACAGGCTCAAGCCCTGGACTTTGGAGCGGATTTATGGCTTTTTTCCGCGCCTGCGGGAACGCCGCGGCAACTTGGGTTGGCAGCTTTCGGGGGGCGAGCAGCAGATGCTGGCTATCGGCCGCGCATTGCTGACCAATCCGCGCCTATTGGTGCTGGATGAGGCTACCGAGGGCTTGGCGCCGCTGATCCGAGCCGAGATCTGGCGCGCACTGGGCGAGCTAAAGAACGAGGGCCTATCGCTGATCGTGATCGACAAGAACCTGGGCCCGTTGCTGGATCTGGCTGACCGTCACTTCGTGATGGAAAAAGGTGCAGTTGTGTGGTCGGGTGACTCTGCGGCTCTGCGCGACGATCCGCACATCGTGCACGAGTACCTGGGCGTTTGACCGGGTGAGTTTCCACTTGAACGAGAGCCAGCTATGAGCAATTCCAGGTCCACCGCGATGGGGATCATCCACGCCGAGCACCGCGCTCTGTCTGCCGTCATCGGCAATATGAAGAACCTGTTGGCCGAGGTCCGCGCTGGCCGTATGAAGACGGACTACCCACTGTTCTGGTCCATGATTCATTACATCGACGCTTTTCCAGACCATCTGCATCATCCCAAGGAGGACGACTGGCTGTTTGCCCGCTTGCAGCAGCGCACGCAGGCGGCTGATGCGCTGATCATGGAGTTGCGGCAGCAGCACAGCCATGAGCCAGGGGCATTGAATACGATTCGTCGCTTCCTGGGCAATCTGGAAGCTGGCGTTGCTGGCAGTCTGGACGACCTCGAGCATGCCGTGGCTACCTATGCCGAATTCACGCGCAAGCACATGCGCATCGAAGAACACGATTTGCTGCCTCTGGCCGAGGTGCACCTGAGCGCAACGGACTGGGACGAGATCGTTGCGGCCTTCCAGGAGAACGTCGATCCGCTGGCCACTGCGCCGCAGGAGGCGGCCTTCAACGCCTTGTTTAGCCAGATCGTGGTGCGGACCCCGGCCCCCCTGGGCCTGGGTGCCACCGCTACATCGCGTATCTGAATCTATTTCTCGAAAGGACCTGACATGACCCACTTTGACCAGCCTTTGGGCCGACTGGAAGATCTGCCGCCCGACTACGTCGCAGCGCTCAGGGCACAGAACCTGGTGCCACTATGGCCCAGCCTGCGGGCAGTACTGCCGCCGAACGTGCCCACGCGCCAAACGAAGCCGACCTATTGGTCCTATCAAACGCTCAAGCCCCTGCTTCTGCAAGCGGGCGAACTCACCCCTATTGAGAAGGCCGAGCGTCGCGTGCTCGTTTTAGCCAACCCCGGCCACGGCCTCGAGAAAATGCAGGCCAGTGCCGCAATGTATTTGGGCATGCAGTTGCTTCTGCCGGGCGAATGGGCGCCGAGTCATCGCCATACACCCAATGCCGTGCGCATGGTGGTCGAAGGTGAAGGTGCCTGGACCACAGTTGATGGCGAGAAGTGCCCCATGAGCCGCGGCGATCTCATCCTCACACCCACCGGCCTGTGGCATGAGCACGGCCATGACGGCACTGAGCCTGTAGTCTGGCTCGATGTGTTGGACCTGCCGCTGGTGTACTACATGGAGGCAAGCTACCACCTCAACGGCGACCGTCAGACGGTCAAACCGGGCAGTGGCGAACGGATGTGGACCCGCGCTGGGGTGGTGCCTACTCCTGTTTTCCAACGCAGCGACAAGCGCTATCCCATGCTGCGCTACCCCTGGACGGAGACTCGTGCGGCTCTGCTTGCTCTGGCCGAGGATCAGCCCGGATTGGAATGTGTACAAGTCACGTATGTCAACCCAGAAACTGGGGCAGACGCTGAAAACATCCTCGGCTTTTACGCTCTTATGCTGCGCCCAGGGCAGTCCTTGTGTTTGCCCGTGCGCTCTCCGGCTGTGGTGTTCCACCAGATCGAGGGCCACTCTGAAGTTCGCATTGCCGAGTCCAGCTTCACATTGTCCGAGGCAGATACCTGTTGCGCTCCTGGCTACACCGAGGTGACGCTGCGCAATCTCTCCAGCGAGCAACCTGCATTCATCTTCATGGCCGACGAATCGCCCTTGCACCGAAAGCTCGGTGTTTTCGAGAGCCGGAGCTGAGGCTTCGGCAGATCTGAATCGCTTTCACAAATCATCTACATAGGACACCATCAAGTGATCAACTATCTTTGGACTCCTCCCACCCCCCCCTCGCTGCCCGTGCGCGGCAAGAGCGAGCGCCTGCCGGTCAACCGTATCTTCTGCGTCGGTCGCAATTACCATGCGCACGCCATCGAGATGGGCCGTCCGGTGGACAAGGCCACCCAGCGTCCCTTCTACTTCACCAAGTCGAACACCGCGCTGGTGCCTTCGGGCGCCACCGTGGCCTACCCGCCAGAGACCCAGGATTACCAGTTTGAGATGGAGCTGGTTCTCGTGGTGGGTGCCCCAGGCTTTCGGGTCAAAGTCGAGGACGCGCACAAGATCATCTACGGCTATGCCTGCGGCCTAGATATGACGCGACGCGACCTGCAGCTGAAATTCCGCGATCAGGGTCGTCCCTGGGACCTCGGTAAGGACGTGGAGGAGTCGGCCGTGTGTTCCGAGGTCGTGCCCATGCCGGGGGTGGTTCTGGAGCAAGGCGAGATCGCGCTGGAAGTCAATGGCGTGACCAAACAGAAATCAGACCTGAACAAGCTGATCTGGAATATTCGCGAACAGATCGCAGACCTTTCGCTGTTCTACCACCTGCAGCCCGGCGATCTGATTTACACCGGCACGCCAGAAGGCGTGGGCCCGGTCGTCGCTGGTGACCGCATCACCGGCCACGTGCAGGGCGTGGGTGAGATCGCGCTCACCGTGGGCCCTGCCGCCTGAGCCCCCTGCCATGAAGCTCTACAACTTCTTTCGCAGTGGCACTTCGCATCGGCTGCGCATTGCGCTCAACCTCAAGGGTCTGCAGGCCGAGTACGTGGCGGTGGATCTGCGAACCGAGCAACACCTGAAGGACGAATACAGAGCACTGAACCCGCAGGGCCTTGTACCTGCCTTGTCTCTTCCCGGTACCGGTGGCCAGCCGGGCCGCGTACTGATCCAGTCGCCGTCCATTATCGAGTGGCTGGAAGAGCGGCATCCCACCCCCGCTCTGCTGCCCTCCAATCCGGAAGATCGTGCCCAGGTGCGTGCGCTGGCGGCCTTGGTCGGCTGCGATATCCATCCGATCAATAACCGCCGCATCCTGGAATATCTGCGCAGGCAGCTCGGCTGCAACGAAGACGCGGTCAACGCTTGGTGCGCACACTGGATCACGGCAGGGTTCGACGCCTATGAGGCGCTGCTGGCTTCCGACCCGCGACGTGGCCGCTACAGCTTCGGTGATGTACCCAGTGTCGCTGACGTATATCTGGTGCCACAGGTCGAGAGCGCACGCCGCTTCAAGGTGGATCTGTCATGCTGGCCACTGATCAGCGCCGTTGAGGCAGCCTGCAACGAACTTGATGCATTCCGACATGCCGCGCCGATGGTTCAGCCGGATGCGTCTTGACGAAGACAGCTTCGACATCTCTCCTCGCGGCCCAGTATGAATGCACTTTCGGTGAAACGGCGGCCCAATTAGCCTCGGCATGTAGAAGCCAATACGCCTGCGTTTTGGTTGACACTGTTTGAATGAAGCACAGAACCCAGTGTCGCCCATCGCGTGCCGGTACTGTTGAGCAGGCGTCCAAGCAACAACGGCACGATTGGCAGCGCAGGCAATTAGGCGGTAACCTCTGCCTGCGTGAGCACAGCCGGCAGGCGCCTAGGTTCCTGGAGTCGCCGCATGACCGTAGGCCAAGACAGGTCGAGCTGCAGCACCTTGCGATGGAGAAAGAGAAAGCTGCTGAGGGTCTTGTTATGCGTTGATCTTGACACCTTACGCTCGTTGGAAAACATGTTTTGAAAAGCATCGACTGTCACTTGTCTGGTGGTCTAGATTACGACAGACCACCTTCCCAGCGTAATTCGAAAATTAAATATGAAGGCGGCTTGGTACGAAAAGCAAGGACCTGCGACCAACGTGCTGATTGTTGGGGAGATGTCTGATCTTCAACCTGACCGAGGCGAGGTGCGTGTCCGTATTTCCGCGTCTGGTGTTAACCCCGGCGATGTGAAGAAACGCCAGGACAAGTTTGGCGTTGGGATGCCTTTTCCAAGGGTGATACCCCACAGCGACGGGGCTGGCACGATCGACATGGTTGGCGAAGGCGTCCCGGCATCTCGCATAGGAGAGCGGGTGTGGTGCTTCGGCGCACAAAGTTACCGACCGTTCGGTACGGCTGCTGTGCATACAGTGGTCCCGTCTGAGCAGGCAGTGCCGCTTTCGGCGAAGGTTTCCTTTGAGCAAGGTGCATGTCTCGGCATTCCAGGTATTACTGCCCATCGCGCTGTACATGTGGCAGGGCCAGTCGCTGGACGCACGGTGCTTGTGCAAGGTGGGGCGGGGGCTGTTGGCTTGTGCGCCGTCGCCCTTGCCCGACATGCCAAAGCCCATGTAATTGCGACAGTGCGATCTGACCATGATGCATTCTTGGCGGAGCAAGCGGGCGCGCACGAGGTTGTTCGCACCCATCTGCTTTCCAGCGACAAAGTGGTCGAACATGTCCATACTCTCGCTCCAGATGGCGTTCATCACGTGGTCGAGGTCGACTTCGGCGCAAATATCGCGATCGACGAGCAGCTTCTGGCACTTGGCGGCTCTGTCGCCACATACGCTACGGGAAGTTTGTCATCATCCATCCCATTTTGGCCGCTCGTATTCAAGAATGCTCGCATATTCTTCCTCGGAAGCGATGATTTCCCGCCTGAGGCGAAGTCGATGGCAGCGGCCGTGCTGAATGAGATACTCGAAGAGGGATGGGCCGGGTTTGAAATCGCAGAGAGGTTTCCGTTGAGCGCTATTGCCGAGGCGCACGAGTTTGTCGAGTGTCCGCCACGGCACGGGCGAGTTGTGATAACGGTGTAGTGCAAGTCATCGACGGTCTAACAAGGCGTTGCACGGCTGTTACTTACCGCCTCGACGATCCACAATGGGTCGTCAACGTCCACTACGCTTCGGGTTGCTGCCGGTTTCAAGGACACCTTGTTAAGGTGGTCGATGAAACTGGCCGCAACTCATCTAGCAGTGCTAGCTGAACCAACGCGGCGCTCCTTCTGGACTGCCACTTCACGGCCCGATTCGTTCAGATACAGAGATAACCCCATATCCATGAATGAAAACAGGCCGCAATATGCGGCCTGTTTGGAGATGGGTTGGCCAGGTGGAACAAACGCCCAACGCGCCGTAATCGACAGCACTCCTGACTTGGATGGATTATATCGATGGACTAGACAAAAAGAGTTGGCTCAAGACTCCATCCAACCCCATCTTCGTATTTCAACATCAGCCACGTTTCTTCCCATGGCGTGACGAAATGCTGCTGGACTACAACGGCGTCACGACCTGCCAGGGCAACGGAGACGCAGCAGAAAAATATTGAGTTAAATGAGACAAACAATAGCAAATGCAGAGTTAAGTGAAACACGGCTGCAGAGGTGGGTGCAACGAATTCTCTAACTCCTTGATTTTTTTGAGTTTGGCTGATCGACTTAGGTGAAATTCAACAACAGGCGCAAGTTACACTCCCGCGGGTTGAGGAAATGACCGCCAACCTTTGCTACCTACCTGTCTGATCCGTGCCTGAAACTCCGCTCCACCCCTCCGTTCGTTCATTCGGCGTACGGCTGGTGTGCGCGCTGGCTATCTGTGCGGCTTTGCTGGCGCTCGATCTGTGGCAGCGCGCCCCGCAGCCGGCCGAGCCTCGCGGGGTGTGGCCTGTACCGGTGGACAGCATGCCGACGACGACACTGGTGCCGCGCGCCGGCGGCCAGATTCCGATGCCGGCCAACACGCCGGCCGCTCACGCCAGCACGCTGCTGCCACTGCCGGCCGAAAACGCGGCGTCACTGTTGGCTTTCTGGTTCGCCGGTTCGCGCGAAAGCGCGCCCGATGTGCAGATTGCTGCTTCAGCCTTTGATCGCGCAAGCCGGCAGTGGCGCCCGGCACGCTTCGTGGTGAACCGCCATGAGGCCGGCGCGCAGCTGGGCTTCGGCTTGCGTCGCCTGGGCAACCCGGTGGCCTGGCGCGATGCGCACGGGCGCATTCACCTGTTTGTCGTGGCCACCGGCCTAGGGGGCTGGGCGGCCGGGCGCATCCTGCACCTGCGCCAGGTCGATGATGGACAGGACTTCGAGCAACTGGCCTTCGCGCCGGTGCGCGTGCTGCCGCTGTCCTGGTTGTGGAACACCAGCCACCTGGTGCGTGCCATGCCCTTGCCGTTGGCCGATGGCGGCATGGTGCTGCCGGCCTATTTCGAGCTGGGCAAGAAATATCCCGTGGCTCTGCGCTTCGACGCGCATGGCGAATTCCGCGGCATGGTGCGTATGTCGCAACGCGGCTACCTGCTGCAGCCCACGCTGCTGATGCGCAACGAGACCGACTGGCTCGCTCTGCTGCGCGACAACAGCGCAGAGAAAAAGCTGCGGGCCGTGCAGACCGTTGACGGTGGCCGGCACTGGCAGGACCTGCCGGAGCCGGGCCTGCACAACCCGGATGCCGCGATTGCCGCGCTGGCGCTGGAGCCGGGGCTGATGTTGCTGGCGCACAATCCGCGCCCCGATTCACGCGCCGTGCTCGACCTCAGCGTCTCCAGTGATGGCCGGCAATGGAGCCGCTTGTTGACGCTGGCGCAGGGAGAAGGGCCGAGCGAATACTCCTATCCGTCCCTGGCCTGGGCCGATGGCAGCCTGTGGATCAGCTACACCGACCAGCGGCGCACGATCGCCTGGCAGCGGCTGGACCCCGCTGACAAACGCTGAGGCCGCACACCATGGACTGGACGACCTTCACCCACAGCCTGCTGTCGACGCAAGTCCCGGCCTTGCCGTCACCCGGCGTGCTGCGTCTGTACCTGGTACTGAGCTGGGCCCTGGTGCTGGCTGCGCTCGGGCTGTGGCTGCTGCGGCGCTGGGCGCCGCTGGGAAAGCCTGGCTGGCGCTGGGCCGTGCCGGCCGGGCTGGCGCTCTGGGCCGTGTGGCCGGGGCCGTTGTCGCCCACTTACTGGCTGGGTCTGGCATTTCAGGCGCCGAGCCTGCTGAGCTCGGTGTTGTGTGGTCTGTTCCTGCTGCGGCCGTTCAGGCCGGCGGTGTTGCCGGCAGAGTGCTGTGCGGCGCCGTGGTATTTCAGCGTGGCTGGCGTTGTGCTGGGCTGGCTGCTGTTGCTGGATACCTTCGCCGTCTGGCCCGTGTCGCTCTACGCGCTGGGCTTCAGTCCGGCGGTGCTGGCCGTGGTGGCGCTGGTCGTCTGCCTGCCCTGGCTGCTGGCGGGACCGCGCCAGCCGGCACGCAACGCATCGCTTCTGCTCGGTGCTGTGCTTCTGCTGCAAGTGCTGTTGCGGCTACCGACGGGCAACCTGTGGGATGCCTTGCTTGATCCCGTCTTGTGGGTTGTGCTGCAAGTCGGCTGGCTGCAGCGCGGGCTGCGCCGCTTTCGCGGCGGTCAGTCCTGATGTCGACTGACGCGCATCAACGCGTCAACAACCATTCACGTTTGAATAGCCACTGCTGTGGCTGCCACAGGTTGGCCAGCGTGACTTCACCCGGCATATGCCGGCTCGTGAGCAACCAGCGCTCGCCCAGCACCGTGCACTGAGGCCGGCACACCGGTGCGGTTTCCGCCATGTCGGACTGGATCCACACCACGCCGTCATGGGTGGTGAGCAGCTGATCCAACTGCTGCGCCGGTGTCGGCAAGGTGGCGCCGGGAGCGATGCGGGCCAGGGCGCGGCCCCCGGTGTCGTAGGGGACAAACTGATGCTGGCCTGGCAGCAGGAACTGGAAACGTTCGAACTGGCTGTTGAAGCCGTTAGGGACGGCAATGCGTCCACTGGGGGCGGCGGTCTGCGCTGCATAGCGCCCGACAGGGCCATCCAGCGGGGCCACGGTCAGGTCGAAGCTGGCATAGACCAGCAGGCCCGCCAGGACCGCACTGGTGCGCGTCCAGGTGGCGCGCCACAGGCCGATGACGATGATGCCGGCACCCAGGCTGGCGGCCAGCAGCGTGAGGCCGATGTCTGTAGTCGATGACAGCCCCAGCGCATGGCCGACCCAGGCAATGCGTCCGAGCATCAGCAGTGCCAAGCCCGACAGCAGCAGGGTCGGAATGAACCACAGGCGTCCGATGTCGCGCCAATAGAGCGCCAGCAGCATGGCCACTGCCGGCATGGCCGGGATGACATAGCGTGCCGACCGCTGGCTCGGGAACAGGAACACCAGCAGCCAGATGGCGGCCCAGGCCAGCAGAATGGCCTGATGCGGCAGCAACAGTGGTTTGGCACGCAGTTGCTGCGGCAGCTGTTTCAGCCCCAGCCAGGCCAGGCCGATGACGGCGAAGGCCAGCAGCCCGGCATTGACGGCATAGGCCAGCAGCTGCGACCAGATGCTCGAGCCGCTGAGCGACAGCGCTTCCTGCCAGTAGCCACCTGCGTCGGAAAACTTGGCGGCGTTCTCGCCGACGATGAATTCACGCCAGACCGCGGCCGGATCGGGATCGAGTACGAACCAGAGCGCGAACACGCCCAAGGCCAGCAGCGCACTGAACGCCGTGCGCAGGGTGTGGCGCAACAGCCTGCGCCAGCTCAGATGGGATTCACTCAGCACCAGGGCCAGCCACCAGGCTGCTGCCGCCGGCGCGATGAGGGCAAAGGACTTGTAGGCCAGGCCCAGACCCAGACTCAGGCCGAACAGGGTGTGCAGGCCCCAGCCGGGGCCGTTGGCGGGATGGCGCAGCCGCTGCCACAGCAGACTGAACAAGGGCAGGCTGAACCAGAAGGTCTCGGGTGCGCTGGTCAGGTAGGGTCGGCCGTAGCGGAAGGTGCTGAGAAAGGCCAGATAGACGCAGGCGGCAATCAGGCCATCGCGCCAGCGCTGCGTGACCAGGCGCACGCTCCAGGCGATGGCGGCTGCGATCAGCAGGGTGTAGAGCAGGCTCGGCGCGCGCAGGGCGGCCAGGCTCCAGTGCTGGCCCCAGTCGCCGGCCACCATGGCCTGCCAGAACAGCAGCGGCGGCTTGGTGTTGCGCGTGTCGGCCAGCTCGGAGGCCAGCGGCAGCCAGTGGCTGGTTTCCGCCGTCTTGCGCGCGATATGGGCATAGACCATCTCGTCGCCATTGGTCGGGATGTACTGCCCGCCCAGGCCGCAGACATGGACCGCGATGGCCAGCAGCAACAGGACGAGCCAGGTGAAAGTATGGTCAGCCGCAGAGGCCGGGGTCGAGTAGCCGCAAGAGCGCATGGAGGTTCCGATGCCGGGCTGCCCCGGCGTTGCCCGGCATTATGGCTTGCGGCGGTGGCGGAAGGTCCAGCGGTCGTTGGCGATGAAGTTGCTGACGCTGGCAATCACGATGGCGATCACATTGGCCAGCAGGTAGTGCATGAAGTGCGCCAGCCAGAGCGTGAGCGCGTACTGCAGCAGGATGCCGAGCCAGGAGGCGGTGGCGTACTGGCCCAGCTGGGCCAGCAGGCTGCGTTTGGAGTAGCCGTCTTCCTGCTGCACCGAGGTGGCATGCAGGCGGTCGGACCAGGTCCACAGCCGGTTCCAGGTGAAATTGTTGACGGTGGCAACGGCGATCGCCAGTGCCAGTGAGAAATAGGGCTTGCTGCCCGGCGGCTCGACGGCGTTGAACAGAAACTCGTGCGCCGTGTAGAGCACGGCCAGGTTGACGACTGTGCCACTGGCGCCGACCAGTCCGAAGCGGACGTAGCGGAAACTGTGCAGCCAGTCGATCAGGCGCCAGAGACGTTCGCGCAAGGAAGGCGTGCTCATGCCGCGGTGGGCTCCGGCAGTTCGCGCAGCGCCTGCAGGGCATCGGCCAGCACCGGATCGGGGGCGATGCGCTTGAGGCACTGGTTGTCGCCGTCGCAGAAGGTCAGGCGATGGTTGTAGGCACTCAGGCAAGGCGAGCAGGCGATGCCGGATTCGTAAACGGTAGCCTGGGCTCCCAAAGCTTTGGATCGCAGGCCAGGCAGCGGGCCGTACAGGCGGCCGGTCTCGGGGCCGAAGAACATCATCGTGCGGATCGGCGTCAGGCTGGCGAAATGGCCGGGGCCGCCATCGTTGGTCAGCAGCAGGTGGCTGGCATGGAACAGCATCAGCAGTTCGCGCAGGCTGCGGGTGTAGCCGGTCAGCGCGATGCAGCGTTCGTTGCCGGTCTGCTGGCAGATCTGCGCGGCCAGCGTCGCATCTTCCTTCAGACCGATCAGGCCGACGCCGTGGCCCGCTTCGATCAGGCCGCGCGCCACGCGCACGTAGTGTTCGGCCGGCCAGGCGCGTTCGGGCAGGATGCCGCCGCCCGGGTACATCAGCACGATCTTGCGGCCGGCCAGTACCGGGTGGTCGGCCAGAACTTGCGCGCGGTAGGTCAGCAGTTCTTCAGGCGTGAACGGCACCGACAGGCCGGTTTCGGCCGGCAGCTCGCGAATCGGCGCCGCCTTGTTGCGCGGTGCGCCATCGCCTTCCAGCGCATCGACCAGCGAGAGGAACTGCTTGCTGATGTGCTGGTAGGGGTTGTAGGGAATGGCGCAATTGATGTAGCTGCCGCGGTACAGGCCTTCCTGCGTGTGCGGCGTGAAGCCGGCGCGCAAGGGGGCGCCGGTCAGGTAGGACAGCAGGCTGCTGATGCGCGAGAACAGCTCGCAGTCGATCACGGCATCGAGCGGCAGGCGGCGCATGGCCAGCGTGACACGCAGGATGTCGCGCAGCAACGAGAAGCCCGAGCTGTCGTCGATCGCATGCAGGTGCTCAGTGGCTGCCAGCCCGAGCATGCGCGCGACTTCCTGGTTCTTCTTGAGCTGCAGCACATGCACGGTGGCGCCGGGGTAGCGCTGGCGCAGCGCCGCGAACATCGGGCCGGCCAGCACGACGCTGCCCATCTCGGACAGCAGGATGACCAGGATGTGGCGCGGCCCATCCGTTGATGTGAGGCTGCGGTCGACCTTCGGTGCCCGCGTGCCGATCAACCGCGCCCACAGCGACACAGCGCCGCACAGGAGCTGGCCGACCCAGCGATCTATCCAGCGTTGTGTCTGCAGTTTCATGTGGGCGCTTTGCCTGACCTTACTTCAGACCGGCGGCAGCGCGCAGCGCAGCCGCTTTGTCCGTTTTCTCCCAGGTGAACTCGGGCTCCTCGCGGCCGAAGTGGCCGTAGGCGGCGGTCTTCTCGTAGATCGGACGCAGCAGGTCCAGCATCTGGATGATGCCCTTCGGACGCAGGTCGAAGTGCTCGGCCACCAGCGCGGCGATCTTGTCATCGGCAATGACGCCGGTGCCGTGGGTGTTGACCGTGATGTTCATGGGCTTGGCCACGCCGATGGCGTAGGCCACCTGTACCTGGCATTTCTTGGCCAAGCCAGCCGCCACGATGTTCTTGGCCACATAACGCGTGGCATAGGCGGCCGAGCGGTCCACCTTGGACGGGTCCTTGCCGGAGAAGGCGCCGCCACCGTGCGGGCAGGCGCCGCCGTAGGTGTCGACGATGATCTTGCGCCCGGTCAGGCCGCAGTCGCCCTGCGGGCCGCCGATGACGAAACGGCCGGTCGGGTTGATCAGGTAACGCGTCTCTTTGAGCCACTCCTTGGGCAGCACCGGCTTGATGATCTCTTCGATGATGGCTTCGGTGAACGAGGCCTTCATCTTGGTCTGGGTCTCGCTCTGGTCGGGGCTGTGCTGGGTGGACAGCACCACGGTGTCGATCGAGTGCGGCTTGCCGTCGACATAGCGCATGGTCACCTGGCTCTTGGCGTCCGGACGCAGGAAGGGCAGACGGCCATCCTTGCGCAGTTGGGCCTGACGCTCCACCAGGCGGTGCGCGTAGTGGATCGGTGCCGGCATCAGCTCGGGCGTTTCATCGCAGGCGTAGCCGAACATCAGGCCCTGGTCGCCGGCACCGATGTTGAGGTGGTCGTCGGAGGCGTGATCCACGCCCTGGGCGATGTCGTTGCTCTGTTTGTCGTAGGCCACCAGCACGGCGCAGCCCTTGTAGTCGATGCCGTACTCGGTGTTGTCGTAGCCGATGCGCTTGACGGTGTCGCGTGCAACCTGGATGTAGTCGACGTGCGCATTGGTGGTGATCTCGCCGGCCAGCACCACCAGACCGGTGTTGGTCAGGGTTTCGGCCGCCACGCGGGAGCGCGGGTCTTGCTTGAAGATCGCATCGAGGATGGCATCGGAAATCTGGTCCGCCACCTTGTCGGGATGGCCTTCGGAAACAGACTCGGATGTAAACAGATAATCGTTCGCCATGTGAATAAACTCCATAGTTTGGTTTTCAGGCGCGTTGCCTGGGCTCCGGAGCTTCGGCGAACGCTTTAGCAGATTCGTCACGATGGACGAGGCACAATTGCCACACCTATTGGTGCGACGCCTGCGGTGTCGCCCTGCAAGTAGTTCTATAACTCAGCGACCTGCGTAGTTTATCCGAGTCATGACCCGCCTGTTCCGTTTTCTGTCCATTCTGCCTCTGGGGCTGATGCATGGCGTGGGCTGGCTGCTGGGCTGGCTGGTGTTCGTCTTCTCGGGGGTGTATCGCCGTCGCTTTCTGTCCAACGTGCGGCAGGCGGGCTACGGTAGGGGGCAGTGGCAGGGCGCGGTCGGCCAGGCTGGTCAACTGGTGGCCGAGTTGCCGCGCCTGTGGCTGGGGCGGCCGGTGGCCATCCAGTGGGATGGTGCCTCCCACATCGAGGCGGCGCTGGCGCAGGGGCGCGGCATCGTGTTCCTCACGCCCCATCTGGGCTGCTTCGAGATCACGGCGCAGGCCTACGCGCAGCGCTTTGGCGCGCAGCAGCCGATGACGGTGCTGTTTCGCCCCGCGCGTCAACCCTGGCTGCGCGCGCTGATTGCCACGGCGCGTACCCGGCCCGGGCTGCACACCGTGCCGACCACCATGGCCGGCGTCAAGCAACTTTTGAAGGCCTTGCGCCAGGGGCAATCGGTCGGGCTGCTGCCGGACCAGGTGCCGCCGCTGGGGCTGGGGGTCTGGGCCCCGTTTTTCGGTCAGCCGGCCTACACCATGACGCTGTCGGCCCGGCTGGCGCAGCAGACCGGGGCAGCGGTGCTGGTGGCCTGGGGTGAGCGACTGCCCTGGGGGCGGGGGTTCCGGATTCATGTGCGGCCGCTGGCGGTCGACTTGCCGGCCGAGATGGCCGCGGCGGCTACCGTCATCAACCAGGCCATGGAACAATTGATCGCCGAATGCCCGCAGCAGTACCTGTGGGGTTATGCGCGCTACAAACAGCCGCGGGAAGAACAGTGAAGTTGGGACAACTTTTGAGCCATGCCGGTGTCGTGTTCATGCGGTTGCTGGCCTTTTTGCCGCTGTCATGGCTGCGGGCACTGGGCTGGGCTTTCGGCTGGGTGCTTTACGCGCTGGTGCGGTCGCGGCGCCATGTGGTGCGCACCAACCTGCGGCTGTGTTTTCCGCAACTGGATGAGCGTCGTATCCGTGCGCTGTCGATCGAGATCTTCATCCGCTTTGCCCAGGCCTGGTTCGATCGCAGCTGGCTCTGGCATGGCTCGGCTGAAACAACGCGCCGGCGCCTCAAGCTCGGCGGCGCCGTGGCCGAGTTGCAGGGCGAGGCGCCGACCGTCATCTTCGCGCCGCATTTCATGGGGCTGGATGCCGGCTGGACCGCGCTGACGCAGCAAGTGCCGCGCCGTTTCACCACCATCTACACCAACCAGGCCAACCCGGTGGTGGATGCCTGGGTGCTGGCCGGGCGCCGGCGCTTCGGTCTGGGACGGTTGTTCGGCCGCATCGATGGCGTCAAGGCCATCGTGGCGGCATTGCGCGAGGGCGAGCCGTTGTATCTCTTGCCGGACATGAACTTCGGCCCCGAAGACTCGGTGTTCGTGCCGTTCTATGGTGTGCCGGCGGCGACTGTGCCGTCGCTGTCGCGTTTTGCCAAGCTGGGCCGCGCCAAGGTGGTGCCGGTGCTGACGCGCATGACGAAGACGGGTTATGAGGTTCAGGTGCTGCCGGCCTGGAGCGACTTCCCGAGCGACGATGCCGAGGCCGATACCGCGTGCATGAACCGGCGCCTGCAGGACTACATCGACACCATGCCCGGCCAGTACTACTGGGTACACAAGCGTTTCAAGGACCGGCCGCCGGGTGAGGCGCCGCTTTACTGAGACTGGGGTGATTCAAGCCAAAACAAGCCAGATCGACCGCTGGTATTGCGCAAGACGCTCTTATTTTTGTAGCAAAAAAGATTGCAGTGCCGCGATGACCAGCTGCGGCTGCTCGTGCACGATCCAGTGCGTGGCATCGGGCACGCGTTGCAGCGTCAGCTGCGGGATGTAGTCGTCCAGGCCCTCGATCAACTCCGGCGGCAGGGCGGAGTCGCCCAGGCCCCACAGCACCAGGGTTGGCAGGGCGATGGTCAGCATCTCGCGCGGCAGCTCGATGTGGGTCGCGGCCGGGTCGTCCGCGCGCGGCGGGCGCAGCGGCGAGGCGCGGTAGTAGTTGCAGCCGCCGGTCAAACCTCGATCCCAGACGGCGCGGTAGCGCGCTTTGAGCTCCTCGGTCAACCAGCCATAACCGGTGCCATCGACGTTCTTGCCCGCGCCCATGTTGAGGAAGAAGTCCCACAGGCGGCGGTAGTCGTCTTGCGCCAGCAGGGCTTCGGCATCAGGCCGGATGAGGAAGTTCATGTAGGCACTGGCGGCCTGTTGCTTCGGGTTGCTTTTCAGCTCGCGCAGAAAGGTGCCGGGGTGCGGCGAGTTGATGATGGCCAGCTTGGTGCTCAGCTGCGGCAACTGGTTGGCCAGGTTCCAGGCGACCGCGCCGCCCCAGTCGTGGGCCACCAGGCAGGCCAGCGGATGGCCTTGCGCTTCGATGGCGATCAGGGCCGCAATGTCCTGTACCAGGTGCTTGGCACGGTAGGCGGCCACATCGGCTGGTGCGCTCGACTGCTCGTAGCCGCGCAGGTTCGGTGCGACACAACGGTAGCCGCCGTTCTCCGGGCGGGCGAAGTGCTCCAGCAGCGGGTCCCAGACGAAGGCCGCTTCCGGAAAACCGTGCAGGAACATCAGCACCGGCCGGCCGCGCGCACCGGCAGCGCGGCAGCTCAGGGTGATGCCGTGCGGCAGCGGCTGCAGCCAGGTCTCGATCATGCTGCACCAGTCTCGGTTTCCGCTGGCTCGGGGTGCGCCCATTGCCACAACAGGCGGGCGACGTCCTCGATGCCGGTGCGCTTGGTGGCGGAGAACAGCCGCACCTCACCGCCGCCGGCATTCAGCTTCATGATGGACAGGGCCTTGGTCGCCTCGCTGCGTGTGAGCTTGTCGGCCTTGGTCAGGATGACCAGGAATTTCAGGCCTTCCTCCACGCGGGGCCGGATCACTTCCAGCAGCACTTCGTCCAGCTCGGTCAGGCCGTGGCGCGGGTCGCACAGCAGGACGATGCCTTTGAGGTTTTCGCGCGTGACCAGGTAGTTGGCCATGACCTGTTGCCAGCGGATCTTGTCCTGCTTGGGCACGGCTGCATAGCCATAACCCGGCAGGTCGGCCAGCACGGCGTCGGTGATGCCCTGCTTGCCCAGGGCGAACAGGTTGATGTGCTGGGTGCGGCCGGGTTTTTTGGAGGCGAAGGCCAACTGCTTCTGCTGTGTCAGCGTGTTGATGCAGGTGGACTTGCCGGCGTTCGAGCGGCCGACGAAGGCGATTTCCGGCACGTCGAGCGCCGGCAGGAATTGCAGCTGCGGGGCCGTGGTGAGAAAGCGGGCCGTGTGCAGCCAGCCCAGCTCCTGGACGGCTTCCGTCTTGGCGGGCTGGCCCTGACGGTGGTCAGGGCGGGACGGGACGGGCGTTTTGGAGGGGGTGGTCATTGTGTGTGCGGGAAAGCCTGGATCCGCATTGTAGAATCAGGCAGTTTTGCTCCAACCACACCAGACAATCACCATGAAGTTGCTTGCTCACCTGTTGATGGCTGCCGCGCTGGCAGCGCCTGCTTTCTCTCACGCGGCACAAGAAGCCAAGGCGCCGGCCAAGCCGGATCTGGCTCAAGGCGAGGCCAAGTTCACGGCGGTCTGTGCCGCCTGTCACGGTGCTGATGGCAATTCGGGCACGCCGGCCAATCCCAAGCTGGCCCAGCAACACCCCGCCTACCTGGTCAAGCAACTGCAGGAGTTCAAGTCCGGCAAGCGCGCCAGCGCCGTGATGTCGGGGTTTGCCGCGACCCTGAGCGATGCCGACATGACGAACATCGCCGCCTGGCTGACCTCGCAGAAGGCCAAGGCCGGTTTTGCCAAGGACAAGGATCTGGTGGCCCTGGGTGAACGCATCTTCCGCGGTGGCATCGCCGACCGTCAGGTGGCGGCTTGTGCCGGCTGCCACAGCCCCAACGGTGCCGGTATCCCTGCCCAGTACCCGCGTCTGAGCGGCCAGCATGCCGACTATTCGACGGCCCAGCTGGTGGCTTTCCGTGATGGTGCACGCAAGAACAGCATCCAGATGACGCAAGTCGCCGCCAAGATGAACGACCGTGAAATCAAGGCGGTGGCCGATTACATTGCCGGTCTGCGCTGATCGAATACACCGGCGTTGTGCCGGGACAATGCCGAAATCAATAAGTGGTGAGTGATGTTTGGGGGACAATGGCGGATTCGTACCCGCTGACGGAACCCGGCAGCTTTTGAACACTCCATACCAAGGCGGGTCTTTCTGTGAAGGCCTGCCTTTTTTATTGCCCAACAGCACAATTCACGCATGACAGTTTCCACCCAGGGTCTTGAACTCCAGTCGTCTTCCCGCTTGCTGCGCGCGGCGGTGGAGTTGCTGTCGTCAATGCGTTTTGCCATTTCGCTGCTGACGGTGATCTGTATCGCCTCGGTCATCGGCACCGTCCTCAAGCAGCATGAGCCGTTGACCAACTACATCAACCAGTTCGGCCCGTTCTGGGCCGAGGTGTTCGGCAAGCTGGACCTCTATGCGGTTTACAGCGCCTGGTGGTTCCTGTTGATCCTGGCCTTTCTGGTCACCAGTACATCGCTGTGCATTGCGCGCAACACGCCCAAGATCATTTCCGATCTCAAGGCCTACAAGGAAAACATCCGCGAACAGAGCTTGCAGGCTTTTCACCATCGGGCGCAGGCGGAACTGGGCGAGGCGCCCGAAACCGCGGCACAACGTATCGGCCAGATGCTGGCCGGCAGCGGCTGGAAAGTGAAGCTGCAGCAGCGCGAAACGCCGGCCGGCGCCGGCTGGATGGTGGCCGCCAAGGCAGGGGCCGCCAACAAGCTGGGCTACATCGCCGCGCACAGCGCCATCGTGCTGGTGTGCCTGGGCGGCCTGCTCGACGGCGACCTGATCGTGCGTGCCCAGATGTGGCTGGGCGGCAAGACGCCTTACGCGGGTGGCGGCCTGATTGCCGACGTGGCGCCCGAGCACCGTCTGAGCGAGCGCAACCCGACCTTCCGCGGCAACCTGCTGGTGGCCGAGGGTACGCAGTCGAGCACCGCGATCCTCAGCCAGTCCGACGGCATCCTGCTGCAGGAACTGCCGTTTGCCATCGAGCTCAAGAAGTTCATCGTCGAGCACTACTCGACCGGCATGCCCAAGCTGTTTGCCAGCGAGATCGTGATCCACGACAAGGCCACCGGCGAGAAGCAGGAGGCACGTGTCGAGGTCAACCATCCGGCCAGCTACAAGGGCGTCGAGATCTACCAGTCGAGCTTCGACGATGGCGGCTCTACCGTGCGTTTGCAGGCACTGCCGATGAACGCCGCGACCAAGCCGTTCCAGATCGAGGGTGTGATCGGCGGCTCTTCGCTGCTCACCAACGGCAGTGAAAAACTCACGCTGGAGTACACCGGTCTGCGCGTGATCAACGTCGAGAACTTTTCCGGCAACGGCCCGACGACGGTCGATGTGCGCAAGGTCGATCTGCGTGAATCGCTGGATCAGCGCCTTGGTGCGGCCAACAAGGCCGACGCCAAGAAAACCCAGCGCAACGTCGGCCCCAGCATCACCTACAAGCTGCGTGATGCTGCCGGCCAGGCGCGCGAATTCAACAACTACATGCTGCCGATGGACCTGGGCGATGGCGTGCCGGTGTTCCTGTTGGGTGTGCGTGATACCCCGGCCGAATCCTTCCGCTACCTGCGCGTGCCGGCCGATGCGCAAGGCTCGACCGACGAATTCTTCCGCCTGCGTGCGGCCCTGGCCGACCCCGCCTTGCGCGAGCAGGCGGTGCGGCGTTACGCGGCCAAGGTGGTGGACGCTTCGCGCCCCGACCTGCTGCCGCAGCTTGCCGCGTCTGCCGCGCGGGCCTTGGGGCTGTTTGCCGGTGTCGAAAACGTCAAGGACAGCAAGGCGCCGGGCGGCTTGCAGGCGGTAGCCGACTTCATGGAAGCCAACGTGCCCGAGAGCGAACGCAACCGGGCCGGCGAGATGCTGATCCGTATCCTCAACGGTACGCTGTTCGAGCTGGCGCAGGTGGCGCGCGAACGCGCCGGCCTCAAGGCCCTGGTGCCGGACGAGAAGTCGCAGGCCTTCATGACGCAGGCCGTACTGGCCCTGAGCGATGCGTTCTTCTATCCGGCGCCCATGGTGCTGCAACTGGCGGACTTCAAGCAGGTGCAGGCCAGCGTGTTCCAGGTGGCGCGTGCGCCGGGCAAGAACATTGTTTATCTGGGTTGCGCCTTGCTGATTCTGGGCGTGTTCGCCATGCTCTATGTGCGCGAACGCCGCCTGTGGGTCTGGCTGGCGCCGCAGGATACGGGGGCGCACGCCACCATGGCCTTGTCGGCCAACCGCAAGACGCTGGATGGCGACCGCGAATTTGCACAGCTCCGCGACAAGCTGATCGGGGCCAAGGAGTAAGAGATGAATACTGCGACCACGACCCTGATCCTGAACGAAGGCTACTTTGCCAAGCGCAATGTCTTCGACTGGCTGTTCGCTGCCATCGTGCTGGCTGGCGGGCTGTTTGCCTTCTCAAGCTACAGCCACGCCATGGATGTCTATGAGAAAGGCATTTTGGTGGCGGCCATGCCGGCGGCCATTGCCCTGGGCTGGTTCTGGCGCCCCTTGCGCGCCCTGATGTTGCTGGTGGCGGCGTTCTCCCTGCTGGGCATCGTGTCCTATCAGGGACAACTGGCGCGTGCCGAGAGCGTGTTCTGGCTCAAGTACTTCCTGTCCAGCCAGTCGGCCATCCTGTGGATGAGCATGGTGTTCTTCATGAGCACGCTGTTCTACTGGCTCGGCATGTTTGCCAAAGGGCAGGGGGCTACGATGGAGCTGATCGGCTCGCGCCTAGCCTGGCTGGCCGTGGCCATGGCCCTGATCGGCACCATGGTGCGCTGGTACGAGAGCTATCTGCTCGGTGCCGACATCGGCCACATTCCGGTGAGCAACCTGTATGAAGTGTTCGTGCTGTTCTGCTGGCTGACCGCGCTGTTCTACCTCTACTTCGAAGCGCAGTACGAGACGCGCGCCATGGGCGCTTTCGTCATGCTGGTGGTCAGTGCGGCGGTGGGTTTTCTGCTCTGGTACACGGCGGTGCGCGAGGCGCACGAAATCCAGCCATTGGTGCCGGCACTCAAGAGCTGGTGGATGAAGCTGCACGTGCCGGCCAACTTCATCGGTTACGGCACTTTTTCGCTCTCGGCCATGGTGGCCTTTGCCTACCTGATCAAGAGCCAGACGCAGGAGACGCGCTGGTACCGGCTGGCGCCGCTGTGGCTGTTCGGCATCGTGCTGTGTTTCGTGCCGCTGGCTTTCCGCAAAAGCACGGCCGAGGCGGGCGGCAGCTACTGGCTGGTCTACTTCATCATCGCGGCCCTGATCGTGGGCGGCATCCTGCTGGGGCGCAAGCGCATTGCCGAGCGCCTGCCGGCGCTTGAGGTGCTGGATGATGTGATGTACAAGGCCATTGCCGTGGGCTTTGCCTTCTTCACCATCGCCACCGTGCTCGGCGCCCTGTGGGCGGCCGAGGCCTGGGGCGGCTACTGGAGCTGGGATCCGAAGGAAACCTGGGCCCTGATCGTCTGGCTCAACTACGCGGCCTGGCTGCACATGCGGCTGATGAAGGGCCTGCGCGGCACTGTGGCTTCCTGGTGGGCGCTGGCCGGTCTGGGCGTGACCACCTTCGCCTTCATCGGCGTCAACATGTTCCTCAGCGGCCTGCACAGCTACGGCACCTTGTAGGAACTTTGTAAGAATGGGGGCAGTCCTACGACTCATGTTCAAACAAGGACTGCACCATGCTGATCACATCGCGCGACGACGGCTACATCCATCCGGTTTCCAGTGAGATCACCCCGCAGGGGGTCTATTTGCAGCGGCGTGAGCTGATCCGGCTCATGGCCGGCGGTCTGGCGGGGGCGGCGCTGGCCTCGTGGGCGGCACGCGACGCCCGGGCCCAGCCCCGTTTGGCGTTGGCGGGTGCCAAGTCCGCGGTGAGCGGTGCCACGACCGTGGAAAAAATCACCGAGTACAAGGACGTCACCAGCTACAACAACTTCTACGAGTTCGGCATGGACAAGAGCGATCCGGCCCGCAACGCGCACACGCTCAAAACCTCACCCTGGACGGTGGCGGTCGAAGGTCTGGTGAAGAAGCCGGCCAACTACGCGCTCGAAGACCTGCTCAAGCTCAGCGCGCAGGAAGAACGGATCTACCGCCTGCGCTGCGTCGAGGGCTGGTCGATGGTGATTCCCTGGGTCGGTTACTCGCTGTCGGAGCTCATCAAGAAGGTGGAGCCGCTGGGCAGCGCCAAGTACGTCGAGTTCGTCACGCAGGCCGACCGCAAGACCATGCCCTATGTCGGCACCCGCGTGCTGGACTGGCCCTATGTCGAGGGGTTGCGCATGGACGAGGCCATGCACCCGCTGACCCTGCTGGCTTTCGGCCTGTACGGCGAGGTGTTGCCCAAGCAGAACGGTGCCCCGTTGCGCCTGGTGGTGCCGTGGAAGTACGGTTTCAAGAGCGGCAAGAGCCTGGTGAAGATCCGCTTCACCGACAAGGAGCCGATGACGGCCTGGCACCAGGCCGCACCGCAGGAATACGGTTTCTATTCCAACGTCAACCCGGGGGTGGACCACCCACGCTGGAGCCAGGCAAGCGAGCGGCGCATCGGCGAAGACGGCCTGTTTGCCAAGAGGCGCAAGACGCTGATGTTCAACGGCTACGAAGCCCAGGTCGGCCAGCTGTATGCCGGCATGGACCTGAAAAAGTACTACTGAGATGGCGGGCTGTCTGCCGTGTTGATGAGCCGTCTGCTGCTGAACCCTTTTGCCAAGCCCCTGCTGCTGGTGATGTGCCTGCTGCCATGCGCCTGGCTGGTTTATGCGGCGGCGGCTGATCAGCTCGGTGCCAATCCGGCCGAGGCGCTGCTGCGTTCGACGGGTGACTGGACCTTGCGTTTCCTCTGCCTGGTGCTGGCCGTGACGCCCTTGCGTGCGCTGGCTGGCCTGCCCCAGCTGGTCCGCTTTCGCCGCATGCTGGGCTTGTTCGTTTACTTTTATGCACTACTGCACCTGCTGTGCTACAGCTGGTTCGACATGGGTTTTGATGTGGACGAGATCGCCCACGACATCGCCAAGCGCCCTTTCATTCTGGTGGGCTTCTCAGCCTTTCTTCTGCTCACCCCGCTGGCGGCCACTTCCTTCAACCGCGCGATCCGCTGGCTGGGGGCGTCACGCTGGCTGGCGTTGCACCGGCTGGTGTACGGCGTGGCAGTCCTGGGCGTGCTGCACTTCTTCTGGATGCGCGCATCCAAGAACAACCTGGCCGAGGTGGCTGTTTATGCCGGCATTCTCGGTGGGCTGCTGGGCTGGCGCCTGTGGCATTTTTTGAAGAAAAAACGGCCCTTCCCGTTGCGGGATATGCGCCGACAGCTATCAAAATAATAGCAAACCACGTGTGCCGTCCGCGCTGACGACGCGTGGCAGAACGAGAGGGGGCCTTACCCGACCAGCTGTTCGCCGCGGATCTGGTCGGCCACGCTTTCGCGTTGACGGATCAGGTGCGCACGCGCGCCGTCGACCAGTACTTCAGCGGCCCGGCCACGCGTGTTGTAGTTGCTGGCCATGCTCATGCAATAGGCGCCGGCCGACAGCACGCCCAGCAGGTCACCGGGTTGCACGGCCAGGGTCCGTTCGCGGCCCAGCCAGTCGCCGCTCTCGCAGATCGGGCCAACCACGTCCCACATCGGCGCCTCGCCAGTGCGGGGGGCCAGCGGCAAGATCTGGTGGTAGGCCTCGTACATGGCCGGACGTGGCAGGTCGTTCATGGCGGCGTCGACGATGCAGAAATTCTTCTGTTCGCCCGGCTTGAGGTACAGCACTTCGGTCAGGCAGACGCCCGCATTGCCCACCAGAGAGCGGCCCGGCTCGATCATGAGCTGGCGCGAGCCGAAGCCGCGTGCATCGAGCTTGGCCAGCAGCTTGGCCCACAGTGCATCGGCTGCCGGCGGCGTGTCGCCGTTGTAGTCGATGCCCAGGCCGCCGCCGAAGTCGATGTGGTGCAGCGGGATACCGGCCGCCTCGATGGCCTCGACCAGATCAAGCACGCGGTCCATGGCGTCGAGATAGGGGTCTTCCTGCGTGATCTGTGAGCCGATGTGGCAGTCGATGCCCACCACCTGCAGGCCCGGCAATGCGGCAGCACGCTGGTAGGTGGCCAGCGTGCGTTCATGCGCGATACCGAACTTGTTGCCTTTGAGACCGGTGGAGATGTAAGGGTGGGTCTTGGGGTCGACGTTGGGATTGACGCGGATGCTGATCGGCGCACGCCGCTTCATGGCGAGGGCCACTTCGTTCAGCACTTCGAGTTCGGCTTCGCTCTCGACATTGAAACAGCCGATGCCGGCTTCCAGCGCACGGCGCATTTCGGTCCGGGTCTTGCCGACGCCGGAGAAGATGACTTTTTTCGCATCGCCGCCAGCGGCCAGCACACGCTCAAGTTCGCCGCCGGAGACGATGTCGAAACCGCAGCCGGCCTGGGTGAAGACCTGGAGCACGCCGAGCGAAGAGTTCGCTTTCATGGCGTAGCAGATCTGGGCCTGGCGGCCGGCGAAGCCGCGCTGGTAGGCCGCCAGGGCCGCGAGCATGGCGGCCTTGGAATAGACGAACAGCGGCGTGCCGTATTCACGCGCCAGGTCGCTCAGGCGGACGCCCTCGACGAACAGTTCATTGCCACGGTAGGCGATATGGGGGTGGCCAGGAAGCTTGGGGGCGGTCATTGGGCGGACGGGGCGGATGCCGGTGCGGCAGGACGGGGAGCCGCGCCATCGGAGCGCGAGCCAGGGATCAAGGTTTCAGGCAGGGTGGCCCGGCGGGCGGCGGCCGGCTCTGTCGGCAGGTACAGCGCGCCAGGCTGACCGCAGCCGCTGAGGACAGCGGCGAAACTGCCTGCAATGGCAGCAAGGCCAGCAAGGGCTATAACCCTGACTAGAATTTGTTTTGTTTGCAACATCACGAAATTGTAATGACCGACACCGAATTCATGGATCGCGCTGAATGGGTCCTGCGCGCTATCGAGGCCAGCTGCGACCGCATCAACGACGAGAGCGATGCCGACATCGACAACCAGCGCGTTGGCGGCATGGTCACGTTGGTGTTTCGCAACCACAGCCAGATTGTCGTGAACCTGCAAAAGCCCCTGCATGAAATCTGGCTGGCGGCCAAGGCCGGCGGCTTCCATTACAAGTTTGATGACGGCCAGTGGATGGACACCAAAGGCCACGGCGAATTTTTTGCCAATCTGTCGGCGCATGCCTCCGAACAGGCCGGCTGTCCCCTGGCCTTTGCCGCCTGATCAATTCTTGAACAGATCGAGAATTCTTCTCTTTTCATCGGCCGGCGGCAGGGCCTGTACCGTACCACCCGGTTCCCCGGCGGGTTTGTCTTCCAGGCCCAGACTGCTGATGCCGCTGCCCTTGGCGTATTCGTCGTAAGCCCAGTCGTTGCCGACATGGACCACGCCTTCGGGCGCGCTGATTTCGGCCACCGGGACGCCTTTGAGGGCGCTTTCCATGAAACTGATCCAGACCGGCAGACTCAAGCCGCCGCCGGTTTCCCGGTCGCCCAGTTTGCGTGGTGTGTCGTAGCCGATCCAGGTGATGGCAGTCAGCGTGGGCTGGTAGCCGGCAAACCAGGCATCCATCGAATCGTTGGTGGTGCCGGTCTTGCCGTACAGATCGGGGCGTTTGAGCGTAGCCTGGGCGCGGGCGGCCGTGCCCGAACGGGTGACTTCCTGTAGCAGCGTGGACATGACGAAGGCATTGCGCGCATCGATGGCGCGCACCGACTCGTCTAGCACAGGGGGCTTGGTTTCGACCAGCACCTTGCCGCCTTTTTGCTCCGTGACCTTGGTGATCAGCCAGGGGTTGATACGGTAGCCGCCATTGGCAAATACCGAATAGGCCGTCGCCATCTGCATCGGTGTGACCGAGCCGGCACCGAGGGCCATGGTCAGGTAGGGGGGGTGCTTGTCAGCCTCGAAGCCGAAACGCGTGATCCAGTCCTGCGCGTTTTGCGGACCGACCGCCTGCAGCACGCGAATCGAGATCATGTTTTTCGACTTGGCCAAGCCGCGGCGCAAGGTCATCGGCCCGTCGAAGGTGCCGTCGTAGTTCTTCGGTTCCCAGGGTTGGCCACCCGTGACGCCGGAATCGAAGAAGAGGGGGGCGTCATTGACCACGGTGGAGGGCGTAAAGCCTTTTTCCAGGGCGGCCGAGTAAATGAAGGGCTTGAAGCTCGAACCCGGCTGGCGCCAGGCCTGCGTGACGTGATTGAACTTGTTCTTGACGAAATCGAAGCCGCCGACCAGCGCCTTGATCGAGCCGTCGCGCGGGTCGAGCGCGACAAAGGCGCCCTCGACTTCGGGCAGTTGCGTGATTTCCCAGGTGTTCTTGGGTGTCTTGACGACGCGGATGATCGCGCCACGCCGGATCTTGATGTGCGGCGGGGCCTTGGGCGACAGGCCGGATTGTGCCGGGCGCAGGCCATCGCCCGTGATTTCTACGGCTTCGCCGTTCTGCCGTACGGCCACGATCTTCTTGGGATCGGCCTCCAGCACCACGGCCGACATCAGGTCGCCGTTGTCGGGGAAGTCGTCCAGCGCATCGTCGATCGCGTCTTCGAGCTCCTGCGGCTTGCTGGGCAGGTTGACGAATTTCTCCGGGCCGCGGTAAATCTGGCGTCGTTCGTAATCCATGATGCCGCGACGCAGTGCCTTGTAGGCCACGTCCTGGTCGGCGGCGCGAATGGTGGTGTAGACATTCAGGCCGCGGGTGTAGGTCGCATCACCGTACTGGGCATACATCAACTGACGCACCGTTTCGGCCACAAACTCGGCGTGGATGCGCCCGTTCTGATGGGCCGGCTTGACCTTGAGTTCCTGTTTCTTGGCTGCCACGGCCTGCTCTTCCGTGATGAAGCCGTTTTCCAGCATGCGCTCGATGATGTAGAGCTGACGTGCGCGGGCGCGCTTGGGGTTGCTGATCGGGTTGTAGGCCGAGGGTGCCTTGGGCAGGCCGGCCAGCATGGCAGCTTCCGCCACGGTGATGTCCTTGAGCGGTTTGCCGAAATAGGCTTCCGCGGCGGCGGCAAAACCATAGGCCCGATTGCCCAGGAAGATCTGGTTCATGTAGATCTCCAGGATCTGGTCCTTGGTGAGCAGATGCTCCAGCTTGAAGGTCAGCAGGATCTCGTAGAGCTTGCGGGTGAAGGTCTTTTCCGACGACAGGTAGACATTGCGGGCCACCTGCATGGTGATGGTGGAGGCGCCCTGGCTTTTGACACGTCCCACGTTCGCCAGGCCGGCGCGAATCACACCCAGGTAGTCCACGCCGCCATGCTGGTAGAAGCGGGCATCTTCGATGGCCAGTACGGCATCGGTCATGACCTTGGGAATGTCCTTGATCGGGGTGAGATTGCGCCGCTCCTCACCGAATTCGCCGATCAGGTCACCCTCGGTCGAAAACACACGCAGCGGCAGCTTGGGCCGGTAATCCGAGAGCGCCGAGATGTCGGGCAGGTTGGGGAAGGCCACGGCCAGGGCAATGGCGACCACGATCAGGATAGACAGCAGACCTGCCAGGATCAGGCCGCCAGCCCACAGGCCCAGCCGGGTCAGCCAGTGCATGGTCGGGGTATGCGAATGGATGCCTGCGTGGTCGGATGAAGATGCGGAGGACTTGGATTTGGCAGGCATATATGTGGTTAAGTTCGCGTCTGCATTATAAAAACGGGTCACGCCGCCTGGGGCAGCGAGGCTTTAGGTGGCATTGTGCCGAGTGGGCTGCTGCACGCGGGTTGGTTTGGATGGCCTTGTTGCAATTGCATACAAAGCGTCAACTTTTGACAACGTCCAAAGAGCGGCAAAGAGGGAAAAACCTTTGCTGGACAAGGATCTTACTGCTAGCATTCAAGTGAATTCTTAAGTTTTTCCGGCACTTGGCCGGCATATTTCAGGGGATGCGCTTGATCTCTTTGGGGTCGCTTTTCAGTCGTCAGCCGGAGCCCATGCTGGGTCTGGATGTCAGTTCATCCAGTGTCAAGCTGGTCGAGTTGGGTCGGAACAAGGCAGGACAGCTTGTGCTCGAACGCTGCGCTATCGAACCGCTGGAACGTGGCTGGGTGAGCGATGGCAACATCGAGAAGTTCGATGAAGTGGCCGAAGCAGTGCGCCGTGTGGTCAAGAAGAGTGGGGCCAAGACCCGCAATGTGGCCATGGCCCTGCCGCCATCGGCCGTCATTACCAAGAAAATCGTGTTGCCCGGTGGCTTGAGCGATGTGGAGTTGGAGATGCAGGTCGAGGCCGAGGCCAACCAGTACATCCCTTTTCCCCTGGACGAAGTCAGTCTCGATTTTTGCGTGATCGGCCCGAGCACGGCATCTGCCGGCGACGTGGATGTGCTGATCGCCGCCGCGCGCCGGGAAAAGGTCCAGGATATCCAGGGGCTGGCCGAGGCAGCGGGTCTCAAGCCCGTCATCGTGGATGTGGAGTCCTATGCCTCCCGCCTGGCTGCCGGACGCCTGATCGAAAACCTGCCCGACAAGGGTGCCGGGACCATCGTGGCACTGTTCGAGGTCGGCGCCCTGACCACCAGCATGCAGGTGATCCGCGATGACGAGGTGCTTTATGAGCGCGACCAGGCCTTTGGCGGCGCCCAGCTGACGCAGCTGATTGTGCGTCAGTACGGTTTTTCGCTCGAAGAGGCGGAGAGCAAGAAACGCAGCGGCGAATTGCCGGAAGATTACGAATCCAGCGTCTTGCGTCCCTTTGTCGAAAGCATGGTGCAGGAAATCGGCCGTGCCCTGCAGTTTTTCTTTACCAGCACACCGCACAACAAGGTGGACTACGTGCTGCTGGCCGGCGGTTCGGCAGCCTTGCCAGGATTGACGGAAGCGGTGACGCAGCAAACCGGTTTTCCTTGCAGTTTGCTCAATCCGTTTGACGGCATGGAAATCGGCGACGGTGTGCGCCTGAAAAGAATGAAGCGTGAGACACCTTCGTACCTGACCTCCTGCGGACTGGCGTTGCGGAGGTTTCTGCAGTGATTCTGATCAATCTGCTGCCGCACCGCGAGGTGGCGCGCAAAAAACGGAAGGACGTCTTTAATCTCTCCTTGGGCGCATCGGCGCTGGCGGGTGGGCTGATCGCGGGCGTCATCTATCTTTGGCTTCAGGGGCAGATTTCTGCGCAGCAGGATCAGAACATGATTCTGCAAAAGGAGATCAGGGTACTGGAAGGGCAGATCAAGGAGATCGCCGGACTGGAGGGGGAAATCGCCGCCCTGCGCGCCCGGCAACAGGCCGTGGAGGACTTGCAGTCGGACCGCAACCTGCCGGTGCATTTGCTGTCGGAATTGGTCAAGCAGTTGCCTGATGGTGTCTACGTTACCAGCATGAAGCAGGAAAACCAACTGGTCAGCTTGCAGGGTGTGGCCCAGTCCAACGAGCGGGTGTCGGAGTTGCTGCGCAACCTGGCCAATAACACCCACTGGTTTACCAAGCCGGAACTGGTTGAGATTGTGGCCGGCAATATCACCTTGGGTACGCGAGAACAGCGCCGGATTTCCAATTTCACCATCCGGGTGCGGCTGGTCCGGGCCAGCGAAGCCCAGAAGGCCCTGCCTGCAGCAGTGGCGGCCTCCGTGCCGGCTGTGGCGGCATCAACGCCTGCCGGCAAATAACGGGATTGAGCCATGGTGACCCGACTTTCCTCTTTTGACCTGACAGCCCTGAAGGAACAGGTGCAGGGCCAGTTTCGCAATCTGGATCCCCAGAATCCGGCGGTGTGGCCGGCCATTCCGCGCTATGCCCTCATGCTGATGGTGACCATCACGGTGGTCGTGGTCCTGTGGTTTGTCTGGCTCAGCAGTTCCGATGATGAGCTCGAGCTGGAACGCACCAAGGAAACGCAGTTGCGCGAGGATTACAAGATCAAACTGGTCAAGGCCGTCAATCTCGAGGTGTTGAAGAAGCAGCGCGAACAGGTATTGCAGTATGTCAACCAGTTGGAAAAGCAGCTGCCGAGCAAGGCGGAAATGGATGCATTGCTGTCGGACATCAACCAGGCTGGCCTGGGACGCAGCCTGCAGTTCGAGCTCTTCAGGCCCGGGCAGGTGCTTGTGAAGGACTACTACGCAGAATTGCCGATTGCCGTGCGTGTGACCGGTCGTTACCACGACATTGGTGCCTTTGCCTCGGACATTGCCCATCTCTCGCGCATTGTGACCCTCAACAACATGACGATCGTGCCGGCCCGTGATGGCAGCTTGACCATGGATGCAACGGCGAAAACATTCCGCTACCTTGATGCGGATGAAGTCGCCGCCCAACGCAAGGCGAGCGGTGGTGCCAAGGGGGGGAAGAAATGAGGCCTCTTGGATTCGTACCGGCCGCGGTTGTTGTCTTGTCGGCGTTGGCCGGCTGCGGCGCATCGAGCGAGGATGAGTTGCGACAGTGGATGGCTGAGCAGAGAAGCCAGACGCGCCCACGTGTCACGCCGATTCCGGAGCCGAAGCAGTTCAAGCCGGAGCCCTATGCCCAGGCAGCAGCGGTGGATCCGTTCAGCAAGGAAAAGTTGGCGCAGGCCCTCAAGCGCGAGACTCCGCAGTCAGCGACCAGCGGAGCACTGATCAAACCCGAATTGACCCGGCGCAAGGAGCCGCTGGAAGCTTTCCCGCTCGATACCATGACCATGGTGGGCAGCCTGAACAAGGAGGGCAAACCGGTCGCGCTGGTCAAGGTCGACAATTTGCTCTATCAAGTGCGGCCGGGGAACTACCTGGGGCAGAACTACGGCCGCATCACCAGAATTAGCGAAACCGAAGTCACGCTGCGTGAAATAGTGCAAGACGCGGTGGGCGAGTGGGTGGAACGCTCTGCCACGCTGCAGTTGCAGGAGAGGTCGAAATGAACAGTCAAATAAGTTGGGGCGCACGGCGTGCGGGACAGCGTTTGCTTCTGGCGTTGGTGCTGGCCGTGACGGCCGTGTCATCGCTGGCGCAAACGGCGATCGAGTCCGTGTCCGGGTCATTGCAGGGCGGGGCCGAGGTGGTCAGGATCGATCTGTCGCAGGCCTTGACGGCTGTCCCTGCCGGCTTTGCCATCCAGTCTCCAGCCCGGATTGCGCTGGACTTTCCTGGTGTGACCAATGCCATGGGGCGCTCCACCATCGAAATCAACCAGGGTAATTTGCGCTCGGTCAGCGTGCTGCAGGCGGGTGAGCGCAGCCGCGTGGTGCTCAACCTCAAGCAGGCGACCAGCTACAAGGCCCAGTTACAGGGCAAGTCGCTGATGGTGGTGCTCGATCCGGTGGCGGCGCCGGCGCCGGATGCCGCGGCCGTGCCGGCTTTTGTGGAAAGCCGCAGCCGTGACGTACTGCCTCTGAAGGATGTCGATTTCCGGCGTGGCGTCAATGGCTCCGGCCGCGTGGTTGTTGCCCTGCCGAACAGCCAGGTGGGTGTCGACATCCGCCAGCGCGGCCAGACGCTGGTGGTGGAATTCATGAAGTCGAGCCTGCCCGAAGGGCTCAGGCGCCGGCTCGATGTGGCCGACTTCGGGACACCGGTCCAGACCGTCACCACCTTCCAGACGGGCGACCGGGTACGCATGGTGATCGAGCCCAAGGGCGCCTGGGAGCACAGTGCCTACCAGAGTGATGACCAGTTTGTCGTGGAGGTCAAACCACAGCGTGTCGATCCCTCGAAACTGACGCAAGGACCCGGCTACAACGGCCAGAAGTTGTCACTCAACTTCCAGAACATCGAAGTACGCTCCTTGCTGCAGGTGATTGCCGATTTCACCAACTTCAACATCGTGACGTCAGACTCGGTCGCCGGGGCGGTGACGCTGCGCCTGCAGGACGTGCCGTGGGATCAGGCGCTCGACATCATTTTGCAGGCCAAAGGCCTGGGCATGCGCAAGGCGGGCAATGTGCTGTGGATTGCTCCCAAGGATGAAATCGTGGCCAAGGAAAAGCTCGAGCGCGAAGCCAATGTGGCGCTGGAGGGGCTGGAGGCGGTGCGGACCGAGTCGTTCCAGTTGAACTATGCCAAGGCGGCTGATGTGGCGCGTCAATTGATGGGGGGCGCGGCGCCTGGTGCGGTGCCTGTTGCCGGAGGGGGCGCCAGTGCGCGTCTGCTGAGTACACGCGGCAGCGCCATCGCCGAGCCGCGCACCAACCAGCTGTTTGTGACCGATATTTCCAGCAAACTCGAGCAGGTGCGTGGCCTGATCACGAAGCTCGACATCGCCGTGCGGCAGGTGCTGATCGAGGCGCGCATCGTCGAGGCTTCCGATACTTTCGGCAAGTCGTTGGGCGTCAAGCTGGGCGGCGGCACCGGCAACGTCCCTGCCGCATCCGGCGGCATGGGTGGCTCGGTGGGTTCCAGCTATGTGGATGGCACGGCCGCCACGACTTCCGGCACTTTCGTCAGCCTGCCGGCGGTCGGCCAGGGCGGTTACAACCCGGCCACTTTTGCCGTGTCGATCTTCGGTGAAAACGCGGCCCGTTTCCTCAACCTGGAAATCTCCGCGCTGGAGGCCGATGGCAAGGGCAAGGTGGTATCGAGTCCGCGCGTGGTGACGGCCGACAAGATCAAGGCCGTGATCGAACAGGGCACGGAACTGCCGTATCAGGTGGCCACGGCCAGCGGCGCTACTTCGATTGCCTTCCGCAAGGCCAACCTGAAGCTGGAGGTGACGCCGCAGATCACGCCCGAGGGCAACATCATCCTCGAACTCGATATCGCCAAGGACACGGTTGGCCAGTCCACTGCGGCGGGCTATGCCATCAATACCAAGCATATCCAGACGCAGGTGCTGGTGGAGAATGGCGGCACGGTCGTGATCGGCGGCATTTTCGAGCTGACCGAGTCGAGCAATGAAACCAAGGTGCCCTTCTTCGGCGATCTGCCGGGTATTGGCAACCTGTTCAAGAGCCGGGGCAAGGTGTCCAACAAGCAGGAAATGCTGGTGTTCATCACGCCCAAGATGATCAGTGACAAGGCCGCCGTGCGTTGAGGTGCGAGGCCATTTTTGAATTCCGGGACAAGTTGATAGTCAGTCTGATTGGTCTGCCCGGCTCGGGAAAATCCACCGTCGGGCGGCAGCTTGCGCGGCGCCTGCACCTGCCTTTTGTCGATTCCGACCATGTGCTCGAGGAGCGCCTGGGCTGCTCCATTCGAAGCTATTTCGAGCGCGAGGGCGAAGAACGTTTTCGCGACATGGAGCAGGCGGTGCTGGACGAGTTGACGCAGCGACCGGCCGCTGTGCTGTCTACCGGCGGCGGTGCGGTGCTACGGCCGGCCAACCGGGTGCACCTGAAGTCGCGCACGCAGGTGGTCTATCTGAAATCGTCCCCTGATGAGCTGTTCCGCCGCTTGCGGCACGACACCAACCGACCGTTGCTGCAGGTGGCCGACCCCCTGGGGCGCCTGCGCGATCTCTATGCGGTGCGCGATCCGCTGTACCGGGAAACCGCGCACTTCGTCATCGAAACCGGTCGCCCGTCGGTGGGTACCCTGGTCAACATGATCGTGATGCAACTGGAACTGGCCGGCTTGCTGCCAGCTCCGTGATTGCCGAACTGCCCGTGGGGTTGGGACGAGTGTCCTAAACTCGGGGTTATGCAGTCTTCTCCCGACATTTCGTCCCGCTCGGCGGCGCAAGTCCAGATCAATCTGGGCGAACGCAGCTATCCGATTGTGATTGGCGGCGCTTTGCTGGCCGACCCTGCCACCTTTGCCGGGTTGCCGCGCGCCGCCCAGGCGCTCATCGTCACCAATACCACGGTGGCGCCCCTGTACGCATCGACGCTCAAGGCGGCACTGCAAGCGCATTTCACGATGGTTCACATCGTTGAGCTGCCCGACGGCGAAGCCCACAAGACCTGGGAAACCCTCAACCTGATCTTCGATACCTTGCTGGCTCACGCCTGCGACCGCAAGACCGTGCTGTTCGCCCTGGGCGGTGGCGTGGTCGGTGACATGACCGGTTTTGCCGCTGCCAGCTACATGCGCGGCGTTCCCTTTGTGCAGGTGCCCACCACGTTGCTGGCACAGGTCGACTCGTCAGTCGGCGGCAAGACGGCGATCAACCACCCGCTGGGCAAGAACATGATCGGCGCCTTCTACCAGCCGCTGCGCGTGGTGTGCGACCTCGATACCCTCAAGACCTTGCCGCCGCGTGAGCTCAGTGCCGGTCTGGCCGAGGTCATCAAGTACGGCCCGATTGCCGACATGGCTTTTCTGGACTGGATCGAGTCCAGCATCGATGCCCTCATGGCGCGCGATGCAACAGCCCTCGCCAAGGCGATCCAGCGCAGCTGCGAGATCAAGGCCGACGTCGTGGGGCAGGACGAACGCGAATCGGGCCTGCGCGCCATTCTCAATTTCGGTCACACCTTCGGCCATGCCATCGAAGCCGGCATGGGCTATGGCGCGTGGCTGCACGGCGAGGCGGTTGGTTGCGGCATGGTGATGGCCGCGGAACTGTCGCGCCGGCTCGGGCTGGTGAATGCCGACTTTGTGGCGCGCCTGCGCGCTTTGATCGGCAAAGCCGGCTTGCCGGTGGTCGGTCCGAAGTTGTCGACGCAGGACAATGCCGGCCGCTATCTGGCGCTCATGCGCGTGGACAAGAAGGCCGAGGCGGGTGAAATCCGTTTTGTGGTGATCGATGGCCCTGGACGCGCTGCCGTGCGCGGCGCACCCGATGCGCTGGTGCGTGAGGTGATCGACGCTTGCTGCGTCTGATATCGCTACTTTTTTGATAGCTGCTCGCGCTTTAATGACAAGGGCTGGATGCCAATTTCATCTGGAATCATGACGCTTGCCGCCTACGCCTGCGATCCGGCCCGTTCGCGTGGTCGCCGCCATCCAGAGACGGTGGCGCCTACGCGCACCGAATACCAGCGTGACCGCGACCGCATCGTCCACTCCACGGCCTTTCGTCGACTGGTCTACAAGACGCAGGTATTCCTGAATCACGAGGGTGATCTGTTCCGCACGCGCCTGACGCATTCGCTGGAGGTGGCGCAGCTCGGGCGCTCGATTGCACGCGCCCTCGGGCTCAACGAGGATCTGGTGGAGGCGATCGCGCTGGCGCACGATCTGGGGCACACCCCCTTCGGCCATGCCGGCCAGGATGCGCTCAACGAATGCATGGGCGCTCACGGCGGCTTCGAGCACAACCTGCAAAGTCTGCGCGTGGTCGACCAGCTGGAAGAGCGTTATCCTGCCTTCGATGGTCTGAATCTCACGTTTGAAACGCGTGAGGGCATCCTCAAGCACTGTTCGCGCACCAATGCCGAACTGCTGGAGGCGGCCGAACCGGGCGGGGTGGGGCAACGCTTTTTGGCGCGCACACAGCCCAGTCTGGAAGCGCAGTTGTGCAATCTGGCCGATGAGATTGCCTACAACGCGCACGACATCGACGACGGTGTGCGCTCCGGTCTGATCACGCTGGAGCAGCTCGAAGCGGTGCCGCTGTTTGATGACTTCCGTCGCCAGACACTGCACGACCATCCCCAGTTGGGTTCGGTAACGCAAGGGCGGCGCTTGCTGTATGAAACGATACGCCGCATGCTCAGCGCCCAGGTGTACGACGTCATCGAGGCCACGCAGCAGGCGTTGCGTACGTCGGCGCCGATGAGCGCCGACGCCGCACGCCAGCTGCCGGCGCTGCTGCGCTTCAGTGACGAAATGCGAGCTCGCTCCTCGGCGCTGAAGAAATTCCTGTTCCAGAACCTGTACCGTCACCCGCAGGTGGTTCACACCACCGGGCAGGCGCGGCAGGCGATTCATGAGTTGTTTGAGGCCTATCGGGAGGTGCCGCAGGAAATGCAGGCCGGCTTTGCTACCCGTGCCCAGGCGGCGCAGGGGCATGCCGCGGAGGAAAGCATCGTGCTGCGCGTGGTGGCCGACTACATTGCCGGCATGACGGACCGCTTCGCCTGGCGCGAGCATGAGCGTCTCACCGGGCAGAGGTTGCTGGCATGAGTATCGTCTGGGGGCGATCCAGCCGCACGGTCGATCCGGCACTGGTGGTGATTCTGGCCGGCGTGAGTGCGGCACTGCATGTGGGCAAGCTGTCGCCGGCGCTGCCGGTGCTGCGCGAGGCACTGGGCGTGACGCTGCTGCAGGCCGGTTTTCTGCTCTCGCTGGTGCAACTTGCCGGTATGACGCTGGGACTGGCTGTCGGCCTGGCGGCTGACGGCCTGGGTCTCAAGCGCAGCATGGTGGGCGGATTGCTGGTGCTGTCTGCCGCGTCGCTGCTGGGCGGTTGGGCGCAGGACGCCCAGACCTTGCTGATACTGCGTGCTGTCGAGGGCTTCGGTTTCCTGCTGGTCTCCATGCCGGCGCCGAGCCTGATCCGCCATCTGGTGGCGCCGCAGCGCATGAGCACCATGCTCGGCCTGTGGGGCGCCTATATGCCGCTCGGCACGGCCAGTGCCTTGCTGTGCGGGCCGTTGGTGATTGCGCTGGCGGGCTGGCAGGTCTGGTGGTGGGGGCTGGCGGCGCTGACGCTGCTGATGGCGCTGTGGTTGGGGCAGGTGGTGCCACCAGACCAGGGGCGTGTCACGGACCATGCTGTTCAACCGGCAAAAGCCGGAGCGACAATGCCGGACCACGCTTGGCCGCAGCGCTTGCAGCAGACGCTCAGTGCACCGGGTCCCTGGCTGGTGGCATTGAGTTTTGCCATGTATTCGGGCCAGTGGCTGGCGGTGATCGGTTTCCTGCCGACCATCTATGCGCAAGCCGGTTTCGCCGGCGGCGTCACGGCGGTATTGACGGCCTTGGTGGCCGCCGTCAACATGGTCGGCAACATCGCCTCGGGGCGGCTGCTGACACGCGGCGTGCGGCCGCAGACCCTGCTTTACACCGGTTTTTGCACCATGGGTCTGGGGACCTTGCTGGCGTTCGCCACCTTCCCGCTGACACATGGTGCCGCGGGTCTGCCGCCGGTGATCCGTTTCCTGGCTGTGCTGCTTTTTTCCATGGTCGGCGGCATGATCCCGGGCACCCTGTTTTCGCTGGCGGTACGGCTGGCACCGGGTGAGCGCACGGTGTCGACCACGGTGGGTTGGATGCAGCAATGGGCGGCGTTCGGACAGTTTGCCGGGCCGCCGCTGGTGGCCTGGGTGGCCAGCAGGGTCGGCGGTTGGCATTGGACTTGGAGCGTGACCGGGGTCTGTTCCGTGGCCGGCCTGCTGCTGGCGCGACAGCTGGGATTGAGGAGCCAACGATGAGCACAGCCACCGAACAGGCGCTGGTGGCCCGCGTGGTGCAGGACATGCGGGGCTGGCTGGAGCGGGCTGTCATCGGCCTGAATCTCTGCCCGTTTGCCAAGAGCGTGCACGTCAAGGGACAGGTTCACTATGTGGTGAGTCTGGCCACCGACCCGCAGGCCTTGCGCGAAGAACTGGTGCGCGAACTGGCCGCCTTGCATGCCAGTGACCCCGAGTTGCGCGACACCACGCTGCTGATGGCACCGCTGTGCCTGCAGGATTTCCTCGACTTCAACGACTTCCTCGCCGAGGCTGATGCGGCGCTGGATGAGCTCGGCCTGGAGGGGGAACTGCAGATCGCCAGCTTCCATCCGCAGTTCCAGTTCGCCGGCACGGCTCCGGACGACATCACCAACTACACCAACCGCGCACCTTATCCGACGCTGCATCTGCTGCGGGAGGCCAGCATCGACCGTGCGGTGCAGGCTTTTCCCGAGGCCGAGATGATCTTCGAAAAGAACATGCAAACGCTGGAGCAGCTCGGACATGCGGGCTGGGCCGCCTTGAAGGTGGATGCCAGCCAGCAAGAACCTGATGCGGTTCCCGCGCCGGCCGATGATGAAGAGAAGGATCCGCGATGACGTCAGTCAAAAAGCGCAAGCATGCCGCCACGATGGAGGGCGCGTCGGGGTCGGCGGGGGGGCTGGCCGCCGAGATCCGGCCTGAGCAATCCATTGAATTGCTCAAGGAGTTGCACATCCTGACGCGCGAGGGCAAGCTCAACCAGGACTCGCGTCGCAAGCTCAAGCAGGTCTACCACCTGTTCCAGTTCATTGAGAAGTTGCTGCAGGAACTGCAGGCGGAACGCACCGGTGCGGATGCGCCAGAGATCACGTTGGCCGACCATGGTGCCGGCAAGTCGTATCTCGGTTTCATCATTTATGACCTGTTCTTCAAGCAGCATCAGCGTGGCCGCATCTTCGGTATCGAAACCCGGCCCGAACTGGTGCAGAAGTCGCGTGAACTGGCTGCCCGCCTGGGCTTTCCCCGGATGTCATTCCTCAACCTGAGCGTGGCCGAGTCGGCGCATTCGGATGAACTGCCCAGCCGCATCGACATCGTGACGGCACTGCATGCCTGCGACACCGCGACTGACGACGCGATTGCCTTCGGCCTGCAAAAGCAGGCGCGCTTCATGGTGCTGGTGCCGTGTTGCCAGGCCGAAGTGGCCCGCGTACTGAATTCGGGCAAGGCGCTGTCGCTGTCGCGCACGCCCTTGGCCGAACTCTGGCGCCATCCCTTGCACACGCGCGAACTGGGCAGCCAGATCACCAATGTGCTGCGCTGTCTTTACCTGGAGGCCTGGGGCTACCAGGTGACGGTGACCGAGCTGGTCGGCTGGGAGCACAGCATGAAGAATGAACTCATCATCGCCCGCCATACCGGGCAGAAAAAGCGGGCGGCAGCCCAGCGCCTGCAATCCATCCTGGAAGAGTTTGGACTTGCCGCGTTGCTGCAGTCGCGTTTTCGCCTGCCGGCGAGTCAACCGACACAGGGTTCCGACGTTGGGAACTGATGGACAAAGCGGCGTATCTGATCAACGACGCGGTTTTTTTTTGAGCCCCTTTCTTGAAAGTGTGAATATGAACAAGTTATTTGCTGCAGCCCTGGTTCTGGTGTTGTCAGCGTGCGCCAGCAGCAGTCCGGATGTGATCCAGCGTAACGATGCGCAGCGCCTGTCGGTGGTGGAGGATGGTGCCGTGCTGTCGGTGCGCAACGTGACGGTAGAGGGCAGCCAGTCGGGTGCTGGTGCAGCCACGGGTGGCGTGGTGGGCGGTCTGGCCGGCTATGGCGCAGGCAGCAACCAGCGTGATGGTCAGATCATCGGCGTGCTCGGCGCCGTCGCCGGTGTGGTGGCCGGCCACGCCATCGAACGCATGAGCACACGCGAAGAGGCGTTCGAAATCCTGGTCCAGCTCAAGAACGGCGACCGCCGCGCTGTGGTGCAGGCCAAAGGCGCGGAAGTCTTCGCCCCTGGCGATACCGTCGTGCTGGTGACGACTGGCGGCAAAGTCCGCGTCGCCAAGGCTCCAAAATAATCGGGGTCAGATTCCAATTATGATGGTGCGTCGCTTTTATTCGCACCGTCATGGCCCGCCTTCCCCGTCTCACGGTACCCGGTTACCCGCACCACGTCATTCAGCGTGGCAACAATCGACAGCCGATCTTCACCTCATCGGCCGATTACGAGTTCTTTCTCGACTTGCTGGATGAAAACGCACGCAAGTTCGACGTGGCCATCCACGCTTACGTGCTGATGGGCAATCACTTCCACTTGCTGGCTACGCCGCAGAGCGACACGGCGCTGCCGCAGATGATGCAGGCAATCGGGCGGCGTTATGTGCGGTATTTCAACGACGCCCAGGAACGCAGCGGTACCCTTTGGGAAGGGCGGTACAAGTCGACCCTGATCCAGGCTGAGCGCTATCTGCTGGCCTGCATGGTTTACATTGATCTCAACCCGGTGCGGGCCGGTTTGGTGGCGCAGGCGCGAGACTACCCCTGGTCCAGCCACAGCTACTACATCGGACTGCGTACCGGCAAACTGATCACGCCGCACCCGCTCTACTGGGAACTTGGCAATACCCCTTTTGCCCGTGAGGCAGCCTACGCTGCTTTGGTCCAGGCGGGTGTAAGTGCCTCCCAGCAAGAGGCGTTGACACGCTCAACACTGCATGGCTGGGCATTGGGTGAGGCTGGTTTTGTGGGTGAACTGCAGAAGCAAACCAGCCGCCGGCTCAGCAAGACTGCGGCGGGGCGCCCTCTGTCATCCGGCCGCAAGGCCCCGTAATGAACGCCTCATTCTTCTCACGTTACGGGTTGGGCTGTGATTGGATTAATATGTCCCCAATTATTTGTTGAACTAAATAATCAACAAATAATTGGAATCTGACCCCTATTGTTTCACTTGGCATTCTTGCTGCGGTGCACTATGCTTACAGCCCTTGTGAAATATTTAGGAGTGCGCCATGACAACGGCTGCCGAGATTCAGCATCTCCAACAAAACGGTTTGTATTCCAGTGCCAGTGAGCATGACGCTTGTGGTGTGGGCTTCGTGGCGCATATCAAGGGTGTCAAGTCACATGACATCGTGCAAGGCGCGCTCAAGATCCTGGAAAACCTGGATCACCGGGGTGCTGTTGGCGCCGACAAGCTGATGGGCGATGGCGCTGGCATCCTGATCCAGTTGCCTGATGCGCTGTACCGCGAGGAAATGGCCAAGCAGGGCGTGGAACTGCCGCCTCCTGGCGAGTACGGCGTGGGCATGATCTTCCTGCCCAAGGAGCATGCCTCGCGTCTGGCTTGCGAGCAGGAAATGGAGCGCGCGATCAAGGCCGAGGGCCAGGTGCTGCTGGGCTGGCGCGATGTGCCGGTCAACCGCGAGATGCCGATGTCGCCGACCGTGCGCGAAAAGGAGCCGGTGCTGCGCCAGATCTTCATTGGCCGCGGCAGCGACGTCATCGTGCAGGACGCGCTGGAGCGCAAGCTGTATGTGATCCGCAAGACCGCCAGCGCCGCCATCCAGAACCTGCAGCTCAAGCACAGCAAAGAATACTATGTGCCGAGCATGTCCAGCCGCACGGTGGTCTACAAGGGCCTGCTGCTGGCCGACCAAGTGGGCACCTACTATTACGATCTACAGGACCCGCGCTGCGTTTCGGCCCTGGGTCTGGTGCACCAGCGCTTCTCGACCAACACCTTCCCGGAGTGGCCGCTCGCTCACCCTTACCGCTATGTGGCGCACAACGGCGAAATCAACACTGTCAAGGGCAACTACAACTGGATGAAGGCGCGTGAAGGTGTCATGTCTTCTCCGGTGCTGGGGGAAGACCTGCAGAAGCTCTACCCGATCAGCTTTGCCGGCCAGTCCGACACCGCCACCTTCGACAACTGCCTTGAATTGCTGACCATGGCCGGCTACCCGATCAGCCAGGCCGTGATGATGATGATCCCTGAGCCCTGGGAGCAGCACACCACCATGGACGAGCGCCGCAAGGCCTTCTATGAGTACCACGCCGCCATGCTGGAGCCGTGGGACGGCCCGGCCTCCATTGTGTTTACCGACGGCCGCCAGATCGGCGCCACCCTGGACCGCAACGGCTTGCGCCCCGCGCGCTATTGCATTACCGACGACGACCTGGTGATCATGGGCTCCGAATCCGGCGTGCTGCCGGTGCCGGAGAACAAGATCGTGCGCAAGTGGCGCCTGCAACCGGGCAAGATGTTCCTGATCGACCTGGAGCAGGGTCGCATGATCGATGACGAGGAACTCAAGGCCAACCTCGCCAACAGCAAGCCGTACAAGCAGTGGATCGATAACCTGCGCATCAAGCTCGACGATGTCGAGACCGGTGCCGCCGACCATGTGGCAGAGGGTAGCGTCAGTCTGCTGGACCGTCAGCAGGCTTTCGGCTTCACGCAGGAAGACCTCAAGTTCCTGATCGCCCCGATGGCCGCCGCCGGCGAAGAAGCCATCGGCTCCATGGGCAATGACAGTCCGCTGGCCGTGCTGTCCGACAAGAACAAGCCGCTGTACAACTACTTCAAGCAGCTGTTCGCGCAGGTGACCAACCCGCCGATCGACCCGATCCGCGAAGCGATCGTGATGTCGCTGGTGTCCTTTATCGGCCCGAAGCCGAACCTGCTGGACATCAATCAGGTCAATCCGCCCATGCGCCTCGAAGTGAGCCAGCCGATCCTGGATTTCTCCGACATGGCCAAGCTGCGCAATATCGAGGCCACCACCAAGGGCAAGTTCCGCAGTGCCACGCTGGACATTACCTACCCGTTGGCCTGGGGCCATGAGGGCGTGGAAGCCAAGCTGGCCTCGCTGTGCGCCGAGGCGGTGGATGCCATCAAGGGTGGCAAGAACATCCTGATCATCAGCGACCGCAGCGTCAGCCCTGCGCAGGTGGCCATTCCTGCGCTGCTGGCACTGTCGGCGATTCACCAGCACCTGGTGCGCGAGGGTCTGCGTACCTCGGCCGGCCTGGTGGTTGAAACCGGCACGGCGCGCGAAGTGCACCACTTCGGCGTGCTGGCCGGCTACGGCGCTGAAGCCGTGCACCCGTACCTGGCGATGGAAACACTGGTGGCCATCCACAAGGATCTGCCGGGTGATCTGAGCGCCGACAAGGCGATCTACAACTACATCAAGGCGATCGGCAAGGGCCTGTCCAAGATCATGTCGAAGATGGGTGTCTCCACCTACATGAGCTACTGCGGCGCCCAGCTGTTCGAAGCCATCGGCCTGAACACCGAGACCATCGACAAGTACTTCACCGGCACCCCCAGCCGGGTCGAGGGCATCGGCGTGTTCGAGATCGCCGAAGAGGCGATCCGGATGCACCGCGCTGCCTTCGGCCACGACCCGCTGCTGGCCACCATGCTGGATGCCGGCGGCGAGTACGCCTGGCGCACCCGCGGCGAAGAGCACATGTGGACGCCGGACGCCATTGCCAAGCTGCAGCACAGCACCCGCGCCAACAACTTCAATACCTACAAGGAATACGCGCAGATCATCAACGACCAGAACAAGCGCCACATGACGCTGCGCGGCCTGTTCGAGTTCAAGATCGATCCGGCCAAGGCAATCCCGGTGGATGAAGTGGAGCCGGCGAGCGAAATCGTCAAGCGCTTCGCCACCGGCGCCATGTCGCTCGGCTCCATCAGCACCGAGGCGCATGCCACGCTGGCCGTGGCCATGAACCGCATCGGCGGCAAGAGCAATACCGGCGAGGGCGGGGAGGACCCGGCGCGTTACCGCAACGAGCTCAAGGGCATCCCGATCAAGAAGGGCGAGACCCTCAAGAGCGTGATCGGCGACGCGCAGGTGGAAGTCGACCTGCCGCTGCAGGACGGCGACTCACTACGCTCGAAGATCAAGCAGGTGGCTTCGGGTCGTTTCGGCGTCACCGCCGAGTATCTGTCCAGCTCGGACCAGATCCAGATCAAGATGGCGCAGGGCGCCAAGCCCGGCGAGGGCGGCCAGCTGCCCGGCGGCAAGGTGTCCGACTACATCGGCAAGCTGCGTTACTCGGTGCCGGGTGTCGGCCTGATCTCGCCGCCGCCGCACCATGACATCTACTCGATCGAAGATCTGGCGCAGCTGATCCACGATCTGAAGAACGTGGCGCCGCATTCCAGCATCAGCGTCAAGCTGGTGAGCGAGATCGGTGTCGGCACCATCGCCGCTGGCGTGGCCAAGTGCAAGAGCGACCACGTGGTGATCGCCGGTCATGACGGCGGCACCGGCGCCTCGCCCTGGTCGTCCATCAAGCATGCCGGCAGCCCGTGGGAAATCGGCCTGGCCGAGACCCAGCAGACCCTGGTGCTGAACCGCCTGCGCGGCCGCATCCGTGTGCAGGCCGACGGACAGATGAAGACCGGCCGCGACGTCGCCATCGGCGCCCTGCTCGGCGCCGACGAGTTCGGCTTTGCTACCGCGCCGTTGGTGGTCGAGGGCTGCATCATGATGCGCAAGTGCCACCTCAACACCTGTCCGGTGGGCGTGGCGACGCAGGACCCGGTGCTGCGCAAGAAGTTCTCGGGCAAGCCCGAGCACGTGGTGAACTTCTTCTTCTTCATCGCCGAGGAAGTTCGCCAGATCATGGCGCAGCTGGGCATCCGCAAGTTCGACGATCTGGTCGGCCGTGCCGATCTGCTGGACGTGAAGAAGGGTGTTGCACACTGGAAGGCACGCGGTCTGGATTTCTCGCGTCTGTTTGCACAGCCGCAGGCGCCGGCCGAGGTGCCGCGCCGGCATGTGGCCGAGCAGGAGCATGGTCTGGAGAAGTCGCTCGACAACGTGCTGATCGCCAAGTCGCGCGCAGCCATCGACAAGGGCGAGAAGGTCCAGTTCATGGAAGTGGCACGCAACGTCAACCGCTCGGTCGGTGCCATGCTGTCTGGAGCCCTGACCAAGGTGCATCCGGAAGGTTTGCCGGATGACACCATCCGCATCCAGCTTGAAGGTACGGGAGGTCAGTCCTTCGGCGCTTTTGTTGCCAAGGGCATCACGCTGTACCTGATCGGCGAAGCCAACGACTACACCGGCAAGGGGCTGTCGGGCGGCCGCATCGTGGTGCGACCCAGCCTGGACTTCCGTGGCGAAGCCACACGCAACATTATTGTGGGCAACACCGTGATGTACGGCGCCACCAGTGGCGAGGCCTTCTTCAGCGGTGTCGCCGGCGAGCGCTTTGCTGTGCGTCTGTCCGGTGCCACCGCCGTGGTGGAAGGCACCGGCGACCATGGCTGCGAGTACATGACCGGCGGCACGGCGGTCGTGCTGGGCAAGACCGGCCGCAACTTCGCAGCCGGCATGAGCGGCGGCGTGGCCTACGTCTATGACGAGGATGGCCAGTTTGCGGCACGTTGCAACACCGCCATGGTGTCGCTCGACAAGGTGCTGCCGGCGGCCGAGCAGACCGCGACGACCGAGCGGGCGACCTGGCACCGTGACCAGACTGACGAGGCGCAGCTCAAGAAGCTGCTGGAAGACCACCACCGCTGGACCGGCAGCAAGCGTGCCCGCGAGTTGCTGGACCACTGGACCGAAGCCCGCGGCAAGTTCATCAAGGTCTTCCCCAACGAGTACAAGCGTGCCCTGGGCGAGATCAACGCCAAGAAGCTTGCTGCCGCCCCGGCCAAGGCTGCTGGCAAGAAAGAAGCCGTCCCGGCGAAGTAAGAACGAAGGATTGAATCATGGGAAAAGTCACCGGCTTCATGGAGTATGAGCGTCTCGAGGAGGGCTACCAGCCCGTCGCCGAGCGTGTGAAAAACTACAAGGAATTCGTGATCGGCCTGACCGAGGAGCAGGCCAAGATCCAGAGCGCGCGCTGCATGGATTGCGGCACGCCGTTCTGCAACAACGGCTGCCCGGTCAACAACATCATTCCGGACTTCAACGACCTGGTCTATCAGGGCGACTGGAAGAATGCGATCGAGGTGCTGCACTCGACCAACAACTTCCCTGATTTCACGGGCCGCGTCTGCCCGGCGCCGTGCGAGGCTGCCTGCACGCTCAACATCAACAACGATGCCGTGGGCATCAAGTCGATCGAGCACGCCATCATCGACAAGGCCTGGGAGCAGGGTTGGGTCAAGCCGCAGCCGGCAGCGGTGAAAACCGGCAAGAAGGTTGCCATCGTCGGCTCCGGTCCCGCCGGCATGGCGGCGGCCCAGCAGCTGGCACGTGCCGGCCATGCCGTGACAGTCTTCGAGAAAAATGACACGGTGGGCGGCCTGCTGCGTTTCGGCATTCCCGACTTCAAGTTCGACAAGTCGCATATCGACCGCCGCGTCAAGCAGATGGAAGCCGAAGGCGTGGTCTTCAAGACCAACACCATGGTTGGCGAGTTGCCCAAGGGCTCCAAGGTCACCAACTGGGCCAAGGACACTGTCAGCCCCGAGCAGCTCAAGAAGGAATTCGATGCCGTGCTGCTGACGGGCGGTGCCGAACAGTCGCGTGACCTGCCGGTACCGGGCCGCGACCTGGACGGCATCCATTTCGCTATGGAGTTCCTGCCGCAGCAGAATCGCATCAATGCTGGCGGCAAGATCAAGGACCAGATCCGTGCCGACGGCAAGCATGTCATCGTGATCGGTGGCGGCGACACCGGCAGCGACTGCGTGGGCACCAGCAACCGCCATGGCGCTGCCAGCGTGACCCAGTTCGAGGTCATGCCGCAGCCGCCCGCGCAGGAAAACAAGCCGCTGGTGTGGCCGTATTGGCCATTGAAGCTGCGTACCAGCTCCAGCCATGAGGAAGGCTGCCAGCGCGAGTTTGCCATCTCGACCAAGGAATTCATCGGCAAGAACGGCAAGGTCACAGGCCTGAAGACTGTGCATGCTGAGTTCAAGGACGGCAAGTTCGTCGAAATCCCCGGCACCGAGAAAGAGTACAAGGCGGATCTGGTGCTGCTGGCCATGGGTTTTGTCAGTCCGGTGGCGACTGTGCTGGATGCCTTTGGCGTCGAGAAGGATGGCCGCGGCAATGCCAAAGCGAGTACTGACTTTGACGGCGGCTATGCCAGCAATGTGCCCAAGGTGTTCGCCGCCGGCGATATCCGGCGTGGCCAGAGCCTGGTGGTCTGGGCGATCCGTGAAGGCCGTCAGGCCGCGCGGGCGGTGGACGAGTTCCTCATGGGCGCCAGCGACCTGCCGCGTTAAGGGCTTGAATCCCTTATGATTCAAAAGCCGGATCAGCCCGGCTTTTGTTTTTTATGCCCTCATCCCAAGCCCGCCCTCTTGTCGAACTGCGTCACCTGACCTTCGGGTACGGGGAGCGCGTCATTCTGGACGATGTGTCCTTGCAGGTGCCTCGCGGCAAGGTCACGGCCCTGATGGGGGCTTCCGGTGGCGGTAAAACAACGGTTCTGCGCTTGATCGGCGGGCAGAACCGGGCCCAGACAGGCGAGCTGCTGTTTGATGGCCAGGACGTGACCCGCATGGACCAGGCTCAGCTTTATGCTGCACGACGGCGCATGGGCATGCTGTTCCAGTTCGGCGCCTTGTTCGCCGATCTGGACGTGTTCGAGAACGTGGCTTTTCCCTTGCGCGAGCACACCGACCTGTCCGATCCGCTGATCCGCAATATCGTGCTGATGAAGCTCAATGCCGTCGGATTGCGCGGTGCGCGCGATCTCATGCCCAGCGAAGTGTCCGGCGGTATGGCGCGGCGCATTGCATTGGCCCGTGCCATTGCACTCGATCCCGAGCTGGTGATGTACGACGAGCCATTTGCCGGCCTCGACCCGATCTCTCTCGGGACGGCGGCCCAACTGATCCGCCGCCTCAACGATGCCATGGGTTTGACCAGCATCGTGGTCTCGCATGACTTGGAGGAAACCTTCGGGATCGCCGACCAGGTCGTGATCCTGGCCAATGGACGTATTGCAGCCCAAGGGACACCAGAGGAGGTCAAACGCTCCACCGATCCGCTGGTGCAGCAATTCGTGCAGGCCCAGGCCGAAGGGCCGGTACATTTTCATTATCCCGGCCCCAGCGTGGAGCAGGATTTTGGCGTGGAGCAGGTATGAGCTGGTGGCGTCCCTCTGATGCGGGTTATGCGGTGCGCTGTAAGGTCGGCGACATGGGTTATGGTGCGCGCCTCTTCATGCGGCTGGTGCAGCTGGCCGGTCCCAGCTTCAGGCGCTTCGGGTTGATCCGCGACCAGATTCACCTGCTGGGCAACCATTCGCTGGCCATCATTGTGGTTTCTGGTCTTTTCGTCGGTTTTGTCCTGGGCTTGCAGGGTTATTACATTCTGGTGGACTATGGCTCGACGGAAGCGCTGGGCCAGATGGTCACCCTCAGCCTCGTGCGCGAACTCGGGCCTGTGGTGGCTGCTCTGCTTTTTGCCGGACGGGCCGGGACGTCGCTGACAGCCGAAATTGGCCTCATGAAAGCCGGTGAGCAACTGAGCGCGATGGAGATGATGGCGGTGGATCCGGTGCGCCGCATTCTGGCGCCGCGCTTCTGGGGTGGTGTGATCACCATGCCTTTGCTGGCTGCCGTGTTCAGTGCGGTGGGGGTCATGGGCGGCTGGCTGGTGGGCGTCGTCATGATTGGCGTGGACCCTGGTGCATTCTGGAGCCGGATGCAGAGTGGGGTCGACGTCTGGCAGGATGTGGGGAACGGCGTCGTCAAGAGCATCGTGTTCGGTTTTACGGTGAGCTTTGTCGCGTTGCTGCAGGGTTATGAGGCGCAGGCGACGCCCGAAGGGGTTTCAAGGGCTACCACGCGGACTGTGGTGATGGCTTCTCTGGCGGTTCTGGGGCTGGACTTCGTCCTGACCGCAATGATGTTTTCGATTTGAATTTGACAGGAGCTTTGTGGGTCAGACCACTCGCGCAGCGATGTGCTCTGACCCCAATGAACTAAGATGGAACGCTCAAAAAATGATGTGTGGGTAGGCTTGTTTGTCCTGATTGGAGGGGCCGCCATTTTGTTTCTGGCGCTGCAGGCGGCCAATCTGTTGAATCTGAGCTTTCAGTCGACCTACCGGGTCGAGGCGCGCTTTGACAACATCGGCGGGCTCAAGCCGAAATCGGCAGTGCGTAGCGGTGGTGTGGTGGTCGGCCGCGTCGAGTCCATCACCTTTGACGACAAGACTTTCCAGGCCAAGGTGACGCTGGCGCTGGAGAACCGCTACAGTTTCCCCAAAGACAGCTCGATGAAGGTTCTGACCAGTGGCCTGCTGGGTGATCAGTACATCGGCATTGAGGCCGGGGCTGAGGACAAGCCGTTGACGGGCGGAGATGTCGTGAGCAGCACGCAGTCGGCGGTGGTGCTGGAAAACCTGATTGGTCAGTTCCTCTACAGCAAGACTGCTGAGGGCAATACGTCAAACGCAGGCAAGAAATGAGATTCAACTGCAATGCAGGCCGGCTGACGGCTTGGGGATGGAAGCGTCTGCCACATGGGGCCGCGCTGCTGCTGTGCGCTGCGCTGGCAGGCTGTGCCACGGGCCCGAACGCCAATCCGAAGGACCCGATCGAGCCCTTCAACCGCGGCGTCTACGAGTTCAATGATGCACTCGACCGCGCCGTGCTCAAGCCGGTCGCAACGGCCTACAAGGACGTGACCCCGGAACTGGTGCGCCGCGGGGTCGGTAATTTCTTCAACAACATTGAGGATGTCTGGTCTTTCGTCAATAACGTGCTGCAGTTCAAGGGTGAGGCGGCTGCCAGCAGCTTCATGCGCGTCTGTGTGAATACCTTCTTCGGTCTGGGCGGCGTTCTGGATGTGGCCAGCGAGATGCAGATCGAACGGTATTCCGAAGACTTCGGCCAGACCTTGGGGCGCTGGGGTGTCGGTGCGGGGCCCTATGTCGTGCTGCCGTTCTTCGGCCCCTCGACGTTGCGCGACACGGTGGCGCTGCCGGTGGACAAGACGGCGGGCGATCCGGTGACCAAGATCGAGGACATCCCGGTGCGCAACACGCTCTGGACCTTGCGTCTGGTCGACAATCGTGCCCAGCTGCTCAGGGCGGGGGAGGTGCTGGAGGAAGTGGCGCTTGACAAGTACACTTTCATCCGGGACTCCTATCTGCAGCGGCGGCGCAATGCCGTGTTTGACGGCAATCCGCCGGAAGAAGAGCCGGATGCGGAACCGGCGCCCGGGCAATAGCCAGGGCGCCCACGCAGCGCCGGGTCAGCCATCAGCTTGACTTGGGCGTTAAGGACAGCAGGATCATTACGAATGGATGGAAAAGTAAGCATGCAGCGTCGTTCTCTGAATCGTTTTCTGGCTGCGCTGGCCTGCAGCGCCGCGTTCGTGGCCCATGTGCCGGCGCATGCCGCCGACGAAGCGCCCGATCTCATGATCAAACGCCTGTCGACCGAGGTGCTTGACAGCATCCGTTCCGACAAGGCCATCCAGAGCGGCGACATGAACCGCATCGTGGCGCTGGTGGATGCCAAGATCATGCCCAACGTGAACTTCCAGCGCATGACGGCTTCGGCCGTCGGCCCTGGCTGGCGCCAGGCCACGCCCGAGCAGAGGAAGCGTCTGCAGGAAGAGTTCAAGACCTTGCTGGTGCGTACCTATGCCGGGGCACTGTCGCAGGTGTCCGACCAGACCATTGCCCTCAAGCCCATGCGTGCGGCACCGGAAGACAAGGAAGTCGTGGTGCGTACCGAGGTCAGGGGCCGTGGTGACCCGATCCAGCTCGATTACCGGTTGGAGAAAACCCCCGGTGAGGGGCTGGGCTGGAAGATCTACAACCTCAATGTGCTGGGGGTCTGGCTGGTGGAGACCTACCGCAGCCAGTTTGCGCAGGAAATCAGCGCCAAAGGGCTGGACGGCCTGATCGCGACCCTGGCCGAGCGCAACAAGGCCAACGCCAAGAAGGTCTGAACGTGCTGGTGCTGCCCTCGGAACTGACCCACGCTCAGGCTCAGGCCTGCTTGCAGATGCTGGTGCAGGGTCTGCGCACCCAGAGCGGCTCATCCGTGATGGTGGACGCCAGTGCCTTGCAGCGTTTCGATTCGGCGGCGCTGGCCGTGCTACTTGAATTCCGGCGCGAGTGCCTTGTCGCCGGCAAGCACTTCTCGATCCGCGGTCTGTCGCCGCGCCTGGCAGACCTGGCTGGTTTGTACGGAATTGTCGAGTTGCTGAGCGCGACCTGAACCCGACGCGAGCAGGCCTGCGGCGGTCCGCTTAAAATAGCGGCTTCCCATGCCAGCCATTTCCTTCCAGTCCGTCTCCAAGGCCTATGCGGCGCCGCGGGGGCCCAAGGGCGCCACGTTCCTGGCGCTTGACGACGTCAGCTTCGATATCGAAGAAGGTGAATTCTTCGGCCTGCTCGGCCCCAACGGTGCCGGCAAGACGACGCTCATCAGCATTCTGGCCGGCCTGACGCGTGCCGGCCAGGGACAGGTGAAGGTGCTGGGCCACGACGTGCAGACGGATTACACCCAGGCGCGGCGCCTGCTCGGCGTGGTGCCGCAGGAACTGGTGTTCGACCCCTTTTTCAATGTGCGCGAGGCCTTGCGCATCCAGTCCGGCTACTTCGGCGTCAAGAACAACGATGCCTGGATCGACGAGTTGCTGGAAAGCCTGGGCCTGGCCGACAAGGCGAATGCCAATATGCGCCAGCTCTCCGGCGGCATGAAGCGGCGTGTGCTGGTGGCGCAGGCCCTGGTGCACAAGCCGCCGGTCATCGTGCTGGACGAGCCGACGGCCGGCGTTGATGTCGAGCTGCGCCAGACGCTGTGGCACTTCATCGCCCGCCTCAACCGCGAAGGCCACACCGTCTTGTTGACAACCCACTACCTGGAAGAAGCCGAGGCCCTGTGCGGCCGCATTGCCATGCTGAAAACCGGCAAGGTGGTGGCGCTGGAGCGCACCAGCGAGTTGCTCAAGGCCGCATCCAGCCATGTGCTGCGGCTCAAGATCGACGGCGAACTGCCGCCCGATCTGGCTGCACAGGCCCGTGTCACCGGGCGTATCGTGCAGTTCCCGGCCCATGACGCGCGTGAGATCGAAAGTTACCTCGGTGCCGTGCGCGAAGCCGGCGTGGTCGTCGACGACGTCGAGATCACCAAAGCCGACCTGGAAGATGTGTTCCTCGACGTGATGAGCGCTTCAACCGGTGCCGCCAAGACCGTGGAGCAAGCATGAGCGAAACCCAGCAAACCGAGGGACACCGCGAAACCGGCTCGGCCGGGCTGCTGGTGTCACCGCCCCAGGGGGGGGAGGCGGCCGCAGGCCGTTTCGGGAGGGGCTTCGCCTCCGGCTGGCAAACCCTGTTCTACAAGGAGGTGCTGCGCTTCTGGAAGGTCAGCTTCCAGACCGTGGCCGCGCCCGTGCTGACGGCCGTGCTCTATCTGCTGATCTTCGGCCATGTGCTGGAGAATCACGTCAAGGTGTACGACCAGATCAGCTACACCGCCTTCCTGATCCCCGGCCTGGTGATGATGAGCCTGCTGCAGAACGCCTTTGCCAACAGCTCCTCCTCGCTGATCCAGAGCAAGATCATGGGCAACCTGGTTTTTCTGCTGCTCACCCCCCTGTCGCACTGGAGCTGGTTTTTTGCCTACGTCGGCTCCTCGGTGGTGCGCGGCCTGGTGGTGGGCTCGGGCGTGTTTCTGGTGACGGTCTGGTTCACCGATCTGGGTGTGGTGGCGCCGCTCTGGGTGATGGTGTTCGCCGTCATGGGCGCCGCCCTGCTGGGCGCGCTCGGCCTGATCGCCGGTCTGTGGGCCGAGAAATTCGACCAGCTGGCCGCGTTCCAGAACTTCGTCATCATGCCCATGACCTTCCTCAGCGGCGTGTTCTACTCCATCCACTCGCTGCCTGTCTTCTGGCAGGGCGTGAGCCACCTCAATCCGTTTTTCTACATGATTGACGGTTTCCGCTACGGCTTCTTCGGCGTGAGCGATGTCTCACCCTGGCTGAGCTTCAGCATTGTGGGTGTGGCGCTCTTGCTGGTGAGTGGCCTGGCCTTGCAGCTGCTGCGCACCGGCTACAAGATCCGTGGCTGAAGCAAAAAGCGAACGAGCATGACTGCAGACGAACTCCAATCCTTCATCGCCGCCGGCCTGCCGTGCGAGCACCTCGAGCTCACGGGCGACGGTCGCCACTGGTATGCCACCATCGTCTCGCGCGAGTTCGAGGGCAAACGCCCGATCCAGCGCCACCAGCGCGTCTATGCCACGCTGGGGCAGAAGATGCACACCGACGAGGTGCACGCCCTGTCCATGAAAACCTACACGCCGGCTGAATGGGCCGCGCTGGCCCACTGAGTGAACTGAACCATGGATAAATTGCTGATTCGCGGCGGGCGCGAGCTGCGCGGCGAGGTCCTGATCTCCGGTGCCAAGAACGCGGCCTTGCCCGAGCTGTGCGCCGCCTTGCTGACGGCGCAACCGGTGACGCTGCGCAACGTGCCGCGCCTGCAGGACGTGGTCACCATGCTCAAGCTCATCCGCAACATGGGCGTGAGTGCCGAGCAGGGAGCCGACGGCTCGGTGCATCTTGATGCCGGGCCGTTGAACTCGCCGGAAGCGCCGTATGAGCTGGTGAAAACCATGCGGGCCTCGGTGCTGGCGCTCGGGCCGCTGCTGGCACGTTTCGGCCGGGCCCGGGTGTCGTTACCCGGTGGTTGCGCCATCGGCTCGCGCCCCGTCGACCAGCACATCAAGGGCCTGCAGGCCATGGGCGCCGAGATTGCGGTGGAGCATGGCTACATGATCGCCTCGCTGCCGGCCGGCCGTACGCGCTTGCAGGGCGCGCGCATCACCACCGACATGGTGACGGTGACCGGCACCGAAAACTTCATGATGGCGGCCGTGCTGGCCGAGGGCGAGACCATTCTGGAGAACGCGGCGCAGGAGCCCGAGATCCCCGATCTGGCCGAGATGCTGATCAAGATGGGCGCGAAGATCGAAGGCCACGGCACCAGCCGCATCCGCATCCAGGGTGTGGAGGCGCTGCACGGCTGCGACCACCAGGTGGTGGCCGACCGCATCGAGGCCGGCACCTTCCTCTGTGCGGTGGCGGCGACCGGGGGCGATGTGGTGCTGAAAAACGGCCGTGCCGATCACCTGGACGCCGTGATCGAGAAGCTGCGCGCGGCCGGCGCCACCGTGACGGCGCTGCAGATGGCCGAAGGCACCCGGAGCGTGCCGGGCATCCGCGTGCAGTCGCACGGGCGGCTGCAGGCCCAGAGTTTCCGCACCACCGAGTACCCGGGCTTTCCCACCGACATGCAGGCCCAGTTCATGGCGCTCAACTGTGTGGCACAGGGCACGGCCACGGTGACCGAGACCATCTTCGAAAACCGCTTCATGCACGTCAACGAGCTGGTGCGCCTGGGCGCCAAGATCCAGATCGACGGCAAGGTGGCGGTGGTCGAGGGTGTCGAGCGCCTGTCGGGTGCCACCGTCATGGCGACCGACCTGCGCGCCTCGGCCAGCCTGGTGATTGCCGGACTGGTGGCCGAGGGCGAAACCGTGGTGGACCGCATCTACCACCTCGACCGTGGTTATGACCGCATGGAGGCCAAGCTGGCCGGCATCGGCGCCGATATCGAGCGCACCAAATAATGGCCCCGAGGGGCCTTCGCGTCTTGGGACGGCCCAGCGCGCTCACGCATGAGAAAATGACCCCATGATCACGCTCGCACTCTCCAAAGGCCGCATCTTCGACGAGACCCTGCCGCTGCTCAAGGCGGCCGGCATCGAGGTGCTGGACGATCCCGAAAAGACCCGCAAACTCATCCTGGCCACCAACCAGCCGGACGTGCGGGTGGTGCTGGTGCGTGCCACCGATGTGCCGACCTATGTGCAGTACGGCGGGGCCGCTGCCGTGCGCCAGGGCGCACGCCTGACCGTGGCCACCAAGTACGTGGCGATCGCGCGCGAGTTCTTCGCCGCCAAGGGCGTTCACGTGGACCTGATCAAGCTCTACGGCAGCATGGAACTGGCGCCGCTGACCGGCCTGGCCGATGCGATCGTCGACCTGGTGTCGACCGGCAACACGCTCAAGGCCAACCACCTGGTCGAGGTCGAGCACATCATGGACATCAGCTCGCGCCTGGTGGTGAACCAGGCCGCGCTCAAGCTCAAGCGCGAACCGATCCGCCGCATCATCGACGCCTTTGCCGGCGTCGTCGGCCAGAAGTAATTACTATGAATTTGATAGCTGCTCCCGCCCGTCTGTCAACGTCAGAGGCCGATTTCGAGGCCAGGTTCCAGGCGCGGCTGCATTGGTCGGGTGAGACCGATGCCGCTATTGAGCAGCGTGTGGCGGAGATCCTGGCCGATGTGCGCCAGCGTGGTGACGCTGCCGTGCTCGACTACACCGCCCGTTTCGACGGCCTGCAGGCGTCCTCACTGAAGGACTTGGAACTGACCCAGGCCGAACTCAAGGCCGCTTTCGACGCTCTGCCGGCCGTGCAGCGTGAGGCCTTGCAGGCCGCCGCGCAGCGTGTGCGCAGCTACCACGAGGCACAGAAGAAAGCCTCAGGCGAGAGCTGGAGCTACCGCGATGCTGACGGCACGCTGTTGGGCCAGAAGGTCACGCCGCTGGACCGCGTCGGCATCTACGTGCCGGGCGGCAAGGCGGCCTACCCGTCGTCGGTGCTGATGAACGCCATTCCCGCCCATGTGGCCGGCGTCGGCGAGATCATCATGGTGGTGCCCACGCCCAGAGGTGAAAAGAACCCGCTGGTGCTGGCCGCCGCCTATGTAGCCGGCGTCACGCGCGCCTTCACCATCGGCGGTGCCCAAGCCGTAGCGGCCCTGGCGTATGGCACGCAAACCGTGCCCAAGGTGGACAAGATCACCGGCCCGGGCAACGCCTATGTCGCCAGCGCCAAGAAGCATGTCTTCGGCCAGGTCGGCATCGACATGATCGCCGGCCCGAGCGAGATCCTGGTGCTGGCCGACGGCACGACGCCGGCCGACTGGGTGGCGATGGACCTGTTTTCCCAGGCCGAGCACGACGAGCTGGCGCAAAGCATCCTGCTGTGCCCGGATGCGACCTACATCGAGGCGGTGCAGCGCGAGATCGACCGCTTGCTGCCGACCATGCCGCGTGCCGAGATCATTGCCAAGTCGCTCACCGGCCGCGGCGCGCTGATCCACACGCGCAGCATGGAAGAGGCCTGCGACATTTCCAACCGCATTGCACCGGAGCACCTGGAAGTGTCGAGCCGCGAGCCGCACAAGTGGGAGCCGTTGCTGAAACACGCTGGCGCGATTTTCCTCGGCGCCTACACCAGCGAATCGCTCGGTGACTACTGCGCCGGCCCGAACCACGTGCTGCCTACCAGCGGCACAGCACGTTTCAGCTCGCCGCTGGGGGTGTATGACTTCCAGAAGCGCAGCAGCCTGATCGAGGTCAGTGAAGCCGGGGCCCAGACCCTGGGGCAGATTGCCTCCGTGCTGGCGCATGGCGAAGGACTGCAGGCGCATGCCCGCGCCGCCGAGATGCGCCTGAAGGATGCCAAGAAATGACCGCACTCGATCCCAAACTGCAAAAATTGATCCGTCAGGACATCCAGGGCATGCACGCCTATGCCATCCAGGACTCGGTGGGCATGGTCAAGCTTGACGCCATGGAGAACCCGTATGGCCTGCCGCCCGCGCTGCAGGCCGAACTGGGCCAGCGCCTGGGCCGGCTGGCGCTCAACCGCTACCCGGACGGCCGTGTCAACGACTTGCGTGCCGCCCTGGCGCGCTACGCCGGCATGCCGGCCGGCTACGACCTGATGCTAGGCAACGGCTCGGATGAGTTGATCTCATTACTGGCCCTGGCCTGCGACGTGCCGGGCGCTTCCATCCTGGCGCCGCTGCCCGGTTTCGTGATGTACGCCATGAGCGCGCAGCTGCAGGGCCTGGCTTTTCACGGCGTGCCGCTGACCGCCGACTTCGAACTCGACGAGGCCGCCATGCTGGCTGCCATCCGCGAGCACAAGCCGACCATTACCTACATCGCCTACCCGAACAACCCGACCGCCAACCTGTGGGACGAGGCTGTGATCACCAGGATCATCGCCGCCGTGGGCGAGCAGGGCGGCCTGGTGGTGATGGACGAGGCTTACCAGCCTTTCTCCTCGCTCAGCTGGCTGGAGCGCATCCGCGCCAACCCGGCGGCGCACGGCCATGTGCTGCTGATGCGCACGCTCTCCAAGTTCGGCCTGGCCGGCGTGCGGCTGGGCTACATGATCGGCCCGCAGGCCCTGGTGGCCGAGATCGACAAGGTGCGCCCGCCCTACAACATCAGCGTGCTGAACTACGAGTGCGCCTTGTTCGCGCTCGAGCATGCCGATGTATTTGCGGCACAGGCCCTTGAGATCAAAGCGCAGCGTGCTATGATTTTGGAAGCGTTGTCGGCGTGGCCGCAGGTGCGGGCCTGGAACAGCGATGCCAACATGATCCTGGTGCGCGTGCCGGATGCGGCCAAGGCTTTCGAGGGCATGAGGGCGCGCAAGGTGCTGGTGAAGAATGTGTCCAAGCTGCATCCTTCGCTGGCCAACTGCCTGCGTCTGACGGTCGGAACGCCGGACGAAAACCGGCAGATGCTGGCGGCGCTGAAAGAATCACTATGAGCACACCACGTATTGCCGAAGTGGCCCGCAACACCGCGGAGACCCAGATCACCGTCAAGGTCAACCTCGACGGCACCGGCCAGGCGCGCCTGGCCACCGGCATCGGTTTCTTCGACCACATGTTGGACCAGATCGCACGCCACGGCCTGATCGATCTCGACATCCAGGCCAAAGGTGACCTGCACATCGATGGCCACCACACGGTGGAAGACGTCGGCATCACGCTGGGCCAGGCGGTGGCCAAGGCGGTGGGCGACAAGAAGGGCATCCGCCGTTATGGCCACGCCTACGTGCCGCTGGACGAGGCGCTGTCGCGCGTGGTGGTCGACTTCTCCGGTCGCCCGGGGCTGGTGATGCACGTGCCGTTCAAGAGCGGCATGATCGGCACCTTCGACAGCCAGCTGGCCTACGAGTTCTTCCAGGGCTTCGTCAACCACGCCTTCGTCACGCTGCACATCGACAACCTGCGCGGCGAGAACGCCCACCACCAGGCCGAGACCGTGTTCAAGGCATTTGCCCGCGCTCTGCGTGCCGCGCTGGAGCTCGATCCGCGCGCCGCCGGCACCATCCCTTCCACCAAGGGTTCGCTCTAGTCATGTATCAAAAAGGCCTCTGGCCCTTGTCAATTCTGCGCAATCAGCTATGAATTTGGTAGCATTCGGGGTAACTGCCAAGACCGTGGCGGTGGTCGACTACGGCATGGGCAATCTGCGTTCGGTGTCGCAGGCGGTGCAGGCGGCGGCGGCGGGCAGCGGCTGGCACGTGCTCATCACCTCCCGGCCCGACGACGTGCGCGCCGCCGAGCGCGTGGTGCTGCCCGGCCAGGGCGCCATGCCCGACTGCATGCGCGAGCTGCGCGACTCCGGCCTGCGCGACGCGGTGCTGGAAGCGGCCGTGAACAAACCGCTGTTCGGCGTCTGCGTCGGCATGCAGATGATGCTGGACCACAGCGCCGAAGGCGACACGCCCGGCCTGGGTCTGATCCACGGCAAGGTGCTCAAATTCGACCTGGCGAACCAGCGCCAGCCCGACGGCAGCCGCTACAAGGTGCCGCAGATGGGCTGGAATCAGGTTTACCAGATGGACCACGGTCAGGGGCGCCACCCGGTCTGGGGCGAGGTGCCGGACGGCAGCTACTTCTACTTCGTGCACAGCTTCTACGCCCGACCGTCGGATGCGCGCCACAGCGCAGGCGAGGCTGACTACGGCGGCCGCTTTGCGGCGGCGATTGCGCGCGATAATATTTTCGCGACCCAATTCCACCCCGAGAAAAGTGCAGCCCACGGCCTGGCTCTTTACCGCAACTTCCTCTCCTGGAAGCCCTGATCCATTTTCCTTCCCGGCTCAATTCCTAGCCATTCTCTTCTTCGAAGCACCATGCTTTTAATTCCTGCCATCGATTTGAAAGACGGTCACTGCGTTCGCCTCAAGCAGGGCGACATGGATCAATCCACCACCTTCGGGGAAAATCCGGCACTCATGGCGCGCAGCTGGGTGAACAAGGGGGCGCGCCGCCTGCACCTGGTGGACCTGAACGGCGCCTTTGCCGGCCAGCCCAAGAACGAGCAGGCCATCCGCAGCATCCTCAAGGAAGTCGGCAGCGAAATCGACGTGCAGCTCGGCGGCGGCATCCGCGACCTCGACACCATCGAACGCTACCTCGACGCCGGCCTGCGCTACGTCATCATCGGCACCGCCGCGGTCAAGAACCCGGGCTTCCTGCAGGACGCCTGCACCGCCTTCGGCGGCCACATCATCGTCGGCCTGGATGCCAAGGACGGCAAGGTGGCGACCGATGGCTGGAGCAAGCTGACGCGTCACGAAGTGGTGGACCTGGGCAAGAAGTTCGAGGACTACGGCGTCGAGTCCATCATCTACACCGACATCGGCCGCGACGGCATGCTGTCGGGCATCAACATCGAGGCCACGGTCCGCCTGGCGCAGGCGCTGACCATTCCCGTCATCGCCTCCGGCGGCCTGAGCAACATGGCCGACATCGAAGCGCTGTGCGCGGTGGAAGACGAAGGCATTGAGGGCGTGATCTGCGGCCGCGCCATCTACACCGGCGATCTCGACTTCCAGGCGGCCCAGGTCCGGGCCGACGAGCTGTCGGCGGCGGGCTGACATGGCCCCCACGGTCGCCCACGGCGTGTGGCTCCCTGCCCCCCAAGGGGGCCGCGTTTTGCCTTGGGGCTGCCCGGCGGCAAAACCAGTCGCCTACTGAAAGTACTCATGCTGGCCAAAAGAATCATTCCCTGCCTGGATGTGACCGGTGGTCGCGTCGTCAAGGGCGTCAATTTCGTCGAATTGCGCGATGCCGGCGATCCGGTGGAGATCGCGGCCCGCTACAACGACCAGGGTGCCGACGAGCTCACCTTTCTCGACATCACCGCCACCAGCGACGGGCGCGACCTGATCCTGCACATCATCGAGGCGGTGGCGTCCAAGGTCTTCATCCCGCTGACGGTGGGCGGCGGCGTGCGCACGGTCGAAGACGTGCGCCGCCTGCTCAACGCCGGCGCCGACAAGACCAGCTTCAATTCGGCGGCCATCGCCAACCCGCAGGTGATTCGCGACGCCTCGCACAAGTACGGCGCCCAGTGCATCGTGGTGGCGATCGACGCCAAGCGCCGTTTTGGCGACGACATGCTGGCGCGCGGCGAGGGCTGGGACGTCTACAGCCATGGCGGGCGCAAGAACACCGGCCTGGACGCCGTGGCCTGGGCGCGCCAGATGGCCGAGCACGGCGCTGGCGAGATCCTGCTGACCAGCATGGACCGTGATGGCACCAAGTCCGGTTTCGACCTGGAACTCACGCGTGCCGTCAGCGATGCGGTGAGCGTGCCGGTGATCGCTTCCGGCGGCGTCGGCAACCTCGACCACCTGGTCGACGGCATCAAGGTGGGCGGCGCCGACGCCGTGCTGGCCGCCAGCATCTTCCACTACGGCGAGTACACCATCGCCCAGGCCAAGGCGCGCATGGCCGAGGCAGGCATTCCGGTGCGCATCGAGCCCACCGCTTAATTCCACTGCCAAATCGGGCGACAATAGCGCCATGAACTGGTTGGACGAAGTGAAATGGGATGCGCAGGGCCTGGTGCCGGTGATTGCGCAGGAGCAGGGCAGCAACGATGTCCTGATGTTTGCCTGGATGAACCGCGAGGCGCTGCAGAAGACGGCCGAGCTCGGCCGCGCCGTCTATTTCAGCCGCTCTAGGGCTAAGTTGTGGTTCAAGGGCGAGGAGTCCGGCCATGTGCAGACCGTGCATGAGATCCGCCTGGATTGCGACAACGACGTGGTGCTGCTCAAGGTCACCCAGCTCGGCCATGAACCCGGCATTGCCTGCCACACCGGGCGCCACAGCTGCTTTTTCAGTGTCTACAAAAATGGCGCCTGGCAGGCCGTTGACCCGGTCTTGAAAGACCCCGAAACCATCTACAAATAACGACCATGTCCGACACCCGTACGAATTCCGCCGATGCCCTGGCCCGCCTGGCGACCGTGGTCGAGAGCCGCCTGCCTGCCAACGGTGGTGATCCCGATAAAAGCTACGTGGCTCGCCTGCTGCACAAGGGGCCGGACGCTTTCCTCAAGAAGATTGGCGAGGAGGCCACCGAAGTGGTGATGGCGGCCAAGGATGCCGACCATGGCGGCGATCGCAGCAAGATCCTCTACGAGGTGGCCGATCTCTGGTTTCATTCCATGATTGCCTTGGCGCATTACGGCCTGAAGCCGGCGGACGTGATCGCCGAACTGGAGCGCCGCGAGGGCACCAGCGGCATCGAGGAAAAGGCGCTGCGCAAGGCGCTGGCGCGCGAGGGCGGCGAGCAGTGAGCCAGAACCCGGATCGCAGCGAAGCCGAACGGCTGCAGTCCCTCACCACGCTGGGGACGGTCAGCTACGTGCTGCACCTGATCGTGGCCGTCGGTGCCCTGGTGCCGGGCGCGCAGATCAGCCCGGTGCTGCTGATCGTTGCGCTGGTGCTCGACCTGGTCAAGCGCCCGGATGCCGAAGGCAGCTGGCACGCCTCGCATTTCCGCTGGCGCATCCGCACCGTGCTGATTGCGGCCGCACTGTACGTGCTGACGGCGCCGCTGTGGTTTTTCTTCTTCGTGCCGGGCTGGCTGGCCTGGCTCGCCATCTCGGTCTGGTTCCTCTACCGCATCATCCGCGGCATGGTGAACATGAACAAAGGTCTTCCCATGGAGTTTTCTGCATGACAGCCGTGCACCACAGCGATCCGAACTGCATTTTCTGCAAGATCATTTCCGGTCAGATTCCCTCGAAAAAGGTCTACGAGGACGAAGATATCTTCGCCTTCCATGACATCCATCCCTGGGCCCCGGTGCATTTCCTGATGGTGCCCAAGCTGCATATCCCGTCCATGGCCCAAGTAGGCACGGAACATGCTGCATTGCTCGGGCGCATGATGGCGCTGGCGCCCAAGCTGGCGCTGCAGGAGGGCTGCCGCCCCTATCCGGAGGGCGGTTTTCGCATCGTCTGCAACACCGGCGAGGACGGCGGGCAGGAGGTCCATCACCTGCACGTGCATGTCATCGGCGGGCCGCGTCCCTGGCTCAAGGGCTAATTCAGGCCGGTTATGCGGCCGCCCCGCGCGAAGATTAGAATCGTTAAATTCCTGAGGAGTGATATATGGGTTCGTTTTCTATCTGGCACTGGCTGATCGTGCTGCTGATCGTCGTCATGGTGTTCGGCACCAAGAAGCTCAAGAATCTGGGCAGTGACCTCGGTGGCGCCGTCAAGGGTTTCAAGGACGGCATGAAGGACGGCGCTTCCGCTGAGGAAACGCCGGCTGCGCCCGCCGCCCAGGTGTCTGCTCCGGCTGCGGACAAGACCACCATCGACGTCGAAGCCAAGACCAAATCCTGATTGCCGTCTAGGCAGACATGATCGATCTCGGTATTTCCAAGATGGCGCTGATCGGCGCGGTGGCACTCATTGTCATCGGGCCGGAAAAGCTGCCGCGCGTGGCCCGTACCGTCGGCACCTTGCTGGGCAAGGCGCAGCGTTATGTGGCCGATGTCAAGGCCGAGGTCAACCGGTCCATGGAGCTCGACGAGCTCAAGAAGATGAAGGACACGGTCGAAGGCGCGGCGCGCGATGTTGAAAGCTCGATCCAGACTACCAGCAGTGATTTCGAGAAGAGCTGGTCCGAGGCGACTTCGGGTCTGGAGTCGAGCAGTCTGGACGTGCCGATCGGTTATCCCGAGTACAGGCACCCCGGCAAGAACTGGCGCCTGAAACGCGGTGCCACGCCGGTCTGGTACAAGGCCCGGCATGGTGTGCGCACCCGGGCACAGTCCGGCGCCGCCCGGGTAGCCCGTTTCCGGCCGCAAAGACTGAGCTGACGATCCTCTGACCCCCTATCCATCGGGCTGCAGCCGCTGATCGCGGCAGGCGGTTCGAGTACCGAGCAAACAACGCATGGCAGACGATCAATCCAAAGACGACGAATTGGCGGGGACCGAGCAGCCGTTCGTGCAGCACCTGATGGAGCTGCGCGACCGCCTGGTCAAGTCCATGATCGCGATGGCGGTGGTTACCGTGGTGCTGGCGCTCTACCCGGGCCCGGCTGCGCTGTACGACATCCTGGCCGCACCGCTGGTGGCGCATCTGCCCAAGGGCGCCACGCTGATTGCCACCTCGGTGATCTCGCCCTTCATGGTGCCGCTCAAGATCATGCTGATGGCGGCCTTCCTGGTGGCGTTGCCGGTCATTCTGTACCAAGCCTGGGCTTTTGTGGCGCCGGGCCTGTACACCCATGAAAAAAAGCTGGTGTTGCCGCTGGTGATCTCCAGCTCCATCCTGTTTTTCATTGGCGTGGCCTTCTGCTACTTCTTCGTGTTCGGCCAGGTCTTTGCTTTCATCCAAGGGTTTGCGCCCAAGAGCATCACCGCCGCGCCGGATATCGAGGCTTATCTGAGTTTCGTGCTGACCATGTTCCTGGCCTTCGGCCTGGCGTTCGAGGTGCCGATCGTGGTCATCGTACTGGCGCGCATGGGCATTGTCAGCGTGCAGAAACTCAGGGAGTTTCGCGGCTACTTCGTGGTGCTGGCTTTCATCATCGCCGCCATCGTGACGCCGCCGGATGTGGTGTCACAACTGGCGCTGGCCGTTCCGATGGTGCTGCTCTACGAGTTGGGTCTGTGGGCGGCCCAGCTTTTCATCAAGCACACCCAGGCGCCCGCCGAGGACGCCGAAGCGCCACAGTCCTGAGCGCGCTTCCCCTGGCGCAGGGCGCTTACTGCTGTACCCGGCGCGGTTTCGGTCGCACCCCGGGTACCACTTCGAGTTCCATCGGGCTGTTCTGGCGCAGCAAGCTGAATTTTGACGCGGTGCCGGGTTTGAGCGCCGCCACCTGGGACAGCAACTCTGACACGTCGCGCACCGGCTTGCCGGCCACGCTGGTGATTACGTCGCCCGGGCGGATGCCGGCCAGCGCAGCCGGACCGTTTTGCAGCACGCCGGTGATGATCACGCCGTGCGTGGCCTTGATGCCGAAGGTTTCGGCCAGCTCGGGCGAGAGCTCGCTCGGCTCCACCCCGATCCAGCCGCGCGTGACCTGACCTTCCTTGACGATGCTTTCCAGCACCTGTTTGGCGGTCGAGACCGGAATGGCGAAACCGATGCCCATGTTGCCGCCCGAGCGCGAGTAGATGGCGGTGTTGATGCCCAGCAGGTTGCCGCTGGTGTCGACCAGAGCGCCGCCGGAGTTGCCGGGATTGATGGCGGCATCGGTCTGGATGAAGTTCTCGAAGGTGTTGATGCCGAGCTGGTTGCGCCCCAGGGCGCTGACGATGCCGCTGGTGACGGTCTGGCCGACGCCGAAGGGGTTGCCGATGGCCAGCACCTGGTCGCCCACCTGCAGGTTGTCGGAATTGCCCAGCACGATCACCGGCAGCTTGTCGAGCTCGATCTTGAGCACGGCCAAGTCGCTGTCGGGGTCGGTGCCGATCACCTTGGCGCGGGCCTGGCGGTTGTCGTTGAGGATGACCTCGATTTCGTCGGCGCCGTCGACCACATGGTTGTTGGTCAGGACGTAGCCGTTGGGGCTGACGATGACGCCGCTGCCCAGGCCGAACTGCGGTTCGTTGTCCTGGTCGCCGAAGAAGAAGCGGAACCAGGGGTCGTTGCTGTTGGGGTGGTTTTTGGGCGCCTTGCTGGTGCTGATGCTGACCACGGCGGCCGAAGCCCTTTGCGCCGCGCCGCGGAAGCTACCGGCCGGCACGGCGTCCGGCGGGCTGGCCGGCGCTTCGAACAGGGCCACGCCGCCCGAGAGGGAGACCGCCTGGCCCAGCCAGTTGGGCTTGAGCGTCAGCACCACGAAGTAGACGGCCAGCAGGACCGTGACCACCTGGGAAAACAGCAACCAGAATCGTTTCATGGGGAAATTGTAGAGTGCTGTCCATGAAGCCGCAGTTCGTGATCCATATTCAGCCGCAGGCTGCGCCGAAACCGGCCAGCGGCATGCCTTGCAATGGCTGCGGCGTCTGTTGTCTGAGCGCGCCCTGTCCGCTGGGCATGCTGCTGTCGCACCGGCGCAGCGGCGCTTGTGCGGTGCTGCGCTGGGACGACGCGACGCGCCAGTACCGCTGCGGCGCCGTGACCGATACGGTGGCCGTGTTGCGCCAGTGCTTGCCGCGTGGGCTGCGCTGGCTGGCGCCGGCGGGCGCGCCCTGGCTCGGCCGGCTGGCGCGGCGCTGGATTGCCGTCGGCCGGGGTTGCGACAGCAGCCTGGAAGTGACGGGACCGGCTGAGGTGGAATCTGACCGACAATTGCCGTCATGACGGATCGCACCCAGCTCCTCCAGGCCTTCGATGCCTTGCTGCAACCCGAGCGCTTTCGCGATTACGGCCCCAACGGCCTGCAGGTCGAGGGCCGCACCGAGGTGCGCAAGATCGTCTCGGGCGTCACTGCCAGCCGCGCGCTGATCGAGGCGGCCATTGCAGCGCAGGCCGATGCCCTCTTCGTGCACCACGGCCTGTTCTGGCGTGGCCAGGACGGCCGGGTGACCGGCTGGATGAAACAGCGCCTGGCCCTGCTGCTGGCGCATGACATCAACCTCTACGCCTACCACCTGCCGCTCGATGCGCACCCCGAACTCGGCAACAACGCCCAGCTTGGACTCAGGCTCGGGCTGCGGGCCGATGCGCGTTTTGGCGAGCAGGAACTTGGTTTCCTGGGCGAACGCGCCCAAGGCAGCTTTGCGACCGCTGCCGAGTTGGCATCCCATGTGGGTCAGGCATTAAATCGGCAGATAACCCTTATCAATACTGCGCCATCAGCTATTAAAAAGATAGCATGGTGCACGGGCGGGGCGCAGGGTTACTTCGAGGCCGCCATCGCGGCCGGGGCCGACGCCTTCATCACCGGCGAGATCTCCGAGCCGCAGGCGCACTATGCACGCGAGTGCGGCGTGGCTTACTTGGCTTGCGGCCACCACGCAAGCGAACGTTATGGTGCGCCGGCGGTGGCGGCGCATGTGGCGGCGCAGCTGGGGCTGACCCATGAATTCATCGAGATCGACAACCCGGCCTGAAAATATGAAACACCCCCAGGCTTCGCGCACTGCGTGTCGCTGCGCCCCCCCCCTTGCAGGGGGCAACGCCAGTGACCCGGCAAAGCCGGATTCACGGCGTTTCCCGGTTGGGTTGTTTCAGGCGTCGCGGATGGTGCGATGCGTGCTGGAGCAACAGGCATGGTGATCGAGAAGCCCCTTGCCATCACCATGGGCGATGCCGCCGGCATCGGCCCCGAGATCATCGCCAAGGCTTTTCGCGATGCGCCGGAGGTGACGCGTGGCTGTTTTGTGGTGGGCGATGTGACCACGCTGCGGCGCGCGGCGCAGCTGATCCGGCGCGAGGGTGAGGTCGCCCTGCCGTTGCTGCTGCTCGATCAAGCGGCCGAAGCGCTGGCGGTGCCGCCGCACTGCTTGCCGGTGCTGCAGGTCGAGGCGCTGGCGGTGCCGGTGCCCTTTGGCCACATCAGTGCCGAGGCCGGCCGGCTGGCCGGCTGCTGTGTGCGGTGGGCAGCGCAGGCGGCCTTGCGTGGCGAGATCGCCGGCCTGGTGACGGCACCCTTGCACAAGGAGGCGCTGTCCGCCGCCGGGGCGCCCTGGGATGCCTTTCCCGGTCATACCGAACTGCTGCAAGCCGAGGCCGCGGCGTATCAGGGTAAGACCGTGGCGGAGTTGCCGGTGCGCATGATGCTGGCCAATGACGAGCTGCGCACCGTGCTGGTCAGCATCCATGTCTCGCTGCGCCAGGCGATTGAATCCGTAACGCATGACAACGTGTTGCAGACCCTGCGCATCACGCACGCGGCGCTGACGCCGTTGCTGGGCCGTGCGCCGCGCATCGGCGTGGCCGGCCTGAACCCGCATGCCGGCGAGGGCGGACTGTTCGGGCGCGAGGAGGTCGAGATCATCACGCCGGCCCTGGCGCAGGCGCGCGCCGAAGGACTGGATGTGCACGGTCCCCTGGCGCCGGACACCGTCTTCATGCGCGCCCGGGCCAAGGGCGCTCAGCCGGGCGAGTTCGACGTGGTGGTGGCGATGTACCACGACCAGGGGCTGATCCCGGTGAAGTACCTGGGGGTGGACAAAGGCGTCAATGTGACGCTGGGCCTGCCGCTGGTGCGCACCAGCCCGGACCACGGCACGGCGTTCGACCTTGCCGGCACGGGACAAGCCGATGCGTCGAGTCTGGTCGAGGCCATCCGCATGGCGCGTCACTTGCTGGCCTGAGGTGCCGGCGGAGTGTCAATTGGCGCCGGACGGTCGGCTACAATCATCAGTTGACCGCAGAAGTCATATAAATAATCCCGTTGTTTCATTGAGGATTCCCATGAGCGACACGCTTGCCGATAAAAGTCAGATGGACCCCAGCAAACGGACGTGGCTGATCGCCACCGGTTGTGCTGGTACTGTGGGTGGTGTTGCAGCCGCCATTCCCTTTGTCAGCTCCTTCCAGCCATCGGAAAAGGCCAAGGCGGCCGGCGCGGCGGTGGAAGTGGACATTTCCGCCCTCAAGCCGGGCGAAAAGGTCACGGTGGAGTGGCGCGGCAAGCCGGTGTGGATCGTCAAGCGTACGCCGGAACAGCTGGCGACCCTCAAGAAGGTCGAGGGTGAGCTGGCAGATCCCAAGTCCGAGCGCAAGCCGTCCGAACTCACGCCCGAATACGCGCGCAACGAGCATCGCTCCATCAAGCCGGAGGTTCTGGTGGCCGTCGGCATCTGTACCCATCTGGGCTGCTCGCCGAGCGACAAGTTCCAGGCCGGCCCCCAGCCCTCGCTGCCGGACGACTGGCAAGGCGGTTTCCTCTGCCCTTGCCACGGTTCCACCTTCGACATGGCCGGCCGCGTGTTCAAGAACAAGCCGGCGCCTGACAACCTCGAGGTGCCGCCGCACATGTACCTGTCCGACAGCAAGCTGCTGATCGGTGAAGACAAGAAGGCTTGAGGAAGACGAACATGGCTGAATTCAAGGAAATCTCGCCCAACGCCTCCGCAGGCGCCAAACTCACGAACTGGTTCGAGAACCGGTTCCCGACGATGTTCTCGGCTTACCGGGTTCACATGTCGGAGTACTACGCACCGAAGAACTTCAACTTCTGGTACATCTTCGGCTCGCTGGCCATGCTGGTGCTGGTGATCCAGATCGTGACCGGCATCTTCCTGGTCATGCACTACAAGCCGGATGCGGCCCTGGCCTTCGGCTCGGTCGAGTACATCATGCGCGATGTGCCCTGGGGCTGGCTGATCCGCTACATGCACTCCACCGGCGCTTCCGCCTTCTTCGTGGTGGTCTACCTGCACATGTTCCGCGGCCTGATCTACGGCAGCTACCGCAAGCCGCGCGAACTGGTCTGGATCTTCGGGTGCGCGATTTTCCTGTGCCTGATGGCCGAGGCCTTCATGGGCTACCTGCTGCCCTGGGGCCAGATGAGCTACTGGGGTGCGCAGGTGATCGTCAACCTGTTCTCCGCCATTCCCTTTGTCGGTCCCGATCTGGCGCTGCTGATCCGCGGCGACTATGTGGTGGGCGATGCCACGCTGAACCGCTTCTTCAGCTTCCACGTGATCGCCGTACCGCTGGTGCTGCTGGGCCTGGTGGTGGCGCACCTGCTGGCGTTGCACGACGTCGGCTCCAACAACCCCGATGGCATCGAGATCAAGGGTCCGAACGCACCCAAGGATGCACAGGGCCACCCGCTCGACGGCGTGCCCTTCCACCCCTACTACACGGTGCATGACATCTTCGGCGTCAGCGTGTTCCTGATGGTGTTCACCGCCATCATCTTCTTCGCGCCCGAGTTCGGCGGCTACTTCCTGGAGTACAACAACTTCATTCCGGCCGATCCGCTGCAGACCCCGCTGCACATCGCTCCGGTCTGGTACTTCACGCCTTACTACTCCATGCTGCGTGCCATCACCAGCGAGATGATGTACGCCCTGATTGCCTGCGTGCTGATCGCTGCTGTGTTGGCTGCGGTCAAGCTCAAGCTGTCCTCGCTGTTCAAGGCGGTGGTGCTGGGCGGTGCTGTCGTGGTGGTGGCCCTGATGCTGTCCATTGACGCCAAGTTCTGGGGTGTGGTGGTGATGGGCGGTGCCGTCGTCATCCTGTTCTTCCTGCCCTGGCTGGACAACAGTCCGGTCAAGTCGATCCGTTACCGTCCGGACTGGCACAAGTACCTGTACGGTATCTTCGTGATCAACTTCGTTGTGCTGGCCTATCTGGGTGTGCAGCCGCCGTCGCCGATTGGCGAGCGGGTGTCCCAGGTCGGCACGCTGTTCTACTTCGGTTTCTTCCTGCTGATGCCGTGGTGGAGCTGTCTGGGTCAGCCCAAGCCGGTGCCCAGCCGCGTCAACTTTGCTGCCCACTGAGCTGGAGATAACAAAAAATGAAGAAACTCATTCTTGGTCTGATCACGGCGCTGGGCCTGCTCGGTGGCGCCACTGCTTCCACCGGCGGCATGGCCTGGGACAAGGCGCCCGTCAACACCAGCGATACGGCTTCGCTGCAAAACGGTGCCAAGCTGTTCGTCAACTACTGCCTGAGCTGCCATTCCGCCGCCTTCATGCGCTTCAACCGCTTGCAGGACATCGGTTTCACCAACGAACAGATCAAGGACAACCTGCTGTTCACGACCGACAAGGTCGGCGAGACCATGAAATCGGCGATTGATCCGAAGCAGGCCAAGGCATGGTTCGGCGCCAATCCGCCCGACCTGACGCTGGTTGCACGCTCGCGCGCCGGCCACGGCGGCACGGGTGCCGACTACCTCTACACCTTCCTGCGGACCTTCTACGTGGACGACACCAAGGCCACCGGCTGGAACAACATGGTGTTCCCCAACGTCGGCATGCCGCATGTGCTGTGGGAGCTGCAGGGCAAACGCCGTCCGATCTACGAAACCCAGGAAGAGCATGGCCACGAAGTCCACGTCTTCAAGGGCTGGGAACAGGTCACGCCGGGTGCCATGACGCCGCTCCAGTATGATCAGGCGGTTGGCGATCTGGTGAACTTCCTGCAATGGATGGGCGAGCCGGCCCAGAACACCCGTGTTCGCGTGGGCGTCTGGGTGCTGTTGTTCCTGCTGATGTTCACCGTGATCACCTGGCGCCTCAACGCCGCTTATTGGAAAGACGTCAAGTAAGCCGTTGTTCTTGACCAGTTTTGCACCAATATGGTGCAAAACTTGCTATTTATAGAGTGGGTTTGCGACAATGCAGCCCACTCTTTTAGTTTCGACCTAGACCGATCTTGAATGCAAGTTAGTCTCTACTGAAACTACGTTTTGATTTTTAGGAGCCTCCCACCATGATGGTGCTGTATTCGGGCACGACCTGCCCCTTCTCCCACCGCTGCCGTTTTGTTCTGTTCGAAAAAGGGATGGACTTCGAGATCCGTGATGTGGACCTCTACAACAAGCCGGAAGACATCAACGTCATGAACCCCTACGGCCAGGTGCCGATCCTGGTGGAGCGTGACCTGATCCTGTACGAGTCGAACATCATCAACGAGTACATCGACGAGCGCTTTCCGCATCCGCAATTGATGCCCGGCGACCCGGTGGATCGCGCGCGCGTGCGTCTGTTCCTGCTCAACTTCGAGAAGGAACTGTTCGTCCATGTCTCCACGCTGGAGTCGCGTGCCGCCAAGAGCAACGAAAAGGCGCTGGAAAAGGCACGTGCCCACATCCGTGACCGCCTGACGCAGCTGGCGCCGGTGTTCCTGAAGAACAAGTACATGCTGGGTGAGAACTTCTCCATGCTCGACGTGGCCATTGCCCCGCTGCTGTGGCGTCTTGATTACTACGGCATCGAACTGAGCAAGAATGCGGCACCGCTGCTCAAGTACGCCGAGCGCATTTTTTCGCGTCCGGCCTACATCGAGGCGCTGACGCCATCCGAAAAAGTGATGCGCAAGTAACGCGTTCGCCCGCTGCTCCCATGATCAATGCCCAGAGCGCCACGTCGACCCGTCCGTACCTGATCCGGGCTCTGTACGAGTGGTGCACCGACAACGGCTTCACGCCTTACGTGGCCGTGCGGGTCGACGACAGCGTGCAGGTGCCGCGCGAGTATGTGAAGAATGGCGAGATCGTGCTCAACGTCAGCATGGATGCCACGAGTTCGCTCAAGCTGGGCAACGAGTTCATCGAGTTCAAGGCCCGTTTTGCCGGCACCGCGCGTGACATCATGGTGCCGGTCGGTCGGGTGATCGCCATCTATGCGCGCGAGAACGGGCAAGGCATGGCCTTTCCGCTGGAAGAGACCGGCATGCCCCTGGCGGAGGCCGATTCGGCGGACGTCAGTCTGTCGCCGGCCGAGCGCGAGCCTGAGGCCAAGCCGGTGCAGCTGGCGCGGGTCGACACCGAACGCAGCGGTGACGAGCCCGAGCCGCCCCGGCCGCCAAGCGGCAGCCGGCCGGCGCTCAAGCGGGTCAAGTAAACCTGCAGCGCGCCTTTCCCCGCATCGGGCCACTGTAAAATAAACCCTGTGCCGATTTAGCTCAGTTGGTAGAGCACCCGCCTTGTAAGCGGTAGGTCGTCAGTTCGAATCCGACAATCGGCACCATCTGTTTCTACGCCTTTTCCAGGGCTCGCCCGTACTTAGCGATCGCGGGAAATTTGGACCTTGAGTCGAATTGAGGTAATCTCCCAACCCTTGGTACGCAACTGGGCTTCCAGTGCGGGCAGGAACTGCCGGATCTTGGCAGCAACCGCGTTGCTGTTGACGATCAGACACCAGACGGAGCCGTCGATCGGACCGGCCTGGATGGCCGGGCGCAGGGGGGCAGGAATCAGTGCTTCAATGGCCTTGAGCCGCGCCGTCGAGTCCCGGGTCAGCTCGGTCAGCCTGGCCAGGGTGGGGGAGTCCTGTGTGGCCTGCAGCAGGGTCACAGGATGGTGGCGTCGGTTCATGGCGTTGGGTTGAGCGGAGAGACGAATGCATTTGATTATCACGGATGCCTGGTTGGCCAAGAGCCATGCCATCTATCTGAGCGGCACCAAGCTGGTCGTGGCGGTGCTGGCCTTGTCCCTGACCTTGATGCTGGTGGCTGCCGGTCTGTACCACTGGGTTTTTCTCAAGGGCGCGCGCGAAGGCTGGCCGGTCGTGGGGACACTGGTTCGGCTGGTGATCAAGGACGAATTCGCCCAGCGCGACCGCTTCGTGCGCGAAAACCTCGATGTGATGGCCAAACGGCTGGGCGAGATGCAGGCCAAGATGATGCAGCTTGAATCGCTGGGCGAGCGCGTTTCCGGCCTGGCAGGCATCAATCCCAACGACATCAAGCTCAAGCCGGGCCAGGGTGGCGCACTGGTGTCGGGCCGTCCGCTGACCATGGAAGAGCTGAATACGACCCTGGCCGACCTGGACCGGTTGACCGACCGGCGCGCTGATCTGATGGCCGTCATGGAGTCGCGCTTGTTTGATCAGAAGGTCCGGACCATGATGGTGCCGACTCAGCAGCCGGTCGTCGGCAACTTGGGCTCCAGCTTCGGCTGGCGTATCGACCCGTTCACCGGACGCACCGCACTGCATACCGGGCTTGACTTCCAGGCCACGGTTGGCACGCCCATTCTGGCGGCCGCAGGTGGCGTGGTGGTGGCCCAGGAGCTTCACCCGGAATACGGCAACATGATCGAAGTCGATCATGGCAAAGACCTGATCACCCGTTACGCCCATACGTCCAGGGTCTACGTCAAGAAGGGCGACCTGATCAAGCGTGGCCAGAGGATTGCCGACGTCGGCAATACCGGTCGTTCGACCGGGCCGCACCTGCATTTCGAGGTGCTGGTGCGCGGCGTGCCGCAGGATCCGCAAAAATTCCTGACGGCCGGCCGCAATCTGCCGGTGCAACAGGTGGCGATGGCCGCGCCTGCCACGACGACGGGTCCGGCCCCGCAGCCTGCGCCGCCTGCTGCGCAGGCGCAACCGCCGGTCGTACGTCCTGCGCCAGCACCGGTTGCCGCTGCGCCAGCGCCGGTGGCGCCCCCCCAGCCGGCGGCAGCGCAAAGGTAGAATCAAGCACTTGGTTTTCCCGGTGCTTGGCAGGCCGTGTTAGCGGCTGTCCGGTCTTGGGGCGACTCGTTCCATCTTGATTGAAAAAGGATTGCGCTGCCCTGCAGGTCGATTCAGGCTTGCAGGTCGGTAGGGCATTCATGGTCACCAACATCCTCACCAAAATTTTCGGCAGCCGCAACGACCGGCTGCTCAAGCAGTACCGCAGCACTGTGGCCCGCATCAATGCAATGGAGCCGCAGTTCGAAAAACTGAGCGATGACGAGCTGCGCGGCAAGACCCAGGAGTTCCGTGACCGCGTTGCCAAGGGGGAAGCCCTTGATGCGCTGCTGCCCGAAGCCTTTGCCGTGGTGCGCGAAGGCTCCAAGCGCGTCATGAAAATGCGGCACTTCGATGTGCAGTTGATCGGCGGCATCGCCCTGCACCAGGGCAAGATTGCCGAGATGCGTACCGGCGAGGGCAAGACGCTGACCGCTACGCTGCCGGTCTACCTCAATGCCCTGGCCGGACAGGGCGTGCACGTGGTGACGGTCAACGATTACCTGGCCAACCGCGACGCCCAATGGATGGGCAAGCTCTACAACTTCCTGGGCCTGAGCGTGGGTGTGAACCTGCCGCAGATGCCGCGCGAGGACAAGCAGGCTGCCTACCTGGCCGATATCACCTATGGCACCAACAACGAATACGGTTTCGACTACCTGCGCGACAACATGGTGTACGAGGTGGCCGACCGGGTCCAGCGCGGCCTGAACTTCGCCATCGTCGACGAGGTCGACTCCATCCTGATCGACGAAGCGCGCACGCCGCTCATCATCAGTGGCCAGGCGGAGGATCACACGGCCTTGTATGTCGCCATCAACAAGGTGGTGCCGCAGCTCACGCGCCAGGAAGGCGAGGCAGATCCGCGCACCGGCGAGGGAGTGACCAAGCCGGGCGACTTCACGCTGGACGAGAAGAGTCATCAGGTGTTCCTGACCGAGCAAGGCCACGAGAATGCCGAGCGCATCCTCAGCAGTGCCGGCTTGCTGCCCGATGGGGCCAGTCTCTACGACCCGGCCAACATCTCGCTGATGCACCATCTGTACGCGGCGCTGCGGGCCAACAATCTGTACCACCGCGACCAGCACTATGTGGTGCAGAACGGCGAGATCGTCATCGTTGACGAATTCACCGGCCGCCTGATGACGGGCCGGCGCTGGAGTGACGGCCTGCACCAGGCGGTGGAAGCCAAGGAAGGCGTGGCCATCCAGGCCGAAAACCAGACCCTGGCCTCCATCACGTTCCAGAACTACTTCCGCCTCTACAACAAGCTGGCCGGCATGACCGGCACGGCCGATACCGAAGCCTACGAATTCCAGGAGATCTACGGTCTGGAAACCGTGGTCATCCCCCCGAATCGCCCGAGCCGGCGTGACGACCAGCTCGACCGTGTCTACAAGACCACGCGCGAAAAGTACGAGGCGGCGATCAAGGATATCCGCGAGTGCCATGAGCGCGGCCAGCCGGTGCTGGTGGGCACCACGTCGATCGAAAATTCGGAAATCATTGCCGAGCTGCTGCAGAAGGAAAAGCTGCCGCACCAGGTCCTCAACGCCAAGCAGCATGCACGCGAGGCCGACATCATTGCCCAGGCCGGCCGTCCCGGCGTGATCACGATTGCCACCAACATGGCCGGTCGCGGTACCGACATCGTGCTGGGGGGCAACATCGAGAAGACGATCGAGGCGATCGAAGCCGATGCGTCGCTCGACGAGGCGGCCAAAGCCCAGAAGGTGGCGTCGCTGCGCGCGCAGTGGGGCCAGGACCATGAGAAGGTCAAGGCCCTGGGAGGCTTGCGCATCATCGCCACCGAGCGCCATGAGTCGCGCCGCATCGACAACCAGTTGCGTGGCCGTTCCGGGCGCCAGGGTGACCCGGGTTCATCGCGTTTCTATCTGAGCCTGGACGATGCGCTGATGCGCATCTTCGCCGGCGACCGGGTGCGGGCCATCATGGACCGACTCAAGATGCCCGATGGCGAGGCGATCGAGGCCGGCATCGTGACGCGCAGCATCGAAAGCGCGCAGCGCAAGGTGGAGGCGCGCAACTTCGACATCCGCAAGCAGCTGCTTGAATACGACGACGTGTCCAACGACCAGCGCAAGGTGATCTATCAGCAGCGCAACGCCATTCTCGATGCTGCCGATCTGTCGGCCCAGATTGCCTCGCTGCGCGAAGGATGTTTCACGGATCTCGTGCACCAGCATGTGCCGCCGGGATCGGTGGAAGAGCAGTGGGACATTGCCGGCCTGGAAAAGGTGCTGCACGACGAGTGGCAGATCGAACTGCCGTTGCGCCAGCTGGTGCAGGACGCCAGTGCCATCACTGACGAGGACCTCCACGAAAAAGTGCTGGCGGCCGCCAATGCCGCGTTCGACGGCAAACTGGCCCAGGTCGGAGTCGAGAACTTTACCCAGTTCGAGCGTGTGGTGCTGCTGCAGAGCATCGACACCCATTGGCGCGAGCATTTGAGCGCGCTGGATTACCTGCGCCAGGGCATCCACCTGCGCGGCTATGCGCAGAAGCAGCCCAAGCAGGAATACAAGCGTGAGGCGTTCGAGTTGTTCGGCCAGCTGCTGGACTCGGTGAAAAACGAAGTCACCCGTGTGCTGATGACGGTGCGCGTGCAGTCGGGCGAGCAGCTCGAAGAAGCGGCCGATGCCATGGAGAGCAAGGCCGAGCACATTGCCAACGTGACCTATACCGCCCCGACCGAAACGGGCGAAGTGGAAACCCTGATCGATGCGGCAACGCAGGCGGCTGCCGTGCCGCGCGTCGGTCGCAACGACCCCTGCCCCTGTGGTAGCGGCAAGAAATACAAACATTGCCACGGCAAGCTGAGCTGAACCTTTATTCCAAGTTGCACCATGCCCGTCAACCTGCCTGCTCCCAACCCTTCCGAACTTCAGCCCATTGCCGGCGTGCGCATCGGCGTGACCGAGGCCGGTGTGCGCAAGGCCAATCGCAAGGACCTGACCGTCGTGCTGCTGGATGAAGGCAGCTCGGTGGCCGGCGTTTTCACGCAGAACCGCTTCTGCGCCGCACCGGTGCAGGTGTGTCGTGAGCATTTGGCGCAGCAGTCCACAGGCCGCGGCATCCGTGCCATGGTCATCAATACCGGCAACGCCAATGCCGGCACCGGGCAAGACGGTCTGGCGCGTGCGCGCAGCACCTGCGCCGCGCTGGCGCGCCAGTTGAATATTGCGCCGGAACAGGTGCTGCCGTTTTCGACCGGCGTGATCATGGAGCCGCTGCCGCATGAGCGCATCGAGGCCGGCCTGCCGGCAGCGCTGGCTGATGCCCGCGAGGACAACTGGTTGCGTGCCGCTGAAGGCATCATGACGACTGACACCGTGCCCAAGGCCTTCGGCACCCAGGTCGTGATTGGTGGCGCCAAGGTGAATGTCACCGGCATCAGCAAGGGCGCCGGCATGATCCGGCCCAACATGGCGACCATGCTGGGCTTCATGGCGACCGATGCGCGTGTCAGCCAAGCCGTGATGCAACAGCTGGCGCACGAACTGGCCGAAGGGTCGTTCAACCGTGTCACGGTCGACGGCGACACCTCGACCAACGACTCCTTTGTCGTCATTGCCAGCAACAAGGCGGCGCATCCGACCATCGAATCGCTGGCCAGCCCCGAGGGTCAGGCCCTCAAGGCGGCCATGCTGGCGGTGGCGCGCAAACTGGCGCAGGCCATCGTGCGCGACGGCGAGGGCGCGACCAAGTTCATTGCCATCCGCGTGGAAGGCGGCAGGACGGCCGAGGAATGCCGCCAGGTGGCCTATGCCATTGCGCATTCGCCGCTGGTGAAGACGGCGTTTTATGCCAGCGATCCGAATCTGGGCCGTATTCTGGCGGCGGTCGGTTATGCCGGCATCGCCGATCTCGACCAGACCGGCATTGACCTGTTCCTGGACGATGTGCATGTGGCGGAGCAAGGCGGCCGCAACCCGGCCTACCGCGAGGAGGACGGCCAGCGCGTGATGAAACAAAGCGAGATCACGGTGCGCGTGGTACTGGGCCGCGGCCAGGCGGAGGATACGGTCTGGACCTGCGATCTCAGCCATGACTATGTGTCCATCAACGCCGATTACAGGTCGTGAAACACCCCCAGGCTACGCACACTGCGTGTTGCTGCGCCATCCCCCCTCCAGGGGGGTGACACCCGTGGCCCGGCAAAGCCGGTTCTGCGGGTGCCTGCGAATAAACTGTCATCCATGAACGAACAATTCTTACGTCTGATCGAGCGCGCCGAGCAACTGATGGCGCGCATCGAATCCATCTTGCCGCAACCGCTGGCCCAGCCCGACTGGACGGCCTCCATCGCTTTTCGCTACCGCAAGCGCAGCTCCGGCCACGGTGTGATCGAGCCGGTGCGCCATGTGGGTGTGATGCATCTGGATCAGCTCAAGGAAATCGACCAGCAGAAAGAGAAGATCCAGCGCAACACCGAGCAGTTCGTGCACGGTTTGCCGGCCAACAACGTGCTGCTCACCGGTGCGCGGGGTACCGGCAAGTCCTCGCTGATCCGGGCCTGTCTGCACACCTATGCGGCGCAGGGGTTGCGTCTGATCGAGGTCGACAAGGCCGACATGGTCGATCTGCCGGATATCGTCGAGGTGGTGTCGCAGCGGCCCGAGAAGTTCATCGTTTTCTGCGATGACCTGAGCTTCGAGGAAGGAGAACCGGGTTACAAGGCGCTCAAGTCGATTCTGGACGGCTCGGTGGCCGCCACCACGCCCAATGTGCTGATCTACGTCACCAGCAACCGGCGCCATCTGCTGCCGGAGTACATGAAGGACAACCTCAGCTATGCGCCGAGTGACGATGGCGAGATCCATCCGGGTGAGGTGGTGGAGGAAAAGATCTCCTTGTCTGAGCGCTTCGGCCTGTGGGTCAGCTTCTACCCGTTCAGCCAGAACGAATACCTGACCATCGTGGCGCAGTGGCTGTCGTCCTTCCAGGTCGATGCCGCCGCCATCGAGGCCGCCAAACCCGAGGCCCTGGTGTGGGCGCTGGAGCGTGGTTCGCGCAGCGGCCGGGTGGCCTTCCAGTTCGCCCGAGACTACGCCGGCAAGCACGCAGCGCAGGCATGACGAGACGCCCCCTGATCGCGGATGCCGACCGTCCCCGCGAGGGCGGTGCCGACCGGCCGGTGACGGAGGTGGCCGTGGGCGTTCTGCTTCAGCCCGACGGCAGTTTTCTCCTGACGTCGCGTCCCCAGGGCAAGGTCTATGAGGGCTATTGGGAGTTCCCGGGCGGCAAGCTCGAAGCCGGTGAAACGGTAGCGCAGGCCTTGCAGCGCGAACTGGAGGAGGAGCTCGGCATCCAGATCGGTGCGGTGCACCCCTGGAAGGCCGAGGTGGTTGACTACCCGCACGCGCTGGTGCGGCTGAACTTCTGCAAGGTGTTCGACTGGCAAGGCGAATTGCAGATGCGTGAGAACCAGTCGTTTGCCTGGCAGCAGTTGCCGGTGCAGGTGGTGCCCGTACTACCCGGGACGGTGCCGCTGTTGCAATGGCTGGCCGAGGAGCGTGGCTTCCAGGGTGCTACACATTCGGTAGCAGCTAGCGCAGATAAATAAAGGGCTGGATTCGGTTTTTATTCCGAATCACTGGAGCTTGGGGTCGCCGAACTCCTGGTCGTCCGGTGGTGCCTCGGCCGGCATGCGGAAGTCCTCGCTGGCCCAGGCGCCGAAGTCGATCTGCTTGCAGCGTTCGCTGCAGAAAGGGCGGTAGGGGTTGCTGGGCGCGTAGACGCTGTCACCGCCGCAGGTCGGGCAGACGACGAGTTTGTGCGGGCTGGCGGCGTTGTTGACAGAATCGCTCATGCTGTTCCGAGGGAAAGAAGCCGGAAGTATCCGGTATCAGGAGCACAGGGTCAGTTCGAACGCCGCGTCTTCATTGCTGGCGTGCAGGCGGTCATCGGTTTCGAGCCGCATCAAGCGGATGGATACCATCAACCGGTTGCCGCTGATTTCGGGAATCAGGCCGAGGGCCGGGTCGAGCGCCAGACGAAGCAGCTGGAAAGTGCGGCCCTGCGGCAGATTCTGCTGGTACTGGCCACCGGTGGCCATCACCTTTTGCGGCAAGCCCGAATCGCGCAGCAGCTTGAGCAGCAAGCGGATGGAGTCGGCCAGCGGCGCCAGCGTGGCCGCCCAACGTTCCAGATCGGCGCGGCGCTGGGCGCCGGGTTCGTGCTGCCAGGCATAGTAGGCCGGCAGGTCGAATTCACAGGTGCCGCCGGGAATGCCGATGCGGCTGCGGATGCTCATGAGCCAGTCGTTTTCGGTCAAGGCATGGCCGGCCTTGCCGGACAGGCTGTTGAGTTCGGCGAAGCCGCGTTCGATCTGCTGCAGCACGCCGTCGAGTACCGTCTGATCGATGGCCGGATTGCCGCGGTAGGCGTGCAGCGCCTGTTTCTGTTTTTCCAGATCCTTGAGCACGTCCGACTTCAGGTCGGCGCGGGCACCGACGTCCATCACTTCGAAAATGGTGGCCAGGGCGTAGTGGTGATCCAGCGGGTCTTCGCGCGAGATCAGCTGCGCCAGGCGGCGGAACAGATGCTCAAGCCGCAGGTAGGTGCGGATGCGTTCGTTGAAAGGGTATTCGTAGATGATCACGCTGATTTTTCCGGACCCCGAATCATAGCCCGAAGCGCCCCGCCATCTGCTGGACTTCCAGGGCCAGTTCCTGGAGCGAGAGCCCGTCATTGCAGAGCACGATGTCGGCGGCTCGCAGCCGTGCTTCCCGGCTCGCCTGGTTGGCCAGGATGTCCATGACGGCGTCACGGGCGAGGCCACTGCGCTGCATGGTGCGCTCAACCTGGACTTCGGGCCGGCAGTCCACCACCAGCACCTGATCCAGCCGGGGACGCCAGTGGCCGGACTCCACCAGCAGCGGCACGTCGAACACAAGGCAGCGACGGCCGGCCGCGATGGCGGCCTGGGTCTGGCGTGCCGTCTCCAGGCCCACCAGCGGGTGGATGATGTGCTCCAGTTGCCGGCGCGCGCCCGGGTCGCGAAAGACGCGCTCACGCATGCGGTCGCGGTCCAGCGCCCCGTCGGAGGTGATGAATTCGGGGCCGAAGACCTGCCGGATCGCTGCGATGGCCGTGCCACCGGCGGCGGTGGTCTGGCGTGAAATGGCGTCGGCGTCGATCACGGCTGCACCATGCCGTGCCAGCATGGCGGCCACCGTGCTCTTGCCGCTGCCGATGCCGCCGGTGAGTCCGAGTCGGATGACGGCTTGCATGGCTTACAGCCCGATGAAACGCAGAATGCTTTGCGGGCCGAACAGCATGGCCGTGAGGCCGGCTGTCGCCAGAAAGGGGCCGAAGGGGACGTAGCCTCCCTCACGCAGTCCGCTGCTGAATTTCATGGCAATGCCAATGACGGCGCCGATGACCGATGCCATCAGAATGATGGGCACCAGGGCAGGCCAGCCGAACCACGCTCCGAGGGCGGCGAACAGCTTGAAGTCGCCATAGCCCATGCCTTCCTTGCCGGTGATCAGCTTGAAAGCCCAGTAGATCAGCCAGAGCGAGAGGTAGCCCGCCACGGCACCCCACAGGGCCGTGGCCAGCGGGACGGTCGTCCACTGCAGGGCGGCTGCGATCAGACCGCCCCAGAGCAGTGGCAGGGTGATGTCGTCGGGCAGCAGCGTGGTGTCCCAGTCGATCAGGCCAAGGGCCAGGATGGCGGCTGCAAAGGCGCACCAGGCCAGGGCGGCGGGTGTCGCGCCCCAGCGCCAGGCGCTGAAGGCAAACAGGGCGGCTGTTGCGAGTTCCACCAGCGGATAGCGCAGGCTGATGGGGGTGCCGCAAACCGAACATTTGCCCCGTAGCACCAGGTAGCTCAGTACCGGGATGTTTTCATACCAGCGGATGGGGTGGCCGCATTTCTGGCAGCGCGAACGCGGCAGCATCAGGTTGAAGGTCTCGGCGTCGGGGGCTGGGCGGCCGCTCATTTCAGCGCATTCGACCGCCCACTGCCGCTCCATCATCTTGGGCAGGCGGTAGATCACCACATTGAGAAAGCTGCCGATCAGCAGGCCCAGCATGCCGGCCAGGGCTGCGTCAAAGAGTGGCGATACCAGCATCAGACCACCTGCCCCAGCTTGAAGATGGGCAGGTACATCGACACCACGATGCCGCCGATCAGGCTGCCGAGAAACACGATGATGATGGGCTCCATCAGGCTGGACAGACCGGCCACCATGTCATCAACCTCGGCTTCGTAGAAATCGGCCGCCTTGCCCAGCATGTGGTCGATCGAGCCCGACTCCTCGCCGATCGAGCACATCTGCAGCACCATGGTCGGAAACAGGTTGGCATTGGTCATGGCGGCCGTCAGGCTGGTGCCGGTGGAAACCTCATGCTGGATTCTTTCGGTGGCACCGCTGTAGACCGAATTGCCGGCAGCGCCGCCGACCGAGTCGAGGGCCTCGACCAGCGGCACGCCGGCAGCGAACATGGTCGAGAGCGTGCGGGTCCAGCGTGCGATGATGGATTTCTCGATCAAGGTGCCGAACACGGGCACTCTGAGCAGCAGGCGGTCCATGACTTTCTGCATTTTCTCGTTGCGCTTCCAGGCCTGGAAGAAGAAATACAGGCCGCCGCCAATGCCGCCGAAGATCAGCCACCAGTAAGCGACGAAAAACTCGCTCATGCCGATGACGAACAGGGTCGGCGCCGGCAGGTCGGCGCCGAAGGAGCTGAACACTTCCTTGAAGGCGGGGATCACGAAGATCATGATCACTGCCACCACGACGAAGGCAACGACAACGACGGAGATCGGGTACATCAGGGCCGACTTGATCTTGGACTTGATGGCCTCGGTCTTTTCCATGTAGGTGGCCAGGCGGTCAAGCAACTGGTCCAGAATGCCGGCCTGTTCCCCGGCTTCGACCAGGTTGCAGTAGAGGTTGTCGAAGTGCATCGGGTACTTGCGGAAAGCCGCGCTCAGCGAGGTACCGGTTTCCACGTCGGTGCGAATGTCGTTGAGCAACCGGGTGACGCTGGGGTTGGCGTTGCCGCGGCCGACAATGTCGAAGGCCTGCAGCAGGGGAACACCCGCTTTCATCATGGTCGCGAGCTGACGCGTGAAGATCGCCAGGTCCTTGGGCTTGATGGACTTGCCGGCGCGCATGCGACGCTTCTTGATCTTGGCCGGCAGTACGCCTTGGCGGCGCAGCGCGGCCTGCACCTGGTTTTCGCCGCCGGCGCGCATCTCGCCGCGCATGGCCTTGCCGTTGCGGTCCTTGCCTTCCCACTCAAAGACGAACTCTTTGGCAGCCTTGGGTTTTGCAGTAGCCATGCGGATCCCTGTCTTCCTTGTCTGTTATTCGTTGCTGCCGGCCAAGCTTTCTTCAAGCGAAGTCTGGCTTATTCTGATTTTGTGCCGGCCCGGGGGGTGTTGCGTGCGCCCATCCTGGGCGTGGGCCTGCCGCGTGGTGTTCGGGACGGATCCGCTGTTGCGGCGCTGAATTTCCGTGCTGATGAAACTGCGGTGCTTGCCTTTCGCCTCGCGACAGATCTCGTCGGTCGACGGCTGCCCCAGCTTGCCGGCCAGAATCAGGGCGCAGTCCGGCCCGGGGAGGGCGATGGGGGAGGATTGACGTTGAGCGGCGGTATCGACAGCGGCCATGAAACGGGAATGTACAGGGTTCCAGGGGGGAAGCCTGTGAATCATCGCCGATTGCCCGTCCGATGTAAATCTGGGGGGCGCCGGCAAATTGCAAGCAGACGTTGCGGCGCAAGAGGTCTGGTGATTCGAGGTGGGGGAGAACTGACGGGCAGAGCGAGAGGGTTTGGCCTCTGGCCTTGGCTGCCCCTCTACGCCTTGAGTCGTAGAAAGAAAACTGGTCGGAATGAGAGGATTCGAACCTCCGACCCCTTCGTCCCGAACGAAGTGCGCTACCAGGCTGCGCTACATTCCGATGTTGGTTGCCGTCGATGCGCCGTGTTAAGACTGACGCGCCAGCAGCTGAGCCGCCAATTGTAGCAGACTGTCGGCATGGGTTCCGGCGGGCAGGCGTTGTGCCGCTGCCACGGCACGTCCAGCCTCCCGGGCAGCTGCCTGGCGCGAGATGTCCAGCGCACCGGTTTCCCGCACGATGGCAATGACCTCGTCAAGCTGCGCCACTGCGCCGTTCTCGATGGCGCTACGGACGAGCTGGCGTTGGCTTTCGCTGCCGCGTTGCATGGCGGCGATCAGCGGCAGCGTGGCTTTTCCCTCGCGCAGATCGTCGCCCAGGCTCTTGCCCATGACGGCCGCATCGCCCGCGTAGTCGAGCACGTCGTCGATGACCTGGAAGGCGGTGCCCAGTGCCTGGCCGTATTCGGCGCAGGCTTCTTCGAGGGCCGGCTCGGCACCGGCCAGGATGGCGCCGACGCGGGCGCTGGCCTCGAACAGCTTGGCGGTCTTGGAGCGGATCACCTGCAGGTAACCCGCCTCGTCGAGACCGGCGTTGTGCATGTTCATCAGCTGCATGACCTCGCCTTCGGCGATCACGTTGGTGGCGTCGGCCAGCACCTGCATGATGCGCATGTTCCGGGCTTCCACCATCATCTGAAAGGCGCGGGAATAGAGAAAGTCACCCACCAGCACGCTGGCCGGGTTGCCGAAAGCCTCATTGGCGGTCGGATTGCCGCGGCGCAGGACAGATTCGTCCACCACGTCGTCATGCAGCAGGGTGGCGGTGTGGATGAACTCCACCACGGCCGCCAGGTTGAAGCGCTGTGCGCCCTGGTAGCCCAGGGCGCCGCAGGTCAGCAGCAGCAGCGCCGGACGCAAACGCTTGCCGCCGGCGGCAATGATGTATTGGGAGACCTGGCCGACCAGAGGGACGCCAGAGTCCAGGCGGCGGGCAATGACATGGTCCACCTCGCGCATGTCATCGGCGATGAGGGCGAGCGGGTTGGCTGGGTGGGGTGGGTTCACTGTGACGAGGTCCAAAACCGGTAGGGGGTGGCCGATTATAGGAAGGCCTGGGGGGCGAACCAGCCGGCTGGCGGGGCACTATGTTAGTAATTCCAAACTGTGTTATACTTTTGGGCTCTGCGGAATCCGTCCGTAGAGATCATTCAAAGATGAGGTCAACATGTACGCGGTCATAAAAACCGGCGGCAAACAATACCGTGTTGCTGCTGGCGAAAAAATTAAAGTAGAACAGATTGCTGCGGACGTAGGCCAAGAGATCGTCATCGACCAGGTTCTGGCAGTCGGCAACGGC
>MGPC01000037.1 GCA_001797315.1 Curvibacter sp. GWA2_64_110
ACCCTAGCGTAGCGCAACATCGAGTGCACATTTTGCAGTTTACGGGAACCAACACGCTTATCAAGCTCGCCTCCACTCAAATCCGTGAAGAACCATAAAAAAGCCCCGCCGAAGCGGGGCTTGGTGTTGCGGCGCCGGCACGGCGTGCCGGCGGGCGGGACCGGACTTACTTCTTGTCCTTGTCCAGCGAGTCCTGCATGGCCTTCATCGGGTCGTCTTCCTCGGTGGCCGGCTTGTCCTCGCCATCCTTGCCCGGTTCTGCACCGTCGGCCGGCTCGGCTTGCGGCTCGTCGGCCGGCATTTCGATGATCACCTTGTCCAGGTCGATCTTCTCGGCCTTGTCCAGGCCGCCGGAAACCAAGCCAGGGAAGCCGATGATGAGCGCCACCATGATGATCTGGATCACCACAAAAGGCACCGCACCCCAGTAGATCTGCATGGTCGTCACCGGCGGGATGCGCTTCTGGGTGAGCCGGTCGGTGTACTCCTTGCTTGGCGCCACGCTGCGCAGGTAGAACAGGGCGAAGCCGAACGGCGGGTGCATGAAGGAGGTCTGCATGTTCACGCCCAGCAGAATGCCGAACCAGATCAGGTCGATGCCCAGCTTCTCGGCCACCGGGGCCAGCAGCGGCACCACGATGAAGGACAGCTCGAAGAAGTCCAGGAAGAAGGCCAGGAAGAAGATCATGATGTTGACCACGATCAGGAAGCCGATCTGGCCGCCGGGCAGGCCGCTGAGCAGGTGCTCGACCCACTTCGGTCCGTCCACACCCTGGAACACCAGGCTGAAGATGGTGGAGCCGATCAGGATGAACACCACGAAGCAGGACAGCTTGGTGGTGGTGTTCAGGGCCTGCTTGAGCAGGCGCATGCTCAGGCGCTTGCGTGCCATGGCCATGATGAAGGCGCCCATGGCGCCCATGGCGCCGCCTTCGGTGGGGGTGGCCACACCGAGGAAGATGGTGCCCAGCACCAGGAAGATCAGCAGCAGCGGTGGAATCAGAACGAAAGTCACGCGCTCGGCCATGCGCGAGAGCAGGCCCAGGCGGGTGGCCTTGTTGATGACGGCGATCACGAAGGCCAGCAGCACGCCGGCGCACATGGACACCACGATGGTTTCGTCGGTGGCCACCGTTTCCACCACCTCGCCCTTGAGCCAGGTCAGCACGTCAGCGTAGTGTTCGCCGAAGTAGACCGCCACGACGGTGGAGATGATGGTCAGGATCAGCAGGGACAGCAGGCCGCTCTTGCCGCTGTCTTCGCGAATGGTGCGTGCTTCCAGCGGCAGGGCTGGAACCCACGTCGGCTTGAAGATGGCCAGCAGGATGACGTAGCCCGCATACATGCCGGTCAGGATGAAGCCGGGAATGAAGGCGCCCTTGTACATCTCACCCACGCTGCGGCCCAACTGGTCGGCCAGGATGATCAGCACCAGCGACGGCGGGATGATCTGCGCCAGCGTGCCGGAGGCGGCAATCACGCCGGACGCAATGCGGCGGTCATAGCCGTAGCGCAGCATGATAGGCAGCGAGATCAGGCCCATGGAGATGACCGAAGCTGCCACCACGCCGGTGGTGGCCGCCAGCAGCGCGCCGACGAAAATCACCGCCAGGGCCAAGCCGCCGCGGATGGGGCCGAAGAGCTGGCCGATGGTGTCCAGCAGATCCTCGGCCATGCCGGAGCGTTCCAGGATCAGGCCCATGAGCGTGAAGAATGGAATCGCCAGCAGGGTGTCGTTGCCCATGATGCCGAAGATGCGCAGCGGCAGTGCCTGCAGCAGTGCCTCGGGCAGTACGCCGAGTTCGACACCGATGAAGCCGAAGAACAGGCCGCAGGCGCCCAGGCTGAATGCCACCGGGAAACCCATCAGCAGGAAGAAGATCAGGCCCACGAACATGATCGGGGCCAGGTTGTTGATAAAGAATTCCATGTGTGTCGTCCCGGTCAGATGGCGTGGTTCTGGGCGGCTTTGGCTTCAGCCTGCTTGAGAATGGCTTCGGCCAGCTCTTCTTCCGCCGTCTTTTCCGCTTTCTTGTGGGTCGGGTCCTCGATCAAGCCCTGCAGAAAGGCGATGCGCTTGATCAGTTCGGACACGCCTTGCAGCAGCAGCAGGCCGAAACCTAGCGGGATCATGGCGTACACCGGCCAACGGATCAGGCCGCCGGCATTCGAGGAGTACTCACCCGAAACGTAGCCCTTGACGAAGAAGGGAATGCTGTACCAGAGGATGGTCAGGCACATCGGGATCAGGAACACGGAGAAGCCGACCACGTCGATCCAGATCTGGCCACGCTTGGACAGGCGGCTGGAGACGACGTCAATCTTGACGTGCTCCTGGTTGAGCAGGGTGTAACCGGCCACGATCAGGAAGGATGCGGCGAACAGGTACCACTGAACTTCAAGGTAGGCATTGGAGCTGGTGTTGAACACCTTGCGCACCACGGCATTGAGGCCGCTGATGACGGTGGAGGCCAAAATCAGCCAGATGGCGTACTTGCCGACTTGGGCGTTGAGCCAGTCGATCAACTTCGAAAAATTCAGTAAGGCATGCATGTTTTCTCCAGGAAGGGTGATCCGGCATTTGCCAGCGCCTCCGGCAGCGCGGGTCAGGCGCAGGTGTCGGCTGAAGTTGGCAAATCCTCTGATTTTAAGGGGACCGGATCAATCGCCTCCCCGTGTAAACACGTAGACCCAACACGAAAGCCTGTTTCAGCCGGTCGACAGCGGGCGCGCTTGGCGGAATAATGGCCCATGCCTTTCGATCTCCCGGTTCCGTCCTTTTCCAGCCTCGATGCCGCGGACCTGCGCCAGGCCGGCCGCGACGTACTGGGATTGGCCCTGATGGATGCGCGCAACCACACGCTGCACCTGATGGCGCATTACGAAGAGGCCCTGGCGGCCGACAAGCTGGCCGTGCCGCGCCTGCCCGAACTCAACCCCCCGCTGTGGGAACTCGGCCATGTCGGCTGGTTCCAGGAGCGCTGGATCGGGCGCAACCTGCAGCGCCATCAGGGCTCGCGTTGCGACCCGCAGGCCAGCACGCTGGCTTCGCTCCAGCCCCACGCCGACCGCTGGTGGGATTCGAGCCGGGTGCCGCACGACAGCCGCTGGGCGCTGGACCTGCCCACGCTGGCCGATACCAAGGCTTATCTGCTGGCCACGCTGGAGTCCACGCTGGAGTTGCTGGCCAAGACGCCGGACGAGGACGATGCCCTGTATTTCTACCGCCTAGCCCTGTTCCATGAGGACATGCACGGCGAGGCCTTCCTCTACATGGCGCAGACGCTGGGCCTGCCGCTCAGGCTCATGCTGCCGGTGCCTGCCGTGGCGCGCGAGCCGCTGTGGGTGCCCGCCACGCGCTGGCGCCTCGGGCTCGAAGCCGGCCACGGCTTCACCTTCGACAACGAGCGGCCGGCGCATGAGGTGGCGGTGCCGGAATTCGAGATCGACGCCCAGCCCGTCAACTGGTCGCAGTACGTCGAATTCGTGGCCGACGGCGGCTACGACCGGCCCGAGTTCTGGCTGCCGGCCGGCTGGGACTGGCTGCAGGAGAAGGCGCGCAGCGAGGGCCGACGCGCGCCGCGCCACGTGGAGCAGATCGGGGTGGCGCGCGCCGGCGGCCAGGGGGCGGTGCTGCAGACCCTGTTCGGCCAGACGCAGCGCCGTGCCGGCGAGCAGCCGGCCATGCACCTGAGCTGGTGGGAGGCCGACGCCTGGTGCCGCTGGGCCGGCCGGCGCCTGCCGAGCGAGGTGGAATGGGAGCTGGCCGCGCACACGGCGGCGCGGCGCGGTTTCCGCTGGGGCGAGGTGTGGGAGTGGACCGGCTCCACCTTCTTCGGCTACCCCGGTTTCGCGGCCGACCCCTACCGCGACTATTCCGAACCCTGGTTCGGCACCCACAAGGTGCTGCGCGGCGCCTCGTTCGCCACCCGCGCGCGGCTGCAGTCGCCCAAGTACCGCAACTACTTCCTGCCCGGGCGCGACGACATCTTCTGCGGTTTCCGCTCCTGCGCGCTCTGACGGGCCGGCCGGGCGCGGGCGCCTGAGGCTTTCTTTGCGCGGACGGCGGACGGCGCCTTCTTGCGGGCCCCGGAAGGCACCTTTTCAGTCCGGTAGTTCCACCACGGCAGCGTGCGCCGCAGCGACAGCACCTGGCCTGCCGGTTCGGCCAGCCGGTAGCCCGGCAGCTGGTGCAGCACCGCCTGCCAGCCATCGCTTTGCAGCACGGCGCACAAGGCCTGCACCGCCGGTTCGTCCAGGGCCGACTTGAGACAGACCAGGTGGTAGTCCTCCTCGACCAGCGGCACGAAGTCCAGCCCGCGCGCGCGCGCCGCGGCTTCGATGCCCAGGCCGGCATCGGCCTGACCGGCCGCCACGGCCTGGGCCACGGCGGTATGCGATGGTTCGGTGTGATCAAAGCCCTTGATCTTTCCGGCGCCGATGCCGGCCTGCGCCAGCAGTTCGTCGAACAGCACGCGCGTGCCGGTGCCCAGGGCCCGGTTGACGAAGCGTACCCCGCTGCGTGTCAGGTCGTGCAGCGAGCGCAGTCCCAAGGGGTTGCCCTTGGCCACCATCAGGCCCTGGCTGCGCTGGGCAAAGCCGATGATCTTGTGCAGGCCGGTCTTGAGCAGGGGTTTGTAGGTCTGTTCGGCCAGCGAGCCCTGGCCGGGCTGGTGCAGCGTGTGGAAGCCCGCCATCACGCAGCGGCCCTCGTTGAGGGCGCGAATCGCATCCACGCTGCCGGTAAAGCGCACATCCAGGTGCAGCTGGTGCTGGCTGGCGGCGTGCGTGCGCAGGGCGCTCAGGGCGTCGTCGTGGCTGGCGTAGAGCGTGAGCACATGCACCGTGTCGTCAAAGGCGACGGCAAAGGCGCGCTCCAGGTCGGCGCGCAAGGCCTCGATCTGCGGCGAAAGACGCGCCTGCGCCTGGCGCTCGGCCCACAGCAGCTTGTTGCCGAACTCGGTCAGGCGTGCAGCCTGGCCTTTTTCCCACACGATGAGCTCATGTCCCAGCTCGCCTTCCCAGCGTTTGAGTTCGCCCCAGACGTGGCGGTAGGACAGTTGCAGGGTGCGCGCAGCGCCCGAGATCGAGCCGGATTCCTGCACCGCATGCAGCAGATCAAAGAGCGGATTGCGGATCAATCCTGCCGGGCCCTGCGGCTGCGAGCCGAATGTGTAGTGAAACTGCAACCTATGCACGATGATTCATATGGTGGGGAATTGATCGAGTCCGTACGATAACCCAGCCATGTCAACCTTTACCGAAAGCGCGGCTACAGCGCTGCAACTCATCACCTCCTTCGATCCCGGATTGCTCGCCATCGTCGGCCGCTCGCTTGCCGTCAGCGCCACCGCCTGTGCCCTGGCCTGTGGCGCCGGCCTGGTGCTCGGCGCCTGGCTCGGGGTGGCCCGCTTTGCCGGGCGCAACGCGGTGCTGACCTTGCTCAACACCCTGCTGGCCATCCCGTCGGTGGTCATCGGCCTGGTGGTCTACCTGCTGCTGTCGCGCTCCGGACCGCTGGGGCACCTGGGCTGGCTGTTCAACTTCCAGGCCATGGTGCTGGCGCAGGCCCTGCTGGTGCTGCCGGTGTCCACCGCCCTGACGCGCCAGGTCATCGAGGATGCGGAGCAGACGCACGGCGAACAGCTGCGCTCGCTCGGTGCCGGCACCGCCTTGCGCGGCCTGCTGCTGGCCTGGGACGAGCGCTACGCCTTGCTCACCATGCTGATGGCCTCCTTCGGCCGCGCCATCTCGGAGGTCGGTGCGGTGATGATCGTCGGCGGCAACATCGACGGTTTCACCCGCGTCATGACCACCGCCATTGCGCTGGAGACCAGCAAGGGCGACCTGCCGCTGGCACTGGCGCTGGGGCTCATCCTGCTGGGCGTGGTGCTGGTGCTCAATGCCCTGATCGCCCTGGTGCGGCGCTGGCGCGAGCACGTCGAGGGCCATGCCAACGGCGTGTCTGCGGTGGCGAGGGCGCTGGCATGAATCCTCTATTTGATTTGCAGGCGGCGAGTGTTTCCTTCGGTCCGGTGCACGCGCTGGCGGACGTCAACCTGCGCATCGGAAGCGGCGAGTCGGTGGCGCTGGTGGGCGCCAACGGCAGCGGCAAGAGCACGCTGCTGCGTCTGCTGCACGGCCTGCAGCGGCCCACGGCCGGCCAGTGTGCGTGTGATGCCGGTGCGCGTCAGGCCATGCTGTTCCAGCGCCCCTTCATGCTGCGCACTTCGGCCCGCAACAACGTGGCGCTGGCCTTGTGGCTGCGCGGCACACCCTGGCAGGCCGCCAAGGAACAGGCGCTGAGGGCGCTCGAACGTGTCGAGCTGGCCGACAAGGCACGGCGTCCGGCGCGCACGCTGTCGGGCGGCCAGCAGCAGCGCCTGGCCATGGCGCGCGCCTGGGCCTTGCAGCCCGATGTGCTGATGCTCGACGAACCCACCGCCAGCCTCGACCCGCATGCCAAGCGCGAGGTGGAACAGCTGATGGCGGAATTCGCCAGCGGCGCCCAGCGCCAGGACGGCCGCCCGGTGACGGTGATCTTCGCCAGTCACAACCTGGGCCAGGTCAAGCGCCTGGCGACCCGGGTCATCTACCTGGAGCAGGGGCGGGTGCAGGCCGACCTGCCGGTGCAGGAATTTTTCGACGTCGAGCGGCTGCGTGCCGTCTCGTCAACCGCCCATTTATTCGTCAAAGGAGAACAGGTATGAACGCTTTCAAATTTTCATGGTCTTTCAGGGCTCCCGCGCTTGTCAGATATGCGCTGGCAGCTACGATTTCGATAGCATCCCTGGCCGCCTCGGCGCAGACCATCGTCATGTCGTCGACCACCTCGACCGAGCAGTCGGGCCTGTTCTCTTACCTGCTGCCCGAATTCAAGAAAGCCAGCGGCATCGACATCAAGGTGGTGGCGCTGGGCACCGGCCAGGCGCTGGACATGGCGCGCCGCGGCGATGCCGACGTGGTGTTCGTGCACGACCAGGTGGCCGAAGAGAAGTTCGTCGCCGAGGGCTTTGGCCTCAAGCGCCTGCCCGTCATGTACAACGACTTCGTGCTGATCGGCCCCAAGGCCGACCCGGTGGGCACCAAAGGCAATGACATCGCGGTGGCGCTGAAGAAGATCAGCGCCGCCAACGGCGCCTTCATCTCGCGCGGCGACAAGAGCGGCACCCACGCGGCCGAACTGCGTTTCTGGAAGCTGGCCGACCTGGCCGACAAGAAAGGCAGCGGCTACAAGGAATGCGGCTGCGGCATGGGCCCGGCGCTCAACATCGCCTCATCCAGCGGCGCCTATGTGCTGGCTGACCGCGGCACCTGGCTCAACTTCAAGAACCGCGCCGACCTGACGGTGCTGGTCGAAGGCGACAAGCGTCTGTTCAACCAGTACGGCGTGATGGTGGTCAACCCGGCCAAGCACCCGCAGGTCAAACTGGCCGAGGCGCAGAAGTTTGTCGACTGGGTCGTTTCGCCCGCCGGCCAGAACGCCATTGCCGCCTACAAGATCGGCGGCGAGCAGCTGTTTTTCCCCAACGCCGGCAAGTGAGTCGCTTGCAGCCCTGGCGACAAGCCCTGACATGCAGGGCGATTGAGTCATGAACCTGTTCACCTCGCTGCGTTATGTGGTGGCCCTGCACGAGCACAAGCATTTCGGGCGTGCGGCGCAGGCCTGCCATATCTCGCAGCCGGCGCTCTCCAACGCCCTGCGCACGCTGGAGGAGGAATTCGGCACCGCCATCGTCAAGCGCGGGCGCGTCTTCGAAGGCTTCACACCGGAAGGCGAACAGATCTTCCAGGCGGCGCAGCGCATCCTGCACGAGCAGGAGCGGCTGAAACAGGAACTCAAGAGCGCGGAGGGGAGCCCCCAGGGTACCTTGCGCATCGGCGCCGTGCCCTCGGTGATGCCGATCGCAGCGCGTTTCGCCGCCATGCTGCAGGCGCGCCACCCGGGCATCCTGCCGATCGTGCGCTCCATGAGCTCACCGGACATCGAAACCGGGCTGGAGAACCTCTCGCTCGACATGGGACTGGGTTATATGGAACGGCTGAGCCGCCGCCGCATGCCGTTCCAGACCCTCCCGCAGTACACCGAGCACTACTTTCTGCTGCGCCGTGCGGCCGGGCCGGCGCAGGCGGGCCTGCAGATCGGCAGCGCCTTGAACTGGGCCGACGCGGCCCGCTTGCCGCTGTGCCTTCTGACGCCGGAGATGCACAACCGCAGCATCGTCGATGCCGCCCTGACTGAGGCCGGCGCCCAGGTGGTGCCGGCGATGGAGACCGACTCGGTGCTGGCGCTGGCCTTGAGCGTGCTCGATGGCCAGGTCTGCAGCATCCTGCCCGGTGCCCTGGTCGGCGCCATCCGTGGTTTCGGTGAACTGGAAGCGGCGCCGCTGGTCAACCCCACGGTCACCACGCCGATCGGCTTCATGGTGCTCGACACGAGCCGCCCCACCCGCGCGCTGAGTGCGGCGCTGGCGCTGGCCCAGGATTCGATGTGGCTGCGGCATGCGTCAGCCCACAGCGGCCTGCTGGGCGCCTGATTTCGCCAAGCCGTCACACGGCCAAGTTACCATCCGACGATGAGCACAACAGCGCGCAGGCAGGAGCGGAATTTTGACTGAGGCATCGCGGAGCCAAGGCCATTCCAGTGAGCGCCTGTCGCTGGCCATGTTGCAGGCCGAGAACCAGCGCCTGCGCAGCCAGCTCGACGCCATGCTGCGCGAGGCGCGCCTGAACCAGGAGAAGATGCGCCGCTTCGACCTGCTGGAGCGCCAAGTGATAGGTGCGGCCTCGCTGGCCGCGCTCATCGACACCCTGCTGGTCGAATACAAATCGCTTTTCGAGCTCGATGCCGTCACCCTGGCCCTGGTCGACCCGCTGTACGAAGTAGGGCGGGTGCTGGGCGACCCCGGGCACATGGCCGAGGGCCTGCTGTTCCTCGACAGCGATGTGGAACTGCAGTCGCTCTACACCGGCACCGGCCGGCCGCTGCTGGCCGGCCTTGACGAGGTGCCGGCCTTCCTGTTCGAAGACGCCCCGGCCGGACTGGCTTCGGTGGCCTTGCTGCCGCTGCTGCACCACGGCCGCTTCATCGGCAGCCTCAATCTGGGCAGCCGCGACGCGCAGCGTTTCGTGGCCGGCAGCAGCACCGATTTTCTGGAGCGCCTGGCCGCGCTGGTGGCCGTGTGCCTGGACAGCGCCCTGGCCACCGAACGCCTCAAGCTCGCCGGCCTGACCGATGTGCTGACCGGCGTGCACAACCGGCGCTATTTCGAATCGCGCTGCCTGGAGGAAGTGCTGGCCGCGCGCCGCAGCGGCCAGCCGCTGGTCTGCATGTTCCTCGACGTGGACCACTTCAAGAAGCTCAACGACAGCCTGGGCCACCAGGCCGGCGACGAGGTGCTGCGCTACGTGGCCAACCTCATCAAGGTGCAGCTGCGCGGCAGCGACGTGGTGGCGCGCTACGGCGGCGAAGAGTTTGTCGTGCTGTTGCCGGCCACGCCGGGCTTGGCCGGCCTGGAAACGGCTGAACGCATCCGGCGCATCGTGAGCGTGCAGAGCGTCCCCGCCCGCGTGCGCGAGGACGTGCGCGTGACCATCTCCATCGGCGTGGCCATGCTGCAGCCGTTACCGGAGGTGAGTGATGCCACGGTACTGGCGGCCGACATGATCGCCCGCGCCGACAAGGCCCTGTACGAGGCCAAGGAAAGCGGGCGTAACCGGGTGGTGGCGGCTCTGGATGCGGCGTAAGAGCCGCTGCGCCTGATACAGACCTTTTGCCGACCGGGCGCGACCTTGAGACTTATTCGTCGCGGATGCCGTTGCGCAGAACGCCGATGGCATCGACGTCGATCTCCACCACGTCCCCCGGCTTCATGAAGACCTGAGGATTGCGCTTGTTGCCTACACCGCCCGGTGTGCCCGTCACGATCACGTCGCCGGCCTGCAGCGGCGTGAAGGTAGAGATGTACGCAATCTGGCGCGGAATGCTGTGGATCATCATGTCGGTGGTGGCACGTTGCAGCTCGACACCGTTGAGGCGGGTGACGAGGGTCATGTTCTGGTCGGGCTTGATTTCGTCGGCCGTGACCAGCCAGGGGCCAAAGCCGCCTGTGCGCCAGAAATTCTTGCCCGCCGTCCACTGGGTGGTGCTGACCTGCCAGTCGCGGATGCTGCCGTCGTTGTAGCAGCTGTAGCCTGCGATGTGGCTCCAGGCATCGGCTTCGCTGATGCGGCGGCCGCCCTTGCCGATCACGATGGCGATCTCGCCTTCGTAGTCCAGGCGCGTCGATTCCGGTGGGCGCACGATGTCCTGGCCGTGTGCCACCTGCGAAGCGGGTACGCGCAGGAACAACGCCGGGCTCTCGGTGATTTCACGCCCGGTCTCACGCACGTGCTCGCCGTAGTTCAGGCCCACGCAGATGATCTTGTCCGGATTCGGGATGACCGGCAGCAGCGTCAGTTGCGAGAACTTCAGGCCGGGCTTGTGCTTGCTGGCGGCTTCGGCGGCTGCGGCGAACAGGTTTTGCTCGATCAGGGCACGCAAATCAGGGGCTTGTGCACCCAGGATGGGTTGGAGGTCGAGCACATCGTCGCCGTTGACGATGCCGTAGCTGGCTTGGCCTGCATTCAGAAAACTGATGAGCTTCACGGAGGGTAGTCCTTTCAGGAAATGGGAGTGAATCAGGGAATGCGCACAATGATTTCCTGTGCGGCACGGATGACCAGTTGGGTCAGTTTTGAAACATCCATCACGGCCATGCGCGGCACCGTGGTCACCAGCGAGATGGCGCCCAGGATGGTGCCGTTGGCATGTTGCAGGGGTGCTGCCAGCGCCGCCAGGTTGGGCTCCAGTTCGCCGTTGGAGAAGTAATGGCCGGCCTTGCGTATGTTGGCGTAGTACTTGCGAAACGCCGACCATTCCGTTGGCAGGCCAGCCTTGGCGATCTCGTCGCTGTGCTGGTCAAACACCTTGCGCAGCTGCGCCGGCGTGAAGCACGACAGGATGACCTTGGGTGCCGCCCCATGGAACAGCGGACGCGGCCGGCCCCGTCCGTAGCTCAGGGTGGCCGGTGACGATCCGAACTCCCGGTGGGTGTCGAGCACCTGCTGGCCGTAGAGGCCAGAGATCACGCAGTCGAATCCGGTTTTCTCGACCAACTCCGCCATGATGGGCACACCATGCTGCAGCACGGGATCGGCCATGCGGATGTAGTGGTCCAGCACGATGATGCGCGGCCCCAGCGTGTAGTGCGAATCTGCGGCGCGCTGCAGCAGGCCGGCGTCCACCAGCATCTTGACGTAGCGGTAGCCCGTCGGTAGCGACACCTGGAGGGCCTCGGTGATGCCTTCGGCCGTCCAGGTCAGTTGGTGATCGGAGAAGAGGTCCAGCACGCTGAGCATGCGCGAGAGGCTGGACATGGATTTGTCGGTCATGGGTCGCTTCAGTGGGGTTGAAGATCCGCCACGGGCATGCTGGCCGTGATGGCATCGAGTTCCCCGGGCGATGTGGCCACGCCCATGATATAGCGGTCGGGTCGCAGCACGACCGCGCCGAGGCCGTGCTGGTCGAACCATTCCCGCAGGCCGGCATCGCAGGCGGGCAGCAGCGTCACGCCGCTGGCGGACCAGATGCCCCGCGTCTCGTCGCTCACGCCTTCGAGCAGGGCCTCGCGTGCGATGACCGCGAAGCGCCTGCCGAGCCGGACATCGAGCAAGTCGCCGTTGTCGAGCTCGGGCTGCGCGAAGGGCTGGCCGACCAGCGGGTTGTTTCCGCTGAGCACCCCCGGCCCGAGCCGCGGTGATGGAAACTCAAAAATCTCCGGCTGCCCCGACTTGAAGCGCGCATCGCGCTCGCGCGCCTGGGCCGGGTCGGTCGCCTGGATGATGTCGCCCAGGCGGACTGCCAGTTCGATAAAGGCACGCACGTGCGGTGCGCGTTCGGACTCGTAGGTGTCGAGCAGGGCATCACTCACCCCGGCCTTCAGCACGGCTTCGAGTTTCCACGCCAGGTTGGACACGTCGCGCAGCGCAGCGCACATGCCCTGGCCGAGGAACGGCGGCGTCTGGTGTGCGGCATCGCCGGCCAGCATCAGGCGGCCCTTGCGCCAGCCCTGCGCAATAAGTGAATGGAAGGTATAGATCACGGCTCGCTCGATCTCTGCCTGGTCCGGGCGCAGCCAGGGGCTGACCAGCTGCCACAGCATCTCGGGCGCCACCATCCTGGTGGGGTCGTCGCCGGGCATCAGCATGATTTCCCAGCGGCGACGGTTACCTGTGACGTTGCAGTAAGTCATGGGTCGTTCCGGATCGCAATGCTGCACGGTGTGGTCCGGCAGGGTTGGCGCATTGGCCTTGAGCAGCACGTCGAACACGAGCCAGGGCTGGTGCAGGCCCAGGTCCTGCATGGTCGTGCCCAGCGTCTTGCGCATCAGGGAGCGCGCGCCGTCGCATCCCACGACATAACGGGCCTGGACCTGGGACTTCCGGTGCTGAACCAGATCAGTGATGTCCAGCATGACGTGCTCGTCTGCGGGCGTGATGTGCGTCACCTCGTGCTGCAGCTTCACTGTGACGTTGTCGAAACGCCGGACGCCCTGGCGCAGCACCTGTTCCAGCTCCGGCTGGTGGAAGTAGTAGTTGTTGGCACAGCCATGCGGGCCGCGCAAGGCCGTGCCGCCCCGGATCAGCATGGCCTCGCCCTCGGCGTTCACGAAATGCATGCCCTTGAGTCCGGGCCGGCAGACGGCCTCGACCGGAGCGCGCAGACCGGCCGTCTGGAAGATCCGCATGACCTCGCCGTCGAAATGGATGGCACGGGGGAGCGGATAGATCACGGCATCCTTCTCCAGCACCAGGACCGAGAGCCCGGCCTGGCCGAGCAGATTGGCCAGCGTGGCGCCCGCAGGGCCGTAGCCGATGATGGCAACGTCAAACATGCTCAGGCCTCCGTGCTGTAACCCATCAGGCGGGCCATGCTGGCCTGCCATTGCGCGCGGGACTGGAACCTGGGCCGACTGCGCGCAATGGCCTCGGCCCGGGCCAGGATGGCCTCGTCTGGCTGGTCCAGGTTGATGGGCTCACGCAGCGGTTGTTCGCAGTACCAGGGCGTGTCCATGAAGATCTCGATCCGGTTGCCCTCCGGATCGCGCAGATACACCGACACAGCGTTGCCGTGCGTGGCCGGCTGGATGTCGCTTGCTCCGCCATCGGCCTGGGCGCGCGCCAGCACAGCGCGCAGCGTGGCCAGGTCGGGCACGCGGAATGAAATCTGGTTGATGACGCTGAAGCCCGGGTCCTGCGGCCGGCCGGTGGCCAGCACCACCTGATGGTGCTCGGCCGGATTGCGGCTCAAAAAAACCAGCTGCACGGCGCCCAGGTCGCCCCGGTCGGTTTCGGTGAAACCCAACACGTGCTTGTAAAAGCGCGCCATTTTTTCCAGGTCGCGCACATAAAAACCCATGTGGCTGAAAACGACGGAATCGGGCCGGTTCAGAGGCGGGAAAGAGGTGCTCACGTGATCTCCTGTGAAAATTAATCTTGTTTTTTATCAATTTATTTGAGTTAATTGTGCATCAATTCTCATAATTTGACAATAAACTGATTTTAATCAAGAATCCATCCCGACCCCCCAAGCGGGAGTCGGAACCCATTCAATGCACCCAAGGAGACAACAATGACCCGTATCAATTTCCGCGCTGGATTCATGGCGCTGGCGCTGGGACTGCTCGCGGCTTTCGCGACCCACGCGCAGGACTATCCCAGCAAGCCCATCCGCCTGATCGCGCCGTTCCCGGCCGGCTCCGGGCCGGACGCCAACGCACGCGAGATCGCGGGGGAACTGACCAAGATCCTGGGGCAGACCGTCATCGTGGAGAACCGGCCCGGCGCCTCGGGCCAGATCGGCATGGAGGCCGCGGCCAAGTCCGCCCCGGACGGCTACACCCTGGTGGTCGGCACCACCAGCACCATGTCCGTGCTGCAGCACCTGTACAGCCGGCTCACCTTCAATGCCGAAAGGGACTTCGTGCCGGTCAGCCTGCTGGGCGTGCTGCAAACCGGCCTGATCGCCAACCCCGGTGTGCCATTCACCTCGGTGCAGGACATGGTCGCCCAGGCCAAGGCCAAACCGGACAGCATCACGGCTGCCACCATTGGCGTGGGCAGTTACTTCCATCTGGCTGGCGAATGGTTCGGTCACGCCACCGGCACGCAGATCAAGTTCGTGCCGTACAACACCACCAGCCCCTACGGCGACCTGATCGGTGGACAGGTGCAGGTCATGTTCGACGCGCTGCCCGCCGCTGCCGGCAATATCCGTGGCGGCAAGCTCAAGCTGCTGGCACTCACGGGCAAGACACGTCATCCGTCCTTCCCCAACGTCCCCACCTTTGCAGAAGCCGGCCTGCCGGACTACACCCCGGTCGCCTGGCAGGGTGTCCTGGCGCCGGCGGGTACGCCCAAGGCCATCGTCGACAAACTCAGCGTCGCCATGTTCAAGGCCACCCAGAATCCGCAGCTGGCCGAGAAATGGCGTTCCTACGGTGGCGAACTTCGCGCCACCAGCTCGGCTGAATTTGCCGCCTTCATCAAGGAAGATGCGGCCAAGTGGGGGCAGGTCGTGCGCCGTGCCGGCGTGAAGCTGGACTGATGACGATGGGCACCCCCCTGACGCCCGAGAGGGTGTTGCAGTGGGAGCAGCGTCGCCGCGATGCCATGCTGGCCGGCGACGCCGCTGCACTGCGCGAACTGATTTCCGGACAGGTGATCTACGTGCACTCGTCCGCCACGCGTGACACGAGGGACAGCTACCTGAAGAAAATCAGCACCGGCGCGTTGCGCTACCTGCACCTGGTCTTGAGCGACATGCAGGTCCAGATGGTCGAAGGAGCAGCCCTGGTGACAGGCCGCATGCAGGCGACCGTCTCCAGGGACGGCAAGGAGATCCCGGTGCGCAGTGCCTTCCTGACCGTGTGGGTCCCCGAGCATGGGGTTTGGCGCTTGCGTGCGCATCAAGGCACGCCGGTGAACGATTGAACGTGCCGCAGTTGAACTGCGGTTCAAGTTTGGCAACAACCCCCGGCCCGGGACCACGCCGCGAAACCCGACTGACTCACCGTCGCAGCGCAAGAGGTAGGCCGTACGTCCGCCTAGACCCGGGTCGCCGGCTTCTTCAGGTCGAAGTGGCCTTGCGCCACCGTGAGGCCGTTGACCAGCAGATCCACCTGGTGCCGCCCGGGGTAGTGGGTGCGGGTCGTGAAATCCGCAATGGTCTGGCGCTTGCTGAGAGAGACTTCCGCCTGGCCGTCCAGCTCCAGCGTGCGCAGCTTGAAGACCTTGCGGCTGCTGTCGCCGGATTTCTTCACGTAGTGGATGGCGTAGTCGATCACCAGCCGCTGCGGCTGGCGCGTCGTGGACACCAGCGTCGCGTTCAGCTGCAGCGTTTGCCCCAGGCGCAAGGCGGTGGGGGACACCTCAAAAGAACCCAGCTGCACCTTGGCGCCCAGCGTCGCTCCCACGAGCTGGAGCGCACGCGGGTGGCCGGCCTTGATGAGGTTGCGCAGCGCGTGTTTGGTGATCCACTTCGTCGCGGCCTGCTGCGTGGGCCAGCCTTCCAGCAGGTCCAGCACCCAGTCGGGGTGGTCCTTGCTGATGTCGTTGAGGTGGTTGGCCACCGAGCGGCGCACGTAGTCGCTCGGGTCCGCCTTGAGTTTTTCCAGGATGGGGCGTGTGCGTTGCGGCTCGGCCACCAACAGGGGCAGGCGCCGGGCCCAGGGCAGGCGCGGGCGCGTGCCCTCGCTCGCCAGCCGCCGCACGTGCTCGTTGTCGTCTTCGGCCCAGCGGGCAGCCAGGGCCAGCACGGCATCGGGGTCCTGCGCAATGTAGGGGCGGATGGCGAACTCGGCGCTGCTGTAGGGCGTGAGCTCGCGCAGCGCCTCCAGCGACAAGTCGGCATGGTCCAGCCCGTGCCGGCCCACGAACTCGGGCAACACCATGTCGGGAAAACCGCCGGGCAGCAGCGGTGCCATGCGGCGCACGGCCTTGAGCGCGCGGGGGTAATCGGCCGGCAGGTGCGCGCGCAGGCTGTCCGCCGCCCGGCTCATGCGCTGCATGATGGAAAGCTCGTCCAGCCCCTCGCGCGCCATGGCCAGATAGGCACGCTGGTCAAACGCCGGGTGCGCCTGTGCCGCCGCGCGGCCGATGTGGGCCAGCGCCTTGGCGTTCAGCAGTTCTTTCAGCAGTGGGGCGGATTCTGTGTCTTGTGCCATGGTGCCAAGCGTAGCGCTTTGAATTCTTGCCGCTGTACACAGCAGACCCGAGGCCTCAGGCGACTCACCACCTGAGACGCAGCGCCTCAGGCCCGAAAGACGAATTCCTTTTCCCGAATCAACTTGATGCAGGCGGCTACGGCGGCGGGTTCATACAACTGGCCCTTGTGCCCTTCAAGTTCCGCCAAGGCGGCCTCCATACCCAGCGAGGCCCGATACGGCCGATGCGATGACATCGCCTCCACCACATCCGCCACCGCAAGCACCTTGGCCCCCAGGAGGATCTGATCGCCCATGAGGCCCTGGGGATAGCCGGAGCCGTCGAGCCGTTCGTGATGCTGGTAGACCATCTCCGCAATCGGCCAGGGGAAGTCGATGCCCTTGAGAATGTCGTAGCCGGCCTGAGGGTGATTCTGCATAATCTTCTGCTCGATGCTGTTCAGGCTGCGCGGCCGGGTCAGTATCTCGGCGGGGATCTGGATGTCGCCGATGTCGTGAATCGAGGCGGCCAGATAGATGCCTTGCGTCTCGTCCTCCGGCAGCCCCAGTTCCTGCGCAATGGCCTCGGCCAGTTGCGCGACGCGCCGTTGATGCCCGGCGGTGTAGGGCGCGCGAAGCTCCACGGTGGAGGCCATCGCTTCAATGGTCTTGGTCATGCTTTGCAGAAGCTTGTCCATCGACTGCTTCTGCATCTGGCTGACCACCAGAGCCCGCTCCGTCTTCAGCCTTTCATTCTTTTCCCGAACCAGTTCCAGGCTGCGTGACGTCAGGTTCTCGTACATGTTCAGTACCGTCTCGACGAAGGTCTGCATGATCCCGGTCATCTCCTCGTCGGCGCGTGTCTTGGCGGCTTGCAGACCGAGACCCTCGTCCAGGGCGTAGAGGGTCTTGGCCATGCGCCGGTCGTTGTCGAGAATGTGGAATACCAGCCAGTTGACCAGAAACTTCAGCGTCTCCTCCAGCACTTTTTCGTAAGAGGCGCCTAGCAGCTTGTCCTGGATCTCTTGCGCCTTGGGCAGGAAAGAGTCATGAGCGCGCTTGTGCGTTGTGTACCAGGGGTCGTTCTGGAAGCGTGGCTGCCAGATCTGCTCTTCCGCCTTGAAATGGTAGTCCGCATATGCCACCAATTCCCCGAACACCTCGGCCATCTGGATATGGCTGGAGCCGCGTGACAGATGCGAGGCCAGCTTGTTGATCAGGTGCACCAGCTGCTGGTGCTGCTCGTCGATCAGTGCAATACCGGTCGCAAAATTTTCATTCCACGGGAATACCTCGAACTGGTATTTCTCGGCATGAGCCTGGAGCTGATCTTCCGGCGAGTCGTTTGACACGGTTACTCCTTATGCCAACAAGTATTTCAATTCATTCTACGCAAAGGACGCCTTGACAGGGTGTGGCTGAAATGAGGCCACCCGCAGATGGCTTACATTTCCCGGGATGCTGTTTTCCAGGCGCTTGCCTGACGCCCATGAATCCATGAATTTCCCCATGACTTCCCAGAACAACGAACAAGACAAGATCCTCATCGCCGGCGGCGGCATTGGCGGCCTGGCCATGGCCCTCACCCTGCACCAGATCGGCGTGCCCTGCCAAGTGTTTGAGGCCGTGCCCGAGCTGCAGCCCCTGGGCGTGGGCATCAACCTGCAGCCCAACGCCGTGCGCGAGCTGTACGACCTCGGCATTGGTGCCGACCTGTTGGACGCCATCGGCATCCAGGCCAAGGAATGGGCCCTGGTGGGCCGCAACGGCAACGACGTGTATGCCGAACCGCGCGGCCTGCTGGCCGGCTACAAGTGGCCGCAGTACGCGGTGCACCGCGGCAAGCTGCAGATGCTGCTGCTGAATGAAGTGCAGCGCCGCCTGGGGCCGGACGCCGTGCAACTGGGCTGCCGCGTCACTGGCTACCGCAACGACGCACAGGGCGTGACGGCACTGGTTGCCACGTCTTCCGGCGAACAACGCGAAGTGCAGGGCAAGCTGCTGATCGCCGCCGACGGCCTGCATTCCGCCGTGCGTGCCCAGATGCACCCCAGCCAGCCGCCCATCCAGTGGGGCGGCGCCATCATGTGGCGCGGCACCACGCCGGGTGTGGCCAGCCGCACCGGTTCGTCCTTCGTCGGCCTGGGCTCGCTCAAGCACCGCGTGGTGGTGTACCCGCTCACCGCGCCAGACCCGGCCACCGGCCTGTCTGTCCTGAACTGGATTGCCGAGATCACCGTGGACAACTCGGGCGGCTGGCCGCAGGGCGACTGGAACCGCCGCGTGAAGCTGGAAGACTTCATCCACCACTTTGAAGGCTGGAACTACGACTGGCTGGACGTGCCCGCCATGCTGCGCGGCGCCAAGGAAGTGTTTGAGTACCCCATGATCGACCGCGACCCGGTGCCTACCTGGGTGGACGGCCGCGTGGCCCTGCTGGGCGACGCCGCGCACGTGATGTACCCCGTGGGCTCGGCCGGCGCCAGCCAGGCCATTGTGGACGCACGCGTGCTGGGTGCCGCCCTGGTGCAGCACGGCGTGAGCGCGCAGGCCCTGCAGGCCTACGACCAGAAGCTGTGCAAAGACATCTCAGCCCTGGTGCTGCGCAACCGCGGCGCCGGCCCCTTTGCCCTCCTAGGCTTGGTGGACGAGCGCTGTGGTGGTGTGTTCGACAACATCGACGACGTGATCCCCAAGGCCGAGCGCGATGAGTTCATGGCGCGCTACAAGCAGGCGGCGGGGTTTGCGATTGAGGCGTTGAATGCGGCGCCGGCGACTATTGCGGCGGGGGCGCGGGTTGGGCTGGGGTGAGCTTTACGCTGCGGCTGATTGAACAAACTCATATGTTGCCCGCTTAAATTTTTGGCTTGCAGAACCCTGCGGAAAAGCTAAGAATTGCCCCAAATACAAAAGCAGGTCAGTGAGATTCACTGAAATCTGCGAAACAGCATCGGCCATCGGCTGTTTTTTCAGGGGGCATATGGAAAGATATAAGAACCTGAGTGGGGACTCAAATGTCCACAGCTTTGAACTCGCACCCGACTCGATCACTGTTCGGTTCAATGACGATCACGTCTATCTGTACACGAGCCAAAGTGCTGGGGCTGCAAACATAGCCCAGATGCATCAATTAGGTAGAGCAGGAAGAGGCCTTAATAGCTTCATCAACCGAGTAGTTCGGAAGCTCTACGCAAAGAAATCTCGGTATTGAAAACGCTCAGTCTGTTGAGTCTTTGTGCGCTTGCTCACCATAACTCTTTTCATATGCGCTGCGGCGCTTGTTGCCAGCCAAGTGCATGCTCACGGTGGTGGTCTCGATAGGAATGGTTGTCACACAAATAGAAGGACGGGAGACTATCACTGCCACCGAAGTGGCGGAGGATCGTCGTCAGTGAATTCGCCGTCGAAGCCTGCAGCAAACTCAAACGAAACAAGAGCTCGGCCTTTTGCTAATTGCTCTGAGGCGCGTGCTGCGGGAGCGGCGCCTGTGTATCGAGGTGATCCCGGCTACGGTCCTCACTTAGATCGCGATAACGATGGCGTAGGTTGTGAGCCGTACCGAGGACGTCGATAATTTATCTTTGTTTGGAAAGTCACAGATTGTTCGAATATGGCCGGCCGCGTCGATTAGCGCTTGGAGAGGCGGTCGATGGTTTGTTGAAAATTGGCGAGGCTTGGTGTTTCCATTACATGGAGTGGAATCGCTAGCGCGGCTGAAATAGTCTCTGCATGTTGTTTCTCTGCCGCAGCGAAGGATAAAAGCTCATCTGCTGTCCATGAGGTATCGCCTCGGGCAATCAACCTTTCGTCGATTACTTGTAGGGGGGCACTGAGTAGGATTGTGCCCGTACACCCCAGGTCGTGAAAGACGGACTCGGGCAGACGTTCGTGAATGCCTGCAGCTTTGCGTAGGACAAAGTGCCCGTCTAGAACTAGGGTTAGACCGGACTGCTTGATCCTCTGTACTGCTGCAACAAGTGCCGCTTGGTTTTGTTCTATATCGTTGACTACCTTGTTAGCGTTCCAGCTTGAGAGGCCTCGCTCCTCACGGATAAGTTGGCTCGCTGTGGCGTAGCGAAATCCCAGTGCTTCGCATGCGGGCTTGGCAAGGTAAGTCTTGCCAACTGCATGAACTCCAGATACGAAGATAGTCATATGAGGCCCCGCATTTACTAGATACCCTTTTCAAGCTTCTTTCTCTCCGCCACGGACAGATACCTAAATGACTGAGGTGCTCGGAAGTCTTTGAATATCGACTTCGGATCAAGAGACTTTTTTAGCGGGTGGACGGGACCCAATAGAACGCCATACCCAGTGCTCTTGCCGTCAAAGTAGCTTCGAAGCTCCTGTCTGGTCAATCCGCCACCTCTGTCTGCACAAACACTCCACAACTTCGTCGGCGATCCGCTGATGAAACCTTCGACCTCAACTAGTCCAACGATCCGTTGTATCGGTGAGCTTGAGTAGATCGCAATCATCTCAACAGAGTCTTTCGCCCACGTGCGACGAAATTCCACGCGTTTCTCTCCGGAAAGGATGAGATCAGAGTACTGGGGCTTAACGGAAAGGAGTACGGCTCTAGCGCCCGGCGGCTGCGAGAGCTCTTGCAAAAGAGGCATCAGAAATTTTTCGTATAGATTGAATTGGTCCTGTCACTACGCGTTCGCGCTTCAGAACATCGTAGGAAACGGGGTGCGGTAGGTGCTCAACAAGTCTGAACAAAATGACCTTTGTCGGTCGATCCGACATGGATTCGATTTCATCGATGCTATAGACAGTTCGGCGGCTAACGAGACTGGCTATCTTCGCTGTGTCTTGGAGCACATCGAATCTTTCGACGACGCCAAGTGACGTCACGGCTTTCTCGTCTTCGGTTCGATAGAACAGGACGACGTCTCCAGCATGAACTGAGTTCGTGGGGGCATGGCACAAGTAGGCCAGCTTTATAGCGTTACCCACATTCCCTCCAGGCCCGAAGAGACGCGATTGAATTGCCCGATAGTCCGGGAATAGCGTGTCATGAAAGCCAGGTTGAATAGGGATCAGGAATTTTTGAACAGCGGCATCGTGGCGGAAATGTGGGAAGAATCTACGGCTGTAATCGAGAGCACTGATTGAATCGATGGCGGGTGGGAATTTAGGATGCTGTTTAACCAGAACCAGATCACCGCGATATGTGCCTCTCTCCTCAAAACCGAAATCCTGAAGCAGCCTGATTAGATAGTCATGACGTTCGGCATTGGCGTGAATGAATAGATTCTCGCAGGCGTTCTCGGTCGCATAACGAAATGCCGCTTTAAGAAAAAGTTCACCAATCTTTCGACCTCGGACGGCTTCTCCGACTTTGAAGGTGCATAGTTTTAGCGCTTGGCCGTAGAGACGAGCGCCAGCATCGTTAATCGCTTCGTCCGCTTGAGGCTGGTAGATGCAGATCGCGGCGAGCGCATCGGCCTCATCTCGATAGACCCATGCCATTCGATTTTCTCGCGCCTTACTTCGAAACCAATCGTCGAAGCCGTCATAACCGGCTCGCAGGCTATCAAAGAAGTTGGACATCAATAGAGGAGTCAAGCTGTGGAGTGGAACATCCTGGATGTTTGGTAGAACAACTTGACGTGGCTCGTGAAGTCGGCGCAGCCAGTCTTCAGCCGTCTGAATCGTATAGACACGCTCGCTTAGTCCATGCGCTCGGGCCTTTGCGTGGATGCCTCGGTCCTCCGTTACTAAGGCGTGTACTGCATCGCATTCCAATGCGTACAGTATTTCGTTGTCGCAAGCATCGTTGGCACTGGTTGCCGCGGTGTTCCACGGGCATGGAGCTGGATTGTCTAGTGCGGGGTACTGCCTGATTCGCTGCAGGTTTCTAGTTCGTCGTTCGGCGTCTGGGTCACGATCAAAATCAGAAACGGTTGCCGGGTGGTAGAGCAGCTGATGACCCCCAATGTTCGAGAGTCGCACAAAGTTCGCCAAGTTCACCTCTAGAACTTGATACGAATCCTGAAGCGGGATCAGAACATTTGTGTCCAGAAGAAATCTGAGGCGTTGCGGCACGGCAGCCCCTTAAAGCCACGTCAGCAGACGCAGGGTCGCTACCGCTATGCCGCTCTCGATATGAACCGCAAGATTAATCATGTTGCTTTAATGGTTCGTTCCCTTGCGGGCATTCTACGAGACCGCCCTATGCACGTTTGCTCACACCATCTATGCACCTCATTGCATACATTCGTAAACCGAATCAACCTATGTTTCGAATCAATTTGACCCTGCCCTGAGCAGGGCTGACACTGCCTCGCATGACGCGTTCGCCTTGAGCGCGCCCGACAGACAAGCGAGGCACACCATGACAAGCAAGACGGCCGAGGCCGCGCAGCACACCATCCGCCGAGTGCTGGACGACAAGCGCCACATGCCGGGAGCGCTGCTCCCCATCCTGCACGCCATCCAGGACCAACTGGGCCATGTGCCGCCGGAGGCGGTGCCCGAGATCGCCGAGGCGCTGAACCTCTCGCGCGCCGAGGTGCATGGCGTCATCACCTACTACCACCACTTCCGTAGCGAGGCACCCAAGGGCGCTGTGGTGCAGGTCTGCCGGGCCGAGGCTTGCCAGGCCTGCGGCTCGGACGCGTTGTGGGCGCACGCCAACAAGCAAGCCGCCGGGCAGAACCTGACGCTGGAGCAAGTCTATTGCCTGGGCCTGTGCGCCACCGCGCCGGCCATGAGCATTGACGACAAGCCTTACGCCCGCGTGGGGGCGACGAAGTTCGACCACTTGCTGGCGCAGTTGAAGGAGGCCGCATGAGCACGATCCGTATCTACGTGCCGCGCGACTCCGCGGCCCTGGCCTTGGGGGCCGACGAGGTGGCGGCCGTCATCGCCCTGCAGGCGCGGCAGCGCGGCCTGCAGATTGAGCTGGTGCGCAACAGCTCGCGCGGCATGTTCTGGCTGGAGCCGCTGGTGGAGGTGGAAACCCAGGCCGGTCGCATGGCCTACGGGCCGGTGCAGCCGGACGACGTGGCCAGTCTCTTCGATGCCGGCTTCCACACCGGCGGCCAGCATGCGCTGAGCCTGGGGCTGACGGACAACATCGACTATTTGCGCCGCCAGGAGCGCCTGACCTTTGCCCGCATGGGCATTACCGACCCGGTGTCGCTGGCCGACTACCAGGCGCATGAGGGCTACGCCGGCTTGCGCCGCGCGCTGGCACTGCAGCCGGGTGAAGTGGTGCAGCAGGTGCTGGACTCGGGCCTGCGCGGCCGTGGTGGTGCAGCCTTCCCGGCCGGCATCAAGTGGAAGACGGTGGCGGCGGCGCAACTGCCGCAGGGCGAGCGCCGGGCCGTCCCAAGCCGCACTGCGGCCCCCCCTGAGGGGGACACTGCCGAAGGCAGAAGGGGGGAGCCGTTTCTACAGAAATACGTGGTGTGCAACGCGGACGAGGGTGATTCGGGCACCTTCTCCGACCGCATGACCATGGAGGGCGACCCGTTCATGTTGATCGAAGGCATGACGATTGCGGCCCTGGCCACTGGCGCCACGCGGGGTTACATCTATGTGCGCAGCGAGTACCCGCATGCCATCGCCACGCTGAACGAGGCCATCAGCAACGCCACGGCGGCGGGCTTCCTGGGCGACAGCGTACTGGGCTCGGGCCGCGCCTTCCACCTGGAAGTGCGCAAGGGCGCGGGCTCTTATGTGTGCGGCGAAGAGACGGCCATGCTGGAGAGCATCGAGGGCAAGCGCGGCGTGGTGCGCGCCAAGCCGCCGATCCCCGCGCTCAAGGGCCTGTTCGGCCAGCCCACGGTGATCAACAACGTCATCACCTTCGCCTCGGTGCCCATCATCCTGGCGCGCGGCGCGGCGTTCTACGCCAACTACGGCGTGGGCCGCTCCAAGGGCACGCTGCCCATCCAGCTGGCGGGCAACATCAAACACGGTGGACTGGTGGAAAAAGCCTTTGGCGTCACGCTGCGCGAGCTGATGGTTGACTACGGCGGCGGCACGGCCAGCGGCCGGCCCATCAAGGCGGTGCAGGTGGGCGGCCCGCTGGGCGCCTATGTGCCCGAAGCGCAGTGGGATCTGCCCATGGACTACGAGGCCTGGGCCGCGGTGGGCGCCACCGTGGGGCATGGCGGCATCGTGGTGCACGACGACACGGCCGACCTGGCCAGATTAGCGCGCTACGCCATGGAGTTCTGCGCGGTGGAGAGCTGCGGCAAGTGCACGCCCTGCCGCATCGGCTCCACCCGCGGGGTGGAGGTGATCGACCGCATCACGCGTGGAGAGAACCGGCCGCAGCAGGTCAAGCTGCTGCGCGACCTGTGCGACACCATGGTCAACGGCTCGCTCTGCGCCATGGGCGGCATGACACCGTTCCCGGTGCTGTCGGCCCTCAACCATTACCCGCAGGACTTCGGCCTGTCCAACCCGGACCGCAAGGCCGCTTAAGGGAGTAATCACCATGTTGGACCATCTCAAAGAAACCGACTACGGCACGCCCCTGCGTGTTTCGGAAAAAGAAGTCACGCTGGAGATCGACGGCCAGAGCGTCACCGTGCCGGAAGGCACCTCGCTCATGCGCGCGGCGGTGGACGCCGGCGTGAAGGTGCCCAAGCTCTGCGCTACCGACAGCCTGGAGCCCTTTGGTTCCTGCCGCCTGTGCCTGGTGGAAGTGGAAGGGCGCCGTGGCTTCCCGGCCAGCTGTACCACGCCGGCCGAAGCCGGCATGAAGGTGCGCACGCAGACCAGCAAGCTGCAGGAACTGCGCAAGAACGTGATGGAGCTCTACATCTCCGACCACCCGCTGGACTGCCTGACCTGCTCCGCCAACGGCAACTGCGAGCTGCAGGACATGGCGGGCGTGACCGGCCTGCGCGAAGTTCGCTATGGTATTGATAGCGCCTCCCACTTCAAGGACGGCGCCAAAGCCCCGATTGATATCTCCAACCCGTATTTCAGCTACGACGCTTCCAAGTGCATCGTCTGCAACCGCTGCGTGCGCGCCTGCGAGGAAACGCAGGGCACGTTTGCGCTCACCATCTCGGGCCGGGGTTTCGACAGCCGCGTCTCGCCGGGGCAGGACCAGCCCTTCATGGAAAGTGAATGCGTGAGTTGCGGTGCCTGTGTGGAGGCTTGCCCCACCGCCACGCTGCAGGAAAAGAGCGTCATCTGGCTCGGCCAGCCTGAGCACACCGCCATTACCACCTGCGCCTACTGCGGCGTGGGCTGCGGCTTCAAGGCGGAGATGAAAGGGAATGAAGTGGTGCACATGGTGCCGTGGAAAGACGGCAAGGCCAACGAGGGCCACGCCTGCGTGAAGGGCCGTTTCGCCTGGGGCTACGCCACGCACAAGGACCGCATCACCACGCCCATGATCCGCAAGAGCATCCACGACCCGTGGCAGGAAGTGAGTTGGGACGAGGCCGTCAACTACGCTGCAGAAGAGTTCAAGCGCATCCAGGCCAAGCACGGGCGCGACGCGGTGGGCGGCATCACCTCCAGCCGTTGCACCAATGAAGAGACCTACCTGGTGCAGAAGCTGGTGCGTGCCGCCTTCGGCAACAACAACGTCGATACCTGTGCCCGCGTCTGTCACTCGCCCACCGGCTACGGCCTGGGCCAGACCTATGGCACCTCGGCCGGCACGCAGACCTTCAAGTCGGTGGAGCAGGCGGATGTGATCATGGTGATCGGCGCCAATCCGACCGACGGCCACCCGGTGTTCGGCTCGCGCATGAAAAAGCGCCTGCGCGCCGGTGCCAAGCTGATCGTGATCGATCCACGCCGCATCGACCTGGTGAAGAGCCCGCACATCAAGACCGACTACCACCTGCAGCTCAAGCCAGGCACCAACGTGGCACTGATCACGGCGCTGGCGCATGTGGTGGTGACCGAAGGCCTGCTGGCGGCGGACTACATAACCGAGCGTTGCGACGACAAGTCCTTCCGCGAATGGCGCGAGTTCGTGGCCCGGCCGGAGAACGCGCCGGAAGCCATGGCCACCGTCACCGGTGTGCCGGCGGTCGACATCCGCGCGGCGGCCCGTTTGTATGCCACCGGCGGCAATGCGGCGATCTACTACGGCCTGGGCGTTACCGAGCACGCGCAGGGCTCCACCATGGTGATGGGCATTGCCAACCTGGCCATGGCCACCGGCAACGTGGGGCGCGAGGGTGTGGGCGTGAACCCGCTGCGCGGCCAGAACAATGTGCAGGGCGCTTGCGACATGGGCTCCTTCCCGCACGAGCTGCCGGGTTACCGCCACATCTCCGACAGCACGGTGCGCGGCGAGTTCGAGAGCGCCTGGGGCGTGACGCTCAACCCCGAGCCGGGCCTGCGCATTCCCAACATGCTGGATGCGGCACACGCCGGCAGCTTCATGGGCCTGTACTGCGAGGGCGAGGACATCGTGCAGTCCGACCCCGACACGCAGCACGTGGCCGCGGCGCTGGAGGCGATGGAGTGCATCGTGGTGCAGGACCTGTTCCTGAACGAGACCGCCAAGTACGCGCACGTGTTCCTTCCGGGTTCGTCCTTCCTGGAAAAGGACGGCACCTTCACCAACGCCGAGCGCCGCATCTCGCGCGTGCGCAAGGTCATGCCGGCCCAGGCCGGTTATGCCGACTGGGAAATCACGCAGAAGCTGGCCAATGCGCTGGGCTATCCGATGGATTACAAGCACCCGCGCGAGATCATGGCCGAGATCGCGGCGCTCACGCCCACCTTCCGCGGTGTGAGCTACGAGAAGATCGAGCAGCACGGCAGCGTGCAGTGGCCCTGCAACGAAACCACCGCCGAGCTGGGCACCGAGACCATGCACATCGACCAGTTCGTGCGCGGCAAGGGGCGCTTCATCATCACCCAGTACGTGGCCACCGACGAGAAGGTGACGCGCAAGTTCCCGCTCATCCTGACGACCGGGCGCATCCTGTCGCAGTACAACGTGGGGGCGCAGACCCGGCGCACCGACAACGTGGCCTGGCACAGCGAGGACCGGCTGGAGATCCACCCGCATGATGCGCAGGAGCGCGGCGTGAAGGAGGGCGACTGGGTCGGCATCCAGAGCCGGGCCGGCGAAACGGTTCTGCGCGCGCGCGTGACCGAGCGCGTGCAGCCGGGTGTGGTCTACACCACCTTCCACTTCCCCGAATCCGGCGCCAACGTCATCACCACCGACAACTCCGACTGGGCCACCAACTGCCCCGAGTACAAGGTGACGGCGGTGCAGGTGATGCCGGTGGCGCAGCCGAGCAATTTCAGCGCCGGGCCGCCCCAAGCTGAAGTTGTCCCCCTCGGGGGGCCGACGGCTCGGCCGTCGTGGGGGCTGTCAGCCTGGCAGAAGGGCTACGCGCGCTTCAACGACGAGCAGCAGCACTTGCTGCAGGCGGCGCTGGAGCCCGTGGGCAAATAGCCGGGAGCGACGCCATGCACATGTATGAGTTGCCTTATCCACCGGTGGCCGGTGCCCGCACCACCGCCGTCAGCGGCCTGCGCGGCGGCGCTGTCTTCGAGACCACCGACTGGGTGGCGGAGGAAGTGCCGGTGGCGCTGGTCTACAACGGCGTCTCGCACGCCGTGATGCTGGCCACGCCGTCTGACCTGGAAGACTTTGCGGTCGGCTTCAGTTGCAGCGAAGGCATTGTGGACAGCTCGGCGCAGATCTACGACATCGTGCAGAGCGAGACGGCGCAAGGCATCACGCTGGCGCTGGACGTGGCTTCGTCCTGCTTTGCGCGACTGAAGGACCGGCGGCGCAGCCTGGCCGGGCGCACCGGCTGCGGCCTGTGCGGCACCGACAGCCTGGAGCAGGCGGTGCGCCAGCCGCAGCCGCTCACCACCCACCAGCAGTTTGACGCGGCGGCCGTGTCGCGGGCGCTGGCCCGCATGCGTGAGCGCCAGCTGCTGCTGGGCGTCACTGGCGCTTCGCACGCGGCAGCCTGGTGCACGGCGGCGGGTGAGATAACGCTGCTGCGCGAAGACGTGGGCCGCCACAACGCGCTCGACAAGCTGCTGGGCGCCGCGGCGCGCGCCCACCTGCCCGTGCAGGAGGGCTTCATGGCCGTCACCAGCCGCGCCAGCTACGAGATGGTGCAGAAGACGGCCAGCGCCGGCGTCAGCCTGCTGGCGGCGGTCTCCGGCGTGACCGGTCTGGCCATCGACACGGCGCAATGCTGCGGCGTCACGCTGCTGGGTTTTGCGCGCGGGCAGGACCTGTCGGTCTACAGCCGCCCCGACCGAATCCATCTTGAAGTCCGCAACCTCGAACACTGAACACATGAACAGCGAACACCTGATCCGCATGGCCAACCAGATTGGCACCTTCTTCGAATCCATGCCCGACCGCACCGAAGCGCTGGAAGGCATTGCGAATCATCTGCGGAAGTTCTGGGACCCGCGCATGCGGCATGAATTCCTGGCCCTGCTCGACCAGGACGAAGGCCGGGCGGTCAATGCGCTGGTGCGCGAAGCGCTGCAGAAACACCGCGCCATGGTGGCGTGAGACAGGCCCGCGCGGGGGAGGGCGTCAGCCCCGCTTGCCGCTGCCGAGCTTGCGGTAGACGGTGGCGCGGCTGATGCCTAAAGCGCGTGCGGCCTGTGCCACATTGCCGCGCGCTTCTTCCACCGCCTTGCGGATCAGGCTGGTTTCCACTTCGCGCAGCGGCAGTGCGGCCGTGCTGGCGGGTGTGCTCCAGCGCGGGGCCGACATGGGCGCCGCATGGCGGCCGGCAAGGCTGGCGCGCACATGCAGGCGCAGGCCGGACCACAGCGGCACTTCGAGGGTGCCGTTGCCGTGGCGGGCGGCGTCGAACAGCATCTCGAACGGCAGGGCAAACAGGTCGCGGCTGTGCAGCGTGTCGCTGCCGGCCGGGCCGAGCTGGGGCAGCAGCTGGCGCGCCACGCGGTTGACGGCAGTCACCTGGCCGTCGGCGTCGAGCGCGAGCAGGCCGTCGGTGTCGTCGCCCAGCGGCAGGCCGGACCAGTTCAGGCGCAGCAGCAGCTGGTGCGGGCGCAGCAAGACCAGCGCGTTTTCGATGGCACGCGCCGAATGCAGCGCCAGGTGGCGGAGTTCCGGGCGCTCGGCGGCCTCCACGCCCGTGAGGTCCAGCATGCCGACGCAGCGGCCGTCGGGCCCGAACAGCGGTGCGCCGGCACAGCTGTAGACCGAGGTGTCGTTGTAGAAGTGCTCGCCGCGGTGCAGCCAGACCGGCTGCAGCTCGTGCAGGACGGCACCGATGGCCGTGGTGCCCACGCTTTTTTCCGACAGGTCCACGCCGACGCGGGTGATGACGGCGGCGCGGCGGTCGCTGCGGTCGATCGGGCCGTCCACGTCCACCACCACGCCGGCGTGGTTGGTGAGGATGGCGAAGTAGCGCGTGTCGGCCAGCGTGCTGCCCAATTGCTTGAGGATGGGGCGTGCTGCCTGCACCAGCGTGCGGTTGGCCTCGGAGGCTTGCCGCATGGCCTGGGCCGAGACGGCCTCGAAGCTGACGCGATCGGTCGGCCGCTGGCCCTGGCTCAGACAGCGCTGCCACGAGCGGACAATCCACGGCTCCACCAGCCCGCCGGGCAGCGGCGCGGTGTTGTGCAGCGCCAGTTGCCGTGCCTGGGCAATGCGGCTCAGGCGCGAGGTAGACAGCGGGGCGGCGGGCATGGACATGAGGCGATGCAGGTGGTGTTCAGGTTGCCGATGATGCGGGCTGCCGCCTGGGTGGGTGTTGCATTTTGAGAATTTTGCCGGATTCGAGCTATCCCGACTAGGGTTGTCCCTAGGGATTTGCCCGCGGTCTGCTTCAACAATTCCTATGCATTCAAGTTCATAGGCCAAGTGCCGCGGCTCGACTACCCAGAGGAGACCCCCCATGCAAAAGGTGTTGCATATCAACGCAGACAAGTGCACCGGCTGTCTGCAGTGCGAAATGGCCTGTTCCTTCGAGAACTACGGCATCTTCGCCACCGCCAAGTCGCGTATCAAGGTGTTCGACTTCCACCACACCGGCAAGAAGGTGCCCTACACCTGCACCCAGTGCGACGAGGCCTGGTGCCTGCATGCCTGCCCGGTGGAGGCCATCACGGTGGACAAGGCCACCGGCGCCAAGGTGGTGAGCGACAGCACCTGCGTGGGCTGCAAGGTCTGCACCATCGCCTGCCCGTTCGGCACCATCAACTACGTGCAGGAGACCGGCAAGGTGCAGAAGTGCGACCTGTGCGGCGGCGACCCGGCTTGCGCCACCGCCTGCCCGACCGGCGCCATCACCTTCATCGACGCCAACTGGACCGGCCTGGGCAAGATGGAACAGTGGGCCAACAAGCTCGGCAACCAACCTTCCGCCGCTTAAAGGAGAACGACATGTCTTGGGCAGGAAAAATTCTCCGCGTCGATCTGAGCAAGGGCACCGTGACCTCGGAGCCGCTGAACATGGATTGGGCGCACGCGTACCTCGGCTCGCGCGGCCTGGGCTCCAAATACCTGGTGGAAGAAGTCGACGCCAAGGTCGATCCGCTGTCGCCGGGCAACAAGATCATCTGGGCCACCGGCCCGCTGACCGGCACCATGGCCTCCACCGGCGGGCGCTACACCGTCATCACCAAGAGTCCGCTGACCGGCGCCATCGCCTGTTCCAACTCGGGCGGCTACTGGGGTGCCGAGCTCAAGATGGCGGGCTGGGACATGGTGATCTTCGAGGGCAAGAGCCCGAAGCCGGTGTACCTGTACGTGAATGACGACGTGGCCGAACTGCGCGACGCGACCCACCTGTGGGGCCAGAGTGTGTGGCAGACCGAGGAGCTGCTGAAGAAGGGCCTGCAGGACCCGCTGGTGCGGGTGTCGAGCATCGGCAAGGCGGGCGAGAACGGTGTGCTGTTCGCCGCCGTGGTGAACGACCTGCACCGCGCCGCCGGCCGCTCCGGCGTGGGCACGGTGATGGGAGCCAAGAACCTGAAGGCCATTGCGGTGCGCGGCACCAAGGGCGTTGGCAACATCCGCGACCCCAAGGCCTTCATGAAGGCGATTGCCGAGAAGAAACAGATCCTCAAGGACAACGCCGTCACCGGCCAGGGCCTGCCGGCCTACGGCACCCAGGTGCTGATGAATGTCATCAACGAGGTGGGGGCGCTGCCCACGCGCAACCACCAGGACGTGCAGTTCGAAGGCGCCAAGGACATTTCGGCCGAGGCCATGGCCACGCCGCGCAAGACCGACGGCAAGAAGCAGCTGGTGACCAACCAGGCCTGCTTCGGCTGCACCATTGCCTGCGGGCGCATCAGCAAGATGGACGAGGGCCACTTCACCGTGGCCAACAAGCCGCAGTACTGGGGCGCCTCCGGCGGCCTGGAATACGAAGCAGCCTGGGCGCTGGGCGCGGCCAATGGCGTGAACGACCTCGAATGCCTGCAGTACGCCACCATGGTCTGCAACGAGGAAGGCATCGATCCCATCAGCTTCGGCGCCACCGTGGGTGCGGTGATGGAACTGTATGAAAAAGGCGTGCTCACCAAGGAGCAGATCGGCATCGAGGCGCCGTTCGGCTCGGCCAAGGCGCTGGCCTTCCTGGTGGACGAGACGGTGCACGGCCGCGGCTTCGGCAAGGAGATCGGCCAGGGCAGCAAGCGCCTGACGGCCAAGTACGGTCACCCCGAGTTGTCCATGACTTCCAAGGGCCAGGAGTTCCCGGCTTACGACGGGCGCGGCATCCAGGGTATCGGCCTGGCCTACGCCACCAGCAACCGCGGCGGCTGTCACCTGCGCGGTTACACCATTGCCTCCGAGGTGCTGGGCATTCCGGTCAAGACCGATCCGCTGGCGCACGAGGGCAAGCCGGAACTGGTGAAGGCCTTCCAGGACGCCACCGCTGCCTTCGATTCGTCGGGCCTGTGCATCTTCACCACCTTCGCCTGGGGCCTGGCCGACCTGGCGCCGCAGCTGCAGGGCGCCATCGGCGAGCAGTACACCACCGAAGAACTGGAGAAGATCGGCGAGCGGATCTGGAACATGGAGCGCGAGTTCAACAACCGCGCCGGCCTGACGTCCAAGGACGATTCGCTTCCCAAACGCCTGCTGACCGAGCCGGCCAAGACCGGCCCGGCCAAGGGCAGGGTCAACGAACTGGCCAAGATGCTGCCCAAGTACTACGAGGTGCGCGGCTGGGACAAGGAAGGCCGGCCCACCGCCGAGACCAAGAAGCGCCTTGGGTTGTAGGGCCTGTTCACACCAATTTCACAAGATGCGTTGCGGATCAAGAATGTCATGCGGTAGGCGCGTAGTCGCCGCCGGAGTGATCTCCGGCAAGGCTACGCAACACCCCGCATGGCATTTTTGACCGCAACCCGGAGGGAACATGCTTAAAACCCCGCCACTCGTTGTTGCACTCCTAGCCCAGGCGGCCAGCCTGGGCGTCGTCGCGCGCCTAGATTGGCGCGGTTTTAATCACGTTCGCACTTGCGAAATTGGTATGAACAGGCCCATCCCATGGCGCACCATGTGATCCTGGGCGCCGGCCCGGCCGGCGTGATTGCGGCTGAAACCCTGCGCAAGCACGCACCGGCGGACCGTGTCACGCTGGTGGGCGAGGAGCGCGAGGCGCCGTACTCGCGCATGGCGATTCCCTACCTGCTGATGGGCAACATCGACGAGCGCGGCACCTGGCTGCGCAAGGGGGAGGCGCACTACCCGTCCCTGGGGATCGACTTGCGCCAGGCACGCGCCACCCAGGTGGACACGGCGGCACGCCGGGTGCAGCTCGACAGCGGCGAGACGCTGGTCTTCGACACGCTCCTGATTGCCACCGGCTCCAACCCGGCGCGCGCGCCGATCCCCGGCATCGACCTGCCCGGTGTGCACAGCTGCTGGACGCTGGCCGATGCGCGCGCCATCCAGGCGCGCGCCACCCGGGGTGCACGCGTGCTGCAGATGGGGGCCGGTTTCATCGGCTGCATCATCATGGAGGCGCTGGCGGCGCGCGGCGTGGCCTTGAGCGTGGTGGAGATGGGCGACCGCATGGTGCCGCGCATGATGGGCCCGGTGGCCGGCGGCATGATCCGCCAGTGGTGCGAGGCCAAGGGCGTGCAGGTGTTCACCGGCACGCGGGTGGAGGCGATAACGCAGGGCAAGGACAACACGCTGGACGTCAGGCTGTCCAACGGCCAGACGCTCAACGTGGATCTGGTCATCAGCGCCACCGGCGTCAAGCCGTCGATCGGTTTCCTGGAGAACTCGGGTGTGCGCTGCCTGCAGGGGGTGCTGACCGACGAGCACATGCAGACCAATGTGCCCGGCATCTATGCGGCAGGTGATTGCGCCGAGGCCTTCGACAAGGTCAGCGGCACCACCGTGGTCAGCGCCATCCAGCCCAATGCGGCCGAGCAGGCCCGTGTGGCGGCGCTCAACATGGCGGGCCAGCGTACCGAACTGAAAGGTGTGACGCAGATCAACGTGCTCGACACCCTGGGCCTGATTTCGGCCAGCTTCGGCAACTGGCAGGGCGTGCCCGGCGGCGAGCATGCGGAACTGACCGACCTGGCCGAGGGGCGGCACCTGAGCCTGCAGTTCAAGGGCGATGTGCTGGTGGGCTGCAACAGCGTGGGCTGGACCGAGCACGTGGGCGTGATGCGCGGTCTGGTGGAAGGGCAGATCCGGCTCGGCGCCTGGAAGAACGTGCTGCTGAAGGACCCGACGCAGCTGGTGCCGGCCTACCTGGCCAGCGCGCAGGCGCAGGGGCACTGGAGCGGCGCGTGGGACGCGCGGCGGCGATGAAAATCACCTTCAAGCTGTTTGCGTCGCTCACCGACTACCTGCCGCCTGCCGCGCGTGGCGACAACCGGATCGAACTGGAGGTGGCGCCCGAAGCCAGCATCAGCCAGATCATCGAACCTTTCGGCCTGCCGCCCAGGCTGGTGCACCTGGTGCTGTTGAACGGCCATTACATCACCCCGGAGCAGCGCCTGAGCCGCACCCTGGTTGAGGGCGACGTGCTGGCAATCTGGCCGCCGATTGCGGGCGGCTGAGGCCGAGGTTTGAAGTGGCCGCTTGACGCTGCCGTCACATGCAATCCTTCTACCCCGAGCGCTTCGAGCGCGACATGGCCTGCACCGAAGCCGAGTGGCTGTTATGGCTGCCGCGCGCGGTGGCGCCGCATGCCTACCAGGTCAGCGGCGCGTCGGCCCGGGTGTCGATCGGCGAGGGGGAACTCCGCTTGACGTGGCAGGTGGCGCCGCCGCGCGTCATCGCCCTGATGCGCTTGCCGCGCCTGCGGCTGGACTTCGTCTTCAGCGGTCTGGATGAGGCGCAGCGTTACGCCTTCATGAAGCGCTTTGACCTCTACACGCAACGCGGCGGTGGCTGATTTATAAACAAAATAGGCCTCCAGGCCTTGTTGTTCATGCGCGAGAAGCTATCAAAAGTGTAGCAGTCTTGATGCCGGCCACGGTCAGCAGCAGGGAGCCGAGCAGGTGCACGGCGGCGGTGCCCAGCGCCAGCGTGTAGCGCTGCAGCTGCAGCATGGCCACCACCTCGGCCGAGAAACTGGAGAACGTGGTCAGCGCACCGAGGAAACCGGTGACCAGCGCCAGGCGCCAGACCGGGTCGAGTTGCGGCAGCTGCTGGAACACCGCCACGCAGAGGCCCACCAGATAACCGCCGACCAGGTTGGCGACCAGCGTGCCCCAGGGCAGCAGCGAGCCCGGCGTGCTCAGCCACAGGCCGAGCCGCCAGCGCAGGAGGGCGCCGATGCAGGCGCCGAGACAGATGGCAAAGACGGGAAGCATGGCGGGAGTTTAGCGGCACGCTGGCTAGCGCATTTGCTGCGGCAGCCAGGTCACCAGGCCGGGCACGAAGTAGATCAGCAGCACGGCACCCACCATCAGCAGGAACATGGGCAGCGAGACGCGGGCGATCCAGGGCAGCTGGCGGCCTGTCATGCCCTGCAGCACGAAGAGGTTGAAGCCCACCGGCGGCGTGATCTGTGCCATCTCGACCACCAGCACGACGAAGATGCCAAACCACAGCGGGTCGATGCCGGCTTTTTGTATGGTGGGCATGAGCACGCCCATGGTCAGCACCACCATGGAGATGCCGTCCAGGAAACAGCCCAGCACGATGAAGAACAGCATCAGCGCCACGACCAGACCGAGGGAGCTCAGGCCCAGGCCGCCGATCCATTCGGCCAGCTGGCGCGGGAGCCCGATGTAGCCCATGGACAGCGTCAGGAAGGCGGCGCCGGCCAGGATAAGCGCGATCATGCAGTACAGGCGCGTGGCACCCATCAGAGCGTCGCGGAAGTTGGCCCAGCTCAGTGAGCCTTGCAGGGCCGACAGCGCCAGCGCACCGACTACGCCGACGGCGGCGGCCTCGGTGGCGGTGGCAATGCCGGCATAGATGGAGCCGAGTACACCAAGGATGAGCAACACCACCGGGATCAGGCTGCTGGATGCGCGCAGCTTGTCGGGCAGGCGCATGGGTGGGTCGCGCGGGGGAACCTGTTCCGGATGGCGCAGCGCCCACAGCATGATGTAGCCGGAGAACAGCGCCGCCAGCAGGATGCCGGGGATGACGCCGGCAATGAAGAGCTGGGCGATGGAGACGTCGGCGGCCACGCCGTAGACGATCATGACGATGGACGGCGGGATCAGCAGGCCCAGCGTGCCTGCGCCCGACAGCGTGCCGATGACCATGTGGTCCGGGTAGCCGCGGCGCAGCAGTTCGGGCAAGGTCATCTTGCCGATGGTGGCGCAGGTGGCGGCGCTCGAACCCGAGACGGCGGCAAAGATGGCGCAGCCCACCACGTTGGTGTGCAGCAGTCGCCCGGGCAGGGCCTGCATCCACGGCGCCAGGCCGCGGAACATGTCCTGGCTCAGGCGGGTGCGGAAGAGGATCTCGCCCATCCAGATGAACAGGGGCAGGGCGGTAAGTGTCCAGCTGGAGGCCGAACCCCAGATGGTGACGGCCATGGCGTCCCCCGCCGGGCGGGCCGAGAAGACCTGGATGCCGATCCACGCCACGCCCGAGAGGGTGAGGCCGATCCACACGCCGCTGCCGAGGATGAGGAACAGCGCGGCGATCAGCAGCGCGGTGACGAGCAGTTCATTCATTGCGCAGCATTTCTTTTTCGCCGTTGGCCGGCGTCGTGCGGCGGCCGCGCCATTCGAGCACCAGCTCGTCAAGCATGGCCAGCGCGAACACCACCGTGCCCAGCGCCATGGCCAGTTGCGGCAGCCACAGCGGCGTGGCGTCGTTGCCGGTGGAGATGTCGTTGAAGGCGTGCGACTGCCAGGCCAGGCGGCAGCTGTAGAAGGCCAGCAGGCCGCTCAGCAGGCTGGCCGCGGCCAGGCTCCACAACTCCAGTGCCCGCCGCGCCGGCCCCTGCAGGGCATGGAGCAGCAGCGTGACGCGGATGTGCTCGCCCTTTTTCAGCGTGTGCGCCAGCGCCAGGAAACCGGCGGCGGCCATCAGGTAACCGGCGTAGGCATCGGTGCCGCTGACATGGAAGCCGAACTGCCGGCTCAGCACCGACAGCAGCACCATGCCCAGCAGACCGACCATGCACAGCGCCGCCCCCACGGCGGCGCCCCGGTAGAGCGCGTCGAGCAGGCGGCGCATCAGATCAAGGCTTGCTGAACGCGTCGACCAGGACCTTGCCGTCAGGACCGGCTTTTTCCAGCCATTCCTTGAGCATGGTGTCGCCGACCTTCTTCATGTCGGCCTTGAGCTGGGCCGACGGCGCCAGCACCTGCATGCCGTTGGCCTTGAGTTTTTCCTTCGATTCGGTGTTGACGCGCTGGCTGGCGGCCAGGCCACGCGCTTCGGCGGCGGCGGCGGCCTTGAGCACGGCGTCCTGCGTGGGTTTGTCCAGCGCGTCGAAGGCCTTTTTGTTCACCAGCACGCCGTTCTTGGGCAGCCAGGCCTGCATGTCGTAGTAGTACTTGAGGTGCTCGAACAGCTTGCTGTCCACGCCGGTGGCGCCCGAGGTCATGGTCGAGTCCACCACGCCGGTGGCCAGCGCCTGCGACAACTCGGCGGCCTGCACCGTGACGGGCTGGGCGCCCACCAGGTCGGCGATGCGCGCGGTGGCCGGGCTGTAGGCGCGCCACTTGGCGCCCTTGAGGTCGGCCGCGCTGTTGATCGGCTTCTTGGAGTAGATGCCCTGCGGCGGCCACGGCACGGCGTACAGCAGCACCATGCCCTGTTCGGCCAGCTTCTTCTCCAGCAACGGGCGCTGGGCCTTGTAGAGCTTGACCGATTCGTCGTAGCTGTCGGCCAGGAAGGGCAGGCCGTCGGCACCGTAGATCTGCCACTCGTTCTGGAAGTTGGCCAGCAGGATTTCGCCCGCCTGGGCCTGGCCGCCCTGCACGGCGCGCTTGATCTCGGGCGCCTTGAACAGCGAGGCGTTGGCGTGCACCGTGATCTTGAGCTTGCCGGCGGTGGCCTTGTCGACGTCGCTGGCGAACTGGACCAGGTTTTCCGAATGGAAATTGGTGGCGGGGTAGGCCGCGGCCAGGTCCCACTTGGTCTGGGCCTGGGCCAGGCCGCCGGTCAGGGACAGGGCCAGCGTCAGGCCGGCGAGGGAGAGGTGACGTCGCTTCATGGGCACTCCAGATAGGTTGATGAAGAGTGGCAGGACTGTAAATCGGAGGCGAAAAATTGTCATAGGTATATTCCCTAAATGCTGATAAATTGTCAACAAAAAGTTTTTTTGATTTTTATAATCTGCTCACCAAACCAGGGCGTTTCGCCCCACAGGAGTGCTGTTCATGGTGAAAAAGTCCACTGCGTCGAAGGCCGGGCCGGGCAACCCGCCCATCGTCTCCTCGGCCCACCTGGTGTCGCCGCGCAGTGCCGAGATGAGCGAGTTCGAGTTCGGCCTCATCGTCGCCGGCAATGCCTTTCACCGCTGGATCGTGCACTGCATGTCGGCCGCCGGCCTGAAGGACCTGACACCGCTGGACGTGCTGGTGCTGCACCACGTGACGCACCGTGCGCGCGACAAGCGCCTGGCCGACATCTGCTTCATCATGAACGTCGAGGACACGCACCTGATCAACTACTCGCTCAAGAAGCTGCAGGGCCTGGGCGTGGTGGTGTCCAGCAAGAACGGCAAGGAAGTCACCTATGCCGCCACCGACGAGGGGCGCAACTATGTGCAGCGCTACCGCGAGATCCGCGAGGGCTGCCTCATCAATGCCCTCAAGGCCGACGAGGGGCTGAACCGCGACATCGGCGAGCTGGCCCGCCTGCTGCGGGTGCTCTCCGGCGTGTATGACCAGGCGGCGCGTTCCGCGGCGAGCTTGTGAGGCACCCCCGTGGCGGCTGCCGCCGCCTCCCCCTCAAGGGGGCGACACCAGCGGCCCGGCGGAGCCGGTTCCGCGGTGTCCCGGGCCTGGAGCCCATGCATTCGTTGCGCATCGCGCACTTTGAGGAGTTTCTTGTATGTCCGGATTGAATTCCCAACGCTGGCAGTTCTGGATCGACCGTGGCGGCACCTTCACCGACATCGTGGCCCAGCGGCCGGACGGCACGCTGGTGACGCACAAGTTGCTGTCGGAAAACCCGGAGCAGTACCGCGACGCTGCCGTGGCCGGCATCCGGCACCTGCTGGGGCTGCAACCCGGCGAGCCGATCACGCCGGCGCAGGTGGAGTGCGTCAAGATGGGCACCACGGTGGCCACCAACGCGCTGCTGGAGCGCAAGGGCGAGCCCACGCTGCTGGTGACCACGCGCGGCTTTCGCGATGCGCTGCGCATTGCCTACCAGAACCGGCCGCGCCTGTTCGACCGCCACATCGTGCTGCCCGAGCTGCTCTACAGCGCGGTGGTGGAAGCGCATGAGCGTGTCGGCGTCCACGGCGAGCTGGTCGAGCCGCTCGATGCGTTGCTATTGAAACAGGAGCTGCTGGCGCAATACCAGAGAGGGCTGCGGAGTGTTTCGATTGTTTTCCTGCACGGCTACCGCTACACGGCGCACGAACAGGCGGCGGCGCGCATCGCATGCGAGGTGGGCTTCACCCAGGTCAGCACCTCGCACGAGACCAGCCCCTTGATGAAGTTCGTCAGCCGCGGCGACACCACGGTGGTCGATGCCTACCTGTCGCCCATTCTGCGTCGTTACGTCGAGCAGGTGGCGGCCGAGATGCCGGGCGTGCGCCTGCTGTTCATGCAGTCCTCCGGCGGCCTGACCGACGCCCACGTCTTTGCCGGCAAGGACGCCATCCTGTCCGGCCCGGCCGGTGGCATCGTCGGCATGGCACGGACAGCAGCACTGGCCGGGATGGACCGCGTGATCGGCTTCGACATGGGCGGCACCTCCACCGACGTGTCGCACTACGCCGGCGAGTTCGAGCGCGAGTTCGAGACCCAGGTGGCCGGCGTGCGCATGCGCGCGCCCATGATGAGCATCCACACCGTGGCGGCCGGCGGCGGCTCCATCCTGGCCTTCGACGGCGCGCGCTTTCGCGTCGGCCCCGAGAGCGCCGGTGCCAACCCCGGCCCGGCCTGCTACCGGCGCGGCGGCCCGCTGGCAGTGACCGACGCCAACGTGATGCTGGGCAAGATCCAGCCGCGCTACTTTCCCAAGGTGTTCGGCCCGCAGGGCAAGGAGTCGCTGGACGACGCCGTGGTGCGCGAGCGTTTTGCCGCGCTGGCGGCGCAGACCGGCCGCAGCGCCGAAGAGGTGGCCGACGGGTTTGTGGCGATTGCCGTGCAGCAGATGGCCAATGCCATCAAGAAGATTTCGGTGGCGCGCGGCTACGACGTCACGCGCTACACCCTCCAGTGTTTCGGCGGCGCCGGCGGCCAGCACGCCTGCCTGGTGGCCGACGCGCTGGGCATGACACGGGTTTTTGTCCATCCGCTGGCCGGCGTGCTGTCGGCCTACGGCATGGGCCTGGCCGACCAGTCGGTGATGCGCGAGCAGGCGGTGGAGGCCCGGCTGACACCCGAGGCCCTGCCGCCCATCGGCCAGGCGCTCGATGCGCTGGCCCGCGCCGCGCAGGACGAGTTGCAGCGCCAGCAGGCGGGGAGCGGCCCCATCGCGCTGCACCGGCGTGTGCACGTGCGCTACGAGGGCAGCGACTCGGCGCTGGTGGTGGCCTACCCGGCCGAAGCGGGCGCAGCGCCGGCCGTCATGGCGCAGGTCCAGGCCGCGTTCGAAGCCGCCTACCGCCAGCGTTTCGCCTTCCTGATGGCCGGCAAGGCGCTGGTGGTGGAGGCGGTGTCGGTGGAGGCGGTGCTGGCCGGTGCGGCGCCGCAGGAGGTGCAGCAGCCGCTGCAGCCGGCGCGCGACTGGCGTCGCGGCGAGATCGCCTTCGAGCCGGTGCGCATGTACGCCGACGGCCAGTGGCGCGAGGCGGCGCTGGTGCGGCGCGAGGACCTGCGCCCGGGCGACGTGGTGGCCGGGCCGGCCATCATCGCCGAGCGCAACGCCACCACCGTGGTGGAGCCGGACTGGGCCGCCAGCGTGACGGCTTTTGACCATCTGGTGCTCGACCGCACTGCGCAGCGTGCTATTAAATTTGCAGCAGGCACGCGGGTCGACCCGGTGCTGCTGGAGGTCTTCAACAACCTGTTCATGAACATCGCCGAGCAGATGGGCCTGCAGCTGCAGAACACCGCCTACTCGGTCAACATCAAGGAGCGGCTGGATTTCAGCTGCGCTCTGTTCGACACGGCGGGCAACCTGATCGCCAACGCGCCGCACATGCCGGTGCACCTGGGGAGCATGGGCGAGAGCATCAAGACCGTGATCCGCGAGAACGCCGGCAGCATGCAGCCGGGCGACGTCTACGTGCTCAACGACCCCTACCACGGCGGCACCCACCTGCCGGACGTGACGGTGATCACGCCGGTCTATCTCGACGGCGCCGATCAGCCGACCTTTTATGTCGGTTCGCGAGGTCACCATGCCGACATCGGCGGCACCACGCCGGGTTCCATGCCGCCGTTCTCCACCCGTATCGAGGAGGAGGGCGTGCAGATCAACAACGTCAAGCTGGTCGAGCGCGGCGTGCTGCGCGAGGCCGAGATGCTAGCGCTGTTGGGCAGTGGTCAGTACCCGAGCCGCAACCCGCAGCAGAACCTGGCCGACCTGAAGGCGCAGATCGCCGCCAATGAAAAAGGCGTGCAGGAGCTGCGCAAGATGGTGGCGCAGTTCGGGCTGGACGTGGTGCTGGCCTACATGCGCCACGTGCAGGACAACGCCGAGGAATCGGTACGGCGCGTCATCACCCGGCTGAAGGATGGGCAGTTCACCCTGCCGCTGGACAACGGCGCGCAGATCAGCGTGGCGATTCGCGTCGATGCGGCCAGCCGCAGCGCCGAGATCGACTTCACTGGTACCAGTCCGCAGCAGACGAACAACTTCAACGCGCCTACCGCCGTGTGCATGGCGGCGGTGCTCTATGTGTTCCGCACGCTGGTGGACGACGACATTCCGCTCAACGCCGGTTGCCTGAAGCCGCTCAAGGTCATCATCCCGCCGGGCTCCATGCTCAACCCGAATCCGCCGGCCTCGGTGGTGGCGGGCAATGTGGAGACCTCAAGCTGCATCACCAATGCGCTTTACGGTGCCTTGGGCGTGATGGCGGCCAGCCAGTGCACCATGAACAACTTCACCTTCGGCAACGATCGCTACCAGTACTACGAGACCATCTCGGGTGGCAGCGGTGCCGGCGAGGGGTACGACGGTACGAGCGTGGTGCAGACGCACATGACGAATTCACGCCTGACCGATCCCGAGATTCTGGAGTTCCGCTTCCCGGTGCGCCTGCTGGGCTACGAGATCCGCCGCGGCTCCGGCGGTGCCGGGCGCTGGCAGGGTGGCGACGGCGGCGTGCGCCGCGTGCAGTTCCTGGAGCCGATGACGGCCAGCATCCTCTCCAACGGACGCAAGTTTGGCGCCTTCGGCATGGCCGGCGGCGCGCCGGGCCAGGTGGGCCTCAACCGCGTCGTGCGCGCCGACGGCCAGGTGGAGGAACTCGGCCACATCGGCCAGACGGCCATGCAGCCTGGCGACGTGTTCGAGATCCACACGCCGGGTGGGGGCGGCTTCGGTCCGGCGGGTTGAGTGCGTCCTGCGGCCACTACACTCACCGGATTCCAACCGTTTCTGTTGCCCACTCATGGAGCTTTTCATCCCCTTGCTGCTGATCATCGTCGGCGTGCAGTTCGTCAAAGTTCAGGATCAGCGCCAGCGCATCGCGCTGCTGGGCCGTTATCTGGGCCAGTTCCAGATCGAAAAACTGATGGAGAACCTGACCCAGGGCTACTTGCGTGCGCTCGACGAAGCCGACCCGGAACGTCGGGCGCAGATCTGGAGCATGCTGGGCACGGCGGAGAGCGAGTTGAGCACGCAGTTCCAGCGCTTCGTGGCCGACTTCTCGAATGTCTGGGGCGACAAGACGCGGGTCAGCACGCTGCCGATCGCCATTCCTTATGCCACCAAGCTGTTTCCACGTGCCAGTTTCGACCTGCGCCAGGCCCTGGCCATCCATGCGCAGGGGATTGCGGCGGCGGCGGAGAACCGCCATGGCCTGTCGCTGCGCGACAAGGCCTACACCATGTCGGCCGAGCTGTTCCTGATGCAGCACACCTGTCATTGGTTCTGCCGTTCCAAGGCCGTGGCCTCGGCGCGCATGCTGGCGCGGCACCAGACGAGTTACGCGCAACTGCTTGCCGCGGTGTCACCCGAAACGCGCCAGGCTTACGGTGCGCTGGTCGGCGACTGAGCCTTTCGAATTGCACTCGCCGGGTGGCCGTCCGGTGCGGCACAATGAACCGCATGGACACCGCTTTCGTTGACAACTACCGCTTTCTGGCACGCTACAACCGCTGGTTCAACCAGCGTCTGTATGCCGTGTGCGCCGATCTGAGCGATGCGCAGCGCACGCGCGACGGTGGTGCCTTTTTCGGCTCGATTCACGGCACACTGAACCATCTGGTCTGGGGTGATCTGATGTGGCTCGGGCGCTTTGCGCGCCAGGGCGTGACGTTTGAGGCGTTGACGCCGGCGCTGCTGGCCTTGCCCGAAGGCGCCAGCCACGGCACCGTGATGGCGCAGGATTTCGATGCCCTGCGTCAGCGGCGCGATGCCATCGATGCCGCCATCGAAGCCTGGGTGACGCAGATGCCGGACGATTTCCCGCTGCGCACCATGCGCTACAGCAACACCAAAGGTGTGCAGCGCGAGCACCCCATGTGGCAGGCCATGACGCATTTCTTCAACCACCAGGCCCATCACCGCGGCCAGGTCACCACCCTGCTGTCACAGGCCGGGCTGGATGTGGGGGTGACGGACCTGATCGCCCTGGTGTGAGGTGCCATCAGGTCCGGCCCTTGCCGGGATAGCCCTCAGGCCGTGCGGGCGGCCGCCGCAATGTCCAGCGAGCGCAGGCGCAGTGCCGGGTCGTAGACGTCCGACACCAGGATGAATTCATCGGCTTGCGTGGCCCGGGCCAGCTGCTCGAAGCCGGCGCGTACCTTCTGCGGCCCGCCGATGACGGCCGCCGCCAGAAAGTCGTCAATGGCCGCACGCGCCTGCGTATCCAGTTGGGCCATGAACCCTTCCACCGGTGGCGACAGGCGACCGCGTTTGCCGGTCAGGATGCCCAGCACGCGCTGGTAGGTGCTGCTGGCCAAATACTCGGCTTCCGCGTCCGTGGGGGCGGCGATCACCGGCACACCGATTGCCACGTAAGGCTGCGCCAGCGTGGCTGAGGGCTGGAACTGGCTGCGGTACACCTCCAGGGCCTGCAGCAGCAGGCGCGGCGCAAAGTGCGAGGCAAAGGCATAGGGCAGGCCTCTTTCAGCCGCCAGCCGCGCGGAAAACAGACTGGAGCCGAGCAGCCAGATCGGCACGTTGGTGCCGGCCCCCGGCATGGCAATCAGGCGCTGGCCGGGCTGCGCCGGTGCCAGCAACTGCTGCAGTTCGGCGACATCGCGCGGGAAGTCGTCTTCGGTCTCCACCCGGTCGCGGCGCAGCGCGCGCATCGTCATCGGGTCGGTCCCGGGCGCGCGGCCCAGGCCCAGGTCGATGCGGCTCGGGTACAGCTCGGCCAGAGTGCCAAATGCCTCGGCCACCACCAGCGGGGCGTGGTTGGGCAGCATGATGCCGCCGGAACCGACGCGGATGCTGTGCGTGCCGGCCGCAATGTGGCCGACAAGCACTGCGGTGGCGGAACTCGCAATGCCGGGCATGTTGTGGTGCTCCGCCAGCCAGTAGCGCGTGAAGCCGAGCGACTCGGCATGCTGGGCGGTGCGCAAGGCGATGCCCAGCGCATCCGCGACCGTGCCGCCCTCGCGCACGGCAACGAGGTCGAGCATGGACAGCGCAATGTCAGAAAGTGCTTTCATGCCTGTATTTTCAGGGGCTGCGCTTAACCTTGCTGGGCCGGGTGATTGGCGCCGCGGTCACCAAGTTCTGGCTAGTTCCCTGGCTGCGGCGCCATGGCGGGTGCATACGCCGCTCCGCTGACCGTCAGCCCGGCCTCTGACAGCTTCGCTGCGCTCTTGCGGCTGATGCCCTTGACCCGCTGCAGCAGGTCGGACCAGTCCTTGAACGGACCTTGCTGCCGTGCCTTGAGAATTTTTCCCGACAGGGACGGGCCGATGCCCTTGATGCCGTCGAGTTCGGCTTCACTGGCCTGGTTGATGTCGACGGCGGCAAAGCAGGCGGCCGAGACGAGCAGGGATGCGAGCGCGAGAAGGATTTTGTGCATGGTGGATATCCCTGGAAAAAGCAGAGACCGGCCAGGCAAGCGTTCAGCCGGTCTTTTGCTAACGCCGGGCAGACGAGCGCGTTGACTCGGGGTTTCCCTGATCAGGCCTGGCTGGCCAGCCACTGCACGTACTTGGCCACGCCGGTCTGCACATCGGCAAAGGCGTGGTCGCAGCCGGCGGCGCGCAAGGCGCCGAGGTCGGCCTGGGTGTAGCACTGGTACTTGCCGCGCAAGGCGTCGGGGAAGGGGATGTACTCGATCAGGCCTCGGGCCGCGACATCGGCCAGTGACAGCGACGCCTCGCCGTTGAGGCCGCGCAAGGTGTTGACGACGGCATGGGCCACGTCGTTGAAGGGCTGGGCGCGGCCGGAGCCGAGGTTGAACACGCCGGACTTGGTCGGGTGGTCGAAGAACCACAGGTTGACGGTCACCACGTCGTCGACGAAGACGAAGTCGCGCATCTGCTCGCCCTGCGCGTAGCCGCCGTATTCGCCGAACAGCTTGACCCGGCCTTCGGCCTTGAACTGGTTGAACTGATGGAAGGCGACGCTGGCCATGCGGCCCTTGTGCTGCTCGCGCGGACCGTAGACGTTGAAGTAGCGGAAACCCACCACCTGCGTTTTCGCCTTTTCGAAGTCCTTGCCGAGCTCACGGCGCAGGCGCTGGTCGAACAGCAGCTTGGAATAGCCATAGACATTGAGCGGGCGCTCGAAGGCCGACTCTTCACGGAAGGTGTCGGAGCCGCCGTAGGTGGCTGCGGAGGAGGCGTAGAGCAGGCGCGTGCCCTGCTGCTGGCAGGCCTGGAACAACTCGCACGACAGCGTGTAGTTGTTGTCCATCATGTACTTGCCGTCCTGCTCCATGGTGTCGCTGCAGGCGCCTTCGTGGAACACGGCCTCCACCTTGCCGTAGCGGCCTTCGTCGAAGCTCAGGTAGAAGTCGTCCAGGTCGACGTAATCAGCGATCTGCAGGTCGGCCAGGTTGCGGAACTTGTCGCCCTGGCTCAGGTCGTCGACGGCGATGATGTCGTCGATGCCGCGGGCATTGAGCCCCTTGATGATGTTGCTGCCGATGAAGCCGGCTGCTCCGGTCACTACAACGCGTGTCATGGTTTGATCCTTCAGGTTCAGTTTGCGGCAAACAGCTCGTCGTAGCTGACGGTGGCGGTGCCGAATTTGCCGACCACGATGCCACCGGCACGGTTGGCCAGCGGCATGGCCTGGCGCAGGCTCAGGCCCGCGGCCACCAAGGTGGCCATGGTGGCGATGACGGTGTCGCCGGCGCCGGTGACGTCGAACACCTCGCGCGCTTGCGCGGCGACGCTGAGTTCGCCTTCGTCGTCATAAAGCGTCATTCCTTCCTCGCTGCGCGTGAGCAGCAGGGCTTGCAGACCGAGCTGCTGGCGCAGGTGTTGTGTCTTGCTGCGCAGCTCGTCTTCGTCGCGCCAGCCGCCCACGACCTGTTGCAGTTCGGCGCGGTTGGGGGTGATGACAGTGGCACCGCTGTAGCGCGAGTAGTCGGAGCCCTTGGGGTCGATCAGTACCGGTTTGCCGGCCGCCTTGGCATGCTCGATCATGTCGTGCACATGGTCCAGGCCGCCCTTGCCGTAGTCGGAAAACAGCACGGCGTCATGACTGGGCAGCAGGTTGCGGAAGGTGGCAGTTTGCGACGCCAGCACTTCGCTCTTGGGTGTGTTCTCGAAGTCCAGCCGGATGAGCTGCTGCTGGCGGCCGATGATGCGCAGCTTGACGGTGGTCTGCAGCTGGGGATCCCGGTCAAAGTAGGGGGTGATGCCGGTCTTGGCCACCAGCGCTTCCAGCTTGTGGCTGGCATCGTCATCGCCGACGACAGTCAGCAACGAGGCCTGGGCTCCGAGCGCCACCACGTTGCTGGCGACGTTGGCAGCACCGCCGATGCGCTCTTCCTCGCGCGTGATGCGCACCACCGGCACCGGCGCCTCCGGGCTGATGCGGTCCACCGCACCGTACCAGTAGCGGTCGATCATGGCGTCGCCGACCACCAGCACGCGGGCCTTGGCGAGTTGTTCTTTCGAGATGTTCATTTGCTTTTTGCGTCAATGCTTGCGTGCCAAGGGTCCAAGCCGCGGGACGCCGCGGAACCGGCTTCGCCGGGCCGCTGGCGTCGCCCCCTGCAAGGGGGGTAGCGGAGCGACACGCAGTGCGCGGAGCTTGGGGGTGTTCATAGTTCTTCTACGCGTCGAGCCGGGTAGCTGTCCCAGGTCTGGCAGCCCGGGCATTGCCAGAAATGCTGTTTGGCCTCGAAGCCGCAGGCGGCGCAGCGGTAGCGTGTCAGGGGCTTGACGGCATGGTCCAGCGCGCGCTGGACCTGGGGGTGGAATTGTTCGTGTTCGAGTTTCTCGCCGGCGATCCACTTGGCAGCAGCCACCAGCGAAGGCTCGCGTTCCAGGTGGTGCACATACCAGTCGCGTGTCGTGCCGCCATTGCCGCCCACGGTGGCTTCGAGGGCGACGATGGCTTCCAGCACATCGAGCGAGGGCATCAGTTCGTAGCTCGCCTTGAGTTGCTCCAATACCGGCAGCGTGCGGCCACAGGCGATGGCGGCTTGCGCCAGCGGCGCTGCCACCAAGGGGGTGGCGGCCGGGGCCGCCTGCAGCGTCGCCTCCAGCAAGGCGCACGCGGCGGTGTGGTCGCCCTGGCTGCTCAGCAGGCGGGCCAGCTCAATGCGCGGCCGCGGGGCTGCCGGTGCCGTTTCCACGGCCTGTTCCAGCAGACGGTGTGCCTGGCTTGCTTCACCGGCCGCCAGATGGGCGGCGGCCTGCTCGCACAGGTAGTGGGCCAGGCGGCTGCTGAAGCTGCCGCTCTCGGAGTTGTCGAGTTTGCGCGCAATGCCGGCCGCCTGGGGCCAGTCGCGCGAGCGTTCGTAGTTGGCCAGCAACGCCAGCCGTGCTTGTGCCTCGAAAGGCGTGCCTTCGAGCTTGAGCAGCGCATCTTCCGCGCGGTCGAGCAGGCCAGCCTTGAGGAAGTCCAGCGCCAGGGCGTGCTGGGCGCGCTGGCGGTCGGCCTCGGAGAGGTCGCCGCGCGACAGCAGGTGTTCATGCACGCGCACGGCGCGCTCGTATTCGCCGCGGCGACGGAACAGGTTGCCCAGGGCAAAGTGCAGCTCGGAGGTGTCGGGGTCGTGCTGCACCGCCTCGATGAAGGCATCGATGGCTTGGTCCTGCTGCTCGTTGAGCAGGAAGTTCAGGCCGCGGAAATAGGCTTTCGGGGTTTGCCGGTTCTCGATGCGCAGCTGGCGCAAGTCGAAACGCGAGGCCAGCCAGCCCAGGCCGAAGGCCAGGGGCAGGCCCAGCAGAATCCAGCTCAGATCAAAGTCCATGGGGCGGCAGGGGAGGTTGGGGTGGTGTACCGGGGGCGCTGGTCGGGGCGATCGTCGTCTGTGCACGGCTGGCGGCGCTGCGATGCTTCCACCAGCGCGGCACCATGGCCAGCACACCGGCCACCAGGCCGGCAGCAAAGGCGGCCAGCACCACCAGCACCAGCGGTGCGCGCCACTCGGTGCCAAAGAAGAAATGCACCGTGGCGTCCTGCTGGTTGTTCAGGGCGAAGGCAAAAAGGGCGAAAAAAATGGCTGCCTTCAGTATCCACTTGAGCAGCCACATGAGGTGTTTCATCAATCTCCTCTGTGACGAGGGGATTCTAACGTTGCGCCAAGGCGGCGCTCGCTATTCAACGCGGGATATCGGCCTTGGCCTGGGCTTGCATCTCGCTGGTGCGCTGGTCCACCGCTTCGCGCAGGGCCTTGCCCGGCTTGAAGTGGGGCACACGTTTCTCCGGAATCGCGACGCTCTCACCACTGCGCGGGTTGCGTCCCATGCGGGGCGGGCGGCGGTTGATGGAGAAACTGCCAAAACCGCGGATCTCGATCCGGTGGCCGCGCACGAGGGCGTCGTTCATCGCATCGAGGATGGCCTTGACCGCAAATTCGGCGTCGCGGTGGGTGAGCTGGCTGAAACGGGCTGCCAGTTCTTCAACAAGGTCGGAGCGTGTCATGAATTAATCTGTCCTGACAAAAAAACGACCGGCGCGTGATGCAACCGGTCGTTTTTCGAACGTCAAATCAACAATTAATTGTTGTTGTCCAGCTTGGCACGCAGCAGGGCGCCCAGGCTGGTCGTGCCGGCGTTCTCACGGGCCGACTGCTGGCTCAGGTTCTGCATGGCTTCGTTCTGGTCCGCCATGTCCTTGGCCTTGATCGACAGCTGGATGTTGCGGGTCTTGCGATCCACATTGACCACCACAGCAGTGACTTCGTCGCCTTCCTTGAGCACGTTGCGGGCGTCTTCCACGCGGTCGCGGCTGATTTCAGAAGCGCGCAGGTAACCGATGATGTCGTCGCCCAGATCGATCTCGGCGCCCTTGGCATCCACGGTCTTGACCTTGCCGGTCACGATCTGGCCCTTGTCGTTGACCGACACGAAGGTGGTGAACGGATCGGAGTCGAGCTGCTTGATGCCCAGGGAGATGCGCTCGCGGTCCACGTCCACGGCCAGCACCAGGGCTTCGACTTCCTGGCCCTTCTTGTAGTTGCGCACGGCGGCTTCGCCGGGTTCGTTCCAGGACAGGTCGGACAGGTGCACCAGGCCGTCGATGCCGGCAGCCAGGCCGACGAACACGCCGAAGTCGGTGATCGACTTGATCGGGCCCTTGACGCGGTCGCCGCGCTTGGTGTTCTGCGCGAATTCCTGCCACGGGTTGGCCTTGCACTGCTTCATGCCCAGGCTGATGCGGCGCTTGTCTTCGTCGATCTCAAGGACCATGACTTCGACTTCGTCACCCAGCGACACGATCTTGGAAGGCGCCACGTTCTTGTTGGTCCAGTCCATTTCGGACACGTGCACCAGACCTTCGATGCCGGGCTCGAGTTCCACGAACGCGCCGTAGTCGGCGATGTTGGTGATCTTGCCGAACATGCGGGTGCCTTGCGGGTAGCGGCGGTTCACGCCCATCCACGGGTCGTCGCCCATCTGCTTCAGACCCAGGGACACGCGGTTCTTCTCGGTGTCGAACTTGAGGATCTTGGCGGTGATTTCCTGGCCGGCCTGAACGACTTCGCTCGGGTGGCGGACGCGGCGCCATGCCATGTCGGTGATGTGCAGCAGGCCGTCGATACCGCCCAGGTCCACGAAGGCACCGTACTCGGTGATGTTCTTGACCACGCCCTGCACCACAGAGCCTTCTTTCAGGGTCTGCATCAGCTTGGCGCGTTCTTCGCCCATGGAGGCTTCCACCACGGCGCGGCGGCTCAGCACCACGTTGTTGCGCTTGCGGTCGAGCTTGATGACCTTGAACTCCATGGTCTTGTTCTCGTACGGAGACAGATCCTTGGTCGGACGGGTGTCAACCAGCGAGCCGGGCAGGAAGGCGCGGATGCCGTTGACCAGCACGGTCAGGCCACCCTTGACCTTGCCGCTGGTGGTGCCGGTGACGAATTCGCCGGATTCCAGGGCCTTTTCCAGGCTCATCCAGGAAGCCAGACGCTTGGCGGTTTCGCGCGACAGGATGGTGTCGCCGTAGCCGTTTTCGATCGAGCCGATGGCCACGGACACGAAGTCGCCCACTTGGACTTCGAGCTCGCCCTTGTCGTTCTTGAATTCTTCCAGCGGCACGTAGGCTTCGGACTTGAGGCCGGCGTTCACAACCACGAAGTTGTGTTCGATGCGGATCACCTCGGCGGTGATGACTTCGCCCGGGCGCATTTCGGTGCGTTGCAGGGACTCTTCAAAAAGGGCGGCAAAAGATTCAGACATTTAAGTTCCTAGACCGTCTGGGCGTCCACGGCAAAGCACCATGGCGTTACAGCAGCACCATTGCTGCTGGGGGGAGCTTTCGACGGCGGTTTGTGCGGATGATCCGCGGGTTACGTTGTTGAACCACACGGCCGGGCGCTTAGCGAGCGCGAGGGGAGCCGTGTGGGCCGGTCAGCCGTTCAGACTTTGCTGAAAGGCTGTTTGCTCTGCCACCAGTCCAGCACCAGATCGAGCGACTTTTCAATCGAAAGATCCGAGTTGTCCAGCAACCGGGCGTCCTGTGCCGGCTTGAGTGGCGCCACTGCGCGGGAGGTGTCCCGGGCATCGCGCGCCTCCAGATCGGCACGAAGATCTGACAATATAGCCGAAATCCCCTTTGAAATCAACTGCTTATGGCGCCGTTCGGCACGTTTTTCGGCGCTGGCTGTCAAAAATACCTTGAGCGGGGCGCCGGGGAAGATCACCGTGCCCATGTCGCGCCCGTCGGCGACCAGGCCCGGCAGTTGGCGGAAACTGTGCTGCAGAGCCACCAGCGCGGTGCGCACGGCCGGCAGGGCCGAGACTTTGGAGGCGTTCATGCCGCCCTCTTCGCTGCGGATGGCGGCGCTCACATCGTCGCCATCGAGCAGCACCTGCTCGCCGACGAAACGCACCGGCAGCCGTTCGGCCAGGGTGGCAATGGCGGCTTCATTGGCGGGCTCCAGCGCCAGGCCGGCGCGCAGGGCCGCCAGCGCGGTCACGCGGTAGAGCGCGCCGGAGTCAAGGTAGTGGTAGCCCAGCGCCTGGGCCAGACGGGCCGCCAGCGTGCCCTTGCCGGAGGCGGTCGGGCCGTCGACGCACAGCACCGGCACGGTGCCGGGTACGGCGGCCGTGACCGAGAACAGGGCCTCGAAGTAGTCAGGGAAGGTCTTGGCCACGCATTTCGGGTCGAGGATGCGCACCGGGAGCTGGGCCGGGTTGAAGGCGGCCAGCGAGAAGCACATGGCGACACGGTGGTCGTCGTAGGTATGGATCGCGGCTGCTTTCCACTGTGCGGCGTTCGGCAGGGGCTCAACGCGGATGACGTCCGGGCCTTCCTCCACCGTGGCGCCGAGCTTGCGCAGTTCCGTGGCCATGGCGGCGATGCGGTCGGTTTCCTTGACGCGCCAACTGGCGATGTTGCGCAGCGTGGTCGGGCCGTCGGCGTACAGCGCCATCACGGCCAGCGTCATGGCGGCGTCGGGGATATGGTTGCAGTCCAGTTCGATGGCCTTGAGCGGCCAGCTTCCGCGGGAGATCTCCAGCCAGTTGGGGCCGCTGGTGATGCGGGCACCCATCAGGCGGGCGGCCTCGATGAACTTGATGTCGCCCTGGATCGAGTCCTCGCCCACGCCCTCGATGCGCACCGGCGCACCGGGATCTGCGGCAATGGCGCCCAAGGCGATGAAGTAGCTGGCCGAGGAGGCGTCGGCCTCCACGTGCAGCACGCCGGGCGACTGGTAGCGCGCTCCGGCGGGAATGGTGAAGCGTTGCCAGCCCTCGCGCTGCACCGTGATGCCGTAGCGTGCCAGCAGATTCAGCGTGATTTCGATGTAGGGCTTGGAGATCAGCTCGCCGACGACCTCGATCACGATGTCTTTTGTCGCGGCCAACGGCAAGGCCATCAGCAATGCCGTCAGGAACTGACTGGAAACGTCGCCGCGGACCTTGATCGGGGCGTCGAGCTTCAGGAGGGGGCGGCTGACGCGCAGGGGCGGATAGCCCTCATTGCCCAAGTAATCAATCGCGCAGCCAAGCTGACGCAGCGCGTCCACCAGGTCGCCGATGGGGCGCTCGTGCATGCGCGGCACGCCCGAGAGCTCGAAATCGCCGCCCAGCACAGCCAGCGCCGCGGTCAGCGGGCGCATCGCAGTGCCGGCATTGCCCATGAAGAACTTCAGGGCGGTGGCGGGGAGCTTGCCGTCCAGGCCGTCGATGACGACGGTGGTGCCATCCTGCTGCACGCCGCAGCCCAGCTGGCGCAGGGCGGCGAGCATGACGCGCGTGTCGTCGGAGTCCAGCAGGTCGTGCAGGGTGGTGCGGCCGCGGCACAGGGCCGAGAGCAGCAGCACACGGTTGGAAATGCTCTTGGAGCCGGGCAGGACCACACGGCCCTGGGCGCCGGCCAGCGGCGGCAGATCGAGAAACTCGGTGGCAAACATTATTTTTGGAACTTGTTCATGCTCCAGCCGGCACGCGTGCGGCTGGCCTGGTCGATCAGGCCTTCGAGCGCTTCGCCGTTGCCGTTGGCGATCATGAGTTCCAGGGCCTGCAGATGGCGCTGGAAGAGTTTTGACTGGGCTAGCAGTTCTTCACGATTGGAGATCAGGATGTCGCGCCAGACATGCGGGTCGCTGGCGGCGATGCGGGTGAAGTCGCGAAAGCCAGGTCCGGCCAGGGACAGGAAGTCCTTGCCTTGCGGCTGGCCGGCAATCGAATTCATGAGGGCAAAGGCCAGCAGGTGCGGCAGGTGGCTGACGGAGGCGAAGGCCGCATCGTGTGCCTCAGGGCTCATCTGTTGCACGCGGCAACCTAGCGCGCTCCAGACGTCAACGGCTTTTTGCAACTGCACGGGCTGGGTGCGGTCGATCGGCGTCAGGATGACCTGCTTGCCGGCATAGAGGTCGGGGTCGGCATGCTCGACCCCGGCGACTTCCTTGCCGGCGATCGGGTGGGCCGGCACGAACGAGCCGATATGGTCGCGCAGGGCACGGCGAGCTGCATCGATGACGTCGCGCTTGGTCGAGCCGACGTCCATGATCAGCATCTGCGGCGTGACCAGATGGCGGATGGCCTTGAAGGTGGCCTCCGTCGCCGCCACCGGCACCGCGATCAGCACGATGTCGGCGCCCGACACCGCCAGCAGGGCCGAGGGGGCCTCGACGTCAATGACGCCGAGCTGGCGGGCGCGTTCGGTGGTGGAGGGCGACTTGCTGTAGCCGACGACGCGTTTGACCAGGCCAGCGCGCTTGAGCGCCAGCGCGAACGAACCGCCCATCAGGCCGCAGCCGATTAAGCCGAGTTGCTCGAACATCATTCGCTCACGGGATAAGTGCCCAGCACTTTGTAGAAGGCGCACAGACCCTGCAGTTCCTGCAGGGCAGCCGCCACCTGCGGTTGGGACGGATGGCCCTGGAGGTCGATGTAGAAGTAATACTCCCATTGGCCGGAGCGTGCCGGGCGTGACTCGAAGCGTGTCATCGAAACGCCATGCTTTTTGAGCGGCACCAGCAGGTCGTGCACGGCGCCCGGGCGGTTGGGGACCGAGACGACCAGACTCACGCAGTCCTTGCCCGACGCCTCGGGGGCGGCCAGGGTCTGCGGTAGGCAGACCACGGCAAAGCGGGTGCGGTTGTAGGCGTCGTCCTGGATGGCGTGCGCCACCACGTGCAGGCCGAACTCGCTGCCGGCACGCTCGCTGGCAATGCCGGCCCAGGCCGGGTTGCTGGCAGCCAGGCGCGCGCCTTCGGCGTTGCTGGAGGCGGCATGGCGTTCGGCATGCGGCAGGTGGGTATTGAGCCAGTTCTGGCACTGCGCCAGGGCCTGCGGATGGGCGTAGACAGCTTCGATGCCTTCGACGGAGTCCGTCAGACGCAGCAGGTTGTGGCGTACCAGCAGGCTGGTTTCGCCGACCACGTGCAGCGGAGAGGTAAGGAACAGGTCCAGCGAGCGCGACACCATGCCTTCGGTCGAGTTCTCCATCGGCACCACGCCGTACTGGGCACTGCCGGCGGCGGTGGCGCGAAACACTTCGTCGATGCTGCCGCAGGGCATGCGCTCGATGCTGGAGCCGAAAAACTGCAGGGCGGCCTCTTCGCTGTAGGTGCCGGCCGGACCGAGGTAGGCCACGCGCTGCAGTGCCTCCAGGGCACGGCAGGCCGACATGATCTCGCGCCAGATGCTGGCCACGCTCTCGCGCTTGAGAGGCCCGGGGTTGTGGGCCTGCAGGCCGGCAATGACCTGGGCCTCGCGCTCGGGCCGGAACACCGGCGAGCCCTCGACCTTCTTGATCTCGCCGACATCATGCGCCAGGGCGGCACGGCGGTTGAGCAGGGCCAGAAGCTCCTGGTCCAGGGCGTCGATCTGGATGCGCAGTTCAGACAGGGTTTTGGACATGTTAATTATTTCCCCGCGCACTGTTCGTTACCTGAGACGCATGAGGTGCCAAGACCTCTGCGCAGGCACCCGCGGAACCGGCTTGGCCGGGCCGCTGGGTGCGCCCCCCTTGGGGGGAGGCGCCGAAGGCGCTTCGGGGGGGCATCATGATTTCTTTTCAAATTCTTGCATGTAGGCCACCAGCGCCTGCACGCCTTCCAGTGGCATGGCGTTGTAGAGGCTGGCACGCATGCCGCCTACCGACTTGTGGCCCTTGAGCTGCAGCAGTCCGTGTTCGCGCGCCCCGGCCAGGAAGGCTTCGTTGCGAGACTCGTCGCGCAGGAAGAAGGGCACGTTCATGCGCGAGCGGCAGTTCTTGGCGACGCGGTTGACGTAGAACTGCGAGCTGTCGATGGCGTCGTACAGCAGCCGGGCCTTGGCGATGTTGCGTGCTTCCATGGCGGCAACGCCACCCTGCTGTTTGAGCCACTGGAAGATCAGGCCGGCCATGTAGATGGCAAAGGTCGGCGGTGTGTTGAACATCGACTGGTTCTCGGCCACGATCCGATAGTCGAAGGCGCTGGGACAGGCCGGCAGGGCATGCCCCAGCAGATCCTCGCGCACCACGACCAGCGTCAGGCCGGCGGGGCCGATGTTCTTCTGTGCGCCGCCGAAGGCCAGACCGACGCGCGACCAGTCCACCGGGCGCGAGGCAACCTGGGAGGAAAAATCGACCACCAGCGGCGCCTTGCTGCCCAGCGCCTGCAGGTCGGGCAATTCGTGGAATTCGACGCCGTGAATGGTCTCGTTGGAGCAGATGTGCACATAGCTGGCATCCGCGCTGAGTTGCCATGCAGCCGGGGCCGGCAGGGTGGTGTGCCCGTCGGCTTCGCTGCTGGCGGCAATGTTCACGTTGCAGTACTTGCGCGCCTCCTTCAGCGACTTCTGGCTCCAGCTGCCAGTCAGGACAAAGTCGACGGTGCCGCTACGCGACAGGTTCAGCGGCACGATGGCGTTTTCCGCCAGGCCGCCGCCCTGCATGAACAGGATGTGGAAGTTCTTTGGAATGGCCAGCAGTTCGCGCAGGTCGGCCTGGGCCTGCTCGTAGATGCTGATGAATTCCTTGCCGCGGTGGCTCATCTCCATCACGCCCATGCCGCTGCCATGCCAGTCCAGCATTTCGCTGGCGGCCAGTGTCAGCACCTCGGGGGCGATGGTGGCCGGGCCGGCCGAGAAATTGAAGGGTCGAGCCATCAGGCCTCGTCTCCTTCGGCGGTTTCGCTGTCGGTCGGGTTGGCGTCGTTTTCGACGATGCGCTGCAGGCCGCTGAGCTTGGCGCCTTCGTCCAGGCCGATCAGGGTCACCCCCTGGGTGGCACGGCCGAGCTCGCGGATTTCGCTGACCCGGGTGCGCACCAGCACGCCGCGGTCGGTGATCAGCATGATCTCGTCGTCGGCATGCACCAGCGTGGCGGCGACGACCTTGCCGTTGCGCTCGGACTGCTGGATGGCGATCATGCCCTTGGTGCCGCGGCCGTGGCGTGTGTACTCGGTGATGCTGGTGCGCTTGCCGTAGCCGTTTTCGGTGGCCGTCAACACGCTTTGCTGCTCGTCTTCGGCCACCAGCATGGCGATCACGCCCTGGCCTTCTTCGAGCATCATGCCGCGCACGCCACGCGCGTTGCGGCCCATGGGGCGCACGTCGTTTTCGTCGAAGCGCACGGCCTTGCCGCCATCGGAGAACAGCATCACGTCATGCTTGCCGTCGGTCAGCGCGGCACCGATCAGGTAGTCGCCCTCGTCGAGGTCGACGGCAATGATGCCGGCCTTGCGCGGGTTGCTGAATTCGTCCAGCGCGGTTTTCTTGACGGTGCCCATGGAGGTGGCCATGAACACATAGTGATCGGCCGGGAAGCTGCGGAACTCGCCGGTGAGCGGCAGCACGACGTTGATCTTCTCGCCCTCTTGCAGCGGGAACATGTTGACGATCGGACGGCCGCGCGAGCCGCGCGAACCTGCCGGCACTTCCCACACCTTGAGCCAGTACAGGCGGCCGCGGTTGGAGAAGCACAGGATGTAGTCGTGCGTGTTGGCAATGAAGAGCTGGTCGACCCAGTCGTCTTCCTTGGTGGCGGTGGCCTGCTTGCCGCGGCCACCGCGTTTCTGAGCGCGATATTCGCCCAGGGGCTGGCTCTTGATGTAGCCGCTGTGGCTGAGCGTCACCACCATGTCGGTGGGCGTGATCAGGTCTTCGGTACTCAGATCGAAGGAACTGTGCTCGACCAGGCTGCGCCGGACCCCCAGTTTGCCCTGGCCGAACTCCTGCTTGATGGCGCCGAGTTCTTCGCTGATGATGACCGACACGCGTTCCGGCTTGGCCAAGATGTCGAGCAGGTCCTCGATCTCGGCCATGACTTCCTTGTACTCGGCGACGATCTTGTCCTGCTCCAGGCCGGTCAGGCGCTGCAGGCGCATCTGCAGGATTTCCTGCGCTTGCGTGTCGGACAGGCGGTACAGGCCGTCCTGGCCCATGCCGTAATTCTTTTCCAGACCGTCCGGACGGTAGTCGTCGGCGTTGACCACGCCGCCGTCAGCGCGGGTGCGTGTGAGCATCTCGCGCACCAGCTTGCTGTCCCAGGGCTTGGCCATCAGCTCGGCCTTGGCCACCGGTGGGGTGGGGGCGTTGCGGATGATGGCGATGAAGTCGTCGATGTTGGCCAGTGCCACGGCCAGGCCTTCGAGCACGTGACCGCGCTCGCGCGCCTTGCGCAGGTTGAAGACCGTGCGCCGCGTCACGACTTCGCGCCGATGGTCGAGGAAGACTTCGATCAGGTCCTTCAGATTGCACAGCTTGGGCTGACCGTTGATCAGCGCCACCATGTTCATGCCGAAGGTGTCCTGCAGCTGGGTCTGCTTGTACAGATTGTTGAGCACCACCTCGGGCACTTCGCCGCGCTTGAGTTCGATCACCACCCGCATGCCGGACTTGTCGGATTCGTCCTGGATGTGGCTGATGCCTTCGATCTTCTTCTCGTGCACCAGTTCGGCGATGCGCTCGAGCAGGCTCTTCTTGTTGACCTGATAGGGCAACTCGTCCACGATGATGGACTGGCGCTGGCCCTTGTCGATGTCCTCGAAATGGCATTTGGCGCGCATGACCACGCGGCCACGGCCGGTGCGGTAGCCATCCTTGACGCCGCTCATGCCATAGATGATGCCGGCGGTGGGAAAGTCCGGCGCCGGCACGATCTCCATCAACTCGTCGATGGAAGCCTCGGGTTTGCGCAGCAGGTACAGACAGGCGTCCACCACCTCGTTGAGGTTGTGCGGCGGAATGTTGGTCGCCATGCCGACGGCGATGCCGCCGGAACCGTTGACCAGCAGGTTGGGCAGGCGGCTGGGCAGGACCAGCGGCTCTTTCTCCGAACCGTCGTAGTTGGGGCCGAAATCCACCGTTTCCTTGTCGATGTCGGCCAGCATTTCATGCGCGATCTTGGCCAGACGGATTTCGGTGTAGCGCATGGCAGCGGCGTTGTCGCCGTCGACCGAGCCGAAGTTGCCCTGACCGTCCACCAGCATGTGGCGCATGGAGAAGTCCTGCGCCATGCGCACGATGGTGTCGTAGACCGACTGGTCGCCGTGCGGGTGGTATTTACCAATGACGTCACCGACGATACGGGCCGACTTCTTGTACGGCCGGTTCCAGTCGTTATTGAGTTCGTGCATCGCATACAGCACGCGTCGGTGTACCGGCTTGAGGCCGTCCCGCGCATCTGGCAGGGCTCGCCCCACGATCACGCTCATGGCGTAATCGAGGTAGCTGCGCCGCATTTCCTCTTCAAGGCTGATAGGCAGGGTTTCTTTGGCGAACTGGGTCATGGAGCGCTCGGGTCAGTAGCGTGGGCAATCTGCCATTTTAAGGTGCAGGCTTTGTGGCTTCATAGCAACAAAGTGAGGGCTTGTTGGTTTGTAACCGGCTGTGTCGGCATTTTGGCAATTGAAGCCCATACGGTATGTGGCACAATGGCACAGACCGTTCGGGTGGTAGTCACATGTGCATGCCATCTTTTCTTCATTAATCGCAGCCTTGCTGCAGCTTTTTCCGCCAGAGGAGAACCATGAAAAAACTGAATAAAGTGGCAATGTTGATTGCAACGGCAGCTCTCGCTACCGCCGCCGGTGCCCAGTCTACCGACAACTGGGTCAGCGGTTCTGGTATCGCTGTGAAGAATGGCACCAACGAGCTGTGCTGGCGCGATGCCAACTGGACCCCCGCTACGGCCGCCAAGGGCTGTGACGGTGCCATCGTTGAAGCGCCCAAGGCTGTTGTGGCTGCTCCCGCTGCTGCGGCTGCCAAGCCGGCTGCTAAGAAGCCGGCTGTTGCTGCCACCAAGGTGACCTATGCTGCCGACGCCTTCTTCGACTTCGACAAGGCTGTGCTCAAGCCCGAAGGCAAGGCCAAGCTGGATGATCTGGCCCAGAAGGTCAAGGCGATCAATCTGGAAGTGATCATCGCCGTCGGCCACACCGACTCGGTGGGTACCGACGCTTACAACCAGAAGCTGTCGATCCGCCGCTCTGAGGCTGTCAAGGCTTATCTCGTGTCCAAGGGCATCGAGAAGAACCGCGTGTACACCGAAGGCAAGGGCGAGAAGCAGCCTGTTGCTGACAACAAGACCAAGGAAGGTCGCGCCAAGAACCGTCGCGTGGAAATCGAAGTGGTCGGTACCCGTCCCAACAAGTAATCCACCGGATTGCCTGCAGAACCCCGCCTCGGCGGGGTTTTTGCTTTATGCGTGTTCTTCTGCCGCTGCCCTGCCCGATAATTGCCCGATGACTTCTACGCTGAATGCCGATCCGGCCGAACTGGCCAAGTTTTCCGAGCTGGCCCACCGCTGGTGGGATCCCGAGAGCGAGTTCCGTCCCTTGCACCAGATCAACCCGTTGCGGCTGGACTGGATCCATGGCCAGGTGCCCTTGCAGGGGCGGCAGGTACTCGATGTCGGTTGCGGCGGCGGCATTCTGGCCGACGCCATGGCGCGCAAGGGGGCCTGCGTGACGGGCATTGACTTGTCGGCGAAGGCGCTGAAAGTGGCCCAGCTGCATGCACTCGAAGCCCAGACGCCCAATGTGCAATACCGCGAAGTCAGCGCCGAGGCGCTGGCGGCTGAGCAGCCGGCCGGTTTCGACGTGGTGACCTGCATGGAAATGCTGGAGCATGTGCCGGACCCGGCCTCGGTGGTGCAAGCCTGCGCCTCTTTGGTCAAGCCGGGTGGCTGGGTGTTTTTCTCCACCCTCAATCGCAATCCCAAATCATTCCTGTTTGCAATCGTCGGCGCCGAGTACCTGCTCAAGCTGCTGCCGCGCGGCACCCACGAGTACGCCAAGATGATCCGTCCCAGCGAACTGGCCCGCTACTGCCGCCAGGCCGGGCTGGAGTTGGCGCAGACGCGCGGCATGGAATACAACCCCTTGACCCGGCGCTACTGGCTCAGCGCCGATACCAGCGTCAACTACCTGTTTGCCGTGCGCAGACCCCTGGCGGGGGCATGATGAGGGGGTTTAGCGGTATCGAGGCCATCCTGTTCGACCTGGATGGCACGTTGATCGACAGCGCGCCTGATCTGGGTGCTGCGGCCGACAAGATGCGGACTGACCGTGGTCTGCCGTCGCTGGCGCCCGAGGTCTACCGCCCCATGGCCGGCGCCGGCGCGCGCGGCATGCTGGAGGTGGCTTTGGGCCTGACGCCCGAGCACCCCGAATTCGTCGTCATGCGCGAGGAATTTTTCACCAACTACGAAAACTGCATGACGCAGCGCACCTATGCCTTTGCCGGCGTGGCAGAACTGATCGAGCGCTTGCAGCAGCGCCCGCTGGCCTGGGGTGTGGTCACCAACAAGTCGCAGCGTTTTACCGAGCCGCTCACCAAGGCCATGCCGCTGTTTGCCAGTGCCCGTACCATCGTCAGTGGCGACACCACGCCCCATGCCAAACCGCATCCGGAACCCCTGTTCGAGGCGGCGCGGCGTCTGCGGCTGCATCCGGAGCGCTGCCTCTATGTCGGCGACGACGAGCGCGACATCGTGGCCGGCCGCGCCGCCGGCATGGGCACGGTGGCGGCCACCTATGGCTATCTGGGGCAAAAAAGCGATGTGGCCAGCTGGGGCGCGCACGCCACGATAAATTCTCCGGTCGAGCTCTTGCAATTGCTGGACCCGGCCTAAAATAGACAACTCAGGGGCTGCACTGGTTTCGACGTGGGTTCGGACACGCAGCAGGGCATGTCGAGGTTCTGTCACCTCGTAAAACCGCAGAAAAAAACTAACTGCAAACGACGAACGTTTCGCACTCGCCGCTTAATCCGGTGAGCCTTGCAACAGCAGGCCGATAGGCTGGGCAAGGGCGGTCGCAAGACTGTCCAGGCTGCAAGGGAATTCATATCGGCTGGCATGTCACCGGGTACCTTGGTGATATGCGAGATTCAAGGGTACTGGCCTGATGCGTAGCGTGCCGCTGCGCGACGCATCGGGCGAGATCCAAATCAGACGGCTACACATGTAGAACTGCGCGAAGAAGGCTTGCGGACGGGGGTTCAAATCCCCCCAGCTCCACCAATCTCCCAAACCCGGCCGGCCACGGTCGGGTTTTCCCTTTTCGGGCTTCTGTTTCTTGTCTTGTATAGTCGTTCGAGCAAGACAAAGAGAAGGCTGATCTTGGAAAATGCCATGACCTTCACCTACCAGGGGTCCTTGGTAGTGTTCTCGGTCCTCATTGCCATCTTTGCTGCCTACACTGCCCTGCGCCTGGCTTTCCGGTTGGCGTGGGTCAGCCGGGCAACACGTCCTTACTGGATTGCCGGTGGCGCCTGTTCCATGGGCATCGGCATCTGGGCCACGCATTTTGTCGGCATGCTGGCGGTTCGTCTACCGATACCGGTGGCCTACGACCCCTGGCTGACGGCCGTTTCGCTGTCGCCGGCCATTCTGGCTTCTGTCATCGCGCTGTCGGTACTGAGCCGGCCGCAGGCCAGTGCCGCGACCCGTTTCATGGCCTCGGTGCTGATGGGGCTGGGTATCGTGGCCATGCACTACAGCGGCATGGCGGCCATGAAGATGGCGCCCCCCATCGCGTACGACCTTGCCCTGTCCGTCCTGTCGCTGCTGATTGCCGTCGGTGCCAGTTGGGTCGCCTTGCATCTGTTTTTCCGCAAGCGTACGGGAGCGACGCCCGTGGAACACCGGTTCGCCAGTGCCGCGCTCATGGGCCTGGCAATTGCCGGCATGCACTACACCGGCATGACCGCCGCGGAGTTTTCGCCCGATGCGGTCTGTACCGTTGCGTCCAGCGGTCTGGGTGGCAGCACCATCGGCCTGTTCGTCGGCTTGCTGGCGGTGCTGGTGCTGGCCGCTTCGCTGGCGCTGACCTTCTATGACGAGGTGATCGGCGAGAACAACTTCTACAAGGCGCTGCTGGCGGCCCAGTCGGCTGCTGGCGAAGGGGTTCTGCTGATCGAGAAGGACCGCGTGATCTATGCCAACCCCGCCATGGAGCGTCTGAGCGGTTATTCGCAGGCCGAACTCAAGGCACTGCCGACTTGGAAGGGGCTGGTCGATGATGCCGGAGCGGAGCTCCTGCTGCCTGACGGTGCGCCAGGCCTGTTGCCGGTGCCGAGTTCGGGCCGCCGGGAAGTGGTGTTGCGCATGCGCGATGGGCGGCATGGGGCGTGCGAAGCGGTCATGACCCGCTTCCGGCATGGCGAGGTCGACCGGCAGCTGCTGGTGTGCATTGACATCTCCGAGCGCAAGGCGGCGCAAGAGGCATTGCAAGCGCGCGACGCACAGGCGCGCGATCTGGCCCTGGTGGCGGCGCGCACCGACAATGCCGTGATCATCACCGATGCCCGAGGGGTGATCCTCTGGGCCAATGAGGGCTTCGAAAAGATCACCGGCTACAGCCTGGAGGAGGCCCTGGGCCAAAAGCCGGGGCGGCTGTTGCAGGGGCCGGACACCGATCCCGGGGTGCGGCGCATGATCTGTGCGCAACTGGCGCGCGGCGAGGGGTTCGAGACGGAGATCGTGAACTACCACAAGTCGGGCCGCAAATACTGGATTGCGATCGATGTCAAGCCGGTACACGACGAGGCGGGTGAGCTGGTCAAATTCATTGCCATCGAACGCGACATCACCGAGCGCAAGTTGTCCGAGGCCGCCCAGCGCCAGAGCGAAGCGCGCCTGAACGAGGCGCAGCACCTGGCGCGGCTGGGCAGCTGGGAATTCGACCTGCCGCGCGACGAGTACATCCTGTCGGATGAAGCGTTGCGTATCCATGAACTGACGTCCCCGACGGGCCATGTGCCCCGCGCGGCAGTGGCTGCGCTGGTTCACCCGGATGATCTGGGGCCGCTGCGTCAGCAGCGGGCGCAGGCACTAGTCAGCCTGGGGACCTTCTCGACCCAGCTGCGGCTGGTTTTCCCCGACGGGCGCCTCAAGCATGTGCATCTGCGTGGTGGGGCGCATGGCGATGAAAAGGGCAATCCGATCCGTTTCAGTGGCTCGATCCAGGACATCACCGAGCAGAAGCAGGCCGAGCAGGCCCTGCGCAGCCTGAACGAGACGCTTGAGCAGCGGGTGCTGGACCGAACGCATGAGCTGGAGCAGCAGCGCGCCTTCACCGAAACCATCATCAACACGGCGGAGACGCTGATTTTCGTGCTCGACCACCGCGGCTGCTTCGTGCGCTTCAACGGCGCCTGCGAGCGGCTGACGGGCTACCGTTTCGAGGAGCTGCGCGACCGGCCGATCTGGGCGTACGTGATTCCGCCGGAGCGACGGGCGGAAGTGCAGCTCAAGCACGAGAACCAGACCTCACCCGACAAGCTGCAGCGCATGCTGGAGGTGGAGTGGCTGACGCGCGACGGCCAGCGTCGCCTGATCTCCTGGTGCAACGCCATGCTGACCGACGAGGCCGGCCGGCTGCAGTACATGATCGGCACCGGCATCGACATCACCGAGCGCAAGCGCGCCGAATTGGCCCTGATCGAAGCCAACCAGAACCTGAGCCGCACCATCGCCACCCTGCGCGACACCCAGTCGCAGCTGGTGCAATCGGAAAAAATGGCTTCGCTGGGCGCCCTGGTGGCCGGTATTTCCCACGAGATCAACACCCCGATCGGCATCGGCGTGACCTCGGCCACCACGTTGCAGGAGGAATTCAAAGGCTTGAGCCGGGCCTTTGACGGCGGCACGCTCAAGCGCTCGTCGCTGGAGCGCTTCATTGCGCATGGTCTCAACGGTTGCGACATCCTGGTCAACAACCTGCTGCGTGCGGCTGAACTGATCCGCAGTTTCAAGCAGGTGGCGGTGGACCAGTCGAGCGAAGAATGGCGCCATCTCAACCTGCACGACTACATTGACGAGATCATCATCAGCCTCAAGCCGCGGCTCAAGGGCAGCACGGTCCAAGTGTTCAATGCCAGCAACCGCCATCTCACGATCCGCACCCATCCGGGGGCGATCTACCAGATCCTGAGCAATCTGCTGCTCAATGCCCTGACCCATGCCTATGAGCCGGGGCGGCCTGGCCGGATCCGGATTTCGGCCGAGCAGGTGGGTGAAGAACTCCAGCTCGACTTTGCCGACGACGGCAAAGGCATTTCGTCCGACATCGAGGACCGGATCTTCGATCCTTTCTTTACCACGCGGCGTGGCGCGGGAGGCAGCGGCCTGGGACTGCACATCGTCTACAACCTGGTGGCCGGCACCCTCGGTGGGGTGATTCATCTGGTCAAGCATGCGGGTCCGGGCACCACGTTTCGCATCCGGTTCCCGCTGCAGCCGAAAAAGGAGGAGGCATGAAGGACGCAGATCATCCTGAAGACGCGATGATTTTTGTGCAGGAGCCGGAGGCAACGCCCGCGAACCGGCCGCTGCGGCCCGGCTGGAAAGTCATGGTCATTGATGACGATGCCGGGGTCCATGAAGTCACCCGGCTGGCCCTGGGCGACTTCGAGTTCGACGGCCGCGGCCTTGAGTTCCTCCATGCCTACTCGGCAGCTGAGGGCGAGGCACTGCTGCGGGCGCATCCCGACACGGCCGTGGCGCTGGTGGATGTGGTGATGGAGCATGACTCCGCCGGGCTGGAACTGGTTCGCACCATCCGCGAAGTGCAGGGCAACCGGATGATCCGCCTGATCCTGCGCACCGGCCAGCCCGGGCAGGCACCCGAACGTGAGGTGATTCGCCAGTACGACATCAATGACTACAAGGAAAAGTCGGAACTTTCGGCGCAGAAGCTCTACAGCACCCTTCTCACCAGCCTGCGCTCCTGGCGCGACCTGATGGCGCTGGATGCCAACCGCGCTGGCCTGCAGCGCGTGATCCACGCCACCGGCGAGATCTTCCAGACGCGCGACCTCGGCCGCTTTGTGCAGGGCGTGCTGGAGCAACTGGTGGCGTTGCTGTACCTCGAGCGCGATGCCATGCTGATCAAGTGCGACAGCCTGGCGTTGCGGCGCGAGGGCGGGGAGGTGCTGGTGGTTGCGGCCACCGGCAGCTTTGTCGCGCTGCTCGGTACCCAGGCCGTCTCCAGTCTGCCGCCGCACATGCTGGAAGACGTGGCCACAGTGCTGCGCACGCGCCAGCCGCTGCTGCGCGAGGGCGAGTACTGGGGCTACTTCCAGGCGCAGGGCGGCAATGAAAACATCATCCACCTCAACAGCCTGCAGCCGCTCTCCCGTGATGACGCCAACCTGATCCAGCTGTTCCTGCAGAACGTTTCGATCGCCTACGAGAACACGCTGCTGCACGAGGAGATCGATGGCACGCAGCGCGACATCGTCTACATGCTGGGCGAGGCGATCGAAACCCGCTCGCGCGAGACCGGCCAGCACGTGCGGCGCGTGGCCGAATACTGCCACCTGATCGCCCGCGGCATCGGCCTGGCCGAGCGCGAGGCCGATACGCTCAAGATCGCCGCGCCGCTGCATGATTTCGGCAAGATCGGCATTCCCGATGCCGTGCTGCACAAGCACGGCTCGCTCGACGAGGACGAGTGGGCGGTGATGCGCCAGCACGCCGGGATCGGCCACGAAATGCTGAGCCAGTCACGGCGCGAAATCCTGCAGGCCGCCGCCTTGCTGGCCGGCCAGCACCACGAGAAATGGGACGGCAGCGGCTATCCGCGGGGCCTGCAGGGCGAACAGATCCACCTCTATGGCCGCATTGGCGCGGTGGCCGACGTGTTCGACGCGCTGGGCAGCTGGCGCAGTTACAAGGAGCCGTGGCCGCTGGAGGCCATCCTGGACTATCTGCGCCAGCAGCGCGGTCGGCATTTCGATCCTGCCATCGTTGACTGGGTGCTGGGCAACGTCGATGCCATGGTCTCGGTGGCCAAAAAATTCCCCGACACGCCACAGTGAGGGGCGGGCGTTGCAACGGGTTTGCGATACTCGGCACCATGCAACTGCAAGACATTCTTTATTCCCAGGGCTTTGGCACGCGGCGCGTCTGTGCCGGCCTGATCCAGCAGGGTCACGTTCAGGTTTATGAACAAAACAATGCCTCCGGGCCCGTGGAATGTGCGCAGGCTGCTATGGAATTCGAAGCAACCGGCTTGCGTTTCCGGGTGCAGAGAGAGGATTGGGCCTACCATGAGAAGGCCTACCTGATGCTGCACAAACCGGCCGGCACCGAGTGCTCGCAAAAGCCCTCGACCTGGCCCAGCATCTACACGCTGCTGCCGTCGCCGCTGCGCCTGCGGCCCAACAAGGGCGCCGTGCAGGGCGTGCAGGCGATCGGTCGGCTCGACCAGGACACCACCGGCCTGCTGCTGCTGAGCGACGACGGCAAGTTCATCCACCGCATGAGCTCGCCACGCCACCATGTGCCCAAGGTCTACGAGGTGACGCTCAAGCACGCGCTGGACGACAAGCAGGTGCAGCGCCTGCTGGCCGGCGTGGTGCTGGACGACGACCCCAAGCCGGTGCGCGCCGCCGCCTGCGAGGCGGTGGACAGCCATCACCTGCGCCTGACCCTGACCGAGGGCAAATACCACCAGGTCAAGCGCATGCTGGCGGCGGTGGGCAACCGGGTCGAGGGATTGCACCGTTCGCAGATCGGCGGCTTGAAGCTGCCGGCCGATCTGGCGCCGGGGCAGTGGCGCTGGCTGGACGAGACCGGCCTGGCGCTGATCAACGGCTGAAGGGTTGGACGTGAGGCGGATCGGCCACAGCGCGCCTTGATGCCGGTCAAACACCGTTCGAGGCCAGTCGCCCAAGGCCGGCTGCGGCGCAGGCCGGCCGCTACACTTGCAGATTGCCTGAACAAGTCATCCGCCGTGCACCATCCCGTCCCCTTCTTTCTCGCGTTCCTGGTCCTGCTGGCGGCCAGCGCCTTTTCTCCCGGGGCCTGGGCCCAGTTGCGGCCGATCTTCGTGCTCAATTCGCTCGATGCCGACGTCAGCGTCATCGACCCGGCCAGCTGGAAGGTGGTCAAGCGCATAACCACCGGCAAGGAGCCGCACCACCTGTACCTGACGCCGGACGAGAAGTCGCTCATCATCGCCAATGCGCTGGGCGACTCGCTGACCTTCGTCGACCCGCAGACGGCCGAGGTGCAGCGCACCGTGCGCGGTATCCTCGACCCCTACCAGCTGCGCTTCTCGCCCGACATGAAGTGGTTCGTCACCGCCGGCAACCGGCTCAACCACGTCGACATCTACCGCTGGGACGGCCGCGACCTGACGCTGGCCAAACGCATTGCCACCGGCAAGACGCCCAGCCACGTCTGGATCGACAGCAAGAGCAGCACCGCCTACGCGTCCATGCAGGACAGCGATGAACTGGTGGCGATCGACCTGCCGACCCAGACGCTCAAATGGCGGCGCAAGACCGGCCCGCTGCCGGCCGACGTGTTCGGCACGCCGGATGACCGCTTCCTGCTGATCGGCCTGACCGGCGGCGAAGGTGTGGAGGTCTACGATGTGTCCGGCCCGACCGCCCGGCTGGTCAATTACATCCGCACCGGCAAGGGCGCGCATGCCTTCCGCGCCGTCGGCGACCGGCGTCACGTCTTCGTCAGCAACCGGGTGGACGACACCATCAGCAAGATCGATTTCCAGACCATGAGCATGGTGGACCAGTACCCGGCGCCCAGCGGCCCGGACTGCATGGACCTGACGGCCGACGGCCGCTACATCTTCGTCGCCTCGCGCTGGGCCAAGAAGCTCAGCGTGATCGACACCACCACACGCGAGGTGGTGCGGCAGGTCAGGGTCGGCAAATCGCCGCACGGCGTCTGGACACTCGACCATGCGCCGCGCCAGTAAGCTGCTGCCGGGTTTTCTGATTGCTATCTTTTTGATAGCTATTGGCGCAACTGCGGCAAGGGCTGAGGGCCAAAAAGGCTGCAAGAAACCGGTCTACCTGACGTTCGACACCGGCCACATGGGCGTGGCCGAACTGGTGGCCGAGGTGCTGTTGCGCCAGCAGGTGCGGGTGACCTTCTTCGCCGCTCAGGAGCGCAGCCGCGTCGGCGACGGCAGCCTGGGCGAGCACTGGGCGCCCTGGTGGCGCGCCCGGGCCGCCGAAGGGCATGAATTCGCCTCGCACACGCTGGACCATGTCTACTGGCGGGCCGATGTTGCCGGCGATAGTGGGGCGCCGCGTTTTCGCGTGCGCCCTTCGGCCGGTGCCGACGAAGGGCGCGAGCAGGTCTGGGACGCTGCACAGTACTGTGCGCAGATCCAGGCCGCGTCCGACCGGCTGCAACAGCTCACCGGCAAGCCGGCACTGCCCTTGTTCCGCGCCCCGGGCGGCAAGACCTCGCCGGCGCTGCTGGCGGCGGCCAAAGCTTGCGGTTATGCCCACGTCGGCTGGGCGGTGGCCGGTTTCCTCGGCGACGAGCTGCCGAGCGAGACCTACAGCAACGCCGCGCTGCTGAAGAAGGCCTTGCGCGACATCCGCTCAGGCGACATCCTGATGGCGCACCTGGGCATCTGGTCGCGCAAGGACCCGTGGGCGCCCAGCGTGCTGGAGCCGCTCATCATGGGTCTGAAGGACCGCGGCTTCTGCTTCCGCACCCTGCGTGAGCACCCGGCTTATCGGGCCTGGATTGACGGCCGGCGTCCACGCGAGAATTGACGCATGGACGCCCTGGCCAACGCCTTTGCCGATCTGCAGGAGTGGCTGTTTGAGGCGCTGGTGCAGCCGCTGGCTTTCGGGCTCGGGCTGGGCAACCGGCTGGAGGACGCCTACGACGCCACCGGCTGGCTGCTGGTCGGGCTGCTGCAGCTGGTCGTGCTGCTGGCCGTCATCGGGCCGTTGCAGCGCTGGCGCCCGGTCGAGGCCGTGACCGACCGCGCCACCGTGCGCGTCGACGTGCTCTACACCCTGATCCACCGCCTCGGCCTGTTCCGCCTGGCGCTGTTTTTCACGCTGACGCCGCTGCTGGACGACCTGTTCGGCGAACTGCGCGTGGCCGGGCTGGCCACCTTCCATCTCGACGACCTCTGGCCCGGCGTGACCGACCTGCCGCTGGTCAGCCTGCTGCTGTACCTGGTGGTGTTCGACTTCGTCGACTACTGGATCCACCGCGGCCAGCACCGGTTCGAATGGTGGTGGCGCCTGCATGCGCTGCACCATGCACAGCGCCAGATGACGATGTGGAGCGACAACCGCAACCACCTGCTCGACGACCTGCTGCGCGACGTGATCGTGGTTGTCGTGGCCCAGCTGATCGGCGTGGCGCCCGGGCAGTTCGTCGCCATCGTCGCCTTCACCCAGCTCAGCGAGAGCTTCCAGCATGCCAACCTGCGCCTGTCCTTCGGCCGCTGGGGCGAGCGGCTGTGGATCAGCCCGCGCTTTCACCGGCTGCACCACAGCATCGGCATTGGGCATGAATCTCCAGTCAAGTTGATCAAGGCAAATATGAGCGCCGCCGGACCGTCCCAAGGCGCGAAGGCCCCAGGCCCAAGCGAAGCGCAAGGCAAGGCTGCGCGTGGGGACAGCGAGGACACGCCAGTGCCGAGCGTGGGGGCTGTCAAGCTTGGGGGACATAACTTCGGCGTGCTGCTGCCGTGGTGGGACATGCTCTTTGGCACCGCCAATTTCGAACAGCGCTTTGACCCGACCGGCGTGCGCGACCAGGTGGAGCAGGGCCGGGATTACGGACGCGGTTTCTGGTCGCAGCAATGGCGGGGCGTGCTGCGGCTGTTCGGCCGCGCCTGACATTTCCCCGTCATGCCATCCAAGGTATGCTCCGCGCCATGAACCTGTTTCTGGACGCCTTCTGGCGAGCCCTGGTCTATTCATTGCGGCCGCGCGTGATCGCGCTGTCTTTCCTGCCGCTGGTGCTGATGGTGGCGCTGTCCGGCGGGTTGGTCTATTTCTTCTGGGAGTCGGCGGTGCAGGCCGTGCAGGCCTGGCTGGGCGAGCTGGCGTTGCTGGAGAGTCTGATGCGCTGGCTCGAGAGCGTGGGTGCCGGCAACCTGCGCAGCGTCGTGGCGCCGCTGGTGCTGCTGATGCTCACGCTGCCCGTCATCATCATCCTGTCGCTGCTGGCCGTGGCCTGGCTCATGACGCCGTCGCTGGTGTCGCTGGTGGCCGAACGGCGCTTTCCCCGCCTGGCGCGGCGCCACGGCGGCACCTTCTGGCGCGGCATGCTGTTCGCCCTGGGTACCGCGCTGCTGGCGACACTGGCGCTGCTGGTGTCCATGCCGCTGTGGCTGATCCCGCCGCTGGTGGTGGTCTTGCCGCCGCTGGTCTGGGGCTGGCTGACCTACCGCGTGATGGCCTACGACACGCTGGCCGAACATGCCAGCCGCGAGGAACGTGCCGAGTTGTTGCGCCGCCACCGCCTGTGGATGCTGACCATCGGCATCCTGACCGGCTACCTGGGGGCGGCGCCCGGACTGATCTGGGCCATCGGCGCCATGGCCATCGTGTTTGCGCCGCTGCTGGTGCCGCTGGCGATCTGGATCTACACCTTCGTTTTCGCCTTTTCCTCGCTGTGGTTCGCGCATTTCTGTCTGGCTGCGCTCGATGCGCTGCGGTCCGAGTCCGCGGTGCCCATGTCTGCCGGTCCGACGCCTGCCATCAGCGACAACCCCGTCTTGCCTCATACCCCAAATGCCGACGACTCACCTCAGACTTGAATTCAGCCTCATCATCATCGGCGACGAAATTCTCTCCGGCAAACGGGCCGACAAGCATCTTCCCAAGGTGATCGAACTGCTGCACGCGCGCGGCCTGCAGCTGGCGCATGCCGACTATGTGGGTGACTCGCCCGAACGCATCACCGCCACGCTGCAACGCGCCTTCGCTTCCGGCGAGGTGGTGTTCTCCTGCGGCGGCATCGGTGCCACACCCGATGACCACACCCGCCAGTGCGCCGCGCGCGCGCTGGGGGTTGAACTGGCGCTGCACCGCGACGCCGAGGCGCTGATTCGCGAGCGCATGCAGGACGTGGCACGTGAGCAAGGCGTGCCTTACGAGCCGGACCGCCCGGACAACATCCACCGCCTGAACATGGGCATGTTCCCGCTCGGTGCCCGCATCATTCCCAACCCCTACAACAAGATTCCGGGCTTCAGCTGCCAGGGGACGGGTGGTGGCATGGTCCATTTTGTGCCGGGCTTCCCGGTCATGGCTTGGCCGATGATCGAATGGGTGCTCGACACCCATTACCGTCACTTGTTCCGGGACAAGGCATGGGTCGAACAGTCGGTCATCGTCTACGGCTCGATAGAGGCCACGCTGACGCCGCTGATGGAAGAGATCGAGCGCCGTTTCGAGGGCGTCAAGGTCTTCAGCCTGCCCAGCGTGGACCACCCGCAGCACGGCCGCCACATTGAACTCGGCGTCAAGGGGGCGCCTGAACGGGTGGCACAGGCCTATCCGGACTTGCTGGCGGGTCTGCACCGCTTGGATGTCAAGTTAGGCCCCGAATTGGTGCGCGATTGATGATGGTCACTATTGGTGCAATGTGAATGCACTTTGTTGGTGCATTTTGTGATCCCAAATAATCGCTTTGATGTGGTTTGCCGCGTCAAACGGGGCCAAACTGAAGGCAAAATACGAAGTTCGGCGCAATCGTGCAGGAGCCGCTTTGGCACAGAAACTGCATTCATGCCCATGAAATTTTTAACCAACCATCCAACCAGGAGAATCTGATGGCCAAGACCGTCGCAGACGTGATGAAGATGGTGAAGGAGAACGAGGTCAAGTTCGTTGACTTCCGTTTCACCGACACCCGCGGCAAAGAGCAGCACGTGACCGTGCCCGTGTCGCACTTCGATGAAGACAAGTTCAGTTCGGGCCATGCCTTCGACGGCTCCTCCATCGCTGGCTGGAAGGGCATTGAAGCCTCCGACATGCAGCTCATGCCCGACCCGAACACGGCCAACATCGACCCCTTCTTCGAAGAAACCACGCTGTTCCTGCAGTGCGACGTGGTCGAGCCGAGCGACGGCAAGTCCTACGACCGCGACCCGCGCTCGATCGCCAAGCGCGCCGAAGCCTACCTGAAGGCTTCCGGCATCGGCGATACCGCCTATTTCGGTCCGGAACCCGAGTTTTTCATCTTCGACGGTGTGCGCTGGAGCAACGAGCCCGGCAACGTGATGTTCGCCATCGACGAGTACGAAGCGCCCTGGAACAGCGGCAAGCAGCTCGAAGGCGGCAACCGCGGCCACCGTCCCACCGTCAAGGGTGGTTACTTCCCGGTGCCCCCGGTCGACAGCACGCAGGACATGCGCGCCGAGATGGTTCTGATCCTCGAGTCGCTGGGTATCCCGGTCGAGGTGTTCCACCACGAAGTGGCTGGCGCCGGCCAGAACGAGATCGGCACCAAGTTCAGCACGCTGGTCGAGCGCGCCGACTGGACCCAGGTCCTGAAGTACGTGGTGTGGAACGTGGCCAATGCCTATGGCAAGACCGCCACTTTCATGCCCAAGCCCTACTCCGGCGACAACGGCTCCGGCATGCACGTGCACCAGTCGATCTGGAAAGACGGCAAGAACCTGTTCGCTGGTGACGGCTATGCCGGCCTCTCCGATTTCGCCCTGTACTACATCGGCGGCATCATCAAGCATGCCCGCGCCCTGAACGCTATCACCAATCCCGGCACCAACAGCTACAAGCGCCTGGTGCCCGGCTTCGAAGCCCCGGTGAAGCTGGCCTATTCCTCGCGCAACCGTTCCGCGTCGATCCGCATCCCGTTCGTGGCCAACCCGAAGGGCCGCCGCATCGAGGCGCGCTTCCCCGATCCGTCTGCCAACCCCTACCTGGCCTTCTCGGCCCTGATGATGGCTGGTCTGGACGGCGTGGAAAACAAGATCCACCCGGGCGAGGCTGCCACCAAGGACCTGTACCACCTGCCGCCGGAAGAGGACAAGCTGGTGCCGACCGTCTGCCACAGCCTGGACCAGGCGCTGGACTACCTCGACAAGGACCGTGCCTTCCTGACCAAGGGCGGCGTGTTCACCGACAGCATGCTCGACGCCTACATCGAGCTGAAGATGGGCGAGGTCACGCGTTTCCGCATGGCACCGCACCCGGTCGAGTACGACATGTACTACTCCCTGTAAGCAGGCGCCAAACACTGTGGGTATCCACAGTGTGTCGCTAAAAAAGGACGGCAACAGCCGTCCTTTTTCTTTTCAGAGTGTTACCGGGTTTGGACTTTGCCGGGCTTTGATGGATACTGATCGACCGTCCCTGCATTTTTCGATGCGTGGAGAGAAAGTATGAAGTACGCTTTGCTGATCCCGTTGGTTGCTACTTTTTTCGTAGCAGATGGTCATGCTCAGGGCCGCATCTACCGCTGCGGCAATGAGTACACCAACACGATTTCCGAGTCGCAAAAGAGCAGTTGCAAGCTGCTCGATGGCGGCAATGTCACCGTGGTGCAGACGCCGCGCCTGGCGCCCGTGCGCCTGGCATCCGCGGCGCAGGCCGGCTCTCGCATCGACACGGCCGAACAGCGTTCGCGTGATTCCGATGCACGCCTGATTCTGGAGTCCGAGCTGCGCAAGGCCGAAGCCCGGCGCGAGGAACTGCTCAAGGACTACAACAACGGTGAGCCGGAAAAGCTCGGCCCCGAGACGCGCAACCACCAGAAGTATCTCGACCGTGTGGCCGAACTCAAGGCCCAGATCGAGCGCAATGACAGCGATATTGCCGGCATCCGGCGCGAATTGGGCCGCGTGAGCGCGCCAACTGCGTCAAAATAGGCGGCTTGAAAAAGCACGCCCCATCCTCCTCCCGTTTCCAGACCTTCGACCTGCTCGCCACCTTGGTGGCGGTGGTGCACAGCGACGGCGCGGTACTGTTCGCCAACGCCGCCTTGGAAGATGCGCTGGGAACCTCGCGCCGACTGATCGTCGGCACCGATTTCGCCGCCAGCTTCACCGAGCCGCAGGTGCTGCGCAATGCCCTGGCCGGCGTCAAGAGCAACGACTTTGCTGCCTTGCGCTACGACGCCTGGCTCAAACGCCCCAACCGTGATGTGCTGCCGGTGCATGTGATCGTGACGCAGACCGACCATGCCGACGAAATCGTGGTCGAACTGCTGCCGCTGGAGCAGCAGGCACGCCAGGAGCGCGAGGAGCGCCTGCTGGACCAGGCCTTGGCCAACAAGGAACTGATCCGCAATCTGGCGCATGAAATCAAGAACCCGCTGGGCGGTATCCGCGGTGCGGCACAGCTGCTGGAGATGGAGATCGACTCGAAGGAGCTCACCGAGTACACCCGCGTCATCATCCATGAGGCCGACCGTCTGCAGACCCTGGTGGACCGCTTGTTGGCGCCGCATCGCCGGCCGCACGTGGTGGGCGACGTCAATATTCACGAAGTGTGCGAGCGCGTTCGCTCGCTGATCCTGGCCGAATTTCCCCGTGGCCTGCGCGTGGTGCGCGACTACGACACCTCGATTCCCGAATTCCGCGGCGACCGCGAGCAGCTGATCCAGGCCGTGCTCAACATCGCCCACAATGCCTGCCAGGCGCTGGCCGAGCGCATCAGCGCCGGTGATGCGCAGCTCACGTTCCGGAGCCGGATCGCGCGCCAGATCACTTTCGGCAAGCAGCGCTACAAACTGGCACTGGAATTGCATGTGATCGACAACGGGCCTGGCGTGCCAGACTCGATCAAGGACCGCATCTTCTACCCGCTGGTGTCTGGGCGGGAGGGCGGCTCCGGCCTGGGGCTGACGTTGGCGCAAACCTTTGTGCAGCAGCATCATGGCCTGATCGAGTGTGACAGCGAGCCGGGCCGGACCGATTTCAAGATTTTGATACCGCTGCCCTGATCGTTCACGGCAGCATGACCTGAGGTAAGCCACGCATGAAGCCGATTTGGATCGTAGATGATGACCAGTCCATCCGCTTCGTGCTGGAAAAAGCGCTCTTGCGCGAACAGCTGCCCACGCGCAGTTTCACCAACCCGCGCGAGGTGCTGGCGGCGCTCGACGATGACGAGGACGGCCCGCAGGTTCTGGTGAGCGACATCCGCATGCCCGGCGGTTCTGGTCTGGAGCTGCTGGAGAAGGTCAAGGCGCGCTTTCCTGGCCTGCCGGTCATCATCATGACGGCGTTTTCCGACCTTGACAGCGCGGTCTCGGCCTTCCAGGGCGGCGCGTTCGAATACCTGCCCAAGCCTTTCGATCTGCCCAAGGCGGTAGAACTGATCCATCGCGCGGTGGAGGAGAGCCAGCGTGAGGAGGTGGCGCAGGAGAGCATCAGCGAGACGCCCGAGATGCTGGGGCAAGCGCCGGCCATGCAGGATGTGTTCCGTGCCATCGGCCGCCTGAGTCAGAGCAACGTCACCGTGCTTATCACCGGCGAGTCCGGCTCCGGCAAGGAGCTGGTGGCGCGCGCCTTGCACAAGCACTCGCCGCGTGCCGGCGGCCCGTTTGTCGCCATCAACACGGCGGCCATTCCGAAGGACCTGCTGGAAAGCGAACTGTTCGGCCACGAGCGCGGCGCCTTCACCGGTGCGCAGACCATGCGCCGCGGCCGTTTCGAGCAGGCCGAGGGCGGAACCTTGTTCCTCGACGAGATCGGCGACATGCCGTTCGATCTGCAGACCCGGCTGCTGCGCGTGCTCTCGGACGGCCATTTCTACCGGGTCGGCGGCCACAGCGCGGTCAAGGCCAATGTGCGCGTCATTGCTGCCACGCACCAGGACCTGGAGCAGCGCGTCAAGGAAGGCGTGTTCCGCGAAGATCTGTTTCACCGCCTCAACGTCATCCGCCTGCGCCTGCCGGCCCTGCGCGAGCGGCGCGAGGACGTGCCGATGCTGGCACGCCACTTCCTGCAGCAGAGCGCGCGCCAGCTCGGCGTCGAGCCCAAGCGCATCTCCGATGCCGCGCTGGAACGCCTGAGCCGTTTCAGCTTCCCCGGCAATGTGCGCCAGTTGGAGAACATCTGCCACTGGCTCACCGTCATGGCGCCGGCCCAGGTGATTGAACCCAAGGACCTGCCGCCCGAGGTCATGCTGGACGACGCCAGCCCGGCTACCGTGGTGTCCTTGCCGGCCCAGGCGGGTGCGCCGGCCTCGGTATCAGGTGCGCTGGCGCAGGCCGGTGCCGACGTTGCGCCTGTGCCGATGCCAGTGTCGGGCGACGGCTGGGAAGGTGGACTGGAGGCGGAAGCGCTGGCCTTGCTGAGCAGCGGCCGTGAAGACGTGTGGGACGAGCTGACGCGCCGCTTCGAGCGCAAGCTGATTCTCACGGCGCTGGCCAACACCAAGGGACGTCGCATCGAAGCGGCGCACAAGCTCGGCATCGGCCGCAACACCATCACGCGCAAGATCCAGGAACTCGGGCTCGAATAGGCGCCCTGATCCCTCGGGCGGGCCAGACCGGCCCTCCATAATGACGGTTGGTGCCGCAAGGCGGAGATGGAGTCATGCCAATGGAAATGGCCGGGATCGCGTTTGCAATGCTGGCAGCAGGCTTGTTGCTGGGTGTCTTCCTTGGGCGGCGCAGGACGGACCGGGCGGCTGAGCAACCGGATCTGCCGGTGGAGGCGGTGTTCAGTGGCCAGGCCGATGAGGCGCTGCAAAAGCGCAATGCCATTTTTGCCAAGGTGTTCAACCTGGTGCCCGACACCCTGACCATCACGCGCCTGTCGGATGGCCGCTATGTCGAAGTCAGTCACAACTGGGAAACCTTGTCGGGTTTTACCCGCGCCGAGGCCATCGGCCACACCTCCATCGAGCTGGGCATCTGGGCCGAGCCGCAACAGCGGGTCGACCTGATCGAGATCTTGCGGCGCGATGGCGTGGTGCGCGATTTGGATGTGACGTTCAGGCACAAGCAGGGGCATCTGCTCTACAGCCAGGTGGCCGGCAGCCTTTTCGAGTCCGAAGGCGAGACCTGCTTGATGCTGGCCGTGAAGGATGTCACGGCCCAGCGTGCGGCGGAACAGGAAATCCGCGAAATCAACCAGCAACTCGAAGAGCGGGTGCAACGGCGTACTCTCAAGCTGGAGCAGACCAATGCGGAACTGGCCCAGGCTCTGGAAACCCTGCGCCATGCGCAGGATGAGCTGGTGCGTTCGGGAAAGATGGCCGCACTGGGCTCGCTGGTGGCCGGTGTGGCGCATGAACTCAACACGCCGATCGGCAACGGCCTGACTGTGGCAACCACGCTGGAGCACCGCTTGCAGATGTTCGTCGGGCAGGTCCATGCCGGCCTGCGCCGCTCGGATCTTGACCGCTTCATGGCGGATGCCCAGTTCGCCACCGAGGTGCTGGTGCGCAACCTGATGCGGGCGGGTGATCTGGTGCGCAGCTTCAAGCAGGTGGCGGTGGATCGGGCCAGTTCACAGCGCCGGCAATTCAATCTGCAGGACGTCGTTTCGGAAATCGCCATCACCCTCAGTCCGGTGATCAGCCGTTCCGGCTGTGAGGTGCAGGCGGACATTGCCAGTGGGCTGGAGCTCGACAGCTATCCCGGTCCGCTGGGGCAGGTTCTGGACAACCTGATCAACAACGCCATGACCCATGCTTTTGTAAATGGCCAGCGAGGCTTGATTGAAATACGCGCACGCGACCTCAATGCCGATGAGGTGCAGATCGAAGTACGGGACAACGGCGTGGGTATTCCGGCCAACAACCTGAAGCGGGTGTTCGATCCCTTTTTCACCACCCGCCTCGGCCAGGGCGGCTCCGGTCTGGGGCTGCACATCGTGCACAACATCGTGACCGGGGTGCTCGGTGGGCACGTCGATGTCAGCAGCCAGCCCGAGGCCGGCACGGTCTTTACCCTGCGCGTGCCGCTGCGGGCGCCTGAGTCCGCCCAGACGCTCTGAGTCCTGGGCGGGACCGTCTCAAGCCGACTGGAGTTCGATGACGACGGGGGCGTGGTCGCTCGGCCGTTCGTTCTTGCGCGGTGCCTTGTCGATGGCGCAGGCCGTTACCCGCGGTTTGAGCGCATGGCTGACCAAGATGTGGTCGATACGCAGCCCGCGGTTGCGGCGGAAGGCGAAGTCGCGGTAGTCCCACCACGAATAGCTCTTCTCGGGTTGCTCGAACAGCCGGAACGCGTCATGCAGACCCAGCGCGATCAGGGCGCGCAGCTGGTAGCGTTCCTCTTCGGTGCAGTGGATGGTGTCCTTCAGGCCGACGGGGTCCCAGACATCGGTGTCGTCGAAGGTGATGTTGTAGTCGCCCATCAGCACCAGTTGCGGGTGCGCGGCCAGCTCGCTGCGCAGCCAGTCGCGCAGGCCCTTGAGCCAGGCCATCTTGTAGTCAAACTTGTCCGAGCCCGGTTCCTGCCCATTGGGGAAATAAGCCCCCACCACCCGCAGGTCGCCGACGTCGGCACTGATGACGCGCGCCATGTCGTCGTCAAAACCCGGGATGTTGCGCACCACGTTGGTCAGCGGCGTGCGCGACAGCAGGGCCACGCCGTTGTAGGTCTTCTGGCCGAAACATGCCGCGTGGTAGCCGGCCTGCGTGAAGGCGTCGAACGGAAACTTGTCGTCGGTGAGCTTGAGCTCCTGCAGCGCCAGCACGTCGACCGGGTTGGCGGCCAGCCAGTCCAGCACCTGCGGCAGCCGCACGTTCAGCGAGTTGATGTTCCAGGTGGCAAGCTTCATCGGGTTCTATGTGTTTTCAGGCTGTGGCGCTTGTCAGATAGGCGCGGGCAGCTATCAAATATGTAGCGACGCCAAGGCGCCAATCACCACGCCGAGTCCCCCGGTGCCGAACATGGCGTACTCCAGCCACTTCTTGCGCGTCAGCAGCGCAATGGCGGCCAGGGCGATGCAGACCTGCAGCACGGTGGTGGCCTGGGCCCAGCGATGGTGCTGGTGCATCTGCTCGTCGCTTTTCTTGTCCCACTCGGTGGCGTCGGCTTCGAGCTTGTCGGCCACGGCCTTGATCTCGTTCTTTTCCTTCTCGTAGCGGTCGATCTTGGCCTGGTACTTGGTCTTCTCTTCCTCGCGCACGGTCAGGTCGCGCGAGACCTCGGCCAGCGACTGCTTGGTGCTCTTGGACTGGAAGTAGTTCCACTGGTTGGAGGCTTCCGTTTTCTTGATCGCTGCGTTGTTCTTGTACAGGCCGGCATTGGCCTGGGTGGCGCCGCCCATGTAGGCGAAGATGGCGCCCACGGTGGCGATGATGGCGGTGAACATCGCGATCTGGTTGGTCATGCCGCTGCCGTGGTCGCCCTGCTGGGCGTGTTCCAGTTCGTGGTCGTGCGGGCCGTGGACGTGAAAACCATGTCCGGACATATCAATTTCCTTCTGTACGCTGGTAAGTGACAAAACTGAAGTTCAAACCGTTGGTGGCCGTGTGGCGCGCGCGCGCCACTTCCTGCCACTCGGGGCCGAATTGTGGCGCAAATGCGTCCCCTTCGAAGTCGGCCTCGATCTCCGTGACCACGGCCGTGCTGGCCAGCGGCAGCGACTGGGCGTAGATGTCGGCGCCGCCGATGATCCAGGCATCGGCCGCATCACCGCACAGCGCGATGGCTTCGGGCAGCGAGTGCGCCACGCTGGCACCGGCTTCTTGCCAATCGCGCTGGCGCGTCACCACCACGTTGATGCGGCCGGGCAAGGGGCGGAAGCGGGCGGGGAGCGACTCCCAGGTCTTGCGCCCCATGATCACCGGGCAACCCAGCGTGGTGCGCTTGAAGTGGGCCAGGTCCTCCGGCAGGTGCCAGGGCATGGTGCCGTCCTTGCCGATCACGCCATTGGCAGCGCGGGCGAAGATGAGGTGCAGTTTCATGCGGTTTTTCCCCGAAGAGGTGGCGTACGCGGCGGCAACAGCACGGCGGCGATCGCCGCCATGACGAACCCGATGGCGACGAAGTCCTGCCAGTGCGGCCATTCGCCGACGATGACAGTGGCACTCAGCGTGCCGATCAGCGGAATGGCCATGATGCTCATGGCGCTGGTGGCCGGCGGCAGGTTGCGCGCCAGCCCGGCCCACATGGTCTGGGCAAAGCCGTAGTTGATGAAGGCGCCATAGGCCAGGCTGGCCCACATGGCCGTGCTGAACTGCCAGCGGGGCCACGGTTCGCTGACCAATGCGATCAGCCACAGGCAGGCGCTGGTGAGGATCATCATCCACACCGTGAGCGTTTCCACCGGCAGCGTGAGGTGGGCGCGGCGCACCATCAGCGTGCCGATGGCCCAGCAGACGGCGGCGATCTCCATCCAGACGATGCCCAGCGGCCGACCGGAGAGGGTGGTGAATTCATGCGAGATCAGCAAGGTGATGGCCACCGCCACTGCGACGGCGGCAAACGCCACGCGGCGCGTGAGTTTTTCACCCAGGAACAGCACGCCGATCAGCACGGTCCAGATCGGCATGGTGAAGCCCAGAATGGCGGCGCGGCCCGAAGCCAGTTCCTTCACGCCCAGGATGGACACCGTGTGCCAGCCCAGCATGTTGGGCAGGCCGATGCTGGCCACCGATTTCCATTCGGTACCCTGCGGCAGCATGCGCAGGCCGCGTGCGCGGTACCAGCTGTAGAGAAAGATCGCGCCGGCCGTCATGGTGCAGGCGCGAAAGTACATCGGCGAGAGCTCGCGCAGCGAGAGCTTCATCATCGGCCAGTTGATGCCCCACATCAGCGTGAGGGCGATCAAGGCCAGCAATTGGCGGCGGCTGATCACACCGCCACCGGAGCCTTGATGGCCGCATGGCACTGGTAGTCCAGCACCTCGAAGTCCTCGTATTCATACTCGAAGATCGACGCCGGCCGGCGCTTGATGTTCAGCGTCGGGTAGGCAAAGGGGGCGCGGCTCAGTTGCAGTTCCACCTGCTCGTGATGGTTGCTGTAGATGTGGCAGTCGCCGCCGGTCCAGATGAAATCGCCCACGGCCAGATCGCACTGCTGCGCCACCATGTGGGTCAGCAGGGCGTAGCTGGCGATGTTGAAGGGCACGCCGAGGAAGATGTCGGCGCTGCGCTGGTAGAGCTGGCAGGAGAGCTTGGCAGGTTCGCCGGCCACCTGCGATGGCGCCACGTAGAACTGGAAGAAGGCGTGGCAGGGCATGAGCGCCATCTTGTTCAGCTCGGCCACGTTCCAGGCGCTGACGATGATGCGGCGCGAGTCCGGGTTGCTCTTGAGGGTCTTGATGACGTCGGCAATCTGGTCGATGTGGCCGCCGTCCGGTGTTGGCCAGCTGCGCCACTGCACGCCGTAGACCGGCCCCAGGTCGCCGTCGGGTTTGGCCCATTCGTCCCAGATGCTGACGCCGCGCTCTTTCAGCCAGTTGTTGTTGCTCGAACCGGTGAGGAACCACAGCAGCTCATGGATGATGGACTTGAGGTGGACCTTCTTGGTGCTCACCAGCGGAAAGCCCTCGTTGAGGTCGAAGCGCATCTGGTGGCCGAACACGCTACGCGTGCCGGTGCCGGTGCGGTCGGTCTTGGTCACGCCCGTGGTGTACACGTGGCGCATGAAGTCTTCGTACTGGGAGCGGATGGGACGGGAGGTCATGGACGAGATTTTCCTACAAGTCGGACGGATGCCGCCCGGCCCCGGCACAAGTTGTCACAGACCTGTTTTATAGTGGAAACAAACAAATCAGCGGTTATGTTGACCACTACATATCAGGCGAGAAAATCATGAGCGCGATTCTTACCTCCCAGCCCGATGGCGAACGCAGACAGGTGGAGCGCAAACCCTTGAGCGTGCGCGTGCGCCTGGCGCTGGCGGGCCGGCCGGAGATGGAAGTCCGCTCCATCGATGCCGGCGCCAGCGGCATGAGCCTCATTGTCGACGTGAATCTGCCCCCCGGCACCACCTGCAACCTGGCGTTCACGCTGCCGCTGCCGGACGGCGGCCTGCACAAGGCGCAAACCGCCGCCGTCATTGCCCACAGCACCTACAGCAGCAAGCGCAGCGGCTTCGTCATTGGTGTGCAGTTCAAGGGTGCCCCTGCGGATCTGCAAGCGGTGCTGGCGCGCTACGTCAAAGGCTGAGCGGTTCGTGCCGGAGTTCAGGTCCGGAGTACCCGGCCCGGGTTCATCAGGTTCTGCGGGTCCAGCGCCTTCTTGATCGAGCGCATCAGGTCAAGCGCCACCGGCGACTTGTGGTGTGCCAGCTTGTCGGCCTTCAGGCTGCCGATGCCGTGCTCGGCCGAGATCGAGCCGTTGTAGCGGTCCACCACCTCGTACACCAGCTCGTTCATCGGTGCTTCCTCCTCGTTGAGGAAGCGCGCCTGGTCGTCGCCCTCCGGCGCCTGCACGTTGTAGTGCAGGTTGCCGTCGCCCAGGTGGCCGTAGGTCACCAGGCGGGCGCCGGGGAAGTGCTTGAGCAGCAGGGCGTTGGTCTCGTTCACGAACTCGGGGATGCGCGAGACGTTGATCGAGATGTCGTGCTTGATGTTCAGCCCTTCCTCGGCCTGCGCCAGCGGAATGCTCTCGCGGATGTGCCACAGCGCGTGGGCCTGCGCCATGCTCTCGGCCACCACGGCGTCGGTCACGTGGCCGGCTTCCATGGCGGCTTCCAGCAGGCGCTCGAAGCATTCGCGCGCATGGGCTTCCGATTCGTTGTCCGAGTTTTCCAGCACCACGCACCAGGGCGATTCCTGCCAGAACGGCACACGCTGCTGCGGGAAGTGCTTGGCCACCAGGCTGAGCGCAAACTGGCCCATGACCTCGAAGCCGGTCAGGCCTGCGCTCAGGTGCTGGTGCGCCAGGCCCAGCAGCTTCACGGCGTCCTCCAGCGAGGGCACGGCGGCAAAGGCGGTCAGTTGCGCTTTCGGCATCGGGTACAGCTTCATGGTGGCGCCGGTGATCACGCCCAGCGTGCCTTCCGAGCCGATGAAGAGGTGGCGCAGGTCGTAGCCGGTGTTGTCCTTGCGCAGGCCGGTCAGTCCGTTCCAGACCTCGCCTTGCGCGGTCACCACTTCCAGCCCCAGGCACAGTTCGCGCGTGTTGCCGTAGCGCACCACCTGGGTGCCGCCGGCGTTGGTGCCAAGGTTGCCGCCGATGGTGCAGCTGCCTTCCGAGGCCAGACTGAGCGGGAACAGGAAGCCGGCCTTCTCGCATTCCTCCTGCAGGCTTTGCAGCACGCAGCCGGCATCCACGGTGATGGTCAGATTGCCGGCATCGAGCGCGCGCACCTTGTTCATGCGCGTCAGGCTCAGCACCACCTGCCGGCCGCTGGCGTCGGGCGTGGAGCCCACCACCATGCCGGTATTGCCGCCCTGCGGCACCATGCTGACGCCGGCAGCAGCGCAGGCCTTCACCACAGCGGCCACTTCGGTGGTGCTGCCGGGGCGCACCACGGCCAGGGCACTGCCGCGTTCGCGGCGGCGCCAGTCCAGCTCCCAGGCCGTCAGGTCGCCTTCGGTTAATACGTTCGCGGCGCCGACGATCTGGCGCAGTTGGTCAAGCAGTTCGGTAGGGGTGGTCATGGTGTCAAAGGTTCGGTATCCGGATCGGCCTTGGCGGCCTTCAGGCGCAGGCGCACGTGCAGGGTGCAGCCGGCAAACAGCGTGAGGCACAGCAGCACTTCCAGGGCGGCCAGCCAGGCGCCGGGTGCCGGCTCGCTGGTCGCGCGTACCACGCCTTCGATGAAGTACAGCCAGATCAGCAGGCTGACCCAGCGGTAGGTGTACATGCGGTTCTTCAGCAGGCCGGCCAGCGGCAGGCACAGCGGCAGCACCTTCAGTGCCAGCCATGAGCCGCCGGGACGCAAGGGCGCCAGCCACAACTCCCAGGCCAGGCCCAGTGCGATCAGGCCCAGCAGGCTGCCCACGGCCAGCAGGCGGCTGAGGCGAACGGGGGAGGAAACGGGATGGTCGGCGGCGGTCATGGAGGTGGCATCATAGCGGGATGAGCGAGCCATCCCGACTGCAAGCCTTTGTCCAAGACCTGTCGCACTTTCCCTGGGGAAACACGGCGCTGACCCTGCGCGAGCGTTTCCGCGAAGACCGCCTGGGCCTGACCGCCAGCAGCCTGACCTTCACCACCATCATTGCCCTGGTGCCGCTGTTTACGGTGGCACTGGCGGTGTTCACCGCCTTTCCCATGTTCGGCAAGCTGCAGGAGGTGCTGCAGAAGTGGCTGGTGGAAAGCCTGGTTCCCGACAACATTGCACGCCAGGTGCTGGGCTACCTGACGCAGTTTGCCGGCAAGGCCAGCCGCCTGGGGACGGTGGGTCTGGCGGTGCTGTTTGCCACCGCGCTGAGCCTGGTGTTCACCATCGACCGCACGCTCAACAGCATCTGGCGCGTGCGCCAGTCGCGCCCGCTGGGGCAGCGTCTGCTGATCTACTGGACGGCCATCACGCTCGGCCCCTTGCTGCTGGCCTCGAGCCTGACCATCACCTCCTACCTCATCTCGGCGTCGCGCGGCCTGGTGGGGGGGATGCCGGGCGGCGTGCGCTTCCTGCTCGATCTGCTGGAGTTTTTCATGGTCGCCGGCGGCATGGCGGCCACCTACTACTACGTGCCCAACACCCAGGTGAAGTGGGGCCACGCCTGGGCCGGCGGCATCTTCTCTGCTGCCGGCATCGAGCTGGCCAAGAAACTGCTGGCGATTTACGTCAAGGCGGTCCCGACCTATTCGGCCGTGTACGGCGCCTTTGCCACTGTGCCTATTTTGCTGGTCTGGATCTACGTGGTCTGGGTCATCGTGCTGCTGGGCGCGGTCATCACCGCCTACCTGCCCAGCCTGCTCATGGGCGTGTCGCGCCGCGGCGGCACGCCGGGCTGGGAATTCACGCTGGCGCTCGATACCTTGTCGCAACTGCTGGCCAGCAGCCAGGCCGGGCGCCGGGGGCTGTCGGCCGAGGCTCTGGCCGAGGCCTTGCGCGTCGACCCGGTGCAGCTTCAGTCGGTGCTCGGTACCCTGGTGGCGCTGGACTGGGTGGGGCGGCTGGAAGACGGCGATGGCCGTTACGTGCTGCTGGTCGACCCGGAGGCCACCGCCATCGGCCCGCTGGTCGACCGCTTGCTGCTGACGCCGTCGCCACGCACCGCATTCATGACCATAAATGGCATGAAGTCCTCATCCCTGCTGCGTGAGGCGCTATAAAATCAGTAGCGTTTTGTGGTGCCAATGGTGGCCCGACGCGCCGGTCAGAGCTTGATCTTGCCGGTCCAGATGTCCTTGTACATCACCCAGTCGCCCATGAAGCTGTAGAGCGGACGCTTGAAGCTGGCCGGCTTGTTCTTCTCGAAACCGAAGTGGCCGAGCCAGGCAAAACCGTAGCCGCACAGCAGACCGTACAGGAAGTACTGCGGCTTGCCCGTGACCAGCAGCATGGTCAGGCAGGCGAGAGCCAGCGAGCTGCCGACGAAGTGCAGGCGGCGGCAGGTGCGGTTGCTGTGCTCGCCCAGGTAAAAGGGATAGAACTCGGCAAAGCTGCTGAAGGCCTTGGGGTCGGTGGATGCGGCGGTGGTGTTCAAACTGGTCTCCTGGTTTTGTTGTGGGCGCAGTTTAGACCGCGGTACGGCGGCTCGCAAGCCATGTCCTGAGCGACCGTGCGGCGGGCTATAGTGCCAATGGCGCAGGCATGCGCTGAAGAGCGAGTGAAAGGAAAGACAGTGCAACCGAGTGAGCTGGAAAACTACCTGCACGACCACATCCCCTTGTCCAGGGCGATGCAGGTGTCGGTCCTGTCCGTGCAGGACGAGGTCGTCGTGCTGGCAGCGCCGTTGGCGCCCAACATCAACCACCGCGACACGGTTTTCGGCGGCAGCGCCTCGGCCTTGGCCATCCTCTCGGCCTGGTCGCTGCTGCACACGCGGCTGGCCCGGGCCGGCATCGCCAGCCGTCTCGTGATTCAGCGCAACAGCATGAGTTACGAACGGCCGATCGATGGCGCGTTTACCGCACGTGCCTCGCTGGGGTCGCCGCAAGACTGGGAGCACTTCACCCGCATGCTGGCGCGCAAGGGCAAGGCCCGGATCACGGTAGCGTCCGTGCTCGAACACGACGGCCAGGAGGCCGGGCTGTTTGCGGGCGAGTTCGTCGCCCTGAGAGGGCATGCCGACTAGCGAGCGCCTTCATTGGCTCATTTCAGATCCAAGGCAACACCCATGTTCATCGGCCACTTTGCCCTCGGCTTCGGCGCCAAACCGCTCGCCTCCAAGGTGTCGCTCGGCACCTTGTTCCTCGCCGCCCAGTTCATCGACCTGCTGTGGCCGACGTTTTTGCTGCTGGGCATCGAGCGCGTGCGCATCGAGCCGGGCGCCACGGTGGTGACGCCGCTGGTGTTCGAGCATTACCCGTTCACGCACAGCCTGCTGGCCGTGCTGGGCTGGGCGGTCCTGCTGGGTGTGGTCTACGGGCTGCTCAAACGCGACCGGCGCGGCGCCCTGGTGCTGGGCTTTCTGGTGCTGAGCCACTGGGCGCTCGATCTGATGGTGCACCGGCCCGACCTGCCGCTGTCGCCCTGGGGCGATGCGCTGCTGGGCCTGAATGTCTGGTCATCGCTGTCCCTGACGTTGGCGCTGGAAGTGCCCATGTTTGCCCTGGGTGCCTGGGTCTATGCGCGCAATACCGTTGCCCTTGACGGGGTTGGCCGTTGGGGGCTGCTGGGTCTGGTGCTCTTCCTGTTCATCATCTACGCCGGCAACCTGTTCGGCGCGCCGCCGCCGAATGTGCTGGCGCTTGCCTGGGTCGGGCAACTGCAGTGGCTGCTGGTGCTGTGGGGCTACTGGGTGGACCGGCACCGCCGCCCTGCGGTGCCGGTCTGAGCTTCAGCAGGCCAGGAAATCGCGGATCGCGAACAGCGTCTCGTCCGGCGTTTCGCTCATCTGGTGGTGGCCCACCGGCAGCTTCACCACCTGCACTGATTTGCCGGCTTCGCGCGCCTTGGCGATCAGCCCCTGCGCGGCCTTGGGCATGGTCATCTGGTCTTGCGCGCCGAGCAGGAACAGCACCGGACAGTTGATCTGCGCCACCGCGTTGTCGCCATTGGCATAGCTGTCGCAGGCCTTGAAGCCGCGGTGGAACAGGTTGACCTTGCGGTTGCTGGCCAGCACGCGCCGGCCCAGCGCCATGCCAGCACCATAGACCCAGGTGCCGGGGCCGAGCACCGAGGGCGGCGCGGCCAGCGTGCTGCGCGAAAAGACGTTGATCATGGTCAGCGCCTTCATCGGCTCATTGAGCGAGGCATCGAGCAGGGCCTGCGACACCTTCATCGGGAAGGCCGTGCCGACCAGCACCAGATGGCTGATGCGGTCTTTCAGTCGCGCAGCCGCCTCCAGCGCGATCAGCGAGCCCCAGCTGTGGCCCACCAGCGCGGCGCGCGGTACCTTCGCGGCGTCGAGCAGGGCGGCGATGAAGCCGGCTGCCTGTTCCACCGTTTCCGGCGCCTCGCCGGCGCTGCGGCAGTGGCCCGGCAAATCGACTGCCAGCACGTTCCAGCCGTGGTTGGCCAGGTAGCGGCTCTGCAGGATCCAGACGCTGTGGTCGTTGAGCACGCCGTGGATGAAGACGACAGTGGGCTTGGCAGCATCAAACGCCTTGCCGCCGGTGTAGCAATAGGTCTTGGCGCCGTTGACGATCAATTCCATCATGCACCTGCCTTTTCTGCCGCTTTCAATGCGCGCTTCAAGTCGTCGATCAGATCGTCCGGGTCTTCCAGGCCGATCGACAGGCGGATGGTGCCCTGCGAGATGCCGGCACCCGCCAGCGCCTCGTCGCTCATGCGGAAGTGGGTGGTGCTGGCCGGGTGGATCACCAGGCTGCGGCAGTCGCCCACATTGGCCAGGTGGCTGAAGACCTTGAGCGTCTCGATGAAAGCCTTGCCCTGCTCGCGGTTGCCCTTGATGTCGAAGCTGAACACCGAGCCGGCACCGCGCGGCAGCAGCTTCTTGGCCAGCGCATGGCTGGGGTGGCTTTCCAGCAGCGGGTGGCCGACGCGCGAGACAAAGGGCTGGCTGGCCAGGAATTGCACCACGCGCTCGGTGTTGCTCATGTGGCGCGCCATGCGCAGCGGCAAGGTTTCGATGCCTTGCAGGATCAGCCAGGCGGTGTGCGGGCTCATGCAGGCACCGAAGTCGCGCAGGCCTTCGCGGCGCGCACGCAAGAGGAAGGCGCCGATGGTCGACTCCTCGGTGAACACCATGTTGTGAAAGCCGTCGTAGGCCTGGCTCAGCTCGGGGAATTTGCCCGAGGCATCCCAGTCGAAGCTGCCGCCGTCCACCACCACGCCGCCGATCACGGTGCCGTGGCCGCTCAGGAACTTGGTGGCCGAGTGGTAGACCAGGTCGGCGCCGTGCTCGAAAGGCTTGATCAGCCAGGGCGAGGTGAGGGTGGAGTCCACCAGCAGCGGCACGCCGGCCTCGTGGGCGATGGCGCTCACGGTCGGGATGTCCAGCACGTCCAGGCCCGGGTTGCCCACGGTTTCGCCGAAGAACAGCTTGGTGTTGGGCCGCACCGCCTTGCGCCAGCCGTCGATGTCGCCCGGTTTGACGAAAGTGGTCTCGATGCCGAAGCGGCGCAAGGTGTAGTGCAGCAGGTTCTGCGAACCGCCGTACAGCGCCGTGCTGGCCACGATGTGCGCGCCGGCGCCCATCAGCGTGGCGATGGAGAGATGCAGTGCTGCCTGACCGCTGGCCACGGCAATGGCGCCAATGCCGCCTTCCAGCGCCGCCATGCGCTGCTCGAGCACCGCGTTGGTCGGGTTGCTGATGCGGCTGTAGACGTGGCCGGCGCGCTCCAGGTTGAACAGGGCGGCGGCGTGGTCGCTCGATTCGAAGACGAAGGAGGTGGTCAGGTGGATCGGCACGGCGCGCGCGCCGGTGGCAGGGTCGGGCGCGGCACCGGCGTGTAGCGCCAGGGTGTCGAAGCCGGGGTCGGAATAACCGGGCATGGAAGTCTCCGCAGTTTTGTGGTTCGGACGGCTGCAGGCGGCGCAAGGCGTGTCGCGTGCTGGCTTGACCTGCTGTTCCGTTCGGGGTTGAATGATGCCATTGTGGGCTATATTCCATGCCCTTGAGAGTCACGAGGAGCACACCATGAAAGTCAGCGACATCCTGCGCGTCAAGGGCAACACCCTGTACACCGTCACCCCCGACGAGCCGCTGGCCCGCGCGACCGAGGTGATGGCGGAAAAAGACATCGGCTCGCTGGTGGTCATGGACCATGGCGACCTGGTGGGCATGCTGACCTTCCGTGAGGTCATCCAGCAGGCCGTGAAAAACGGCGGCAGCATCGGCACGACGCTGGTGCGTACCGCCATGGACGACGCGCCGCTGACCTGCACCATGGAGACCGACATGGACGAGGTGCGCCGCATGATGCTGGACCGCCACGCCCGCTACATGCCGGTCATGGACAAGAAGATGCTGATGGGCGTGATCAGCTTCTACGACGTGGCCAAGGCCGTGGTCGATGCCCAGAACTTCGAGAACAAGATGCTCAAGGCCTACATCCGCGACTGGCCGGAAGAAGAAGCGCAGCCCGCCGCCAAAGACGCCTGAGTGCGAGGGCCGCGGCGACCCGAAGCGGACGCCGGGGAGTCGAATACTCTCTGGGATAATCCCTCCCATGAGCGGCAATACCTTCGGAAACCTCTTCGCGGTCACCAACTTTGGTGAATCCCACGGCCCGGCCATCGGCTGCGTGATCGACGGCTGCCCGCCGGGCATGGAACTGAGCGAGGCCGACATCCAGCCCGACCTGGACCGCCGTCGCCCCGGCACCTCCAAATTCGTCACCCAGCGCAACGAGCCTGACGCGGTGGAAATTCTCTCTGGCGTCTATGAGGGCAAGACCACCGGCACGCCGATCTGCCTGCTCATCAGGAACACCGACCAGCGCAGCAAGGATTACGGCAACATCCTGCAGACTTTCCGCCCCGGTCATGCCGACTACACCTACTGGCACAAGTACGGCATCCGCGACCCGCGCGGCGGCGGCCGTTCCTCGGCGCGCCTGACCGCTCCCATGGTGGCGGCCGGCGCGGTCGCCAAAAAATGGCTGCGTGCCCAGTACGGCACCGAGTTCCGCGGCTGCATGACGCAGATCGGCGAGATCGCCATTCCCTTCGAGTCCTGGGACCACGTGTCCGCCAACCCCTTCTTCGCCCCGGTGGCCGACGTGTCGGCGCTGGAGGCCTACATGGAAGCCCTGCGCAAGGCCGGCGACTCCTGCGGTGCGCGCCTGCGCGTCACGGCCAGCCACATGCCGGTCGGCCTGGGTGAGCCGCTGTTCGACAAGCTCGACGCCGACATCGCCTTCGCCATGATGGGCATCAATGCGGTGAAAGGCGTGGAGATCGGCGCCGGCTTCGCGGCCGTGGCCGACAAGGGCAGTACCCATGGCGATGCGCTCAGTCCGCAGGGCTTCAAGGCCAACAAGGCCGGCGGCGTGCTGGGCGGCATCAGCACCGGGCAGGACCTGGAAGTCTCGATTGCCATCAAGCCGACCAGCTCCATCCTCACACCACGCGAGTCGATCGACGTCGAGGGCCACAGCACCGAGGTGGTGACCAAGGGCCGGCACGACCCCTGCGTCGGCATCCGCGCCACGCCCATCGCCGAGGCCATGCTGGCCCTGGTGGTGATGGAGCACGCGTTGCGCCAGCGCGCCCAGTGCGGCGACGTCAAGCTGGTCGTGGGCCCGATACCCGGCTCAACCAACCAGGCCTGAGCCATGCCGGCGCGGAAAGTCTCCGAGGCCGAACAGGCCGTGCGGGTCGATCTGGCCGCCGCCTACCGCCTGGCCGCGCTCAATGGCTGGGACGACACCATCTACACCCACATCTCAGCCGCCGTGCCGGGTGAAGCGGGCGCCTACCTGATCAACCCCTACGGCCTGCTGTTCGAGGAGGTCTGCGCCTCCAACCTGGTCAAGGTCAACACCCGCGGCGAGAAGCTGGGCGACTCGCCGCACCGCGTCAACCCGACCGGTTTTGCCATTCACGGCGCCATCCACGCGGCGCGTGCCAATGCCGGCTGCGTGCTGCATCTGCACACGCACTGGGGCATGGCGCTGGCCATGGTGCCGGGCGGTTTGCTGCCCACCACGCAACACGCCATGCGCCTGTTCCAGCGCCTGGGCCGCCATGCCTACGAGGGCCTGGCGCTGGGCGGGCCGGAGGGCGAGCGCCTGGTGGCCAGGCTCGGCGAACTCGACGGCCTGATCCTGGAGAACCACGGCACGCTGACCGTCGGCCAGACCGTGGCCGAGGCCTATATGCTGATGCACCATCTGGAGCGCGCCGCGCGTGCCCAGCTCACCGCCATGGCGGCTAGCGGCGGCAGCGTGCTGCAGGTCAGCGACGCCGTGGCGCAGCACACCTACCGGCAGTGGGTCGGTGACGGAGCTGAGCGCGACGGCGACGCCGAATGGCCGGCCCTGCTGCGCCGCCTGGACAAGATCGACCCTTCCTACAAAGACTGAAACCAAGGAGATTTTTCATGCCCACCATCCGCGTTGAAATGTTCGAGGGCCGCACGCCCGAACAGAAGAGGGAATTCGTCAAGGCCGTCACCGAGGCCGCCTGCAAGACCCTGGGGACGAAGCCTGAATCCGTCGACGTCATCCTGACCGACATCAGGAAGTCCGACTGGGCCACCGGCGGCGTGTTCTGGAGCGAGAAGACGTAGTGTCCGCCACCCGCCGGCAGCTGGCGCCGTTTGCGGCGTTGTCGGCCAGCTACTTCGCCCACATCGGCTTCTTCAACCCCTACCTGCCGCTATGGCTCAAGGAACTGGGGCTGGGGCTGGTGGCCATCAGCCTGCTGACGGCCGTGCAGTCGGCCACGCGCCTGGTGGCGCCCTATGCCTGGGGCTGGTTGAGCGACCACACCGGCGAGCGCGTCAAGCTGCTGCGCTACGGCGCCAGCGCGGCGCTGCTGATCTCCTGCGGCCTGTGGCTGCCTGGCGGCTTCTGGTGGCTGGCGGGCGTGCTGGGGCTGATGTTCCTGCACACCAGCGCCATGATGCCCATGAGCGAGGCGGCGATGGCGCACCTGGTCAGCAGTGGTGGTGCGTTTGACGCCAGGCGCTACGGCCGCGTGCGCCTGTGGGGCTCGCTCGGGTTCCTGATCACGGCGTTCGCCGCCGGGGCCTGGTTCGAGCGCTATGGCATGGGCCATTTCCCGGCCTGGACGGTGCTGTCGCTGCTGGCCGTGGTGGCCAGCGTCTGGTGGCTGCCCGATCTGAAGGAGGCGGTGCCGGCGCACGAAAAGAAGCAGCCGATCGGGCCGTTGCTGCGCAAGCCGCCGGTGCGCTGGTTCTTCATTGCGGTGTTCTTCCATGTGCTGTCGCACATGGGCATCTACATCTTCTTCTCGCTGTACCTCGACGCCTTGGGCTACAGCAAGACCATGATCGGTCTGCTGTGGGCGGTGTCGGTGCTCGTCGAGATTGCCTGGTTCTTCACCCAGAGCCGCTGGCTGCCGGCTTTCAGCCTGACCGCTTGGCTGGTGCTGTGCGCACTGGCCGCCGTGCTGCGCATGGGATTGACGGCGGCCTGGGCCGGGCTCTGGCCGGTCCTGCTGCTGGCCCAGGCCTTGCACGGACTGACTTTTGCCGCCCACCACGCAGTCTGCATTGCGCTGCTGTCGCACCATTTCCCGGGCCTGCAGCGCGGGCGCGGCCAAGCCCTGTACGCCGTGCTCGGCTACGGTCTGCCCGGCGTGCTCGCCGGTCTGGGGGGCGGGGTGCTCAGTGCGCGCTTCGGCCTGGCCAGCGTGTTCTGGGTCGCCCTGCTGAGCAGCGTGCTGGCCACCCTGAGCGCCTGGCAGGGCTGGCGGTTGCGCCACCCGCGGCCCTGAAGCTCAGCGCGCCGGTACGCTCCAGGCCTGCAGCAGGCCCGTGGCTTCGTCCGGTTCGCGCGGTTCCAGGGCGCGGGTTGGCGTGCCGATGCAGACGAAGCCCACCAGCTGTTCACCGGGCGCGCAGAAGGCCTCGACCAGCGCCGGGTGCTGGCATTTGCGGCCGCTCAGGATCTTGGCGCCATAGCCCATGAAGTGCAGTGCGTTCATGAAGTTGCTCAAGGCGCCGCCGACGCAGATCCATTGTTCGTGCGGCGGCACCTTGGCCACGCCGGTGTCGATGCGCGCCATCCATGCCACCAGCACCGGCCCGTTGAAGGCGCGCTCGCGTTCGATCGCCACGTCTTCCTCGCTTTTGCCGGAGTCGCGGGCGAACTGCTCGAACAGGTCGGCCAGCGCCGGACGTTGCGCTTCGCTGACCGTCACCATGCGCCAGGGGCGCATGCGGCCGTGGTTGGGCGCGCGCAGCGCGGCCTGAACGGCCAGCGCCAATTGATCGTCGTCGGGGCCGGGCGCCACCATCCAGCGCGGCCCGATCGAATGCCGGCTCAGCAGGGCTGTCAGCGGCATGCTGTCGGCCGGGATGGCGCCAGTGTCAGGGGTGTGGGTCTGCATCGGCCGTCTTCAGCGCGTCAGCCGCTCGTGCACCCAGTGCGCGGCGGCCAGCAGCTTGTGGTCTTCGCCAAAGCGGCCCACCAGTTGCAGGCCCATCGGCAGGTCCAGGGCGCCGGTGGCAAAGGGCAGGTGCACGCTGGGCAGGCCCAGCAACGACCAGCTGCGGCAGAACAGCGGGTCGCCGGTGGCTTCCAGCCCTTGCGGCGCCTCGCCCAGGGTGCTGGGTGTGAGCAGCACGTCGTGCCGCTCGAACAGCGAGTCGATGCGCAGCCGCCAGTCGGCGGTGCGCTGCAGGTTGGCGTCATGGGTGGCGCCGTCGATCGCCATGCCGGCATCGAGCAGGGCCACCAGCTGCGGGCTCAAAGCCTCGCGGTGGCGCAGCCGCTCGTGGCTGAGCGAGCGCGCCATCTCGAAAGTCATCACGTCCTTCTGCAGCTGGATCAGGTCGCCGAAGTTCTGCGGCATGGCCACGTCCTGGCAGGCGTCGGCGTGGGCGGCCAGTGCCTGGGTGGCCAGCGACCAGACGTTCTGCGTGTCGACATCGGCCTGCGGCCAGTCCGGCGTCTGGAACAGGCCGATGCGCGGCGCGCCGTGCTCGCCCCATTCGAACAGGCGCCGGTCGCCGGTGAGCACGGCGCCCAGCAGGGCCACGTCGCGCACGCTGCGGCCGAAGCCGCCGATCACGTCCAGCGTGGGCGACAGGCTTTTCACGCCGGCCCCGACCACGCGGCCGTGGCTGGGCTTGTAGCCCACCACGCCGCAGTAGGCCGCCGGCCGGATGATGGAGCCGGCGGTCTGGGTGCCCAGCGCCAGCGGCACCATGTGGTCGGCCACCGCCGCGGCCGAGCCGCTGGACGAGCCGCCCGGCGTGTGCCGCGGGTTGTGCCGCGGGTTGTGCGGGTTGGCCGTGGGGCCGGGCTGGAAGTAGGCGAATTCGGTGGTCACGGTCTTGCCCATCACCACCGCACCGGCCTCGCGGCACAGGGCCACCGTGGCGGCATCGGCCACCGGGCGGTGGTGGGCGTAGAGCGCCGAGCCATAGCCGGTGGGCAGGTCGGCGGTGTCGAACAGGTCCTTCACGCCGAGGGGCAGGCCGTGCAGCAGGCCGCGCACCGGCCCGGCGTCGAGCGCCCGGGCCTGCGCCAGGGCATTGACGGCATCAAGGTGGGCGAAGGCATGGATCTCGTCGTCGCGCTCGGCCACGCGTTCCAGGCAGGCAATGGCCAGGTCTTCGGCCTTGATCTCGCGCCGCGCCAGCAGCACCGCCGCCTGGGCGGCATCGAGTTCATTGAGCTTGGGCGTGGCCATGTCTGTCATCCTCAGGTTGTTATGAGCCGATGGTAGCCCAGTGGCACAATTGGCCATCTGCTGATCTGCACCCCTCAGACTAGGGAATTCCCCATGAAAACCGTTCTCGTCCTCAATGGCCCCAACCTCAACCTGCTCGGCACGCGCGAGCCGCAGGTCTATGGTTCGCAAACGCTGGCCGACGTGCAGGCGCTGTGCGAGCGCGCCGCCGCCGCCAACGGCCTGGCGCTGGATTTCCGCCAGAGCAACCACGAGGGCGAGCTGGTGGACTGGATCCACGAGGCCGGCCGCCTGCAGGCCGCGGGCCAGCTGGCCGGCGTCATCCTCAATGCCGGCGCCTACACCCATACCAGCATTGCGCTGCACGATGCCATCAAGGGCGCCGGCGTGACACTGATCGAGCTGCACATCAGCAACGTCCATGCGCGCGAGGAATTCCGCCACCACTCCTTCATCTCGCCGGTGGCCAAGGCCGTGATGGCCGGTTTCGGCATCAACGGCTATGCGCTGGCGATTGCCGGGTTGGCCCAATTAGCGGAAACGAAATGAAGCGCAAGGCACCCGAACTGCTGGCTCCGGCCGGCTCGCTGGCCATGCTGGAGACGGCCTTCGCCTTCGGGGCGGACGCCATCTACGCCGGCCAGCCGCGCTATTCGCTGCGCGTGCGCAACAACGACTTCGGCGACCTGGCCGTGCTCAAGCGCGGCATCGACCGCGCGCACGAACTCGGTCGCAAGTTCTTCCTGGTCTCCAACATCTTCCCGCACGGCAACAAGATCAAGAACTACGTGTCCAACATGGCGCCAGTGATTGCACTGAAGCCGGACGCCATGATCATGTCCGACCCCGGTCTGATCATGATGGTGCGCGAGACCTGGCCCGAGATGGAAATCCACCTCTCGGTGCAGGCCAATACTGTGAATGCCGCCGCCGTGCGCTTCTGGAACAAGGCCGGCGTCAAGCGCGTGATCCTGTCGCGCGAGCTGTCGCTCGACCAGGTGGAGCAGATCCGCCAGGACTGCCCGGACAGCGAGATCGAAGTGTTCGTGCACGGTGCGCTGTGCATTGCCTATTCGGGCCGCTGCCTGCTGTCGGGTTATTTCAACCACCGCGACGCCAACCAGGGCACCTGCACCAACGCCTGTCGCTGGGACTACAAGACCCACACCGCGCAGGTTGATGCCAGTGGCGACGTGCTGTCGCCGGAGCGCACTGCGGCCCAGGGCTGTGGCGGCGGCGGGCAGACGCTGCCGAAGGAAGCACGCGACTCGATCTCCTACCTGCTGGAAGAAAGCAACCGTCCCGGCGAGTTCATGCCGATCGAGGAAGACGAGCACGGCACCTACGTCATGAACTCCAAGGACCTGCGTGCCATCGAGCACATCCAGCGCCTGGTGGAGATCGGCGTCGACTCGCTCAAGATCGAAGGCCGCACCAAGAGCCCGTACTACGTGGCGCGCACGGTGCAGAGCTACCGTCAGGCGATTGATGACGCCGTGGCCGGCCGCGGCCTGGACCCGGCGCTGATCGGCCAGCTCGAAGGCCTGGCCAACCGCGGCTACACCTCGGGCTTCTACCAGCGCCACACGCCGCAGGAAACGCAGAACTACCTGCGCGGTTATTCCGAGTCGGGCCGCAGCCAGTACGTGGGCGACGTGGTGGCGTTCGATGCCGCGCGTGGTCTGGCTCAGGTCAACGTCAAGAACAAGTTCTCCGTGGGCGATCGGCTGGAGTTGATTCAACCGAACGGCAATGTCGACTACGACATCAGCCGCATGGAAAACGCGCAAGGTCAGGCCATCGACGTGGCGCCCGGCTCCGGCCACACCGTCTGGCTGCCGCTGCCGGCCAGCAGCGTGGGGGCCTTTGTGGCGCGCTACGTGAACCTCGCCGCCGAGACGCCGGAGCCGGTGGCCGGTTGATCCGGCACCCGCGCGCCCATGACCCTGCCCGCGCTGCTCCAGATCGACGAGTCTGAGGTCGAGATCAACGCCATCCGCGCCCAGGGCGCCGGTGGCCAGAACGTCAACAAGGTCTCGAGCGCGGTGCACCTGCGCTTCGACATCCGGGCTTCGTCGCTGCCGGAGGACGTGAAGGAGCGCCTGCTGGCCCTGCGCGACAGCCGCATCACGCAAGACGGCGTGCTGGTGCTCAAGGCGCAGCAGCATCGCAGCCAGGACCTGAACCGGCTCGACGCTTTTTCTCGTCTGCACGAACTGGTCAACAGTGTGGCCCGACCACCCAAGACGCGCCGCGCCACCCGGCCGACCTACGGTTCGCGCCAGCGGCGGCTGGAAGGCAAAAGCCAGCGTTCCCAGACCAAGGCCTTGCGCGGGCGGGTCAGGAACGGCTCGGATTCGCACTGAATAAGCGACGCCTGCAAGCTTGATCAAGATGACCTAGGATTGCCGCATGACTACCTCTCTTCAAATCGATTTCGTCTCCGACGTGGCCTGCCCCTGGTGTGCCGTCGGCCTGGGTGCGCTGGAACAGGCGCTGGCCAATGTGCAGGGTGAGATCAGCGCCGAGCTGCACTTCCAGCCCTTCGAACTCAACCCGCACATGGGGCCCGAGGGACAGGATGTGACCGAGCATCTGACCGAGAAATACGGCTCCACGCCCGAGCAGCAGGCGCAGATCCGCGAGACCATCCGCCAGCGCGGTGCCGAGGTCGGCTTCACCTTCAAGCCCGAAGGGCGCGGCCGCATCTGGAACACCTTTGACGCGCACCGCCTGCTGCACTGGGCCGCGCTGCAGGGCGCCGACAAGCAACACGCGCTGAAGAAGGAACTGCTCACCGCCTACCACGGCCGGGCCGAGAACGTGTCGGATGCCGAGGTGCTGGCGAATGCCTGTGCCAGCGTGGGGCTGGACGCGGCGCAGGCGCGCGCCATCCTGGCCGGCGACGACTACGCCGACGCCGTGCGCCAGAGCGAGCTGCAGTGGCAGCAGGCCGGCATCCGCTCGGTGCCGGCCATTGTCATCAACCGCCAGTACCTGATCTCCGGCGGCCAGCCGGTGGAAACCTTCGAGCAGGCCCTGAGAAAAATCGCCGCCGGACCGGCGGCCGAGCCAGTCTGAGCCAGGGCCGCGCTGTGCGTGTTGTGATGAAGCGTTGGCTGTCGTTCTGTGTCCTGGGGATGTTGGCCGGTGCCTTGGCCGCACAGCCGGTCTCCTTCGGCTTGTTCGGCGACACACCCTACAGCCACTGGGAGCGCGAGCAGCTGCCCGATCTGCTGGCTGAGATGGGCCGCGAGCCGCTAGCCTTCGTGGTGCACGACGGCGACATCAAGAGCGGCTCCAGCGAATGCAGCGACGCGGTGTTGCGCGACATGCTGGGCGTGTTCCAGGCCTCCCGGCATCCGCTGGTCTTCGTGCCCGGCGACAACGAGTGGACCGACTGCCACCGCAGGAACAACGGCGGCTACGACCCGCTGGAACGCCTAGCCAAATTGCGCGAGCTGTTTTTTGCCGGCGACACGGCGCTGGGCCAGCGGCCCATGACGCTGGAGCGCCAGAGCCGCGACTCGGCCTTTGCCGCCTACCGCGAAAACGTACGCTGGGAGGCGGGTGGGGCACTGTTCGTCGGTCTCAACGTCACCGGCAGCGACAACAACTACCACGGTGTCCATCGCAGTGGCGGCCCGGTGCCGGAGTTCATCGAACGCAGTGCCGCCAACCGGGCCTGGCTGGCGCAGGCCTTTGCCCTGGCGCGCAACAAGAAGCTGGCCGGCGTGATGGTCATTATCCAGGCCAACCCCGAATTCGAAGCCGCCAGTGCCGGCAACTTCAAATCCGGCTACCGCGACTTTCTCCTCCAGCTGCGCGAGGAAACACAGGCCTTTGCCGGCCAGGTGGTGCTGGTGCACGGCGATTCGCACCACCAGCAGATCAACCAGCCGCTGCTCGATGCCGCCGCGCGCGAGGTGGTGCCGAATTTCACCCGTGTGGAGACCTACGGCTCGCCCTTCCTGGGCTGGGTCAAGGGCACGGTCGATGCGGCCGACCCCAAGGTGTTCCGCTTCGAGCCGCGGCGATGGAAGCCGCAGCCGGCGCCGAGCCCGAACTAAATAAACCGGCCAAACACCGTTTCTGGGCATGGCCCTTGCTCTTGTCTCTGCACAAGACAGGCCCATGCACCATGAAGAACATCTTTGACGAAATGCATGCCCCAAACGGGAGCACGCGCCTGCATTACGCCCCGTACCAGGACTGGTTGTCGCTGATGCCGGCGGCGCACATCGCCCAAAAACGTGCCGAGGCCGATTCGGCCTTCCACCGCTCCGGCATCACCTTTGCCGTCTACGGCCAGGACGCAGGCAAGGAACGGCTGATTCCCTTCGATATCATTCCGCGCATCATTCCGGCGGCCGAGTGGGAACAGCTGGAACGCGGCCTGCGCCAGCGCGTCAATGCGCTCAACGCCTTCATCCACGACATCTACCACGGTCAACGCATCGTCAAGGCCGGCCTGATCCCGGCCGAGCAGGTGTTCTGCAACGCCCAGTACCGCCCCGAGATGCAGGACGTGGCGGTGCGCAACGACATCTACGCCCATATCGCCGGCATCGACATCGTGCGTGCCGCGCTGCCCGGCGGCGAGGCCGCCTACTACGTGCTGGAAGACAACCTGCGTGTGCCCTCAGGCGTCTCCTACATGCTGGAAGACCGGCGCATGATGATGCGCCTGTTCCCCGAACTCTTCGGCCGTTACCAGGTGCGCCCGGTCGACCATTACCCCGACCTGCTGCTTGACACCCTGCGCCAAGCCGCGCCGGCCGGCATCGACGACCCCACGGTGGTGGTGCTCACGCCCGGCGCCTTCAACAGCGCCTACTTCGAACATGCCTTTCTGGCGCAGCAGATGGGTGTGGAGCTGGTCGAGGGCAAAGACCTCTTTGTGCACGACGAGACGCTGTTCATGCGCACCACCCAGGGTCCGCGCCGGGTGGACGTGATCTACCGCCGCATCGACGACGACTTCCTCGACCCACTGGCCTTCCGTTCAGATTCGGCGCTGGGTGTGGCCGGCCTGCTCTCGGTCTACCGTGCCGGCCGTGTCACGCTGGCCAATGCCATTGGCACCGGCGTGGCGGACGACAAGTCGATCTACCCGTATGTGCCCGACATGATCCGCTTCTACCTGTCGGAAGAGCCCATCATCGCCAACGTGCCCACCTACCAGTGCCGCAAGTCGGACGAGCTGAGCTACGTGCTGGCCAATATGGAGCAGTTGGTGGTGAAGGAGACCCACGGTGCCGGCGGCTACGGCATGCTGGTGGGGCCGGCCTCGACGAAAGCCGAGGTGGAGGCCTTCCGCGCTCGTGTCAAGGCCGCACCCGACAAATACATCGCCCAGTCAACGCTGGCGCTGTCGGCCTGCCCGACCTTCGTGGAGGCCGGCATCGCACCGCGCCACATCGACCTGCGGCCTTTTGTACTCTCCGGGCGCGAGGTGCGCATGGCGCCCGGCGGCCTGACCCGCGTGGCGCTCAAGGCCGGCTCGCTGGTCGTCAATTCATCCCAAGGCGGCGGCACCAAAGACACCTGGGTTTTGGAGTCGGAGGACTGATCATGTTGTCTCGTACCGCCGACCATCTCTACTGGATGTCCCGCTACACCGAGCGGGCCGAAAACATCGCCCGCATGCTGGAGGTGAGCTACCGCATGTCGCTGCAGACACCCAATGTGCAGGGCGGCTACTGGGGCGCTGCGCTCGGCATCAACGGGCTGGAAGAGGCCTACCGCGCCAAGTACGGCACCATCACCGCCGGCAACGTGCTGCGCTTCATGAGCGTGGACCAGGATAACCCCTCATCCATCCTGTCCTGCCTGCGCGCCGCGCGCGAGAACTGCCACGCCGTGCGCGGCACCGTCACCTCCGAGGTGTGGGAAACCGTCAACACCACCTGGCTGGAAGCGCGCGATTCGGTCACCGGCTTGCCGCAGGGCAGCATCCAGGGCAGCGAGCTGACCAAGTTCTTCGAGTGGGTCAAGTTCCGCTCGCACCTCTCGCGCGGCGTGACGGTGGGCACCATGCTGCAGGACGTGGCCTTCCACTTCACCCGCCTGGGCACTTTCCTGGAGCGGGCCGACAACACGGCGCGCCTGCTGGACGTGAAATTCGACGAACTGGCGCCGCAAAGCAGTGCCGACGGCGAGTACTACGAGTGGAGCGCGCTGCTGCGTTCGGTCTCGGCCTTCGAGATCTACCGCAAGGTCTACCGCGACATGATCACGCCGCAGCGCGTGGCCGAGCTGCTGATCCTGCGCGAGGACATGCCGCGCTCGCTGCACGCCTGCATGAAAGAGGTGTACCAGATCCTCGGCCAGGTGGCCAACGCGCGCTCGCAGGAAACACTGCGTTGCGCCGGTGCCATGTACTCGCGCCTGCGTTACAGCCGCATCGAGGACATCGTCGCACGCGGCCTGCACGAGGTGCTGACCGATTTTCTGGACGGCACCGCCGACCTGGGCAACCGCATCGCGCAGGATTTCCTCTTACCGATAGGCTGATTCAGGAGACCACCATGCTGCTCGACATCCGCCACGAAACCCTCTACCGCTACGCCGTGCCGGCCAGCTACAGCCTGCAGTACATGCGGCTGTGGCCGCGCGCCGATGGCGGCCAGCGCGTGCTCAACTGGCGCATCGACGCGCCGGGCCGGCGCTGGGCGCAGACCGATGCCTATGGCAATGCGGTGTTCGTCACTTCGCTGACCAACAAGCACGACGTCATTCGCGTGGTGGCGCAGGGCCAGGTGGAAACCTCGGACGAGCGTGGTCTGCTGCTGCCGCACGACTCCGCCGTGCCGCCGCTGGCCTTTGCCCTGCCCACCAGCCTGACCGAAGCCGATGCCGCCATCGAAGCCCTGGCCGCCGAAGCGCTGGGCGACACGCCCTGGGGCGCGCTGGCCGGCCCCGAGCCGCTGCAGGCCCTGGCCGATGCCATCTACAGCCGCGTGGCCTACGTGCAAGGCGTCACCGATGTTTTCCACACCGCAGCCGAGGTGCTGCAACAGGGGCAGGGCGTGTGCCAGGACATGGCGCACGTGTTCCTGGCCTGCTGCCGCGTGCGCGGCATTCCGGCGCGTTACGTCAGCGGCTACCTGTTGACCGACGCCACCCATGCCGCCTCGCACGCCTGGGCCGAGGCCTGGCTGCCGCAGGCCCGTGGCGGTGCCGGCGCCTGGGTTGGCTTTGACGTCACGCACCAGCGCATGGCCGGCCCCGAGCTGTGCCGCCTGGCCGTGGGGCGCGACTTTGCCGACGCCAGCCCCATGCGCGGCATCCACGTTGGCGGCGGCGGTGAAGCACTGTCGGTGCGCGTGGCGGTGCAGGGCAGCGAGGCCGTGGCCGACCAATAAGCAGAACAGAGCGGGCGGGCCGTGCCGCTACACTGCCAAGTCCATGCAGGAGACAACACAAGCCATGACGTATTGCGTAGCCGTCCGTAACGATGCCGGGCTGGTCTTCCTGTCCGACTCGCGCACCAACGCCGGGGTGGACCAGATCAGCACCTTCCGCAAGATGCACGTGTTCGAGGTGCCGGGCGAGCGCGTCATGGTGCTGCTCACCGCCGGCAACCTGGCCATCAGCCAGTCGGTCGCCAGCGGCCTGAAGGTGCAGATGGAAAACCATGGCGAGGGCAGCGAAACCAAGAGTCTGGCCAGCGCGCCCAACATGTTCAGCGCCGCCAAGCTGGTGGGCGAGGCGGTGCGCAAGGTCTACGAGCGCGACGCCGAAGCGCTGAAGGAATTCAAGATCGAGTTCAACGTCAGCCTGATCTTCGGCGGCCAGATCAAGGGCGAGGAGCCGCGCCTGTTCAACATCTACTCGGCCGGCAACTTCATCGAGGCCACACCCGAGACGCCGTACTTCCAGATCGGCGAGTCCAAATACGGCAAACCGATTCTGGACCGCGTCATCGGCAACGAACTTTCACTCGACGAAGTGGCCAAGTGCTGCCTGATCTCGATGGACTCCACCATCAAGTCCAACCTCTCGGTCGGCTTGCCGCTGGACCTGCTGTGCTACCAGAAGGACGCGCTGAAAGTGGAGCGCCGCACCCAGATCGACGGCAAGGACCCGTACTTCAACTCGCTACGCGAGCGCTGGGGCCAGCAGCTGCGCAAGGTGTTCAATGAGTTGCCGGATCCGGGGTATTGGCAGGAGTAGGCATTTATCTTCCGGTTGTGAAGTGCTTCAGGTGAATGCCGTTTGCAAAAGCTCATGCCAGGCACTGCGCAAGGCGGGCGTACTGGCTGCAAGTGTCCCCGATGCGTACCAGGGCTGCTCGTCGAGAGACCAGAGCATGCCACCAGCTTCCTCGATGAGTAACATGCCGGCGGCGGCATCCCAGGCCCCCATGCCGCGCTCCCAGAATACGTCGATGCGACCGGCGGCCAAGTAGGCCAGCTCCAGGGCCATGCTGCCGGCACGGCGCACTCCGGAGCATGTGCGCATCACCCGACCCAGTTCAGGCAGGTACTGCTGCATGAAATCCGCTTTCGGCTTGGGAAACACCGTGGCTGCCACGGCCTGTGACAGGCTAGCTGTCGCAGCCACCTGCAGTGGCTGCCCGTTGCAGTATGCGCCGTGGCCACGTGCAGCCAAGTATGTTTCCTGGCGTACCGGATCGACAATGCAGGCTACCACCGGCATGCTGTCGTGCAGCAGGGCAATCGATACCGCGTATTGCGGATAGCCTCGCAGGAAGTTCATGCTGCCGTCGATCGGATCGACCAGCCAGACGTGGTGGTGTTGCAGCAGCGCTGCGATGGGTCTACTGTGTAGGCTTTCCTCGCCCCAGAACAGATGCTCGGGGTAGCGTTCGGCGATGCGCTCGCGCAACAGGTTTTCGATCTGCAGATCGAGTTCGCTGCACCAGTCGCCCTGGGCTTTCTCGATGATCATGCGGGCCTGCTCGCGTCCCCGCTGCAGGCGCTCGGCGGCCAGTTGACCCAGACTACAGGCGAAGTCGCGTGCCTGGAGAAGTTCGTACGGACTGTTCATTCGTTGCGCGTCACGTCCGTCACGTAATCGTGACGCTGGGACGCGATCAGCGAGGTGCGCAGTTCCACCGGACGTTCGCCAAAGCTCAGTGCCAGGCGCTGGACTTCCAGCAGCGGCGCTCCGTTGGTAACGCCCAAATGACGCATGGCCTCGCGCGTGGCGAGGACGGCGCGGGCACGTTCCTGCGTGTGCAGCACCGTGATGCCGAAGTCGGTCTGGTACAGGTTGTAGATGGTGTTCTCGCGCTCACGGAAGCGCTTCTCTGTCATGCCCTTGAACAGGCTGGCGGAGATCACAATGCGATCAAGCACTACGGGTCGGCCTGACAGGCTCAGGCGGTTGTGTATTACGAAGATCGGATCACCTTCACGCAGCCGCAGCGCGCCAGCGCTCACCTCGTCGGATCGCTGGCGTTCAAACGAGAGGCACTGCACCTGCGGGTATTCGGGCGCGGCTTTCAAACCCAGGTGCGACCAGTCTTCATGTGCCTGCACGCGGAAGAACTGGAACAGGTAGCGATCCTTCGAATGCAACTTGACGAAGGTTCCCTTTCCCTGGTGCCGCACCAGTACGTGCTCATGTACCAGTTCATCCACGGCGCGACGCAGCGTTCCGATGCTCACCTGCAGCTCGGTAGCAAGGGTGCGCTCGTTGGGAAGAGCCTGGCCGGGACGCCATTGATGCGTTTCGATACGCCGCAGCAGTTCGCGCTTGACCTGTAGGTAAAGAACGCCCGGTCCGCTGATGGATGGACTGGATGAGATGTTTGGAACGGAAGGCATGCATGAAGTGTATCTGCATTCATGAACATCATTCAGGTCATATAGATGACTTGTTTGACGCTCGGATTTTCCGCGTGCACAGTTGGACACCTCAAGAACGCATTTTTAGGAGAAGCAATGATTCATTTTGTGTTGCACGACGCAGATGACACCGTGGCGGTGGTGGTGGTCGAAGGCGTCAAGCGCGGTGACAAGATCACCGGCTGGATCATGGACGAGGACCGCATGATCGATATCACCTCCAGAGCCGACATCCCGATCGGGCACAAGGTGGCACTCAAGGACATGGCCGTGGGTGACACGGTTATGAAATATGGGATCGACATGGGCAAGGTGGTTGCCCCGATCGCGGTGGGTGAGCATGCCCATGTCCACAACATCAAGACCAAGCGCTGGTGAGCGGTTGCCTCGCACACCCTTCGTCCTTCTTCATTGACCGAAAGAGTTCACCATGTCCGTCATTTCCAAAGATACGATTTTTCTGGGTTATCGCCGAGAAAACGGCCGCGTAGGCGTTCGCAACCATGTGATCATCCTGCCGCTCGACGACCTGTCCAACGCTGCCGCCGAGGCGGTGGCCCACAACATCAAGGGAGCCTTGGCCATTCCCCATCCTTACGGTCGTCTGCAATTCGGTGCCGACCTGGACCTTCACTTTCGGACCCTGATCGGCACTGGCTGCAACCCCAACGTGGCTGCGGTGGTGGTCATCGGTATCGAGGACGGCTGGACCAAACGCGTGGTCGATGGCATCGCCGCGACCGGCAAGCCGGTCGCCGGCTTCGGCATTGAAGGCCACGGTGACCACGACACCATCCTGCGCGCCAGCAAGACGGCGCGCGAGTATGTGCAGTGGGCCAGTGAGAAGCAGCGCGAGGCGTGCCATATCTCTGAGCTGTGGGTCAGCACGAAGTGCGGCGAGAGCGATACCACCAGCGGCTGTGGCGCCAATCCGACCGTGGGAAACGCCTTTGACAAACTGCATGCCCTGGGCAACTACCTGTGCTTTGGCGAGACCAGTGAAATCACCGGCGGCGAGAAGATCGTCGCGTCCCGTTGCAAAACGCCCGCGGTGGCGGAGAAGTTCATGTTCATGTTCAACCGTTACCAGGACATGATCAATCGCCATAAGACGTCGGACCTGTCCGACAGCCAGCCTACTAAGGGAAATATCGCCGGCGGTCTGACGACCATCGAAGAAAAGGCCTTGGGCAACATCCAGAAGATCGGCAAGAAGTGCACCGTGGATGGCGTGATCGACAAGGCTGAAATGCCCACCCATCCGGGGTTGTGGTTCATGGATTCGTCTTCGGCTGCGGCAGAGATGGTGACCTTGTGTGCCGCCTCGGGCTATGCGGTGCACTTCTTCCCCACCGGGCAGGGCAATGTGATCGGCAACCCCATCCTGCCGGTCATCAAGATCTGCGCCAATCCACGCACCGTGCGGACCATGAGCGAGCATATCGACGTCGATAGTTCAGGCTTGCTCCAGCGGGGGATCACGCTGGATCAGGCGGGCGACAAGCTGCTCGAGTGCATGCTGCGCACGGCGAACGGCCGACTCACGGCAGCCGAGGCCCTGGGCCACCGGGAGTTCGTGCTCACCCGTTTGTACGAGTCGGCGTAAGCGTTCTTCTCTTTAACTCAAGTCGCTGCGCCGAAAGGCGTGGCGGTAATCAGAACATGGCCCGAATCCTGATCACAGAATTCATGGACACGCCTGCTGTGGCGCAGCTGCAGCGCACGCACGATGTGCATTACGCCCCCAGGCTGGTCGATCAGCCCGACGCGCTGCTGCGGGAAGCGGCGGTGGCTGAGGTGCTGATTGTCCGCAACCGCACGCAAGTGCGCGGGGAACTGCTGGATGCTCTTGAGTGTTGCAGCCTGGTCGGTCGCCTCGGGGTCGGCCTGGACAACATCGACGTTGCGGGCTGCGAGGCCCGTGGCATGCAGGTTGTTCCGGCTACCGGTGCCAATGCGCTTTCCGTTGCCGAGTATGTCATCGGAACGGCGATGCTGCTGCTGCGTGGGGCCTACCAGTCGAACGAGACCATGCTGCGAGGGCTGTGGCCGCGTAACGTGCTGTCGCAAGGACGAGAGATCCATGGCAAGACCCTGGGGCTGATTGGCTTCGGCTCGATCGGTCAGAGCACAGCGCGCCTTGCTCAGGGTGTGGGCATGCGTGTTCAGGCCCATGACCCCCTGATGGGCGAGGGGCACCCGGCATTCTTGGCAACAGGGGTGATGTGCGTGGAACTGGATGAGCTGCTGGCGTCTTCGGATGTGATCAGCCTGCATGTGCCGCTGTTGCAGAGCACGCGGCATCTGATGAATGCCGTGCGGCTGGCGCAGCTCAAGCGGGGGGCGATCCTGATCAATAGTGCGCGGGGCGGCGTGATCGACGAACCAGCACTGGTGGCCGCGCTCCAGAGCGGCCTTCTGGCTGGTGCGGCGCTCGACGTTTTTGAAGACGAACCGCTGCAAGCCGTCAACCCGTTTGTTGGCTGTCCCAACGTCGTACTGACGCCGCATATTGCAGGCGTGTCGATCGAGTCCAATCAGCGCGTGAGCGAGATGATCGTGCACAAGGTTCTGGAAGCCCTCGCATGAGCCAGATCACGCTTGCCCAAGCCCATGATTGGGTTGAGAAAGCACTGTTGCAGTGCGGTGCACACCCTGACATGGCGGCTGCCACAGCGCGCTCGCTGGTGCGCGCCGAGGCGCAAGGGCTGGCTTCACACGGACTGTCCCGGGTGCCGCAGTACGTCGCGCATCTGAGGAGTGGCCGGGCCCACGGGGCGGCCGTACCGCGTGTGGTGCGCCATCAGGGGGCGGCTGTCCTGGTCGACGCCGATAAGGGCCTGGCCTTTGCAGCCTGCGAACTGGCCGTGCGCGAGGCCATCATCACGGTCAGCAAACTCGGCGTCTGTTTTGCCGGCGTGACCAACAGTCACCATTGCGGTGTGCTGGTCGACCACCTGCGGCCCGCTGCCGAGGTCGGGTTGGTCGGCCTGGGTTTTGCCAATTCGCCATCGGCCATGCCGGTGGCCGGCGGCAGGCACGCGATTCTGGGTACCAACCCGATTGCGGCGATCTTTCCCCGTCTGGGTCACGACCCCTTGATGATCGATCTGTCGCTTTCCGAGGTGGCGCGCGGCAAGCTCATGGTCGCTGCCCGGGAAGGTCGGGAGATTCCGCTGGGCTGGGCGCTGGACGCACAAGGCGAACCCACCACCGACCCCCAGGCCGGCATGGCCGGGTCGATGTTGCCTTTCGGCGCGGCGACGGGCACCAAAGGTGCAATGCTGGCACTCCTGGTTGAGCTGCTGGTCACGGCCCTGATCGGTGCGCAGTTCGGCTTCGAGGCTTCGTCCTTCTTCGTGGACGAGGGCAACCAGCCGCGCATTGGCCAGGCCTTCCTGCTCATCGACCCAGGCGCCCTGGCTGGTTCGCGGTCCTACTTCGACCGCCTTGAGGTGTTGATCCGCAACATGCTGGTCGACGAGGGGGTGCGCCTGGCGGGGGCTCGGCGGCTTGCACTCGAGCGGGCCGCTGCGCAAGCAGGCATCAACATACCTGATGCACTTTTCAAGCAGATCCAGGCACTGGCCGCGGGATGAATAGGACCGCACTAGCGTCGATCAATGACATGTCCAACCGATGAGGAGTATTCGATGATGCAACGTCGTGAAATTCTGTTGACTGCCGGCTCGCTGGCCTTGGGGACTTCTGCCTGGGCGCAAGGGGCACCGATCCCGTCCACCATCAAGTATGTGGTGCCGTTCCCGCCGGGCGGCCTGACGGATGTCATGGCCCGCATTGCCGCCAATCGGCTGGCCGATGCGCTCAAGGTGACGGTGGTAGTGGAGAACAAGGCTGGCGCCAGCGCCCAGATCGGCGCTGAACAGGTTGCCAAGGGGTCATCCGATGGTTCGCAGATTCTGGCGATCACGCTGGCGCATGCGGCGAATGTGACGTTGTTTCCGCAGGCGCGCTACGATTTGCTGAAGGATCTCACCCCGGTAGCCCTGTTGGCTGGCTCACCGATGCTTATTGTCGTACCGGCCAACAGCCCGATCAAGGATTTTGCCGGGCTTGTCGAGGCTTCCAAAGCCCGTATGCTGAATGTCGGCTCGAGCGGAAATGGCACGCCGCCACACCTCACGATGGCGTTGTTCAATGAACTGAACAAGACCGAGATGGCGCATGTGCCGTACCGGGGTGGGGCACCTTCGATGACCGACCTGATCGGTGGTCAGCTCGATGTCATCTTTTCGAACTTTCCGGAGTCGGTGGCCCATGTGAAGGGCGGCAAGCTTCGTGCGCTGGCGTTCTGTTCGGCGACGCGCAACCCTCAGATGCCCAATGTACCAACCACGGCCGAAGTCGGCATGCCTGGCTTGCTGGTCGAGAACTGGACGGCAGCCATGGTGCAGGCACGCACGCCAGCCGGCGTGGTCGACCGCTATTCGCGTGAACTCATCAAGGTCATGTTCACGGACGAGGTGGAGGAGCGTGCCCAGACGTTGGGTTTCCGGCCCAACCCACAGGGCGTTGACCAGTTCGGCGCCTTCCTCCGTGCCGAGGTTGCACGTTGGTCCCGCATCATCAAGACGGCCAAGATCACGGTGACATGATGGTGGCTGGCTCGATGGCTGCGGGGGTCGCCACCCGCTGGGTTCGGCTGCGTCAGCTGTTTCCCGGTTTGCTGATCAGCGGACTGGTGGCCCTCGCTGCAACATTTGTTTCGGGCCACTATGGTGGACCGCAGCTGTTGTACGCACTGCTGATGGGGCTGAGCCTGCACTTTCTGGCCAATGATCCCACGGTCCGCCCTGGCATCGATTTCTGCGCCCGCAGCTTGCTGCGCGTCGGCGTGGCGTTGCTGGGCGCGCGCATCACGCTGGCGCAGATTTCGGCGCTGGGGTGGCAGACGGCGCTGATCGTGGTTGCGGCGGTGCTCTGTACGATCGCTTTGGGTCTGGCCTTGGCGCGTCACTACCGCCGGCCGGTCGAGGAGGGGCTGATTTCGGGTGGAGCAGTTGGCATCTGCGGGGCCTCGGCGGCACTGGCGGTGGCTTCGGTGCTGCCTGGCACCAAGGACAATGAGCGTTTCACGCTGCTGGTCATTGTTGGGGTGACGCTGATGTCAACCGTGGCCATGGTGCTGTACCCGCTGGTGACAGCCTGGATGCAGTGGAGTTCACTCGACAGTGCCATCTTCCTGGGGGCCACCATCCATGACGTGGCTCAGGTGGTCGCGGCGGCGAGTCTGTTGGCTTCGGGGGGCGATACCCATACGGTCGACATGGCGACGGTGGTCAAGCTGTTCCGTGTCATGTTGCTCATGCCCATTGTGCTGGCCATCTCGCTTTTTTTCCGGCGCGCGCAGATCGAGATGAGCGATCGACCTGTGCCGTGGATCCCAGGTTTTTTGGTGGCTTTCATTGCGCTGGTGCTGCTGGGGAGCGCACAGATGATCTCCGCAGAAGTCTCGACGTATGCGAGTGACACCTCACGCGCTTTCCTGGTGCTCGCGATTGCGGCTGCCGGTGTCAAGACCGACTTCGCCGATATCCTCAAGCTTGGTTGGGTGCCACTCGTGATGCTGCTGTCGGAGACCGCTTGGATCGCCATCTTTGTCGGCCTGTGCCGGCCGCTTTGGGGCTGAAACGGTCGGTGTGAAACGACAAAACAATGCGTGTCACGGCGTTTCCTGCTCCATCTCATTCACCGGCACACAGCTGCAGAACAGGTTGCGGTCACCCCAGACGTTGTCGATACGCCCCACCGGCGGCCAGTACTTGGCGTGCTGTTCCTCGCCGCGCGGGAAGGCCCCCACCTCGCGCGGGTAGGCGTGCGGCCACTCGGCGGTGAGCAGGCTGGCGGCCGTGTGCGGCGCGTTCTTCAGTGGGTTGTCGTCCTGCGGCCACTCGCCGCGCTCCACCTTGGCGATCTCGCGGCGGATGGCGATCATGGCGTCGATGAAGCGGTCCAGCTCGTCCAGCGTTTCGCTCTCGGTGGGCTCCACCATCAGCGTGCCGGGCACGGGGAAGCTCAGCGTGGGCGCGTGGAAGCCGTAGTCCATCAGGCGCTTGGCCACGTCTTCGGCGCTGACGCCGCTGGTCTCTTTCAGCGGGCGCAGGTCCAAGATGCATTCGTGCGCCACGTGGCCGTTCTCGCTCGCGTACAGCGTGGGGTAGAAGTCTTTCAGGCGGGCGCTGATGTAGTTGGCGCTCAGGATGGCCGCCTCGGTGGCGGCCGTCAGGCCCTCGGCGCCCATCATGCGGCAGTACATCCAGCTGATCGGCAGCACCGCGGCATTGCCCATCGGGGCGGCTGACACGGCACCCACGCCGTTGACGGGCAAGCCCCCGGTGGTGTGGCCCGGCAGGTAAGGCACCAGGTCTTCCACCACACACACCGGGCCCACGCCGGGGCCGCCGCCGCCGTGCGGAATGCAGAAGGTCTTGTGCAGGTTCAGGTGGCTGACGTCGCCGCCGAACTCGCCCGGGGCGGCCACGCCCACCAGCGCGTTCATGTTGGCGCCGTCCACATAAACGCGGCCGCCGTGCTGGTGCACCAGGGCGCACAGTTCCTTCACCTGGGTTTCGAACACGCCGTGCGTGCTGGGGTAGGTGATCATCACGCAAGCCAGATTGGCGCTGTGCTGCTCGCACTTGGCCTTCAGGTCGGCCAGATCCACATTGCCCTGCGCGTCGCAGGCCGTCACCACCACCTGCAGGCCCGCCATGTGGGCGCTGGCCGGGTTGGTGCCGTGGGCGGAGGACGGGATGAGGCAGATGTTGCGCTGGCCCTGGCCTTGGGCCTGGTGCCAGGCGCGGATGGCCAGCAGGCCGGCGTATTCACCCTGCGAGCCGGCGTTGGGTTGCAGGCTGATGCCGGCGTAGCCCGTGGCCTGGCACAGCCAGGCGCGCAGCTGCGCGTCCAGCTCGGCATAACCCTGGCGCTGCGTTGCGGGTGCGAAGGGGTGGATGTGCGCGAACTCGGGCCAGGTGATGGGAATCATCTCGCTGGTGGCGTTGAGCTTCATGGTGCAGCTGCCCAGCGGGATCATGCTGCGGTCCAGCGCCAGGTCCAGATCACTCAGGCGGCGGATGTAGCGCAGCATGCCGGTCTCAGAGTGGTGGGTGTTGAACACCGGGTGCGAGAGGAAGGCGCTGCGGCGGCGCAGGGCGGCGGGAATCAGCGCCTCGGTGTTTTCCAGCGCTTCCACCGTCGGCAGCGCCTGGCCGTCCCTGGCGAAGAAGGACCAGAGTAGGGTGATGTCGTCGCGCGTGGTGGTCTCGTCGAGCGAGATGCCCAGCGACGTTTCAGAGCAAAAACGAAGGTTAGCCCCCGCCGTTACGGCGCGAGAAGGTATCAATTTAGTAGCGTTTCCGGTGGCCACCGTCAGTGTGTCGAAGGCGGTGGCCGCCTGGAGCGTGTAGCCCATGGCCTGCAGGCCGCGCGCCAGGATGGCGGTGAAGGCCGCCACGCGCTCGGCGATGCGCGTCAGCCCCTGCGGGCCGTGGTACACGGCGTACATGCTGGCGATGACGGCCGGCAGCACCTGCGCGGTGCAGATGTTGGAGGTGGCTTTCTCGCGGCGGATGTGCTGCTCGCGCGTCTGCAGCGCCAGGCGGTAGGCCGGCCGGCCATGCACGTCCACGCTCACGCCCACCAGGCGGCCAGGCAGGGAGCGCTTGTAGTCGTCGCGGCAGGCCAGGTAGGCGGCGTGCGGGCCGCCGTTGCCCATGGGCATGCCGAAGCGCTGCGTGCTGCCCAGCACGATGTCGGCACCGAATTCACCCGGTGGCAGCAGCAGCGTGAGCGCCAGCAGGTCGGCCGCCACGCAGAAGGCGGCCTGCTGCGCATGGGCCTGGTCCACCAGCGGGCGCAGGTCGGGCACGGCGCCGCTGCTGCCGGGGTACTGGGCCAGCACGGCGAAGTAGTCGCCCGCCGCCATCAGCTCGGCCAGCGCGCCCACGCGCACCGCGATGCCCAGCGGCTGGGCGCGGGTGCGGATGACTTCGATGGTCTGCGGGTGGCAGTCGGCATCGACCAGGAAAACATCGCTCTGGCTCTTCACACTGCGTTTGGCCAAGGTCATGGCCTCGGCGGCGGCGGTGGCTTCGTCCAGCATGGAGGCGTTGGCAATCGGCATGCCGGTCAGGTCGCACACCATGGTCTGGAAGTTCACCAGCGCTTCCAGGCGGCCCTGGCTGATCTCGGCTTGGTAGGGTGTGTAGGCGGTGTACCAGGCCGGGTTCTCCAGGATGTTGCGCAGGATCACGCCCGGTGTGTGCGTGCCGTAGTAACCCTGGCCGATGAAGCTCTTGGCCACCTGGTTCTTGGCGGCAATGGCTTTCAGTTCGGCCAGTGCGGTGGCTTCCGTCACCGGCGCCGGCAGGTCCATGCGGCTGCGGCGCGCAATCGAACGCGGCACGATGCCGTCGATCAGTTCGCGGCGCGAAGCCGAACCCACCGCCTGCAGCATGCGGGCCTCGTCTTCGGGCGAAATGCCGATGTGGCGGGCCAGGAATTCGGTGGCGTTTTCGAGTTCGCGCAGGGTACGTGCGGCAGACATGGTCGTGGTTCTCCCTCGTCAGAGACGATCTGGTTTCAAAAAACAAAGAGGCGTTGTGAGCGGGCTGTCGGGCGGTACGTCACAACCGCGCATCAGCCGTCAGGCGTTCTTGGTGAGCTCGGTGTAGGCCGTCTCGTCCAGCAGCGCAGCGAGCTGCGAGGCGTCGGACAGCTTGACCTTGAAGAACCAGCCGGCGCCCAGCGGGTCGCTGTTGGCCAGCGACGGGTCGGCGCGCAGCGCTTCGTTCACCTCGGTCACTTCGCCCGAGACCGGCATGTACACATCGGCCGCGGCCTTGACGGACTCCACCACGCCGGCCACGTCTTTCTGCGCCAGCGTCTTGCCCACCTCGGGCAGGTCTACGAACACCACATCGCCCAGCGCGTCCTGCGCATGGACCGTGATGCCAACGACGGCAGTGTCGCCTTCGACCTTGAGCCACTCGTGGTCTTCGGTGTACTTGATCATGTTGTCAACTCCAAAAAAACGTTGTGTTCCGTAGAGGCTTATTCAACCACGGTAATAGCGGTTCGGCACGAAGGGCGTGGCGCTTACCTCCATGGGTACCGGCTTGCCGCGCACGATGGCGTTCAGGCGGGTGCCCGCTGCGGCGCAGGCGGCGGCCACATAGGCCATGGCCACGGGTTTATCGAGCGTGGGGGAGAGCAGGCCGCTGGTGACCTCGCCCACGCGCTGGCCGTTCAGGTCTTGCAACTCCACATGCTCGCGTACCGGCACGCGCTCCAGGCCCAGCAGGCCCACGCGCTGGTGCGTGAGCGTGGCCGGGTTGTCCAGTTGCGCCAGCACCTTGTCGGCGCCGGGGAAGCCGCCAGCGCGCGCACCGCCGGTGCGGCGTACTTTCTGGATGGCCCAGTTCAGGCCGGCTTCCACCGGGGTGGTGCTGGTGTCGATGTCGTTGCCGTACAGGCACAGGCCGGCTTCCAGCCGCAACGAGTTGCGTGCGCCGAGTCCCGCGGGTTTCACTTCCGGCTGCGCCAGCAGCAGGTGGGCCAGCGCCTCGGCCTGCATCTCGTGCACGGAAATCTCGAAGCCGTCCTCGCCGGTGTAGCCGCTGCGGGTGATGAAGCAGTCGATGTCCTGCGCCGAGTGGTGCACGTGAAAGGCGCCGCCGCTCATGAACACCAGCTTCTCCACGCCCGGGCACAGGCGCTGCAGCGCCGTCACCGCCTGCGGGCCTTGCAGCGCCAGCAGCGCGCGCTCCGGCATGGGGATGACCTGGCAGCGCTGGCCGATGCGGGCCTGGATGTGGGCGATGTCATGGGCTTTGCAGGCACCGTTGACCACCACAAAAATATCGCTGCCGCGGTTGACGAACATCAGGTCGTCGAGGATGCCACCGGCCTCGTTCAGCAGCAGGCCGTAGCGCTGCTTGCCCACGGCCAGGCCCTGCACGTCCACTGGCATCAGGCTCTCGAACGCGGTGGCCGCGTCCGGCCCCACCAGGCGCAGCTGGCCCATGTGCGACACGTCGAACAGGCTGGCCGCCGTGCGGGTGTGGTGGTGCTCGGCCATCAGGCCCATGCCCAGGCCCTGGTATTGCACCGGCATGGCGTAGCCGGCAAAGGGCACCATGCGGGCGTTCAAGGACAGGTGCAGGTCGTACAGCGGGGTGTGAAGCAGATTCTGGTCAGGGCTCGACAAAGCAAAACTCCAGGGGCATTGGAAACCACGGCCAAAAAGCCATGGGCTGCCCCCGCTGTCCGCTTTACCTGAGAGATTCACCGGGCCGGGCCAGGGTTGGCACGCGCTGCGGTTTGCTCCTTCGGTGGGCTGCATTGAATACAGCCTCTCTCCAGTGGGGAGACGCCAACCGGCATGGCTGCCAGCGGGCGTTCGTCAGTCCTTTTGCCTGAGCGTTCAGACCGCTGCAATCAGCCGTCCTGCGCCTTCGGCGGTTCTCGATGATGAAAACTCTCTCCTGACGGGGCGCGATTGTACGCCAGCCAATCCGTGTGTTCGATGCAATGGGTGTGGGGCAGATTCAATGCGTGACGGCGCTGGGTCTGCGCGCATCATTGTCCGGCTCAATAAATGCTGTAGCTGGGCCTTGATTGTGTGCCTGTGCGGTTGTCTGCACGGGTCAAGGGGCGAGGTGATTGGCTGATGACTGGCTTGGCTGTCGCGCTTTGCGTCTTGCGAGTATCAAGAAGGTGCATGAGGTAAGCGCCGGCAGCCAGATCAAACAAAACGGCCGTGGCCAGTATCAGGAAAAGAATTTTTTTCATCTTGTTCGAGTCGCTTATGCGGCCGTGTGACCTGGTTCCTGCTCTTCGCAGGTGCGCGTTGACTCTGTCATACGGGGAACTACCAATTTGGAATTGTATTTGTGCAAATATAATCACCAGGCTGGTCGAGTTTAAGCAGCTAGTTCAGCGAACGAGTTGGAGCCCTTCGGGGCTCCTTTTTTTATGTCTTCTGTGGTGTCGGCAGTCGCAGCAACTGCAATTCGGCCAACGATTTGTAGAGTGGTGTACTGATCAGGCGCGAAACGCCGCTGGCGATCAGCGCACTGGCCATCAGGCTGAGCACCAAGGCATGCCCGTCGACCATTTCCATGACGATGATGAATGCCGTCAGTGGTGCCTGGGTCACCGCAGCCAGAAAGCCAGCCATCCCCAAGGCAATGAGCGTCGGTGCATTGGTGTAGGCCGTCAGGTGGGCGATGTCGTTGCCCAAGGCGCCGCCAATGGCCAGTGAGGGCGCAAAAATTCCTCCAGGAACCCCGGCCCATGTCGTGATCCAAGTGGCCAGGAATTTGAAGAGTACGTAGAAAGGTGCGGAGTCTCCTCCTCCTTCCAGCATGTCTCGTGTATGTGCATACCCGCTGCCATAAGTTGTACTCTGGCTGACCAGGCCCAGCACGGCAATAGCCAAGCCACAAGCCGCAGCGAAACGCACCGGAGCCCTCTGACGAAAGCGACTCAGCCAATCTCCCGATTTGCCCCATAACGACACCGCAAGAAGCCGGGCAAACAGTCCCCCCAGCACGCCGCTGCAGACGGCAACCAGCAAGCCTGGCAGCAGCAAGGCGAAACTCAGGTCTTCGATCCGGATGATGCCGAAGTAAGTGGCGTTGCCGTACACGGAGACAGCCATCAAGCCGCCCAGAACAATAGCGGCCAAGAGCAGGCCATTGCTGCGCTGTTCGGGTGAACGTGACAACTCTTCGATGGCGAACATCACGCCGCCCAGCGGCGTGTTGAACGCTGCGGCGATGCCCGTTGCGCCACCAGCCAGCAGCAAGTCATGCTCGGAGATCCTGGAATGCTTGGGCAGCCAGCGCCGGGCATGACGCATCACGCCGGCAGCGATCTGGACTGACGGGCCTTCACGACCGAGAGAAAGTCCCGCCAGCAAGCCCCAGGCTGACAACAGCATTTTGGAAATCGTCAACTTCATGGAGACGAACAAGTGACGCATCGCAGAAGGGACTTCGGGCGTCAATGCGGCCATGACCTGCGGAATGCCCGAGCCCGCCGCTCCAGGCGAGTATTTCCGCGTCAACCATACGATGGCGGCGGTCGAAGCCGGTGTCCAGAGAAGCGGGAGCCAGCCATAGTGCTTTTCAAAGTGAAAGAACAGGGCGAGGGCATGTTCCGTCAGCCACGTGAACGCCACCACAGTCAAGCCGGACAAGGCTGCAAACGCCAATATGACACCTCGCCCCGCCCATAAACGCCAGTCGTAAATCTCTTGACGAAATGCCGAAAGGATATGGGGATGCGGTTTCATCGGGGGCTTCCGTGATCAAGCAGAAACAAGGCAAACAGGGCGAGCAATGATAACCTCAAATACATTTAGGCAAATGTAATTATGATACATTTCGGCGTGCGTCATCTTGGCCAATCGTTACGACGCCGGGTGGCATCGAGAACAATGGAGATTACATGATCAGAGTTGGGCTCATGGGCTACGGCAAGGCAGGGCAGGCGGTGGCAAACGTCCTCAAAGCCGATCCCAGGTTTGAGTTGTGCTGGGTTGCTCGTCGCAACAGTTCGGCAGAAGGTGAAACCCTGCCGGAAAGCACGATCCCGGTCATCGGGCTGAACGGTGTGAATCTGTCGGACTGGCTGGATGCCCATCCGGTTGATGCGCTGGTGGACTTTTCAAAACCCGATGCGGTTTTTCTCTATGGCGAAGAGGTGCGCAAGCGCGAATTGATGCTGGTCAGTGCCATCTCGTCTTATAGCGAGGATGAGCTTGACTATGTCCGCAGCCTGGGCGCAGACACGCGAGTCTTGTGTTCCCCGAACATCACGGTGGGCATCAACTTCCTGATCCTGGCTGCCAAGTTGCTACGTGACATTGCACCATTTGCTGACGTGGAAGTTCTGGAGCAGCATTTCCGTGAAAAGCCGGAAATCTCGGGGACGGCACGAAAAATTGCGCAAAGCTTGTCGCTTGACGACAGCCAGATTACATCTCTGAGGCTTGGCGGCATCGTGGGCCACCATGAGGTGATATTCGGTTTCCCGTATCAGACGGTTCGCCTCATCCACGACTCCATCAAGCGTGAAGCGTTCGGGACCGGTGCCGCATTTGCCCTCAGCCAATTGGCCGCATGTGACAAGGGCATGTACACGTTTGACGACCTTCTGATGCAGAAAGTGCGGGCTCAACTCATGCAAGCATGAGTCGGCGAGCGCTTCTGGCCAAAAAGTGCCCAACAAGGCTTCTATGATGTTGTGCATGGCGTATTCGAAATACAGACATGCAACGCAAAACCACACAACAGAGAAAAGCTGCTCCCTCCGCGACAACCACGGCGCAAGTTTTGCGTCGTTTCCGGATCGTCTTCAACGCAGTACGAGGCCATTTCAAGCAGATCGAGAAACAGGTCGGATTGGGCGGGGCACAAGTCTGGGCACTGAGTCTGGTGCGAGACAATCCAGGTATCGGCGTGGGGAAGATCGCCGAAAGCATGGACGTCCACCAGTCCACGGCAAGCAACCTTGTCAAGGCGCTGTTGCGCCGGGAACTGATCAGTCTGGACAGAGGGGTTGAGGATCGGCGCAGTGTGCAATTGCACATCCTGCCGGCTGGAATGGATGTATTGCGCCAGATCGCGGGTCCGTTTGAAGGGGTTTTGCCGATGGCGTTGGGCCAGCTGAGCGATGCGACCTTGCACCGGCTGGATAAGGATCTGGAAAAGTTGATCCAGGTCCTCAAGGCGGACGAGCAGGCCGGCAGCATCCCGTTGGCTGAGCTTTGAGCTGGGTGGGGTGATGGATGCTGATCTGGAATTTGTGACATAAAAAAACCGGCCCGAAGGCCGGTTTCTCAGCTGAAGTTCAGACTTCAGTAACGGTTGCCGCCGCCATAGCCGCCACCGCCGCCTTCGCGACGGCCACCACCACCACCGAAACCGCCGCTGCGCGGCTCCATCGGACGGGCTTCATTGACCACCATGTCGCGGCCATCGACGTTCTGGCCGTTCATGCCGGCAATCGCTGCCTTGGCTTCTGCGTCGGAGGACATCTCCACGAAGCCGAAGCCCTTGGAGCGGCCGCTGTCGCGGTCCATCATGACCTTGGCCGACTGTACGTTGCCGTAGCTGCCGAAGTGTTGTTGCAGATCGTTGTCGCGCACCGAATAAGAGAGGTTGCCGACGTAAAGTTTGTTGCCCATTTTGGGACCTTTCAAGTAAAGCGTTGACGGTTTCATCGAAACGCGCAACGCAGGGGAATGACGGTTGGTTTAAAAAACCATCAAAGAATTGGATTAGCGGAATGTGCGCCGCGGTTGCGACGGTGCGCCGCCGGAGCGGGGCTCCAGGTGGCGGAAGGTGATGCGGCCCTTGCCCAGGTCATAGGGCGAGAGCTCCAGCGACACCTTGTCGCCTGCCAGGATGCGGATGTGGTGCTTGCGCATCTTGCCGCCGGTGTAGGCGATCAGGCTGTGGCCGTTGTCCAGCGTGACGCGGAAACGCGAATCGGGCAGCACCTCTTCGACCTTGCCTTGCATTTCGATCAGTTCTTCCTTGGCCATGGCGTGCTCCTTGCGATGTGTGAAAGTAAATGGGGCTCAGGCGGCGGCGCCGTGCCGCTGTTGCAGCCAGCTATGGCCTTCGGCAATGGCGTGCTGCAGCGCACCTTCCTCGGTGGCGAAGTGGGGCATGAAACGGAAAACCCGGTCATGCGTACCGCTGCCGCGACCGCTGCGGATGGAGACCGAGGCGGCGTACTGGCCCGACTCGGTGGGCTTGATGAGGGGGGAGACAAGGTACTTGCCCACCTGGAATGCTTTTTCTAGTGTATTGATCATCATTGGGCGTGCGGACTTTGTTGGACCGCACGTCTGGAAATTCTGGAAAACGTTCAGCGGACATTGCCGTGGTGAACGCAAGCGGTACAAAGCCGCTGCCGGGGTGTCCGGTCGAAAGGGGGGAAATTGAGACCGGGGATGAAGCTCGCCGCTGGGGGGAGTTTGACGCCGTGGGGGCCGGATGTATCGGCCAGAAGGGTGCGGTGTGCGGCTTGGTGAGGGGCCGTGGACCGTGTGTCAGACAACAGTGCTGCAAAGGTAAGCAAATCGCAGCAACGTGTGAATTGTACGCCTTATCCGGAAATCGTGCTGTTTATTTTTTGGCCGGTGCACAATCCAACCCGGCTGCAACCATCAGGGAACCCCATGAGCCGCGCTTTGATTCATCACCGCACCGATCTGACGACCATCGCCACCTGGGCCATGTTCAGCCGCGGCTTGCAGCCGGAGTTTCCGACCGCGGTGAAGCAGCAGCTGGACCAGATCAAAGGTCCGGCGCATGAGGAAGACAGCCGCATCCGCGACCTGAGCGCGCTGCCCTGGTGCTCCATCGACAACGACGACTCCCGCGACCTCGACCAGCTCACCGTGGGTGAGGCGCTGCCCCATGGCCGGGTGCGCATGTTCGTGGCCGTGGCCGACGTGGATGCGCTGGTGAAGAAAGGCACGCCGATCGACGCGCATGCCCATATCAACACCACCACGGTCTACACCTCGGCGCGCATCTTTCCCATGCTGCCCGAGCGCCTGTGCACCGACCTCACCTCGCTCAACCCCGACGAAGACCGCCTGGCCGTGGTGTGCGAAATGGAGTTCAGCGACGATGGCTTGCTGACCAGTTTCAGCATCTACCGCGCCCGGGTGCGCAACAAGGCGCAGCTGGCCTACGACGCGGTGTCGGACTGGATCGAAGCCAAAGGCGAGTTGCCGGCCGCGGCACACCGCATCAAGGGCATGGACATGCAGCTGCGCCTGCAGGACGATCTGGCACAGAAGCTGCGCGTGCTGCGGCGCGCCGAAGGTTCGCTGGAGTTCGAGACCTTCCAGCCGCGTGCCGTGTTCGACGGCGAACGCATCACCGACATCCGGCTGCAGCCGCAGAACCGGGCACGCCAGCTGATCGAGGAACTGATGATCGCCACCAACGGCTGCACCGCCCGTTTCCTGGTGGCGCAGGGCCAAGTCTCGCTGCGGCGCGTGGTGCGCTCACCCGAGCGCTGGCTGCGCATCGTGGACGTGGCCAAGAACTACGGCACGACACTGCCCAACGAACCCGATGCCCGGGCGCTGGAAGCCTTCCTGGCCAGGCAGCACAAGCTCGACCCGCTGCGTTTTCCCGACCTGTCGCTGGTCATCGTCAAGCTGATGGGTTCGGGCGAGTACGTGGTGGAGCGGCCGCAGGGCGAACCGATCGGCCATTTCGGCCTGGCCGTGCAGGACTACATGCACTCCACCGCGCCCAATCGCCGCTACCCCGACCTCATCACCCAGCGCCTGCTGAAAGCCGCGCTGGCCGGCGAAAAGCCGCCCTACACCAGTGCCGAGCTGGCCGAACTGGCCGCCCACTGCACCGCGCAGGAAGACGCAGCGCAGAAGGTGGAGCGGCAGATGCGCAAGTCGGAGGCGGCCTTGCTGCTGCATTCACACATCGGCCAGCGCTTCGAGGGTTTGGTTACCGGCATCAACCCCAGCGGCACCTGGGTGCGCATCTTCGAGCCACCGGCCGAAGGCCGGCTCCGGGGCGATCTGCCGGAGCTCAAGGTGGGGCAGTCCTTGCGCGTGAAGCTGGTTTCCACTTCCGTGGAGCGCGGCTTCATCGATTTTGAAATTACCCATTAAGAAAGAGGACGCGCAACCGGTCCGGTACAGGCCTAGTCGGCGCGTGCTACCCGGTTGCGGCCCGATTGCTTGACGGAGTAGAGCGCATCGTCCGCGGCGATGATCAGTTTCTCCAGCGGCTGCTCCGTCTTCAACTGGGCCACGCCGAAACTGGCTGTGATCTGCACGCGCACGTCATGCTTGGCGATGACCACCATTTCTTCCAGCGCACAACGGATCCGCTCCGCAAACTGGGTGGCGGTTTCCAGGTCGGTTTCCGGCAGCAGCATGATGAACTCCTCACCGCCCCAGCGCGCCAGGCAGTCGCCGCTGCGGGTCAGGCGGGCCAGGGTCTGGCCCACGCTACGCAGCACCTCGTCACCGATGGCGTGACCATGGCGGTCATTGATAGCCTTGAAGTGGTCGATGTCCAGGATGACCGCCGCCAGCGGGCGCTGGTGCCGAACAGCCACACTATGGGCCACTTCGGCCTGTTCCAGAAAACCGCGCCGGTTAGCCAGTTGGGTCAAGGCATCCACGCGGGCATCGCGCTCGGCGTCCAGGCGCTTGAGCATCTGCGCGCGCATGAATTGCACCAGCGCCAGTTGCAGCAACAGGGCTTCGGCCATGGTGCCCATCTCCACGCCGCGGTAGGTCCAGGGGGTGAAGGGCAACAGGCCCCAGACGGAAAAGGTGGTGGCACACAGCCCGATGGCTGACGCGATGCCCGAGGCCAGGAAATACCCGGCGGCGGCCTGTCCGCGCCGTTGGGCGAAGGCGCCAATCGGAACCAAGGCCACCGAGAAAACGCCGCTCACCAGGAATGCGGTGAAGACCGCCGTGGCGTGCCAGTTGAAGACGACTGTCAGCAGCATCCACGCGATGACACTGCGACACGCCCATTTGATGATGCGCCCCAGCACCAGCTGGTCCAGTTCCAGAAACTCGCGGGCGAACTTCAAGCCTGCGGCGGCCGAGAGCACCATGAAGACCAGGATGACATAGCGCTGGAGATAGGGTGCCTCGGGCCACAGCCAGGCCAGGCCACGGCCGGTGTACGACAGGTTCATGGCGACGAAGCTCAGCAGGTACAGGGCGTAATACAGGCTGTTGCGCCGGCCCAGGCCAAAGTACATGAGCAGGTTCAAGATGGACAGCGCGGCCAGAAAACCGTACAGGACGCCGTAGCTGGAATGCTGGAACTTGGCCTGCTGCGCCAGGGTTTCCGGCGTGAGCAGCTGCACGTTCACGATCATCGGGTCCGGCGTGGCGATGCGGATCAGCACCTTGCTGCGTCCCGGCGGGACGCTGTGCTCGAAGAGGTAACCCAGCGCATCGTCCAGATACGAGGCGCCGGCCAGGGCATCGCCCGTGTGCCAACTGGCGGTGTCGCCCGCCGGGTGAACTACATGCACATCGAGCTCGTCCGTCCAGCTCGGGCTCACGGCGAGTTGCCGCTTCAGGGGGTGGTCTGTGGGGTTGTCGATCACCAGATGCACCCAGACCGGGCGATGCCCAAGGCCCAGCCCCAGGACGGGCGAGGTGGCGGGCGGGCGTTGTTCCGTGGCAAAAGCCTGTCTGGCGGCTGCCAGGTCCAGCGGGGCGCCGGTCTCGACCAGCAGGCGCATGTGCTGGCCCAGCGGCTGCGATGGTGGTACCCGTGCGTCCACGGCGCCGGGCGCGTCCGCGGCCTGGGCCGCGGCGCCAAGCCCCAGCAGCAGGGCCAGGAGGACATGCCGACAGAAGGCCAGCACAGGCGGCAGGGTTGGTAACCATGCGCTGGCACGCCCGGTTCGCGTACCTGTCTTGCTCCGCGTCATCGATCCCTCTTGTTTCGGTTCAGATGGGCCGGGGCTGAAGCAGCAGGCCGCTGTGGGGGTATTTTAGGTGGCGCGGGTGACAGTCATGTGCAGCCCGGTGGTAACCGGGCATATGGCGCCCTGTCACAGGAGTCGGTTGGGCTTGAACGGGTTCATCCGAGCCTTCCGTGCATGCCTGGTTTCGCAGGCACGAATGGAAACGGGGCCATGAGGCCCCGTTTGTTTTCTGGTGTGTCAGCTTACATGCTGCTGTAGTTCGGCCCGCCGCCGCCTTCCGGCGTGACCCACACGATGTTCTGCGTCGGGTCCTTGATGTCGCAGGTCTTGCAGTGCACGCAGTTCTGCGCGTTGATCTGCAGGCGGTCGGTGTTGTCGTCGTTCTTCACGAACTCGTAGACGCCGGCCGGGCAGTAGCGGGCCTCGGGGCCGGCGTACTTGGCCAGGTTCACATTGACCGGCACGCTGGCGTCTTTCAGCGTCAGGTGCGCGGGCTGGTTTTCCTCATGGTTGGTGTTGCTGATGAACACGCTGCTCAAGCGGTCAAACGTGAGCTTGCCGTCCGGTTTCGGATAGACAATGGGCTGGCACTCGGCCGCCGGCTTGAGGTAGACGTGGTCGGGCTTGTCGCGGCGCAGCGTCCACGGGATGTGGCCGCGCAGCACGAACTGCTCGAAGCCGTTCATCAGGGTGGCCACGGTCAGGCTCTTCTTGAACCAGCTCTTGAAGTTGCGCGACTTGTTGAGTTCGGTGTAGAGCCAGCTCTTCTCGAAGGCTTCGGGGTAGGCGCTCAGCTCATCGCGGGCGCGGCCGGCGACCACGGCGTCGTAGGCGGCTTCAGCGGCCAGCATGCCGGTCTTGATGGCGGCGTGGCTGCCCTTGATGCGGCTGACGTTCAGGTAGCCGGCATCGCAGCCGACCAGCGCGCCGCCCGGGAACACGGTCTTGGGCAGGCTCATCAGGCCGCCGGCCGTGATGGCGCGTGCACCATAGGCCAGGCGCTTGGCGTTGACCTCGCCTTTGTCGTTCTCGAAGTACCAGCGGATGTTGGGGTGGGTCTTCCAGCGCTGGAACTCTTCAAACGGGCTCAGGTAGGGGTTGCTGTAGTCCAGGCCCACCACGTAGCCGATGGCGACCTTGTTGTCTTCCAGGTGGTACATGAAGGCACCGCCGTAGGTGTTGTTGTCCATCGGCCAACCGGCGGTGTGCATGACGAAGCCGGGGGTGTGGCGCGAAGGGTCGATTTCCCACAACTCCTTGATGCCGATGCCGTAGGTCTGCGGGTCGCGCCCTTCGTCGAGCTTGTATTTGGCGATGAGCTGCTTGCCCAGGTGGCCGCGCGCGCCTTCGGCGAACACGGTGTACTTGGCGTGCAGTTCCATGCCGAGTTGGAAGTTCTCGGTCGGCACGCCGTCCTTGCCCACGCCCATGTTGCCGGTGGCCACGCCCTTGACGGAACCGTCCTCGTTGTACAGCACTTCGGCGGCGGTGAAGCCGGGGAAGATTTCCACGCCCAGCGCTTCGGCCTGGGTGCCCAGCCAGCGCGTGAGGTTGCCCAGGCTGATGATGTAGTTGCCGTGGTTCTGCGCGCACTCGGGCAGGAACATGTTGGGCGTGCGGGTGGCGCCGGTTTCGCTCAGGAAGCTCCAGGCGTCGTCGGTCACCGGCTGGTTGAGCGGGGCGCCGAGTTCCTTCCAGTTGGGGAACAGTTCGGTCAGGGCGCGCGGGTCCATGATGGCACCGGAGAGGATGTGCGCGCCGGGCTCGCCGCCTTTTTCCAGCACCACCACCGAGACGTCCTGGCCTTTTTCAGCCGCCAGCTGCTTGAGGCGGATGGCTGTGGCCAGGCCGCCGGGGCCGCCGCCGACCACCACCACGTCGTAGTCCATCGATTCGCGGGGGCCGTACTGGGCCAGGATTTCTTCGTTCGTCATGGTGGCTGCTTTCGTCTGAAGTCGCTTGATAATGAGGCCAGCATGTTAGGGGCAACCCGATGCATGGCCTGTCGAATGCGTGACTGATTTTAATTCGGTTCTGAAACAAAATCGAACGATCGTTCTATTTTGTTCATTGATCAACGACAAGAGGTGATTCTGATGGCTTACAGCATCGATCTTTCCGGCCGCGTGGCCTTCATCACCGGCGCCTCCGGCGGCCTGGGGGCGCAGTTTGCCCGCACCCTGTCCAAGGCTGGCGCCGCCGTGGTGCTGGCCAGCCGCCGGGTGGAAAAGCTCAAGGACCTGCGCGCCGAGATCGAAGGCGCTGGCGGCGACGCCCACGTGGTGGAACTGGACGTGACCGACGTGGACTCCATCAAGGCCGCCGTGGCGCGCGCCGAGACCGAAGTCGGCTCGATCGACATCCTCATCAACAACTCGGGCGTCAGCACCACGCAGCGCATCGTGGACGTGACCGAGGTCGACTACGATTTCGTGCTCGACACCAACACCAAGGGTGCCTTCTTCGTGGCGCAGGAGGTGGGCAAGCGCATGCTGGCTCGGGCCAAGGGTTCGGCGCCGGGCACCTTCACCGGCGGGCGCATCATCAACATCGCCTCCATGGCCGGCCTGCGCGTGCTGCCGCAGATCGGCATCTACTGCATGAGCAAGGCCGCCGTGGTGCACATGACCCGCGCCATGGCGCTGGAGTGGGGCAAGTTCGGCATCAACGTCAACGCCATCTGCCCGGGCTACATCGACACCGAGATCAACCACCACCACTGGCAGACCGAGCAGGGTCAGAAGCTGATCCAGATGCTGCCGCGCAAGCGCGTGGGCCAGCCGCAGGACCTGGACGCCGTGCTGGTGATGCTGTGCTCCAACGAAAGCCATTTCATCAACGGCGCGGTGATTGCCGCCGACGACGGGTTCGGTTCATGAAGATTGAATTGCCTGACAACAAGAAGCTGGTCTCGGAGATGACCATGCCGATCCGCTGGGGCGACATGGACGCCATGGGCCACGTCAACAACACGATGTATTTCCGCTACCTGGAGACGGCGCGCATCGAATGGTTCCGCACCATCCATTGCGAACCCGACCCGCAGGGCCAGGGGCCGGTGATCGTCAATGCCTTCTGCAATTTCTACAAGCAGCTCGAATACCCGGGCGACATCGTGGTGAAGACCTATGTGAGTGACCCCGGGCGCACCACCTTCGAGAGCTGGCACACCATCGAGCGGGTGGACCAGCCGGGCGTGATCAGTGCCGCTGGCGGCGCCACCGTGATCTGGGTCGATTTCCCGCAGCAAAAGGCGGTGACGCTGCCCGAGCGGATGCGCCAGATCGTGAGTTGACCTCCCCTGGCTTGGGCGCAAAATAGGCGGCAAACCACGTTTGACGCCATGCCCATCACCCCAGTCACTCCCGCCGACCTGCGCCTGGCCATTGACGCCCAGGCGCTTGGCTTTGCCGATACCTCCGAACTGCTGCACCACCCGCTGCCCTGGATCGGGCAGGAGCGCGCCGAGCAGGCCGCGCGTTTCGGCCTGCAGATGGACCAGCCGGACTACAACCTGTTCGTGCTGGGCGAGGTGGGCAGCGGGCGCACCACGCTGCTGTGTGAAATGATGCGTGCGGTGGCGGCCGAGCGGCCGGTGCCGCCCGACCTGTGCTACCTGCACAACTTCGACGTGCCCGAACACCCGCGCGCGCTGCGCATGCCCGCCGGCCAGGGGCGGCAGCTGCGCCAGTTGATGACGCAGTTCATCAAGACGCTGCAAAGCGAGATCCCCAAGCGCCTGGCCGGCCCCGACTTCAAGGATGAGCGCGACCGCCTGGCCAAGACTTACAAGGCGGAGGAAGACCACGCCTATGCCGAGCTGGACGCCTATGCCGAAGCGCGCAACTTTGCGCTGATCCGCGAGTCGGGCCACATGGTCTTCACCCTGCGCGACGACAAGGGCGAGCCGCTGACCGAGGGCAAGGCGCTGTCACTGCCGAAAGAGCGGCGCGTGGAGATCGACCGCATGGAGGAGGAGCTGCGCGGCGAGATCACCCGCTTCCTGGACAAGTCACGCTCCCTGGAGCGCGTGATGAACGAGGGGCTGGCGGCGTTGCGCCGGCAGATGATCAAGCCCATGCTGGAGCATGAGCTGCAGGAGATCCGCAACGAACTGCGCAAGCAGATCAAGGACACGGTCAAGCTCGGCAACTACCTGGAGCAGGTGCAACACGACGTGCTGGAGAACCTGGAACTGTTCCAGTCCGGCGACGAGGCCGAGAGCGAGGAGATCCGGTTGCAGGCGCTGGCCGAGGTGCTGGCGCGCTACCACGTGAACCTGGTGGTGGACAACCAGGGTCGCGAGGGCGCGCCGGTAATCGTGGAAGACAACCCGCTGTACCGCACGCTGTTCGGCAGCATCGAGTACCAGACCGAGAACGACGTGCTGGTGACGGACTTCTCGCGCATCCGCGCCGGCAGCCTGCTCAAGGCGAACGGCGGCTTCCTGCTGCTGCACCTGCGCGACCTGCTGGCCGACGAGCCGGTGTGGGAGAAACTGCGCCGCTTCCTGCGCAGCGGGCGGCTGCAGATCGAGGAGCCGGGCATGATGTATGCGCCGATTGCGGCCGTCTCGCTGCAGCCCGAGCCGGTGGACGTGGACGTGAAGATCATCCTGATTGCCTCGGTTGAAGAGTACTACGCGGTGCAGGAGGGCGACCCGGAATTCGCGCGGCGCTTCCGCTGCAAGGTGGACTTTGCCGAGAGTTTCACCGCCAACAGCGAATCGCGCCTGGCTACCGCCATCTTCGTGGCGCATACCTGCCGCAAGATGGGGCTGCCGCACTTCAGCGCCGCCGCCGTGGCTGCCCTGCTGGAAGAAGCGCACCGTGAAGCGGAAGACCAGGCGCGCCAGAGCGCCATCTTCGCGCACACCGAGGCGCTGCTGATGGAGGCTGCCACCATGGCGCGCGCGCGTGGCGCCGTGCGGGTGGAAGCGCCCGACGTGGAAACCGCGCGGCTAGGGCGCATCCATCGCCACGACTACCCGGAGCAGCGCCTGCAGGAAACCATTGTCGACGGCGAGCGCCTGCTCGACCTGGGCGGCGAGAAGGTGGCGCAGGTCAACGGCCTGACGGTGGTGGACCTGGGCGACTACCGCTTCGGTTTTCCGGTGCGGGTGACGGCGCGCACCCATGCCGGAGACGAAGGGCTGCTGAATATCGAACGCGAGGTGGAGCTGTCCGGCCCCATCCACGACAAGGGCGTGCTGATTTTGCACAGCTACCTGTCGTCGCTGTTCGCGCACATCGCGCCGCTGGCGTTGAATGCGGCGGTGGTGTTCGAGCAGGAGTACAGCGGGGTGGAGGGCGACTCGGCCTCCTGCGCCGAGTTCTATGCGCTCCTGTCGGCGCTGGCCAACACGCCGCTCAAGCAGGGCATTGCCGTGACGGGGGCGGTGAACCAGCGCGGCGAGATGCTGCCGGTGGGCGGCATCAACGAGAAGATCGAGGGTTATTTCCGCAGCTGCGAATTGATGGGGCTGACGGGGCAGCAGGGCGTGCTGATCCCGCGCCGCAACCGCCGCCACCTGATGCTGGACCGCCGCGTGGTGGCAGCGGTGGCGCAGGGGCGTTTTCACATCTACACCGCCGAGCTGGCCAGTGAGGGCATGGCGCTGCTGACGGGCTTGCCCTTTGGCGAACTGGGCACCGGTGGCTACCCGCCGGACACGGTGCTGGGGCGGGCGCAGAAGACGCTGCAGGACTACCGCAAGGCCTGCCAGGCCTCGGGTGCCAAGCCGGAACGCCGGCCGCGCACTTTGAAGTAGCCAGGCGCAGCGGCTTTCGCCCTTGTCTCAGTTGTTCTTGGCCTTGCTGGCCATTTCATAGGACTTCTTCAGGTCGCGGTATTCCTCGCAGGAGAAGGTGCAAATCTTGTCCAGTGCATCGAGGTGCTGCTTGGCCTTGTCGAGCTGGCCGAGCTGGATGTAGGCCTCGCCGATGTACTCGTGGGCACCGCGGTGCTTGGGGTCAATGGTCAACGCCTTGTTATAGGCTGCCAGCGATTCGTCGTAACGTTTGAGGTGGCGCAAGCTGTAACCCAGCAGGTTGAAGCCGTCGGCGTTGGATGGGTTGGCGCGGGTGAAACTGCCCAGCACCTCGATGGCGCCGGCCCAGTCTTTCTGGCCGATCAACTGGCGGGCCCGGGTCAGTTCGGAAGCCGGTGCCGGCGTGCTGGGTTCGGTGTCGGCGCTCCAGGCCAGCTGGCTGCAGAAAATGACGAGCAGACAGGCGAGAGACTTGAAAGGATTCATGGAAATGCTCCTGCCCGGCGGCGGCGGGAGTGCCGTGCGAGAGGGCCGGGAAACAAAGCATAGTGGCCGCAGGCCCACATGACAAGAGACCCGCCTCCTGTCTGTCCGATGCCGGGCCGGGGGCGGCCCGGTACCTAGCGGATGCCGGCGACGGCCTGGATCCAGCGGATGATTTCGGGCGCGGCCGCTGCGGGGGCTTCAAGGTGGGAGGCGTCCGGCTCATACAACCGGGTCTGCGGATGGCGGGGCAGGGCGGCCACCGTCGCCTGCTTGAGCCGCAGCAGGGCCGGATAGTCCCGTGTGGGCACAACGAGCAGCACGGGGGTCGCCGGATCGAGGCGCTCCAGCGCCGCCGTCTGGTTCAGGGCGCCCGCCGGGTCGAACCAGTCCACGTAGGCGACCGGCGGCGTGATGATCGGGTAGGTGCCACGGGAGCCTTCGTAGTCCAGCAACTGGACCTTGTCGTTGCCCTTGCCTTCGGCGACCAGACGGCGGGCTTCCTGCAGGGTGCCACCGAGCTTGTCCCGGTACACCGTGCTGGCCGGGCTGCCGCCCGGCGCGATGGCGATGAGGCCGTCCACCTTGAGCTGGCTGCCGAGGTAGAAGGTGAACAGTCCGCCCAGGCTGTGGCCGGCGATGAACAGCTTGCGCGCGCCCTGCGCATGCATTGCCTGCAGCGCCGCATCCACCTCGGCCACGGCCTGGCGGACGGGGACGTCGTAGTCGCGCCGTCCGGACCAGGCCATTTCCAGATTGGCGACCTGCCAGCCCTGCTCCTTGAGCGCGGAGGCCAGCGGGGGAACAAATTTGTTGGGAGAACCGCCCTTGCCGTGCATGACGACAACGCCAATGCTGCCTTCCGGCGGCGCGGGCGTCTGCGCCGCGGCGGGGCCGGCAGCCAGTCCGGCCAGCAGCAGGCCGAGGATCGATGCCACGACGGGGCGGCGAGGGGGCTTGTTCATGTCGGTCTCCTGAAGGTGGGGCCAGGCCCGGATCATTTCTGCTTCGGCACCCGGCCCATCAGATAGAACTCGGGGTTGGGCATCATGTTGCTGAAGCTGGCCATGCGGTTCGAAAGGCCGAAGAAGGCGGTGATGGCAGCAATGTCCCAGATGTCTTCGTCGCTGAAGCCGTGGGTGTGCAGGGTGGTGAAGTCGGCCTCTTCAACCTCGTGCGAGCGCTGGCAGACCTTCATGGCGAAGTCGAGCATGGCGCGCTGGCGCGGAGTGATGTCGGCCTTGCGGTAATTGACCGCCACCTGGTCGGCCACCAGCGGCTTTTTCTCGTAGATGCGCAGGATGGCGCCGTGCGCCACCACGCAGTACAGGCACTGGTTGGCCGCGCTGGTGGTGGTGACGATCATCTCGCGGTCGCCCTTGGTGAGGCCCGAATCTTCCTTGAGCATCAAGGCATCGTGGTAAGCGAAGAAGGCGCGCCATTCGGCCGGCCGGCGCGCCAGCGCCAGGAAGACGTTGGGCACGAAGCCGGCCTTCTCCTGCACTTCCAGTATCTTGGTGCGGATGTCCTCGGGCAGGTCTTTGATGTCGGGGTGGGGATAGCGGCTCATGGGGTCTCCTCGTTGTTCTGCTGCAGATTATGCTTGGCGCTTGACACACAACTTGCAGCCCATAACAGGAGAACGATTCATGGACGCCCAATACGACAAAGGCCTCGCCGCCCGCAAGCAGGTGATGGGCGAGGACTTCGTGGCCAACGCCTTTGCCAACGCCACTGAGTTCACGCTGCCGATGCAGCAGTACATCACGCGCAACGCCTGGGGCGATGTGTGGCAGCGCGAGGGGCTGGACCGCAAGACGCGCAGCCTCATTACCGTGGCCATGCTCACCGCCTTGGGCAAGCAGCACGAACTGAAAGGCCATGTGCGCGGCGCGCTCAACAACGGTGCCACGGTGACCGAGATCCAGGAGGTGCTGCTGCACGCCAGCATCTACTGCGGCGTGCCGAGCGCGGTGGAGGGTTTTCGCGCCGCGGCGGAAGTGATCGACACCAAGAAATAAGCATTTTTTTGGCCTACAGGCCTTGCGGAATATGCACTAGAAGCTATCAAAATAATAGCAAATTGAGACATCCCGGCTCAGCCGCCCATGAGCTTGTGCACCAGGTCGGCCGTGGTGCTGGCCTTGTACTTGCGCATCAGGCGAGCGCGGTAGATCTCCACCGTGCGGTGGCTGATGGCCAGCGCCTTGCCGATTTCCTTGGAGGTCAGGCCGTCGAGCAGGTGGGCTGCCACTTCGCGCTCGCGCGCGGTGAGCTCGGCCTTCACCGGACGGTGCGCGCTCAGGTCCTGGAAGGTCCAGATGCCGGCACCGTGCGGGTCGGCCGGGTCGAGCGCGCGGCCGGTGACATGGCACCAGAAGGTCTCGCCCTTGAAGCGGCCGTCCACGCGCTTCATGATGCGGTCGTCGGCGTAGGTGCCGTGGCGGTTCATGATGGGGACGATGCGCGCGCCGATGCGCTCGAACTCGTCGGCGCTGGGGTAGAGCACCTGAAAGGACTGGCCCACCAGGTCTTCCTGGCTGGTGCCGAACATCTCGCACACATGGCGGTTGCAGTCCACAATCACCCGGTTGCGCGACAGCACCAGGCCGATGGGGGCGAGTTCGAAGGCAAGACGGTAGTCGATGTCCATGGGCGCCGAAGTCAGAGCTGCATCAGGGTTGCAATTTACGCGGAACTACGTAGTTTGGTAAGTAGTATCGTACGCCTATTGATTCTTCAAAGGAGAACAGCGTGAACAAGATTTACCCGAGTGCGGCCAAGGCGCTCGAAGGCGTCATCCAGGACGGCCAGCTGATCGCCGTCGGCGGCTTCGGCCTGTGCGGCATTCCCGAGGCGCTGATCGACGCCGTGCGCGATGCGGGCGTGAAGAACCTGACCGCCATTTCCAACAACGCCGGCGTCGACGATTTCGGCCTGGGCAAGCTGCTGCAGACGCGCCAGATCAGGAAAATGATTTCCAGCTATGTGGGCGAGAACAAGGAGTTCGAGCGCCAGTACCTGGCCGGCGAGCTGGAGCTGGAATTCACGCCGCAGGGCACGCTGGCCGAGAAGCTGCGCGCCGGCGGCGCCGGCATCCCGGCGTTCTTCACCAAGACCGGTGTCGGCACCGTGGTGGCCGAGGGCAAGGAGCTGCGCGAGTTCAACGGCGAGACCTATGTGATGGAACGCTCCCTGGTGCCCGACGTGGCGCTGGTGAAGGCCGACATTGCCGACCGCTCCGGCAACCTGCGCTTCAACCTGACGGCGCGCAACTTCAACCCGGCCGCTGCCATGGCCGGCAAGATCTGCATCGTGGAAGTGGAGCGCATCGTCGCCACCGGCGAACTGGCGCCCGACGACATCCACCTGCCGGGCATCTACGTGCACCGCATCGTGCACAACCCGACGCCCGAGAAACGCATCGAGAAGCGCACCACCCGCGACCGTAAGGTCTGAAATTTTGCGGGACAGACCTTCAGCGCTGTCCTCAACTGAATAGGAGCAAAACATGGCTTGGACCCAGGACCAAATGGCCGCCCGCGCGGCGCAGGAACTGCAGGACGGTTTTTATGTGAATCTCGGCATCGGCATTCCGACGCTGGTGGCCAACTTCGTGCCCGATCACATCGAGGTCTGGCTGCAGAGCGAGAACGGCATGCTGGGCATCGGCCCCTTCCCGTACGAAGACGAGGTGGACCCGGACCTGATCAACGCCGGCAAACAGACCGTCACCACCATCAAGGGCTCGGCCATCTTCGGCAGCCATGAGAGTTTTGCCATGATCCGCGGCGGCAAGATCAACCTGTCCATCCTCGGCGCCATGCAGGTGAGCGAGCAGGGCGACCTGGCCAACTGGATGATTCCGGGCAAGATGGTCAAGGGCATGGGCGGCGCCATGGACCTGGTGGCCGGCGTGCCGCGCGTCATCGTGCTGATGGAACACGTGGCGAAGAAGAAGGACGGCACCGAAGACCTGAAGATCCTGCCCAACTGCACCTTGCCGTTGACCGGCAAGGGCGTGGTGGACCGCATCATCACCGACCTGGCCGTGATGGACGTCACACCGCAAGGCCTGAAGCTGGTGGAGCTGGCGCCGGGCGTCACGCGCGAGCAGGTGCAGGCCAAGACCGGGGTCAAGCTGATCTGACGAAGCCCCGAGGGCGCGTGCGTGCCCTAACGGCTTCGTGCCAGGACGAGGCGGGTCTTTTCGGCGTGGATCTCCTCGGCCTTGACGGCTCCGGCAATCTCATAGAGGTGGACGAAGAGCTGGCTTCGCGTGAGCATCACGTGGCTGACGGTACAGCGCTGCCCTTGGTAGGTGACGGGCAGGCCGGGGCGAAACAGGGGCATTTCCATGGTCGGGACCTCGGTACGGTCCTCTTGCGAACGCTCTGTCGGGATCGTCTGCAAGTCGAACAGGCGGTCAAAATCGTCTTTCAAGTGGCCTCCTCAGTGCCATGCAATGGTTGAGCCAAAAATCACTGCCGCGCACCCGAGGCGCGGCGGAGGGTCGGCAGTTTGTTGATTTCAATCCGATGAAGCTGCGGCCGGGCCTGTCTCAGGTCAGCGTTTTCGCCACACCCGGACAGGCGTTTGCCATGCCCATTGCCAGCTTGTGACGGCACGGCGTCAGCGGACAGCAGGTATTTCAGCGGATTTGAATGGAGCGGGTGAAGGGAATCGAACCCTCGTATGAAGCTTGGGAAGCTGCCGTTCTACCATTGAACTACACCCGCGTGAGGGCGTATTTTACTTGAGGATGTCGCCCAGGCAGAGGTACTTCATCTCCACGTAGTCTTCCATGCCGTGGCTGGAGCCTTCGCGGCCCAGGCCGGACTGCTTGACGCCGCCGAAGGGCACGTGCTCGGTGGCCAGGATGCCGACGTTGATGCCGACCATGCCGTACTCCAGCGCTTCGCTGACGCGGAAGATGCGGCCGACGTCGCGGCTGTAGAAGTAGCTGGCCAGGCCGAAGATGGTGGCGTTGGCCGCGTCGATGGCTT
>MGPC01000038.1 GCA_001797315.1 Curvibacter sp. GWA2_64_110
CGATCGCCATGGAAGAAGGCCTGCGCTTCGCTATCCGCGAAGGCGGCAAGACCGTGGGTGCTGGTGTGGTTGCCAAGATCATTGCGTAATTCGCAATCAACAAGGAATAGCCATGGCTACCAAGCAAAAAATCCGCATTCGCCTGAAGGCGTTCGACTACAAGCTCATCGACCAGTCGGCCGCCGAGATTGTGGATACCGCCAAGCGCACCGGCGCCATCGTCAAGGGCCCGGTGCCCCTGCCGACGCGCATGAAGCGTTTCGACATCCTGCGTTCGCCGCACGTCAACAAGACCAGCCGCGACCAGTTGGAAATCCGCACCCACCAGCGTCTGATGGACATCGTTGACCCGACCGACAAGACGGTCGACGCGTTGATGAAGCTCGATCTGCCCGCCGGCGTGGACGTGGAAATCAAGCTGCAGTAAGCAAAAAACGGGGTCGTCGGCCTTGGCGGGCGCCCCGAAAAAGCATGGGTATGGCGCGGACTTGCCTGAAAAGGCGGTTCGCGTTATACTTCTTGGCTCTGCCGGATTCTGTATGGGGTCTGGCCGAGTTTTATTAACCCTCTTTCACGCCAAAACGCTGTAGCCAATTGAAGTTGCAGCGGTGAAAGCAAAGGAGAAAAACATGAGTCTGAGCAACTCCCTCGGGTTGCTGGGCCGCAAGGTGGGCATGATGCGTCTGTTCACCGATGACGGGGACGCAGTGCCCGTCACGGTGGTGGATGTGTCCAACAACCGTGTGACCCAGGTGAAAACCCAAGAGAACGACGGCTACGTTGCCTTGCAGGTGACGTTCGGTTCGCGCAAAGCTTCGCGCGTGACCAAGCCGGAAGCTGGCCACCTTGCCAAGGCAGGTGTTGAAGCCGGTGAAATCATTCAAGAATTCCGCGTCACGTCCGATGCTGCTGCGCAGTACAAGGCGGGTGCGGTTGTGCCCGTGACGGCCGTGTTCGCGGTCGGCCAGAAGGTGGACGTGCAGGGCACTTCCATCGGTAAAGGCTTTGCCGGCACGATCAAGCGCCACAACTTCAGTTCGCAGCGTGCCTCCCACGGTAACAGCCGTTCGCACAATGTCCCGGGCTCCATCTCCATGGCGCAGGATCCGGGCCGCGTGTTCCCGGGCAAGAAGATGACCGGCCACATGGGCGACCAGACCAAGACCACCCAGAACCTGGACGTGATCCGCATTGATGAAGCACGCCAGCTGCTGTTGATCAAGGGTGCCATCCCCGGTTCCGCCGGCGGCTTCGTGACCGTGCGTCCCGCCGTCAAGGTTAAAGCCAAGAGCGCGAAAGGAGCGAACTGATGCAGCTCGAACTCCTGAATGACCAGGGCCAGGCCGCTTCCAAGCTGGAAGCCCCTGACACCGTGTTTGGTCGTGAATACAACGAAGATCTGGTTCACCAGATCGTGGTGGCTTTCCAGGCCAACGCGCGTCAGGGCACTCGTGCCCAGAAGGACCGCGAACAGGTCAAGCACTCCACCAAGAAGCCTTTCAAGCAAAAGGGAACGGGCCGTGCCCGTGCCGGTATGACGTCCTCGCCGCTGTGGCGCGGAGGCGGTCGTATTTTCCCGAACAGCCCGGAAGAAAACTTCGCCCAGAAGATCAACAAGAAGATGTACCGCGCCGGCATGGCGTCCATCCTCTCGCAACTGGCTCGCGAAGGCCGTCTGGCCGTGGTCGACTCCCTCAAGGTCGAGTCGCCCAAGACCAAGCCGCTGGCTGCCAAGTTCAAGGCGATGAACCTGGACTCCGTGATGGTGATCGCCGACGAGATCGACGAAAACCTGTACCTGGCTTCCCGCAATCTGGTGAATGTGCTCGTGGTTGAGCCGCGCTACGCCGATCCGGTGTCGCTGGTTCATTACCGCAAGGTGCTGGTCACCAAGGCTGCCGTGGACAAACTCAAGGAGATGTTCGCATGAGCGCCGTCAAGTTTGAAGAAGGTCGTCTGATGCAGGTGCTCGTCGCTCCCATCGTGTCCGAGAAGGCCACCATGGTTGCCGAAAAGAGCAATGCAGTGACGTTCAAGGTGCTGCAGGATGCCACCAAACCCGAAATCAAGGCCGCTGTGGAATTGATGTTCAAGGTTGAGGTCAAGGCTGTTTCTGTGGTCAACACCAAAGGCAAGACCAAGCGTTTTGGCAAGTCCGTCGGCCGTCGCGACAATGTTCGCAAAGCCTATGTGATGCTGAAGCCGGGTCAAGAGCTGAACCTCTCTGGGGAGGCCGCGTAATCATGGCTGTTATCAAGATGAAACCGACTTCGCCGGGCCGTCGTGGCGTGGTGAAGATTTCGCGTGATCACCTGTACAAGGGTGAGGCTTACGCTCCCCTGCTCGAACCCCAGTTCCAGCAGGCCGGCCGTAACAACAACGGTCACATCACCACCCGTCACAAGGGCGGCGGTCACAAGCACCACTACCGTGTGGTCGACTTCAAGCGCAACAAGGACGCGATCCCTGCCAAGGTCGAGCGCATCGAGTACGACCCGAACCGTTCGGCCCACATCGCTCTGGTGTGTTATGCCGACGGCGAGCGTCGCTACATCATTGCGCCGCGTGGCCTGGAAGTGGGCGCGACCATCATGAGCGGTGCTGAAGCGCCGATCCGCGTGGGCAACACCCTGCCGATCCGCAACATTCCCGTGGGTTCGATCATTCACTGCATCGAACTGCAGGTTGGCAAGGGTGCCCAGGTGGTTCGTTCCGCCGGTGCTTCCGCAACTCTGCTGGCACGTGAAGGCACGTACGCCCAGGTTCGCATGCGCTCGGGTGAGGTTCGCAAGATCCACATCGAATGCCGCGCCACCATTGGCCAGGTTGCCAATGAAGAACACAGCCTGCGCCAGCTCGGCAAGGCCGGTGTGAAGCGCTGGATGGGTATTCGCCCGACCGTTCGCGGTGTGGTGATGAACCCGGTGGATCACCCCCATGGCGGTGGTGAAGGTAAGACCGGCGAGGGCCGTCATCCTGTCGATCCTTGGGGTAATCTGACCAAGGGTTACCGTACCCGCAACAACAAGCGCACACAAGTGATGATTGTGTCGCGTCGTAAGAAGTAAGGGGAACGCAAATGACTCGCTCTCTCAAAAAGGGTCCATTTGTGGACCATCACTTGGTGGCCAAGGTCGACAAGGCCGTGACCTCCAAGGACAAAAAGCCGATCAAGACCTGGTCGCGTCGCTCCATGATCCTGCCCGAGTTCATCGGCTTGACCATTGCCGTGCACAACGGCAAGCAGCACGTGCCGGTCTATATCACCGACCAAATGGTGGGCCACAAGCTGGGCGAGTTCGCACTCACCCGGACTTTCAAGGGTCACCCTGCGGACAAAAAAGTCCAGAAGAAATAAGGAGGTGACCATGGAAACACGTGCAACCCTTCGTGGCGTTCGCCTCTCGGTCGACAAGGGCCGTCTGGTCGCCGACCTGATCCGCGGCAAGAAAGTGGACCAAGCCCTGAACATCCTGCAGTTCACGCAGAAAAAAGCTGCCGTGATCATCAAGAAGGTTCTGGAGTCCGCCATTGCCAATGCCGAGCACAACGACGGTGCCGATATCGACGAGCTGAAGGTCAAGACCATCTACGTCGAGCAGGGCACTACGCTCAAGCGCTTTACCGCGCGCGCCAAAGGCCGCGGCAACCGTATCAGCAAGCCCACGTGCCATGTGTACGTGACGGTGGGCAACTGAAAGAGGTCTGGAAGATATGGGACAAAAAATCAACCCCACCGGCTTTCGCCTCGCGGTCAGCCGCAACTGGGCTTCGCGCTGGTATGCCAACAACCGTGACTTCGCCGGCATGCTGGCCGAAGACATCAAGGTGCGCGAGTACCTCAAGGCCAAGCTGAAAAACGCTTCGGTGTCGCGCGTTCTGATCGAGCGCCCGGCCAAGAACGCCCGCATCACGATTTTCTCGGCTCGTCCGGGCGTTGTGATCGGCAAGAAAGGCGAGGACATCGAAAACCTCAAGCGCGAACTCGGCAAACAGCTGGGCGTGCCGGTCGCAGTCAACATCGAAGAAGTGCGCAAGCCCGAAATCGATGCCAAGCTGATTGCCGACAGCATCACCCAGCAGCTCGAGAAGCGCATCATGTTCCGCCGCGCCATGAAGCGCGCCATGCAAAACGCCATGCGTCTGGGTGCCCTGGGCATCAAGATCATGTCGGCAGGTCGTCTGAACGGCATCGAGATCGCCCGTACCGAGTGGTATCGCGAAGGCCGTGTGCCGCTGCACACCCTGCGCGCCGACATCGACTACGGCACCTCCGAAGCCAAGACCACCTATGGTGTGATCGGCGTGAAGGTCTGGGTCTACAAGGGCGACACGCTGGGTCGTAACGACCTGCCGGCCGCTGTCGAGCCCCGTGCTGAAGAAGAGCGTCGCCCCCGTGGCCCGCGTCGCGATGCCCGTCCTGGTTCTGACCGTCCCGCTCCCCGCGGTGCGCGTCGCCCGGCCGGTGGCAACGCCGCGCCTGCCGATGGCAGCGACAAACCCGCAGAGGCCACTGGTGCCGATGCCCCGAAAACCGCCGTTAAGCGCGTCCGCAAAGTCGCCGCGCCAGCTGCAGCAGCTGACGGCGCCAAAGGAGAATAAACATGCTGCAACCTGCACGTAGAAAATACCGCAAGGAGCAAAAAGGCCGCAACACAGGTATTGCTACCCGTGGCAGCACCGTGGCTTTTGGCGACTTCGGTCTGAAATGTACCGATCGCGGCCGTCTGACGGCACGCCAGATCGAGTCGGCCCGTCGCGCGATTTCGCGTCACGTCAAGCGCGGTGGCCGTATCTGGATCCGTGTGTTCCCCGACAAGCCGATTTCCCAGAAGCCCGCTGAAGTGCGTATGGGTAACGGTAAAGGTAACCCGGAGTACTACGTGGCTGAAATCCAGCCCGGCAAGATCGTGTTCGAAATCGTCGGCGTGCCCGAAGAACTCGCTCGCGAAGCTTTCCGCCTGGCTGCTGCCAAGCTGCCGCTGCGCACCACCTTTGTCAGCCGCATGATCGGCCAGTAATCAGGAGAATGAAGAAATGAAAGCTGCTGAACTGCGCCAGAAAGACGTTGCCGGCCTGCAGGCGGAAGTCAAAGAGCTGCAAAAAGCCCACTTTGGCCTGCGTATGCAAAAAGCCACGCAACAGCTGAACAACACGTCCACGCTGCGCACGACCCGTCGTGCCATCGCTCGTGCCAAGACCATTCTTGCTGAAAAGCAAGCCGCCAAATAAGGAGCACTGAATGACGGAAGCTAAAAAATCCCTCAAGCGCACCTTGATTGGCAAGGTGGTCAGCGACAAACGCGCCAAGACGGTGACCGTGCTGGTCGAGCGTCGTGTCAAGCACGAGCTCTACGGCAAGATCGTGGCCAAATCCAGCAAGTACCACGCCCATGACGAAAAGGGCGAGTACCAGCTGGGTGACGTTATCGAGATCACCGAAAGCAAGCCGATTTCCAAGACCAAGAACTGGGTGGCAACCCGTCTGGTGGAAAAGGCCGCTACGGTCTAAGCCCTTTGCAGCAAGCGCTGCATGACTGGCGAAAACGGCTCACAATTTGTGAGCCGTTTTTTTTGGCGATCCATTTTCAATACGAGGAGCACAACATGATCAAAGTCGGCGACAAGCTTCCTGCTGCCACCCTGATGGAGTATTCGGAGGTCGAGGGTGAGGGTTGCAGCATCGGACCGAATCCGGTGGATGTGAGCAAGGCGACCGCCGACAAGACCATCGCCATCTTCGGCCTGCCGGGTGCTTACACCCCGACCTGCTCGGCCAAGCATGTGCCCGGTTACGTCGAGAAATTCAAGGAACTCAAGGCGGCCGGCGTGGACGAGATCTGGTGCGTCAGCGTCAACGACGCTTTTGTCATGGGTGCCTGGGCACGCGACCAGAAGACCGGCGGCAAGGTGCGTATGCTGGCCGATGGAAGCGCTGACTTCGCCAAGGCGACTGGCTTGACACTGGACCTGACGGCACGTGGCATGGGGTTGCGCAGCAACCGTTATTCCATGCTGGTGAAAGATGGCAAGGTGGCCACGCTCAATATTGAAGGGCCGGGCAAGTTCGAGGTGAGCGACGCCGAGACCCTGCTGAACCAGGCGGTCAACAACGAGCTCTGACCGTTCGCGAGAAAAGGCTGCCAAATCGGCAGTCCTTTCAGGAGCACATGATGCTTCAAAGCTCGGCTTTGAGGTAGTGGGCGCCAGCTATCGGGTTATGGTAGTACGGCGGAATCTCTTCAAAGCCCAGGTCTTCGTACAACGTACGGGCGGCCTCCATGTCATCCAGGGTGTCGAGCAATACATAGCTATAGCCGCCGATCCGTGCCGCATCCATGATGGCGTCAGCCAGCTGGCGGCCGAGGCCGAGACCGCGAAATTCCGGACGTATATAGAGACGTTTCATCTCGCAGGCATTCGGGTAGTCCACGCTGTCCAGGGGGCGCAAGGCGCAACAGCCCGCAATCAAGCCGTCCACGCGGGCCATGCGCAGGGCGCCGCGCGGTTCGGCATAGTCGCCGGGCAAGGCGAGCAGTTCCTGGTCAAAACCCTGAAAGCACAGGTCAACCTTCAGACTCGCGGCATACTCGCGGAAAATATCGCGCAATGCGTCGAGTTCAGCCGCAGTGCTGGGGGTGATGATATCGACGGATTTGGTGTTCACAACAGAGCGCAAGGCATGACTTCAAAGTTTAGCGTCAAAACAGGGGGGGGGCCGAAGGTCGGCCGTTGCCGCCGTTTCAGACTGAGTCTGGCGCTGGCTACGGGCCTGCTGGTCAGTGCCTGCCAGACTGTGCAGACCACGCAACCAGGTACCGTGGGCATCACGCGGCCGCAAAGCATGGCGGTCAGTTCGCAGGAGGTCGATGCGGCGTCAGCCCAGGCCTACAGCAAGATGGTGCAGGAGGCGGCACGCAAGCAGCAGCTCAACCGCGATCTGGCCATGGTGACGCGGGTGCAGGGAATCGCGCGCAAGCTGATTGCGCAGACCCCGGTGTTTCGCGAAGACGCACGGCGCTGGCGTTGGGAAATCAACGTATTTCAAAGCGAAGAGATCAACGCCTTTTGCATGGCCGGCGGCAAGATCGGCGTCTATGCCGGGCTCATCAACCGCCTGCAGCTGAGCGACAACGAGCTGGCGGCGGTGATGGGGCATGAAATCGCGCATGCCTTGCGCGAACATGTGCGCGAACAAGTGTCGTTGCAATACGCGACCCAGTTGCCGGGCATTCTGCTGGCCATCACCACGGGCAGTCGTGCCTTGGCGCAATTGGGCGATATGGTCAGCGAGGTGACGCTGGGCCTGCCGCACAGCCGTGAGGCTGAAGTCGAGGCTGACCAGATGGGTGTGGAACTGGCCGCGCGTGCAGGCTACGATCCGCGCGCAGCCATCACGCTGTGGCAGAAGATGATCCGCAACGGCGGTGGCCGACCGCCCGAATTCCTCAGCACCCACCCCGACCCGGAGGCACGGGTGCAGGATCTGGCCCGGATCACGGAGGTGGTCATGCCGCTTTACCGGCAGAGCTTGCTGCGCCAGCCGTCGGCTCAGTAGCCGCCCGGTGCCAGCTTGAGCAGCAGGGCGACGAGGCCTGCGCAGATGGCGAGCAGCACAAGTGCCAACAGACGCGTGCGCGCATCGTCGCGCGAAGATGGCTGCAATTGCTCGACTTCCTTGTCGCCCAGCAGCATGGGGCGCACCAGGTTCTCGCGTTTGCGCCACAGGTAAAAAACAATCGCGGCCAGGTGCAACGCCACCAACCCGATGAGTACCAGCTTGCCGATGCTGCTGTGGTACCAGGTGGCCTGGCTGACCCAGGTGCCAGGGACCAGGCTGGTCAAGGGGCCGCTGGAGGCGATTTCATCATCGCTGATCAGACCCGTGGCAACCTGGGCCAGCAGGAAAAACAGCAGGGCGAACACCGAGCCGGCCCCCAGCGGGTTGTGGCCAACGCTTAACTCCGGGCCACCTTGGCCGCGCAGATAGCGCAGCAGGGTTGACGGTGAATAGAGAAAGGAAGAGAAGCGCGACCAGTGACCACCCACCAGACCCCAGCCCAGGCGAAACAGCAGCAGCGCCAGCACGGCATAACCGATGCGAAAGTGCCAGTCCATGGCCGCACCGCCAACTTGGCCGGTGACCACCGATGCAACGACGCAGGCGGCAAGCGCCCAATGAAAAATGCGGGTGGGTAGATCCCAGACTCTGACTTGATGTGTCATGTGGAGGCCTTGTAGGTGAAGAAAGGGGCTGACATGCGGATTGGTATTTTCCCTGAGATGATGAAAAAAGCAGAACTTTCGATGTGGCACTAGACTCCCTAGCGGGTCTGTCTTCTTCCTCAACCAACCAAGGAACAACATGAAAATAATCAGTACCCTTGTCCTCGCCAGCGCTGCGCTTGGGTTTGCCGGGGCGGCCTCGGCCCAGTTCGCCAAGCCGGACGATGCCATCAAGTACCGCAAGAACGCCTTGTTCGTGATGCAGCAGCATTACGCCCGCATTGGTGCCATGGTCAGTGGCAAAGTTCCGTTCAATGCCAAAGCGGCGGCTGACAATGCCGCGATTGCCGAGAGCATGTCCAAGCTGCCCTGGTCTGCTTTTGGCGAAGATACGGACCTGGGTGACACCAAGGCCAAGCCGGAAATCTGGAAGGAGCAGGCCAAGTTCAAGCAAGCCGCCGACAAGATGCAGGGCGAAATGTCCAAGCTGGCCGCGGCAGCCAAGACCGGCAACCTGGACAGCATCAAGACCGCTTTTAATGCCACGTCGGGCACTTGCAAGGCCTGTCACGACGACTTCCGCGCCAAATAAGGCGGCGGGGCACGAAAAAGGGCGGTTCGATGAACCGCCCTTTTTGCATGGGAAAGACGTTCAGGCCTGCGCCAGCAGTTCCTCGATCAAGCGGTGCAGCTCGGCGAAATCCGGCTCGCCGATGTAGCGCTTCACGATTTCGCCACGCTTGTTCACGATGTAGGTGGTGGGGGTCAGGCGTACATCTCCCCAGGCCTTGGCGACCGAACCGGTGTTGTCGATCGCCACCTGGAACGGCAGCTTGCGTGTTTCGGCAAAGTTCACCACATAGCTGGGCGGGTCGTAGCTCATGGCCACCGCCAGCGTGTCGAAGCCGCGCGCATGGTATTTGTCATGGGTGGCGATGATCTTGGGCATTTCGGCCACGCAGGTGGTGCAGCTGGTGGCCCAGAAGTTCACGAGCGTGACCCGGCCTTTGAGGTCGGCTGTGCTCTTTTTCGAACCGTCGAGCAGCACGAAGGTGGATTCGGGTGCGGCACTGGGACCGGAGGTCTGGAACATCATCCAGGCCGAGGCCACGATCACCAGGAATGCGGCAATATACAGGGCTCGTTTCATCTGCAGGGGACTTTCATGGATCGTCGCGAGTTTAATTCCGTTTGGCTACCGGTGCTGGGCGTGTGCCTGGGTCTGTCGGCGACCGCGGCACGGGCCTTGTCCCTGGCCGACCTCAGCCAGGGACAAGCCTCGCAGGGGCTGAAGGCGGCGCTGGAGCAGGGCGCCAAAGCGGCGGTGGCCCAACTGGGTCAAACAGATGGATTCCTCGGCAACGAAAAAGTTCGCATTCCTTTGCCCGGCTATCTCAACGATGCCGCATCGCTGCTGCGTACCTTTGGCCAGGGGGCGCGCCTGGATGAACTGGTGACTGCCATGAACCGGGCGGCCGAAGCGGCGGTGCCGCTGGCGCGCGATCTGCTGCTGGCGGCGGTGCGTGGCATGGGTATCGACGACGCCAAGAAGATCCTGGCTGGCGGCGAAACCTCCGTCACTGCCTTCTTTGCCGAGAAGACGCGTACCCCATTGAGCCAGAAATTCCTGCCGCTGGTGACGCGCAGTACGGAGAAGGTGGGACTGGCGGACAAATACAACCAGGTGGCGGGCCGGGCTGCCGAGCTCGGCCTGATGCGGCGGGAAGATGCCAGCATCCAGCAGTACGTCACAGGCAAAGCGCTGGACGGCCTCTACCTGGTGATCGGCGAGGAGGAGCGCAAGATTCGGCGTGACCCGGTGGGCACCGACAGCGCCGTGCTGAGCAAGGTGTTCGGCGCACTGAAATAAAGACAAAGGGCTATTGCCGCAGTGATGCAGGCACCATGCTGGTGCCACGATAATCGGCCAATGTCCCGTTTCTTCTGGATTCTCCTGGCCTGTGGCGCCTTGCTGGCCGGTTGCAGCCCCACGCTCAACTGGCGCGAAGTCCGCGTTGGCAGCGCCGGGCTCAAGGCTTTGCTGCCTTGCAAGCCGGATCAGGGCAGCCGCCGGATGACATTGGCCGGTCTGGAGGTCGAGATGCAGATGGCTGGTTGTGAGGCCGGGGGCGCCCTGTTTGCCGTGGCCCACGTCGATCTCGGGGACGCCGGCAAGGCGGTGGCAGCGCAGGCGCAATGGCAAGCGGCCATGCTGGCCAATATGCAGGCTGGGACTCCCCAGTTGGCACCTTACAGCGTCAAGGGCGCAGCGGTTCAGCCGCCGCCGTTGCGCCTGAGCGCGCAGGGCCGGCGTGCCGACGGCAGTGCCGTGATGGCGCAGGCGGTGTGGTTTGTGCAGGAAAAACACCTTTACCACGCGGTCATTTATGCCGATAAGGTGGGGTCTGATGCGGCCGAGCCGTTCTTTTCGGGATTCGAATTTCAATGACGATGTTGTCGCGGCGCACCGCCGTGGTGGTCTTTTTGGCCTTTGCCTTTGCCTACTTCTTTTCGGCCCTGATCCGTGCCATCACGGCCACGCTGTCGCCGACGCTGACGCAGGAGTTCGCGCTCAACGCGCGCGATCTGGGCCTGCTCGCCGGCGGCTACTTCCTTGGCTTTGCCGCCATGCAATTGCCCTTGGGCAACTGGCTGGACCGTCATGGTCCGAAGAAGGTGATCCTGAGTTTTCTGGCGGTGGCCGTGGCCGGGTGTGTGGCATTTTCATGGGCCACCAGCTTCGCTGGCCTGCTGCTGGCGCGCATCTTGTGCGGTGTCGGCCTGGGCGCCTGCCTGATGGCGCCGCTCACCGGCTACCGCCGCTGGTTTGGCGCGACCACGCAGCTGCGCACCAATTCCTGGATGCTGATGACCGGCTCCATGGGCATGGTGGCTTCCACGCTGCCGGTGCAGTGGCTCATGCCGCTGCTGGGCTGGCGTCCGCTGTTTTGGGGGCTGGCCGGCACGATGGCGCTGTCCATGGCGGTGATCGCCTGGCAGGTTCCGTCCTGGCAGGTGCCGCCATCAGCGGTGGGACAGGCGCAGCCTCAACGCAGCTACGCTGAAGTCTGGCGCCATCCCTACTTTCGCAAGATGACGCCGATCGGCTTCGTCAACTACGGCGGCATGGTGGCGATCCAGACGCTGTGGGCCATGCCCTGGATGATCCGGGTGGCCGGCTACACGCCAGAACAGGCCGCCACCGGCCTGTTCTGGCTCAACGTGGCCATGCTGCTCACCTTCTGGTCCTGGGGTTTGCTCAACCCCTGGCTGGCACGGCGTGGCTTCTCTGCCGATCGCCTGATCACCCTGGGAACACCGCTCAGCCTGTTGCTGCTTGCTATTCTTTGTATAGCTGGTGACGCCCATTCATCCTGGTCTGGAGCACTATTGGTCTTGTTTTGTGTGAGCAGTACCTTTATTTCGCTGGCGCAGCCGGCGGTGGGCATGGCCTTTCCGCCCGACCTGGCTGGCCGGGCGCTGTCAGCCTACAACCTGGTCATTTTCTCCGGCATTTTCGTCGTGCAGTGGGGCATCGGCTTGCTGATTGACGGTTTGCAGGCGCTGGGCTGGGCGCAAGCGCGGGCGTTTCAGGGCGCGCTGGCCGTCTTCCTGACACTGTGTGCCATCTCTTACATGTATTTCCTGGCGGCAAAAAGCCATAATCAGGCATCCACCGCGTCATGAACAACGGCATCTTCATCATCGCCCATGCCCCGCTGGCCAGTGCTTTGCGCCAGTGCGTGGCCCATGTCTTTCCCGAGCGGGTGGGCGATGTGCTGGCCTTTGATGTGTCGCCCGACGCGACGGCACAGGAGAGCCTGGCCGAGGCGCGACGGGCGGTGGCGGCGCAGTTCGGCGGCGCGCCGGTGCTGTTGCTGACCGATGTCATGGGGGCCACACCCTGCAATGTGGCGCGACAGCTGCTGGGCAGCGTACCGGCCCGGCTGGTGGCGGGCGTGAACCTGCCCATGCTGCTGCGTGCGCTGACTTATCAGGACGAGCCGATCGATGAGCTGACGGCGCGCGCCGTCAGCGGCGGCAGCCAGGGCGTGATGCAGGTGGCTGCCAGTGCGTAAGCGTGCAGGACGAAGAAAAGAACAACGAGGACAGAAAGAATGACCAAGGCCAGTGCGACTATTAGCAACAAGCTCGGGCTGCATGCCCGTGCTTCAGCCAAACTCACCAAGCTGGCAGGCAGCTTTCCCTGTGAGATCTGGATCGCGCGCGGTGAGCGCCGCGTCAATGCCAAGAGCATCATGGGCGTGATGATGCTGGCGGCCGGCATCGGCACCACGGTCGAACTCGATGCCGAGGGGGACCGCGCACAGGAAGCCATCGATGCCATGCTGGCCCTGATCAACGACAAGTTCGGGGAAGGGGAGTGAACGTGGAGCGCATGCCATGACTTTTTCCATCCACGGCCTGGCGGTCGCGCGCGGTATTGCCATCGGGCGAGCCGTGCTGGTGGCTTCCAGCCGCGTGGATGTGGCGCACTACTTCATCGAGCCCTCCCAGGTCGAGAGCGAGATCGACCGTGTGCGTTGCGGCCGCAATGCCGTGGTGGATGAAATCCACCGCTTGCAGCAGACCATTTCCCAGCTCGGGCCGAAGGACGCGCCGCACGAGTTGCGGGCCCTGCTTGATGTGCACCTGATGATGCTGCAGGACGAGGAGCTGATCGGCGGCGTCAAGCACTGGATTCAGGCCCGCCTCTACAACGCCGAGTGGGCGCTGACCACCCAGCTGGAGATGGTGGCGCGCCAGTTCGACGAGATGGAGGACGAGTACCTGCGCGAGCGCAAGGCCGACCTGGAGCAGATCACCGAGAAAGTGTTGCGCGCCATGCAGGGCGCACCCTCGCCGGTCATTCCCCTGCCGGTGCGCAGTGGGCGCAAGGCGTCGCAGCAGGATTGGCAGCTTGATGACACCGACGTGCCGCTGGTGCTGATCGCGCACGAGTTGTCACCCTCCGACATGCTGCAGTTCAAGCAAGGCGTGTTTGCCGGCTTCGTCACCGATGTGGGTGGCAAGACCTCGCACACGGCCATCGTGGCGCGCAGCATGGACATTCCGGCCGTGGTGGGCGCGCGCACGGCCAGCCAGCTGGTGCGGCAGGACGACTGGGTCATCATCGATGGCGATGCCGGTGTGGTCATCGTCGACCCCTCGCCCATCATCCTGGCCGAGTACGGCTACAAGCAGCGCCAAGTGGAACTGGAACGCAGCCGTCTGGGGCGGCTGCTCAACACGCCGGCCATCACGCTGGACGGCGAAAAGGTTGAACTGCTGGCCAATATCGAGATGCCGGAAGATGCACCGGTGGCCGTGCGGGCGGGCGCGGTCGGCGTCGGTTTGTTCCGCAGCGAATTTCTGTTCATGGGACGTCAGCAGAACCAGCTGCCTGACGAAGAGGAGCAGTACCAGGCCTATCGGCGTGCAGTCGAAGGCATGAACGGTTTGCCGGTGACCATCCGCACCGTGGACGTCGGCGCCGACAAGCCCATGGACGGCAACCTCCCCGAGACGGCCTACCTCAATCCGGCACTCGGCTTGCGCGCCATCCGCTGGAGCCTGGCTGATCCGGACATGTTCGTCACCCAGCTACGCGCCATCCTGCGCGCGGCGATCCATGGCCGGGTAAAGATGCTGATCCCGATGCTGGCGCACCTGGGCGAAATCCGCCAGACCCTGGCGCTCATCGAGCAGGCGCGCACCGAACTCATGCGCGAAGACGTGCCCTTTGGGGTTGTGGAACTGGGCGCCATGATCGAAATTCCGGCTGCGGCGCTGACGCTCAAGACCTTTCTCAAGCATTTTGATTTTCTGTCCATCGGCACCAATGACCTGATCCAGTACACCCTGGCGATCGATCGCGCCGACGAGTCGGTGGCCCATCTCTACGACCCGCTGCACCCGGCCGTGCTTCGCCTGGTGGCCGACACCATCGCCGAATGCCGCACCCAGGGCAAGGAAGTCAGCGTCTGCGGCGAAATGGCCGGCGATGTGGCCATGACGCGCCTGCTGCTCGGCCTGGGCCTGCGCAGCTTCTCCATGCACCCGGCGCAGATCCTGGCGGTCAAGCAGGAGGTGCTGCGTGCCGACACGGCCAAGCTCACGCCCTGGGCGCAGGCCGTTCTGGCGCATGACGAGCCGGCCTCGCTGCTGGCGGGCTGACGTGCTGGATTGAGCTGCATCAAGGCCGCCGCCGAGGTGCAGTTGCAGACTCCGTGGGGTATCAACTTCCGGATTTTTTCATGAGCACCTTCGATCATGCGGGCCTGATCCAGGACATCAACGAATGCCTGGCACCCTTTCGCAAGGCGCAGCCCGACGCCATGGCGGGCTTTGGCCAGCTGGCGCGCGCGTCCATGGCTGAGGGGGCCGTCAGCACCAAGCACAAGGAGCTGATGGCGCTGGCCATCGGCGTCACGCAGCGCTGCTCCGGCTGCATCGGCTTTCACGTCAAGGCACTGCACAAGCTGGGCTGTACGCGCGCCGAGCTGGAGGAGACGCTGGCGGTGTGCGTCTACATGGGCGGTGGCCCGGCGCTGATGTACGCGGCCGAGGCGATCAAGGCCTGGGATGCCATGGCGCCGGCCTGATTCGGCATGAAATTGGCGCCTGGCCCTTGCTGATTAAGCGCGGGCAGCTATCCATTTTGTAGCAAATAGAGGTATGACGCTTAACGCCTGCGCAGCAGATTGACGCGCATCGGGCGCACAAAGTGGGCGCCGTCAGGCGTCATGTGCGGCTCGAAGCGCGCGCGTACGGCGGCCAGCGTGGCGGCATCGAGCCGGTGGGTGACGAAGGTGACGCCGATCATGCGCTGCTCGAACTCGGCGAAGTCGCGGTAGTGCACCGGGGTCTCGAAGAAGACTTCCTCCACCTGTTCCCAGGCGCCGGAGGCCACGGCCTGGTGCACGGCGCGCAAGGCGGCGGCACGCACGATCTCTTCGTCGTGGAACAGGCGCATCACCTCGTTGAGTGCGCCGGCAAACACCGGCTCCGACACATAGAGCAGCCCCTGCGGCTGCAGCACGCGGTGCACTTCGGCCAAGGCCTGGTCGAGCAGATCCAGCGGCACGTGGTGCAGCGACTTCAGCATCAGCGCCAGGTCGAAACTGCCGTCGGCAAAGGGAATGGCTTGCGCACCGGCCTGCACGAAATGCAGGCGCTCCTGCGGTTTGAGCCGGTTCTTCGCCATCTGGCGCTCGTCCACCTCCAGCCCGGTGACTTCGCAGGACGGATAACGCTCGAGCAGTTGGCGCGACAGGTGCGCCGCGCCGCAGCCGAGTTCGATGATGCGCGAATGCTGCGGCAAGTCGACCAGCGACTGCAGCAGCTCGAGCTCGTCGGTCACCAGACGTGTCATCGGGCCAGGCTGGCGGCATGCGCCTGCTGGTCGGCGTGGTAGCTCGAGCGCACCATGGCGCCCACCGCGGCGTGGGTGAAGCCCATCTTGTAGGCTTCCTGCTCGAACATCTTGAAGGTGTCCGGATGCACATAACGCCTGACCGGCAGGTGCGAATTGGAGGGCGCGAGGTACTGGCCGATGGTCAGCATCTCGATGTCGTGCGCACGCATGTCGCGCATCGTCGCCAGAATCTCTTCGTCGGTCTCACCCAGGCCGACCATCAGGCCGCTCTTGGTCGGCACGTTCGGGAACAGGGCCTTGAACTTTTTCAGCAGGTTGAGCGAGAACTGGTAGTCGCTGCCCGGGCGCGCTTGTTTGTACAGGCGCGGCACGGTTTCCAGGTTGTGGTTCATCACGTCCGGCGGTGCGGCCTTCAGGATCTCCAGTGCACGGTCGTCGCGGCCGCGGAAGTCGGGTACCAGCACCTCGATCTGCGTCTGCGGCGATAGCTCGCGCGTCTTGCGGATGCAGTCGACGAAGTGGCCGGCGCCACCGTCGCGCAGGTCGTCGCGGTCGACGCTGGTGATCACCACGTACTTGAGCTTGAGCGCGGCAATGGTCTTGGCCAGGTTCTCGGGCTCATTGACGTCCAACGGGTCCGGGCGGCCGTGGCCAACGTCGCAGAAGGGGCAACGGCGCGTGCACTTGTCGCCCATGATCATGAAGGTGGCCGTGCCCTTGCCGAAGCATTCGCCGATGTTGGGACAGCTGGCTTCCTCGCACACCGTGACCAGCTTGTTCGAGCGCAGGATGTCCTTGATCTCGTAGAAGCGCGTGCTGGGCGAACCGGCCTTGACGCGGATCCACTCGGGCTTCTTCAGCACTTCGCCGGCTTCCACCTTGACCGGGATGCGCGAGAGCTTGGCGGCAGCCTTCTGCTTGGCCGATGGGTCGTAGTTGTCGACGGATTGCTCTTCACGGACAGTGGGGCGGACCGTGCTGGATTCAGGGGTGCTCATGGTGTGATGTCGGCGCTCAAGGCGCCAAATAGGTAACGAGCTTTTGGCTCAAAACATTGGCAGCGTCCGTCCAGTCGACGGATACCCCGATTGTAGAAAGGTCCACGGTTTGCAGCCCGGCGTAGCCGCAGGGGTTGATGCGCGAGTAGGGTTCCAGGTCCATGGCGACGTTGAGCGCCACGCCGTGGTAGGTGCAGTTGCGGCTGACCTTGATCCCCAAGGCGGCGATCTTGCCCAGGCCGGTGAAATCGGGCGCGGTGGCGCCGGCGGCCGATTTTTGCGGTCGCTGCGGCAGCAGGGCGTGCGCGGTCGGGTCGTCCAGCCGCACATAGATGCCGGGCGCGCCGGCCACACGGTGGCCGGTGACGCCGAAATGCGCCAGTGTCTTGATGACGGCCTCTTCCACGCGGTAGACATACTCCTTGACGAAGTAGCCGGCGCGTTTGAGGTCGAGCAGCGGGTAGGCCACCACCTGACCCGGGCCGTGGTAGGTGACCTGGCCGCCGCGGTTGGTGGCTACCACGGGAATGTCACCCGGCACCAGCACGTGGTCGGCCTGGCCCGCCAGGCCTTGCGTGAACACCGGCGGGTGCTCGCAGATCCAGAGCTCGTCCGGCGTGTCGGCCGTGCGCGCGGCGGTGAAGGTCTGCATGGCGGCATAGGTGGGCACGTAGTCGACCCGGCCGAGCTGACGAATTTCGATGGTCATGTCAGCTTGCCCGGCTCCGCTCTTGGCTTGTGGAATCTTTCATAAGGCCGCTCTTGCGTTGGTTGTGTGAAAGAAAAGTGCCAAAAATTTTTACAAGACCACTTTCACCATCGGGTGAGTGGACAGCGTGCGGTACAGCTCGTCGAGCTGCTCGCGGCTGGTGGCCGTGATGGTGATGGTGATGCCGAGGTAGTTGCCGCCCTTGCTCTCGCGCAGTTCGATGGTGCTGGCGTCGAATACCGGGTCGAAGACATGCGCGATCGTGGTCACGGCATGGACGAAACCGTCCACGCGCGCGCCCATGATCTTGATCGGGAACTGGCAGGGGTACTCGATCAGCGTGTCGGTGCGCGGGTTGCTGCCGGGGGCGGCAGACGAGGGGGGCTGGCTCATGGCGATGGATTCTCCGTGCGATCTGTCTGCTGTGCTTGGCGCGAGCGGGCCTTGGCGGCCTGGTAGCCGGCATAGAGCTGGGCATAAACGGGGCCGGGCTGGCCATTGCCGACCAGCTGGCCATCGATGCGGGTGACCGGCAGCACCTCCTTGGTGGCCGAGCTCAGCAGCACCTCGTCGGCGGCCAGCACTTCGGCGCGGCTGATGCGGCGCAGCGCCAGCGGGATGCCGTGCGTGCGGCAGATGTCTTCCAGCACGGCGTAGCGGATGCCTTCGAGCACCAGGTTGTCTTTGGGCGGGCCCATGAGCACGCCGCCTTTCACCACCCAGACGTTGCTGGCAGCCGCTTCACTCAGGAAGCCGTCGCGGAACATGATGGTCTCGGTGGCGCCGGCATCGATGCTGATCTGGCGCGCCAGCACGGCGCCCAGCAGGCTCACGCTCTTGATGTGGGCCTTCTGCCAGCGGAAGTCGTCCGCCGTGACGCAGGCCACGCCCTCGCGCCGCTGCGTTTCGCTCGGCATCTTCATGGCATTGCTCAGCACGAACACCGTGGGCGTCAGGCCTTCGATCATGGCGTGGTCGCGCAGCGCCACGCCGCGCGTCACCTGGATGTACACCATTTGATCGATTTTTTCGACGGTAGCGCCCGTGGATGTTGCGTAATCAGCTATTAATTTGGTAGCAATTTCTTGCCACTGTGCTCGGGTGTTCGGGTTCGGGATGCGCAGCTCGGCCAGGTTGCGCTCCAGCCGTGCCATGTGCTGTTCGAAGCGAAACGGGCAGCCGCCGTAGACCGGCAGCACTTCATAGACGCCGTCGCCGAAGATGAAGCCGCGGTCCATGACGCTGATCTTGGCGTCCGGCAGCAGCGTGTACTCGCCGTTGAGGTAGCAGGGCAGCGGGGGAAGGGCGGGAGCGTCCATGGGCCGGAGGCTCAGGCGAGGAAGGTGATGGCGGCAATGGCCAGCCAGCCGAGCCAGAAATTCACCATCGCCAGCTGGGCGATCTGGTTGGCGCGCCGGCCGCCTTCGGGCCAGTCCGCGGCAGCCACGGCGGCCTGCAGGCGACGGTAGGGTGCGAAGTAGAGGTGGCCGAAGATCAGGCACATCAGCACGCCGATGCCGGCCATCAGGTGCCAGCCCAGCGGGGTGGCTTGCGCGCCCACATGGCCCATCATGAAGCCGCCGCTCGCCAGAAGCAGCACGATGGCGCTCCACACCAGCAGGAAGAAGCGGCGCAGCACCTTGGCCAACAGGGGCAACCGCTGCGGCGGGGTCAATTGCTCCCCCAGCGCCGGGCGCAGGGCGAACAGCATGAAGGTGATGCCGCCAAGCCAGATGATGGCCGAGACCAGATGCAGGAATTTGATGAAGGTGTACATGGCGGCGCGTGGGTTGATGTGAGGGGCTAGGGGCTGGAGCCGGTTCCGCCAAGCTTGCAAAAAGTTCGCCAGCGGGTTTGTCCTGCGTCTTCAGTCGGGAATGATCTGAGATAGGGATATTACTTAGTATAATCAGCGGCTTTGCAAAGGTTCACGGTTGTAACTTGGGGTGTCGTTGAAGATGTCTGAAACCACACCGCAGCCAGGAAAACCGGCTTTTGCAGATGAGACAGATGCGGCGCTTGAGTCCGATTTCAAGCCGCTGACCGCCGAGCAGGCGCGCCAGTGGCGTGAAAGCAATCCTTCACTTTCGCTGTGGCGGATCGTGGGGTGGCAAGTGGTGGCGGGTGCCCTGGCGGCCTTGTTGGCCTGGGGCATCAGCGGGCGGCCCGAGGTGGCGTGGTCCACGGCTTACGGTGCGCTGGCAGTTTGCCTGCCGGCGGCGCTGATGGCCAGAGGGCTGTCGCGGCGGGCGGGTGTGGCGGGTGCCGCGCTCGCAGGTTTTTTTGTGTGGGAGCTGGTCAAGATTGCGCTCACGGTGGCATTGCTGCTGTTGGCGCCCAGGCTGGTTCCGCACTTGAGCTGGCTGGCCTTGCTGGTCGGCTTTGTGGTGGCGATGAAGGTGTACTGGGTGGCCATGTGGCTGCATCCGGCGCGCCGCAAGTCGGTCGTAAAGATTTGAATTGACGAACTGGTGATTTATGTCTGCTGAACACGCTGGTGCACACGCCCCGTCGGCTGGAGAATACATCCAGCACCATTTGCATCATCTGCAAAAGAATTTCAATTTTGAAAACGTCGAGCAGCACAGCATCGTCGATTTCAGCCTGTTCAATTTCGACTCGCTGGTGTACTCGATCTTGCTGGGCGTGATCGCCTGCCTGGTGTTGTGGAATGCGGCGCGCAAAGCCACCTCGGGCGTGCCCGGTCGCTTCCAGGCGGCAGTCGAGTTGCTGTCTGAAATGGTCGAAAACCAGGCCAAGGGCGTGATCCACAACGCCAAGAGCCGCAAACTCATTTCCCCGCTGGCCTTGACCGTGTTTGTCTGGATTTTCCTGATGAACGCGATGGACATGCTGCCGGTCGATCTGATTCCCTACTTCTGGCACAGCGCCGGCCCGGCGCTGGGCTTCAAGGACTACATGCGCGTGGTGCCGACGGCCGACCTGTCGACCACCTTGGGCCTGTCCTGCAGCGTGCTGCTGGTTTGCCTGGTCTACAACATCAAGATCAAGGGCTTGGGCGGCTGGGCACATGAGCTGATTGCTGCGCCCTTTGGTGACCACTGGGCCCTGTATCCGGTGAACTTCCTGATGCAGATGATTGAGTACCTTGCCAAGACCGTGTCGCACGGCATGCGGTTGTTTGGCAACATGTTTGCAGGTGAATTGGTGTTCATGCTGATCGCCCTGATGGGTGGCGGCTGGGCGCTGTCGGCAACAGGTGTCGGCCTGGCCATCGGTCACGTCATCGCCGGAACCGTGTGGACGCTGTTCCACATCCTGGTGATCACTTTGCAAGCCTTCATCTTTATGATGTTGACGCTGATCTACACCGGTCAAGCGCACGACGCACATTGATGTAACTCTCTCTCCCTTTCGTTTTTCTTTTCTTTTCCGCAAACTTTTAGGAGCTTCTCATGGAAAACATTCTCGGCCTCGTCGCACTGGCTTGTGGTCTGATCGTCGGTCTCGGCGCTATCGGCGCTTCGATCGGTATCGCCCTGATGGGTGGCAAGTTCCTCGAGTCTTCGGCTCGCCAGCCTGAGCTGATGAACGAACTGCAAACCAAGATGTTCATCTTGGCCGGTCTGATCGACGCCGCCTTCCTGATCGGCGTGGCCATTGCCCTGCTGTTCGCCTTCGCCAACCCCTTCGTTCTGAAGTAATCAACGGACCCCTTCACGCAGAAGAAGGAATCAAGCCGTGAACATTAATGCAACCCTGTTCCTGCAGGCGGTTGTCTTTGCGATCCTGGTGTGGTTCACGATGAAATTCGTGTGGCCCCCGATCACCAAGGCACTCGACGAGCGGGCCCAGAAAATCGCCGACGGCCTTGCTGCCGCCGACAAGGCCAAGTCCGAACTCGCCAGCGCCAACAAGCGCGTCGAGGCTGAGCTGGCCACGTCGCGCAACGAGACGGCCGTGCGTCTGGCTGACGCGGAGCGTCGCGCCCAAGGCATCATCGAAGAAGCCAAGGCCCGCGCCACCGAAGAAGGCAACAAGATCATCGTCGCTGCCAAGGCCGAGGCCGAGCAGCAGGCCGCCAAGGCGCGTGAAGCCCTGCGTGAGCAGGTCGCCGTGCTGGCCGTCAAGGGCGCCGAGCAGATTCTCCGCAAGGAAGTCAATGCCGGTGTCCATGCTGATCTGCTCAATCGCCTGAAGACCGAGCTGTAAGGTGAACCATGGCTGAACTTGCCACCATTGCCCGCCCTTACGCTGAAGCGCTGTTCAAGGCCGCCCGCGCGGACTTGAACGGTGCCGCCGCCTGGGTGGAAGAACTGGCTGTCATCGCCGGCGATGCCGGTCTGCAGCAGTTTGCCGGCAATCCGAAGGTCACGACGAACCAGGTGTTCGATCTGATCAACGGCATTGCCAAGACCGCACTGCCGGAGCAGGCCAAGAACTTCCTGCGCACCGTGATCGACAACGGCCGCCTGAGTGTCTTGCCCGAAATCGCCGCGCAGTTCCGCGCTCTCAAGAACGCTCAAGGCGGTTCTTCAGATGCGGTGGTGTACAGCGCGTTTCCGGTCGATGGCGCAGCCCTGGCGGATGTGTCCGCTTCGCTGGAAAAGCGCTTCGGCCGCAAGCTCAACGTCAAGGTCGAACTCGATGCCGACCTGATCGGTGGCATTCGCGTGGTGGTGGGTGACGAGGTGCTCGACACTTCGGTCAAAGCCCGTCTGGAACAAATGAAAGTGGCTCTCACGGCCTAAAGGCGCAAGCCCGGCTGTCAGCCCAAATAAGGAAAGAAGGAAAGAGTCATGCAACTCAATCCCGCAGAAATCTCTGATCTGATCAAGAGCCGCATTGAGGGGCTGGCTTCCAGCGCCGATATTCGCAACCAGGGCACCGTGGTGTCCGTGACCGACGGCATCGTGCGCATCCACGGTCTGTCCGACGTGATGCAGGGCGAAATGCTCGAATTCCCGGCCGGCAGCGATGGCCTGCCCACGTATGGCCTGGCACTGAACCTCGAGCGCGACTCCGTCGGCGCCGTGATTCTGGGCGAGTACGAGCACATTTCCGAAGGCAACACCGTCAAGTGCACCGGCCGCATTCTGGAAGTGCCGGTCGGCCCCGAGCTGATCGGCCGCGTGGTGAACGCGCTGGGTCAGCCGATCGACGGCAAGGGCCCGATCAACGCCAAGATGACCGACGTGATCGAAAAGGTCGCCCCGGGCGTGATCGCCCGTAAATCGGTGGACCAGCCGATGCAGACCGGCCTGAAGTCGATCGACTCCATGGTGCCGGTCGGCCGCGGCCAGCGCGAGCTGATCATCGGCGACCGCCAGACCGGCAAGACCGCCGTGGCCATCGACGCCATCATCAACCAGAAGGGTCAGAACATGACCTGCGTTTATGTCGCGATTGGCCAGAAGGCCTCTTCCGTCAAGAACGTGGTGCGTGCTCTGGAACAGGCCGGCGCGATGGACTACACCATCGTCGTGGCCGCCACCGCTTCCGAATCCGCTGCCATGCAGTTCGTGTCGGCCTACTCCGGCTGCACGATGGGCGAGTACTTCCGCGACCGCGGCCAGGACGCCATGATCGTCTATGACGACCTGTCCAAGCAGGCCGTGGCCTACCGTCAGGTGTCGCTGCTGCTGCGCCGCCCGCCGGGCCGCGAAGCCTACCCCGGCGACGTGTTCTATCTCCACAGCCGTCTGCTGGAGCGTGCCGCTCGCGTGAATGCCGACTACGTCGAAGCCTTCACCAAGGGCGCCGTCAAGGGCAAGACCGGTTCGCTGACGGCGCTGCCGATCATCGAAACCCAGGCTGGCGACGTGTCCGCTTTCGTGCCGACCAACGTGATCTCGATCACCGACGGCCAGATCTTCCTGGAAACCTCGCTGTTCAACGCCGGTATCCGCCCCGCCATCAACGCCGGTATTTCGGTGTCGCGCGTCGGTGGCGCTGCCCAGACCAAGCTGATCAAGAACCTGTCCGGCGGTATCCGTACCGACTTGGCCCAGTACCGTGAGCTGGCTGCCTTCGCGCAGTTCGCTTCCGACCTGGACGAGGCCACCCGCAAGCAGCTCGACCGCGGTGCCCGCGTGACCGAACTGCTCAAGCAGCCCCAGTACAGCCCGCTGTCCATCAGCCTGATGGCCGCTTCCCTGTACGCAGTGAACAAGGGTTTCCTCGACGACCTCGATGTCAAGAAGGTTCTGCCCTTCGAGCACGGCCTGCATGCCTACCTCAAGGACAAGCACGCTGCGCTGCTGGCCAAGCTGGAAGCTGACAAGGCGATGGACAAGGACGCCGAGGCTGAACTGAATGCCGCGATCGCTGCGTTCAAGAAGTCGTTCGCCTGATCCCGACCTGAACGCTTAAGGAGCCAGCATGGCAGCAGGTAAGGAAATACGCGGCAAGATCAAATCGGTGGAAAACACCAAGAAGATCACCAAGGCCATGGAAATGGTGGCCGCATCCAAGATGCGCAAGGCGCAGCAGCGGATGCATGCCGCCCGTCCGTACAGCGAGAAGGTGCGCAACATCGCCGCCAACCTCGGCAAGGCCAACCCGGAGTATGTGCACCCGTTCATGCAAACGAACGATGCCAAGAGCGCCGGTGTGATTGTCGTGACGACGGACAAGGGTCTGTGTGGTGGCCTCAACACCAACGTGCTGCGCGGTGTCACCACCAAGCTGCGCGAACTGCAGGCGGCCGGCGTCTCCACGCAGGCGGTGGCCATCGGCAACAAGGGGTTGGGTTTCCTCAACCGCATCGGCGCCCAGGTGGTGTCGCATGTCACCCAGCTGGGCGACACGCCGCACCTGGACAAGCTGATCGGCCCGGTCAAGGTGCTGCTGGATGCCTACACCCGTGGTGAGGTGAACGCCGTGTACCTGAGCTACACCCGCTTCATCAACACCATGAAGCAGGAGCCGGTGGTGGAGCAGCTGCTGCCGCTGTCCGCAGCCAAGATGCAGGAAGAGGCGCAAGCCAGCGGCCCGCAGCACGACTGGGATTACATCTACGAACCGGATGCGCAGAGCGTCATCGACGAACTGCTGGTCCGTTATGTCGAAGCGCTGGTGTACCAGGCTGTGGCAGAGAACATGGCGTCGGAACAGTCCGCCCGCATGGTGGCCATGAAGGCCGCTACCGACAACGCTGGCAGCGTGATCGGCGAACTCAAGCTGGTCTACAACAAGACGCGCCAGGCCGCCATCACGAAAGAGCTGTCGGAAATTGTGGCGGGTGCGGCTGCTGTGTAAGCGGCATCTCCAGTCTGACCTTTGTTACGTTAAAGATTCAAATTTTTGGAGCGAAAAATGGCTCAAGCAAACACGCAAGTGCAGGGCAAAATTGTTCAGTGTATCGGCGCCGTGGTGGACGTTGAGTTCCCGCGCGACCAGATGCCCAACATCTATGACGCCCTGAAAATGGACGGCTCGGCCCTGACGCTCGAAGTGCAGCAGCAGCTCGGCGACGGCATCGTCCGTACCATTGCCCTGGGTTCTTCCGACGGCCTGCGCCGCGGCATGGTGGTGCAGAACAGCGGCAAGCCGATCACGGTGCCGGTGGGCAAGGCCACGCTGGGCCGCATCATGGACGTGCTGGGCAACCCGATCGACGAGCGCGGTCCGGTGGACCAGGCGCAGACGGCTTCCATCCACCGCAAGGCGCCCGCTTACGACGAGCTGAGCCCCTCGCAGGAACTGCTGGAAACCGGCATCAAGGTGATCGACCTGGTCTGCCCGTTCGCCAAGGGCGGCAAGGTGGGTCTGTTCGGTGGTGCCGGCGTGGGCAAGACCGTGAACATGATGGAGCTGATCAACAACATCGCCAAGGCGCACTCCGGTCTGTCCGTGTTCGCCGGCGTGGGTGAGCGTACCCGTGAAGGTAACGACTTCTACCATGAGATGGCCGACTCCGGCGTGGTGAAGCTCGACAACCTGGCCGAATCCAAAGTGGCCATGGTGTACGGCCAGATGAACGAGCCCCCGGGCAACCGTCTGCGCGTGGCCCTGACCGGCCTGACCATTGCCGAGTCCTTCCGCGACGAAGGCAAGGACGTGCTGTTCTTCGTGGACAACATCTACCGCTACACCCTGGCTGGTACCGAAGTGTCCGCCCTGCTGGGCCGTATGCCTTCCGCCGTGGGCTACCAGCCGACGCTGGCCGAGGAAATGGGTCGTCTGCAAGAGCGTATTACCTCCACCAAGGTCGGCTCGATCACCTCGATCCAGGCCGTGTACGTGCCGGCCGACGACTTGACCGACCCGTCGCCTGCCACCACCTTCGCCCACCTGGATTCCACCGTGGTGCTGTCGCGTGACATCGCCTCGCTGGGTATCTACCCCGCCGTGGACCCGCTGGACTCCACCAGCCGCCAGCTCGACCCGCAGGTCGTGGGCGAGGAGCACTACACCGTGGCCCGCGCCGTGCAGGGCACGTTGCAGCGCTACAAGGAACTGCGCGACATCATCGCGATTCTGGGCATGGACGAACTGGCACCGGAAGACAAGCTGACCGTGGCCCGCGCCCGTAAGATCCAGCGTTTCCTGTCGCAGCCGTTCCACGTGGCCGAAGTGTTCACCGGTACCGCCGGCAAGTACGTGTCGCTGGCTGAAACCATCCGTGGTTTCAAGATGATCGTCAACGGCGAGTGCGACCACCTGCCCGAGCAGGCCTTCTACATGGTCGGCACGATCGACGAAGCCTTCGAAAAAGCCAAGAAGATCTAACGAACGGCCCAACGGAGCTTCATCATGAACACCATCCACGTCGATGTGGTCAGTGCCGAAGAGTCCATCTTCTCCGGCGAGGCGCGCTTTGTCGCCTTGCCGGGCGAAGCGGGCGAGCTCGGCATCTACCCGCGCCACACACCGCTGATCACGCGCATCAAGCCCGGCTCGGTGCGCATTGAGAAGGCCGACGGCAGCGAAGAGTTTGTTTTCGTGGCAGGTGGCATTCTCGAAGTGCAGCCCGACTGCGTGACCGTGCTGTCCGACACCGCCGTGCGCGGCAAGGACCTGGACGAAGAGAAGGCCAACGAGGCCAAGCTCGCCGCTGAAGAAGCCCTCAAGAACGCCAAAAGCGAACTCGATCTGGCCAAGGCCCAGTCCGAGCTGGCCATCATGGCGGCACAGATTGCGGCACTGCGCAAGTACCGCCAGAAGAAGTAAGCAGCTACTGCGATCCAGCCTTTCTGGTCTGGCGCATGACAAAAGCCCTGCCGGCAACGTGCGGGGCTTTTGTTTTTCAGGCCGGCGGCTTCAATCCGTCAGCTTGCCCAGCACCAGCGCGTCAGGCAGTTCGTTGGGGTTGGGGCTGCCAGGCGCAAGGGGAAAGTGCTGCTCCAGTACGGCAGAGATTTCGGCCAGTGCCTGCGTCAGCCCGTCCTCGAAACGGCCCTGGCGGAAGGCCTCGCGCATGCGCGCGATCAGGGCCTGCCATTGCTGTGGGTTCAGGTGGCGGTTCACGCCGCGGTCGGCCACGATCTCGATGGCACGCTCGGCCAGCAGCAGGTAGATCAAGACGCCGTTGTTGTGCTCGGTGTCCCAGACCCGCAGCTTGCCGAACAGGGTGAGCGCTCGCTGCCGGGTAAGAGCCGGCAGCGTGGCATGGCGCAAGAGATAGCTGGTCGGCAGGCCGGCTTCAATGAAAATGCGGATCTCGCCGCTGTGGCGCTGCTCGCTGGCTCGCACGCGCTCAAGCAAGCGCTCACGTACGTCGGCCGGAAGGGTGCGGCGGACCGTGCTTTCATCGAACCAGCGGTGGCGCAGCAGGCGCAGGAATCGCTTCATCATCACCAGTCTCCCGAGGCACCGCCGCCCGCACCGTCACCACCGCCGCCGGAGCTGAAGCCGCCGCCACCGGAACCAAAACCACCACCGTCGAAGCCGCCGCCGCCCCAGGGACCGCCATGGTGCTGCCGCTGCTGGCTGGCCGCCAGCAAGGCGCTGCCCAGCGGCGTGCCGGCCATGAAGGTCAGCAGCATGGCCAGCAGCGCAGCCACGGCGGCAATCACCAGGCTGGCGGTGAAGGCAAAGGTGAGCGCGGCGATGGCGCCGCCGGTGGCCAGCGTGCCGAGCTTGTGGCCGAGGATGCGGCGCGTCAAGGAGCCGAGCACCGGCAGCACAATGAACAGCAACACCCCCAGGTCCATCCATTGCACGCCGCCATCACCCTGGCGGGGCGCGGGGGTGGTGGCTGGGGTGGGCAGGCCTTCGCCGCGGATGAGAGCTATCAAGCGGTCGGTGGCCTGGTCCAAGCCGCCGGCAAAGTCGCCTTGGCGGAAATGCGGCGTCAGCACGTCGTCGATCACCTGTTTGGCGGCTAGGTCGGGGATGGCCCCCTCCAGTGCGCGCGCCACTTCGATGCGGATCTTGCGGTCCTGCTTGGCCACGACGATCAGCAGACCATCGCCCAGGCCGGCGCGGCCGGGCTTCCAGGTGTTGAAGACGCGGTTGGCATAGGCAGCAATGTCTTCGGGCTGCGTGCTCGGCACCAGCAGGATGACGATTTGCGACCCCTGGGCCTGCTCGAAAGCCGCCAGCTTGTCTTCCAGCTGGCCCAGCTGTGCGGTACTGAGCGTGCCGGTGTGGTCCATCACCCGGGCAGTCAATGCCGGCACCGGCAGCAAGGACTGTGCGAACGCCGCCCCCGCAAGGCAGACAAACAGCAGGAGGGACAAGCCGCAGCGGCGGATCTGGCGCAGCAACAGCATGGTGCTTGAGACGACGAAGCCGGGACTTACTTCTTGCCGAAATCGACTGTCGGCGGCGCAGAGATGGCGGCCTCGTTCTGTGGTGCGAAATTGGGCTTGGTCTGATAGCCGAACAGCATGGCGGTTAGGTTGCTGGGGAAACTGCGTGCCAGCACGTTGTAGGCCTGCACGGCCTGGATGTAGCGGTTGCGGGCAATCGTGATGCGGTTTTCCGTGCCTTCGAGCTGCACCCGCAGGTCGCGAAAGCCCTGGTTGGCCTGCAAGGTCGGGTAACGCTCCGAGACCACCATCAGCCGGCTCAAGGCGCTGCCCAGCTCACCCTGGGCGGCCTGGAATTTCTGCAGTGACTGCGGGTTGTTCAAGGTGTCGGGCGTGACCTGGATGGCGGTCGCCTTGGCGCGCGCTTCGATCACGCGCGTGAGCGTCTCCTGCTCGAAGGCCGCTTCGCCCTTGACCGTGGCCACGATGTTGGGCACCAGATCGGCGCGCCGCTGATACTGGTTGAGCACCTCGCTCCAGGCCGATTGGGTCTGTTCGTCGAGCCGTTGAAAATCGTTGTAGCCGCAGCCGCTCAAGGCGAGGGCGGCGAACAGGGTGAAAAACCAGCGCATGATGGGAACTCCTGTATCACGAAGCGGGCTTTAGCATACACCTGCGGCCTTGCTGCAGCGGTGGAATGGCGGAAAATCGCTGCTGCTCATCCGAATGCCGAAATGAATTACACCGCCCCCCCGTGGCTGCCCGGCGGCAACCTGCAAACCATCTGGCCAGCGCTCTACGCGCGCCGGGTGCTGGGGCCGCGTCCGCAGTTCCGGCGTGAACGCTGGGCCACGCCCGATGGCGATTTCATCGACGTCGACTGGCTGCAGCCGGCGCAGGGGCAGACCCTGCTGGTGCTGTTCCACGGGCTGGAAGGCTCCTCGCAAAGCCACTACGCGCAGGCGTTTGCCGACTTCGCGCGCGAGCAGGGGCTGGCATATGCGGTACCGCATTTCCGCGGCTGCAGCGGTGAAATCAATCTGGCACCGCGCGCCTACCACTCGGGCGACTTCGAAGAGGTAGGCTGGATCCTGGCGCGCTTTCGCGCCCGGCACCGCGGCCCCATCGTGGCGGTAGGCGTCTCGCTCGGCGGCAACGCGCTGATGCGCTGGGCCGGCGAGATGGGTGCGACGGCGGCGCCGGTGGTGTCGGCCGTGGCTTCGGTCTGCGCACCGCTCGACCTGACGGCCGGCGGCCATGCCATCGGCCGCGGCTTCAACCGCCAGGTCTACACGCGCATGTTTCTGAACACCATGAAACCCAAAGCCATGCAGAAGTTGGCCCAGCATCCGGGCCTGTTCGATGGCCGGGCCTTGCAGGCGGCACGCGACCTGTACGAATTCGACAATCTGTTCACCGCGCCGCTGCATGGCTTTCGCGACGTGGACGACTACTGGCAGCGTGCCTCGGCCAAGCCGCATCTGACACGCATCCGCATCCCGGCGCTGGCCGTCAATGCGCAGAACGACCCGTTCGTGCCGGCCTCCAGCCTGCCGCGCGCACAGGGGGTCGGGCCGCACGTCACGTTGTGGCAGCCGGCCCATGGCGGCCATGTCGGCTTTGCCGGTGGGCGCTGGCCCGGGCATGTGCGGCCCATGCCGGATGCGGTGGGCCAGTGGTTGTTGCGGGCGGCAGGGCAGACGGGAGTCACGCATGGATGACATCGTCAAGCAGGCCATGGCCAAATGGCCGAATGTGCCGGACTGCTACGGCTGGCTCGGCCTGGACGCACGCGGCAACTGGTACATGCGCGATGACCGGGCGCAGGCGGTGGGCCCGTTTGCCGGCGGCAATGCGGCCGCCAAGGGTTCGCTGCTGCGGCACGACAAGCTGATCGACTTTATCCAGCGCAACTATGCGGCCGACGCGCAGGGGCGCTGGTTTTTCCAGAACGGGCCGCAGCGCGTCTTCGTCGAACTGGAAGCCACGCCCTGGATCTGGCGCATCCAGCCGGATTTGTCCGTGCAGGCGCACACCGGTCAGCCGGCGCAGGTGCAGCAGTGTGTGCTGGACGAACAGGGCCGGGTCTATCTGCTCACCGATCTCGGCTTCGGCCTGGTGCACACGCAGGACGTGGCGCTGGCGGCGGATGCCGTGCAGGCCGGCTTGTGGTCCGTGGAGGAGATGGCCGCGCAGCAGATGCCGGTGCGTTTCAGCTATGTGATGAGCCCGCAGGCGCTATCAAAATAATAGCTGTTAGCGCATATTCAGCAAGGCAACAAGGCCAATTTGGCATAAAAAAACCGGTCGATGACCGGTTTTTTCAGGGGTGGCGGAAAGCGCTTGCTTACTTGGCGTCCGCGGCTGCGGGGGCCTTGGGTTCGTCGAACTTGGCGCCACCAGCGTTGGCCATGAAGGCCACGGCGCGGGCAACTTCGACATCGGAGTGGTCGCCGCCGCCTTGCGGTGCCATGGCGCCCTTGCCCTTGAGGGCGGAGTTCACGAGCGCATCAAAGCCGGTCTTGATACGCGGCCCCCAGGCAGCCGCATCCTGGAACTTGGGTGAACCCGCAGCGCCGGTGGCGTGGCAGGCCGCGCACTGGGCCTTGTAGACATCTTCGCCGCTCTTGAGCGGACGGTTGGCATCACGGATCTCGACGGCGCCCACTTTCTGGAGGCGCTCGGCCACGGCTTTTTCCGTATTCACGGCACCGGCAGCCGGCTTGTTGCCCGAGGTGACGTAATGCACCAGGCCGATGATGATGAACACCGGGACCACGAAGGCAAAGATGGATGCCCACAACAATTGCTTGGGGTTCTTGATCGGGCCGGTGTGGGCTTCTTCGTGGCTGTTGTCGCTCATGGTGTCCTCAAAAATTATGGGGGCTTGATATAAATCAGCGGATGATTATAGCGGTCGCCCTGGCCGAAACCCCCTACAATGCGGGGTACTCAGCATCGCGGCTGTAGCTCAGTGGATAGAGTATTGGCCTCCGAAGCCAAGGGTCGTGGGTTCGATCCCCGCCAGCCGCACCAGATCAAGCTTTGCCGGATGAAAACGCTTTCATCCCTGCGTCTTTCCGTTCACTTTGTCTTCCTCCCCGTTACCAGCGCCATCGATGGACACCGTGATCTACACGATTTACAGGCTGGCAAGCTACATCGCGCTGAACCTGGGCGAGGATGCGGCCGTGCTGGCCTTCATGTTTTGTTGAGCTATTGTTTCAGTGCCAGCGCGGCGTCGTAGAGCGCGTTGCGCGAGCCGCCGCTGATGTCAGCAGCCAGCTTGACAGCCGTCTTGAGCGGCAACTCGGCCAGCAGCAACTCAAGAATGCGCAGCCCTTGCGCGTCACCGGTCCGGGCCACCACAGGGGCCGGGTGCAGCACCAGCACGAATTCGCCGCGGGTGCGATTGGGCTGTGCCGCCAGCCAGGCGCTGAATCCGGCGGCCTCGACGGTGGCGATCTCCTCGAACTGCTTGGTCAGCTCGCGCCCGATCGTGAGCTTGCGTTCGCCCAGCACCGCCAAAGCCGCTGCGAGCGGCTCGATGCGGTGCGGCGCTTCCAGCAGCACCACGGCACGTTCTTCGCTGACCAGCGCCTGTACCGCGGTGCTGCGTTCGCTCGTCTTGGCCGGCAGGAAGCCGGCAAACACAAAACCAGCCGCGTCATCGCTGACGATGCCGGCCACGCTCAGCGCCGTGGTGACGCTGCTGGCGCCCGGCAGCGGCACCACCGGCAGCCCTTCGGCCCGCACCGCGGCCACCAGGCGCGCCCCGGGGTCGCTGATGGCGGGCGTGCCGGCATCGCTGACGTAAGCGATGCGCTGGCCGGCCCGCAGCCGCGCAATCGCGCTCTGCGCGGCCTCGGCTTCGTTGTGCTGGTGCAGGGCGAGGAGCTGCTGCGGGCTGCGCTCGATGCCGTAGGCGCGCAGCAGGGTCTGGGTGTGGCGCGTGTCCTCGCAGGCGACGGCGTCAACCAGCTGCAGCACATGCAGCGCGCGCAGCGTGATGTCGGCCAGATTGCCGATGGGCGTGGCCACCACATACAGCGCCCCTTGGGGATAATGCTGCGAGGCCGCCGCCTCATGCGAGGCGGTCAGGGCGGAAGCGAAAGAAGCGTTCAATGGTGTTCCCCAAATGGCGGGCGGCGGGCGATGGCACGACGACCAAACAGGCCGGCGACGCGGCCGAAGCGCAGGCGCTGCATCATCTGCAGCGCGCCGGTCTGCGCCTGCTGGAACGCAATTATCGGACGCCTGGGCGCGGCGGCGGCGAAATCGACCTCATCATGGGCGCGCCGGACGGCACGCTGGTGTTTGTCGAGGTGCGCCGGCGCAGCGGCTCGCACCATGGCGGCGCAGCCGCCAGCGTGAGCGTGCAGAAGCAGCGGCGCATCATCTTCGCGGCGCGGCATTACCTGTTGCGCTGGCGCGAGCCGCCACCCTGCCGCTTCGACGTGGTGGCACTGGAGGGGAGCAGCGTGCAGTGGCTGCAGGCGGCCTTTACAGACTGAAACAAGCGCCTGCCACGGCGCGGGCATGGCTTCACAGTTATCATTACCCCATGCTTGAGCAACGCATTCAACAACATTTCATCGACAGCGCCGACCTGAAATACCAGTCGGCCCAGTCCTTGAGCAAACCGATCGCCGACGCGGTGCAGGCCGTGCTGGCCTGCGTCACCAGCGGCGGCAAGGTGCTGGCCTGCGGCAACGGCGGTTCCGCCGCCGACGCGCAGCACTTTGCCGCCGAGTTCGTCGGCCGTTTCGAGCGCGAGCGTCCCGAACTGGGCGCCATTGCGCTCACCACCGACAGTTCCATCCTGACGGCGATCGCCAACGACTACAACTTCAACGCCGTGTTCTCGCGCCAGGTGCGTGCGCTGGGCCAGCCGGGTGATGTGCTGCTGGCGATTTCCACCAGCGGCAACTCGGCCAACGTGCTGGCCGCCATCGAAGCGGCGCACGAGCGCGAGATGGTGGTGATCGGCCTGACCGGCCGCGGCGGCGGCAAGATGAACCAGGCGCTGCGCGACACCGATGTGCACATCTGCGTGCCGCACGAGCGCACGGCGCGCATCCAGGAAGTTCACATCCTGGCGCTGCACTGCATCTGCGATGCGGTCGATGCCCAATTGCTTGGAGAACAGGAAACACCGACATGAAATTTGCTCGCAAACTCTGCCTGAACGTCATGCTGGCGGCCGGTCTGGCCGCTACCCTGAGCGCCTGTGCCCCGGTCGTGGTCGGCGGTGCCGCTGTGGTTGGCAGCCTGGTGGCGGTGGATCGCCGCACCTCGGGCGCGCAGCTGGAAGATGAAGGCATCGAACTGCGCGCTGCCGCCCGCATCCGCGAAAACCTGGGTGACCGCGTCCACATCAACATCACCAGTTACAACCGCCAGGTGCTGCTCACCGGCGAAGTGCCCAGCGCACAGGACAAGCAGTTGGCTGAACAGGTGGTGGCGCGGGTCGAGAACGTGCGCGCCATCGTCAACGAGCTGGGCGTGATGGGCAGCTCCTCGTTCACGCAGCGTTCCAACGACGCGCTGATCACGGGCAAGGTCAAGGCGGCACTGGTCGATGCGCGCGACCTGTATGCCAGCGCCTACAAGGTCGTCACCGAGCGCGGCGTCACCTACCTGATGGGGCGCGTGACGCAACGCGAAGCCGATCGCGGCACCGACGTGGCCCGCAGCACCAGCGGCGTGCAGAAGGTGGTGCGCATGTTCGAGATCATCAGCGAGGAAGAACTGCAGGCCCTGCTGCCCAAGCCGGCCGAGAACGAAAAGAAGAAGTAGACCTTCGCCATCCAGACCAACAAGGCGCCCGCGGGCGCCTTGTTCATTTCAGGCGTCGGATCAGGCTGGAGGTGTCCCAGCGCCGGCCGCCCATGTGCTGGATATCGGCGTAGAACTGATCGACCAGTGCCGTGACCGGCAGGCGCGAGCCGTTGCGCTTGGCCTCTTCCAGCACCAGGCCGAGGTCCTTGCGCATCCAGTCCACCGCGAAGCCGAAGTCGAACTGGTCGGCCACCATGGTCTTGCCGCGGTTGTCGAGCTGCCAGCTTTGCGCCGCGCCCTTGCCGATGACGTCGAGCACCAGGTTCATGTCAAGCCCGGCGTTCTGGCCGAAGGCGATGGCCTCGCTCAGGCCTTGCACCAGTCCGGCGATGCAGATCTGGTTCACCATCTTGGCCAGTTGCCCGGCGCCGCTGGCGCCCAACAGGGTGACGGCGCGCGAGAAGGCCATGGCCACCGGCCGGGCGGCGTCAAAAGCTTTCGGGTCGCCGCCGCACATCACGGTCAGTGCGCCGTTCTGGGCGCCGGCCTGGCCGCCCGACACCGGCGCGTCGATGAACTGCAGCCCGATCTGGGGTGCCGCCGTCGACAGCTCGCGCGCCACCTCGGCCGAGGCGGTGGTGTGGTCGACGAAGATGGCGCCGGGCGCCATGCCGGCAAAGGCGCCATCGGCGCCCAGCGTGATGCTGCGCAGGTCGTCGTCATTGCCGACGCAGGCGAAGACGAGGTCGGCCCCCGCTGCGGCCGCGCGTGGTGTGGCGGCATGGTTGCCGCCGAATGCCTGGACCCAGGCCTGCGCCTTGGCCGGTGTGCGGTTGTAGACCGTGACCGCATGGCCGGCCCGCGCCAGATGCCCGGCCATCGGGTAGCCCATGACGCCCAGGCCGAGAAAGGCGACCTTGCGCGACGGGGTGGATTCGTAGGTTTTCGCGTTGATGTTTGTCATAAGAGAGGATTAGACGATAGCCAGGTTTTCTGTCCCCGCACTCAGATCCTGCGACTTGCCGCGCTCGCTGCTCAGCTTGATCTGCAGGCGCAGGTCGTTGAGCGAATCGGCGTTGCGCAAGGCGTCTTCGTAGCTGATGACGTTGGTCTCGTACAGGTCGAACAAGGCTTGGTCGAAGGTCTGCATGCCGAGCTGGCGGCTCTTCTTCATGATCTCCTTGATCTCGGCAACTTCGCCCTTGAAGATCAGGTCGGAGATCAGCGGCGTGTTGATCATCACCTCCACCGCCGCGGCCCGGCCCTTGCCGTCCTGCTTCGGCACCAGGCGCTGCGAGATCAGTGCGCGCAGGTTGAGCGAGAGGTCCATCAGCAGCTGCGGCCGGCGTTCTTCGGGGAAGAAGTTGATGATGCGGTCCAGCGCCTGGTTGGCGCTGTTGGCGTGCAGCGTGGCCAGGCACAGGTGGCCGGTTTCGGCAAAGGCCACCGCATGCTCCATGGTCTCGCGGTCGCGGATCTCGCCCATCAGGATCACATCGGGCGCCTGGCGCAGCGTGTTCTTGAGTGCGATCTCCCAGCTGTCGGTATCCAGCCCCACCTCGCGTTGCGTCACCACGCAGTTCTTGTGCGGATGAACGAACTCCACCGGGTCCTCGATGGTGATGATGTGGCCGTAGGATTTTTCATTGCGCCAGTCCACCATGGCCGCCAAGGTGGTGGATTTGCCGGAGCCGGTGGCGCCGACCAGGATGCACAGGCCGCGCTTGGCCAGCGCCACTTCCTTGAGCACCTGCGGCACACCCAGCGTGTCGATGGTCGGCAGCAGCGAGGGGATGACGCGCAGCACCATGCCGACCTTGCCCTGCTGCACGAAGGCGTTGGCGCGAAAGCGCCCGATGCCCGGCGGCGAGATGGCGAAGTTGCACTCCTTGGTGCGCTCGAACTCGGCCACCTGCTTGTCGTTCATGATCGAGCGCGCCAGCGCCAGGGTGTGCGCGCCGCTCAGCGGCTGCGGCGACACCTTGGTCACCTTGCCATCGACCTTGATGGCCGGCGGGAAGTCGGCCGTGATGAACAGGTCGCTGCCATTGCGGCTGACCATCAGCTTGAGCAGGTCGTTGATGAATTTCGTGGCTTGATCGCGCTCCATGAGAGCACCTCCTTCTTCAGCGTATGGTTTCGCAAGGCGGGGAACACCGCGGAACCGGCTTCGCCGGGCCGCAGGTGTTGCCCCCTGCAAGGGGGGTGGCGAAGCGGCACGCAGTGCGCGCAGCCTGGGGGTGTTTCATCGTCACCCGGGGAAGTTTTCCGGAATCTTGGCCTTGCCGCGCGCCTCGGCCGGGCTGATGAGGTTGCGCTTGACCAGCTCGGTCAGGTTCTGGTCCAGCGTCTGCATGCCCACGTTGTTGCCGGTCTGGATGCTGGAGTACATCTGCGCCACCTTGGCTTCGCGGATCAGGTTGCGGATGGCCGGCGTGCCGATCATGATCTCGTGCGCCGCGACGCGGCCGTTGCCGTCCTTGGTCTTGATCAGCGTCTGCGAGATCACCGCCTGCAGCGATTCCGACAGCATGGCGCGCACCATCTCCTTCTCCTCGGCCGGGAAGACGTCGATGATGCGGTCGATGGTCTTGGCGGCGCTCGAGGTGTGCAGCGTGCCGAACACCAGGTGGCCGGTCTCGGCCGCCGTCATGGCCAGGCGGATGGTTTCCAGGTCGCGCATCTCGCCCACCAGGATGGCGTCCGGGTCCTCGCGCAGCGCCGACTTCAATGCGTTGGCAAAGCTCAAGGTGTGCGGCCCGACCTCGCGCTGGTTGATCAGGCACTTCTTCGATTCGTGCACGAATTCGATCGGGTCTTCCACCGTCAGGATGTGGCCGAATTCGGTTTCGTTCAGGTGGTTGACCATGGCCGCCAGCGTGGTGGACTTGCCGGAGCCGGTGGGGCCGGTCACCAGCACCAGACCGCGCGGCTTGAGCGCTAGGTCGGCAAAGATCTTCGGGGCGTTGAGCTGTTCCAGCGACAGGATCTTGCTCGGGATGGTGCGGAACACGGCACCCGAGCCGCGCTGGTGGTTGAAGGCGTTGACGCGAAAGCGCGCCAGGCCGTCGATCTCGAAGGAAAAGTCGACTTCCAGGAACTCCTCGTAGTTCTTGCGCTGGGTGTCGTTCATGATGTCGTACACCATGGCGTGCACCTGCTTGTGGTCCAGCGGCTCCACGTTGATGCGGCGCACGTCGCCATTCACGCGGATCATGGGCGGCAGGCCGGCCGAGAGGTGCAGGTCGGAGGCCTTGTTCTTGACGCTGAACGCCAGCAGTTGGGTGATGTCCACGAGTCCCTCTCTCTTTGAAGACGTCTTTTGATACGCTTGGGCGATTATGACCACGATTGCCACCCAGCTCCAGACCGTTCATGCCCGCATCACCGCCGCGTGTCTTGCAGCCGGGCGCGACCCGCGCGACGTGCGACTGCTGGCGGTGTCCAAGACCTTCGGCCCCGAGGCTGTAGCCGAAGCGTACGCGGCGGGCCAGACGGCCTTCGGCGAGAACTACATCCAGGAGGCGGTCGAGAAGATGGCAGCCTTGAGCCATCTGCCGCTGGAGTGGCACTGCATCGGTCCGATCCAGAGCAACAAGACGCGGCTGGTGGCGCAGCATTTCGCCTGGGTCCACACGGTGGACCGGCTGAAGATCGCACAGCGACTCCATGAACAGAGAGCGTCGGATCTCCCGCCGCTGCAGGTCTGCATCCAGGTCAATGTCGACGGCGGCCCGACCAAGTCCGGCGTGGTGCCGCACGAGGCCTTGGCGCTGGCGCGCGAAGTTGCCGCATTGCCGCGCCTGGCGCTGCGTGGCCTCATGTGCATTCCCGAGCCTGCTCCTGATTTCGAAGCGTCTCGCGCAGTATTCATGCGGGCCAGGGCCTTGTTTGATCAAATAAGGTCAGAAGGCTTGGCGCTCGACACCCTGTCCATGGGCATGACGGCCGATCTGGAGGCCGCCATCCATGCCGGCAGCACGATGGTGCGTGTGGGCACCGCCATCTTCGGCGGCCGCAGCTACGCCGCGGCTTGACGGAGAAGCGATCGCCATGTCCCTGCTTGCCGTGCTGCGCGACACCGCGCGCCTGCCCTTCCTGGCGCTGACGCTGGCCTGCCTGCTGCTGGGCCTAGCCACGGTGTGGCGCATCGGCATGCCGCTGGACGGTGTGCTGCTGGCCAAGGTGGTGGCTGGTGCGCTGTGCGCCCACATCAGCGTCAACATGCTCAACGAATACGCCGACTTTCGCAGCGGCCTGGATGCCACCACGCGGCGCACGCCGTTTTCCGGCGGCAGCGGCGCCTTGCCGGCACAGCCGCAGTGGGCCGGCGCCGTGCTGGTGGCCGGCCTGCTGGCGCTGGGGGTGACGCTGGCCGTCGGCTGGGAGGTGCTGCGCTTGCGCGGCTGGACCATCCTGCCCATCGGCCTGGCCGGCGTGCTGCTGGTGCTGTTGTACACGCCCTGGATCACGCGCCAGCCGCTGCTGTGCCTGCTGGCGCCCGGCTTGGGTGTGGGGCCGCTGATGGTGGCGGGTACGCATGTGGCTTTGGGCGGGCACAACCTGCCTGCCGCCCTGGCGGCCTCCTGGGTGCCGGGCTGCCTGGCCAGTGCCTTGTTGCTGCTCAACCAGTTCCCCGACCGCGAGGCCGACCGCGTGGTGGGCCGGCGCAACCTGGTCATCGTGTACGGTCGACCCTGGGCGGCGCGGCTGGTGCTGGTGCTGCACGGCCTGGCGGCCGCTGGTTTGGTGCTTTTCGTTTTGCTGCGTTGGTTGCCGGCACCCACGCTGTGGGGGCTGGCGCCGATGGCGCTGGCCGTGCCCATGGGTCGCTGGCTGCTGCGTTATGGCGACGAGCCCGAGCGCCTGCTGCCGGCCATGACGCTCAATGTGGTGGTGGTCCTGGCGGCGCCGCTGTTCATGGCCGTGGCCGCCATGTCCTGGCGGCTGGCCTGATGTGCGTCACGGCAAGGCGAGCTGCGTGGTGTTCTTGACCTCTTCCATCACCGCATAGGTGCGCGTCTCGCGCACGCCGGGCAGCTGCCACAACACGGTGCCGGCGAAGTCGCGGTAGGCCGCCATGTCGGCCATGCGCGTCTTGAGCAGGTAGTCGAAGCCACCGGCCACCATGTGGCACTCCATGATCTCCGGCCGCACCTGCACCGCCGCCTTGAACTGCTCGAACACATTGGGTGTGGTGCGGTCGAGCTGCACCTCGACGAAGACCAGCATGCCGCGCCCGAGCCGCAGCGGGTTCAGCCGCGCCTCGTAACCCAGGATGTAGCCCTCGCGCGTGAGCCGCTGCACGCGCGCCAGCACCGCGGTGGGCGACAGGCTCACCGCCTCGGCCAGCTTGAGGTTGGCCAGTCGCCCGTCCTGCTGCAAGAGCTTCAGGAGCTTCAGGTCGATGCGGTCGAGTTCCGGCGCGATATCGTGCATGACTGGATTAAGTTTTGCAGAACATGAAAATTTCAGTCAGAAATTCATCTTTATTCTAGACACCATGGCGAGATTCACCAAACGGAGAGCTTGCCATGTCGACCACCGCCCGTCTGCCCAGCCCTTACCGGCCCGAGGCCGAGATCGTCGCCCAGTGCCTGGCGGCCCTGGACCCACCGCTGGACTGGCCGGCCGTTGTCCGCACCGCCCAGCCCTGGGTGCAGGCGGTGCGCGACCGGCCGCCGCCGTTCTGGGCCATGGAGCGCCTGCTGCAGGAATACCCGATCTCCAGCGCCGAGGGGTTGGCGCTGATGCGGCTGGCCGAGGCCCTGCTGCGCGTGCCTGACCGGGAGACCGCGCTGGCGCTGACCGCCGACCAGCTGGGCCGGGCCGATTTCGCCAACTCAGCCGACCCCGCGGGCGGCCTGGCGGCCCGTCTGTCTTCGACCGTCATCCGGCGCGCCAAGCACCTGCTGCCGAGCGGCGAGGCGAGCGGCCTGCTGGCCCGCCTGGGGGGGCACACCGTGGTGGCGGCCACGCTGCGCGCGGTGCAGTTGCTGGGGCGCCAGTTTGTGCTCGGGCAGGACATGGCGCAGGCCCTGCAACGTGCCGATGCCCTGCGCGCCACGGGGTGCCAACTGCGCTTCAGCTACGACATGCTGGGCGAGGGCGCGCGCACCGAGGCCGATGCCAAGCGTTATCTGGCGAGCTACGCTGCGGCGATCGACGTCATCGCCGCGCATCGCGGCGGCGCCACCGCCAGCTGCGCCGAGCGCGACGGCATCTCGGTCAAGCTCAGTGCGCTGCACCCGCGCTACGAGGACGCACAACATGAGCGCGTCATGGCCGAGCTGGTGCCGCGCGTCTGGTCGCTGTGCGAGCGCGCCGCTGCTGCCCATCTCAACCTGACGCTGGATGCCGAGGAGGTCGAGCGGCTGGAGCTCTCGCTCGACGTGTTCGAGGCGCTGGCCGCGCGGGTGGCGCAGCACTGCCCGCAATGGCCGGGCCTGGGGCTGGCGCTGCAGGCCTACCAGACGCGCGCGCTGGCACTGGTGCAGCAGGTGGTGGCCATCGCGCGCCACCACCAGGTGCGCCTCATGTGCCGCCTGGTCAAGGGCGCCTACTGGGACGCCGAGATCAAGCGCGCCCAGGAGCTCGGCCTGCCGCACTATCCGGTGTTCACCCACAAGGCGCACACCGATGCTTCGTACCTGGCCTGCGCGCAGGCCTTGCTGCAGGCCGGCGATGGGGTCTACCCGCAGTTCGCCAGCCACAATGCCAGCACCCTCGCCGCCGTGCTGCAACTCGCAGCGCGCCATGGGGCAGCGTTCGAGCTGCAAAGGCTGCACGGCATGGGCGAAGGCGTGTACCGCGAGGTGTTGCAAGACCCGCGCATCGCCTGTCGCGTTTATGCGCCGGTCGGCACGCACCGCGACCTGCTGGCCTACCTGGTGCGTCGCCTGCTGGAAAACGGTGCGAATTCGTCATTTGTGCATCAGCTCGCCGATGCCGCGGTGAGCCCGCAGGCGCTGCTGGCCTCGCCCTTGCACTTGCATGCCACGCCGGCCCTGCCACTGCCGCCCGACCTCTTTGGCGCGGCACGTGCCAACAGCCTGGGCGTGGACCTGACGGTGGCCGCCATGCGCGCGCCGCTGCTGGCCGCGCATGCTGCGCTGGTGTTGCTGCAGGTGCCGACGTTCGATGCCAAATTAGCCTATAAGGCTTATGAAATAAGCGCCGACAGCTATCAAAAATGGAGCATTCTGCCGGTTGCCGAGCGCGCCGCCGTGCTGCGCCGCGCCGCCGATATGCTGCAGGCCCGGCTGCCGCAGTTCTGCGCACTGCTGGTGCAGGAGGCGTTCAAGACCTGGGGCGATGCGGTGGCCGAGGTGCGCGAGGCGGTGGACTTTCTGCGCTACTACGCGGGCGAGGCCGAGCGCATCATGCAGCCGGTGTTGTTGCCCGGCCCGACGGGCGAACAGAACGAACTGCGCCTGAAGGGCCGCGGCGTCTGGGTCTGCATCAGCCCGTGGAATTTCCCGCTCGCCATCTTCAGCGGCCAGGTGGCGGCCGCACTCGTCACCGGCAACACCGTGCTGGCCAAGCCGGCCGAGCAGACGCCGGCAGTGGCGCAGGCCATGGTCGATGTGCTGTACGCCGCCGGCGTGCCGGCCGCTGCCTTGCAACTGCTGCCCGGCCCGGGCGAGCGCGTGGGTGCCGCGCTGGTGGCGCTGCCCGGCATTGCCGGCGTGGTGTTCACCGGCTCGACGCCGGTGGCCAAGACCATCCAGCGCGCCCTGGCCGCCAAGGAGGGTGCCATCGTGCCGCTGATTGCCGAGACCGGCGGCATCAACGCCATGCTGGTCGACTCCTCCGCGCTGCCGGAGCAGGTGGTAGATGCGGTGGTGCAGAGCGCCTTCCGTTCCGCCGGCCAGCGCTGCTCGGCGCTGCGCCTGCTGTGTTTGCACGAGGCGATTGCCGATGGCGTGATCGAGATGCTCTGCGGCGCGGCGCAGGCCTTGGTGGTGGGCGACCCGTCCGATCTGGCCACCGATGTCGGGCCGGTGATCGACCGCGAGGCCTACGACACCCTGCAGCGCCAGTTGCAGCGTCTCGATGCAGAAGCAAAAGTGCTGCTTCGCCTTGATGATCAGGCGCGAGCAGCTATTAATTCAGTAGCAAACCGGGTGCCGCCGGCGATCTACGAGGTCGATGCAATCGAGCGGGTGCAGACCGAAATCTTCGGCCCGGTGCTGCAGGTGGTGCGCTGGCGCGGCGATTCGGCAGCGGTGATCGGGCAGATCAACGCGCTCGGCTACGGGCTCACGCTCGGCTTGCAGACCCGCATCGACACGCGGGCGCAAAGCCTGGCCGCGGCAGCGCACATCGGCAACGTCTACGTCAACCGCAACATGATCGGCGCCGTGGTCGGCGTGCAGCCTTTCGGCGGTGAGGGGTTGAGCGGCACCGGGCCGAAGGCCGGCGGGCCGAACTACCTGGTGCGCTTTTGTGCCGAGCAGACCGTGACGGTCAACACCGCGGCCGCCGGCGGCAATGCGGCGCTGCTGGTCGCCATCTCATGAAGCGCCGAACAGCGTGGCGACCAGATCCACCGCCAGTGCTGCCGTGCGCTGGTGCTCGTCCAACAGCGGGTTGAGTTCCACCACATCGAGCGAACCGAGGCGGCCGCTGGCGGCGATGGCCTGCATGCACAGGCGTGCCTCGGCCAGCGTGGGGCCGTCGCGCACTGTGGTCGCCACGCCGGGCGCCAGGCCGGGGTCGAGGAAGTCGACATCGAAGCTCAGGTGCAGGTGGGTTTGCGCGTCTACCCCGGCCAGCGCGCGCGCCATGACCTCGCGCATGCCCAGCGTGTGCAGCGCCGTCATGTCGAACACCGTCAGGCCGAGTTCGTGCACCAGCGCCACTTCACCAGCGTCCACGCTGCGCACGCCGATCTGCCGCACGGCATCGGCCGCCAGGGCCGGCACGGCGCCGCTCAAGCCCGTGAGCGCCGCCGGCCCGACGCCGCGCAGGCAGGCCAGTGGCATGCCATGCAGGTTGGCGCTGGGGCTGGTGCGCCGGCTGTTGCAGTCGGCATGGGCGTCGAGCCAGAGCACGCGCAGTGTCTTGCCGGCGGCACGGCAGTGACGCGCCACCGCGCTGAGGGAACCGATCGCCAGGCTGTGGTCGCCGCCCAGCAGCAGCGGCAGGCGGCCCTGCGCGAGTTCGGTCAGCACAGCATCGTGCACGATCTGGTTCCAGGCGATCACTTCGTCCAGGTGGCGGTAGCCGTCTTGCGGCGGGCGCTGCGGGTTGGGCGGGCCCTTGAGGTCGCCGTTGTCATGCACTTGCCAGCCGAGTTTCTGCAAGGCGGCAGACAGTCCGGCCGCGCGCAGCGCCTGCGGCCCCTGGCCGGCACCGGGCCGGCCGCCGCCCGCATCGGTCGGGGCGCCGATGAGGGTGATATCGTGCTGCAATGCGGACGGCATGTCCGTTATTGTGCGGGAGAGTCACCATGTTCCGTGATCGATTGGAAGCGGCCGACCAACTGGCGGACCAGTTGGCGGCCTACCAGGGCAAGAAGCCGCTGGTGCTGGCCATTCCGCGCGGCGCGGTGCCGATGGCCAAGCTGATTGCCGAGCGGCTCGGCGGCGACTTTGACGTGGTGCTGGTGCGCAAGCTGCGCGCACCCTGGCAGCCCGAGCTGGCTGTCGGCTCGGTCGATGAAAGCGGCTGGACCTACATCGCGCCTTTTGCCGCTTCCATGGGCGCCGACGACAAGCACCTGACCGAGGAAAAACGCAAGCAGCTGGAGACCATCCGCCAGCGGCGCGCCCAGTACACGCCGCTGCGGCCGCACATCGACCCGGTCGGGCGCACGGTGATCGTCATCGACGACGGCCTGGCCACCGGCGCCACCATGATTGCGGCCTTGCACGGCCTGCGCCAGCAACAACCGGCCAAGCTGGTGTGCGCCGTGCCGGTGGCGCCGCCCGACACGCTGGTGAACGTGCGCGAGCTGGCCGACGAGGTGGTGTGCCTGCAAGCGCCGGAATTCTTCCAGGCCGTCGGCCAGTTCTACCGCGACTTCCCGCAAGTGGAGGACGAGGAAGTCATCGCCCTGCTCAAGGCCTAGCGCTAAGCACCCGTGGCATACCAGTGCATTAACCGGGGAACGCCGTGGAACCGGCTCCGCCGGGCCACTGGCGTTGCCCCTTGCAAGGGGGGTAGCGAAGCGACACGCAGTGCGCGCAGCTTGGGGGTGTGCCCTACAAGCCGCGCAGGTGGCGACTGAACCAGGCGGCCGCCTGGCGCGCGACTTCCTCCAGCGTGCCGGACTCCTCGAACAGGTGGGTGGCGCCGGGGATGACGGACAGTTCCTTTTCGCAGTGCAGCCGGGCATGGGCCTCGCGGTTGAGCTCCAGCACCTCCGGGTCATGCCCGCCGACCAGCAGCAGGGTGGGCGCGGCCACGCGGGCCAGGTCGTGGTGGCCGGCCAGGTCGGGGCGGCCGCCGCGCGAGACCACGGCCTTGATGGTGTCGTTGACCGCGGCGGCCGCCTGCAGCGCGGCCGCGGCGCCGGTGCTGGCACCGAAGTAGCCGATCGGCAGGCGCTGCGTTGCCGGATGTTGCAAGACCCAGCGCGTGGCCACCAGCAGACGGTGCGTCAGCAGCGGAATGTCGAAGCGGGTCTGGTAGTCCAGGTCTTCGCCGACGGTCAGCAGATCCAGCAGCAGGGTGCCCAGGTGCTGGGCATGCAGTTCCTGGGCGACGAAGCTGTTGCGCGGGCTGTGGCGGCTGCTGCCGCTACCGTGCGCGAACAGCACGATGCCCTGGGCGTTGGCAGGCAGCTCCAGCATGCCTTCGATCTGCACGCCGTCCACCGGGATGTGGACGAGCTGTTCGAGAGCCGGCTTCATCATGGTCTGGCCTCCTGCGTTGCTCTGAGTGTCAGGCACCCATCACGATCGGAATGCGGCGGCGGCCGAAATTGCCGGCCTGTTCGGCAAAACGGCCCGCCACTGCCGTGCCGCAGTCAGGGCAGTGGCCCGCGGGCGTGAGGCGGTACTGCACGATCTGGTGCCAGTCGCGTTCGATCAGCGCGGCCTGGCAGTGCGGGCAGTACGTGGTGTCGCCCTCGCGGTGGCGCACGTTGCCAGTGTAGACGTAGTGCAGGCCGTGCTGCAAGGCAATCTGGCGCGCGCGCACCAGCGTGGCGGCCGGCGTGGCCGGCACGTCGGGCATCTTGTGGTCGGGGTGGAAGGCCGAGAAATGCAGCGGCACGCCGGGGCCGAGTTCGCGCATGATCCAGCGGCACATGGCCGTGATTTCCTCGTCCGAGTCGTTGTGGCCCGGGATCAGCAGCGTGGTGATCTCGAACCAGACCTGGGTCTCGTGTTTCAGGTAGACCAAGGTGTCGAGCACCGGCTGCAGGTGCGAGCCGGTGAGCTTGAAGTAGAAGTCGTCGCTGAAGGCCTTCAGGTCCACGTTGGCGGCATCCATCTTGGCGTAGAACTCGCGCCGCGCCTGGTCGTGCATGTAGCCGGCGGTGACGGCCACCGTCTGCACGCCGCGCGCATGGCAGGCATCGGCCACGTCCATGGCGTACTCGGCAAAGATCACCGGGTCGTTGTAGGTGAAGGCCACGCTGCGGCAGCCCGACTCGGCGGCCGCCTGCGCGATGGCCTCCGGCGAGGCCTGGTCCATCAGGCGGTCCATGTCGCGCGACTTGCTGATGTCCCAGTTCTGGCAGAACTTGCAGGCCAGGTTGCAGCCGGCGGTGCCGAAGGACAGCACGCTGCTGCCGGGATAGAAATGGTTGAGCGGCTTCTTTTCGATCGGGTCGATGCAGAAGCCGGACGAGCGCCCGTAGGTGGTCAGGATCATCTGCGCGCCTTCGCGCATGCGCACGAAGCAGGCGCCGCGCTGGCCGTCATGCAGCTTGCAGTCGCGCGGGCACAGGTCGCACTGCAGGCGGCCGTCGTCGATGGCGTGCCACCAGCGCGCCGGGTAGCGGTCGATGTCCAGAGTGGTCGTCATGCGGCATCGGCGAGCCGCAGCTCGCTTTCCTTCCATTTGGCGACCGTGTAGCGCTGCAGGCGCACCTCGCCGTGCCAGAAGCTCGCCGGCAGGCCGGCCTTGCGCTTGAGCTGGGCCATGAAGTCCTGCGCCTCGGGCAGCTGTTCCCATACCTGCGGCAAAAAGGTGCTGCGCCGCGCGCCGAACTCGAACACCAGGCCGTCGATGCCGGGGCGCAGTTGCGCCAGCGCCTCGGTTTCGCTGCCGAAGCGCAGTGCCTGCATGGGCGACAGCAGCGAGATCTCGACCTCGGTGCGCTCGAGTTCGTGCGCGGCCAGCGGCGCAAAACGCGGATCGCGAAAGGCGGCGGCCAGCGCATTGGCCTTGACGTCGGCCAGCAGGGTGCGGTGCGCCTCCAGCGAGCCGATGCAGCCGCGCAGTTCGCCCTGCTGCGTCAGCGTGACGAAGCAGGCGCCGGGGGCTTGCAGCCAGGGCGCCGATTCATCTGCGTCCAATGGGCGTCCCAGCTCACGCGTTATCGTGGCGCGGGCCAGCGGCAGCAAGGTGGTGCCGGTCTCGGGGTGCGGCTCAGTGGGTGCCATGCGACGCCTCCGTGAAGGCGATGGCGGCATAACCCACCACGCGCTGCTGGTCGCCGGCGGTGTCGCCGGAATTGCACAGGCCCAGCAGCTGAGGCTGCAGGTGGTGCTGGCGTGCGGCCAGCAGCAGGCCGTTGATGGGCGTGCCGCCGCAGGCCTGCTCGTGCGTGAGCGGGCCTTGCAGCGCCAGGATGTGCTCGACCGTGTCCTGATCGATGTTCTGGGCTGCGCGGTAGGGCAGGTAGTGCGACAGGTCGGAGCTGATCACGATCAGCGTTTCCGGCCCGCCCCACAGGGTTTCGAGCACCTGTGCCACTTCGGCCGGCGTGGCGTCGCCCACGGCCAACGGCAACAGCTTGAAATCGTCCAGCACGGTCTGCAAAAAAGGCAGTTGCACTTCCAGCGAGTGCTCCAGTGCATGCGCAGCCGGGCTCACCACGACCTGACGCAGTCCGGCCAAGGCGGCGACGGCGTCCTGATCGATGTCGATTTCGCCCAGCGGCGTGGCAAAGGTGGTTGCGCCCGGCAGCGCCAGACCACGCACCGGCACGCGGTGCACCGGCCCGAGCAGCACGACGCGCCGGACGGTGGCGCGCACGCCGGCGAGCCGGGCATAGGCCCGCGCTGCCATGGGGCCGGAGTAGATGTAACCCGCGTGCGGCACGATCAGCACCTTCGGCGCTGCGCCGGCGGCATCGGCCGGCGTCTCGGCGTGGGCTGCAGCCAGCAGGCTGGCCACGGTACCGGCCAAGGCCTGTTCCTCCCCGGGGTAAAAGGCACCCGCGACAGCGGGTTGGCGAACAGCAGACATGCAGGACTCCCTCGAAAAACTTCCTCGTTTGGAAGTGAGGCTGGCCGGTCCGTAATCAAGCGCCTGGCGCCCGGCGCGCGATGAACGGTAGGGGCTGCCCCGTCGGGTCTGACGGCACTCGGCGGCTGGCAACTGCTACGATCAGGCGCCGACGGGTCGGCACACCGATTCTGGACTCGACGACGCGTGCGCGCAAGGAGTGACCGATGACATCACCCGCAGGACTGCAGACGACGATCTACGACACGGCCGCGCTGGAGCGCGTGCTCGACGCCATGGCCGTGGCGCTGATGCCCAAGCTGCACGGCGCGGCCGGCGTCACGCTGGTGGGGGTGCGCCGCCGTGGGGCACCGCTGTCGGACTGGTTGCTGGCACGGTTGCAGACATTGCTGCCCGGCGCCGACATCGCGCGGCTCGACCTGCTGATCAAGCGCTACGCCGACGACCTGACGTTGCTGCACCCCGAGACCCGGCTCACCGAGCAGCCCGAACATGCCGACATCGACCTCGCCGGCCGCACCATCGTGGTGGTGGACGATGTGCTGTACAAGGGCTTTTCCCTGAACAAGGCGGTGCAGTACCTGCTGGCCAAGGGCGGCAGCCAGATCCTGACCGCCGTGCTGGTGGACCGTGCCTGCGCCACGCTGCCCATCCATGCCGATGTCGCCGGCCTCACGCTGCAGGTCGCGCCGGCGCACATCGTCGAATGCCATGTGCCGCCGTTCGAGCTGACTTTCCAGATCGTGCTGGTGCAGCCCGCAGCAGTCTGAAACAAAAAGCCGGGCATGCGCCCGGCTTTTTTGATCCCAAGAAAACGCGTTTTACTGCGCCTGGAAGCCGCTGTCCTTGATGATGCGGGCCCAGGTCTTGGCATAGGCGCGTTCGCGGGTGGCCAACTGCTGCGAGGTCATGTGGCCGACGGTCAGGCCCATGGTGGTCAGGCGTTCGCGCACGTCCGGCAGGGCGATGACCTTGGCTAGCGCGTCGGAGTAGCGGTCCAGTGTTGCTTTCGGCGTGCCCTGCGGCGCGAAGATGCCGTAGTAGGGCAGGTCGTCGAAACCCTTCAGGCCGAGTTCGTCGAAGGTCGGCACATCGGGCAGGATGGCCTGGCGCTTGGCGCCGATCACGGCCACCATGCGGATCTTGCCGGCCTTGTGGTTCTCGATGAAGTCCGGCACCGAGCCGACGCCGGCGGCGATCTGGTTGCCCAGCATATCGGCCATCATCGGCGCGCTGCCGCGGTAAGGGGCGGCCTGCAGGTCGAGCTTGTATTTCTCGCCGATCACCTTGACGAAGAACTCCGGTGTGGAAGCCGGTGCCGGCACGCCTACCGTGCTCTTGCCCTTGCCTTGCTCGCGCACCCAGGCCACGTACTCGTTGAGCGACTTGGCCGGTGTGCCGCCCGACAGGGCCAGGCCGTTGACGAAGGTGGCGAAGCCGGCCACCGGCACGAAGTCGTGCGCCGGGTCGAAGCCCGGGTTCTTCATCACCAGCGGCAGGATGGAGATGGTGTGGTCGTGCGACAGGAACAGCACCGAACCGTCGGCCGGGGCCGCCTTGAGCGCCTGCGCGGCGATCTGGCCGCCGGCACCGGCCTTGTTCTCCACGATGACGTTGGCGCCCAATTGATCCTTGAGCTTGTCGGCCAGCACACGGGCGATGGCATCGGTGCCGCCGCCGGGCGGGAAACCGACCATCAGCTTGATGGTGGCGGTCTGGGCGGCGGCCAGCGAGCCAAACAGCAGGCCGGCGGCAGCCAGGCCCAGGGTGCGGCGCTTGAGAGCAAGAATCATGGTGAAACTCCAGATGGAAAAAGAGGGCGTATGGCGCCGGAATGTACCACCGGTGCCTGACGCAACCTTGCTCAAAGCCAACGAAACAGCAGCGGGATCAGCAGCGAGGCCAGCACCACCTGCAGCCCCAGCGCCAGGCCGGCGTAGGCGCCGGCATCGGCATTGACCTGCAGCGCGCGCGCCGCTCCCAGGCCGTGCGAGGTGGTGCCCAGGGCGAAGCCGCGCGCCATCCAGCCGGCCGGCGTGGTGGAGATGCGCAGCAGGTCGAACAGGTATTTGCCGCTCAGGGCACCGACGATGCCGGTCAGCACCGCGAACACGGCGGCCAGCGCCGGAATGCCGCCGATCTTCTCGGCAATGCCCATGGCCACCGGCGCAGTGACCGATTTCGAGGCCAGCGACAGCAGCACGTCAGCCGGCAAACCGAAGGCCCAGCCCAGCGCCAGTGCCGAGCCGGCCGAGGCCGCGCCGCCGGCCAGTGCCGCCAACAGCAGCGGCGCCCAGCGCCGGCGCAACTCCTCACGCCGCTGCCACAGCGGCCAGGCCAGCGCCACCACCGCGGGCCCGAGCAGGAAGTGGATGAACTGCGCGCCGGAAAAATAGGTGGGATAAGGGATGCCGGTGGCGAGCAGTCCGCCGGCAATGGCGATCACGGTCCACAGCACTGGGTTGGCCCAGGGCGCCTGCTGCAGCCGTACATAAAGCGCATGCGCCAGTACGTACACCACCAAGGTGGCGGTGAGACCGAACAGCGGCGTGGTGGAGAGGTAGACCCACAATTCGACGAACTTGGGCATCGCTTTAGTCCCTCGCCTGTTCTGGTGCGTGCCGGGTCAGCGCGCGCAGCACCAGCGCCGTGACGGCCAGCCCGATCCAGGTGGACAGCACGATGGCCAGCAGCATGCGCAGGCCGTACTCGCTGATCAAGCTCAGGTGCGTCATGACGCCCACGCCCACCGGCACGAACAGCAGCGACAGGTGCGACAGCAGGTAGTCGGCGCAGGCGGCCACCGGTTCGCGCACGGCCTTGAAGCCCAGCGCGAACAGCAGCAGCACCATGCCCACCACCGGGCCGGGAAAGGGCAGGTGCAGGCCGTGCGCCAGCAGTTCGCCGGCCGACTGCAGCAGCAGCAACCAGGCGAAGCCGCGCAGGCCCGTCATGCTTCAGAACCTGGGCAGGTCCGGGTGGCTGATCTGACCGCCGCGCACCAGCATCTTGCCGTACTCGGCGCAGCGGTTGTGTGTCGGGATCACCTTGCCCGGGTTGAGCAGGCCCTGCGGGTCGAAGGCGCGCTTGAGGCCGAGCATCTGCGCGTTTTCCTCCGGGCTGAACTGCACGCACATGGAGTTGAGTTTTTCCACACCCACGCCGTGCTCGCCGGTGACGGTGCCGCCCATGGCGACGCTGGTCTCCAGGATGTCGGCGCCGAACAGCTCGCAGCGGTGCAGCTGGTCCGCATCGTTGGCATCGAACAGGATCAGCGGGTGCAGGTTGCCGTCACCGGCATGGAACACGTTGAGGCACTTGAGGTTGTATTTGGTTTCCATCTCGCTGATGGCCTGCAGGATGTCGGCCAGCCGCTTGCGCGGAATGGTCGAGTCCATGCACATGTAGTCGGGCGCCAAGCGGCCGCTGGCCGGGAAGGCATTCTTGCGCCCGCTCCAGTACTTCAGGCGCTCGGCTTCGTCGCGGCTGACCGCGATGGCGGTGGCGCCGGCGGCGCGCAGCACTTCGCTCATGCGGCCGATTTCCTCTTCCACCTCTTCCGGTGTGCCGTCGCTCTCGCACAGCAGGATGGCTGCGGCGTCGAGGTCGTAGCCGGCATGCACGAAGTCCTCCACCGCCGCCGTCATGGGCTTGTCCATCATCTCCAGACCGGCCGGGATGATGCCGGCGGCAATCACCGCCGCCACCGCATCGCCGGCTTTGCGCATGTCGCCGAAGCTGGCCATGATGCAGCGCGCCAGTTGCGGCTTGGGGATCAGGCGCACCGTCACCTCCAGGGTAACCGCCAGCATGCCTTCGCTGCCGATGAAGACGCTCAACAGGTCGTAGCCGGCGGCGTCCAGGGCGTCGCTGCCGAACTCGATCGGTTCGCCTTCGATGGTGTAGCCGCGCACCTTGAGCACGTTGTGCACGGTCAGGCCGTATTTGAGGCAGTGCACGCCGCCGGAGTTCTCGGCCACGTTGCCGCCGATGGTGCAGGCAATCTGGCTCGACGGGTCGGGGGCGTAATACATGCCGTAGGGGGCGGCGGCCTCGCTGATGGCCAGGTTGCGCACACCGGCCTGGACCACGGCCGTGCGGCTGGCCGGGTCGATCTTCAGGATCTGGTTGAACTTGGCCAGGCTCAGCGTCACGCCCAGCGGGTTGGGCATGGCGCCGCCGGACAGGCCGGTGCCGGCGCCGCGCGCCACCACCGGCACGCCCAGGGCGTGGCAGGCCTTGAGCACGGCCTGCACCTGGTGCTCGGTTTCGGGCAGGGCCACGACCAGCGGGCGCTGGCGGTAGGCGGTCAGGCCGTCGCACTCGTAGGGCGTGATGTCTTCGCTGTGCCAGAGCAGGGCGTGGCCGGGCAGCACGGTCTGCAGCGCCTGGACGACCTGGGCTTGCCGTTCGGCGCGCTGCAGGGCCGTAACCTGGGGGCTGGAAGTGGGAGCGTTCATGCGGAAGATTCTAGGGCCTGCTCACTATAATTTGCGGTTCTTTCACTTTCACCCTGGCGGTAGCTACCGTGTCCGATCGTCTTGCCGTGCTGCCGCAGTATCTGTTGCCCCAAAAGGCCCTGACGGCGTTCGCCGGCCAGGTCGCCGGGGCGCCCATGGGGGCGCTGACCACCGCCATCATCCGCCGCTTCATCCGCCGCTACGGGGTGAACATGGCCGAGGCGGCCAACCCCGATCCGGCCAGCTACCCGACCTTCAACGAGTTCTTCACCCGCGCCCTGAAAGACGGTGCCCGCCCGCTGGCGGCAGCCGACTGGGTCTGCCCGGTGGACGGCGCCATCAGCCAGTTCGGTGCGATCGAGCGCGACCAGATCTTCCAGGCCAAGGGCCACCGCTATTCCACCACTGCGCTGGTGGGTGGCGACGCTGCGCTGGCGGCACCCTTCGAGGGCGGCAGTTTTGCCACGCTCTACCTCAGCCCGCGCGACTACCACCGCATCCACATGCCCTGCGACGGCGTGCTGACCCGCATGATCTACGTGCCGGGCGAGCTGTTTTCCGTCAACCCGACCACGGCGCGCGGCGTGCCGGGCCTGTTCGCGCGCAACGAGCGCGTGGTCTGCTGCTTTGACACCGCCCATGGCCCGCTGGTGCTGACCCTGGTTGGCGCCACCATCGTGGGCAGCATGGCCACGGTCTGGCACGGCGTGGTCAACCCGCCGCGCCGTCCCGCCGTGCACGAATGGCGCTACGAGGCGGGTGCCGTGCGTTTGAAGCAGGGCGAGGAAATGGGCCGTTTCCTGCTCGGCTCCACCGTCGTCTTGCTGTGGCCGCGCGGGCAGATCGGCTTCAACCCGGCCTGGGCGCCGGGCCGGTCGATCCGCCTGGGCGAGCAGATGGGCGAACGCCCGGTTGCGTAATACCCCCGATGCCGGGGTCTTACCCAGCGTGCTAAGCTCCCCGCAACCTCAAGAAGAGCCCTTTTCCGGAGTTATTTATGCCAGGCCTTTTGCCCAATGTGGACCCTGACGGTCTGCTCGAGTTTTCCGTCGTCTACACCGACCGCGCCCTCAACCACATGTCCAAACGCTTCCAGGGCGTGATGAAGGACATCTCCGGTATTTTGAAAGAGGTTTATCACGCCAAGTCTTCCGTGCTGGTGCCTGGCAGCGGCACCTTCGGCATGGAAGCCGTGGCACGCCAGTTCGCCACCGGCAAGAAGACCCTGGTGATCCGCAACGGCTGGTTCAGCTACCGCTGGACCCAGATCTTCGACATGGGCGGCATTCCGGCCGAATCCACCGTGCTCAAGGCGCGCCGCGTCGGCACCGGTTCCCAGGCGTCCTGGATTCCTTGCCCGGTGGAAGAAGTGGTCGCCACCATCAAGGCTAAGCGCCCCGATGTGGTGTTCGCCCCGCACGTGGAAACCGCCGCCGGCATGATGCTGCCCGACGATTACATCCGCCAGGTGACCGATGCCGTGCACGAAGTCGGCGGCCTGTTCGTGCTGGACTGCATTGCCTCCGGTTGCATGTGGGTCGACATGGAAGCCACCGGCGTGGACATCCTGGTCAGCGCGCCGCAAAAGGGCTGGAGCGGTTCGCCCGCCTGCGCCATGGTCATGCTCAGCGAGCGCGCCCGTGCCGCCATCGACGCCACCACCAGCACCAGCTTCGCGGCCGACCTCAAGAAGTGGCTGCAGGTCATGGAAGCCTATGAAAACGGCGGTCACACCTACCACACCACCATGCCGACCGACGCGCTGGCGCGGCTCGACGAGGTGATGCGCGAGACCAAGGCCTACGGCTTCGAGAAGGTGCGCCAGGAACAGATCGCACTCGGCGCCAAGGTGCGCGCCCTGCTGGAGGCCCGCGGTTTTGTCAGCGTGGCGGCCGAAGGTTTCATGGCGCCGGGCGTGGTGGTCAGCTACACCACCGATCCGGAGGTGCAGAACAGCAAGAAGTTTCTGGGCCTGGGCCTGCAGACCGCTGCTGGCGTGCCGCTGCAGTGCGACGAACCGGCCGATTTCAGCAGCTTCCGCATCGGCCTGTTCGGCCTGGACAAGTTGCACCAGCCGGATCGCAGCGTGAAGCAGCTGTCGGACGCGCTGGACAAGCTGGGTTTCAAGGAGAGCGTGGCCAAGGCGGCCTGATCGGGTAGCGCGGTTGCCGCGGCTATCGCCGACGCCCCGGGCCGAAAGGCTGCGGGGCGTTTTTTTGGATTCGCGATGTGAAATGGGCGTGCCCACGGCGCAGGTATTCGCCCGTGTCCACAATGGCGGGAACCACCATGAAAGGGGTTCCGCATGTATGCCAGTGAGATCGTTGCCATCGCCACGGATGGCCAAACGCCGGTCAACCGGCTCGTCCAGAAAATCTTCGCAAGGTTCTTCGCAATCATCTTCCTGCTGCTGTCCGCCTTCATCATGCTGTCGACCTTTTCCTCGGCATTGGACGGGTTTCTCACAGGCAGCGAAGGCGCGTCGCAGATCATCATCAAGGTGGTGAATGACTGCATCATCGCGATCGCCGTGTTCGAACTGGCCATGGTCATCAACAAGGAGTACGGGCACGAAAGCCAGCACGATGTGGCCATGATGCTGCGCCGTACGCTGCCGCGCTTCATCGGCACGGTCTGCGTGGCGTTGTCGCTGGAGGGGCTGATCATGGTCATCAAGTACAGCCAGTTCGACCGGGCCGGCAATCTGTACTACGCCATCGGCACCGTCGTCAGCTCGGCCCTGCTGCTGACGGCGCTGGGTCTGTTCCTGAAGTTCGCGCCGACCGAGTGACGCGCCGCCGCCCAGGTGCGGGGCGGCGCTCCGTGCCTACTTGAAGATCACGGTCTTGTGGCCGTTGAGGATGACGCGGTGCTCGCTGTGCCATTTGACGGCGCGTGCCAGCACCTGGCTTTCGGTGTCGCGGCCGATGGCGGTCAGGTCTTCCACCGTCTTGCTGTGGTCGACGCGGGCCACGTCCTGCTCGATGATCGGGCCTTCGTCGAGGTCGGCCGTCACGTAGTGGGCGGTGGCGCCGATCAGCTTCACGCCGCGGTCGTGCGCCTGGTAGTAGGGCTTGGCGCCCTTGAAGCTGGGCAGGAAGCTGTGGTGGATGTTGATGGCCTTGCCGGAAAGCTTGCGGCACATGTCGTCGGAGAGCACCTGCATGTAACGCGCCAGCACCACCAGTTCGGCACCCTCAGCCTGGATCACCTCGAACTGCTTGGCCTCGGCCTGCGCCTTGGTGGCGGCCGTCACCGGGATGTGGTGGAAGGGCACGTTGTAGCTGGCGGCGAGCTGGTAGAACTCGCGGTGGTTGGAGACGATGGCGCGGATGTCGATCGGCAGCAGGCCGATCTTCCAGCGGAACAGCAGGTCGTTCAGGCAATGACCTTCCTTGCTGACCATGATGACGGTGCGCATCGACTGCGCTGCCGCATGCAGGCTCCACTGCATCTGGAACGGCTCGGCGAACAGCTTGAGCTGGGCTTGCAGGTCCTCGTAGCTCACCTGGCCGCAGGCGAACTGCACGCGCATGAAGAACAGGCCGGTGGCGGGGTCGTTGTACTGTGCCGCCTCGTCGATGTTGCCGCCGCGTTCGAGCAGGAAGCCGGAGACGGCATGCACCAGGCCCAGGCGGTCCGGGCAGGAAAGGGTCAGGATATAAACGTTGCTCATAGGGTCCATTGTCGCAGGATGGGTAGGTCGACGCAGACGGTCGGCTTTTGGCGTCGGTCCAGCGACATTGTCGCCATTTTCCGGACGAACGCTGCCATTGGTGCAGCCACGCGGCGGCGCGCTCCAAGGGGCAGGCTCAGCGCCGCTGCGCCTGGAATTGTGCGCAGTGGTCGATGTCGGGTCCGGGGGCGGCCGGCCAGGCCAGGTCAAACGACGCTGTCAAATCAGGAGCTGATAGCGCTTTGTCTGCGCCGAGTCCAATCGATTTCGTTTGAAATTCCCGGGGCAGGTGCTGCGGCACCCCCAGCAGGCGGTCCACATGGCCGCGGCCGGCCAGCAGCAGCACGGTCCGGCCCGGCTGCGCCGCCGCGCGCAGGGTTTGCGCCATGGCCAGGTCGCGCGCGATCTGCACCCGCGTCATCGGCGTGATCTGGCTCTCCGGCAGCATCCCGCAGTGGCCCAGGCGGATGGCCTGCTGCTGCGCCTTGAGCGCCGGGCCGGGCAGCAGGGTGTCGAATTGCGGGTCGGCCATGCGGCTGCGCAGCTGGGCGCGCGGCAGGTTGGCGCCGAGCACCGGCACGCCGGCGCGCACCGCCGCCATCACGGCCGGGCCATAGGCGCGCCAGGGCCAGGCGGCCTCGTTCCATTGCAAAGCGGCTTGCACCTGCGCCTCGCTGACGTCGGCCGGCAGGCCGCGCGTGTCGTGTCCCTGTTCGGCCATCTCCAGCGCCAGTGCCGCCAGTTGACCGCGTGCCGCCAGCGCCTGCACCACGTCACGCTGCACGCGCTGGTGGTCCGGTGCGTCGTGCTGTTCACCGAGCAGGATCGCGTCGGCCGGCAGCAGGGCCGCCAGGCGCTGGCCGGTGTCCGGTCCGGCCCGGCTGGCGCAGCCGGTGGCCAGCACGGCACAGCTCAGCAGAGCGGCAAGCCGGAACGTGAAAGGGCGGAACATCGGGCGATACTACGCGCTCTCCAGAACCATTTCATGCAACTCCATTTTTTCCTGCGGGTGGCGCTCACCCTGTTGCTGGCCCTGTGCGCCGCTTCACTCTGTGTCTGGCTGGCTATTCCCCTGCCGTGGATGCTCGGCCCCTTGCTGTCCACCGCCCTGGCCTCCATCCTGCGCGCGCCGACGGCCAGCTGGACGCCGCTGCGCAATGCCGGGCAGGCCACCATCGGTGTGGCGCTCGGCCTGTATTTCACGCCGCAGGTCACGGCGCTGGTGCTCAGCCTGTGGTGGGCCATCGGCTTGGGCATCGTCTGGGCGCTGGGGCTGGGCGCGCTGTTCAGCGCCTGGCTGCAGCGGCTGCATGCGCACCGCCTGCCCGGCCTGAACCGCGCCACCACCTGGTTTGCCGGCGCCATCGGTGCGGCCTCCGAAATGAGCCTGCTGGCCGAACGCGCGGGCGGCCGCACCGACCTAGTGGCGGCAGCGCACAGCATGCGGCTGCTGATCGTGACGGTGCTGATTCCCTTCGGCATGCAGTTCAGCGGCCTGCACGGGCTGGATCTGCTGACGATGGGGGCGGCGCGCGAGGTGCATTGGGAGCGTCTGCTGTGGCTCGGGCTGGCGGCGGCGGCCGGCGCCTGGGGGATGCAGCGGCTGGACCGCGCCAACCCCTTGTTCATGGGCGCGCTGCTGGTGGCCATGGGCTTGACCATGGCCGGCATCGAGTTGTCGGCGCTGCCCAGGTGGCTGTCGAATGCGGCACAGCTGGTGATCGGCATCAGCCTGGGGGTGCGCTTCACGCCAGATTTTGTGCACACGGCGCCGCGCTGGCTGGCCTCGGTGGCCGCAGGCACGCTGGTGATGGTGGTGCTGTGCGCGTTGTTTGCCTGGGGCCTGGCGCAGCTCACGGGCCTGCACCCGGCCACCCTGGTGCTGGCCACGTCACCCGGCGGCATTGCCGAGATGTCGATCACGGCCAAGGTGCTGCAGCTGGGGGCACCGGTGGTGACGGCATTCCAGGTCTGCCGCCTGATGGCGGTCCTGCTGCTGCTGGAGCCGCTGTACCGCTGGCGCTACCGGCGCAGGGGATGAGTCGCCACCGGATCGACGCGGTTCAGTGGAGGGTCAGTGGCGTCTGCGCCAGTTCGGCGTATTGCGCCAGCGTGTCTTCCACTTCTTCCTCGGTCGGGGTATTGAGCTGCCAGGCGGCAATGCGCTGCTGGAACAGCTCGGCCCAGGAGCCGTCGAGGTAGAGCTCCTTGCCCGAGCGTTTGTCCACGATCTCGAAACCGTGGCGCAACAGTACCGGCCGCTCAGCCGGCGTGTCGGTGGCAGCCAAGTCCAGGCCGGTCAACGCCGCATCGGGCTCGACGGCCGCCAGGTGCGTGACCGAGAAGGATTCCGAGTCGTAAAGCATGTGCATGATGTCCGGTTCTCCCAACGTCCTGGATCGCAGATGGATGCCGGTCTGGCGATTTCAAGTGTGCAAGCAGCGTACCACGATTGCCCGCAGGGTGTGCCTCAGGGCGGGCCGCTGCTGCGCCATTGCTGGTCGATGAAGTCGCCGTTGTCCTGCGTCAGCTTGATGCGCACCGGCAGGTAGCCCAGTGCCGGTGCCAGCCAGAGTTCGACCATCAGGTCGTAGGGTTGTCGCCGCGGGCGGGTGATCTTGAGGGTGTCCTGTTCGCCGCCGGGCAGATTCAGATGTTCGGTGCCGTCGACGACAAAACGCCAGACGTCGGATTCGCGTGGGCCCACGGCTTGCATTTCGATGGCGGTGCCGCGCGGGTAGCGCTGCGGCTCGGCCGCAATCAGGCTGGCGATCTGCACGAAGATGCTGAGCTGGTCCTGCGCGCCGGGTTGCAGTGCGGCCTCGGGTGTGTTGGCGCTGAAGATCACCTTGCCCTTGTCGTACTCGAAATGCGCGGCCACCTCGCTGCGCACCTTGTCGCCGAAGCGCTTGGGCCGCAGTCCCTCGGGCGTGAGCTGGCCGCGGCTGGTCTGTCGCCGTGAGCCCAGGAACAAGGCGCTGATCTCCAGCTGTGCCTCGTAGGCTTGCCCGTCATGCGCCCACAGCAGTTCGGCATCGGCGGTGTAGGGCAGCGTGCGCACTTCGCCATAAAGCTGGTACTGGATGCGCAACGAACCGGGCACGGCGGTGGCCGGTGCGTGGGCCTCGGCGGCCGGTGCTGCCGCGGGGGGCTCGGCTGCGGGCGGGGCGGCCGGTGTGTTGTCAGGCGCTGCGGCGGCTGATTCATTTGCTATTGAATTAATAGCAGTCGGCGCATATTCTGCAAGGGCTGGTGCCGGATTTTGTTCCTGAGTTGGCGGTGGTGCCGGCCGAGGCCGGGCCGGCTTGGGCCGGGGCGCGACCGCTGGCGGTGAGGGTGCGGGCGGGACGGGCGGGGCCAGCACGGTGCGCGTGATCAGGGGCCGGCTGAGGGACGGTGTGACCGGCAGGCTGTCCAGGTGCAGGCCGCTCAGCAGCGCCAGATGGGCCGCCAGCAGGGCGCCGCCCAGCAGCAGCAGCGGCCGCCAGGGGGCGGCGGGTGCGCCGCCGGGGGTATCGAGGACCGGTCTGCTCAAGGCCGGTGCCCCAGTTCGGTCGACAGCTGCTGCGCCGCCGCTTTCAGCGACGTGGCCACCGGACCATCCCAGGCGGTGTCGAAACTGGCCACCGAGCCCATGGCCACCATGCCCAGCACCAGATGGCCGTCGAAGTCGAACACCGGCGCGCAAAAGCCGGCAATGCCCGGCAGCAGCGCGTCCACCACGCGTGCCAGGCCATGCTCGCGCACCTGGCGCAGCATGAAGTTCAGATCGGTCTGGTTGCGCGGCAGGTCGGTGCGGCCGAGCTGGCGGGCGCGCGCCAGTTCCTCACGCAGCAGCGGTGCAATGGCATCGCGCGAAACCCAGGCGGCAAAGCAGCGCCCGGTGGCGGACGACAGCAGCGGCATGACGTCGCCCAGGCGCAGGTTGACGGTGACCGATTGCGGCGACTCTTCCCAGTGCACGATGGTCGGCCCGAAGTTGCCCCAGACCGCCAGCGCCAGCGTGTGGCCGATGCGCTCCATCAGCGCCGGCATGCGTTCGCGCGCCAGCTTGATGGCATCCAGCCGCGTGATGGCAGCCAGGCCCAGCTTGAGCGCGGCCGGCCCGAGGTCGTAGCGCGTGCTGCCGTCCTGGCTGACCAGCCCCAGGCGCTGGAAGCTCACCAGGTAACGGTGCGCCTTGGCGGCACTCATGCCGGCGGCGGCGGCCAGGTCGCGCAGCATCAGCGGGCCGGGGGCACGTGCCAGTGCGTCGAGCAGGGTAAAACCGACTTCGACGGACTGGATGCCTGCGCGTGTCTTCTCCATGATCTAATCAAGCGTGGCTCGTTCCGTTTTGGTCAACGAGTTTAGCAATACGCAATCAGAGATTTTTCTTCCCATGAAGCTTGCCACCTACAAAGACGGCTCCCGTGACGGACAGTTGGTGGTCGTTTCGCGCGATCTGAGCACCGCGCATTATGCGACCGGCATTGCCAACCATCTGCAGCAGGTGCTGGACGACTGGAACTTCCTCTCGCCGCAGTTGCAGGACCTGTATGACGCGCTCAACCAGGGCAAGGCGCGCCACGCCTTCCCCTTCGACCCGCAGATGTGCATGGCGCCGCTGCCGCGCGCCTACCAGTGGGCCGACGGCTCGGCCTACATCAACCACGTGGAGCTGGTGCGGCTGGCGCGCAACTCGGAAGTGCCGGCCAACTACTACACCGAGCCGCTGATGTACCAGGGTGGCAGCGACGACTTCCTGGGGCCGCGCGACGACGTGGTGTGCGTCAGCGAGGCGCACGGCATCGACTTCGAGGCCGAGATCGCCGTCGTCACCGGCGACGTGCCGATGGGCAGTGCGCCGGAGCAGGCGCTGGACGGCATCCGCCTGGTGATGCTGGCCAACGACGTCAGCCTGCGCCATCTGATTCCCGACGAGCTGGCCAAGGGCTTCGGCTTCTTCCAGAGCAAGCCGGCCACCGCCTTCAGCCCGGTGGCGGTCACACTGGATGAATTCGGCGATGCCTGGGACCAGGGCCGCCTGGGCCTGACCATCCAGAGCGTCTGGAACGGCCGCACGGTGGGCATGTGCGACGCCGGCGAGGAGATGACCTTCCACTTCGGCCAGCTCATCGCCCACATCTGCAAGACGCGCAATGTGCGTGCCGGCAGCATTGTCGGCTCGGGCACGGTGAGCAACCGCGCCACCGAGGTCAAGGGCAAGAAGGAGTGGACCAAGGGTTACAGCTGCATCGCCGAGAAGCGTGCCATCGAAACCATCCAGGACGGCAAGCCCGCGACCGACTACATGAAGTTCGGTGACACCATCCGCATCGAGATGAAAGGCCGCGACGGCCAGTCGATGTTTGGCGCCATCGAGCAGCAGATCGTGCCGCTGGCGAAGTAAGGCATCAGTCTCATGAAAAAGGGCGGCCCATGGCCGCCCTTTTTTCGTCAAGCCAGCAGCTCAGGCCTGGCCGTTCATCTTGTCGTGTTTGAGGAAATACTGTTTCGCCATCGCCACCAGTTGCGCGTCGCTCGGGTGGTCGCTGCTGATGACGTCGACGATGGCCTTGTCGACGGCCTTGTCGTGGCGCTGGCAATGGGCGCGGAACTCGTCCTTGGCCTGGGCCGGGCCGGTCACCAGGATCTCGTGCACGCCCTTGAGCGCCTCGGCCACCGAGTGGTAGTAGGTTTCGTCGCTGCTGTTGTGGCCGCCCTGCGCCGAATGGTGGCCGCTGGCACTGTCGCCACGGCCGTGCATGCCCTGGTGCGAGCCGACGTGGCCGCCGGTGGCCTTGTGATGACTGCGCGACTTGATGCGCTCGGCTTCGACGTGTTCGCGGTCGAACAGGATGACGTGGGCTTCGGAACGGTCGAGCCAGACGATGGCGTGGTAAGTGGACATGGGGGTCTCCTGATCAATGAATGGGTAATGGGTGAACGGTGACGCTTCAGGCGCCGCTGGCCCTGCCGTGCGGGTGCTCGAACTTGTCCTGGCAGTCGATGCAGCGCGCTGTCTCGGGCGCGGCATGCAGTCGGGCGGCCGGGATGTCCACGCCGCAGTCGGTACATACGCCATAGGTGCCGGCTTCAATGCGCTTGAGCGCGGCATCGATGGCGTCAAGCTCGGCGCTCTCGCGCGCATCGAGCGCGAATTCGAGTTCGCGCTCGGTATCCATCTGGGCGCGGGGGTCTTCGGGCTGGCCGCCGAAATGATCGGCCGAGGCCTCGGCGCGCCCGATCGTGCCGCCACGCAGGCTGGTGATCTGGGCCAGCAGGCTGGTGCGCTGCTCCTGCAGCTGCTTCTTGAAGGGGGCGGTCAGTTGTGTACTCATGAAAATCTCCGTGGCGAATAGGCCCATCATGCGCGTCCACTGCGCGGTCGTCTTTGACACAAGTCAAGACTGGTGCGGGGCGAACGGATGTGAAAAGCCGTCAGAATCAGGCTCAGGTATTTCATTACACAGTAGAACACAGGAGACACCGGCATGGACTACAGCCGCTACCAGACCTTGAACATCACGCGCCGCGGCGACAACGGCGCCGTGCTCGACATCCAGATGAAGGCGCTCAACGGCAAGCTGCCGACCGCCGACCATCAGGGCCACCGCGAGCTGACCGAGATCTGGCGCGATGTCAGCGCCGACGACAGCGTGCGCTGCGCCGTGTTGCGCGGCGAGGGGCAGGGCTTTTCCGGCGGCGGCGACCTGGGCCTGGTGCAGGACATGGCGCAGGACTTCGCCGTGCGCAGCCGCGTCTGGAAGGAAGCGCGCGACCTGGTCTACAACGTCATCAACTGCGACAAGCCGATCGTCAGCGCCATGCACGGCCCGGCGGTCGGCGCCGGCCTGGTGGCCGGCCTGCTGGCCGACATCTCGATCGCCAGCCGCGGTGCCAAGATCGTCGACGGCCACACCCGCCTGGGCGTGGCCGCCGGCGACCACGCGGCCATCATCTGGCCGCTGCTGTGCGGCATGGCCAAGGCCAAGTACTACCTGATGCTGTGCGAACCCGTCAGCGGCGAAGAGGCCGAGCGCATCGGTCTGGTGTCGCTGGCGGTGGAGGAGGCGGAGCTGCTGCCCAAGGCCTATGAGGTCGCCGACCGGCTGGCCAGTGGCAGCCAGAGCGCGATCCGTTGGACCAAGTACGCGCTCAACAACTGGTTGCGCCAGGCCGGTCCGTCCTTCGACACCTCGCTGGCGCTCGAGTTCATGGGCTTTGGCGGCCCCGATGTGCGCGAGGGCCTGGCCTCGCTGCGTGACAAGCGCGCGCCGAGGTTTTGAACACCCCCAGGCTCCGCGCACTGCGTGTCGCTTCTCCACCCCCCTTGCAGGAGGCAACGCCAGTGGACCGGCAGAGCCGGTTCCACGGCGTTTCTGGCATGGGGCATTTCATGCGCAATGCGCCCGTGGAACTCAACGGCGGTATCGGGCTGTCATAATCGAACCTATGCAGACCCTGCGCCGCGCCCATTTCCTTGCCCGCTTCGTGCTGGTGTGGTTCGCGCTGTCCATCGGGGTGGCGATCGCTTCGCCCATCGTCAAGCCGCAGGCCATGGCGCTGATCTGCTCCGGCGCCGGCGTCGTCAAGCTGGTGCAGACCGACGATGGCGTACCCGCCCCTTCCGGCCACACGCTGGACTGCCCGCTGTGCATGATCAGCAGCGCACCGCCGCCGGTGGTGCGCCTGCAGGTCGAGCCGCAACAGCCGCTGGCACACGCCCTGCAGCCCATTGCGGCGGCGCACATCGCCGGCCGCACCGCCGCGCCGCTGCCGGCCCGCGGGCCGCCCTCTCTCTCCTGAGCTATCAAAACCATAGCGCCTGACGCCCGTTTCTCAGGGGCTGACGGCTTGTTTTGTTCGTTCTCCGGAGAGTTTTTCCATGCGGAATTCCCGCTGGCCCATGGTCTGCGCCATGGCCTTGCCCGTTGCTTTTCAGGCAGGAGCACAAACCGAATCGTCCAACGGCAGCCCGACGGCGGCCGAGGTGCTCGTCAAGTCGCTGGGCATCGTCACCATCAACAGCGGCCAGCCGACCTCGTTGCCGACGCAGATCCCCACCACCATTGAGGGCGTGGCGCGCGAGCAGATCGAGGAGACCGTCAACGCGACCGACAGCGAAGATGCGATCAAGTATTTCCCCAGCCTGCTGGTGCGCAAGCGCTACATCGGCGACTACAACCATGCCGTGTTGTCCAGCCGCGCCTCGGGCACCGGCAATAGCGCGCGTTCGGCGGTCTACGCCGACGGCATCCTGCTGTCGAACTACCTCGGCAACGGTGCCACCTACGCGCCGCGCTGGGGGCTGGTGACGCCGGAGGAGATCGAGCGTGTCGACGTGATGTACGGCCCGTTCTCGGCCGCCTACCCGGGCAACTCGGTCGGCGCCGTGGTGGACTACGTGACGCGCATGCCGACCCGGTTTGAAGGCCACGCCAAGGCCAACGCCTTCACGCAGAACTTCAGCCTGTACAACACCAACGAGACCTACAGCGGCAACCAGGCCAGCGCCTCGCTGGGTAGCCGACACGGCGACTGGTCGTGGTGGGTAAACCTCAACCATACCGACAGCGCCGGCCAGCCGCTGGTGTTCGCCACCAAGCTGGTGACGGCCACCGGCGGTGCGGGCACCACGCCCGTCACAGGTGCCGTGCTGACGCCTAACAATTACGGCGTCAACAACTACATTCTGGGCACCAACACCCAGTACCACACGGTCCAGGATCATGCCAAGATCAAGGTCGCCTACGACCTGTCGCCGACGCTGCGCGCCAGTTACACCCTGGGTTACTGGGCCAACACCTCGGATGGCAATCCGCAAACCTATCTGCGCGATGCCGCCGGCAACCCGGTCTACTACGGCAACGTCAAGATCAACGGCCAGAACTACAACATCAACGGCGCCTTCAATGCCTCGCGCGAAAGCCTGGCGCATGTGATGCATGGCCTTTCGGTCAAGAGCCACACCCAGGGCGAGTGGGATGGGGAGCTGGCGGCCAGCCTTTACGACTACGGCCGCGACCAGCTGCGGGCGACCACCCTGTCCACCACCAGCGGCCTGAGCGGTGGTGCCGGCACCATCACCGACCAGAACGGCACCGGCTGGAGCACTGTTGCAGCCAAGGGCACCTGGCGTCCCCAGGGCATGCAGGGGGCGCATATCGTGGACTTCGGGTTCCAGCAGGAGAACTACCAGCTGCGCATTCTCAAGTCCAACATCGCGGGTAACTGGTTGACCGACGGCGCCGGCACGCTCAACAGCGATGTGGGCGGCAAGACGCAGACGCAAAGCATCTACGGACAGGACACCTGGCGTCTGGCCCCCCGGTGGAAAACCGTGCTCGGTGCCCGCGTGGAGAACTGGCGCGCCAGCGGCGGCTATACCCGCCTCAGCGGCTCGACCCCGGTGGATTACGACAGCCGCAACGAGACCTTTGTGTCGCCCAAGGCGGCGCTGGCCTACCAGTGGTCAGGCCACACCGTGCTCAAGGGTTCGGTGGGGCGGGCGGTACGCATGCCGACGGTGCAGGAGCTGTATGGCGCCACCTCCAACGCCAACCTGTCCTTCGTCAACGACCCCAATCTGCGGCCCGAGAAATCCGTGACGACAGAACTCTCCCTGGAACGCGACCTGGGCCATGGCTTGTTGCGCCTGACGGTGTTCAACGAGGACGTGACGGATTCGCTGTATTCCCAGCTCATTCCCGGCTCTACCACCACCTCACGGGTGCAGAACGTGGATGCCATCAACACCAAGGGCGTGGAAGTGGCCTACCAGGGCAACGATGTGCTCGCCAAGGGGCTGGATTTCTCCGGCAGCATCACCTATGCCGACTCGCGCATCGTGAGCAACCCGGCATTGCCTTCCAGCATTGGCAAATACCAGCCACGCGTGCCGGTGTGGCGCGCCACGGCGCTGACGACTTACCGCTTTGACGAGCAACTGAGTGCATCGCTGGGTATTCGCTACAGCGGCGACCAGTATTCACAGCTCGACAACGCCGACGTCAACGGCTTTGCCTACATGGGCGCCAGCCGCTACCTGATCGTCGATCTGCGCACGCGTTACCGCATCAGCCGCAAGGCGGTGGCCGCGTTCGGCATCGACAACCTGACGAACGAGGCGTACTGGAACTTCCACCCCTACCCGAAACGCACCTATGTGGCCGAACTCAAGTACGACTTCTGACCAATACCCAAGAAAGGATCATCATGACATTTGCTTCTAAATTGATAGCGTTTGGCGCCCTGTTTGCGGCGGCGCAGGCCGGTTTTACCCATGTGGTTCTGGAGGATCAGGCCGCCCTGGCTGGCAGCAGCTACAAGGCGGTGCTGCGCGTCGGCCACGGTTGTGCCGGCGCGCCCACCAGCACCATCCGCGTGCTGCTGCCGGCCGGCTTCCAGGGCGCCAAGCCCATGCCCAAGGCGGGCTGGACCTTGAGCACCCGCAGCGAAAAACTGCCCCAGCCCTACACCAGCCACGGCAAGACCGTGAGTGAGGACGTGGTCGAGATCACCTGGACGGCCGTCAGCAAGGACAGCTGGCTGGCCGATGCCTGGTATGACGAGTTCGCGCTGCGCGGGACCTTGCCGGCCAGCGCCGGCCCGCTGTGGTTCAAGGTGCTGCAGGGCTGCGAGCCGGGCCGCCTTGACTGGGTCGAGGTACCGGCCCAGGGCACGTCGACAAAGGGCCTGAAAGCCCCGGCGGCGCTGCTGGAAGTCATTCCTTCCGGTCCCGCCGCCCACGCACATTGAGGCGCCATCGATATTCCCAACTGCTACAGTTTTTTAACCCAGGAGAAAACCATGAAATTCAAAGCTCAAGTTCAAGCACTCGTCGCTACCCTCGCCCTGACAGGCAGCGCCCTTTACGCCCAGACCGTGGAGGTCAAGGACGCCTGGGTGCGCAGCACCGTGCAGGGCCAGAAGGCCACCGGTGCTTTCATGAAGCTCACCGCCAAGGACGGCGCCAAGCTGGTCGGCGGTGCGTCGCCGGTGGCCGGCGTGGTCGAGGTGCACGAAATGAAGATGGAGGGCGACGTCATGAAGATGCGCGCCATGACGGCGCTGGACCTGCCGGCCGGCAAGACGGTCGAGCTCAAGTCCGGCGGCTACCACGTGATGTTGCTTGATCTGAAAACGGCGCTGAAGAAAGACAGCACCGTGCCGTTGACCCTGGTGTTCAAGGACGGCAAGGGCGTGGAGAGCAAGGTCGAGCTGCAGTTGCCGGTGAGCACCAGCGCGCCGGGTGGCCATGGCGCCGGCATGGCCGAGCATGGCCAGGGCATGAAGCATTGATGGGGTGACCCCCCTGAGGCGCTGCCGCGCCTTCCCCCCAGGGGGGCAACGCCAGTGGCCCGGCGGAGCCGGTTCCACGGCGTTTCGCGGTTCTGGTTTCCGCAGTTGAATGGCCCCAGCGCTACAGGCCCAGCAGGTTGCGCCGCACGTGCAGCAGGTGCTCGCGCGTGTGCGCCAGCGCCGTGGCCAGGTCGCGCTCGCGCAGCGCGGCCACCAATGCGCGGTGCTCGCGCTGGTAGGCGGCGCGCCGTTCGGGCGTGACGCTCTTGCGCTTGAGCATGCCCCATTCGCCCTGGGCGCGCGCCTGGTTCATCAGGCGGAACACGGTGTCGATGAAGCTGTTGTGCGCCGCTTCCGCAATCACCTCGTGCAGCAGCCCGTCCCAGTGTTCGAACTCGTCGAGCGTGCCGGCCTGCTCGGCCTGGGTGCAGCACTGTTCCATGCGGGCGAAGTCGGCCGGCGTGGCGTTGCGCACCACCAGTTCCACGATGGCCGGCTCCAGCGCCATGCGTGCCTCCATCAATTCAGCCGGACTGGTGCTGGCCAGCGGTGCGCTGCCCAGCGCCGGCAGCAGGCCGGGCGCCTGCTCGGTGACGTAGGTGCCGCTGCCCACCGTCTGCGAGATCAGGCCGGCGTCCTTGAGTTGCGCCAGCACGCGGCGCACGGCCGAGCGTCCCATGCCGAACTGCTCGCACAGCGCGCGCTCGGTCGGAATGCGGTGGCCGGCGCGCCAGGTGCCGGACTTCAGCTTGTCGAGGATGTTTTCACGCAGCAGGGCAGACGAGTCCATGGGGGCAGGGCGGTGGCTTGGATGGGCAATGGTAGCAAATTATCGGACCAAATCAAACCAATTTGCCAAACAAACTACGTATTTTCCACCGTGACAGAGTGATATCGAGGTGTCTATAATTTTCACCAAGATAAACCAATTGCAACCAATGTGGGTTTGCATTTTTCTGTTTCAGGAGTTCGCATGAAGATCGCACGTGTGGAAAAAGCCGGCCGGGTGCACCTGGCCCTGGTGGATGAAGCCAAGCAGGAAGTCGCCCTGGTCGGCGGTGCGCTGGCCAGCCACCCCAACCCGGTGCTGGCCGTGATCGAGCAGGGCGTGAGCGCCCCGCAGCTGCAGGCCAGCGTCACCGAGCGCGTGCCGATGACGCAGGTCAGGTTCCTGGCGCCGCTCTCCGCCTTCCTGCGCAACCCGTTTGCGGTCGGCAAGAACTACCACGAGCATGCGCTCGAATTCGACAAGAGCGGCTTCAATGCCACCAGCGGCGCCGCTTCGGCCATTCCGCAGTACCCGCAGATCTTCACCAAGGCCACGCTCACGCTCAACGGCCCGACCGACCCGATCCGCTTCAACCCCAAGCACACGCAGTCGGTGGACTACGAGGGCGAGATCGGTGTCGTCATCGGCACGACCTGCCGCAACGTCAGCAAGGCCGACGCCATGAAACACGTCTGGGGTTTTGTCGCCACCAACGACGTCACCGCGCGCGACCTGCAGAAGAACCACGCCCAGTGGTTCCTCGGCAAGTCGCTCGACGGCTTCTGCCCCATGGGCCCCTGGATCACCACCACCGACGAAGCACCCACCGACATGCGCATGCAGACCTGGGTCAACGGCGAGCAGCGCCAGAGCGCCCACATCTCGCAGCTCATCTTCGACGTGCCGACCCTGATCGAGACCATGTCCGCCGCCATGACGCTGCTGCCCGGTGATGTGATCCTCACCGGCACCTCGGTCGGCGTGGGCGTGGGCTTCAACCCGCCGAAGTTCCTGCGCCACGGCGACGTGGTGCGCGTGGCCATCACTGGCCTGGGCGAACTCAACAACCCTGTTGAAGAGATCTGACACCGGCGCGCGACCGGTGCCCCTGAACAACAACCCGAGGAGACAATCATGACCCAACGCCGTGAATTCCTGCAACTGAGCGCGGCTGCGCTGGCGGCCGTCGGCCTGCCCGTGCTGGCGCAGGACGACTACCCGAACAAGCCCATCAGCCTGCTGGTGCCGTTCCCGCCCGGCGGCGTGGCCGATACCGTGGGCCGGCCGGTGGCCGAAGCCATGGGCCGCGCGCTCAAGCAATCGGTGATCGTGGAGAACAAGGGTGGTGCCGGCGGCGGCATCGGCATGGCGCAGGTGGCCAAGTCCCGCGCCGATGGCTACAGCCTGCTGATGGCGCTGTCCTCCATCGTGGTGCTGCCCGAGGCCGACAAGGTGCTCAAGCGCGCCCCCATGTTCACGCTCGACCAGCTCAAGCCGGTGGCGCGTTTCACCGCCGACCCGACCGCGCTGGTGGTGCGTGCCGACAGCCCGTGGAAGACCTACAAGGACTTCATGGCGGCAGTGAAAGCCAAACCCGGTGCCATCACCTTCGGCTCTTCGGGCAATTACGGCACCATGCATGTGCCGATGGAGCAGCTCAAGGTCGCCACTAACAGCTTCATGCTGCACGTGCCCTACACCGGCGCGGGCCCTGCCGTGCTGGCCCTGCTGGGCGGCCAGGTCGATGCCTTGGCCACCGGCCCGTCGAGCGTGATGCAGCACGTGCGTGCCGGCAAGCTGCGGGTGCTGGCGCACTGGGGCGAAGGCCGGCTGGCCGCGCTGCCCGAGGTGCCGAGTTTCAAGGAGCTGGGTGTGCCGATCAGCTATTCGCAGTGGGCCGGTTTGTTCGTGCCCGCCGGCACACCGGACGCCGTGGTGGCCCGGCTGCGCCAGGCCGCGAAGGCGGCGTCCGAAGACGCGCGCGCCAAACAGGCGCTGGCCGCGGCCGGTACGTCCTTCCAGTACCAGGATGCGCCCGAGTTCGAGCGTTTCGTGCAAGCCGATGCGCGCAGCATGACCGCGCTGGTGCAGCGCATCGGCCGCATGGAGTAGGGAATGAACTAACATCCGACTCGACCTCTAAAAATATGAGTGGAGTCGGATTTGGGTTCATGCAGACCTTGGCGGCGCTGGCTGGCGGCCGGTATCCTGTTGTGCGGTGCCGCGCTGGCGCAGGCACGGGACGTGCGCGTCGGCCTCTATGCCAACGAGCCCAAGATCTTTCTGGATGAGGCCGGCCAGCCGGCCGGCATCCTGGTCGAGCTGCTGCAGGAGATGGCGCGCCAGGAGGGCTGGACGCTGCACTTCGTGCCCTGCGAGTGGCAGGGCTGTCTCGATGCGCTGCAGGCCGGCAGCATCGACCTCATGCCCGACGTGGCCTACAGCCCGGAGCGTGACGAGAAGTTCGACTTCCACCACACGCCGGTGCTGCACAGCTGGTCGCAGCTCTACCGCCACCGCGATGTACCGATTGCCTCCGTTTTTGACCTGGCAGATCGGCGCGTCGCCCTGCTGCAGGGCTCCTTCCAGGCCGGCCTGTTCACCGAACTGACGGCCAGTTTCGGCGTCCGGCCGAAGCTGCTGCCGGTGGCCACGCTCGACGAAGCCTTCCAGCTGGTCGAGCAGCGCCAGGCGGATGCCGTCATTGCCAACCATTACTTCGGCAACGTGCATGCACCGCGTTACGGGCTGGTGGAAACCACCATCGTGTTCCAGCCGGCGCGTCTGTTCTTCGCCACGGCCCAGGGCCGCAATGCCGACCTGCTCATTCTCATCGAGCGGCATCTGCAGGACTGGCAGAACCGGCCGCAGTCGGTCTACTTTGCCGTCATGAAGCGCTGGGCGGCGGACGTGCCGCAGGCGGCGGTGCCGCGCCGTTTCTGGTGGGGGCTGGCGGGCGTGCTGGGCCTGCTGCTGCTGGTCGCGGGGCTGGCGCTGGTGCTGCGGCGGCAGGTGGCGGCGCGCACCCAGCACCTGCAGGCGGCCAATGAAGCCGTGAGCCGCTTCAAGACCATCTTTGACCATGCCACGTTTGCCGCCTGGATTGCCAACACGGATGGAACGCTCGACTATGTCAATGCGCGCTGCGCCGAGCTGCTGGGCCAGCGGCCTGACGAGCTGCTGGGACAGCGCTTTCTTGAGCTCTACGGCCCCGCCCGGCGTGCCGAGGCCGAGGCCTTCTGGCGCAGCGTGCGCGAGGGCCAGGGCCGCGAGGCGCGCGAACTGTGGCACCGGGCGCGTGACGGCCGCGAGTTTTCCATGCTGGTCAGCGGCATCCTGTTGCGTGACGTCGCCGGCCAGCCGGCCCAACTGGCCTGTACCGCGGTGGACCTCAGCGAGCGCAAGCAGGCCGAGGCGCAGATCCGCCAGCTGGCCTTCTACGATGCGCTGACCGGCCTGCCCAACCGGCGCCTGCTGATCGACCACCTGCAGCACGCACTGGCGGCCGGGGCGCGCCACGGCGGCAGCGGGGCGCTGCTGTTCATCGACCTCGACCAGTTCAAGACCATCAACGACACGCTGGGCCACGACGTGGGCGACCAGCTGCTGCAGGAGGTGGCCACGCGCATCCAGCTGCAGGTGCGTGTCGGCGACACCGTGGCGCGCCTGGGCGGCGACGAGTTCATCGTGCTGATCGAGGAACTGAGCGAGGTGCCCGAGATCGCCGCCAGCCAGGCCGAAGGCGTGGGGCGCAAGATCATGGCGGTGCTCAACCGGCCGTACCAGCTGGCCGGCTTCGAGCACCACAGCACGCCGAGCATGGGCATCGCGCTGTTCACGCAAGGCCAGGGCACGGTGGACGAGCTGCTCAAGCAGGCCGACCTGGCCATGTACCAGGCCAAGGCCGCGGGCCGCAACGCCATGCGCTTTTTCGACCCGCAGATGCAGGCCGTGGTGGCCGAGCGCGCTGCGCTGGAGAGCGACCTGCGCACGGCGATGCAGGGGCAGCAGCTGTTCCTGCGCATCCAGCCGCAGGTCGACCGCAGCGGCGCGGTGATCGGTGGCGAAGCGCTGCTGCGCTGGCAGCATCCGCGGCGCGGCCTGGTGGCGCCGGCCGACTTCATTTCGGTGGCGGAAGACAGCGGCCTGATCCACCGCCTCGGGCAGTGGGTGCTGGAGGCGGCCTGCCAGCAACTGGTGAGCTGGGCTGCGCAGCCGGCGCTGCAGTCGCTGAGCCTGGCGGTGAATGTCAGCGTGCAGCAGTTCCGCCATCCGGACTTTGTGCCGCAGGTGCTGGAGGTGCTGCGCCGCACCGGTGCGGCGGCGTCAAGGCTCAAGCTGGAGATCACCGAAAGCCTGCTGATGCACAACGTGGAGGACGTCATCGCCAAGATGCAGACGCTGCGCGCGCAGGGCGTGGGTTTCTCGCTCGACGACTTCGGCACCGGCTACTCGTCGCTGAGCTACCTCAAGCGCTTGCCGCTGGACGAACTCAAGATCGACGCCTCCTTCGTGCGCGACCTGTTGACCGACCCCAACGATGCGTCCATCGTCAGCACCATCATCGCGCTCGGCCACAGCCTGAACCTGATGGTGGTGGCCGAGGGGGTGGAGACCTCCGAGCAGCGCTACGTGCTGGACGCCGGCAACTGCCATGCCTACCAGGGCTACCTGTTCGGCCAGCCGCTGCTGCCCGATGAATTCGCGCGTTTCGTGGCGCAGGGTCGCACGGAAATCGCCGCCTTGGGGTAAGCTGTCAGCGCCAAGCGTCGGCAAATTTTTTGGAGCGGCCATGAGCAACCCAGACCCCAGTGGCTTCGGCAAGTTCGTGCCGGGTTTCGAGTTCCTGCAAAGCCTGGGCAAGGGGGCGGCGGCGTCCATGCCGGCCATGAACCAGTGGAACAGCTGGGTGGCGCCGACGCTCGATCCGCAGGCGCTGGACAAGCGCATCGAGGAGCTCAAGGCGGTGCAGTTCTGGCTTGACCAGAACGCCACGGCGCTCAAGGCCACCATCCAGGCGCTGGAGGTGCAGAAGCTCACCCTGGCCACGCTCAAGAGCATGAATTTCAACCCGCCGGATCTGGCGCAGGCGTTCAAACCGGCGGCCGTTGCCGAGCCACCGCCCGCCAAAGCGGCGGCGGCGCGCAAGCCGCGCGCCACGCCCGCTGCGCAAGCTGCATCCGCTGCGGCTGCGCCGGACCCGATGCAGTTCTGGGGTGCGCTGACCCAGCAATTCCAGAAAATCGCCGGCCAGGCCATGCAGGAGGTTGCCGGCAAGGCGGCTGCCGTGTCGAAGGGTGCTATCAAAAAAGAAGCGCCTGGCGCAGTCAAGACAAGGGCCAGGGCCGAAAAAGCCACCAGGAAAAGCACCGTGCGCAGCCGTTGAATCCGGTACAGGAGGCCCTGCCATGAAGCTCTTCCCTTATGGACACGCCACCCATCCGCAGTGGGCCATGGCCGCTGGCCTGGTGCTGGCGCAGCTGCGCGCGCAAATGGCGCTGCCCGACTACGCGCACAGCCCGACGCTGGCGCTGCTCTACATCACCGACCACTACGCCGCGGCGGCCGAGGACATCCTGGCGCACCTGAGTGCCGAGCTGCCCGAGGTCACCGACTGGGCCGGTACCGTGGGCGTGGGCATCGCCGCCAACAATGTCGAGTACTTCGACGAACCGGCGCTGGCCGTCATGCTGTGCGAACTGCCGACCGACCAGTACCGCGTGTTCTCCGGCGTGGCACCGCTGGGGCTGGGCTTCGAGGCGCACACGGCGCTGGTGCATGCCGACGGCGAGACCCCCGATCTGGCCGAGCTGATTGCCGAGATGGCCGCGCGCACCGACTCCGGCTACCTGTTCGGCGGCCTGGCCTCGAGCCGTGGCGAGAGCGTGCAGTTCGCCCTCGGCGGCGACGGCTTCATCCGCGGCCAGGGCCGTTCCACCGGCGTTTTCCATGGGGGACTCAGCGGTGTGGCCTTTGGCGAAGGCGTGCGGCTGGTGTCGCGCGTCACGCAGGGCTGCCTGCCGGTGGCCAAGAGCCATGTGGTGACCGAGGCCGAGCGCAACGTGGTCTTCAAGCTCGACGGCGAGCCGGCGCTCGACGTGCTGCTGCACGACCTCGATGTCTCGCTCGACCGGCCGCAGCAGGCGCTCGATGCCGTGCGCGCCACGCTGGCCGGCCTGATGCATCCGGCCGACGCCGCCAGCGATGGCCATGCCGTCAGCCGCACCGGCAACTTCGGCAGCGACGTGCTGGTACGCCACATCATCGGCCTCGATCCCTCGCGCCAGGGCGTGGCGTTGGCCGATCTGGCCGAGCCCGGCATGGAACTGGCGTTCTGCCAGCGCAATGTGCAGGCCGCGCGCGCCGATCTGATGCGCGTCTGCGCCGAAATCCGCGAAGAGCTGGAGCCGGAGGAAATGGCGGTCGGCACCGCGCACGCGCTGGGCGCTTCCGAGGCGGAAGCGGCACCGCACCCGGCACGGCGGATTGCCGGCGCGGTGTACGTGAGTTGTTCCGGTCGCGGCGGGCCGCACTTCGGTGGCCCGAGCGCCGAACTGCAGATCGTGCGTCGCGCCCTGGGTGACGTGCCGCTGGTGGGTTTTTTCGCCGGCGGCGAGATCGCCCGCCATCACCTCTACGGCTACACCGGCGTGCTGACGGTCTTCACGGCCTGAGCCGGCTTCAACCTTTGCGGCACAGTGGCCCGTCGACCGGGTTCTCCAAGCTGTGGGCAATGGCGCTCACGAGCGCGTGCGCCTCTTCGGCCGAGAAGCGTTCCATCAGCGGGCGGGCCACCGCTGCCGGTAGCCGCACCATGCCGGCGCTGCCGTCGGCGCGCGTGAAACGCACCCCGGCCACCTGGTGGCTGACCCAGTCCGGCCGTGCCTCGGCGCGCAGCATCTGCTCGTTCATCAGCGCTTCGTACTCGGCCTCAATGGCCTCCAGTACCTCGTCGGCGGGGTCGTCGGGGATCCTGACGACGAAGCCCTCCATCGCATCCTCCTGCACCTGACAGGCCAGCGCGCGGGCCGCGACCGCCTGCACGAAGCGCTCGCGCAGGTCGGCGTCGAAGAAGATGTACTCGGTGGCCATGGGGCCGCATGCTTCGCGCGTCTATTTGTCCTTGAGCTTCATGATGCCCAGGGCATTCATCACCATCTTCTCGAACAGCGGCTCCGAGGTGCCGGCCTTCATCTTGCGGATGAAGTACTTCTCAAAAGCGATCTTGGCCAGGTGCACCCACTTGCCCTGCGAGAACCAGTTGACGTTGCGCGGCGGAATCTGCGGCAATGCCACGAAGCAGGCGCCGGTGTCGCCGAAGTCGGCCAGACAGACCGCATTCCACGTCGCCTTGTGCGTCGGCTCCTTGCCGTCGAGCACCTCGCGCAGGTTGTGCGCCGTGGCCGTGACCATCGACTCGATCATGTAGCCGGTCTTGGGCGCGCCGGTGGGTACCGGTGTCGCTTCCACCGGCGGAATGGCCACGCACACGCCCACCGCGTAGATGTTCTTGTACTTCGGGTTGCGCTGGTTCTGGTCGATCAGGATGAAACCGCGCGGGTTGGTCAGCCCCTCGATGCCGAACACGGCGTCGATGCCCTTGAAGGCCGGCAGCATCATGGAGTATTTGAAGTCCAGCACGTGCTCTTTTTTCGGCGTGCCGTCCTCGTTGTGTTCGGTGACATACATCTTGCCGGCTTCGACCTTGGTGGTCTTGGCATTGCAGATCCACTTGATGTGGCGGTCGCGCATGACCGACTCCAGCAGCCCCTTGGAGTCGCCCACGCCGCCCAGGCCCAGGTGACCGACATAGGGTTCGGCGGTGACGAAAGTCATCGGCACCTTGTCGCGGATCTTGCGCTTGCGCAGATCGGTGTCCATGATCATGGCGAACTCGTAGGCCGGGCCGTAGCACGAAGCCCCTTGCACCGCACCCACCACCACGTGGCCCGGGTCCTTGACGAAATCCTGCCAGCTCTGCTCGGCCTCCACCGCATGGTCCACATGGCAGATCGAGTGCGTGTGGCCGTTCGGGCCCAGGCCCTCGACCTCGTCGAAGGCCAGCTTCGGCCCGGTGGCGATGATCAGGTGGTCGTAGTCGATGCTGCGGCCGTCGTCGAGTTCGATCTGGTTCTTCTCCGGGTGCACCCGCTTGGCACCGACGCCGATGAAGTCGATCTTCTTTTTCGCCAGCACCGGCGCGATGTCCAGCTCGATGTCGTCGCGCGTGCGCCAGTTCACCGCCACCCAGGGGTTGGACGGCACGAAGTGGAACTTCGGGTTGTTGGAAATGACGGTGATCTTGTCTTCCGCGCGCGCCAGTTCCCGCATTTCATACGCCATCGGCATGCCGCCGATGCCCGCGCCGAGAATCACGATATGGGCCATGGTGTTGTCTCCTGTAAATGGCTGTAGGGGACAGCCTGCATCGGGCTGTCTATCTTGTCGGACTTCCTGGCGATTTATATGCCCCGGCGGGTATCCGGCGATTGATCTATATCAAGCTGCCGTGTCTCAGCGTCGCAAGGCGGCAAAGGCCTCGAACTCCCAGTCACGCATGCCCAGCAGCAAGGTATACCCCTCGCGCTCCTTTTCTGCAAGTTTCTGGTCGGCCAGGTGCTGCTGGGCGAAGTCCTGTGCCACGCGCTGCAGGCGTTCCACGAACGAGGGTGCCAGGCTGCGGCTGATCGAGCCGTGCACCAGCAGCAGGCCTTCGCCGTGGCCGTCGAAACCGCCGGAGAAATAATCCAGCACGGCGTGCTCGCGGAAGTAATGCATCACCGGGCCGTGCGGCCGCCAGCGGAAGGTCTTGGCCAATTTCAGGCGGTAGCGGTTGAGCGGGCGCAATTCGATGATGCCGATGCGGTCCAGCTGCGCCAGGTACTTGATGCCTTCGGCCTCGCTCAGCCGGTAACTGGTCACGATCTGCTCCAGCGTCCACTGGCTGAGCACGCAGATTGCCACCAGCAGCAGCTTCTTGTCAGCCACCACGGCCTTTTCCTGCGCTTGCGTCAGCTCGGCCAGCAGCGGCTGCGCGTCGGCCACGCGCCGGGCCAGCTCGGCAAAGTCCAGCTTGAGCGCACGGCAGATGGCATCGATGCGCGACAGCGGCATGTCGCCCTTGGCCAGCATGCGCTTGACGCTGCTTTCGGCCATGCCCAGCTTCTTCGCCAGGTCGGCATAGGTCATCTGGGCGGACTTGAGTTCCTTCTTGAGGGCGAGAACGAGGTCGGCGGTGGTGCTCATGGGCTGCTCCTTGGTATCGATTATCAATACTTTGAGTACATGGACTAATCAAAGTATCTAAAAATGGCATGCGCGTGACGTGCTGCTGGACACACTGCGCTCCATCTTCACCGCTGGAGTTGCCATGCCGAGATCCATCCGTCCACCCGAAATCCTGCTGTTCGCTGCCTGCCTGGCCCTGGGGCTGCTGGCCTGGCTGGCACCGCCGCTGGCCCAGCCGGCGCACTATCACCAGTTTGCCGACCAGCGCAGTTGGCTGGGCATTCCCCTGGCCATGGATGTGCTGAGCAACCTGCCGTTTGCCGGCTTCGGCCTGGTCGGGCTGCTGGGGCTGGGGCGCTTGCCGGTGGCGGCACTGGCATTGGCGCAGCGCCGGCTGTTGGCGCTGTTCTTCGGCGGCCTGCTGCTCACCGCTGTCTGCTCGGCCCTCTACCACTGGCAGCCCGACGATGCCGGCCTTGCGCTGGACCGTTGCGGCATGGTGGTGGCCTTTGCCGGCCTGCTGGGCCTGGCGGTGGCGGGGCGCATCAGTGCGCGTGCCGGCGGGTTGCTGGCGCTGGCCGTGCTGCTGTTCGGGCCGCTGAGCGTGTGGGTCTGGGCGCAATCGGGCAATGTGCTGCCCTGGGCCGTGCTGCAGTTCGGTGGCCTGGCGCTGCTGCTGGCACTGGCCGGCCTGCGGCCGTTGCCCGACGCCCTGGCCGTGCGCTGGGGCAGCGTGATCCTGCTCTACGTGGTGGCGAAAGTGCTGGAGCAGGCCGACCATGCGGTGTTCGAGTTGAGCGGCCAGTTGCTGTCGGGCCACAGCCTCAAGCACGGGGTGGCCGCCCTGGCGGCCTGGCCCCTCATCTGCGCCGTGCAAAAGCTGGGGCAGAATCCCACAGGCAGTACCGGCGCGTGCCCTGGCGCACGCGGCGCTGCCGCCAGACAACAACAAATAATCAAGGAGGAGACAGCCTTGCGCGACTTCGACGACACCTGGCCGCCCACGCAGCAGGCCGCGGCCCACGACGTGCACCCCAACCAGTTTGCCCTGCTGCGCCAGCGCCGCTTCGCGCCCTTCTTCTGGACGCAGTTCTGCGGTGCCGCCAACGACAACCTGTTCAAGTTCGCCTTCACCGTGATGGTGACCTACCAGCTCAGCATCGGCTGGCTTCCGCCGGCCATGGCCGGGTTGGTGATCGGCGCGCTGTTCATCTTGCCTTTCCTGCTGTTTTCCGCCACCAGCGGCCAGCTGACCGACAAGTTCGAGAAGACGGCCATGATCCGCTTCGTCAAGAACCTGGAGATCGCCATCATGGCAGTGGCGGCCTGGGGTTTCATCATGGGCAATGTGCCGGCGCTGCTGTTCTGCACCTTCATGATGGGCCTGCACTCCACGCTGTTCGGCCCGGTGAAGTTCGCCTACCTGCCGCAGGTGCTGCACGAGCGCGAGCTCACCGGCGGCAACGGCATGGTGGAGATGGGCACTTTCGTCGCCATCCTGCTCGGCAATGTGGTGGGCGGGCTCATCGTCGCCATGCCCGAAGTGGGTCACCAGAACGTGGCCATGGCCTGCGTCGGCCTGGCGGTGCTGGGGCGCGTGACGGCGGCGCGCATTCCGCGCGTGCCTGCCACCGACCCCGGCTTGAAGATCAACTGGAACCCGGTGAGCGAGACCTGGCGCAACCTCAAGCTGGCGCACGGCAACATCGTGGTGTTCCGCTCGCTCTTGGGCATCAGCTGGATGTGGTTCTTCGGCGCCGTGTTCCTGAGCCAGTTCCCCAGCTTCGCCAAGGAGGTGCTGCATGGCGACGCGCACGTCGCCTCGGCCCTGCTGGTGGTGTTCTCCATCGGCATCGGCGCCGGCTCGCTCTTGTGCGAGGTGCTCAGCCGCCGCCATGTGGAAATCGGCTTGGTGCCCTTGGGCGCTATCGGCATGACGGTGTTCGCCGTTGACCTCTACTTTGCCTCACGCGGCTTGCCAGCGAGCGACGTGATGGGCCTGGCCGCCTTCCTGGCGCAGCCGGCGCACTGGCGCGTCATGGCCGACCTGTTGTTGCTCAGTCTGTTCGCCGGCCTCTACAGCGTGCCCATGTACGCGCTCATCCAGCTGCGCAGCCCGGCCACGCACCGTGCCCGCATCATCGCCGCCAACAACATCCTGAACGCCCTGTTCATGATCGCCAGCTCGCTCATCGCGGGCGCGCTGCTGGCCATGGATGTCACCATCCCGCAAATCTTCTTCCTGGTGGGCCTGGCCAATGCGGTGGTGGCGCTCTACATCTTCCTGCTGGTGCCCGAGTATCTGCTGCGCTTCGTGGCCTGGGTGCTGAGCCACTTCGTTTACCGCTTCAAGGTCACGGGCGACGACAACATCCCAACCGAGGGCGCGGCCATCCTGGCCTGCAACCACGTGAGTTTTGTCGACGCCGTGCTGCTGCAAGCCGCCAGCCCGCGCCCCATCCGCTTCCTCATGGACCACCGCATCTTCAAGGTGCCGGTGCTGGGCTGGCTGTTCAAGCTGGCCAAGGCCATCCCCATCGCCCCGCGCCATGAAGACCCCGAAGCCTACGAGGCGGCCTTCGCCGCTGCTGCCCAGGTGCTGAAAGACGGCGACTTGCTGGGCATCTTCCCTGAAGGCGGCATCACCCAAGACGGCACGCTGCAAGAGTTCAAGGGCGGCATCATGAAGATCCTGGAGCAGCAGCCCGTGCCCGTGGTGCCCATGGCGCTGACCAACCTCTGGGGCTCTTTCTTCAGCCGTATCGAACTGGTAGGCGGCAAGCCGACGGCGATGGCCAAACCGTTCCGGCGGGGGGTATTTAATGCGGTGGGGTTGAATGTGGGGGCGCCGCTGGCGGCGGGGGAAGTGCAGCTAGATAGGTTGCGGGAGCGAGTGGTCGAGCTGCTGGGGGCGGTCTGAGGCCAGGTTCTTGAATCAGGGACGGAAAATGTTTCTATCACGCATGTCTGAAGAATATGCCCTTTACTTTGGCACTCAGGACTACATCCGAGGTGTCCTGGTCGAGGTGACAGGCATTGTGATTGAGGTAGTAGTCCTGTCAATAACAATCCCGATCATCCTGCATGTCATTCGTCGAGTACGTACACGTCCCATTCGTGTTGCTGCAGACTTCTACCTATTCCAAGTGTTTCACAAGATTGCCCGCATCTTCCTGGACATGGCGACGGTCAGTGACATCAGGCCTATTCTTGAAAAGGAGAGGCGTGAGAATCGCCAGCTCCTGATAGTCAGCCATCCCCTGTATGGAAATCTTGAGAACATTATTTTTGTTCTCGAAAAAATCCTAACCGAGAAGAATCTCTTTTGCTCAGAAGTACGAAAGAGGTCGTCTAAAGAGTTCAAGCAGTACCGCCTAGCAGCGGAACGATGTATTGATGAAATCGATCGTTTAGCTGCAATGACTGTGGAAGTGCCAGGGCTGCAAAGTGAGATTTTTTCTATGCGGATGCTTGCATACCCACTTCGCGATCAGATGGAAAAAATGATCGAGACCTTGCAGGAGTCAGAAGATTGTTCAATCCGCCAAGACTTTGTGGTGGCCGATATTCACGCCTTAGCAAAGCAAATAACGGAACGGATTGGAGCAATCTTCAAAGAGCGACGCAAGTTAATCGACTCTATGAGAAACCTCTGGGTTTTTCGAATGCTCTTTGCAGCCCCCATCGTTTTTATTCGTCGTTTGATTGTGCTTCCTTACTGCCGGATAGCCGGGAAGCCATTCCGGGACTACATTTTTCAGTCTCCGTGGCCCGACATGCTTGAAAAGTGGAGGCAAGAAAAGGAAATAACAAAAGAACAAGCAGCAGAAACTTTAGAGCTGGCTGTCAATGAGTACAGAGATATTGAAATGGGCTACCGTGAGCCGACCTTGGATGAGTTAAAAAAAATGATGCCATTCATTCAGGATCAGATATTCCGAGTCGATGAGAGAAAAGAAGAGCCCAGAGAGTAAGAGCCTGAGACGCAAAATGGGCAAGCAATACAGGATGGGTCTCTCAATCCAACATCTGCATTTGAGTGCAGAGGGGTAATACGTAGCGTAAAAATGACGGAGGCGTCCATGAAGAAACTCCCCCTCAACAAAGCCTTCACCCTGCTCGAACCCGGCCCGGTGGTGCTCATCACCACCCATGACGGGAAGCAGCCCAACATCATGACGATCTCGTGGACCATGGTGGTGGACTTCACGCCGGTGTTTGCCATCACCACCGGGCCGTGGAACCATTCCTTTGCCGCCATGCGCAAGACCAAGGAATGCGTGATCGCCGTCCCCACGGTGGACCTGCTGGACCAGGTGGTGGGCGTGGGCACCTGTTCGGGCACCGACACGGACAAGTTCGAGAAATTCAAGCTGACGCCTCTGCCGGCCAGCCAGGTCAAGGCGCCGCTGATCAAGGAGTGCCTGGCCAACATCGAGTGCCAGGTGATCGACTACAACAAGAAGCACAGCATCGTTATCCTGCAAGGCGTGGCAGCCTGGGTGGACGCCACGCGCAAGGAACGGCGCATGCTGCACGCCGTGGGCGACGGCACCTTCTTGGCCGACGGCCGCAAGCTGGACCGACGCAAGGCGATGCGCTCCAAACTCCCGGCCGGCGTCTGACTATCATTGGATTCGCTCCCATCCAGTTGCTCACCCTATGGAATCCTTCAAGCCCCGCGTCGGCCGCCCCATCACCCCGGAACAGTTCGAGGAACTGAGCGACGAGCAGCTCGTGCGCCTGGTGCCCAAGGCTTATCGCGAGTTCTTTCCGGGCAAGGACTTCTGCGCTGACGGCCACTTCTACCTGCACGACGGCACAGCCTGGTGTTTTTTCCGCGGTGATTTCCTGGACGGCTAGTGTCGGCCGGATTGAAAAAGTATCTCAAAACGATACCTAGATAGGAATAACAAGACACTTGTACTGAAGTAAGCCCTGTTTTGCGCTCCGCCTGCGCACACTTCCTGCATGTTCAACCACCCAAAGGGGTACACATGCAAGTCCTGATTCACCGTGATTCCAAAGCCTGGTCGCTGCAGGTCTGGTTTTCCTTCCTGGCCGCCGTTTTCCTCTGCGGCGTGGGCCTGGCTTGGTTGCCGGGCAAGGACCTGGACCGGACCTTCATGGTGATGGGTTATTTCTTCTGCCTCTCGGCCGCCTTCGTGTTGGCCAAGTTCGTGCGCGACAACGAGAAGGCACAGGCCGAGGGCCGCAGCGTCGATTCCCCCATGTTCAAGTATGTCGTGTGGACCGGCTTCTTCGCCGCCATGGCGCTCACCGGCTGGGGTCTGCTGCGTATGGAGATCAGCGAGACCTACAAGGCCTTCCTCGGCGTGAGCTGGCTCTACCTCATCACCTGCACCTTCACCCTGGCCAAGACCCTGCGTGACGGGCACGAGGCTGACCTGGCCGAAGCCCGCGCCGAAGGCCGCCGCAGCGCCCTGAGTGCCGAATAAGCTCAACCCGATTTAAAACCAATCATTCAAGGAGTCGTCATGAAACATCGTCTTGCTACTGTTTTAATAGCTGTCTGCGCCATATTTGTGGGGGCTAGTGCCGCATTTGATGTCAAGGCGCAGACGGATGCCTCGGCCCTGAGCGCGGTGTCGGCGCTGCCGGTGGCCTCGGTCGTGGTGGCGGGTAGTGCGGCCGCCAGTGCTGTGGTGGCGGTGCCGGTGGCCTTGTCTACCGCCGGTGCGGTGCTGGTGGTCAAGACGGTGGAGTCCACGGCGCGCGGCACGGTCTATGTGCTGGAGCGCGCTTCCGACGGCGCGCGCGCCAGCATCGAGGTGGTGGGCAAGGGGGTGTCCACGGTGGCGCTGAGTGTGGGCACGGTGGTGACGGTGAGCGTCATCGGGGCCGGTGTGGTGCTGTCGGCCGCGGGCGAGGCGATTGCCTTCATCCCTAACGCGCTGGGCCGCGCCCTGCTGCACAACGAACGTCTGACGTACTGAGGTGGCCATGAACGTTTTGCTTCATCTCATGAAGACGATCTGGCTGCGCAGTGCTGCGGCACTGCTGATGGCAGCTGTGCTCGTGCTGCCGGCCCATGCTGGACGCTCCTGTGACGCCCAGCCGCTGAAGGCGCAGACGGTGGAGCGCGGCCTGGCGCTGGCCGAGCGCACGCTCAAGGCGCTGGACGCCAGCGAGGCGCGCGTGGTGGTGCTGGCGCGCGCCGGGCAGGACCTCAGCAAGTACGGCCTGCGCTATTCGCACCTGGGCCTGGCCTACCGCCAGCCGGATGGCAACGGCGGCCATGTCTGGCGCGTGCTGCACAAACTCAACCATTGCGGCACCCAGGAAGCGGCCCTGTACCGCCAGGGCCTGGGAGAGTTCTTCCTCGATGACCCGTGGCGCCTGGAAGCCGCCTGGGTGGTGCCGGCGCCTGCGGTGCAGGAGCGGCTGCTGGCCCTGCTGCTGGACGAGCGGCGCGCCCTCAGTCAGCACCAGCGGCCCTACAACATCGTGAGTTATGTGTGGGGGCTGAAGTACCAGCAGTCCAACCAGTGGGCCATCGAGACGCTGGCCGCCGCCATGGAACCTGGCGTCGAGACGCGCCAGCAGGCCCAGGCCTGGCTGCAGTTCAAGGGCTACCAGCCCACGGTGCTGAAGATCGGCCCGCTCACGCGCCTGGGCGGCCGCTTGAGCGCCGCCAACGTGGCGTTCGACGACCATCCGAACGAGAAGCGTTTCTCAGATCGCATCGAAACCGTGACGGTGGATTCGGTGTTCGCCTGGCTGCAGCGCACGCAACTGGGGGAGGCGCCAGTGGTGCTGCGCTGAGCGCGGTGCGGGCTTGGCCGGGTGGTCTGCCGCTCGGGTTTGACGCTAAGATGGCTTGCATCATTTGAGGAGCAACGTCACCATGACCCAAGCCCTGTCTCACTGGCGCTTCTTCCGTGCCGGCGGTTTCGACCAGGTCCGGCTCGACACCGCCGAAGAACTGCTGGCCATCGACCAGCTTGATCAAAAACTCTGGGTTGCGCTGTCCTGTCCGGTCAAGGGCATCGAGTTCGACAGCCGCACCCTGGCTTTTGTGGACAGCGATGCCGACGCGCAGGTGCGCGCGCCCGAGCTGATCGCCGCCGTGCAGTGGGCCGGCGCCCGCTTGAAGAACCCCGAGGTGCTGGCGCAGCAGCTGCCGGGCGTGCCGCTGGACGCCATCCGCGACGATGACGCGGAGGGGCTGCAGATTGCGGTGGCCGCGCGCGAGTTGCTGGCCGACATCGGCGGCCATGACGGCATGGTGACGGTGGAGGCGGCCAGTGCCGCCCAGGTGCGTTATGCCGAGCGGGCGCTGGCAGCGTGGCAGGCCGCCGGCCAGGCGGCGCAGCCGCTGGGCGATGCCACCGAGGCCGCCCACGCCGCGCTGACGGCGGTGGCCGAGAAAGTGGAAGACTGGTTCGTGCGCTGCCGGCTGGCGGCGTTCGACACGCGCGCGGGCGACGCGCTCAATGCGGCCGACGAAACCCTGAGCAGCCTGGGCAGTGGCGGCACGCTCACTGCCGATGCCGACGACATTGCCGCGCTGCCGCTGGCGCGCGTGCAGGCCGGTGCGGCGCTGCCGCTGGGTGGCGGTCTCAACCCGGCCTGGGCCGCGCGCATGGCCACCCTGCGCGACGCGGCGGTGACGCCGCTGCTGGGCCCCCGCGAGGCGCTGAGCGAAGCCGACTGGCAAACACTCAAGGACAAGCTGGCGCCCTATGTGGCCTGGCTGGCTGGCAAGCCCGACCCGGCAGCCGAGGGCGACGGCGTGCGCTTGCTGGAAAAGCTGGCCCACTACGTGCGCGACCTGATGCCGCTGGCCAACAACTTCGTCGCCTTCCGCGATTTCTACACGCGCCAGGGCAAGGCCACGTTCCAGGTCGGCACGCTGTACCTGGACGGCCGCTCCTGCGACCTGTGCGTGGCGGTCAACGATGCCGGCCGCCATGCGACGCTGGCCACGCTGTCGCGCATCTGCCTGGTGTATTGCGACTGCGTGCGCGGCGGCGAGAAGCTGAGCATTGCCGCCGCCTTCACCGCCGGCGACTCGGACCAGCTGATGGTCGGGCGCAACGGCGTGTTCTACGACCGCCAGGGCCGCGACTGGGACGCCACCATCACCAAGATCGTCGATCACCCGATCAGCCTGCGCCAGGCTTTCTGGTCGCCCTACAAGCGGCTGGCGCGCTTCGTGGCCGAGCAGCTGCAGAAGCTGGCGGCCAACAAGGCGCGCGCTTCGCAGACCCGTCTCATAACCACCGTGGTCGATGGTTCGAAGAAAGCCGTGACGCCAGCCGCCGCGCCGCCGCCACCTTTTGATGTTGGCAAGTTCGCCGGCATCTTTGCCGCCATTGGGCTGGCCGTGGGCGCCCTGGGTACGGCCGTGGCCTCGATGCTGGGCGGGCTGTTTGCGCTCAAGTGGTGGCAGTTGCCGCTGGCGCTGGCGGGCCTGCTGCTCATCGTGTCCGGCCCGGCAGTGCTGCTGGCCTGGTTCAAACTGCGCAGCCGCAACCTCGGCCCCATCCTCGACGCCAACGGCTGGGCCATCAACGCGCGTGCGCACATCAACATCCCCTTCGGCACCTCGCTGACGCAAGTGGCCCAGCTGCCGCCCAATGCCGAGCGCGCGCTGACCGACCCCTACGCCGAGAAGAAAGCGCCCTGGGCCTGGTATGGCGCCATCCTGGCGGTGCTGTTGCTGGCGGTGTTCGCGTGGGTGCTGCGTTCGCAGATGTCCTGAAAATAGTTGTAAGGTTTTCAGCCCGTCATCGACAAATCAAACAGGTCGGTCAAGAACCGCCTGGGTCAGCCATCCGGTCTGGCCTGACCTGTCCACCATTTGATTTGGAGATGACCATGAACAAGCGTTCCCTCGTGACCCTGGCTGCCGGTTCCGTCCTGGCGGCTGCCCTGGCCCCGGCCTATGCTGCTGCCGGCAATCCCTTCGCTGCCACCCAACTGAAGACCGGCTACCAGGTGGCGCAGGCCGACACCAAGCAGAAGGACGGCAAGTGCGGCGAGGCCAAGTGCGGCGCCAGCAAGGCCGGCATGGAGACCAAGGCCAGCGACAAGAAGAAAGATGGCAGCTGCGGCGGCGACAAGAAGCCCGAAGCCAGCTGCGGCGCCAAGAAGTAAGCCCATGGCCGCCCTTCGCCCTCCGGCGGGTGCCGGCCTGGGGTTCCGGCGCGAGCTGATCGCGCCGCTGCAAGCCGGCGTGCCTGACGCGGTGCGCTTTTTCGAGCTCGCACCGGAAAACTGGGCCGGTTTGGGCGGGCGCTCGGCGCGCGAGCTGCGCGCCTTCACCGAGCGCTTCCCCTTTGTCTGCCACGGCCTGTCGCTCTCGCTCGGCGGGCCGGGCCCGCTGGACGAAACCTGGCTGCGCCGCATCAAGGCCTTCATGCGCGAGCACGGTATGACGCTGTATACCGAACACCTGTCCTGGTGTGCCGATGACAGCCATCTGTACGACCTGCTGCCGATCCCGCAGACCGAAGAAGCCGTGCACTGGGTGGCGCAGCGCATCCGGCATGCGCAGGACATCCTGGAGATGCGCATCGGCATCGAGAACGCCTCCACCTATGTGGCACCGCCCGGTGCCGAGATGGGCGAGGCCGAGTTCATCAGCGCCGTGGTGGCCGAGGCCGACTGCACCCTGCACCTGGACGTGAACAACATCTACGTCAACAGCCGCAACTTCGGTTTCGATGCGCATGCGTTTCTGCAAGCGCTGCCGCTGGAACGCACCTGCTACGTGCACGTGGCCGGCCATTACGTCGAGCCCGACGGGCTGGTCATCGACACCCACGGTGCCGAGGTGATCGACCCGGTGTGGGTGCTGCTGGCAACGGCTTACGAGCGCATCGGCGGCGAGGTGCCCACCTGTCTGGAGCGCGATTTCAACCTGCCCGAACTGCCGGTGCTGGCGGCCGAGGTGGCGCAGATTGCCCGCCTGCAGGCGGCAGCGCGCCTGCCGGTGAAAAAGGCCGCGTGATGCAAGCCACTGCGCCGTTTTCTTTCCAGGCGTTCCAGCACGCCTTCGCGCGCCATCTGCGCGACCCGCACCACACGCCGCGCCCGGCCGGTGTGCCGGCACGGCGCATGGCGGTCTACAACGAACTGCTGTTCAACAACGTCTGCGGTTTTCTCGACAGCTGCTTTCCGGTGAGCCGCCGTGTGCTGGGCGAAGCGCGCTGGCGCCAACTGGGCCGCAGCTTCTACCGCGACTGGCCGCTGCACTCGCCGCTGTACCGCGAGATACCGCGCGAGTTCGTGCGGTATCTGGAAGCCCGGAGCGGGCCACGTGTGCCGCGCTGGTTGCCCGAACTGGCGCATTACGAATGGGCCGAGCTGGCGGTGGACGTGATGGATGTCGCTGTGCTGCCGCACCAGCCGGACGGCGACCTGATGCAGCGGCCGGTGCTGCTCAACCCGGCGCTGCTGAGCCAGGCCTATGCCTGGCCGGTGCACCGCATCGGGCCCGCGTACCGTCCGCGCCAGCCGCAGCCCACGCATCTGCTGCTGTACCGCGATGCGGATGACGCGGTGCAGTTCACCCAGGTCAACCCGGTCACGGCGCGCCTGCTGGCCTTGCTGGCGAGTGCCCCCACCACCGGCGAGGCCGCCTGCCGGCAGCTCGCTGCCGAACTGCAACACCCCGAGCCGGCGCAACTGATGACCTTCGGCGCCACGCTGCTGGACGACTTGCGCCGGCAACACATCATTCTGGGAACACAACCATGAACAAAATCTTGACCCGTTTCATGTCGCCGCTGATGGCGCACCTTGATTTACTCGGCCTGTGGCTGGGCCTGCTCAGCCTGCGCCTGCTGCTGGGCTGGGACTTCTTCGAGTCCGGCCTGGAGAAGTGGCACGGCGAGAACTGGTTTGCCGAGATCCAGGACCGGTTTCCCTTTCCTTTCAACCTGGTGCCGCCGGAGGTGAGCTGGCAACTGGCCACCTGGTTCGAACTGCTGGGCGGCGTGGCGCTGGTGCTGGGGCTGGCAACGCGTTTCTTTTCGGTGTCGCTGATCGTGCTGACCGTGGTGGCGATTGCCAGCGTGCACTGGCCAGCGTCATGGAGCAGCTTTGCCGAGTTGATGCAGGGTTATGGTTTCACCGACAAAGGCATGGGCAACTTCAAGCTGCCGGTGCTGTTCATCGGCATGTTCCTGCCGCTGGTGTTCATGGGGCCGGGACGCCTGTCGCTCGATTACTGGCTGCGCCGCAAATGGCTGCCGCCTTATTTCTCGGTGTCCTTGCGATCGCTGGTGTAGCTGCGGCTGGCCTCGCGCAGAAAGGCCATCTGTTTTTTGAAGTTGCGGCAGCCCTGGCACATGAGCAGGTGCATGCGCAGCGGTAGCTTCTCGGTGACGGACAGCTCGCGGTCCTGTGCTTCGGACAGCAGGTGGGTGATTTCCTTGCATTTCAACATGCGGGTTCTCCAGCGGCAAACCAGCCGCGCTCCAGGCAGCGCCGCAGCGCGTTGCGGGCGCGGTGCAGGATGACGTTGCAATTGCTGACGGTGATGCCCAGTTCCTTGCAGACCTCGGGCGTTTCGAATTCCAGAAACTCCCGCATCATGAAGACGCGGGCGGTGTTGTCGGGCAGGTGGGTCAGGCAGGCTTCGAACACGTGCCAGAAGTCCTGCTGGCGCAGCGCGGCTTCCGGGCTGCCCCAGTCCCGCGGGCGGGACTGGGATGTCCAGTGCCGGTTGTCCTGGAACAGCGTGTCAAAGGCCTCGTCCAGGCTGGCCTCTTCCGGCGACAGTGACGATACGTTGGTGGTGCGGCTCTGCAGCCGGATGTGGTCGACGATCTTGTTGCGCAGGATGGTGAAGACCCAGGTCTTGACTTCCGAACGGCCGGCAAAACCCTTGGCATTGCTCAGGGCACCCACCAGCGCTTCCTGCACCGCGTCTTCGGCGGCAGCGGCATCGCGCAGCTGCAGCTGGGCAAAGCGCAGCATGTCGCTGCGCAGTCCGGCCAGGAAGGCGTCGTCGATGGTCGGCGGTGTTGTGGTTTCGGAGCCCATTTGGAGTTAGTCGTGACGGGCCGCCGGTTTCTTACACGCCGCGTGCCCGGTCGGCATGGAACTGCTGGACGAAGGTGCCGAAGCTGCCGGCATCCAGCGCCGCGCGCACCTCGCGCATCAGGTTCAGGTAGTAGTGCAGGTTGTGCACCGTGGTCAGCATGGGGCCGAGCATCTCGCCGCAGCGGTCCAGGTGGTGCAGGTAGGCGCGCGAGAAGCCGTCGCGCCCGCCCTGTGCATACGGCACGCCGGAGCTGCCGGCGCAGGCGTAGCAGGTGCAGGTCTCGTCAGCCGGGCGCTCGTCGCTCTTGTGGCGCGCGTTGCGGATCTTCAGATCACCGAAGCGGGTGAACAGGTGGCCGTTGCGCGCGTTGCGCGTCGGCATGACGCAGTCGAACATGTCGATGCCGTGCTGCACGCCGTAGACCAGGTCTTCCGGCGTGCCCACGCCCATCAGGTAGTGCGGCTTGTGGGCCGGCAACTTGGGGCCGATGTGGCGAATCAGGCGCTGCATGTCTTCCTTCGGCTCGCCCACGCTGACGCCACCCACCGCGATGCCGGGGAAGTTCAATTCCTCCAGCCCGGCCAGCGATTCATCACGCAGGTTCTCGTACATGCCACCCTGCACGATGCCGAACAGCGCGTTGGGGTTTTCCAGCCGGGCGAACTCGTCCTGGCAGCGCTTGGCCCAGCGCATGCTGAGCTCCATCGAGATGCGCGCCTCGCGTTCGGTCGTCAGTTGGCCCTTGGTCTTGGGGTCGAGCGAGACATAGGGTGTGCACTCGTCGAACTGCATCACGATGTCGCTGTTCAGCACGGTCTGGATCTGCATCGAACCCTCGGGCGTGAGGAAGAGCTTGTCGCCGTTGACCGGCGAGGAGAAGCGCACGCCTTCCTCCGAGATCTTGCGCATCTCGCCCAAGCTCCAGACCTGGAAGCCGCCGCTGTCGGTGAGGATCGGTTTGTGCCAGTTCTCGAACTGGTGCAGGCCGCCGAACGCTTTCATCACGTCCAGGCCCGGGCGCATCCACAGGTGGAAGGTGTTGCCGAGGATGATCTGTGCCCCCATGTCCTCCAGGCTCTTGGGCATGACACCCTTGACCGTGCCGTAGGTGCCCACCGGCATGAAGACGGGTGTTTCCACCACGCCGTGGTTGAGCGTCAGGCGGCCGCGGCGCGCGTGGCCGTCGGTTTTGAGGATGTCGAATTTGAGCATGGGGGTGATTTTCGCAAACTCGCCGGGGACCGGCGGGGTTATTGCCCCCGGTCGCCGAAACCCGCACCTCGTTTCGTTGAAAATGCACCGGTCTGTTTTTCATCAAAAAATCAAGGAATTGCCCATGAAATCCCGCGCCGCCGTCGCCTTTGCAGCCGGTCAACCCCTGCAGATCGTCGAGATCGACGTCGCCCCACCGAAGAAGGGCGAGGTGCTGGTGAAAATCTCCCACACCGGCGTTTGCCACACCGACGCTTTCACCCTCAGCGGTGACGACCCCGAGGGTCTGTTCCCCGCCGTGCTCGGTCACGAAGGCGCAGGCGTGGTGGTGGAAGTGGGCGAGGGCGTGACGAGTGTGAAGCCGGGTGACCACGTGATCCCGCTCTACACCGCCGAATGCGGCGAGTGCCTGTTCTGCAAGAGCGGCAAGACCAACCTCTGCGTGGCCGTGCGCGCCACCCAAGGCAAGGGCGTCATGCCCGACGGCACCACGCGCTTCAGCTACAACGGCCAGCCCATCTACCACTACATGGGCTGCTCCACCTTCAGCGAATACACCGTGGTGGCCGAAGTCTCTCTGGCCAAGATCAACCCCGCGGCCAACCATGAGCAGGTCTGCCTGCTGGGCTGCGGCGTCACCACCGGCCTGGGCGCGGTGAAAAACACCGCCAAGGTGCAGCCCGGCGACAGCGTGGCCGTGTTCGGCCTGGGCGGCATCGGCCTGGCGGTGATCCAGGGCGCCAAGCTGGCGAAGGCGGGGCGCATCATCGCCATCGACACCAACCCCAGCAAGTTCGACCTGGCCCGCACCTTCGGCGCCACGGACTGCGTCAACCCCAAGGACTTCGATAAGCCCATCCAGCAGGTCATCGTGGAGATGACCACCTGGGGCGTGGACCACAGCTTCGAGTGCATTGGCAACGTCAACGTCATGCGTGCTGCGTTGGAGTGCGCGCACCGTGGCTGGGGCCAGAGCGTCATCATCGGCGTGGCTGGCGCGGGGCAGGAGATCAGCACCCGCCCCTTCCAGCTCGTCACCGGCCGCCGCTGGCTGGGTACGGCCTTCGGCGGCGTCAAGGGCCGCTCGCAGTTGCCGGGCATGGTGGAGGAGGCCATGCAGGGCGACATCCAACTCGCCCCTTTCGTCACCCACACGCGTGAGCTGAAAGACATCAACGAAGCCTTCGACCTCATGCACGAAGGCAAGTCCATCCGCACCGTCATCCATTACTGAGGAAACCCATCCATGAACCGCGTTGAGCGCCACGCCAGTTACGGCGGCCGGCAGGAAGTCTGGAAACACACGTCCACCACCCTGGGCTGCGACATGAAGTTCGGCATCTACCTGCCGCCGGCCGCCGTGCAGGGCCAGCGCTGCCCCGTGCTTTACTGGCTCTCGGGCCTGACCTGCGATGAGCAGAACTTCATCACCAAGGCCAATGCGCAGGAACACGCCGCGCGCTTGGGGTTCATCGTCGTCGCCCCCGACACCAGCCCGCGCGGCCCCGGCGTGCCCAATGACGAGGGCTACGACCTGGGCCAGGGCGCCGGCTTCTACCTCAACGCCACGCAGGCCCCCTGGGCACAGCACTACCGCATGCAGGACTACGTGACGCTGGAACTGCCCGCACTCATCGAGCAGAACTTTCCCGCGACTGATGCGCGCGGCATCTTCGGCCACTCCATGGGCGGCCACGGCGCGCTCGTCACTGCGTTGCGCCACCCCGGCCGCTACCGCAGCGTCTCGGCCTTCGCGCCCGTGGTCGCGCCCAGCCAGGTGCCCTGGGGCAGCAAGGCCTTTGCGGCTTATCTAGGTGAGGATCGGGAAGCGTGGAAGGAGTGGGATGCGGTGGAATTGGTCGCCAGCGCGCCAGAGCGCCTGCCCCTGCTGGTGGATCAGGGTGAGACCGATGAATTCCTGCGCAAGCAGCTACGCCCCGAGTTGCTGGAGCAGGCTTGCGACGCGGTGGGCCACCCACTGACGCTGCGGCGCCACGCGGGCTACGACCACAGCTATTACTTCATCGCGAGTTTCATGGCGGATCACTTTGCGCATCATGCGCGGGGGATGTAGGCCGTCTGGTGTTTCGGGTGCGCTCTCGTCTCAATGCAGCCGGTTGGCTATCACGATAGGCGCAACTCGACTACCTTATGTGTCGGCGAGTCCCATCTTCTGCCGGCCATCCCCTACAGATTCAACTTGATGATCTCGGAGGCGAGGTTCGTATACCAAGCTTGCGGCATAGGACGCCAGATTTCGTGGGCAAACATGATGCGACTCATCTCACCACGCATGACCATCCCATGTAGGTCCTCGTATCCTTGGCAATGCACGAAGAATTTCAGCATGTGATCGCCAAGATAGTAGAACTCGTCTTCGTCGAGGCCCTGACGTACCGCATCGTCTCGCAGGAGACCGAAAAGAAACGCCCATTCGTCTTGGTCGTCTCCCTGTTCAGCGCCAAGAGGAAGCGACAAATTGGGCCGGCCATTGAATTGCGCATGGATGCGTCCATGACATTCATGGCACAGCGTAACACCGTTGCCCAACTCGAACACGCCCCAGGGATAGAGGGTTTTCCGGATTACATGATGGGCTTGGAGCTTCATCATGGAATCACAACACACGCAGCGATATGAATCTCTAGCCTTGATGAATCGGCTCCACAGTCGTAGCGTCCACTTGTATGACCTGCCCTTTTCAATTGCCGATATCAGAGCACGCCTGTACTTTACGATCTCTACTGAATCCACAATTGGGCTTTCGATTTCCAATGATAGGTATTCACATACGGTCAGAATTGGATTTGAGCGACTGTCATAACAAGTGTAGATTCATTGACATCGTTCCAGCAACATCGCATCCCCATAACTGAAGAAGCGATACCGCTGCGCGATCGCATGCCGGTACAGCCCCATGACGTGCTCATAGCCCGCAAAGGCGCTCACGAGCATCATGAGGGTGGACTTGGGTAGATGGAAGTTGGTGACCAGCAGGTCGGCCACCTGGAACTGGAAGCCCGGGGTGATGAAGATTTCGGTGTCGCCGCTGGCCTGGCCGGTCTTGGCCCAGGATTCCAGCGTGCGGATGGTGGTGGTGCCCACGGCGACGATGCGGCCGCCCTTGGCTTTCGTTTCCGCAATCGCTGCCTGCGTGGCGGCGGGCACCTCGTACCACTCGCGGTGCATGCGGTGCTCGGCCAGGTTCTCGGTCTTCACGGGTGAGAAGGTGCCGGCGCCCACGTGCAGGGTGACATTGGCGCGGCGGATGCCGCGCGCCTCCAGCGCGGCCAGCACGCCTTCGTCGAAGTGCAGGGCGGCGGTGGGCGCGGCGGCAGCGCCGGGTTTGGCGGCGAAGACGGTCTGGTAACGCGCCACGTCTTCGGCGCTGTCGCCGTGCTCGATGTACGGCGGCAGCGGCACATGGCCGTGCTGCTCCATCATCAGGTGCGGCTCCTCGCTGAAGCGTAGGCGGAACAGTTGTCCCTCTTCGTCGGGCCAGCGGCCCAATAACTCTGCCGTGTAGCCGCCCACCATCTGCAGCACCATGCCCACCGGCGGCTTCTTGCTCACCTTCATGTGGGCCACCACCTCAAAGCCTGGCAGCACGCGTTCGATCAGCAGTTCCAGCTTGCCCCCCGTTGGCTTCTCACCGAACAGGCGCGCTTTCACCACCTTGGTGTCGTTGAACACCAGCAGGTCGCCCGGCTGCAGCAGCCCAGGCAATTCGCGGAAGATGCGGTCTACCGGCTGTGCACTGCGGCCGTCCAGCAGGCGCGAGGCGCTGCGCTCAGAAGCCGGGTGCTGGGCGATCAGTTCGGGGGGGAGTTCGAAATCGAAATCGCTGAGGGTGTGGACGCGCGTGGCGTCAGGGGAAACATGGTGCATGTGCTTGAGGGCTGGACGAACCCGTGCCAAGTAAAAGACAAGGCAGAATTGTCCCATGACCGCGTCGCCGCCCGCTCCCGCCCGAAAAAAAGCCGCCAAAGCTGCGGCCACGGGCGCTGCGACGGGCGAGCCCAAGCGTACGGACAAGAATCCGGCCCAGAAGGCGCTGGAGAAGCTCGGCCTCAAGCGCGACATTGACCTGGCCCTGCACCTGCCGCTGCGCTACGAGGACGAGACGCGCATCACGCGGCTGGTCGATGCGCGCGAAGGCGACACGGTGCAGATCGAGGCCACGGTGACGGCCTGCGAGGTGACGTTCCGGCCGCGTCGCCAGTTGCTGGTGACGGTGGACGACGGCAGCGATACCTGCGTGCTGCGCTTTTTCAACTTCTACCCCTCGCAGCAGAAGGCGCTGGCGGTGGGCGCGCGCATCCGTGCGCGCGGCGAGATCCGCGGCGGCTTCATGGGCTGGACCATGATGCACCCGCACACCCGAGCGGCCGGCGGCGAGTTGCCCACCGCGCTGACGCCGGTCTACCCCACGGTGGCCGGGCTGCCGCAACCCTACCTGCGCAAGGCGGTGCTGGGCGGCCTGGCGCGGGCCGACCTGGCGGACACCTTGCCGCCTGAGATTTCAAGAAAAATTGGCCTGCAGCCCTTGTGGAATCTGCGCCAGGCGCTATCATTTTTGCACCATCCGACGCCCGATGTGTCGCTGGCGCAGCTAGAGGACCACAGCCACCCGGCCTGGCAGCGGCTCAAGGCCGAGGAGCTGCTGGCGCAGCAGCTGTCGCAACTGCAGTCGCGCCGTGAGCGCGCCCATCTGCGCGCGCCGGTGCTGCGGGCTGACGGCGCGGGCTCGCTGCATGAGCGGCTGTTGGCCGGCTTGCCGTTCCAGCTCACGGCGGCGCAACGCCGGGTGTGCGAGGAGATTGCCCACGACCTGGCCGACGCCGTGCCCATGCACCGCCTGCTGCAGGGCGATGTCGGTTCCGGCAAGACGGTGGTGGCGGCGCTGGCGGCAACGCTGTGCATCGACGCCGGCTGGCAGTGCGCGCTGATGGCGCCGACCGAGATCCTGGCCGACCAGCATTTCCGCAAGCTGGTGAGCTGGCTGGAGCCGCTGGGCGTGCGCGTGGCCTGGCTCACCGGCAGCCAGAAGAAAAAGGAGCGCACCGAGATGCTGGCGCTGATCGAGCGTGGCGAAGCCGGCCTGGTGGTGGGCACGCATGCCGTGATCCAGGAGCAGGTGCAGTTCAAAAACCTGGCGCTGGCCATCATCGACGAGCAGCACCGTTTCGGTGTGGCACAACGGTTGGCGCTGCGTAGCAAGACCAATGGCGACGATGTGGAGCCCCATTTGTTGATGATGACGGCGACGCCGATCCCGCGCACGCTGGCCATGAGCTACTACGCCGATCTGGATGTGTCCACCATCGACGAACTGCCGCCCGGGCGCAGCCCGATCGTGACCAAGGTGGTGTCGGAACAGCGGCGCGACGAGGTGATCGAGCGCATCCGCGGCCAGCTGGCCCAGGGGCGGCAGGTCTATTGGGTCTGCCCGCTGATTGAAGAGAGCGAGGCGCTCGATTTGACCAACGCCACCGCGGCCCACGCCGAACTCAGCGCAGCCTTGCCGGGCGTTTTGGTCGGCCTGCTGCACTCGCGCATGCCCGCGGCGGAGAAGAAGGCGGTGATGGCGCTGTTCACCGGCGGCCAGATGGGTGTGCTGGTCAGCACCACGGTGATCGAGGTCGGTGTGGATGTGCCGAATGCTTCGCTGATGGTGATCGAGCATGCCGAACGCTTCGGTCTCTCCCAGTTGCACCAGCTGCGCGGGCGCGTCGGGCGCGGGACCGCCGCCTCGGCTTGCGTGCTGCTGTATTCCACCGGCGACGCGCCGCGCCTGGGCGAGACGGCGCGTGCGCGCCTGAAGGCCATGGCCGAGACCAGCGACGGTTTCGAGATTGCGCGGCGCGACCTCGACATCCGCGGTCCGGGCGAGTTCCTCGGCGCACGCCAGTCCGGCGCGGCCTTGTTGCGTTTTGCCGATCTCACGACCGACAGTGAACTGCTGGCCTGGGCACGCGCGGCCGCGCCGCTGATGCTGGACCGTTACCCGGAACTGGCCGCCCAGCACGTGGCCCGCTGGCTGGGCGGCAAGACCGACTACCTCAAGGCCTGAGGCCGTTTCAGAACCGGGGTCAGTCGCAAATTTGTAGCATCCGATCCACACGGGGCATGGGATTTCGGGCAATGTGATTTAGACTCGCCCCATTCCACCTCAGGCTAATCTGCCTGCCGCGCAATACCTTTCAAGCAACGATGGCCACCGAACCCGCGAACCCGCTCGCTGCCGGCGACACTGCCGAGCTCTATCGTGCCGCCATCGGTCCGCGCGGCCAGGATTACTACCTGCGCCAGTTCACCCGCTTCGATGCCGCCGGCAAGACCGGTGCCAGTTGGCACTGGGCGGCCTACTGGAGCACGCTCAACTGGCTGATCTACCGCAAGATGTGGGGCCAGGCGCTGGCCTACCTGGCGGCCGTGCTGGGCATGGCGCTGCTGGTGTTCGGCGTCGGCAAGCTGCTGTTCAACTATTCCGACACCACCGGCCTGCTGCTGTTCCTGGCGTTTCTCACCGCCGCTTTCGTCGTGCCCGGCCTGTACGCCAATGCCTGGTACTACAACTTCTGCAACGAAAAGATTTCTGCCGCCCTGCGTGCCACGCAGGAGGTCAAGGATGCGTGCGCGGTACTGGCGGCACAGGCCAGCAGCAACAGGCGCTTTTTGGGCCAGGCCTCGGTCAACGTGGCGCTGATGGCCTTGCTGGGGGGGCTGGTGACCTTTCTGGTCAATCCGGCACAGGATTTCATGCAGTTCGCGCAGAGCGGACCTGCCAAACGGGACGCGCCGGCCTTGCCGGAGATGGCTGGCGGCACCCAGCCGGTGGTGGCGCCGGTCAGCGTGGCGCCCCCCGCACAGCCAGCACTGCCGGCGGTGACGGCCGAGGCGCCCAAGCCAGAAGCACCCAAGCCTGAGGTTTCCAAGTCCGACGTGCCTTCGACGGTCGTGCCCGAAGAACTGGCCGGGCTGACCTCGGATACCAAGATCGAGGCTTACCTGGCGCGCATGGCGGAGAAGGCCGCGGGGCCGAGCGACGAGAAAACCGCTGCGACAGCTGCCGAGAAGGCTACCGACAAGACGGATGTGAGTGCGGAGCGCAAGGGCGAGGTCAAGGTGGCGGCGAAGGCGGAACCGAGTCCCGTCGCCAAAACGGCCCGAGCGTCCGAGCCCGTGCGTCCGGTCGCAGCGAAGGCGGTGCAGGTCGCAGCCGCCAGCACCGACAAACCGGCAGCGCCGAAGGCGGCGCCAGCCAAGGTGGCCAAGGCCGACAGCACCAAGACCGATGCGGCCGCGCCAGCGCCGAAGACGGCAGACAGCGCGGCCCCGGCGAGTACCGACAAGCCCAAGGCAAGTGCCAAGAGCAGCAAGGCGAAGAAGTCCTGGTACGTGCAGGCGGGGGCCTTCGCGCAAGAGGGCAATGCGCAGAACGTGCGCCTGCGGATCGAAGCCGCCGGTCTGGAGACCAGCACCGCACCGTACGAGACCCAGGCCGGCCGCCTGATCCGCGTGCGGGTCGGTCCCTTCACGGCCAAGGCCGATGCTGAAAAGGCCGCGCTGCAGGTCAAGGCGCTGGACCTGCCGGCGGTGCTGTTCAAGGAATAAGCGCTCGCGTGGTGGCGCTTCAGCGCTGCCCGATCTTCACGTTGCCGAAAATCGTCTGTGCCTCGCGCGGCAGGCAGCGCCAGTACGGGGCGCTGGCCTGGACCTGGCCGCCCAGCTCGGCGGCCGCTTCCCAGGGCCAGCGTGGCTTGAACAGCAGCACGCGGGCAATCGCAATCAGGTCGGCATCACCGGCTTGCAGGATGTCTTCCGCCTGCTGCGGCTGCGTGATCAGGCCCACCGCCGTGGTGGGCAGGCCGCAAGCCTGGCGAATCGCGCGCGCAAACGGCACCTGGTAGCCCGGGCCGAGGGTGATTTTCTGCAGTGGCGACACGCCGGCGGTGGAGACATGGACGAAGTCGCAGCCCAGGGCCTTGAGGCGGCGCGCGAACTCCGCCGTCTGCGTCACGTCCAGCCCGCCCTCGACCCAGTCGATGGCCGAGATGCGCATTCCTACCGGGCCGTCGAATACCTGGCGCACCGCGGCGAATACCTCAAGCGGAAAGCGCATGCGATTTTCCAGGCTGCCGCCGTAGGCGTCGTCGCGCTGGTTGGCCAGCGGCGAGAGGAACTGGTGCAGCAGGTAACCGTGCGCAGCGTGCAGCTCGATGGCGTCGATGCCGATGCGCTGCGCGCGCTGGGCCGCGGCGACAAAGGCGTCGCGGATCTCCGCCATCTGCGCCAGCGTCAGTGCCGTGGGTGGGGCCTCGGTCGGCAGTTGCGGCAGGGCCGAAGGGCCGACGGGTGGCCAGCCGCCTTGTGCGGGCGGCAGCAGTTGCCCGCCTTGCCAGGGTGCCGCGCTGGAGGCTTTGCGTCCGGCATGCGAGAGCTGGATGCACACCGGCATCGGCGGTGCCAGCTTGCGGGCACGCTGCAAGGTGTCGCCCAGGGCCTTCTCGGTGCGCTCGTCCCACAGGCCCAGGCAGTCGGGCGTGATGCGGCCCTCGGGCGTGATGGCGGTGGCTTCCAGGGTCAGCAGTCCGGCGCCGCTGTTCAGCAGGTTGGTCCAGTGCGCCAGATGCCAGTCGCCGGCTTCGCCGTTGACGGCGGCGTACTGGCACATGGGGGCGATGACGATGCGGTTGGCCAAGGCCAGTCCGCCGCGCGGCGAGGGCAGGGTGTAGGGGGAGAACAGCAGGCTCACAGGAAATCCTTACAGGGTGGACAGGCGCCGCGAATGGCGCGCCCCAAGCAGCGTGAAATTGTGTCACGCTCGGATGCAGGGCGATTTGGCACAATGGATTGCCCCATGGAACAATCAGGCTCTCTATGAAACTCCACATCCTTGCTGCTTTGGTGTTGCTGGTTGCCCAGCCTGTTCTGGCGCAGTTGCCGGCGCGCGATCTCAATGTGGAATTGCGGCAGATTGAAGAAAGCAGCGCCGGCGGCTATACGCTCGGCACCCAAGCGCAGGCGGCACTGCTGACACCGCAGCAGATGCGGGTGCGCAACGGCAGCAAGGCTTCGTTCAGCCTGGGGCAGACGATTCCGCTGCAGTGGGTGCAGTCGGTGTCATCCACCACCTCGACCCTGTCGGTGACCGGCGCCGATGCCAGCAGCCGCGGCGGCAGCGTGACGCAGGCGCTGGTCTGGATGGATGCCGGCCAGAGCCTGGTGGTCAAGCCGCGCTGGGCCGGTGGCAAGCAGCCGGTGACGGTCGAGGTTGAAATGCAGTCGGCCCATCTGGAATCGCGTTCCGGGGGCGAACTGCCGGCCCAGGGGCGCAGCCAGCTGGTCACCACCGTGGGCGCACCGCTGGGGCAATGGGTCACGATCGCCACCAGCGGCAGCAGCCAGGTCAAGGACGCCTACAGCAGCGAGAGAGTGAGCGAGGCCCGGCGCCTGTTGCAGCTGCGGGTGTCCCTGCCTTGAGCACATTCGGTTGAATGTCACAATTGCGCCATGACACTGACCGAACTCAAATACATCGTCGCCGTGGCACGCGAGAAGCATTTCGGCAAGGCGGCCGAGGCCTGTTTCGTGTCGCAGCCGACCTTGTCGGTGGCTGTCAAGAAGATCGAGGAAGAGCTTGACGTCAAGCTGTTCGAGCGCAGTGCCAACGAGGTGACGGTCACGCCGTTGGGCGAGGAGATCGTGCGCCAAGCCCAGGCGGTGCTGGAGCAGGCGGCCAACATCAAGGAAATCGCCAAGCGCGGCAAGGACCCGCTGTCCGGCCCGCTGCGCCTGGGGGTGATCTACACCATCGGCCCCTACCTGCTGCCCGACCTGGTGCGCCAGATGATCACGCACACGCCGCAGATGCCGCTGATGCTGCAGGAGAATTTCACCGTCAAGCTGCTGGAGATGCTGCGCACCGGCGAGATCGATTGCGCCATCCTGGCCGAGCCTTTCCCGGATGCCGGGCTGGCGGTGGCGCCGCTGTACGACGAGCCTTTTTATGCGGCCGTGCCGTCGCAGCATCCGCTGGCGCAGCGCAACGACATCAGCAACGAGGAACTCAAGTCCGAGACCATGCTGCTGCTGGGCACCGGCCACTGCTTCCGCGACCACGTGCTGGAGGTCTGTCCCGAGTTCGCCCGTTTCTCCAGCAATGCCGAGGGCATTCGCAAGAGCTTCGAGGGCTCTTCGCTGGAGACCATCAAGCACATGGTGGCGGCCGGCATGGGCGTGACGCTGGTGCCGCGCCTGAGCATTCCGAAGACGGCACTGGCGCCGAAGGCCAGGACCAAGGGTGCGGGCCAGGAAGACAGTTTCATCAAGTACCTGCCGTTTGCGGGCGAACCGCCCACGCGCCGCGTGGTGCTGGTGTGGCGGCGCAGTTTCACGCGCTACGAAGCCATTGCCGCCTTGCGCAACGCCGTCTACGCCTGCGAACTGCCGGGTGTCAAACGCTTGTCCTGAGAGGAATGGTGGTGACGGTACACAAGACCCAGCCGGGCATTCTGGCGCCCGTGCCCCCAGCCGGGCGTTATGTTTTTTTCTCCCTGACGCCTTCTGTACCCGCGCCGCGTGTGCGCGACAGCCTGCAGCGGCTGGCCGCCCTGGTCGACGGCAAGGCGGTGGTGGCGGGGCTGGGGCCGGCATGCCTGCAAGCCCTGGGCGCCCGGGTGCCCGGCTTGCACGAACTGGCGGCCATTTCCAATCTGGGTATCGAGGTGCCGTCGACGCCGGCGGCCCTGTGTTGCTGGTTGCGTGGCAGTGACCGCGGTGACTTGCTGCTTCTCTCGCGCCAACTGGAAAAAGCCCTGGCGCCGGCGTTTGAATTGACGCGCGTGACCGACGGCTTCCGCCATGGGCGCGGCCCCAACGGCCACGGCCGGGACCTGACCGGGTATGAGGATGGCACGGAAAACCCGACCGGGCGCGACGCGCGTGCCGCGGCCGTGGCGCACGGCCAGGGCGATGGGCTGGATGGGGCGAGTTTCATGGCGGTCCAGCTCTGGACCCATGACCTGGATGCCTTCGACGCCATGCCTTCGCAGGCGCAGGATCACATGATCGGGCGCCGTCGCAGCGACAACGAAGAACTCGACGATGCGCCTGCGTCGGCGCATGTGAAGCGCACTGCGCAGGAAAGTTTTACCCCCGAGGCCTTTGTGTTGCGGCGCTCCATGCCGTGGGCTGAAGGCGGGCAGGCCGGTCTGGTGTTCGTGGCTTTCGGCAAATCGCTGGCTGCCTTCGAGGCCCAGATGCGCCGCATGGCCGGGCTGGAGGACGGCATCACGGATGCGCTGTTCCAGATTGCCAAACCCGTGACCAGCGCCAGTTTCTGGTGCCCGCCCCTGCGCGACGGCCGGCTGGATCTGCGCCACCTCGGAGGCTGAGCCTGATGGTGCTGTCGCGCAAAGCCGCTCTTTACCTGGACCTGATCCGCTGGAACCGGCCGGCGGGCTGGCTGCTGCTGCTCTGGCCGTCCTTGAGCGCGCTCTGGGTGGCGGCCGACGGTTTCCCGGGCTGGCATCTGGTGGCGGTGTTCGTGCTGGGCACCATCCTGATGCGCAGTGCGGGCTGCTGCCTCAACGATGTGGCGGACCGCGACTTCGACCGCCACGTCAAGCGCACGGCGCAGCGGCCCGTGACCACTGGTGCCGTGTCGGTGCGCGAGGCGCTGTGGCTGGGGGTGGTGCTGGCGCTGCTGGCTTTCGTGCTGGTGCTGACCACCAACCCGGTGGCGGTGCTGTGGTCGTTTGCCGCGCTGGCTGTGGCCATGGTCTATCCCTATGCCAAGCGCTTTTTTGCCATGCCGCAGGCGGTGCTGGGCGTGGCCTTCAGCTTTGGCATCCCGATGGCCTTTGCCGCGGTACAGGGGCAGGTGCCGCTGCTGGCCTGGGTGCTGCTGCTGGGCAACCTGTTCTGGGTGCTGGCCTACGACACCGAGTACGCCATGGTCGATCGTGACGACGACCTGCGCATCGGCATGAAGACCTCGGCCATCACGCTGGGGCGCTTCGATGTGCCGGTGGTGCTGGCCAGCTACCTGGTTTATCTGTCAATTTGGGCTCTGGCCCTTGTCAATACTGCGGCATGTGCTATATTTTATATAGCAATTGCGGTGGCCCTGGCGCAGGTGGCCTGGCACTACACGTTGATCCGTGGCCGCACGCGCGAGGGTTGCTTCAAGGCCTTTCGCATCAACCACTGGCTGGGTTTTACCGTCTTTGCCGGCATCGTGGCCGGCTACACGCTGACATGAAAAAGCCGCCCCGTGGGGCGGCTTGAGTGGGCGGCGCTGCGTTACGGCAAACGCAGTCGCCGCGGCCATTATTTCTGCTTCTTCGCTTTCTTGGACTTCTTGGCTTTGGCCCTTTTCTTGCTGGCATTGGCTTTGGGCTGGGCTTCAGCCGGCTGCGGCTGTGCCGCCGGTTGCACGGCGGGTTGCGCCGGCACGGCCGGCTGTGCCTGGGCCGCGGCCTGCGTGGAAACCGCCAGCGGCAGGGCCAACACAACCGCGCTGATCAGGGTGGTAAGCAGTTTGTTCATGGGGCAAATCCTCTCGTCGTTATGTCGGGAATGCGCGGTGTCAGCCGGGGCCGTGCGCAAGCTGCACTTTAATCCCATTTGGCGCTCAGGCTTTCAGTCGCGGCCGAATTCTTCGCCGAGCTCCCGGGCGCGGTGCTGGGCGGCCTGCATGGCCTGGACGAACAGCGGCTTGACCTGGTGGTCTTCCAGGCTGGTGAGGGCCGCATGGGTGGTGCCGCCTTTGGAGGTGACGCGCTGGCGCAGGATTTCCGGCGGCTCGGCGGACGCATGCGCCAGCGCGCTGGCGCCGCGGAAGGTTTGCACCGCCAGCTTGTAGGCCTGCTCGCGCGTCAGCCCCATGCCGGCGCCGGCGTCGGTCATGGCTTCCAGGAAATAGAACACATAGGCCGGGCCGGAGCCGGACAGGGCGGTGACGGCGTCGATCTGTGCTTCGCGCTCGACCCAGAGGAACTCGCCCATGGTGGCGGCGACCTCCTCGACCCGGCGTCGATCATCAGATGTCACGCCGGGGCGGGGAAACAGGCCGGTGATGCCCATGCCGATCAGGGCCGGCGTGTTGGGCATGCTGCGCACCACGCGGTCGGTGCCGAGCCAGCGCGCGATGCTGTCGCTCGGGATACCGGCAGCCACGCTCAGGTGCAGGGCGGACGGGGTGTGCGCACGCACCGGCGCGGCGGCTTCCTTGAAGGTCTGGGGTTTGACGGCCCACACCACCATGCTGACGCCAGCGAGAAAGTCGCCAGCCTGTGCATGGGCCGTGATGCCGAACTTGTCCTGCAGGGCCTGTTGCGCCTCGGGGAAGGGCTCGACCACCTCGATCTGGCCGGCCGGCAGGCCGCGCTTGATCAGGCCGCCGATGATGGCGCTGGCCATGTTGCCGCCGCCGATGAATGCAATTCGTTCGCTCATGTGATGTTCTTTCTGCTGCCGTACCCAGACGGCAAAGTCCTGCATCGGATTGTCGCAGTTTGCTGCTACGCTTTGGGCCCATGGACAGGCCCTACATTCTGGCCCTCGACCAGGGCACCACCAGTTCACGCGCCCTGTTGATTGACCGTGCCGGCCAGGTGGCGGCGCTGGCGCAGCGCGAGTTCCCCCAGCATTTTCCGCAGGCCGGCTGGGTCGAACATGATGCCAACGAGATCTGGCAAACCCAGCTGGCGGTGGCGCGCGATGTGCTGGCCAAGGCCGGCGCAGCGGCGCGGCAGGTCGCTGCCGTCGGCATCACCAACCAGCGCGAAACCACGGTGCTGTGGGATCGCAAAACCGGTGTGCCACTGTCGCCGGCCATCGTCTGGCAGGATCGCCGCACGGCCGGCCATTGCGATGCATTGCGCTCGCAGGGCCTGGCCCCGCGTATCCAGCGCAAGACGGGGCTGGTGCTCGATGCCTATTTCTCGGCGACCAAGTTGCAGTGGCTGCTGGACCAGGTGCCGGGCGCGCGACAGAGGGCTGAAGCGGGCGAACTGGCCTTCGGCACCATCGATGCCTGGCTGCTTTGGCAGCTGACCGGTGGGCGTGTGCATGCCACCGATGCCAGCAACGCCGCGCGCACCCTGCTTTTCAATATCCACCGCCTGCAATGGGATGCGGAGTTGCTGCGGCTGTTCAATATTCCGGCCAGCGTGCTGCCCCAGGTGCTGTCTTCCTGCGGCGTACTGGGCGAGACCGATGCAGGCCTGTTCGGGGCGGCGATCCCGATCGCCGGTGTCGCCGGTGACCAGCAGGCCGCCACCTTTGGCCAGGCCTGCTTCGCGCCGGGCATGGCCAAGAACACCTACGGCACCGGCTGCTTCATGCTGATGAATACCGGCAGCGCGGCGGTCAGCAGCCGCCACCGGTTGCTCGGTACGGTGGCCTGGGTGGGTTCCGGTGATACGCCCGCCGCCGTGCAGGCCGACAAGACCTGCTATGCGCTCGAAGGGTCGGTTTTCATGGCCGGGGCCACGGTTCAGTGGTTGCGCGATGGCTTGCAGCTCATCCGTTCGGCGTCCGAGGTCGAGGCGCTGGCAGCCAGCGTGCCCGATACGCAAGGGGTTTACCTGGTGCCGGCCTTTGCCGGCCTTGGTGCGCCCTACTGGGACGGCCATGCGCGTGGCACGCTGGTGGGCATGACGCGCGGCACGGGGCGGGCTCATCTGGCGCGTGCCGCGCTGGAGTCGATTGCGCTGCAGGTGGCCGACGTGTTTGCGGCCATGGGCCAGGATGCCGGCATGCCGTTGCACGAGTTGCGTGTCGATGGCGGTGCCAGCCGCAATGACCTGCTGATGCAGATGCAGGCGGACTTTCTCGGCGTGCCGGTGGTGCGGCCGCGCCAAACCGAGACGACGGCGCTGGGCGCGGCCTATCTGGCCGGGCTGGCGACCGGTTTCTGGTCGGGGGCGGACGAACTGTCGGCGCAATGGCAGGCCGATCGCCGTTTCGAGCCGGTGCTGGGCGAGGCCGGGCGTGCGGCCAAGCTGGCGCGCTGGCGTGAAGCGGTGGCGCGTTCGCGCAACTGGGCGCCGACCTGAGCCATGGCAGACAACGACGTGCCCTTGCCCACTCGGCGTGCTGAGCTGCTGACCCGTCTGGCGCAGACGCCTGATTTCGATCTGGCTGTGGTCGGGGGTGGCGCTACGGGACTCGGGGTGGCGCTTGATGCCGCGGCGCGCGGCCTGCGGGTGCTGCTGCTGGAGGCGCATGACTTTGCCCAAGGCACGTCCTCGCGCTCGACCAAGTTGGTGCACGGTGGTGTGCGCTACCTGGCCCAGGGCCGGCTGTCGCTGGTGCGCGAGGCGCTGCGGGAGCGCCGCCTGTTACTGGCCAATGCCCCCCATCTGGCACGACCGCTGTCGTTTGTCGTGCCAGCTTACCGCTGGTGGGACAAGCCGTTCTATGGTGTCGGCCTCAAACTGTATGACCTGTTGGCCGGCCAGGCCGGCCTTGGGCGTACCGAGCTGCTGAGCCCGACGCAGACCCTGCAGACCCTGCCGACGGTCCAGCCGCAGCATTTGTACGGCGGCGTGCGTTACTGGGACGGCCAGTTCGACGACGCCCGGCTGGCGTTGGCGCTGGCGCGGACCGCTGCCCGTGCCGGGGCGTTGCTGCTCAATCACTGCCCGGTGGGCGAACTGCTCCATGAACAGGGACGGGTGGCCGGGCTGCGCTGCACGGATGTGGAAACCGGTCGGTCTTTTGCGGTCCGCGCCCGTTGTGTCGTCAATGCCACGGGGGTCTGGGTCGATGCCTTGCGGCAGCAGGATAGTGTTGCCAATGGTCAGTCCGTGCATCCGGTGGTGACGCCGAGCCAAGGCGTGCATTTGGTGGTGGACCGCGAGTTTCTGCCGGGGGACGCCGCACTGATGGTGCCGAAAACATCGGATGGCCGGGTGCTGTTTGCCGTGCCTTGGCTGGGCAAGCTGATTCTGGGGACGACCGACACACCACGCGATGCGATTGAGCCCGAGCCGCGGCCGTTGGCCCATGAGGTGGATTTCATTCTGGGTGAAGCCGGGCGCTATTTGCGCCGGGCGCCGACGCGGCAGGATGTTCGCAGCATCTGGGTCGGTTTGCGTCCCCTGGTGCAACTGCAGCCGGAGGGTTCGAGGGGGCATGAGGCGACCCAGGCGATGAGCCGGGAGCATGCCGTGCTGGTCAGTCGTAGCGGGTTGGTGAGTGTGACCGGCGGCAAGTGGACCACCTATCGTGCCATGGCCGAGGATGTTCTGGCGCACTGCACGGAAGCGGGCTTGTTGCCGGATGTCCAATCTGAGGTGACTGCTCACATGAGGCTTGTCGGCGCGCCGGAGATGGCGCAAGAGGTATCGCTGAGTTCGGCAACAAGTCTTGATTTGTATGGCGACGAGAAAAAGTATGTGCTTGCTTTGGAAGGGGCGGACGCCATGCTGGCGGATGGCTTGAGCGAGGCCATGGTGCGGTTTGCTGCGCGCCATGAGTATGCGCGTACGGTGGAGGATGTGCTGGCCCGCCGGGTTCGCCTGCTGTTTCTGGATGCACGGCTGGCCCGCCAGGTGGCGCCTCGGGTGGCGGAGCTGTTGCGGCAGGAGACCGATGCAGACCCGCGGTTGGACGCGTTCCTGAGGCTGGCTGACAAATATATGTGGTTGCCGGAGCAGGGTGCTTGACGGCCGGAAATTAACTTGGCATAATTAAAGGCTTCGCGTTAAAAAGACGCGGAGTTTCTGCCCAGCGGAGACGGTGTGAGTGGTTCATGCCGAGGACGACGGGCCCAAGACTGACCGGGGTGTTTTCGCTGTGCGGGAGCCCTTTCGGTGCAAGTTGGGAATATTGAAATGATCCAGACTGAATCTCGGTTAGAAGTCGCCGACAACACCGGCGCGAAGTCCGTTTTGTGCATCAAGGTGCTCGGCGGTTCCAAGCGTCGCTATGCCAGCGTAGGCGACATCATCAAGGTGAGCATCAAGGAAGCTGCTCCGCGCGGCCGCGTCAAGAAGGGCGAGGTCTATAGCGCTGTGGTGGTTCGCACGGCCAAGGGTATCCGTCGGGGCGACGGTTCGCTGGTCAAGTTCGACGGCAATGCCGCTGTGCTGCTCAACAACAAACTGGAGCCGATTGGCACCCGCATCTTTGGACCGGTCACGCGCGAGCTGCGTACCGAGAAGTTCATGAAGATCGTGTCCCTGGCTCCTGAAGTTCTCTAAGGACCCGCCATGAACAAGATTCGCAAAGGCGACGACGTCATCGTGCTCACGGGGCGCGACAAGGGCAAGCGCGGCAAGGTTGCGCTGCGCAAGGATGACTCCCATATTCTGGTTGAGGGTGTGAATCTGGTGAAGAAGCACACCAAGCCCAATCCGATGAAGGGCACCACGGGTGGCATCGTCGAGAAGGCCATGCCGATTCATCAGTCCAACGTGGCTATTTTCAATGCGGCTACCGGCAAGGCTGACCGTGTGGGCATCAAGCTGCTGGCGGATGGCAAACGCGTTCGCGTTTACAAGTCCAGCGGCGAAGAAATCAAGGTGGCATAAGCATGGCACGTCTGCAACAACACTATCGCGAGAAGGTGGTTCCTGAGTTGACCGCCAAGTTCGGCTACAAGTCGCCCATGCAGGTGCCGCGCATTACCAAGATCACCCTGAACATGGGTGTGAGCGAAGCGGTCGCCGACAAGAAGGTCATGGACAACGCCGTGAGCGATCTGACCAAGATCGCCGGCCAGAAGCCGGTTGTGACCAAGGCCAAGAAGGCTATCGCCGGTTTCAAGATCCGCGAAGGCCAGGCCATTGGCTGCATGGTGACCCTGCGTGGCGTCCAGATGTTTGAGTTCCTGGATCGTTTTGTCACCGTGGCTCTGCCGCGTGTGCGTGACTTCCGTGGTATCTCCGGTCGCGCTTTCGATGGTCGTGGCAACTACAACATCGGCGTCAAAGAGCAGATCATTTTCCCTGAGATCGAGTACGACAAGGTGGATGCCTTGCGCGGTCTCAATATCAGCATCACCACAACGGCCCAAACCGACGAAGAGTGCAAGGCGCTGCTCGCTGGTTTCCGTTTCCCGTTCAAGAACTGAGGTGACCCGTGGCTAAAGTAGCTTTGATCGAGCGCGAGCTCAAGCGAGACAAACTGGTCGCCAAGTACGCGAAAAAACACGCGGAACTCAAGGCCATTGCAAACGACGCCAAGCGTAGCGATGAAGAGCGTGCGGCTGCCCGTCTGGGCCTGCAGAAGCTCCCGCGCAACGCCAACCCGACGCGCCAGCGCAACCGTTGCGCCATTACCGGTCGTCCGCGCGGTACGTTCCGCCAGTTCGGCTTGGCTCGCGCCAAGATTCGTGAATTGGCTTTTGCCGGCGACATCCCTGGTGTCACCAAGGCCAGCTGGTAAGCGGTAGGAGAGATTAAACATGAGCATGAGTGATCCCATCGCCGACCTGTTGACACGCATCCGCAATGCGCAGATGGTGGCCAAAACCACCGTGTCTGTGCCGTCCGGTGATCGAGCGTATCGAGCGCGTCAGCCGTCCCGGCCTGCGCGTGTACAAAGGCCGCGATGCCATCCCCCAGGTCCAGAACGGAATGGGCGTGGCCATTGTGACAACCCCCAAGGGTGTCATGACCGATCGCAAGGCGCGCGCTACCGGTGTCGGTGGCGAAGTGCTCTGCTACGTGGCTTAACGCGGCATTGAGGAGAAACTGAAATGTCACGTGTAGGAAAAATGCCCGTTGCCATCCCCGCCGGGGTGGATGTGTCGATCAAGGCTGACCAGATCAGCGTCAAGGGTGCCGGTGGTGCCCTGTCGCTGGCTCAGTCCGCTTTGGTGAATGTGAATAACGAGGGTGGCAAGCTGAGCTTTGTCCCTGCCAATGAATCCCGCGAAGCCAATGCCATGAGTGGCACCATGCGTCAGCTGGTGAACAACATGGTGGTGGGCGTGAGCAAGGGCTTCGAGAAGAAGCTGACCCTGATTGGCGTGGGCTACAAGGCCCAGGCCCAAGGCGCCAAGCTGAACCTGGCTGTGGGTTACTCCCACCCGGTGAATGTGGATATGCCTGCTGGTATCACGGTGGCAACGCCGGCCCCCACGGAAATCGTGATCAAGGGTGCAGACCGCCAGCGCGTGGGCCAGGTGGCTGCTGAAATTCGTGCGATCCGTCCTCCCGAGCCCTACAAGGGCAAGGGCATCCGCTATGCGGATGAAAAGGTCACGATCAAAGAGACCAAGAAGAAATAAGGAGCTGCAACATGTTGACCAAGAAAGAGCAGCGTCTTCGTCGGGCACGTCAGACCCGTATCCGCATCGCCCAGCAAGGCGTTGCCCGTCTGAGTGTTACCCGCACCAATTTGCACATCTACGCCAGCGTGATTTCGGGCGACGGTGCCAAGGTGCTTGCCAGTGCCTCTACCGCCGAAGCCGATGTGCGCAAGTCGCTCGGCGGCTCGGGCAAAGGCGGCAATGCCGCTGCTGCCCAGCTGATCGGCAAGCGTATCGCCGAGAAGGCGAAAGCCGCTGGTGTCGAGAAGGTGGCATTTGATCGTGCAGGTTTTGCGTACCACGGCCGCGTCAAGGCGCTGGCTGATGCGGCACGCGAAGCTGGCTTGCAGTTCTAAGCAGATCGGAATTTAAGATGGCTAAAGTTCAAGCAAAAATGCAAGGTAAAGGGGCCGAGGGTCCTGAGGACGGC
>MGPC01000039.1 GCA_001797315.1 Curvibacter sp. GWA2_64_110
AGCTCGACCCGGTGATCGGCCGCGACGACGAGATCCGCCGCGCCATCCAGGTGCTGCAACGCCGCAGCAAGAACAACCCGGTGCTGATCGGCGAGCCCGGCGTCGGCAAGACCGCCATCGTCGAAGGCCTGGCCCAGCGCATCGTCAACGGCGAAGTGCCCGAGACCCTGCGCGACAAGAAGGTGCTGGTGCTGGACATGGCGGGCCTGCTGGCCGGTGCCAAGTACCGCGGCGAGTTCGAGGAGCGCCTGAAGTCCGTGCTGAAGGAAGTGGCGCAGGACGAAGGCCGCATCATCCTCTTCATCGATGAGCTGCACACCATGGTGGGCGCCGGCAAGGCCGAAGGGGCCATCGATGCCGGCAACATGCTCAAGCCCGCGCTGGCGCGCGGCGAGCTGCACTGCATCGGCGCCACCACGCTGGACGAATACCGCAAGTACATCGAGAAGGACGCCGCGCTGGAGCGCCGCTTCCAGAAAGTGCTGGTGGACGAGCCCACGGTGGAGCAGACCATCGCCATCCTGCGCGGCCTGCAGGAGAAGTACGAAGTGCACCACGGCGTGGACATCACCGACCCGGCCATCGTGGCCGCGGCCGAGCTTTCCCACCGCTACATCACCGACCGCTTCCTGCCCGACAAGGCGATCGACCTGATCGACGAGGCCGCAGCCAAGATCAAGATCGAAATCGACTCCAAGCCCGAAGTCATGGACAAGCTGGACCGCCGCCTGATCCAACTGCAGATCGAGCGCGAGGCCATGAAGAAGGAAACCGACGAGGCCTCGCAAAAGCGCCTGGAGCTGATCCAGGAAGAGATCGGCAAGCTGCAGAAGGAAATTGCCGACTACGACGAAATCTGGAAGGCCGAAAAGGCCCAGGCCCAGGGCAGCCAGCACGTGCGCGAAGAGATCGAGAAGGTCAAGGCCCAGATCACGGAGCTGACGCGCAAGGGCGACCTGGCCAAGGTGTCCGAGCTGCAGTACGGCAAGCTGCCCGAGCTGGAAAAGCGCCTCAAGGAAGCCCAGGCCAAGGAGGCCGCGGGTGAGGGCACCGGTGGTGGCAACAAGCTGCTGCGCACGCAAGTGGGCGCGGAAGAGATTGCCGAGGTGGTGAGCCGCGCCACCGGCATTCCCGTGGCCAAGATGATGCAGGGCGAGAAAGACAAGCTGCTGCAGATGGAAGACAAGCTGCACGAGCGCGTGGTGGGGCAGGACGAAGCCATCAGCGCGGTGGCCAACGCCATCCGCCGTTCACGCTCGGGCCTCTCCGACCCGAACCGCCCGACCGGCTCCTTCCTGTTCCTCGGCCCCACCGGTGTGGGCAAGACCGAGCTGTGCAAGGCGCTGGCCGGTTTCCTGTTCGACAGCGTGGACCATCTGGTGCGCATCGACATGAGCGAGTTCATGGAGAAGCATTCCGTGGCCCGCCTGATCGGCGCGCCGCCCGGTTACGTGGGCTACGAGGAGGGCGGTTACCTCACCGAAGCCGTGCGCCGCAAGCCCTACAGCGTGCTGCTGCTCGACGAGGTGGAGAAGGCCCACCCGGACGTGTTCAATGTGCTGCTGCAGGTGCTGGACGACGGCCGCCTGACCGACGGCCAGGGCCGCACCGTGGACTTCAAGAACACCGTCATCGTGATGACGTCCAACATCGGCTCGCACCTGATCCAGAGTATGGTGGGCGAGTCGTACGAGGACGTGAAAGATGCCGTGTGGGGTGAACTGAAGAACCACTTCCGCCCAGAGTTCCTCAACCGCATCGACGAGACCGTGGTGTTCCACGCGCTCGACGCCGCGCACATCACCAGCATCGCCAGCATCCAGTTGCAGGCGCTGCAAGACCGGCTGGCCAAGATGGAGCTGGCGCTCAAGGTGTCGGACAAGGCGCTGGCCGAACTGGCCAAGGTCGGCTTCGACCCCGTGTTTGGTGCCCGGCCGCTGAAGCGCGCCATCCAGCAACGCATAGAGAACCCGCTCTCCAAGCTGTTGCTGGAAGGCAAGTTTGCGCCGAAGGACGTGATCGCCGTCGACGTGGACCCGATCAAGAACCCGGGGCAGTTCAGCTTCGAAAAGGCCTGAGCTCAACGGCCGCTCAAGAAGCGTGATTTGCTATTGATTCAGTAGCTTCTCGCGCTTTCTAATCAAGGGCTGTGGCCCTGTTTGATGCAAAAAAGAACCCGCCACCTGCACATGCAGGCGGCGGGTTTTTCATGAGGGGTACACCGGGGCCGGTGGTGGGCGGTTTCATTCCTGGAACAGATCCGCCATCTGCGACCGCAGCCAGCGGTTCGCCGGATCGTGCTGGTAGCGCTCGTGCCAGTGCTGCTTGATCATGAAGCTGGGGAACGCGATGGGCGGCGCCAGCAGCTTCACCTGCGCAATGCGCACCAGCGTCTGGGCCACGCGCACGGGCACGGTGGCGACCAGGTCCGTGTTGGCCAGCAGGTTGCCCAGGCCCGGCAGGGTGGGCAAGGAGAGGGCGATCTTCCGCTGGATGCCCTTGCGCGTGAGTGTCTTCTCGACCAGGTCCTGCCCGGTTCCTGCGGCCGTGATGACCACGTGGCTTTCGCGCTTGTAGAGGTTTTCCGTCATGCGTGCGCCGATGCGCGGGTGCGTCTTGCGCACGACGCAGGCGAAGTTCTGCTGGAACAGGTTCTGCTGGAAGAAGCCTGCATCCAGCTCCGGCATGAAGCCCACCGCCAGGTCCGAGTCGCCGGACTCCAGCAGGCTCGCCGTGTCCGGTGTGATTCTCAAAATTTCAATCTGCACTGATGGTGCCAGTTCGTTGACGCGATTGATCAGCGAGGGCAGGAACTCCAGGTGGCTGAAGTCCGTCATGCTGATGCGGAACTGCCGCTCCGAACGCGCCGGGTCGAAGACCACCTGTTGCCGCGTGGCCGCTTGCAGGATCTGCAACGCCTGGCGCAGCGGCTTGACCAGCTCCTTGGCATGGGGGGTGGGCTCCATGCCCTTGGAGGTGCGCACGAACAGCGGGTCGTTGAACTGGTGGCGCAGGCGGCCCAGGGCCAGGCTGACGGAGGTCTGGGGCAGGTCCAGGTTTTGCCCTGCGCGGGTGACACTCTTGGTCTTGTAGATCTCGTCGAAGATGGCAAGCAGTCGCATGTCCATTATTCAAATTCCTGCTGATATTTATTTTGATTATGCGATGGACGTAATAGTGGTCTGTGATTAATCTTGCGTTTGCTGCGCCGTGCGCGCAGCCGCTGCCCCGTGGCGGCGTCCAGTTGCAAGAACCACCCCGTTGAGTGAACAAGGAGATTTCCATGCCTGTCCATCTGCAAAAACGTGCCTGGCTCGGCGCCCTGGCGTTGCTTGGCCTGCTTGCCAGCACGCCGCCCGCATGGGCAGAAACCTGGCCGAGCAAGCCGGTGCACCTGCTGGTGGGCTTCCCCGGCGGCTCCACACCTGACGGCGCGGCACGCGCCATTGCCGAGCCGCTGTCCAAGGCACTGGGTCAACCGGTGATCGTCGAGAACAAGGTCGGTTCTTCCGGCAACATTGCCACCGCCCAGATCGCCAGGGCGGATGATGACCACACCTTGGGCATCGTCATCAACGGCAACCTGACGTCGGCCAAGATGCTGTTCCCCAAGTTGCCTTACGACCCCGCGCGTGATTTCACCTATCTGACCTTGGTCGGTACCGCGCCGCTGGTGCTGGTGGCGCAACCCGATGCGCCCAGCGGCAAAGCCTTTTTCAGTGCGGCTGTTGCGGCCGGTGACAAATGGAACTACGGCTCGGTTGGCACCGGTTCGGTGGCCCATCTGGGCATGGAGTTGCTGAAAGCCCGTGTTCCGGGCCTCGCTGCGGTGCACGTGCCTTACCAGGGCAACCCCTTTGTCGTGACGGCCCTGCTGGGCAAGCAGATCGAGATGGCGCTCATGCCGCCGGGCATTGCACTGCCGCAGATCAAGGCGGGAAAGCTGAAAGCCATCGGCATCACCAGTGGCCGTAGCACGCTGGCGCCGGAGGTCCCGCCGCTGGGGGAAGCGGGCGTGAAGGATTTTCAGCTCGAAGTGTGGACGGCGCTGGTGGGGCCAGCCAAGCTCAGCAAGGCCGCGCAGGACCGTCTGGCCATCGTGCTGCCCGCTGTGCTGCAGGACGCTGGCGTACGCCAGAAGCTGTTCGGCCAGGGCTGGCAGGCGCCGGCCACGGCCTCGTCGCTTGCGCTGAAGTCGCGCGTCCAGGACGAGGCGAAGATCATGCAGAACATCATCACCAGCCGCGGCATCAAGATCGAATGAGCAAGCAACCATCCATGCAGGAGCCCAGCCGCAGTCTGCCCATTTACGGCGAATATGACGTGGTGGTGGTCGGCGGTGGGCCGGCCGGTCTGGCTGCTGCGGTGAGCGCCGCGCGCCATGGCGCCCGCACGCTGCTGGTGGAGCGCTACGGTTTTCTGGGCGGCATGGGCACGGCGGGCGGGGTGACCAATTTCGCTGGTCTTTACGGACGACGCAACGGCGACATGCAGCAGCTCGTTCATGGCGTGGTCAATGACCTGCTGGCACGCATGGAGGCCCTGGGCGGCTTGAACAAGCCGCAGGATGGCATGCAAGGTCGGATCCGCGTGCGCTCCTATGACACCTCCATCTACAAGTGTGCTGCCGACCAGTTGCTGCTGGCCACCGGGGTTGAGATTCTTTTCCATGCCTACGCGGCATCCGTTTTGAAGGATGCCGATCGCATTGAAGCCCTGGTGGTGGAAACCAAATCCGGGCGCCAGGCGATACGCGGCCAGGTCTTCATTGATTGCTCGGGCGACGCCGATGTGGCCGCTTTTGCCGGCGTGCCGTATGAGGTGGGCGATGGCCACGGCAGCGGCTTGTTTCCGACCACCATGTTCCGCGTCGGCCATGTGGACGCGCCCGTCGCGCTGGCCGCCATCGGTGAATTCAGCGCGATCAACGACTACATGGCGCGCGCGCAAGCCGCGTACCCCGGACGTTACGCATTTCCCCGGCTTGGTGCCATCATCCGACCGCAAATCAACCCAACCGAATGGCGCGCCAATGTGACGCAGGTGAAAAATTCCCAAGGGCACGCCATGAACGGCGTGGACGCCCGGGAGTTGAGCGCGGGAGAGCTGGAAGGCCGGCGTCAAGTCGTCAATTACTTTGAATTCCTGCGTGAACAGATTCCTGGTTTTTCAAAAGCGCAAATCGTGGAAATCGCGCCACAGGTCGGCATTCGCGAGACGCGGCGCATCGAAGGGCTGTATGCGCTGACCAGGGAAGACATTCTGGGCTCGGCACGGTTTGAGGACAGCATCGGCATCAACGCCTGGCCCATGGAATTACACCAGGACGGCCGCATTGACTGGGGTTTCCCGCGCGATGCCAATCGAAGCTACAACGACCTGCCGTGGCGCATGCTGGTGCCGCGTGCCGTCAGCAACCTGCTGGTGGCCGGCCGCTGTGCCTCGATGACGCACGAAGGCCAATCGGCGGCGCGCGCCAGTGGCGGCTGCTTCGTCATGGGGCAGGCCGCGGGTACGGCGGCTGCCATGGCAGGGGGGCAACCCATGCAGACGCTGGATGTGGCCCGCTTGCAAGCGCAATTGACGCGCGATGGCGCCTCGATTGAGCGCTGAGATCCCCCAGCGCCAAGACGCTGGCCATCACGGAGGCCGCTATGAGCGCAAGGGCACCTTCAGCCAGACACGCCCGACGGCCAGATGCGCCAGCAGGGCGATGACGCCGTTGAGCAGCAGGGCTTCCCGCACACCCAGCAGGTGCACCGTGATGCCCGTCACCAGGCTACCCAGCGCCATGCCGCCGCGCATGGAGAGCATGAACAGGCTGACCGTCTGGCCGCGTATGCGCGCCGGTGCACTCGATTGCAGCAGTGCATTGGCCGAGGCGTTGCTGGCCGTCATCGTTATGCCGGCCAGTACCATCAGCGCGGGCAGGCCCCAAGTCCAGGGGTTGAGCGCGGCCAACACCACGATGGCACCGTAGCCCGCTGCAAACCAGGTGCTGAGCGGGCGCCGGTCATGCAGCGGATTGACGGCCAACAAACCGGTCGCCCCGATCAGGCCGCCCACACCAAAAGCGCCTAGCGCCGTACTGAACTGGCCCGCACTGGCGTGGAACACATCCTTCACCAGGACAGGAGTGAAGGTGATGAGCGGCGCACTGAGCAAGGACGTCAAAAAAACCGTGAGCAGCGCGCCGCGCAGACCCGGCTCGTGCAACACCTCGCGCACGCCGGCTTTCAGCTTGTGCCGGTCGATCCCGCCGGTGCCGGCGGGTGCGGGCGTGCCGCGTGGCAGGATCCACAAGGCCACCAGGATGAAGGGGACATACGACGCTGCGCTGACCGCAAACGCCCCGGCCAAGCCCACGCTGGCCATCAGCACCCCGGCCACCGCCGGCCCCAGAATGCGCGAGAGGTTGAACTGCGTGGTGTTCAAGGCAATGCCGGACGGGATCTGTTCGCGCTCGACGATGGAGGGCACGATCGACTGGAAGGACGGCATCGACAGTGCATCGGTGACGCCCACCACCAGTGAGAGCACGATCACCATCCAGGGCTGCACCATCCCCAGGACGAGCAGGATCACCAGCAACACCGGGCACAGCATCTGGATGGACTGGAAGACGGCGATGATGCGCCGGCGGTCCCCATGGTCAGCCAGCGCGCCGCCCACCAAGATGAGCAGCAGCACCGGGGCGCCCAGGGCAAAGGCATCGAGCCCGAGCAGGAAGGGCGAGGCGCCCAGGCTCAACATCAGCCACGGCTGTGCCACCTGCTGCGCCCAGGTGCCGATATTGGCCAGCAGACTGGCAAACCAGAAGGTGCCAAAGCGCCGCGTGCCGAGCAGGCGAAGGGAATTTCGGAAGGCGACGTTGGGCATGGGGAAGGGCAGGCGTGCACGGGTCGGCACAGACAAGCTTACCTCACGGATTTCAGGGCGTCTTGGCCGCTCAGCTTCGAGAAGTTCTAAGTTGCCGATTGGCCGGAGCGAGGAAGAGAGGAAGAGAGGAAGAGAGGAAGAGAGGAAGAGAGGAAGAGAGGAAGAGAGGAAGAGAGGAAGAGAGGAAGAGTGCCTTTTCTTGCACGAGCAGGGGGACGTCCTGGGGTTTATGTAATGTGACTGCTTTCGACACGTTGCGGACATCTGAGTCGTCTGCTCATCGCTGGCTCAGAAATTCGGGGTGGCTTCAACGCACTCCAATTTCTGATTGCAATGTCCTCTTGCATTTATTTGCGTACAAGACGGCCTGCAGTTCTTTCTTGGCACACATTTTGCATCTACGCATGTATACAAGATCGAATTTAACAACATGGTGCACCTCTCAACCATTGCTCATGACTGCCAGGCGCCGGTCGCCGCAGCCCCGCAAGCCTGGATATCACGCTTCGAGCCAGCACTACCTGGGACGAGCTCTGGGCCGCTGGCCGGATTGCATTTCGCGGTCAAGGACAACATTGATGCAGCGGGGCAACGCACTACGGCAGCCTGTGCAGCCTTTGCTTATGAGCCATCCGGCCATTCGACGGTGGTGCACAAACTGCTCGCTTCTGGTGCATCGCTACTGGGCAAGACCAACCTGGATCAGTTTGCCTGCGGCTTGAATGGCACACGATCACCTTGGGGCGCGGTACCCAATGCCTTCAATCCTTTGTTTGTCTCGGGCGGTTCGAGCTCTGGTTCGGCCTATGTAGTGGCCACGGGACAGGTGGATTTTTCCTTGGGGACGGACACGGCCGGTTCGGGCCGTGTGCCGGCTGGGCTCAACAACATTGTTGGTCTCAAGCCTTCCAAAGGGTTGATCAGCGCGTGCGGTGTACTGCCTGCTGCGCAGAGCGTGGACTGCGTGTCCATCTTCGCTCGCAGCGTGGGCCTGGCGGCACAGGTGCTGGACGCAGCGCGCGGGTATGACCCGCAAGACCCCTATTCGCGTGAACTCGAGCTGGCTACGCAACCTTTCCCTGCGAGCTTTCGATTCGGTATACCAGATCAGTTGGAGTTTTACGGTGATGCGCAGGCTGAGGCCGCTTTCAAGGAGGCGAGGGATCGCCTGTGCAGTCTTGGGGGTGTGGAGGTGCGTATTCCTTTCGAATCTTTCGCTGAGGCCGCCGCACTGCTTTATGAAAGCGCGCTGGTGGCCGAGCGTTATGCAGCGATTCGCGAGTTCTTCGATACGCACGAAGATCAGGTGATGGAGCCGGTGCGCAGCATCATCGGCAAGGGGCGCCATTACAGCGCCGCCGATCTCTACGCTGCGCAGACGCAGCTGCGCGCCCTGGGTCAGCGCGCCGCCAAGGCCTGGAAGAGCATGGATCTGCTGTGTGTCCCCACCGCGCCCACGCACTACACCATCGCGCAGATGCAAGCCGATCCGGTGGTGCTCAACCGCAATCTCGGTGCCTATACGAATTTCGTCAACCTGCTCGATTACGCTGCGTTGTCGGTGCCCAGCAGCATCCGTCCCGACGGACTGCCCTTTGGTATCACGCTGATCGGTCCCTGCGGCAGCGACTGGCAACTGGCCGAGTTGGGGCAGCGATATCACCTTGCCACCGGACTCACGCAAGGCGTCACGGGCGAACCGTTGCCGGCGGAGCAACCCATTCCCGGGATCCGTCCGGCAGCAATGGTGAAGGTGGCGGTGGTAGGTGCTCATCTTTCAGGCATGCCGCTTAACAGCCAACTCACTGAGCGCGGTGCACGTTTGCTGGTGGCCACTGAAACTGCGTCGAACTATCGCTTCTATGCCCTGGCTGACACTGTGCCGCCCAAACCCGGTCTGTTGCGCGTAGCCGAGGGGGAAGGCGCATGCATACAGATCGAGCTTTGGGAGATGCCGATCGAGCACTACGGATCTTTCGTCGCGCTGGTGCCTGCGCCTCTATCCATAGGTACGCTGAAGCTGGCGGATGGCAGCAGCGTGCAGGGATTTCTTTGCGAGCCGCAGGCGCTACAGGGTGCGCAGGACATCACGCAATTCGGCGGCTGGCGTGCCTATCTGGCTTCGCGGCAGGGCTCCGTCGCCTCCACAACCTTTTCCCATCCTTAACCATCAACAGGAGTGATCCATGAAAGCCACGACTCAAACAACTTTAACCGCAAGTACCTCGCGTCGTAAATTGATACAGGTGGGTAGTGCCAGCCTTGCGCTGGCGGCGCTGGGCGCGCCCATGCTGGTGCGTGCGCAAAGCGGCCCCAAGATTCGCATCGGCTACTGGCCCATCGCGGCGGGCCTGCCTTTTTATGCGGCTATCGAGCGCGGCTACTTCAAGGAGGCTGGTCTGGATGTGGAAGCCCTGCGCTTCGCCGGTGCCCAGCAGGTGATGGAGGCCGTGTTGTCCGAACGCGCAGATGGCACTGCCAACGGCACGGGCTCGGCCAACATCGCAATTGGTGAACTGGCGGCACCGGGCACCTTCAAGATCTTCTGCTCCAACCCCAGCAATGTGAAGAACGTGTTGGACGAGGTGATCGTGCCGGTCAACAGCCCGGCCAAGACCATGGCTGACCTCAAGGGCAAGCGAATCGGCTCCGGCCCCGGCATCCAGAACGTGACCCTGGCCAAGACCATCCTGGAGCGCGGTGGCGCGACCGGCGCTACCGTGGTGGAGCTGCCGATAGGTCAGCACGTGGCTGCGTTGGCCGCTGGCCAGCTCGATGGTTGCTACACCCTGGAGCCTACGGGCACCATCGGCCGCCTGAACGGTACCACACGTGTGCTGGAAGCCGGCGTGATTGCCAGGTACGTGCTGGGCGATCCCATGGCCCCTTGGTTTGGTGGCTCGGCCTCGCTTTCCTCGGCCTTCATCAAGAAAAATCCTGATGCGGCAAAGAAATTCATTGCTGCCTACGGCAAGGGGGTTGCCTATGTGCGCGCCAACAACGTGGAGGCGCGCCAGTATCTCAAGGGTTATACCGCCATCGAGGGCGCACTGACTGCCGAAGTGCCGCTGGCGGCGTACATGATGTACAACGAATTCAAGCCGGCTGACGTCGCCCACTTTCAGAAGTTCTTCGACCTGTTTGCCGAGAAGGGCATCTTCTCTTCACGCCTGATGGTCGATTCCATGCTCTATAAAGGTTGAACGTCATGGCTGACTCCACCGCTGCCGGCCCAGTGCCGGCTCTTTGGGCTCAGGCGGCAGCTGCGCCCGCAGCTCCGCCGCGCAAGAGCAGTTGGGGCAAGACCTTGCCTTTCATCGGGCCGGTTCTGCTCTTCATCGTGTGGGATCTGGTGGTGCGTCTCGGTGCCATCAAGGCCATTCTGTTGCCGCCACCTGCCGAGACCGTGACCACTCTGATCAATGGTCTGGCCGGCGGACCGCTGCTCAAGGACTTTGCCATCACCCTGTGGCGAACCATCCAGGCCTTCCTGATCGCGGCCGTGGTCGGCGTTCCCCTTGGAGTGGTGCTGGGCAGCACCGAGAAGGCCTACCGCAGTGTGGAGTTCCTGATTGACTTCTTCCGTTCCACGCCTTCTTCCGCATTGATCCCGTTGTTCCTGATGATCTTCGGGGTATCCGACATCAACAAGGTGGCCATCGCTGCCTTTGGTGCGATCCTGATCGTGATCTTCAATAGCGCTTACGGTGTGATCAATGCGCGCAAGCAGCGTGTGATGGCGGCCAAGGTGATGGGCGCATCACGCTGGCAGATCTTCAAGGACGTACTGGTCTGGGAAAGCCTGCAGCCCAGTTTCGTGGGCCTGCGCTCGGCGGTGTCCATGGCGCTGGTGATCGTGATCGTGGCTGAAATGTTCATCGGCTCCGACAGCGGGTTGGGCAATCGCATCATCAACTCCCAACAGATCATGAATGTGCGCGACATGTACGCCTCGATTCTTTCGGCAGGGGCCCTGGGGTATGCGCTCAACATCCTGTTCCTGGTTTTTGAACGCCGCATCGTGCATTGGAGTGGAAGATGAGTGTCGTATTGAATGCCCCTGTTGTGGCCGATGTGCCGGTGTCAACCTTCAAACCCGGTCCGGCCGGCACGCACATCACCATCCGCGGCCTGACCAAGTACTTTGCGGGATGGCCGCTGTACGAGAACTTCGATCTCGACATTCCCAAAGGCAAGATCGTCTCGGTCTTCGGGCCCAACGGCTGCGGCAAGTCAACGCTGATCAACATGATCGCCGGGCTCATCCCGGTCGACGCCGGAGAAATCCTGTTCGACGGCAAGTCACTCAAGGACACCAAGATCGGCTACGTCTTCCAGAACTACCGCGAGGCAATGTTCCCCTGGATGCGCACCATCGACAACATTGCCTACCCGCTCAAGCTGGAGGGCAAGTCCAAGGCCGAGGTGGACCGGCGCATGGCCGAACTGGTGGCCAGCTTCGATGTCAAGTTCGACCTGAACCGCTATCCCTACGAACTTTCAGGCGGCCAGCAGCAGACGGCCTCCATCATGCGCGCGCTGGCACCCAAGCCCGAGGTGCTGTTTCTGGATGAACCCTTCTCGGCGCTTGACTTCGAGATGACGCTGTTCATCCGCGAGAAGCTGCAGGAGGTCTTCATGCAGACGGGTACCACCATGCTGCTGGTCTCGCACGATCTGGAAGAGGCGGTTTACCTGGCTGACCAGGTGCTGCTACTGACCAAGCGGCCTACCCGCGTCGCCGAGATACTGCCCTACAACGACCCGCGTCCGCGTACGGTTGAGACCCTGTCCGAGCCTAGCTTCGTCCGTACCAAGAAGCTCAGTCTGGAGATCTTTCAGCGCGAGGTGCGGCGCTAGCACGCAGCAGGAGCAGATCATGAGCGAGAGTGAAGCCCTCAGTTACGTACAAGCCAGCGCCCTGGCCTTGGGTCTACCGCTGAGCGCGGACCGCGCACAGCGCGTGGCGATCCACTTGCAGCGCACCGCCGCTCTGGCCGAACGGCTGGAGCAGTTTCCGTTGACGCCCGAAGACGAGCTGGCCGAGATCTATCATCCGCAGCGGCCCGAGCCGGGACAGGATTCCAAGCGATGACCCATTCCATTCTGCGCACGCACGCACTGGCCAGCGCCATTGCCAGCGGCGAACTCGCCGCCGTCGAAGTGCTGGAGCAATACATCGAGCGCATCGAGGTCACCGACAGTCGTGTCAATGCTTTCACGGGCAAGAGCTACGCGCGCGCCCGCGGCGAAGCTGCGGCCGTTGATGCAGCGCGCGCGCGTGGCGAGGCGTTGCCACCACTGGCCGGCGTTCCCTACGCAGTGAAAAATCTGTTTGATATTGAGGGCGGGATCACGCTGGCGGGATCGAAAATCAACTGCACCCACGCACCCGCAGAAGCGGACGCCGTGCTAGTGCAGCGCATGCAGCAGGCAGGTGCGGTATTGGTGGGCTCGCTCAACATGGACGAGTATGCCTACGGTTTCACCACAGAGAACACGCATTACGGACCTTGCCGCAATCCGCACAACCTCTCACGCATCGCTGGCGGCTCCTCCGGCGGTTCAGGGGCTGCCGTGGCAGCTGGCCAGGTGCCGCTGGCGCTCGGCTCGGACACCAACGGTTCGATCCGCGTGCCGTCTTCCCTATGTGGAGTCTGGGGCCTCAAGCCTACCTTCGGCCGTCTATCGCGCCGCGGCAGCTACCCTTTCGTGCACAGTATCGACCATCTCGGCCCCTTTGCCGATTCGGTCGAAGGCTTGACCCTGGCTTATGACGCGCTGCAATACCCTGATCCGCTGGATCCTGGTTGCCACGTACTGCAAGTGCAGCCGATCGGCGGCAGTCTTGGCTTGGGTGTGGCAGGCTTGCGCGTCGGCATGCTGGGCGGTTACTTTCATGAAAATGCGACGCCACCAGCCCGCGCGGCTGTGATGGCTGCCGCGCGAATTCTGGGAGCGACCGACCTAGTTGAGTGGCCCGAACCGGAGCTTGCTCGCGCTGCAGCTTTCATTGTCACCGCCAGCGAGGGCGGCAGCCTGCACCTGACCGACCTGCGCACCCGCGCTGACGATTTCGAGCCGCTATCGGTGGACCGTTTCATCGCCGGGGCTCTACAGCCAGCGGCGTGGTACCTGCGAGCCCAGCGCTTTCGCCGGATTTATCGCACCCAGGTCCAGGCGCTGTTCAGCCAGTGGGATGTGCTGCTGGCGCCAGCCACACCCGTGGCCGCGCCGCCCATCGGTACCGAGTGGCTGGACATCAACGGCCAGCAGCATCCTTGCCGCCCGGCCATGGGTTTGCTGACCCAGCCCATTTCCTTTGCCGGCTGCCCTGTGGTGGCCGCACCGCTGTGGCCCGAAGGCACGGACGGGCTACCCATTGGTGTGCAGGTAATCGCTGCGCCGTGGCGTGAGGACCTGGCCTTGCGTGCTGCGCTGCTGTTGCAGCAGTCTGGTCTTGCTGGCCTTAAGGCCGTGGAGCTCTGAATGGAAATCAACCTGCCAGATGTGCTGGCTGAAGTCACCGCGGTATTCCTGCGCTATGAGCAGGCGCTGGTGGGCAATGATGTAGCCGTGCTCGACGAGCTGTTCTGGGATAGCCCGCACACGCTGCGCTACGGTGCGACCGAAAACCTCTACGGTTATGGCGCCATCTGCGCCTTCCGGGCAGGACGCTCACCGCAGGGACTGGCGCGTGAACTCGTCCACACCGTCATCACCACCTACGGCCACGACTTCGCGACCGCCAACACAGAGTTCCGGCGCCAGGGCAATGCACGCTCCGGACGTCAGAGTCAGACCTGGCTGCGTACGGCGCAGGGTTGGCGAGTGGTGGCTGCGCATGTTAGTCTGCTTGACCCGCCGGCATTCTGAATCATGAGTCGATTCTCGCCGTTTCCTTGCCCCGCCTTGCGGAATCCTAAGTAGAGTTTCGCCGTGTACACCGTCAGTCGTCGTCCTCATCCTAGCCTTGCCGATGCGCCGGCCTTCCATTCGCGTGCCGACATGGTCTATGACCAGCTCAAGCGTGACGTGGCCGACTTCAAGCTGATCCCCGGTGACCGCTTCACCGAAAACGAACTCAGCGAACGTTTGGGCGTGTCACGCACGCCGGTGCGACAAGCGCTGTTCCGGTTGCAGCAGGAAGGCTATGTCGAAGTGCTGTTTCGCAACGGCTGGCGTGTGCTGCCCTTCGACTTCGAACTGTTCGAGCAGCTGTACGACCTGCGCATGGTGCTGGAGACAACGGCTGTGCAGCGCCTGTGTTCCGACAGCGTCAAAATCGATCGTGCCCTGCTGGATCAGTTGGCTGCCATCTGGCTAGCTCCTGTCGCAGATCGCAGCACAGATATCCGCCAGGTCGCGCAGTGGGACGAAGCGTTCCATTGCACTCTTATGGCTGCTGCAGGCAATGCCGAGATGGCGCGCGTGCACCGGGATGTGACCGAGCGCATCCGCATCATCCGCCGGCTTGATTTCACCAAGCAGGCCCGCATCAACGCGACCTACGATGAACACGCCGAGATATTGCGCGCCATCCAATACAAGCGCAGCGACCAAGCCATGCTTCTGCTGCGCGCCCACATCCAGACCAGCCAGTCCGAGGTGCGCAAGATCACCCTGCATCAGATACATCTGGCGCGTGAGCACGATTGAGCAGGCTGCCGTGGTTGAAACACCTGGTTCCCTGCAAGGTAATGAAAGTGCAGTCCTTTTGTTAGCGCTGGTCGGAACTCAGGCGTAGCGGCTTGCTCGCATGGTTCGATACAATTCAAAATCATCTTCCTGACGACTGCGTTGTACGTCTCGCAATCAAGACGCGGCGCCCGAACATGAGAGGAAGACACGCACCATGAGCACCCTGATCTACACCCACCAAGCCTGTTTCGACCACAAACCCGGCCCACACCACCCCGAGTCGCCCGAGCGTCTGGAAGCTGTGCTGGCCGCGTTGAAGACGCCGGAGTTCGCCGACGCCGTCTGGCGCGATGCCCCGCTGGGCACCTTCGAGCAGGTGCTGCACATCCACACGCCCGATTACGTGGAGGACGTGCAGGCCGCGTCGCCCACCGAGGGCTACCGCGCGCTGGACGCCGGCGACACCATCCTGTCGCCCGGCTCGCTGGAGGCGGTGATGCGTTGCGTGGGCGCGGCCTGCGCCGGGGTGGACGATGTGGTGGCCCAGCAGGCCAGGAATGTGTTTTGTGCCACGCGCCCCTGCGGCCACCACGCCGAGGCGGACAAGGCCATGGGCTTTTGCGTCTTCAATCAGGCGGCCATTGCCGCCATCCATGCGCGCCAGCAGCACGGCATCCAGCGTGTGGCGGTGGTGGACTTTGACGTGCACCACGGCAACGGCACGCAGAGCTCGTTTTACGACGACCCGGACCTGTTCTACGGCTCCTGCCACCAGGGGCAGTTCTACCCGGGCACCGGTGCGCGCCACGAGACCGGCGTGGCCCACAACATCGTCAACATGCCGTTCCCCCGCGGCACTGGCTCGGCGGCCTTTCGCGCGGCCATGTCGGACGTGCTGCTGCCGGCGCTGCGCGAGTTCGCGCCCGAGCTGCTCATCATCTCGGCAGGCTTCGACGCCCACCACCTGGACCCGCTGGGTGGCCTGAAGTTCACCGATGACGACTACCACTGGATCACACGCGAGCTGCTGCAGGTGGCCGATGAGACGGCCGGCGGCCGCGTGGTGTCGGTGCTCGAAGGCGGCTACAGCCTGGAAGGCCTGGCCAGCGGCACCGCTGCGCACGTGCGCGCCTTGATGGGGCGCTAACGTCGTGCTACTCTGCAACGACGCAAGATGCTATTGATTCAGTAGCGCCTTGCGCATATTCAGAAAGGGCTACAGGCCTTTTTGATGCCTAAAATAAAACCCGCCCTTGGCTTATGCCAGAGCGGGTTTTCTCATGTAGGGTGGCAACAGCGTGCCTGTAGCCGCAGCCTTCGGTTACTTCCCTGCGCGCAAACGCAGTGCGTTGGTGATGACGGACGCCGAACTCAGGCTCATGGCCAGCGCAGCGATCATCGGCGACAGCAGCCAGCCGGTGAACGGGAACAGCAAGCCCGCTGCCAGCGGGATGCCGAGCACGTTGTACACAAAGGCAAAACCGAGGTTCTGCCTCATGTTGGTTATCGTCGCCTCGGAAAGCAGCCGCGCTTGCGCGATGCCGCGCAAGTCCCCTTTGACCAGCGTCACCGGTGCGCTGTTCATGGCCACGTCGGTGCCGGTTCCCATGGCGACGCCGACATCAGCCTGCGCCAGGGCCGGGGCATCGTTGATGCCGTCGCCGGCCATTGCGACGACGCGCCCTTCGCGCTGCAGTTGCTGCACCAGGGCCAGCTTGTCCGCGGGCTTGACCTCGCCGTGCACCTCGTCGATGCCCAGCCGCGCCGCGACGGCGCGTGCGGTCGTCCAGCCATCCCCGGTGGCCATCACCACGCGCAGGCCGGCGGCCTTCAGCGCCGCCAGCGCCTCCGGTGTGCTGGCCTTGACCGGGTCGGACACGGCCAGCAGCCCGAGCAGCCGGCCGTCGACCGCCAGGTGCATCACGCTCGCCCCCTCGGCGCGCAGCGCCTCGGCCTGCGGCAGCAGCACATCGACCGCCACGCCGGCTTGCTGCATGAGCGTGGTGTTGCCCAGCGCGAGCTGCCGGCCCTCGACCGTGCCGCGCACGCCGATGCCCGAATTCGATTCGAAGCCGCCGGGCTTGGCCAGCGCCAGGCCGCGGTCGCGCGCTGCGCGCACGATGGCGTCGGCCAGCGGGTGTTCGCTGCCCTGGTCCAGGCTGGCGGCGAGGCGCAACACCTCGTCGGAACTGACGCCTGCTACGGCGACCGCGCGCTCAAAGGCCGGCTTGCCCTCCGTCAGGGTGCCGGTCTTGTCGACGATCAGCGTGTCGACCTTGCGGAAATTCTCGATCGCTGCCGCGTCGCGGAACAGGATGCCCCGGGTGGCGCCGCGCCCTGTGGCGACCATGATCGACATCGGCGTGGCCAGCCCGAGCGCACAAGGGCAGGCGATGATGAGCACCGCCACGGCGTTGATCAGGCCGTAGACCCAGCTCGGCTCCGGCCCGAACAGGCCCCAGACGAGGAGGGTGAGCACGGCCACGGCCACCACGGCCATGACGAACCAGCCCGCCACCTGGTCGGCCATGCGCTGCATGGGCGCTTTCGAGCGCTGCGCCTGCGCGACCATCTGCACGATCTGCGACAGCATGGTCTGCGCGCCGACGCGCTCGGAGCGCATCACCAGTGCGCCGCTGGTGTTGAGCGTGGCGCCGATCAGCTTGTCGCCCGGGCGTTTGCTCACCGGCAACGGTTCGCCCGTCAGCATGGACTCATCGACCGCACTCGATCCTTCCACCACAGCGCCGTCAACCGGGACTTTCTCGCCGGGCCTGACGCGCAGCAGGTCGCCCACGTGCACGTGCGTCAGCGGCACGTCCTCCTCGGTGCCGTCGGGCGCGATGCGCCGTGCCGTCTTGGGGGCCAGTCTGAGCAGCGACTTGATCGCCATCGAGGTCTGTGAGCGTGCCTTCAGCTCAAGGACCTGGCCCAGCAGGGTCAGCGAGATGATCACGGCCGCAGCCTCGAAGTACACCGCCACGCGCCCCATGGACTGGAAGGTCTGCGGGAACACGCCTGGCACCAGCGTGGCAACAACGCTGTAGATGAACGCGGCAGACGTGCCGAGCCCGATCAGCGTCCACATATTGGGGCTGCGCCGCGTGACGGACTGCACCCCGCGCACAAAGAACGGCCAGCCGCCCCACAGCACGATGGGCACCGACAGCACCAGCTCCAGCCAGCTCTGGGTGGCCATCGCCATCCAGCCGAAGCGGTGGCCGAACATGGCCATGACGGTCACGACAGTGGTCAGCGGCAGCGTCCACCAGAAGCGGTGCCGGAAGTCGGCCAGTTCGGGGTTTTCTTCGTCATCGAGGCTGGGCAGCACGGGCTCCAGCGTCATGCCGCATTTGGGGCAGTTGCCAGGATGGTCCTGCCGGACCTCGGGGTGCATCGGGCAGGTGTAGACCGTGCCGGCCGGCGCCGCGGATGCTGGCGCAGGCCGGTGCTCAGCATGGCCCGGATGATGGGTGGGCATGTCCATGGGAACTTCCTGACGCATGCCCTGTCGCTAGCGCCCCCATTTGCGCCGCAGCTGCTCCTTCTGTTCGTTGGTCAGAATGGCGTCGATCCGTTTGCGCGCCTTGAGGGAGGACTCGAACATTTCCTTCTGCGCGTCCACCATGGTGTTGAACGCCTTGCGGGCCTCCGTCTCGTCCAGCCCGCCGGGGCCGAACATGTTGTTCATGTGGAAGCCTTGCTGCTGCATGTTGCCCATGAGCTGCCAGTGCGCCTTTGCGGTTTCCTCCTGGATCTGGTCGATCTTCTTGCGCTGATCCGCGCTGAGGTCGAGCCCCCAGTAGTCACCGCGCCCGGCATAACCGCCCATCATGCCGGGGCCCATGCCATAGCCATAGCCGCCTTGGCCATAGCCGCCCATCATGCCCGGGCCGATGCCACCGCCGTAGCCCCCCATCATCCCGGCGCCCATGCCGTAGGGCTGGGCCCAGGCCGAACCGACGAGTAAAAGACCGGCTATCGTCGTCGACAGTACTTTTTTCATAGTCATCTCCTGTGCAGTTGATGGGCGCTGAATCATGACGTCGAGAAGCTGCGCCCTGAACTCTCCCCGGTATCTGCATTCTCTTCCCGCCTGCAGTGCCGTGTGCATATCCACACTCTGCGCTCAGGTATCAGGCGCATGCGGCATGCCGGTGGGGCCGTTGGTGGGGGATAGCGGGTAGACGCTGCAGACGGATCAATCGTCGTCGGCTCGGCGAGTGCGGGCGCGTTGCACGAGCACCGCGACCAGCAGCACCGCAGCGGCCGAACCTGCCATGACCGGCGAGGCCGAGAGCAGCTTGGTCAGACTATCGACAGAGTTGACGCTGACCTGTTGCACACGCTCGACCAGGGCCATCACATCTTTGGCTTGCACTTTCTGTGCATCCTCGAAGCGGATCGGCATGTTCGGCCACCCGCTGCTGAAGCGGATTTTGGCGAAGATGCCATCGGCAACGGCGATGAGCGAGAGAATGCCCAGCGGTTTGAGCAGTTGCTCCAGCAAACTGATGCGCAACTCCGGCGGCGCCGTTTCATAGACTTGCGCCACCAGCTGTGCGATCTGGCTCTCCGACGCTTGGCCGCCTGGGGCCTCCACGGCAGGGACTTTCTGGGTATCGTTGAGATTCATGGCATGCCACCCTCATTGATTGGGCCAACGCAAATGCACTCCATCCGCCCAAAAATCGAAGTGCATCAATTCATCAAGACAATGATGAACAACCTGACGGTATGGGCCCCAACAATGGCTTCCGTCATGCCATCGCGCAAAGTCTTTCTGCGAAACAAATGCGAGCGGCTATCTTGACGGCGGATCATGAATCTTTCATGGCAACTTTGTAAGTTTCTGTGATGCTTTTTCTCCTGCCGAGGCTTGGTGGCGGAAAGACCACATGAATTCTCCGTAGCGCCCCGAGCGCAGACCTGATGCGGCCTGGCCTGATGAGCGCTCGGTGGCACAATCGCCCGTCCTGACTCCGGGCCTTGGCCATCACGTTTTCTTTTCATGACACTTTCACTCCAGGGCACCCTCGGCATTGACTTCGGTACCTCCAATTCGGCCATCGCCTGGGCCGAGCCCCATGGCGCGGCGCGCCTGATTCCGCTGGAGGGCGCGGCCACCGCCATGCCCACGGCGGTGTTCTACAACAGCGAAGACCTCAGCACCCATTTCGGCCGCGACGCCGTGGCGCAGTACCTGGACGGCACCGAGGGGCGGCTGATGCGCTCGCTCAAGAGTCTGCTGGGCAGCCCGCTGCTGCTGGAGACGACCGTCGTCAACCACCGGCAGGTGAGTTTCCAGGACATCATTGCCACCTTCCTGGCCACGCTGCGCGAGCGCGCCACCCAGGCGCTGGGCGCTGCGCCCACGCGCGTGGTGATGGGGCGGCCGGTGCACTTTGTGGACGACGACCCCGAGCGCGATGCGCTGGCACAAGCGTCCTTGCTGCAGGCGGCGCAGGCGGTGGGTTTTACCGAGGTGTCGTTCCAGCTGGAGCCGATTGCCGCGGCGCTGGACTACGAGCGCCGACTGGACAAGGAGAGCACGGTGTTGGTGGTGGACCTGGGCGGCGGCACCTCGGACTTCTCCGTGGTGCGCCTGGGGCCGCAGCGGATGGCGCAGGCCGACCGCTCGCAGGACGTGCTGGCCACCACCGGCGTGCACATCGGTGGCACCGACTTCGACCAGAAACTTAGCCTGGAGCAGGTGATGCCGCTGCTGGGCTACCGCCATCTGGGGCCGCAGGGGCGCGAGGTGCCCAGCCGCATCTTCTTCGACCTCTCCACCTGGCACCTGATCAACTGGCTGTACCAGCCGCGGGCCCTGAGCGACGCGCAGGCTCTGTGGACCAACTACGCCGATGCGCGCCTGCACCAGCGACTGATGCGCGTGCTGACACAGCGTTATGGCCACCACATTGCGCACGAGGTGGAGCAGGCCAAGATCCGCTGCTCGCAGCAGGATGCCGATGCCACCATGGACTTGTCGTATGTAGAGGCGAATCTGGCCGCGCCGATGACGGGGAGCGCCATGCAGGCGCACCTGCACGCCCTGCTGGCACGCACCGTGGCCTGCGCGCGCGAGTGCGTGCAGCGCGCGGGCCTGACGAACAGCGCGCTGGATGCCATCTACCTCACCGGCGGTTCCTCGGCCCTGCGGCCGTTCCAGCGTGCCTTGCAAGCCGAGTTTGCCGGCGTGGCGCTGGTGGAGGGCGACCTCTTTGGCGGCGTGGCCTCAGGCCTGGCCTACACCCGGCGTTAAGCCGCGGCCGAGCCGCGCTGATGGCCTGGCCGCGTCGCTCAGAGGTAAAACGCTTCGACCTTGCCCTTGAGCTTGAGCATCAACGGGTTGCCCTTGCGGTCCAGCGTCTTGCCGGCGGGCACTTTCACCCAGCCTTCGCTGATGCAGTATTCCTCGACGTCCATGCGTACCTTGTCGTTGAAGCGGATGCCGACCTCATGCTCGAACACGGCGGCCACGTAATGCGGGCTGCGCGGGTCGATGGAGAGGTGGTCGGGCAAGGCGGGGCGTTGCGTGGTGTCGGTCATGGCGGTCGGTTGTCAAGGAATGCAAGTCGGGCCGGGGGTCAGTTGCCCAGGCCGGCAAAGATATTCTGCACGTCGTCGTTGGCGTCGATGGCGGCCAGGAAGGCCTCCACCTCTTCCAGCGCTTCGGCGCTCAGGCTGGCCGGGTCAACCGGGTTCTTGGCCTTGTAGCCCAGTTTGGCCGACAGGACGGTGAAACCCTGGGCGGGCAGGGCGCGGCTCACCAGGTCGAGGTCGGTGGGGTCGGTCAGGAACAGCGTGGTGCCACCTTCCTCGCCCGGCTCGAAGTCCTGGGCGCCGGCTTCGATGGCGGCCAGCTCGGGGTCGGCGCCGGCCGCAGCGGGTTCGGCTTCGATCATGCCGACGTGGTCAAAGTCCCAGGCCACCGAGCCGGAGGTGCCCAGCTGACCCTTGCGGAACAGCACGCGCATTTCAGGGGCGGTGCGGTTGACGTTGTCGGTCAGGCATTCCACCATCACCGGCACGCGGTGCGGCGCGAAGCCTTCGTAGATCACGTGCTCGAAGTGGACCGCTTCACCGGTGAGGCCGGCGCCTTTCTTGATGGCGCGCTCCAGCGTGTCCTTGGGCATGGAGACCTTGCGGGCCTGTTCCACCACCAGCCGCAGGCGGGCGTTCAGGGCCGGGTCGGCGCCGTTGCGTGCCGCCACCATGATTTCCTTGGCCAGCTTGCCAAACAGTTTGCCTCTGGCATCTGCGGCCTGTGCCTTGCCTTTTGCTTTCCACTGCGCGCCCATGTCGGATCTTTCTTGCGGTTGCGGCGCTCCAGGGCGCCTGGCTTGTTGTGTGTGATGGGGCCTGCGCGCAAGTTGAACGACGTGGCGCAGGACCGGGGGCCCTGTTTATACACCCGGACGATGAGCCTTGACCTTGAGGGGGGGCAATGGTCAGCGCGATCGCGTCGATGGCTGCCGTGTGTTGCCTCCAGCGGTTGAAACTTCAGACCGAAGCAGCCATTCGAAATCGTATGCAGGTGTGCTTTCTGGGACCGTGCCCAGACGCAACTCAATTGCCTGACGCTGCAACCACGAAGTCAAGAAATGTCTTCACACGCAAAGAGGCCCTGTTTTGCTGGGCATAGATGGCATAAATATCGGCGTCCGGGCTGTTGTAGCCGGGTAGCAGCTGAACCAGCCGGCCCGACTGCAGATACTTCTGAACATCCCACTCGGCCCGGAGCAGGATGCCGTGACCATCCAGTGCCCAGTTGACAGCAATGCCGCCGTCGTTGGTCGTCAGATTTCCCCGAATCCTGACGCTCTGCGTTGATTCGGTTTTGCTTTTGCCCTTGCCTTTTGTGCTTGTGAATCGCCACAGCCCATACGCCTCATCGCCTTGACGAATGCCTATGCAGTTGTGCTTTGCGAGATCGCCAGGCGTCTTGGGTTCCCCGTGCTTCTTCAAGTACATGGGCGAGGCCACAACGATTCTGCGATTCGCGGCGATCAGTCGAGCGACAGAACGGGAGTCCGGCGGATTGCCGAACCTGAAACAGATGTCGTAAGCGTCGTCGCCACTGGGCGGTGGATTGACTGACAACTGCAGCTGGATGTCCACCTTGGGGTACTTCCGGACAAATTCGGAAATCAGGGGGGCAATATGGTTTCGGCCGAACCCAAGCGTGGCATTCACCCTCAGCAATCCCTGGGGCGCAGCGGTAGACCCCAAAAGCTGGTCCTCCATCTCGCTGATGCCGGCAATGATCTTGCGCGCGTGTTCCAGATAGACCTCCCCCTCAGGGGTGAGGCTCATGCTCCGGGTGGTCCGATTGAAAAGCGGGATGCCAAGACGCGTTTCCATCAGAGACAGGTGTCTGCTGACAGCCGCGGGGGTAATGCCCTGCTCGCGTGCCGTCTTGCTGATAGAGCAGGCGGTGGCCAAGGCCAGGAAAAATTCAATGTCTGCAGGGTTGATCAACTTGGCCATGATTTTTAAATTCAAGTTAAGAATGATTTAAATTTTCGGCCGAATTTTAAAGTTGAAAGAATCTAAAGTGCAACCTAGCCGATACCGGCAGAGAGACGAAACCCTCAAGATCCAAGGAGACAAACATGGCTCACAAATTCGCCAAACAAGTTCTGGCAACTGTCCTGTGCGGCGCCGCCGGATTGGCCTCAGCGCAAGCCTGGCCCACCAAAAACGTCACGATTGTGGTTCCGTTCCCAGCGGGGGGGACGACCGATGTGTTGGCGCGGGCGGTCTCGACAAAGCTGTCGGCTGCAATTGGCCAACCCGTGATCGTCGAGAACAAGCCCGGTGCCGGCGCCACCCTGGGGGCGGCGGTCGTCGCCAAGGCTCCCGCTGACGGCTACACCTTGCTGATGGGTGCGGTCCATCACACGGTAGCCACCAGCGTCTACAAGAATTTGCAGTACAGCTTTGAAAAAGACTTTGCACCCATCACGACCGTGGCCCTGGTGCCCAACGTCCTGGTCGTGAGCAGCAAGGCCCCCTACAACAGCGTCAACGACCTGGTTGCAGTTGGCAAGGCATCCCCGGAAAAGCTGTCCTACGGCTCGAACGGAACTGGCACGGCACAGCACATGATCGGAACGCAGTTCCAGATCGAAACAGGCGCAAAGATCCTGCACGTGCCCTACAAGGGAAGTGCGCCTTTGACGACCGATTTGCTGGGCGGTCAAGTGAGCATGTCGTTTGACACCATCACGCCTGTCCTCCCCTTCATCAAGGAAGGCAAGCTGAAGGCCCTGGCCGTGACCACGGCCAAGCGTTCCTCAACCCTTCCCAACGTACCGACCTTGCAAGAAGCGGGGATCCCCAACATCGCGATTGGCACCTGGTTCGGTTTGCTGGCTCCGGCTGCAACACCCAAAGACGTCGTGGCTCGACTGAACGCCGAGGTGGTCAAGATCATCAAGTCCCCTGAGTTCACAAAGCAGATGATGGACATCGGGGCAGAGCCCATCGGCAACAAGCCGGAGGAAATGGCCAAGCAGATCAAAGACGAGACCCAGAAATTTGCCCGGCTGATCAAGGTGGGCAAGATCACTTTGGACTGAGCCCAAGACTCAATATCCTGGAGTATTCCGTGAATAAAGAAGCAGCAGTAGCAGATCTGACCCACCTGATGTCGAAGTTCACTTCGTACATCGGGAAACGGTTGCCCACCGATGTGACGCAAAAACTTGGTGAGCTGCGCGAGAAGGAAGTGAACTTCCTGGCCAAGGAAGTCTATGAATCCATGCGCCTGAACCAGGAAGCTGCGGACAAGCTGGACCGCCCCAGCTGCCAGGACACCGGTGTGATCCAGTATTTCCTGACGGCCGGCGCGAACTTCCCGCTGCTGGGGGAGCTGGAGGACATATTGCTGGGGGCGACCGAAGGTGCCACGAAGGATGGCCCCCTGCGCCATAACGCCGTGGAGACTTTCGTCGAGAAAAACACGGGAACGAATACCGGCACCAAGATTCCATGGCTGGACTGGGAGATCGTGCCCAATGACGACAGCGTCATCATCGACGTCTACATGGCCGGCGGCGGCTGCACGCTGCCGGGTGCAGCCAAGGTGCTGATGCCGGGCCAAGGCTATGAGGGTGTTGCTGAATTCGTGTTCGACGTCATCACCTCGCGCGGCGTCAACGCCTGTCCGCCGCTGCTGGTGGGCGTGGGCGTGTCAACCTCGGCCGAAACAGCGGCGCGCCTGTCCAAAAAAGCCATCTTGCGCCCGGTAACCTCCCGCCACAGCAATGACAACGCCGCCCTGATGGAAGAGCTGATGGCCGAAGGCCTGAACGAGCTGGGTCTGGGGCCACAAGGCCTGACCGGTAACGCCAGCGTGATGGGCGTGAACATCGAGTCGTCGGCTCGCCATCCCTCCACCATCGGCGTGGCGGTTTCCACCGGCTGCTGGGCGCATCGCCGCGGCAAGATCAAGATCAAAGCCGATCTGTCTTACGAGGTCATTTCGCACGAAGGATTCAAGCTGTGAAAAAAGTTCTTACCACTCCCATCAAGGACGAAGACCTCGAAGCGCTGAACATCGGGGACGTGGTCTATCTCACAGGAACACTGGTGACCTGCCGTGACGTGGCGCACCGGCGCCTGATCGAGCTCGGCCGCGAGTTGCCGGTGGATCTCAGGGGCGGTGCCATCTTCCACGCGGGGCCGATCGTGCGCCAGAAGGAAGACGGCGAGTACGAGATGGTCTCGATCGGTCCGACCACCAGCATGCGCATGGAGAAGTTTGAGAAGGAGTTCATCAAGCAGACCGGCGTGAAGCTGATCGTGGGCAAGGGCGGCATGGGCCCGGAAACCCAGGAAGGTTGTGTCGAGAACAAAGCGGTTCACGCCATCTTCCCGGGCGGTTGTGCCGTATTGGCCGCCACCAAGGTCGAGAAGATCGAAGCCGCTGAATGGAAAGACCTGGGTATGCCCGAGACACTGTGGGTCAACCGCGTGAAGGAGTTCGGCCCGCTGATCATCTCGATTGACACCAAAGGCAAGAATCTGATCGAGGAAAACAAGGCGATCTTCAACCAGAAGAAGAAGCCTATTCTTGAACGGATCAACGCCCAGGTCCGTTTTATCAAGTAAGCGGTGAGTAACTGAAAGCTGCCTCGCGGGGGCTTCTTGTTGTTGGCAATATGAGCGGCGACTCAGTCCTCGCTGGGTGACAGGTGTGCAACACGCCTGCCACCTTGTTCCAGGCCGTGCGGGTGGCGGCCAGCCCCGAGATGTCGCGCGCATCGGCCATGAAGCTGTCGAAATCGGGTGAGGCGCATTGGTACACCGGCAGGATGGGCCGACGCGGCCCGTCCGGCCTGTGCCGCGCTCAAATGCGCTTGGGAATGTTCAAACCCTTGGCCACCGCCGGCCGTGCCACAAATGCGGCCAGCACACGCGTGACGTTCGGGAAATCCTGGATGCCGACCAACTCACCGGCTTCGTAAAAGCCGACCAGGTTGCGCACCCAGCCGAAGGTGGCGATGTCGGCAATCGTGTAGTCGCGGCCCATGATCCAGTCGCGGCCTTCGAGCCGCTGGTCCAGCACCTTCAGCAGGCGCTTGGTCTCGGCCACGTAGCGGTCGCGCGGGCGCTTGTCTTCATAGTCCTTGCCGGCGAACTTATGGAAGAAACCGAGCTGGCCGAACATGGGGCCGATGCCGCCCATCTGGAACATCAGCCACTGCAGGGTTTCGTAGCGCGCGGCCGGGTCGGCGGGCAGGAATTGGCCGGTTTTCTCGGCCAGGTAGATCAGGATGGCGCCGGACTCGAACAGCGCCAGCGGCTGGCCGCCGGGGCCGTTGGGGTCGAGGATGGCCGGGATCTTGTTGTTGGGGTTGAGCGAGAGGAATTCCGGCGAGAGCTGGTCGTTGGTTTCGAAGTTCACCAGGTGCGGCTCGTAGGGCAGGCCGGTCTCTTCCAGCATGATCGAGACCTTGACGCCGTTGGGCGTGGGCAGCGAATAGAGCTGTAGCCGGTCAGGGTGCTGGGCGGGCCATTTTTTCGTGATGGGGAAGTCGGCGAGGGTGGTCATGGGCGCTGAAGTGTGAGAGTGAAATGCAGCGCCCACTGTAGCCCAAGCACGTTGAGTCTGCAGCGTGCGACGCTGCCGCCACTTCACGCCGTGCGGTTGCGCCAGGCGAAGAAGCCGCGGTACAGCGCGACGCTGAACGCCATGCCCCAGGTCATGCCGACAAACATGCCGCCCAGCATGCCGGGCAGGGTGCTGGTGCCGATGTTGAGTTGCCAGCGTGCCAGCCACAGTGCACCGGCCGTCATGCCGAGCAGCATCCAGCCCGAGCAAATCAAGTTCTGTGCCAAGAGGGAACAGAGATAGCGGCCACAGTGCGGACGCAGCAGACGCAGGCTGGGGATGGCCAGCAGGCCGCCAGCCAGCATGCCGATGTGCATGCCGGGCAGGAATTCGATGTGCAGTGCCAGACTGTCCATGAAGCTCAGGCCCGCTGATTGGCTGCACAGGCTGTCGAGTCGGGACGGGCCAGCTTGCGCCACGTCGTACAGCAAGCCGAGCAGCATACCGCCGAAGCCGAGAGAGAGCATGACGTGCGGTGGCGACAGGCCGGCGCGCTGCGGCCGGATCCAGGCCAGCGCCGCGCAGCCGGCAGCGACGGCCACCAGCGTCAAGGCGATGAGCAAGGCCTGGTTGCTGCTGGCCAGACTGGAGGAGTGCCCCAGTGCCCACAACGTCAGCCCCACCACGCCGACCAGCAGTGCGGGCGTCAGGGCGGCCGAGCCGATGCTGCGGGCCAGCCAGTGCGGTTGCGGGTCGAGGTTCATCATCTGTCGGACAGGGCCATTCTTGAATATTTGCTAACGGGTGCTTGGTTGAAATCAATCGACCGTCTAGGGTAAACCCGATAGCCGCTGGTGCGTGACTCCATAACACTTGCGCGTAGTTCAACGGATGGACTCTATTCCGGCCTGGTGTCTGCGGGCGACTGGATGAACGAAGCGCGCCAGCGCTGCATGAGCGTCCGTCAGCCGGCACGAGAGGGCCGGTAAGCTCCGACCCCACTGCTGTCACAGGAATGCTGCTTCCATGAAAACCTGCCCCGTCGCCGCTGCCCAAACCGCCAATGCCAGCTCCTGGCTGTACCTGCTGGAGCGTTTCGATGTCGGCGTCATCCATCTGGACATGAACCTGCATGTGGTGGGCATGAATGACTTTGCCCGCCGCAGCCTGCCGGTACAGGACAAGTTGCCGTTCGACAAGTACGTGCTGGATTTCCATCCCGATGCGGCGAAGAACAAGGTGAAGTTCCTGCTCGACCAGGCGGAATGCCCGGTGAACAATGCGCCACCCATGGCGATGATGATCAACATTCCGGACCGAATGCTGCTGATCAAAGTGTCCAAGATCGGTGATGCCCAAGGTAGCACCACCGGCTATACGCTGGTGTTCTATGACATTACCGACGTGGTGAGCCAGGAAGCCGAGGCCGGTACGTCCAAGACCAGCCGCGAAGGCGGGGAGAAGCGTCAACTGCGCAAGATTCCGACCATCAAGCAAAATCGCGTGCTGCTGGTGGATGTCCCGAATGTTTCCTTCATTCGTTCCGAAGGGCACTACACCTGGGTGCACACCAACCAGGGCAGCCAGTTTTGCAATCTCAACATCGGTGACCTGGAAAGTCGGCTCGACCCGCAGCTCTTCTTGCGCGTGCACCGCAGCTACATCGTCAACCTGTCGCACGTGGACGAGATCGTGCGCGACGACGGCCGCATGACCTTGCGCATGATGGGCTCGACACCGTTGGAAATTCCCGTCTCGCGCGCTAGCGCGCCGCGCCTGATGGAGCAGCTCGGCCTGGTCGATCCGGTGCCGGCCCGCAGCTGAGCGAAGCCCATCCAACATAAGTACCTGCTTATGCGAAGAAATTCTGGCGCTGATCGTTCGTGCAATCCAGCTGCCGTTCGTGCGATGTGAACGGCGGTTGATTGTTTAGCTGCCCCGGCGCAAAACGCTGGCGCTAGAGTCGCGCTCCTAAAGGTCATCAGACCGCATAAAAGGAGACAACGTGATTCCACCTACCTTCGCGTACCACGCACCACGCTCCGTGGGCGAGGCGATTTCCCTGCTGTCCACCCTGGGCGACGAGGCCAAGTTGCTGGCCGGCGGCCACAGCCTGTTGCCGATGATGAAGCTGCGTTTTGCGCAGCCCGGCGCGCTGATCGACATCAACCGCATTCCTGAACTGCGCGGGATTACAGAAGCCGGTGGCCTGATCCGCATTGGTGCCATGACAACCGAAAACGAGTTGATAGGCTCCGCGCTGCTGCAGGGCAAGCTGCCCTTGCTGCCGGAAGCGGCGTTGCTGATCGCCGACCCGCAGGTGCGCAACCGCGGCACCATCGGCGGCGACATTGCCCACGGCGACCCCGGCAACGACCATCCTGCGATCTGCATGGCGCTCGACGCCACCTTTGTACTGCAGGGCCCCAAGGGCGAGCGCCAGGTGAAGGCGGTGGACTTCTTCCACGGCACCTACATGACGGCGCTGGCCGAGGACGAGATCCTCACAGCCATCCTGGTGGCACCGTTTGCCGCCGGCACCGGCTATGCCTACCAGAAACTCAAGCGCAAGACGGGTGACTGGGCTACCGCCGGCGCTGCCGTAGTGCTCACCATGGCCGGAGGGGTGGTCAAACAGGCCCGTATCGGCCTGACCAACGTAGCGCCCACCGCACTGCGCGCGTTGGAGGCTGAGGCGGCACTGCTTGGCAAGCCGATCAATGATGCCGCGTTGAACGTCGCTGCGGCGGCGGTGCGTGCCGCCTGCGACCCGGCCGAAGACCTGCGGGGTGACGCCGAATACAAGACTGCCATGGCCGGCGAGATGGCCAAGCGCGCCATCCGTGCCGCCGCTGCGCGCTGCAAATAAAAGAACAAAAGGAGAGACACCACATGAGCAAGCACATCGTTTCCATGAATCTCAACGGCCGCAAGATGGAGGAGGCCATCGAGCCGCGCACGCTGCTGATCCATTTCCTGCGCGAGAAGATGAACCTGACCGGCGCCCACATCGGCTGCGAGACCAGCCATTGCGGCGCCTGCACGGTCGACATCGACAACAAGTCGGTCAAGAGCTGCACGCACCTGGCGGTGCAGTGCGACGGCAGCGAGGTCAAGACGGTGGAGGGTCTGGCCAACGCGGGCGTGCTGCATGCGGTGCAGGACGGTTTCTACAAGGAGCACGGCCTGCAGTGCGGCTTCTGTACGCCCGGCATGCTGATGCGGGCCTACCGCTTCCTGCAGGACAACCCGAACCCGACCGAGGAACAGGTGCGCATCGGCATGGCCGGCAACCTGTGCCGTTGCACCGGCTACCAGAACATCGTCAAGGCCGTGCTGCACGCAGCCAAGACGCTGCAACAACAAGAGAAAGTGGCTGCCTGAGCGCGCCCCACAGGAGACAGACACATGAACGCACCAATGAGTGATCGTGAAAAAGCCCTGATGGGCATGGGCGAGTCCCGCCTGCGCAAGGAAGATGCGCGTTTCATCCAGGGCAAGGGCAACTACGTGGATGACATCAAGCTGCCCGGCATGGTGCACATGGACATCGTGCGCTCGCCGGTGGCCCACGCCCGCATCAAGAAAATCAACAAGGAAGCGGCGCTGAAGGTGCCCGGCGTGATTGCCGTGCTGACGGCGGAAGATCTCAAACCGCTCAAGCTGCACTGGATGCCCACGCTGGCCGGTGACGTGGCTGCCGTGCTGGCCGACGAGAAGGTGCATTTCCAGATGCAGGAAGTTGCCGTCGTGATTGCCGAAGACCGCTACGCTGCCGCCGACGGTGTGGAGGCGGTGGAGGTGGAGTACGAGGAACTGCCGGTGGTGGTGGACCCGTTCGAGGCGCTCAAGCCCGGCGCGCCGGTGTTGCGCGAAGACCTGGCCGGCAAGACCGAAGGCGCGCACGGCAAGCGCTACCACCACAACCACATCTTCACCTGGGATGCCGGCGACAAGGAGGCGACCGACGCCGCCTTTGCCAGCGCGCCCGTGACGGTGAAACAGGATATGTTCTACCCGCGCGTGCACCCATGCCCGCTGGAAACCTGTGGTTCGGTCGCGTCGTTCGATCCGGTGCGCGGCGAACTCACCACCTGGATGACCAGCCAGGCGCCGCACGTGGTGCGTACCGTGGTGTCCATGCTGTCGGGCATACCGGAGTCCAAGGTCCGCATCATCTCGCCGGACATCGGTGGCGGCTTCGGCAACAAGGTCGGCATTTACCCGGGCTATGTTTGCTCCATCGTGGCGTCCATCGTGCTGGGCCGTCCGGTGAAGTGGGTCGAGGACCGCATCGAGAACTTGTCTTCAACTGCTTTTGCCCGTGATTACCACATGACCGGCGAGTTGGCGGCCACGGCCAACGGCAAGATCCTGGCGCTGCGCACCAACGTGATTGCCGACCACGGCGCCTTCGACGCCTGTGCCGACCCGACCAAGTTCCCGGCTGGCATGTTCCACATCTGTTCCGGCAGCTACGACATCCCCGCCGCCTACTGCAAGGTGGATGGCGTCTACACCAACAAGGCGCCAGGGGGGGTGGCCTACCGCTGCTCCTTCCGTGTGACCGAGGCGGTGTATCTGGTCGAGCGCATGGTGGACGTGCTGGCGCAAAAACTCGGCATGGACAAGGCCGAGATCCGCGCCAAGAACTTCATCAGGAAAGAACAGTTTCCCTACACCAGCGCCTTCGGCTTCGAGTACGACTCGGGCGACTACCAGACCGCACTGGACAAGGTGCTCAAGGCGGTGGACTACAAGGGCCTGCGCGCCGAGCAGGCGGCCAAGCGCGCTGACCCGAACTGTCCGACGCTGATGGGTATCGGCCTGGTGACCTTCACCGAGGTGGTGGGCGCCGGCCCGAGCAAGATGTGCGACATCCTGGGCGTGGGCATGTTCGATTCGTGCGAGATCCGTGTGCATCCCACCGGCAGCGCGATCGCTCGCATGGGCACGATTTCGCAAGGCCAGGCGCATCAGACCACTTACGCCCAGATCATTGCGACCGAACTTGGTATTTCTTCCGAGGTGATCCAGGTGGAGGAGGGCGACACCAGCACCGCACCCTACGGCCTGGGTACCTACGGCTCGCGTTCCACGCCGGTGGCCGGTGCCGCTATCGCGCTGGCGGCGCGCAAGATCCACGCCAAGGCCAAGAAGATCGCTGCCCATCTGCTGGAGGTGAGTGAGGCCGATCTTGAATGGGAGATCGATCGCTTCAAGGTCAAGGGTAATGACGCCAAGTTCAAGACCATGAAGGACATCGCCTGGGCGGCCTACAACCAGCCGCCGGCGGGCCTCGAACCTGGGCTGGAGGCGGTGCACTACTACGATCCGCCGAACTTCACCTTTCCCTTCGGCATCTACCTGTGCGTGGTCGACATCGACAAGGGCACAGGCGAGACCAAGATCCGCCGTTTCTACGCGCTCGACGATTGCGGCACCCGCATCAACCCGATGATCATTGAAGGCCAGATTCACGGTGGCCTGACCGAGGGCTTTGCGGTGGCCATGGGTCAATTGCTGTCATTCGACAAACAGGGAAACATTCAGGGCAATACGCTGATGGACTACTTCCTGCCAACGGCCGTGGAAACGCCGAAGTGGGAAACCGACTACACGGTGACACCGTCACCGCACCACCCGATTGGTGCCAAGGGCGTGGCCGAGTCGCCGCACGTGGGCAGCATTCCCACCTTCACCAGCGCCATGGTGGACGCCTTCGCCCACCTCGGTGTGACGCACTTCAACATGCCGCACACGGCTTACCGGGTGTGGCAGGAGCTGAAGAAAAACGGGGTTGCCGCCAACTGATGGTGCTACTTGCTGGACGGGGGCATTTCGGTGCACCCGTCTGTTTGCTTTATTTGGAAAGTTTTCATGGAAGTTGTTCTCGATAAACAGTACCCCGTGGCCGCCGGCACAGACGCCGCCTGGACCGTGTTGTCCAACATGCACGAGCTCGCCACCTGCATGCCCGGGGCGCAGATCACCGAAGACATCGATGCCACCCACTACAAGGGCAGCGTGCGCGTCAAGGTCGGCCCGGCGGTAGCGGCCTTTGCCGGCACCATCGAAGTGCTGGCGATCGATCCGACCAACCGCATGCTGAAGATGATCGGCAAGGGTGCCGACAAGGGCGGCTCGTCCGCCTCGATGGAACTCACGGCCAGGCTGGTGCCGGCCGACAACGGCCACAGCACGCTGGAAGGCCATGCCGAAGTCATCGTCAACGGCAAGTTCGCCCAGTTCGGCGGTCGCATGATGACCTCGGTGTCCGACATGATCCTGGCCCAGTTCGCCGAAGTGTTCTCGCAAAAAGCACAGGCCATGCAGAGCGCGTCTGCGCCTGCCGCCGCAGGAGCTGCTTCGGCTGCGGCGCCCGCTGCCCCCGTGGTGGCCAAGGAGTTCAATGCCCTGGGACTGGTGTGGGCCTTGGTGAAAAATTTCTTTGCCAGTCTGTTCGGTCGCAAGGCCTGATTCCCTGGCCATGGCACTGACTGAAGCGCTCGCCACGCCCGAGGGGCTACGCGAGCGCCTGTTCCTGGCCGGCTACATTGCCGATGAAGACCTCGCCAGCCTGATCTGGATGGGGCTGATGCTGGAACGTCCACTGCTGCTGGAAGGCGAGGCCGGTGTCGGCAAGACCGCGATTGCAGGTGCCTGCGCGCGCGCCCTGGGCCGGCCGCTGCTGCGCCTGCAGTGCTACGAAGGGCTGGACCTGAACCAGGCCGTGTATGAGTGGAATTACAGCCGCCAGCTGCTGGAAATCCGTCTGGCCGAAGCCGGGCAGGGCGACAAGTCGGCCTTGCGCGATAACCTGTTTTCCGAAGCCTTCCTGCTGGAACGCCCGCTGCTGCAGGCGATCCGCTCGCCCCAGCACTGCGTGTTGCTGATTGACGAGATTGACCGCGCCGACGAAGCCTTCGAAGCTTTTCTGCTGGAAATGCTGTCCGAATACCAGGTGACGGTGCCGGAGATCGGAACACTAAAAGCGATCACCAAGCCGCTGGTGATACTGACCAGCAACGGTACGCGCGACCTGTCGGACGCACTGCGCCGGCGCTGCCTGTTCCATTACGTCGATTTTCCGACGCTTTCGCGCGAGATCCAGATCGTGCGTACCCTGGTGCCCGAGGCAGCTTCCAGGCTGGTGGAGGAGGCGGTGGCCTTTGTGCAGCGTCTGCGCAAGGACGATCTGGACAAGACGCCTGGTGTGGCCGAAACGCTGGACTGGGTGCGCGTGCTGTTCAAGCTCGGCTATGGCGAACTGCCGGTGGACCCGCAGGCGCTGGTGCCCACGCTGGCGGCCTTGCTCAAGACGCGCAACGACCGCTGGCAGGTGACGGCCGAGCGCGTGGCCAAGCTGGTCGATGACCCGCGCATCGCGCAGGACGTCGGCATTGAGGGGATGAAGTGAAGCACCCCCAGGCTGCGCGCACTTCGTGTCGCTTCGCCACCTCCCTCAAGGGGGCAACGCCTGTGGCCCGGCGAAGCCGGTTCCACGGCGTTCCCCGGTTTGACTGCCTCACGCTCGCGGCGTTCGCGGTTCACGGAGTGCGCCTTCATGCAGGCGACTGATCCGCGCCAGCAGCTCGGCGAGTTCGCCCACTACTTGCGCGAGCACGGGTTCGCGCTGGGTTATGCCGAGGTAGAACTGATGATGCGTGCCGCTGCGGCCCTGCCGCTGGCGCAGTGGCCGCGCATCGAAGCGCTGTGGCATGGCATTGCCAGTGGCAGTCGCAAGCAGTGGCTCAAGTATCCGGAGCTGCACCAAGCCTTCTGGTTCCCGCACAAGGTCAAGGGCAGCACGCGCAGCAGCGGCCTGACGCGCAAGGGCCGCTCCCTGCCCGAGTTGATGCAGCAGATGCACAGCGAGATGGGGCAGACACCACCCGCTGGTCAGCAAGATCAACAGGCCGCCCAGCCCACGCTGGGCCTGGCCGATCAGGCCGGTGCAGGTGAGCTGGAAGAAGCAGCAAGTCCACCGCGTGCCCAGGGGGGGGCCAGCCGCACCGCCCCGCTGGAGCAGCGCGACTTCGCCGATTGGCAACTGAGTGACATGGACCGTTTTGAGCCGCTGGTCGAGGCGCTCAAGCGCCGGCTGCGCAGCCAACTGCTGCGTCGCCTGCGACATGACCAGAGCAGTGGCCATATTCACCTGCGCCGCTCCTTGCGCGGAGCGCTGGCCACCGGTGGCGAGCTGGTGCGGTTGCACCATGTGCGACGCCAGAGGCGTCTGCCGCGTGTGGTGGTGCTGGTGGATGTGAGCCGCTCGATGGAGGTGCATGCGCAGTTCTTTTTGCGTTTGAGTCGCGCCTTCGTCGAGGTGATGGACGCACGTGCCTTTGTCTTTCACACCCGACTAGCCGAGGTGACGCCGCTGATGAAGCGGCGCAGCGAACGCGTGCAGGAAAAGGTCAATGCCGTGACCTTCGGCTTCGGCGGCGGTACGCGCATTGCCAGCTGCCTGCATGAGGCGCTGCACACACACCTGGGGTGCGGCTTGCATCGTGGCGACCTGTTCCTGGTGTTCAGCGACGGCTACGATACCGACGAGCCCGAGGCGCTGGCTGCGGTGCTGGCGCAAGTGCGTGCCCGCGGTGCACGCGTGGGCTGGCTGCACCCGACGGTACAAGTGCCTCAGTCGGCCGCGATGGCGCTGGCCGCGCAGCACGTGACGCGCTTTCTGCCGGCGCACAATCTGGCCAGCTTGGCGCGGCTGCCGGAACTGTTGAATTCGAACTAGTCAACGAGGAAACAAGACTATGGGATGCCTGCTCAAACAAGGTGGCGGACTTTACGCCCGCCTGCGCATTGGTGCCGTGCTGTTGGCTGCCGGTGAAGGTGCGCGCATGGGCGGTGTGGCCAAGCCGTTGATCCGTCTGCAGGGTGTGCCGTTGATCAAGCGTCAGCTGATCGCCTTAAGTGGTGCTGGTGTCGACGAGGTGGTGGTAGTGACCGGCTTCGAGCGCGAGGCAGTGGAGGCGCAGGTACAGGAGTTCCCGGTCACGCTGGCGTACAACGTCGATTACACGCAGGGTCAGCAGGGTTCGGTGCGTACCGGCCTGGCGGCGCTGAATGGCCGCTTCGATGCCGTGCTGGTGGTGCTGGCCGACCAACCGTTGATCGGCGCCAATGATCTGATCGAGCTGATTGCCGCTTTCAAGAAGAGTCAGAAGCGCGAGGGCGGCCAGGTGGTGGTGCCGGTGGTGGGCGGCCAGCGCGGCAACCCCATCCTGCTCGACGAGGAAGCGCGCACGCAGATCCTGGCCAGCGAGACCAACCTGGGCTGCCGTCACCTGATCGAGCGCAACCCCGCACTGGTGCATGTGCACGAGACCACCAACCCCCGATTCATCACCGACCTCGACACGCTGGACGACGTGCAACAACTGGCCGAGCGCACCGGCTGGAAGTTCGAGTTGCCGACGCGTGAGGCCGCAGCGTGACAGCCGGCGGTAGTTTGCAGCAGCACTGGCCGGTGCCACTGGCGGTGCACCGCTTCGCGCGTGCGGCCGAGGTCAATGCCACGCTGGAACGGGTGTTTTCCGCCATGCGTGCGACCGACGCGTCAGCCCCGGCCGGGCACTTCTATGCCAGCCCGGACGACCTGCTGCGCCGTATCGAGTTGCCCGAATTTCACGAGCTGGTGCGCTTCATCGCACAGTCCGTTCAGACCACGGCGCAGCAGGCCAATGCCGGCCTGTGGCCGAGCGGTCGCCACAACCTGCAACTGGAGCTGATGGGGGTGTGGTTCCAGATTCAGAACGGTGCCACCTTCCACGACATCCACACCCATGGCAACTGCTCCTGGTCGGGTGTGTACTACGTGCAGATCGATCCGGCCGAGCAGCGGGCGCAGCATCCGGATTTCGGCGTGCTCAATGGTGCCACGCGCTTCTACAGCCCGCTGTTCCCGTTGCTCGGTGGCGCGCACATCGACATGGGCAATGCGTTTTTGCAGCAGGCCACACTGGACGTGACGCCGCAGGCGGGTGAGCTGGTGCTGTTTCCGTCCTTCCTGCCGCACAAGGCCATGCCCTATGTGGGCGAGCGTGACCGCATCATCGTGTCGTTCAACGCCCAGATCCGTGCGCCCGACGGCGACCAGCTGTTTCGCTACGCCGGAGCCTGAGGCCTTGCCGTGAGCGGTTCAGTGTTCCGGCGGCAGCCGTTCGGCCACCAGTTCCACCAGGCTGGCGATGCGGGTGGGCCACTGGTCGATCTCGGCCGCTTCCATGAAGTTCAGGCGGCAACTGGCGCACGACAGCACCACGGTGTCGGCGCCGGTGGCGTCGATCTGCTCGCGCTTGATCTCCCAGGCCTTGTGCCGTAGCGGTGCGGCGCGGTTGATGAGGAAGGCGCCGGCACCGCCGCCGCAGCACCAGTTGAGTTCGGCCGTCGGGGTGCCCTCGCGGAAGTCGGCGCCCAGGGCCTGCAGCGCGGCACGCGGCTCGTCGATCACGCCGCCGTGGCGCGCCAGCTTGCAGGCGTCGTGGTAGGTCAGCTTGGCGCTGCCGTCGCCGGCTTGCAGCTGCAGCCGCCCGGCCTGGATTTCGCGGCCGACGAACTCCGACGCGGCCAGCACCTCGAAGGGCAGGGGCCGGCCATCGTCGAGCCGGCCTTCCCAGCGCAGCGCCGGGTAGGCATGGCCGCACTCGGGCAGGATGAGGGTGCGGGCGCCGATGGTCAGCGCCTCGTCCACCAGCCGCTTGCTGGCGGCTTTCTGCAGCGCCTCGTTGCCCGAGAGCAGGCCGAAGTTGGCGGCTTCGAAGCCGGCGCTGCGCAGCGTCCACTTGAGGCCGAGGTGGTTGAGGATGCGTGCCGTGGCCGCCAGCGCGTCCTGGAACAGCAGCACGTCGATGACGGTGGTGACCAGCATCACGTCGGCCTGCGGCTCGTCCAGCGGGATGGCGATGCCCTGGGCGCGCAGGGCCTGCACGCAGCCGGCCAGTTCTTTCGGACCGACGCCGAACACCGTGCCGCGGCCGGCCTGTTCCTGCGCCACAGCCATCAGCTCCAGCGGCACCAGACCGGCCTGCGACAGTGCCTCGCGCATGACGTTGACGCCGCGCGCGATGTTGATGCCCATGGGGCAGGCCATGCTGCAGCGGCCGCATTCGGTGCAGCTGTCGTAGACCAGTTCCTGCCATTGCTGCAGCTCGTCGACCGTGATGTCGGGGGTGTAGAGGCGGCGCAGCGGCGCGAAGGCCGAGGTCTCGCGCGCATGCACGCGGCGCAGCAGATCGAGCTTGCGTGTCGGCGTGTACTTGGGGTCGTGCGTGCTCTGGTAGAAGTGGCAGGCTTCGGAGCAGTAGCCGCAGTTGACGCAGGCCTCTAGGTCGAGTGCCAGCGCGCGGTCGGTCTTGGCATGCATGACGGCCTTGGCGCGCGCCAGCCGTTGCGCATCGGTGAGGGATTCGGGCTGTGCCATCTCGCCCAGGTGGCGGATGGCTTCCTGGAACTGCTTGAAGACGGTCATGTCGATCATGTGCGGACTCCCCGGCGGCCCAGGAAGCGGGCCAGTTGCATGCGGTTGGGCAGCACCAGAAAGGCGTGCATCAGCTTGCCGAAGGGAAACCACAGCAGCAGCAGCTCCAGGCTCAGCAGATGAACGGCCAGCGGGTCGCGGTAGACCGGGCTGGCATGTGCCAGCAAGGCGCTGGAGGGCTCGCCCACCACGCCCATGCCGGTGAGCAGCGGCAGCAGGGTGATGGCCCAGGTGATCTGGTCATCGGCGCGGGAGATTTTGCGCAGCACCGGGTCGGTCAGGCGAAACAGCAGTGCCATCAGCAGCGAGATGATGCTGGCCGCAGCCGCCAGGTACATCACCAGATCCGGCAGCGCCGGCCAGCTCAGGCCGGTGAGGCGGTGGATGAAGGCGATGTGCGGCGCGTAGCCGAAGAACACCAGTGCCAGACCGATGTGGAAGACGTAGGGGTTGACCGTGACCAGCGTGGCGCTGGCATGAAAGCCGCGGTGCGGGAACATGCGCCCGAGGCTGCTCTGCAGTGCCGCTGCCGGACCGAAAGGCTGGCGCGCAGGTGCCTGGGACAAGGGAGCGGCCGGCAGGCGCCACAGCGCCCAGAACCGCCAGCCGACGCCCAGTGCAAAGACGAGGAGGGCGGCGATGAGCAAGGGGCCGCGTACCCAGTCAAGAAAATCCATGCCCGGTCTCCTTTCGCCAAGCTGGCGAGGTCATCACAGGATGGTCATGTTAACGCCGTTGGCAGGGGTTTCAATCCGGCGGGTTCGTATTGTGTCGATTGCTATCAAATATGTAGCTACCGGCGCAATGAAGAAAGGGGCTAGATGCCGTTTTCTTCATGAAAATCACGGCAGGCCGGCATCAGCGATGTGCCGCTGATCTGCAGCGTGGCATGGGCAATGCCGAAGTGTTCGTGCAGCGCTTCGCTGGTTTCGCGCAGGAAGTCGTCACCCGGATGGCCCTGCGGCATGAGCAGATGTGCGGTCAGCGCCACCTGCGTGGTGCTCAGGGCCCAGACGTGCAGGTCGTCCACGCGCGCCACGCCGGGGCGGGCCGTCAGCCAGGCGTGCAGGGCTGGCAGGTCGATGTGCGGCGGCACGCCGTCGAACAGCAGGTGCAGCGACTGGCGCAGCAGCCCCCAGCTGCCGGCCACGATGACGGCGGCAATGCCGAGGCTGATCACCGGGTCGAGCCAGGCCCAGCCCTGCCACAGGTAGAGCGCGCCGCCGATCACCACACCGAGCGACACCAGTGCATCGGCTGCCATGTGTACGAAGGCGCCGCGCACATTCAGGTCGTTTGCGCGTCCGCGCAGGAAAAGCAGGGCGGTGGCGCTGTTGACCGCGATGCCGATGGCCGCCACCGTGATGAGGGTCCAGCCCTGCGTGGCCTCGGGTGAGCCGAGTCGCTGCAGCGCTTCCAGCGCCAGCGAGCCCATGGCGACCAGCAACAGCACGGCGTTGGCGAAGGCGGCCAGGATGGAGGCGCGCCGCCAGCCGTAGGTGTGGCGCACATTGGGCTGCAGCCGGCCGGCGAGGGCGGCCACCCAGGCCAGCAGCAGGCCGGCGACGTCGCTCAGGTTGTGGCCGGCATCGGCCAGCAGGGCCAGCGAGTTGATCTGCCAGCCGTACCAGGCTTCCACCGCGACGAAGCCGGTGTTGAGCGCGATGCCGAGGGCGAAGGCGCGGTTGAAGTCGGCCGGGGGCGCGTGATGGTGATGGCCGTGCGCGTCGTGGTGCTCGTGAGGGGGATGGGCGTTCATGAAATCCGGGTACTGGCAAGGCATGTCTGCGCAGTATGCCGCGCAACGCATCCCCCCGGGCTGTGGTGACTCTGGGCTACGATGGCGGCATGTCGAATACCGCCCCATGCTCAGCGACGCCCGCCGGCGCTGTCAGCCTGCGCCAGGACGCCAGTTTGATCGGTCTCATCGGTCTGGCGCACCTGGTCAGCCATTTCAGTCAGCTGCTGCTGCCGCCGCTGTTTCCGTGGCTGAAGGAGGCGTTCAACGCCAGTTATGCCGAGTTGGGTTTTCTGATGACGATTTTTTTCGTCGTTTCCTGCTCGGTGCAGACGCTCTCCGGTTTCTGGGTCGACCGCTTCGGGCCGCGTCCGGTGCTGTATGCGGGCCTGGGCTTGCTGGCATTGGCCGCCTTCGGCTTTGCCCTGAGCACCAGCTACGTGATGCTGATGCTGTTTGCCGTGGTGGCCGGTGCCGGCAACGGCGTGTTCCACCCGGTGGACTACACGCTGATCAACCGCAAGGTCAGCGCGCCGCGCCTGGGCCATGCCTACAGCGCGCACGGCATCAGCGGCAACCTGGGCTGGGCTGTGGCACCGGCCTTGCTGGTGCCGCTGGCGCTGCTGTTTTCCTGGCGGGTGGCGCTGGCGGTGGCCGGTACCCTGGTGCTGGCGGTGCTCGTCCTGTGCTGGTTCCAGCGGCCCCGGCTGGCCTTGCCCGCCAGTGCACCGGCCGGCCGGCCGGCTGCCGGTGCCGCAGCCGAGGGTAGCCTGGCCTTTCTGCGCATTCCAGCGGTCTGGATGTGCTTCGCCTTTTTCTTCATCTTTGCCATGGCCTTGAGCGTGGTGCAGGCCTTTGCACCGGAGGCCTCGCGCCAGCTGCATGCCGTTCCGTTGAGCCTGGTGGCGGTCTGTCTGACGGCCTACATGGTGGCCAGCGCCAGCGGCATGCTGGTGGGTGGCTTTCTCGCTACCGACCCAGCGCGCAGCGAGCAGGTGGTCGGCAGCGGCTTTGCCGTGGCCGCAAGCGTTTCGCTGCTGCTGGGGTTGGCTTCGCTGCCGGCGGTGGCTGTGCCGCTGCTGTTTGCCCTGATGGGTTTTGCGGCCGGCTTTGCCGGTCCTTCGCGCGATCTGCTGATCAAACGCTCCACGCCGGAGAACGCCAGCGGCCGCGTCTACGGCGTGGTGTATTCGGGGCTCGATATCGGGCAGGCCGTCTCGCCGCTGATCTTCGGCGTGCTGATGGACCAGCAGGCCTACCGCCTGCTGTTCGTCGGCCTGGCGCTGGTGCAGCTGACGCTGGTGGTGACGGCTTTCCGGGTGCGGCGCGTGCGGCGTACCGTCGCGGTGTCGGCCTGAGGGTGGTTGGCCGGGCTCAATCGACGACGGTTTTCCTCATTCCAAGGTTTCAAGCCTGCCTTCGGCACCCGCCCTCACGCGCTGTCCCACGGTGAAATTCGGCATCTCCTTGAATTTCCAGGTTCGCATGGTGCCGTTGTCGAGCTTCACATCCACGTGCCAGACCTTGTATTTGAGTCGCTTGGCCACCTCGTTGCCCGCATAGGCGCCCGCGCCGGCACCTGCGATGGTTGCCAGGTCCTTGCCGGACCCGCTGCCGACTTGACTGCCCAGCAAGCCGCCGACGACACCACCGGCCACCATGCCCGGCACACTCGTCTCGCCCGACTCTTCCCACGCTTCCTTCACCGCCACCACGCGTCCGCAGCCGGCGCAACTGGGGGTCTTGACGGCCGTGCTTGTTTTCGCCGCCGGTGCTGCCCCCGGGGCCTGCGCCCAGGCTTCGCTCACGACGCCGCGTTTGCTCAGGCTCGCAGCGAAAGAGCGCTTGTCGAAGCGGTCACTGCGACGGATCACGTAAGCGCCCTCATAGACGCCCATGTCCGTCTCCTTGAGCGCCACCGTCCTGGAGCCGCTGGCGAGCTTGAACATGACTTGCGCCTTGCCCCCGGGCTCGCCTCGAATCACGAAATTGATCTTCGCATCGGCCTTGTATTCGGCGGGCTCCTGCACCGAAAACTCATCCAGCATTTTGGAGCCTTCCCCATAACGGGTCTTCAAACCCGGAAGGCCCTCGGCCAAGGCACTCATGCACACGCCTAACCACAAGGCCAGGACCAATGAACACCCTGCGCGTTGGATCGACATTCGCTTGTCACTCATGGCATTTCTCCTGGGTCGGTTCCGGATCGACCGGTTTCCTGCCCGCTTGCTTTGCTGGGGCATCGTCATTAAGCGCCCGAAACGCGCTCGCGCGCAAGTGCTGAAGATCGGCAATTCACCGGCATCAACTGGGCGAGCCCACTGCGTGGTGAATTGCATCAAGCGTCCAGGTGCTTTGCCGGCCCTTGTCGTCCCGGCTGTGACCGGGCCGGGGCAAGGCTGCAAGGATAATCAGCGCCCATCACAGCAAGTACTTGGATTTCAAACATGGCTAAGCAAGCAGCAGGGCATCTGATCGTCGAATGTCTGGTGGCCCAGGGGGTCGAAGTCGCCTTCGGTGTGCCGGGCGAGAGCTACCTGGCCGTGCTCGACGGCTTTCATGCCTACCGCGACCAGATCCGCTTCGTCACCAACCGGCAGGAGGGCGGCGCCGCCTTCATGGCCGAGGCGCAGGGCAAGCTGACCGGACGGCCCGGGGTGTGCTTCGTGACGCGCGGCCCCGGCGCCACCAACGCCTCCATCGGCGTGCACACGGCGTTTCAGGACTCGACGCCCATGGTGCTGTTCGTCGGCGACGTGGCCAGCGACATGCGCGACCGAGAAGCGTTCCAGGAGGTGGACTACTGTTCCTTCTTCGGCCCCAGTACCAAGGGTTTTGCCAAGCGCGTGGAGCGCATCGACGACGCGCGTCGTATCCCCGAGTACGTGGCGCGCGCCTTCGCCACCGCCATGAACGGCCGGCCCGGCCCGGTGGTGCTGGTGCTGCCGGAAGACATGCTGGTGCAGGAGGTGGACGTGGCACCGCTGCCGCGCGTTGATGCGGTTGAGGCTTGGAGTGACCCCGGTGCCTTGCGCAGCCTGCGCGAGCTGCTATTGAAATCGGAGCGTCCGCTGGTCATTGCCGGTGGCGGCGGCTGGACGCCGCAGGCGGCCCAGGCGCTGCAGCGCTTTGCCGAGAACTGGAAATTGCCGGTGGCCAACGCCTTCCGCTTTCAGGACACCTTCGACAACCACCACCCGCAATACGCCGGCGACGTGGGCATTGCGCCCAACCCGAAGCTGGCCCAGCGCGTCAAGGACAGCGACCTGATCATCGCCATCGGCCCGCGCCTGGGCGAGATGACGACCGGCGGCTACACCTTGCTGGAGGCGCCGCGCACCCGGCAGAAGCTGGTGCACCTCCACGCCAGCGCCGAGGAACTCAACCGCGTCTACCAGGCGGACCTGGCGATCAACGCCAGCATGAATGCCGCGGCGCGTTCGCTCGAGGTGCTGAGCGCGCCGCCCTCGGTGCCGTGGGAGAGCTGGACCCAGGGCTGCCAGGCCGACTACCTGGCCAACCTGCAGCCGCAGGCGCTGCCGGGCGACATCGACATGCCGGCCATCGTGGCCACGCTGCAGAAGCACTTGCCGGCGGATGCGGTGGTCACCAACGGCGCCGGCAACTTCGCCAGCTGGGTACACCGCTTCTGGCGCTACACCGGCCTGGCCAAGGGCCACAAGACGCAACTGGCACCCACCAACGGCGCCATGGGCTACGGCGTGCCGGCCGGTATCGCGGCGGCCATCCTGACCGGTCGCACCGTGTTCACCATTGCCGGCGACGGCGACTTCCTGATGAACGGGCAGGAGCTGGCCACCGCGGTGCAGCATGGCGCCAAGACCATCATCGTGCTGCTCAACAACAGCATGTACGGCACCATCCGCATGCACCAGGAGCGCGAGTACCCGCAGCACGTGAGCGGCTCGCAGCTGCAGAATCCGGACTTCGCAGCGCTGGCGCGCGCCTACGGCTATGCCGGCGTGCGCATCACGCGCACCGCTGAGTTCGAAGCCGAGCTGAAGGCGGCGCTGGCGCGTGCCGAGGGCACGCTGATCGAGGTCACGCTCGACCCGGAGGTCATCACCACGCGTGGCACCTTGAGCGCCATCACGCAGACCGCTCTGGCCAAGGGCTGATCCCGTTGAGAGACGCCTCCCCGCAGCGGGAGGCGCGCCCAAGAAAAAAGGCCGACTTTGCAGCCGGCCTTTTGCGTCACAGGCGAACCTGATTACTTGAGGTGCTTGCCGATCAGGCCAGCCATCTCGAACATGGACACCTGGGCCTTGTTGAAGACTTCCTTCAGCTTGGCGTCGGCGTTGATCATGCGCTTGTTGACGGCGTCCTGCAGCTTGTTCTTCTTGATGTAAGCCCACAGCTTGCTGACCACTTCGGTGCGCGGCAGCGGGCTGTTGCCCACGATGGAAGCCAGAGCGGCGCTGGGGGTCAGGGCCTTCATGAAGGCGGCATTCGGCGTGCGCTTCTTGGCCGGAGCCTTCTTGGCGGCTACTTTCTTTGCCGGAGCCTTCTTGGCGACGACCTTCTTCGCAACGACCTTCTTGGCCGGAGCCTTCTTAGCCGGAGCCTTCTTCGCGACTACTTTCTTAGCCGGAGCTTTCTTAGCAGCGACTTTCTTAGCCGGAGCAGCCTTCTTTGCGGGCGCCTTTTTAGCCGGAGCTTTCTTTGCAGTTGCCATGATTGATTGTCCTTCTAGAAGTTGATTAATCACCAGCGAAGAACTGCTTCCTAGCTGGCATTGCGGATGCTACTGGAGAAAAATCGCATTTCCAAGCGAAAAATCGTTTTTTCCCCTCTGAGCTGTTGTTTTTTTCATCGTAAGTCGCAAGGCAGTTTCACTTGGAAAATAGCGCAAGCTCCCCTTGAGTTCCCTTTCGGGGACCATTCAACCTACCTTGACCGAGAGGAATTCACGCCAAATGAGCATCTCTTTTGCAACCTGCGACCTGTGCGACAGCTTCAAGAACGACAGCACGGGAGACTTCCGTGTCCTGCCCCCGGTGTTCCGCGATTACGGCGCCGTGCGCGCCTTCTGCGGCCCGGTGGTGACGGTCAAATGCTTCGAGGACAACTCGCTCGTGAAGGCGGCGGTCGATTCTCCCGGGCAGGGCCGCGTGCTGGTGGTCGACGGCGGCGGCTCGTTGCGCCGGGCTCTGCTGGGCGGCAATCTCGGTGCCGCCGCAGCGCGCAACGGCTGGGCCGGTGTGGTGATCGACGGTTGCGTGCGCGACGTGGCCGAGCTGGCGACGCACCCGGTCGGCATCCGCGCGCTGGCCAGCATGCCGCTGCCAACCGAGAAGCGCAACGAGGGCCAGCGTGATGTGGCGGTGCAGATCCAGGGCGTCTGGGTGCGCCCGGGCGACTGGCTGTATGCCGATGCCGACGGCATCGTGATCAGTAGCAAGCCGCTGGTCTGAGCTGTGCCTGTGCGGGCGCATGGCTCGCACGGTACAGCGCATGCATGGCATGTCTGCCTGGGGGGCGCCCAGTGCGGGCCGGCCTGAACGCGCCATGTCGATGCATGCAGACCCGTGTGCCGCATGCGGTGCAGCGGCTGCCGTGGCGTCATTTCAAAATGCATTCTTTGATTTCATATTGAGAAATGTTCGATTGATGCGCTGCGTCAAATTTTCTCAATACGAGATATGAGATTTCATATCGCGAGTTATTGTATGTAACTCATTGATTTTGCTTGATTAAATTTATGTCTTGTATAAGACATAAGAGGTGTGCAAAGTCTTATAGAAGACTTAAAGTTCAGTCATCGGTTCTCGAAATGTGCCAATCCGCCAAGCGCAGCGGCACCACCGACTGGTTTCATGTAACTCAAGGAGAAATCTCATGCCGCAAACCCTGACTGAACAACTCAGCCGCGAACAGCAGATCGCCGCCCTGGAAAAAGACTGGGCCACCAACCCCCGTTGGAAGGGCATCGAGCGCGGCTACACCGCCGCCGACGTGGTGCGCCTGCGTGGCTCTTTCCCGATCGAGCACACGATTGCCCGCCGCACCGCCGAGAAGCTGTGGGACATGCTGCAGACCGAGCCCTTCATCAACTGCCTGGGCGCCCTGACCGGTGGCCAGGCCATGCAGCAGGTCAAGGCTGGCGTGAAGGCCATCTACCTGTCGGGCTGGCAGGTTGCTGCCGACAACAACACCTACACCTCCATGTACCCGGACCAGTCACTGTACCCGGTGGACTCGGTACCGCGCGTCGTGGAAAGCATCAACAACACCTTCCGCCGCGCTGACGAGATCCAGCACGCCAAGGGTATCAATGCCGGCGACAAGGGCTACATCGATTACTTCGCGCCGATCGTGGCCGACGCCGAAGCCGGTTTCGGCGGTGTGCTCAACGCCTTCGAGCTGATGAAGGCCATGATCCGCGCCGGTGCCGGCGGCGTGCACTGGGAAGACCAGCTGGCTTCCGTCAAGAAGTGCGGCCACATGGGCGGCAAGGTGCTGCTGCCCACCCGTGAGTCCTGCCAGAAGCTGATCGCTGCCCGCATGGCAGCCGACGTGATGGGCGTGCCCACCCTGGTGATTGCCCGTACCGACGCGGAAGCTGCCGACCTGCTGACCTCCGACTACGACGAGATCGACAAGCCCTTCCTGACCGGTGAGCGCACCAGCGAAGGTTTCTACAAGACCCGCAAGGGCCTGGACCAGGCTGTCGCCCGCGCCAACGCCTACGCCCGCTACGCCGACCTGGTGTGGTGCGAGACCGGCACCCCGGACCTGGACTTCGCCAAGAAGTTCGCCGATGCCGTGCACAAGGTTCACCCCGGCAAGATGCTGGCTTACAACTGCTCGCCTTCGTTCAACTGGAAGAAGAACCTGGACGATGCCACCATCGCCAAGTTCCAGCGCGAACTCGGTGCCATGGGCTACAAGTACCAGTTCATCACGCTGGCCGGCATCCACTCCATGTGGTACAACATGTTCGACCTCTCGCAGGACTACGTGAAGCGCGGCATGAGTGCCTACGTGGAGCGCGTGCAGGAGCCCGAATTCGCGGCTCGCGACCGCGGTTATACCTTCGTGTCGCACCAGCAGGAAGTCGGTACCGGTTACTTCGACGATGTCACCACCGTGATCCAGGGCGGCAAGTCCAGCGTGACCGCGCTGACCGGCTCCACCGAGGAAGAACAGTTCCACTAAGCACGAAGTACTAAGTACTCAGCCATCCTACGGGGCTGACGCACCTGCGATATCGCAGGTCCGTCGGCCCCGTGCAATTTTCGGGATCGATTTTGATTACTTTGGGAAATGCCGTCATTCAATAAGATTAATAAAGTCTTATTGTGATTGACGGTAAAAGAATTTAATTTACCTTATTAGCTGCTGTTTATATATTTGCGGCATACCGAGCTGGCTGCCTCGTTTTCTCGACGAGCATCCCCCCGCTGAAACGATTTCTGAAACTACGGGCCCGAAGGGGCATATATCACCATGAGCAAGAAATTCAACATCCTTATCCTGGGCGCGTCTTATGGCTCCCTGCTCGCCAGCAAGCTGCTCATGGCCGGGCACTCGGTCAGCCTGGTGTGCCGTCGTGACACTGCCACCCTGATCAACAGCGAGGGCACCCGCGTGCGCATGCCGGTCAAGGGCCGCGAGGGCCTGGTCGAAATCGATTCGCGCCAACTGCCTGGAAAACTCAGTGCCGTCACCCCCACGGATGTCAAGCCCGAGCAGTACGACCTGGTCTGTCTGGCCATGCAGGAGCCGCAGTACAGCGCTTCCGGCGTGCGCGAGTTGATGAAGGCCATCGCCTTGGCCAAGGTGCCTTGCATGTCCATCATGAACATGCCGCCGCTGCCTTACCTGGCCCGCATTCCTGGTCTGGATGCCAGCGGCCTGCGTGCCTGCTTCCACGACGCGACCGTCTGGGATGACTTCGAGCCCGGTCTGATGACCCTGTGCAGCCCCGATCCGCAGGCCTTCCGTCCGCCGGAAGAAAAGCCGAACGTGCTGCAGGTCGGCCTGCCGACCAACTTCAAGGTGGCCCGCTTCGAGAACCCCGCCCATACCGCCATGCTCGAGCAGATGGAAGCCGACATTGCCGCTGCTCGCCTGACGGTGAACGGCGAAGCGATCGATCTGCCCGTCAAGCTCAAGGTGCACGACTCCATCTTCGTGCCGCTGGCCAAGTGGGCCATGCTGCTGACGGGCAACTACCGCTGCGTCGGTGCCGATGGCATGCGCCCCATCCGCGATGCCGTGCACGGCGACATCGAGCTGTCGCGCCAGATCTACGGCTGGGTGGTGGACCTGTGCGTGCAGTTGGGCGCTTCGCGTGACGACATGGTGCCGTTCGAGAAGTATGCTGCTGCCGGGCAAGGGCTGATGAAGCCGTCCTCCGCGGCCCGGGCTCTGGCGGCCGGTGCCACCGACATCGAGCGTATCGACCTGCTGGTCAAGCTGGTGGCTGAGCAGAAGGGCTTGCGTTCCGAGTCGGTGTGCGAGACGGTCCGGCTGATCAACGGCTGGCTTGAGCGCAACCGCAAGGCAGCCGCCGAGAAGAAGGCGGCCGAAGCGGTCGTCGCCTGAGCAGGACCTGAGGCTGACAAGAAGCCGGGTGTCTGCCCGGCTTTTTCATATGTGTCTGCGGGGCAGGGCGTGTCTCACCGCTGCCTTGCGGGCCGGCTCTCGGGTAGAATCGAGCCTTCGGACGCGTCGTCCAGTCACAAGAGCGAGAAAGGCACCCCGGTTATGACACCGCGAACTACCACCACCCGATTGATACGTCTCAGGGGTTGCTAGTCCGCGCGCCCCGGGCGCAAGGTGCTATCGAATTCAAAGCAAGGCGCGGTCTCTACCGCGCCTTTTTTCTTTTCTGCGAGTGAGTAATATGGTTCAGATTACGCTTCCTGACGGTTCCAAACGTGATTTTCCCGGCCCGGTGACGGTGGCCGAGGTGGCGGCCTCCATCGGTGCCGGCCTGGCCAAGGCGGCGCTGGCCGGCAAGATCGGCGACAAGGTGGTGGACACGAGCTACCAGATCACCGCCGACAGCCCGCTGTCCATCGTCACCGCCAAGGATGCCGACGGCCTGGAAGTCATTCGACATTCCACCGCCCACTTGCTGGCCTATGCCGTCAAGGAACTGTTCCCTGATGCCCAGGTGACCATCGGCCCGGTGATCGACAACGGTTTCTATTACGACTTCTCCTACAAGCGCCCGTTCACGCCTGAGGACCTGACCGCGATCGAGAAGAAGATGGCCGAGCTGGCCGCCAAGGACGAGCCGGTGGTGCGCCGCGTGCTGCCGCGCGACGAGGCGGTGGCCTATTTCAAATCGCTGGGCGAGCACTACAAGGCGGAGATCATCGCCAGCATTCCGGCCGATCAGGACGTGAGCCTGTACCGCGAAGGCCAGTTCGAAGACCTGTGCCGTGGCCCGCACGTGCCCAGCACCGGGAAACTCAAGCATTTCAAGCTCATGAAAGTGGCCGGTGCCTACTGGCGCGGCGACCACCGCAACGAGATGCTGCAGCGGGTCTATGGCACCGCCTGGGCCAGCAAGGAAGAGCTGCAGCAGTACCTGACCATGCTGGAGGAAGCCGAGAAGCGCGACCATCGCAGGCTGGGCCGCGAGCTCGACCTGTTCCACATCGACGACCATGCCCCGGGCCTGGTGTTCTGGCACCCCAAGGGCTGGACCGTGTGGCAGGGCGTGGAGCAGTACATGCGCCAGGTCTACCGCGACAACGGCTACCAGGAGGTCAAGGGTCCGCAGGTGATCGACAAGACGCTGTGGGAGAAGACCGGCCATTGGGACAAGTACCGCGAGAACATGTTCACCACCGAGAGCGAGAAGCGTGAATATGCTTTGAAGCCGATGAACTGCCCGGGCCACATCCTGATCTTCAAGCAGGGCATCAAGAGCTACCGCGACCTGCCGCTGCGCTACGGCGAGTTCGGCCAGTGCCACCGCAACGAGCCCTCGGGCGGCCTGCACGGCATCATGCGTGTGCGCGGCTTCACGCAGGACGACGGCCACATCTTCTGTACCGAAGACCAGATCCTGGACGAGTGCGTCAACTTCACGGCGCTGCTGCAGAAGGTCTACAAGGACTTCGGCTTCACCAACATCATCTACAAGATTGCGACCCGGCCGGAAAAGCGCATCGGCTCGGACGAGAGCTGGGACAAGGCCGAAGCCGCCTTGATGGCCAGCCTGAAGGCCGCCAACTGCGAGTACGAGATCGCCCCCGGCGACGGCGCCTTCTACGGCCCGAAGATCGAGTACACGCTGAAAGACGCCATTGGCCGCCACTGGCAGTGCGGCACCATCCAGGTCGACTTTTCCATGCCGGAGCGACTGGATGCCGAGTACGTGGGCGAGGACGGCGGCCGCCACCGCCCGGTCATGCTGCACCGGGCCATCGTCGGCAGCCTGGAGCGTTTCATCGGGATTTTGATCGAGGAACACGCCGGCGCGCTGCCCACCTGGCTGGCGCCGGTGCAGGTGGCGGTGCTCAATATCACCGACTCACAGGCCGATTACTGTCGTGAAATTGCGGAAAAACTGCGAAAATCTCTGCCGAATCAAGAACTTAGAGTCATCACGGACCTGCGCAACGAGAAAATTACGTATAAAATACGGGAGCATTCAATGCAGAAGC
>MGPC01000040.1 GCA_001797315.1 Curvibacter sp. GWA2_64_110
TCTACCGCATCCCCGACGAAGTGGGCCACATGTGATGAAGGCCCCCGTCGACTACCTGCTGCAACTGGCCGACAGCGCGCTGATCCTCGGCCAGCGCAACGCCGAGTGGTGCGGCCACGCGCCGGTGCTGGAGGAAGACATGGCCATGGCCAACGTCAGCCTCGACCTGATCGGCCAGGCACGCCTGCTCTACCAGCATGCGGCCACGCTGCTGAACGCGGCCGCCGGCGATGCCGCCGACGAGGTCACCGAAGATCGCCTGGCCTATTTCCGCGACGTGCCCGAGTTCCGCAACTACACCCTGCTGGAGCTGCCGCACTTTCCCAGCCGCACCGGCCTGCTGGCCCCCAGTGCCGCCGCAGAGCGCGACTTCGCCACCACCATCGTGCGCAACTTCCTCTACAGCGCCTTCATGGCGCTGCTGTGGGAAGCGCTGCAGGACTCGAAGGACGACGAGCTGGCAGCGATTGCCGCCAAGTCGCTGAAGGAAACCCGCTACCACCTGCGCCACAGCCGTGACTGGCTGGTGCGCCTGGGTGACGGCAACGAGGAATCGCACCAGCGCATGCAGTCGGCACTGACCCATCTGATGCCCTACACGCAGGAGTTCTGGTTCGCCTCGGTGGCGGAAAGCGCTGCCGCCGCGCAAGGCACCGGCGTGCTGCCCACCACCCTGCAGGCCGATTGGGAAGCGCTGGTGGACGATGCCTTGCAGGAGGCCACGTTGCAGCGCCCCGCCGCCGCCGGCTTTGTGACGCAAGGCAAGTGCGGCCGCCATTCCGAGCACCTGGACTACGTGCTGGGCGAGATGCAGGGCCTGGCACGCCAGCACCCCGGAGCCAGCTGGTGAACCGGCAACAGATCGAGGCCTTGCTGGACGGGATTCCCGACCCGGAGATTCCGGTGGTCAGCATCCGCGAACTCGGCATGCTGCGCGACATCCGCGTCAACGGCGACGAGGTCGAGATCGTCATCACCCCGACCTACAGCGGCTGCCCGGCGATGGAGCAGATCGAGAGCGACATCCGCACCGCGCTGGCCGCGCATCCGGTGCGCACCCGCATCACGCGCCAGCTGGCCCCGGCCTGGAGCACCGACTGGATCGGCCCGGAAGCGCGCGAGAAGCTGCGCCGCTACGGCATCGCGCCGCCGCAAGGTGCAGCCGCGACCGAACAGGTGATTCGCTTTGCGCCCCATATTGCTCCTAAAAAAGGAGCGGTCCGCGCAGATTTGACGGCGCCGGAAGGCAAAAATCATGCCATACCCTGCCCGCACTGCGGCTCCACCCACACATCGGAGAGTTCGCACTTCGGCTCCACTGCCTGCAAGTCACTGTGGCGCTGCCTGGACTGCCGCGAGCCGTTCGACTATTTCAAGCCTTACTGAGCCGAGCACCATGTCGACACCCCACTTCCACGAACTGTTCGTCAAGCAGATCACACCGCAGGCCGCCGGTGCGGTGGCCGTGACGCTGGCCATTCCGCCCGACTTGCGCGACCGCTACACCTTCCAGCCCGGCCAGTTCCTGACGCTGCGCGCCAGCATCCAGGGCGAGGCCGTGCGGCGCAGCTACTCGATCTGTAGCAGCACGCAGCAGTTCACGCGCGCCCAGGAGATCGAGGTCGGCATCAAACCGGTGGACGGCGGTCTGTTTTCCAACTGGGCCGCCACGCAGCTGCAGACGGGTGACACGCTCGATGTCATGCCGCCCGACGGTCGCTTCACATCGCACCTGGCCACTGGCGCGGCGGTGCACCGCGTCGGTTTTGCCGCCGGCTCGGGCATCACGCCCCTGCTCTCGCTCATCGCCAGCACGCTGGAAGATGAACCCGCTTCGCGCTTCACGCTGGTCTACGGTAACCAGCGCGTCGACAGCATCCTGTTCAACGAGCGCCTGCAGGACCTGAAGGACCGCTACCCGGCGCGCCTGTCGCTGATCCACCTGCTGTCGCGCCAGGCGCAGGATGTGGCGCTGCTCAATGGCCGCATTGATGGCCCCAAGGTCACGGAGCTGGTGAGCACGCTGATTCCAGTCGACAGCATCGACGAAGCCTTCATCTGCGGTCCGGAGGGCATGATCGAGGCCACCGAGCAGGCCCTGCTGGCCGCCGGCCTGGACAAGGGCCGCATCCGTACTGAGCGCTTTGCCACCGCCGGCAGCCCCACCCCCGTGCGCACCGCAGCAGCGGCCGGCACGGGTGCGGCGGCGCCGATCGCGCTTGACGTGGTGGTGGACGGGAAGACCCACCACCTGGGCATGGGCACGCAGGACAAGCTGCTCGACGTGGCACTGGCCGCCGGCCTGGACCTGCCCTACTCGTGCAAGGGGGGGGTGTGCTGCACCTGCCGCGCCCGCGTGATCGAGGGCCGGGTCGAGATGGAGAAGAACTTCACGCTCGAACCGTGGGAGATCGACAAGGGCTTCGTGCTGACCTGCCAGGCCCGCGCGCTCACGCCCAAGGTGGTGGTGAGCTACGACGAGCGCTGAAGGAGCACGTCAGAGCCCGAGGCGCTGGCAGATGGCCAGCGTCGTGGCGCTCTGGTTCATGCTGTAGAAGTGCAGCGCCGGTGCACCGCCGGCACGCAGCTGTTCACACAACTCACTCACCACGTCCAGACCGAAGGCCTTGATGGAGGCGGTGTCGTCACCGAAGCCCTGCAGGCGCAGACGGATCCAGCGCGGGATCTCGGCGCCGCAGGCGTCGGAAAAACGCATCAGCTGCGTCGAGCTGGTGATGGGCATGATGCCCGGCACCACCGGCACCGTCACGCCCAGCGCATCGGCCTCTTCGACAAAACGGAAGTAGGCATCGGCGTTGTAGAAATACTGCGTGATGGCCGAATCGGCGCCGGCTTTCACCTTGGTCACAAAAGCCTGCAGGTCGGCCGCCGGCGACTTGGCCTGCGGGTGCACTTCCGGGTAGGCCGCCACCTCGATGTGGAAGTCGTCGCCGGTCTCGGCACGGATGAAGGCCACCAGGTCGCTGGCGTACTGGAACTCGCCGCCCATGCCGTAGCCGCTGGGCAGGTCGCCGCGCAGCGTGACCAGGCGCTTGACGCCCATGGCCTTGAGCGTGGCCAGGTTCTCGCGCATGGTGGCGCGGGTGGCGCCGATGCAGGAGATGTGCGAGGCGGCGTCCATGCCTTCGGCCAGTATCTCGCGCACGGCGGCAAACGTGCCTTCCTGCGTCGAGCCGCCGGCACCGTAGGTCACCGAGCAGAACTCGGGCTTGAGCGCGTAGAGCTGCTGGCGCACGGCACGCAGTTTCTCCACGCCCTCGGGCGTCTTGGGCGGAAAGAATTCAATGCTGAGGGGAAGTCGGGTCGGCGCGGTCATGAGGGCCTTCCTTGGATCTATTTGGTCGCGTGAATGAAAAACTCGCGGTTGCCGTCGCCGCCTTCGATGGGCGAGTCGAACCAGTCCCGCACCGTCAGGTCCAGGGCTTCGCAGGCATCGCGCAGGCGCTGCTCGATGAAGGGGTAGAGCGATTCGTCGCGCACGATGCCGCCCTTGCCGACCTGGCCGGGTTGCAACTCGAACTGCGGCTTGACCAGCATCAGCAGGTGGCCGCCATCCTTCAACAGCGGCACGATGGCCGGCAGCACCAGCGTCTGAGAGATGAAGGACAGGTCGCCCACCAGCAGGTCGAAACCGGCCTCAAACAGCTCGTCGCCTTCGAGCGCATCGGCAATCGCCTCGGCGTCACGCGCATTGACCTTCTCGATGCACAGCACGCGCGGATCGGCGCGCAGGCTCGGGTGCAACTGGCCCTGTCCCACGTCCAGCCCCACCACACGCGCGGCACCCGCCTGCAGCAGGCAATCGGTAAAGCCGCCGGTGGACTGGCCGACATCCAGACACATCAGCCCCGACACCGGCAAGCCGATGTGCTTGAGCGCCGCTTCGAGCTTCAAGCCGCCGCGCGAGACGTAACGCGCTTCCGAATCGTCGAGCAGGCGAACCTGCGCCTCGTCTGGCACCTCGTCACCATTTTTGGCGACGCGCTTCCACACCTCGCCCTGCAGCCACTCCACCCCATCCGCAATCAGGCGCTGGGCCTGGGAGCGGGTGCTGGCAAGGTGCCGATAAACGAGAAGTTGATCAATGCGCATAGATGAGGCTAGAAGTAGCGCCTAGCACGCCCACCCCCAGTCGGGAGACACCGCGGAACCGGCTCGGCCGGGCCGCTGGTGTCGCCCCCTTGAGGGGGAGGCGCCGCAGGCGCACGGGGGTGCTATCAATACCGATACGTGTCTTTCTTGTACGGGCCGGCCTTGTTCACGCCGATGTAGGCGGCCTGCTCGTCGCTCAGTTCGGTCAGCATGGCGCCGACCTTCTTCAGGTGCAGGCGCGCCACTTTTTCGTCCAGGTGCTTGGGCAGCACATAGACCTTGGCCAGCAGAATGATGCGTTTGGCCGGGTTCTTGCCCTTGGCCGGGAAGATCACGTGGTCCACCTGGGGCTTGATCTCTTCCCACTTGCATTTTTCCAGCGAGGCGACGTCGATCTCGTTGTCGAAGTGACCGATGTTGCAGACGATGGCCTGGTCCTTCATGGCCGCCATGTGCTTGTAGGTGATGACGTTCTTGTTGCCGGTGGCCGACACGAAGATGTCGGCCTTGTCGGCCGCGTATTCCATGGTCACGACCTTGTAGCCTTCCATCGCGGCCTGCAGGGCGTTGATCGGGTCGATCTCGGTCACCCACACCTGGGCGCTCAGCGCGCGCAGGGCCTGGGCCGAGCCCTTGCCGACGTCGCCATAGCCGGCCACCACGGCGATCTTGCCGGCGACCATCACGTCGGTGGCGCGCTTGATGGCGTCCACCAGGGACTCACGGCAGCCGTACAGGTTGTCGAACTTGCTCTTGGTCACCGAGTCGTTGACGTTGATGGCGCGGAAGGCCAGCTCACCCTTGGCGGCCATTTCGCTCAGGCGCAGCACGCCGGTGGTGGTTTCTTCGGTCACGCCGATGATGTTCTTCAGGCGGCGGCTGTACCAGGTGGGGTCCACCTTGAGCTTGGCCTTGATGGCGTTGAACAGGCAGATCTCTTCTTCGCTGCTCGGCTTGGACAGGACCTTGATGTTCTTCTCGGCCTTGGCACCCAGGTGCATCAGCAGCGTGGCATCGCCGCCGTCGTCCAGAATCATGTTCGGGCCTTCGGTCTTGGAGCCTTTGGGTCCGAACTCGAAGATGCGGTGGGTGTAGTCCCAGTAGTCGGTCAGGTTCTCGCCCTTGTAGGCGAACACCGGGGTGCCCTTGGCCACCAGGGCAGCAGCGGCATGGTCCTGGGTGGAGAAGATGTTGCACGAAGCCCAGCGCACCTCGGCGCCCAGGGCCTGCAGGGTCTCGACCAGCACGCCGGTCTGGATCGTCATGTGCAGCGAACCGGTGATGCGAGCGCCCTTCAAGGGCTTGGACTTGGCGAACTCTTCGCGAATCGCCATCAGGCCGGGCATTTCGGTCTCGGCAATGTTCAGCTCTTTACGACCCCAGGGGGCCAGGCTCAGGTCGGCGATGGCGTAATCTTGGTTCTTTGCGGGCTTCAGCACACTCATGGCTCACTCCAAAAGTAAATTTGAAAGACCACGGGTCGCGGGCGAATCAGGGGAAAGACTCACCGCACAGGTCCGTGGGTGAGCGCCGTTGATGCGGTGGAGGGGGCGGTGCCCTTCCACGGGTCCGAGCCTCGTTCAACGGGATGTGAACTGCAACGCTCCTCGGAATGCCGTGATTATACGGAGATGGCAGCTTGACTGCCTTGTCCGTTCAGCCGCCCGCCAGCTCGCGCGTCAGCTGCGCCGCCGGCACGGCACGGCAGCCGCTCACGTTCTGCCCTGCCCACAGCGGCGAGAAGTCGCTGCTGCCGGCCGCCTCGGCCTTGGCGCGCAGCGGCGCCACCGCCGACGTGGCCAGCGGAAAGGCCGGCGCCACCGTGCTCAGCGGGCCCTGCTCGCGCATCAGGCGGGTCATGATGCCGCGCGCCGGCCGGCCGGTGTACAGATTGGTCAGCGCCGTGTGGCGCGCGCCCTCGCTCTGCAGTGCCGTGCGATGGAGCGTGCTGGTGGTGGCTTCCGGGCACAGCAGGTAGGCGGTGCCCACCTGCACCCCGGCGGCCCCCAGCGCCAGCGCGGCCCGCACCCCTGCCACATCGGTTATGCCGCCGGCCGCCACCACCGGCACGTGCACGGCGCGCACGATCTGCGGCAACAGCGCGAAGGTGCCCATCTGCGTGCTGAGGTCGTCCGACAGGAACATGCCGCGGTGGCCGCCGGCCTCCAGCCCCTGCGCCACGATCACCTCCGCCCCATGGGCCTCCAGCCAGCGCGCCTCCTCCACCGTGGTGGCCGACGAGATGACCTTGCCCCCCCAGGACCGCACCCGGGCCAGCAACGCTTCGCTCGGCAGGCCGAAGTGAAAACTCACCACCGGCGGCTTGAACGCCGCCAGCACGTCGGCGGTGGCGGCATCAAACGGCAGACGCCCCGGACCCGCGGGAATCGCTGCCGAGTCAATGCCGAACTCGGCGTAATAGGGTGCCAGCGATTGCCGCCAGGCGACTTCCCGCGCCGGGTCGGCCAGCGGGGTGTGATGGCAGAAAAAGTTCACATTGAAGGGCTTGACCGTCTGCGCTCGAATCCTCGCCAGCTCCGTGCGCAGGGCCTCGGCGCCAAGCATGGCGCAAGGCAAGGAGCCCAGGCCGCCGGCATTGGACACGGCAATGGCCAATGCACTGTCCTGCACGCCGGCCATCGGCGCCTGAATGAGGGGCAACTCAATGCCCAGAACTTGCTGTAACAAACCCATGTCTGACTCCTGTCGGTGCGCTGATACGGTGTCGGCACGCAGCCCCACGCCCTGGCAGCACTGTAGCGGACTGGCCGGGTAAAATCGGGGCTTCGGCGCTGTCTGATCCGCGGCTTGCGGGCCAGGCTGGCACCCACCCACCCGTCTTTGCAGTGCGCCTGGCGCCTGCGGCCTCATCTTCTGGAACCGTCGTGTCCTACGCCCCTGAAACCCGGCGCCGCCGTACCTTTGCCATCATCTCCCACCCCGACGCGGGCAAGACCACGCTGACCGAAAAGCTGCTGCTGTTCTCGGGCGCGATCCAGATTGCCGGCTCGGTGAAGGCGCGCAAGGCCTCGCGCCACGCCACCTCGGACTGGATGGAGATCGAGAAGCAGCGCGGCATCTCGGTGGCCAGTTCGGTGATGCAGATGCAGTACCGCGACCACGTCATCAACCTGCTCGACACCCCCGGCCACAAGGACTTCTCGGAAGACACCTACCGCGTGCTGACGGCCGTGGACTCGGCGCTGATGGTGATCGACGCCGCCAACGGCGTGGAGGCGCAGACGCGCCGCCTGATCGAGGTCTGCCGCCAGCGTGACACCCCCATCATCACCTTCGTCAACAAGATGGACCGCGAGGTGCGCGACCCGCTTGACATCCTGGATGAGGTGGAACGCGAGCTCGGCATGCCCTGCGTGCCCATGACCTGGCCGGTGGGCCAGGGCAAATCGTTCGGCGGCATCATCAACCTGCGCACCCAGGCCATGACGGTGTTCGAATCGGGCAGCGAGCGCCGGCCGCAGGACTTCGACACCATCCCGCTGAGCGAGCGCGCCGCCTTGCAGCAGCGCTTCGGCCACGACTTTGACGCCGCCATCGAAAGCATGGAGCTGGCCACCGGCGCCTCGCCCGCCTTCGACCGCGAAGCCTTCCTGGCCGGCAAGCAGACGCCGGTGTTCTTCGGCTCCGGCGTCAACAACTTCGGTGTGATGGAGGTGCTGGACGCGCTGGTGGACCTGGCGCCCTCGCCGGGCCCGCGCACCAGTTCGCTGCTGGTGAACAAGCAGCCCGTGGTGAAGGAGATGCAGCCCGACGACGAGGCCTTCTCCGGCGTGGTGTTCAAGGTGCAGGCCAATATGGACGCCAACCACCGTGACCGCATCGCCTTCGTGCGCGTCTGCTCGGGCAAGTACACGCCGGGCATGAAGCTGAAGGTGCAGCGCTCCGCCAAGGAACTGCGCCCCACCAGCGTGGTGACCTTCATGAGCCAGCGCCGCGAAGCAGTGGAGGAAGCCTACGCCGGCGACATCGTCGGCTTCACCACCCACGGTGGCGTACAGCTGGGCGACACCATCACCGATGGCTCCATCGCCCTGCAGTACACCGGCCTGCCCTTCTTCGCGCCCGAGCTGTTCATGACGGTGGTGCTGAAGAACCCGCTGCGCACCAAGCAGCTGCAGCAGGGCCTGGCCCAGCTGGGCGAGGAAGGCGCGATCCAGGTGTTCCGCCCCGAGATGGGCGGCAACATGCTGCTGGGCGCCGTCGGCCAGCTGCAGTTCGAGGTGGTGCAGCACCGCCTGAAGAGCGAGTACGACGCCGACGTCCGGCTGGAGGGCTGCCAGTACACCGGCGCGCGCTGGATCACGGCCGACACGCCGGCCGAGCTCAAGGCCTTCTGCGACGCCTACCCGACGCGCATGGCGCGCGATGCGGCCGACACGCTGGCCTACCTGTGCACCTCGCCCTACGACGTGCGGCTGGCACAGGAGCGTTTTCCCAAGATCCACTTCCACCCGCTGCGCGAGCACGCCGGCCTGGCGCTGCAAAGCGCAGGCTGATCGTCATCCCGCCGATCAAGGGGGCGTGAAAAACGCCAGCACCGCCTGCTGGAACAGGCGGTGCCCGAGTTGCAGGTGCATCATGTGGCCGGCATCGGGGATGACAACGTAGCGCTTGTCGGCATTGGGCAACTGGCGGAAGAAGGGCAGCAGGCCGTCGAGGTCGGCCACGTCGTCGTGCTGGCCGTGGATCATCATCACCGGCACCGGCATCTGCGCCGCATCCACCAGCGGCAAGCGCGTCAGCAGATCCACCTGCGGGCCGGTGGGCGACCTGGGCTGGCTCTGTGCCGCCGCCAGCGCAAAAGCCTCCACCACCTCGGGCTCGTTCACCTCCTCCGGCGTGAGCGAATAAAAGCGCAGCTTCCAGCCCGCATCGGTGATGCGGATGTAGGGCGTGCGGCGAAAGGCGTCGAGCCGGCTGCGGCGCAGTATCAGGTCGTGGCTCTCGCCATGCATCTGCGCGTAGCTGACGTACTTGGCCACCTTGTGCGGCTGCGCCATCACCAGCTGGCCGGCGTATTGCGTGCCCCAGGACCAGGCCAGCAGGTGCACCTGGTCGACGCCGCGCAGGTCGCGAACGTAGTCGACCACCGCGTTCAGGTCGACGCTGGCCTGCTCGGTCGTCAGATGCGTTTCGGGCAGGGTCGAGCGGCCGAAGCCGCGCACGTCGGGTGCGAACACGTCAAAGCCCTGCTGCGCCAGGCAATCCATCAGGCTGACGGAAGGATGCGCCGCCACCTGCAGGTCGAAACTCTCGCGCCCGGCGGTGGCCGAGCCGTGCGCCAGCACGACCACCGGCTTGCCTTCCGGTGCACCGGCAAACTTTTCCCAGACGTGCAGGCGGATGCCGTCCTGCGCCAGCCAATGCGCCACACCGTCCACCGGCACGTCGCCGGCGTTGCGGGACAATGCGGACTGCGCCTCTGATGCCATAAAACCACCCTTCAACAAGTTGAACGGATTCTCCGCGATTCACGCCATGCAGCCCCTGAACCTCTGGCCCGCCGAAGAACGGCGCCGCATCCGCGGCGTCTTCACCGACATCGACGACACGCTGACCACGGCCGGCGCCATCACGCCCGATGCCCTGCAGGCGCTGGCCGACCTGAAGGCCGCGGGGCTGATCGTCATCCCCATCACCGGGCGGCCCATTGGCTGGTGCGAGCCGTTCATGGCGGGCACGCAGGGGAACGCCTGGCCGGTCGATGCCATGGTGGCGGAAAACGGTGCGCTGGCTTTTGTGCATGCCGACGCTGAAGTTTCAAGCAAAACAGGTATCCAGACCGCATGTTCATTGCGCAAGGCGCTATCAAAACTGTATCAACAGGACGCCGCCACGCGCAGTGCCAACCAGCTCCGCATGCGCGCCATTGCGGCGCAGGTAGCAGCCGAGGTGCCTGGCGTGGCGCTGAGCCGCGACAGCGCGGGCCGCGAGACGGACCTGGCCTTTGACTACGCCGAATTTGCCCGGCACGCGCCTGAAACCGTGCAGCAGGTGCTGGCCGTGCTGCAACGCGCGGGCATGCAGACCACCGTGAGCAGCATCCACATCCACGGCTGCTTTGGCGATTTCAACAAATGGCGCGGCGCCTGCTGGATTGCGCATGAGCTGCTGGGCCGCGACCTCCGCCAGGAACTGGACCAGTGGGTTTTTGTGGGCGACTCCGGCAACGACCAGGCCATGTTTGCGCACTTCACCCACAGCGTCGGCGTGGCCAACATCCGTCATTTCGAGGCGGCGCTGACGCACAAACCGCGTTACATCACCGCTGGGGAACGGGGCGCCGGCTTTGCGCAGCTGGCGCAGGCCCTGCTGGCGGCCCGCTAGCTGTAGAGCTGGTCGACCGAAACCTGAATCGTGACGTCCTTGTCCGCCAGGGTCGCGACAATGGCGCGCGCCGGCTGCGCCGTATCCCGCTGCACCGGGCGCGCCATGGGCTCGCCCTGGGCATTGGTCAGGGCCGCCACCAGCGGCTCCTTGGCCGTGACACCGCGGCGCGTCACGACCGCCGTTTCACCGCTGGCCAGCTTGACGAAGCAGCCCGGCGGATAGATGCCGCACTCCTTGATCAAGGCTGCCGCCAACGGATTGCCGCCGCTTTGCGAATACAGTTCCCGCGCGGCCTGCTGGGCGGGCTGCTTGGCACGCCCGGCGCGCGCGCTGTGCTTGGCGGTAAAGCTGTCGACGAAACGGATCAGCTGCGACATCTCACCCGGTTCCTGCATCTGCTGCGGATAACCACCGCCGCCCGGACACTCATGGTGCTGCGCCACGGCCAGCAGCCACTCTTCGTCTTTCAAGCCGGCGGCGCGCAACAGTTCAACCGAGACCAGCGGATGGGCCTCGATTTCCTTGCGTTGCGGCAGGGTCGGCGGCGTACGCTGCCCGGCCAGCTTGGCCTGCAGATTGGCCATGCCCAGGTTCATGGTCAGGGCAGCACCGATCAGGCTCAAGCGCCGGGCATCCGACCAGCCCAGGCGGCGGCTGACCAGATGGCACAAGGCAGCCACGTGCAATGAATGCACCTCGGTGTAGCGATTGGTCTGGCTGTAATCATGACGAACGATCAGGAAAATCATCTGATCGGTACAGCTGTCGGTGCAGCCCGCCATCTGCACCACCAGTTCACGCACCTGCTTGAGGAAACTGGGGTCGCCGGGCGCCTGCAGCAGCAACCCCAGCTTGCGCAAGAAGGCATCCCAGCGGCTGGAGAAACGCTCCAGCGGTCGCTGAACCGCCTCGGACTCCCGGACGGGCGCACTGCGCTTGACCTCTTCGGTGTCCACAAACATGCCGCGGTTGAGCAGTTCCAGCAACTTGGCCTGGTCATGCAGCACCAGGCCTTTGGCCAGCAGCAGACGGCCAGCCGCATCACGCACGCCAAAAGGCAGTGGCACTCCCGGCTTGAGTATCTGGAACACCTGATCGAGCGAAATCAGCTGCATGGCTATTGTGTGGCTCAAGGCCCCTCCCGCCGGCATTTATAGCAGGATTTGCATTCATCCTGCAATCATTGGTACCGAACGCCAGCCAACCGATCGCAACGGCCTCATTGGCGAGCCAGCACCGGCCGCAGCGCCTGCCCGGTGTGTGTGCCCCGCCGCACCACCTCTTCCGGTGCGGCGGCAGCGACGATGCGGCCGCCGTCCTTGCCGCCGTCGGGTCCGAGGTCGATGATCCAGTCGGCCTCGGCGATGACGTCGAGGTCATGCTCGATCACCACCACGCTGTGGCCACCATCGACCAGCCGGTGCAGCACGCGGATCAGCTTGTCCACGTCGGCCATGTGCAGGCCGACGGTGGGTTCGTCCAGCACGTAGAGCGTGTGCGGCGCCTTCTGGCCGCGCCGGCCCACCTCGTCGCGCACCTTGCTGAGTTCCGTCACCAGCTTGATGCGCTGCGCTTCGCCGCCGCTGAGCGTGGGCGAAGGCTGGCCCAGCGTCAGGTAGCCCAGGCCCACGTCCTTCAGCAGTTGCAGCGGATGCGCAATGGAAGGCATGGCGGCAAAGAACTCGACCGCCTCGTCCACCTCCATCTGCAGCACGTCGCCCACACTCTTGCCGCGCCAGGTGACGGCCAGCGTCTCGGGGTTGAAGCGCGCACCGCGGCACGACTCGCACAGCACCTTCACGTCAGGCAGGAAACTCATCTCGATGGTGCGCACGCCCTGCCCCTCGCAGCTGGGGCAACGGCCCTCGCCGGTGTTGAAGGAGAAACGACCGGCCGCATAGCCGCGCGCCTTGGCCTCCAGCGTCTCGGCAAACAGCTTGCGGATGGTGTCCCAGAAACCGATGTAGGTGGCCGGGCAGGAGCGCGGCGTCTTGCCGATCGGGGTCTGGTCCACTTCCAGAACGCGGTCGATGGCCTCGAAACCACTGATGCCTTCACAGCCGCTCCAGGCCAGGGTCTCGCCCGCGGCCAGCGCATCGCGTCCGGCCTTGGTGGCACGCTTGGCCACTGCCGCCTGCACATTGGCCAGCAGCACGTCGCGCGCCAGCGTGGACTTGCCCGAACCGCTGACGCCGGTGACGGCCACCAGGCGCTTGAGCGGCACCTGCGCGGTCACGTGCTGCAGGTTGTGCAGGCTGGCGCCGTGCACGGTGAGCCAGGGCTGCTCACTGTCGGCAACGTTGCGGCGCGCTTGCAGCGGGTGTTTCATCGCATGCAGCAGGTAGCGCCCGGTTTGCGACTCGCGCGCATTCGTCACATCCAGCACCGAGCCCTCGGCCACCAGCCGGCCGCCGCGCTTGCCGGCGCTCGGGCCGATGTCGATGATGTGGTCGGCTCGGCGGATGGTGTCCTCGTCGTGCTCCACCACCACCAGCGTGTTGCCCTTGTCGCTCAAGGTCTGCAGGGCACTGAGCAGTATCTGGTTGTCGCGCGCATGCAGGCCGATGGTCGGTTCATCGAGTACGTAGCACACGCCCTGCAGGTTGCTGCCCAGTTGTGCGGCCAGGCGGATGCGCTGCGCCTCGCCGCCCGACAGCGTGGGCGCGCCGCGGTCCAGCGTCAGGTAGCCCAGCCCCACCTGCTCCAGGAATTCCAGCCGGCTCCGGATCTCGGGGATCAGGTCGCGCGCAATGTCGCTTTCACGTTGTGTCATGCGGCCGACCAGCGCCAGCGTCTCGACCCAGGCACGCACGTCGCTCACGCTCAGGCGCGCGATCTCGGTGATGCCGACACCATTGAACTTGACCGCACGGGCGGTGGCGTTCAGGCGGGTGCCCTCGCAACTCGGACAGGCGACATCGACCACGTCCTCCACCTCGGGCTCGGCAAAGGTCTGCTCGCGGCCTTTGTCCTTGTCGTCACGCACCGAATCGTCGAGCAGTTTGCGCTGCTCCTTGCTCAGTTTGACGCCGGTGCCGACGCAGTCCGGGCACCAGCCATGCTTGCTGTTGTAGGAGAACAGGCGCGGGTCGAGTTCGGCATACGAGGTGGCGCACACAGGGCAGGCGCGTTTGGTGGAGAACACGTCGAGCCGGCCGATGCCTGCGGTCGGCGCCTGGCTCTTCATGGCCTCGGCCAGGCCATCGAGCCCGCTCAGCACATGCAGCACGCCCTTGCCGTGCTCCAGCGCCGTGGTCAGCGCCTGGCGCAGCGCGGCTTCGTTGGCCGGCAGCACGTCGAGGCTGGCCACCGGCAGCTCGATGGTGTGCTCCTTGAAGCGGTCGATGCGCGGGAAGCCGGTGGTCGGCAGGAAATTGCCGTCGACCCGCAGGTGGGTGTAACCACGCGGGCGCGCCCAGTCGGCCAGCTCGGTGTAGACACCCTTGCGGTTGAGCACCAGGGGCGCCAGCAGGCCGATGTGCTGGCCGCGGAAACTCTTCAGCAGCTGCGCCACGATGCTCTCGGGCGTCTGCGGCGCCACCGCCGCACCGTCGTGCACACAGTGCTGTACGCCCAGCTTGACGAACAGCAGGCGCAGGAAGTGCCAGACCTCGGTGGTGGTGCCCACCGTGCTCTTGCGCCCGCCGCGCGAGAGGCGCTGCTCGATCGCCACCGTGGGCGGAATGCCGTAGACCGCGTCCACCTCGGGCCGGCCGGCCGGCTGCACGATGCTGCGCGCATAGGCGTTGAGCGATTCGAGGTAGCGGCGCTGGCCCTCGTTGAACAGGATGTCGAATGCCAGCGTGGACTTGCCCGAGCCCGACACGCCGGTGATGACGTTGAACTTGCCGCGCGGGATGTTGACGCTCAAGCTCTTGAGGTTGTGCTCCTTGGCATTGACGATCTGGATCGCGTCCGGTGCTTCCGCCCTCGGTCGCGCCGGCTTGTGGCTCGGCGTGAAAGCCTGCGGGATGAAACGGGCGGCGCCTTCCTGCGCCTCATGCACCTCACCCATGGCCAGCGCGTACTCGCGCAACGCGCGGCCGGTATGCGAGGTCGGATGCTGGCGCACTTCCTCCGGCGTGCCGACCGCCACCACCTCACCGCCGGCGTCGCCGCCTTCGGGGCCGAGGTCGATCAGCCAGTCGCTGGCGCGCATCACGTCAAGGTTGTGCTCGATCACCAGCAGCGAGTGGCCGGCATCGAGCAGCTTGCGCAACGCACGCATCAGCTTGGCGATGTCGTCGAAGTGCAGGCCGGTGGTCGGCTCATCAAACAGGAACAGCGTGCCCTTGCGCGCCATGACCTGGCGGCTGGCGCTGGCACTGCGGGCCGCCTCGGCCAGGAAGCCGGCCAGCTTCAGGCGCTGCGCCTCGCCGCCCGACAGCGTGGGCACCGGCTGCCCCAGGCGCACATACTCCAACCCGACATCGACGATGGGCTGCAGCGCGCGGATGACGTCGCGATCGTTGGCGAACAGGCTGCAAGCCTCGCTGACGGTGAGCTCCAGCACGTCGGCCACGTTCAGGTGTTTGCCGCCGCGTTCGATGGTGATCTCCAGAATCTCCGGGCGGAAGCGCTTGCCGTCGCAGTCCGGGCAGCGCAGGTAGACGTCGCTGAGGAACTGCATCTCCACGTGCTCGAAGCCGGAGCCGCCGCAGGTCGGGCAGCGGCCGTCGCCGCTGTTGGCGCTGAACTTGGCTGCGGTGTAGCCGCGCTGGCGCGACAGCGGCGCGTTGGCAAAGATCTCGCGCAGCGCGTCCCAGGCGCCGACGTAGCTGACCGGGTTGGAGCGCGCCGTCTTGCCGATCGGCGACTGGTCGACGAACACCACCTCGCTGAGCTGCTCGGCGCCGAGCAGGCGCTCGAACGCGCCCGGTGCCTCGGTGGATTTGCCGAAATGCCGCATCAGCGCCGGCGCCAGCACGTCCTGGATCAGGGTGGACTTGCCGGAGCCGGACACGCCCGTGACGCACACCAGCCGGCCCAATGGAATGTCGACCGAAACATGCTTGAGGTTGTGCTCGGTGACGCCTTCGAGCAGCAGGCGCGGCGTGCTCTCGGCCACCATGCGCTTGAAGCCGAAGCCGACCTGCTTGCGCCCGCCCAGGTAGGCACCGGTCAGGGTATCGGCTTTTCGCAGGTCCTCGGTACTGCCGTCGAACACGATGCTGCCGCCGCGCTCGCCCGGGCCGGGGCCCATGTCGATCATGCGGTCGGCCGCCAGCATCACGGCCGGATCATGCTCCACCACCACCAGCGTGTTGCCGGCGTCGCGCAGGCGCTGCATGGCCTCGATGATGCGGTGCATGTCGCGCGGGTGCAGCCCGATGCTGGGCTCGTCGAGCACGAACAGGGTGTTCACCAGCGAGGTGCCCAGGGCGGTGGTGAGGTTGATGCGCTGCACCTCGCCGCCGGACAGCGTGCGACTCTGGCGATCCAGCGTCAGGTAGCCGATGCCGACGTCGCACAGGTATTTCAGGCGGGTGGTGATTTCCTCGAACAGAAGCTTCAGCGCCTGCGCCTCGCCCTGGCCGGCATGTGCCGCACTGGCGGCGTCACCCTGTTGCACGCGGTCGAAAAACTGCCGCAAACGATCGATCGGCAGCAGCATCAGGTCGTGCAGGCACAGGCCCGGCAGCGCTTCGAGCTGCGCGCGCGTCCATTGCACGCCGGCCGGCAGAAAACGTCTGGCCGGCGCCAGCACCGCGTCGGCATCTTCCTTGGCGCCGATGCGCCAGAGCAGGCTTTCGGTCTTCAGGCGTGCACCGTGGCAGGTCTCACACGGCGTGTAGCTGCGGTACTTGGACAGCAGCACCCGGATGTGCATCTTGTAGGCCTTGCTCTCCAGGTATTCGAAGAAGCGCTTGACGCCGTACCACTGCTGATTCCACTTGCCGTTCCAGTTGGGCGAGCCGTGGATCACCCACTGCTGCTGCTCGAACGTGAGCTTGTTCCAGGCCGTGTCGCGCGGGATGCCGGCGGCTTCGGCATGGCGCATCAGGTCGTCCTGGCACTCGGCCCAGGCCGGCGTCTGCATCGGCTTGATGGCGCCGGCACGCAAGGTCAGCTTGTCGTTCGGGATCACCAGGCCGTAATCGACCCCGATGACGCGACCGAAACCGCGACAGACCTCGCAGGCGCCGACCGCCGAGTTGAACGAGAACATGGAGGGGATCGGGTCGGCGTAGCGCTGGTCGCTCTCCGGGCAGTGCAGCCCGGTGGAGAACTTCCAGATCTCGGGTTCGTCCTCGTCGCGCAGCCGGTAGACGTTCAGGCGGCCGCTGCCGCGCTTGAGCGCGACCTCGATGGCCTCGATCACACGCGCACGCTCGGCATGGCTCAAGCGGAAGCGGTCGGCCACCACATCCAGCACCTTGCGCAGGCCGGCCGGCGTGGCCACCTCACGTTCGGCCTGCACCTTGGTGAAGCCGCTGGCCGAGAGCCACTGCGTCACTTCGTCTTCGGTGGTGCCGCCCGGCAATTCCACCGGGAAGGTGATGACCAGGCGTGGATCGACGGGGGCCTCCAATGAAGCCGACTCGGACACCGCCTGCGCCCGTGCCTGCAACTCGGCATAGATGCTGTCAGCCGAGTCGTGACGCACCGGCAGCGCCGTCACGCCATCGAACAGCTGGCCGGCGCGGGCAAACAGCAGCTTGAGGTGGTCGTTGAGCTCGGTCATCGTGCCGACCGTGGAGCGCGAGGAGCGCACCGGATTGGTCTGGTCGATGGCGATGGCCGGCGGCACGCCCTCCACCTTGTCCACCGCCGGCTTGTCCATGCGGTCGAGGAACTGGCGCGCATAGGCGCTGAAGGTCTCGACGTAACGACGCTGCCCCTCGGCGTAGAGGGTATCGAACACCAGGCTCGATTTGCCGGAACCGCTGGGGCCGGTGACCACCGTCAACTCGCCGGTGCGAATGTCGAGGTCGAGGTTCTTGAGATTGTGCTGGCGTGCGCCGCGGATGCGGATGGTCCCCTGGGTCATGGCAAGCGTCTTTCTGGTGAGGCCAGCCATTCTAGGCAGTCCCGGCCGGATCGGCTGGACTGGGGCCATGACAGTTCTGTTACAGCCGGACACCTCTTGCACTACGTTTAAACTGCACAATCCAAGGAGACAAGGAGCCAAGAATCATGTGGAACCACAAGACTTTGGGAGCCGCCCTGCTGCTGCTCGCCGGTGCCGCCGCACAGGCACAGATCCTGATCGGCCAGACCGCCGGCTTCAGCGGCCCGGTGGCCGCGGGTGTCAAGGAAACCACGGACGGCGCCAAGCTCTACATCGACAGCATCAACGCCAAGGGCGGCATCGGCGGGCAGAAGATCGAGCTGATCTCGCTCGACGACAAGTTCGACCCCAAACTGGCGGCCGAAAATGCGCGCAAGTTGATCGAGGAGCAGAACGTGGCGGCCATGTTCCTCACACGCGGCACCCCCCACAACGAAGCCATCCTGCCGTGGCTGGACAAATATGGCGTGCCACTGATCGGCCCCTCCACCGGTGCCATGACGCTGCACCAGCCGGTGCGCAAGCACATCTTCAACGTGCGCGCCACCTACCAGCGCGAGGCCGAGAAGGCCGTCGTCCATCTGGCGACCATCGGTATGAACAAGATCGCGCTGGTGCATGTCGACGACAGCTTCGGAGAAGACGGCCTGGCCGGCGCGCAAAAAGGACTGGCGAGCGCCAAGATCAGTGCCGTCGCGGTGGAGAAATTCGACCGCGTCAAGCCGGACTTTTCCAAGATCGCGCCGCTCGTTGCCAAGTTGGGCGCACAGGCCGTCGTCATGATCGCCTCGGGTGCAGCGGTGGTCGACGGCATCAAGGCCTTCCGTGCCGCCGGCAGCAATTGCCAGGTCGTGACCCTGTCCAACAACGCCTCCGGCGGCTTCATCAAGAGCCTGGGCACCCATGCCCGCGGCGTGATCGTCTCTCAAGTGTTTCCGCAGTCCTTGAGCTACGCCCTGGTCAAGGAAGCGCAGGACATCGCACGCACCAGGGACGTTGCCGAAGTCAGCCCCGCCATGCTGGAGGGCTTTGCTGCCGCCAAGGTGCTGGTGGAGGCTTTGCGCCGCACCGGTGGCAAGCCGAGCCGCGACAAGATCCAGGCCGCACTGGAAGGGCTCAGCAAGTTCGATCTGGGTGGGCTGGAAATCAACTACAGCAGCAAGGACCACACGGGCCTGGACTTTGCCGATCTGGCCATCATCACCGCCGATGGCCGCTTCCGCCGCTGAGCCGTTGCGACGAAACGTCAGCCCTTGAGGGCCTGCTCCAGTTCCTGGCAGGCGTTCGGGCCGAGCGCGTCCTGGATCTTGGGCAGCAAGGCCAGCAGGTCGTCATAGCCACGCGCCGCCTCGACTGCCAGATTGAGCTTGAAGCCGCGCAGTCCGAGGGACGCCGTCAGCCGGGTGGCGATCGGCCAGGCCTCGGCATAGCGCTGCGGCGTGCGCGCACTGACCGCCTCGGCCACAGGGACCTCCGCCAGCGGCTCGGTTGCCGCGAGCAGGCCGTGGGCCAGCATGTGGTCCACATCGGCCTGCGTGACGCCGAGACCGGCGGTGGCGGTGAGAACCTGCTCCAGGGTCTTGGCGCCATCAAACAGAATGAAAGCCGAGCGCTGCCGCGCCGACAGCAACGGCGAGCGTTGCTTGAACGCCAGCTGACCTGCTTCTGTTTTTGAATATTTCATGGCGATGGTGTGCGGCCCGATAGCCGTCATTGCCTCCTCAGGGCACCATCTTACGGATTTCCTTACTTTGCCACGCTGGCAGGCGCAGCGACCGGGACAGCTGCTACCGCGGCCGAAGCGGGCGCTTCCGGCACATGGACGGCGTCAGCGCCGTGCTTCTCACCCCCCATGTCCAGCTGGTCGCCGCCTTTCAAGATGACAAACATGGCCAGTGCGGCAAAGACGATGAAGGCAACGATAATTTTCCACATGATTTTCTTCCTTTAAAAAAAAGGCCCTCTCAAAGAGGGCCTGTGTGCCGGGCCCGATCCGGCAAGCCGGACCGGGAGGCTGACCGAAGCACCGCGCTTCAGTCGTGAGCGTAGATGTCCACGTCCTTGGTTTCGCGGACGAACAGCATGCCAACGACAAAGGTCATGCCGGCCACGATGATCGGGTACCAGAGACCGTTGTACATGTTGCCGGTTTGCGCCACGATGGCAAACGCCGTGGTGGGCAGCAGGCCGCCGAACCAGCCGTTACCGATGTGATACGGCAGCGACATCGAGGTGTAGCGGATGCGGGTCGGGAACAGTTCCACCAGCATGGCGGCGATCGGGCCGTACACCATGGTCACCAGGATCACCAGGTAGGTGAGGATGGCGATGACCGTGACCTTGTCCACCTTGGCCATGTCGGCCTTGGCGGGATAGCCGTGAGCCTTGAGCGCTTCGGACACAGCCTTCTTGAACTCGCCATCGAGCTTCTTGGCATCGTCTGCCGGGATGCCCTTGGCGGTGTAGCTGGTGATGACCTGATCGCCGATCTTGATGGAGGCGGGGCCGGAGCCGACAATGTTCTCATAGCTCACCGAAGAGCCGGCCAGCACCTGCTTGGCGATGTCGCACGAGCTGGTGAACTTGGCAGTGCCGGTCGGGTTGAACTGGAACGAGCACTCTTTCGGATCGGCCGTGATGGTCACCTTGCTTGCCTGCTGGGCCTTGTACAGATCCGGGTTGGCGGCCTTGGTCAGTGCTTCGAACACCGGGAAGTAGGTCACGACCGCCAGCAGGCAGCCGGCCATGATGATGGGCTTGCGGCCAATCTTGTCGGACCAGGCACCGAAAACGATGAAGAACGGCGTGCCGATCAGCAGGGAGATGGCCACATAGATGTTGGCAGCAGCACCGTCCACCTTGAGCGCTTGCGTCAGGAAGAACAGGGCATAGAACTGGCCGGAGTACCAGACCACGGCCTGGCCGGCGGTCAGGCCGATCAGGGCCAGGATCACGATCTTCAGGTTTTTCCATTGACCGAAGGCTTCGGACAGCGGAGCCTTGGAGGTCTTGCCTTCAGCTTTCATCTTGGCGAAAGCCGGCGATTCGTTCATGGACAGGCGAATCCAGACCGAGACGGCCAGCAGCAGGATGGAGACGATGAAGGGAACGCGCCAGCCCCAGTCGGCGAAGGCAGCTTCACCGATCATGGTACGGGTACCCAGAATCACCATCAGGCTCAGGAACAGGCCCATCGTGGCCGTGGTCTGAATCCAGGAGGTGTAGGCGCCGCGCTTGCCGTGCGGGGAGTGCTCGGCCACGTAGGTGGCAGCACCACCGTACTCACCGCCGAGTGCCAGGCCTTGCAGCATGCGCAGGGCAATCAGGATCACCGGTGCCGCGACGCCAATGGTGGCGTAGTTCGGCAAGATGCCCACGATGAAGGTGGACAGGCCCATGATCAGGATGGTCACCAGGAAGGTGTACTTGCGGCCGATCATGTCGCCCAGACGACCGAACACCAGCGCGCCGAAAGGACGCACGATGAAGCCGGCAGCGAAAGCCAGCAGCGCGAAGATGAAGGCCGAACCGGCATCCAGACCGCTGAAGAACTGCTTGGCAATAATGGCTGCGAGCGAGCCGTAGAGGTAGAAGTCGTACCACTCGAAAACGGTACCCAGTGAAGAGGCGAAGATCACCTTCTTCTCTTCGGGGGTCATTGGCCTTGCGACCGATGATGTAGCCATGTCTTGTCTCCTAAAGGAATTGAAGCCCCTAACGTGGGGACTGGCGTGCATTCTTGGAGACAGCACTGACCGCTTTCTTACATCAACCGTAGGGGATAACCCTGAGACCCCTCGTCCATTCAGCGAAAAACAGCGCAGAAATCAACGCTGGCGCACAGCGCCAGCAGCAATCCGACCAACGGCATGCCAGCCCGGGCCGTCAAACCAGGCATCGCCACGCAGGTAGTCACGCAGCATGGGCAGCGCATCGAAACCCCAGAACAGCTTGTCATCCACTGCATAGGCCGGCACACCAAACACGCCGGCGGCGATCGCCTCGTCGGTGTTCCGGCGCAGCCGCGCCTTGACCGCCTCGTCATCCGGCGCCAACGACGGCTGCAACTGCTCATGCAGGGCTTTCAGGCGCGCCGCATCGAGCGCATCGGCACCGCCCTGCCAGACATGGCGCAGCAAGGTTTCGCACACATAGCGGTTGGGATCACCGCCGCCGGCAGCGGCAATCGCCAGCCGCAGCAGCGGCAGCGGGTTGAAGGGATGCACGGATGGCATCTGAAGCTGGACCTGATGCTGGTGCCCCAGCCACTGCACATGGCGATAGGTCCAGTCGCGCTTGGCCGGCACCTCGGCCGGCCCGAGCTGACCGTGGTGCTTGAGGAGGGCCCCCAGCAGCACCGGCTTGTAGCTGACCGAGTAGCTCAGGCCCATCAGGGTCTCGGGCAGCTTCTCGAAGGCCAGATGGGCGTAGGGCGAGATGAAATCCAGGTAGAAGGTGATGTGCTTCATGGGTGGGCCTGTCCAGACTGATTTCTCATGTGCGAATGCGGGGTGTTGCGCGGACTCGCCGGGGAACTGCCCCGGCGGCGTCCACGCGCCTACCGCATGACCTTTTTGTTCTGCAGTCCATCATAAGAAATCAGTCTGGACAGGCCCCGGCTCCGGCGGCGCGTTGTTCGATCCGGCCCCAGACGGCGCGCTTGTCGGCGTCACGCATCGTCGACCAGTCCCTGATTTCCTGCAGCGTGCGCAGGCAGCCGAGGCACAGGACGCGAGGCTCGTCCATCTTGCAGACCGACATGCAGGGTGAAGGCACATTTTGGGCCACAGCCCTTGCCTTCATTGCGCGATCCGCTATCGAATCCATAGCATTCATCACCACTCACCCGCGCTTGGCGAGCAGCGCCGTGGCAGCACGCGAGCCGGGCGCACGGCCCAGGAAGTCGCTGATGAACTTGCCGGCATCCACCAGCTTGTCAAGATCAATGCCGGTCTCGATGCCCATGCCGTGCAGCAGGTAGACCACGTCTTCGGTCGCCACGTTGCCGGTGGCGCCCTTGGCATAAGGACAGCCGCCCAGGCCGGCCACGGAAGACTGGAAATTCCAGACTCCCATCTCCAGCGCGGCGTAGGTGTTGGCCAGCGCCTGGCCGTAGGTGTCGTGGAAGTGGCCCGAGATGTCATCGGTATTGAAGTGCGCCAGCGTGGCCTCGATCGCCCGTTGCACCTTGCGCGGCGTGCCGACGCCGATGGTGTCGGCCACGTCCACCCGCTGCACGCCAATGTCCTTCATCAACCGCGCCAGCATGCCCACCCGCTCGGGCGGGATGTCGCCCTCGTAGGGGCAGCCCACAGTGCAGCTCATGGCACCTCGCACGCGGAGGCCTGCCGCACGCGCGGCCGCCACCACGGGCGCAAAACGCTCGATGCTCTCGGCAATCGAGCAGTTGATGTTGCGCTGGCTGAAGGCTTCGCTGGAGGCACCGAACACCACGATCTCGTCCGGCTTCGACAACACGGCAGCCTCGAAGCCCTTGAGGTTGGGCGTCAGCACCGAGTAGCGCACGCCGCTCTGGCGCTGGATGCCGGCCATGACCTCGGCGTTGTCGGCCATCTGCGGCACCCACTTCGGACTGACAAAGCTGGTGACTTCAATCTCCTTCAAGCCGGCGTCCTGCAGGCGATGCACCAGCTCGATCTTGACGGCGGCCGGCACCGGCTGCTTCTCGTTCTGCAGGCCATCGCGCGGACCGACGTCGATCAGTTGGACTCGGGTGGGAAAACTCATGACAAATACTCCGTCTGCGGAGACAAGTTCGGCAACATAACAAGAGGGCCACCCGGGGAATGCCGTGGAACCGGCTCCGCCGGGCCACTGGCGTTGCCCCCTGCAAGGGGGGTGGCGGAGCGACACGCAGTGCGCGCAGCCTGGGGGTGAGCCATCGTTTCAATAACCTTTCATGGGATCGACAATACCCGCGATGGATTCCCCGTGCTCCAGGCGGGTGATCTTGGCCGCGATCTGCGCCACACTCTCGTCGCGCAGCGTCCGCGCCGCCGTGTGCGGCGTGACGGCGATCTTCGGATGGCGCCAGAACGGGTGGCCGGCCGGCAGCGGCTCCTGGCGGAACACGTCCAGTGTCGCGCCGGCCAGGTGACCGTTGTCGAGCAACGGAATCAGATCTTCCTCCACCAGATGCGCGCCGCGCGCCACGTTGATCAGGTAGCCCCCCGGCCGCAACTGCGCCAGGGTCTGCCGATTCAGGATGCCCTCGGTTTCGGCTGTCAACGGCAGCAGACACACCAGCACCCGGGTTTCGGCCAGAAAGTCGGACAACTGTTCAGCCCCGGCATGACAACGCACACCGGGCACGTCCTTGGCGCTACGGCTCCAGCCGAGCACCGGAAATTCGAAAGCCTGCACGGCACGCGCCACGCGCTGGCCCAGCACGCCCAGCCCCATGATGCCAACCGGAAAATCCTGCCGCAGGCGCGGGCGACGGAAGGACCACTTGCCCTGAGCCACATCCTGCTCATAGAGAGCAAACTCGCGGAAGTGCCGGATCAGCGCATGCACCACGTACTCGGCCATCTGCACCGACATGCCGGCATCGTCGAGCCGCACCAGCTGGGTCGCTGGTGCCACCTTGAGCTGCGTCAGGGCATCGACGCCGGCGCCGAGGTTGAACAAGGCTTTGAGGCGCGGCTGCTCGTCCAGAAAGGCTTGCGGCGGCGCCCACACCACCGCGTAATCGCCCGGTGGCGCCCCGGGCGCCCAGACCTCGATCTCGGCCTGCGGCAAGGCTGTGCGCAACGCGGTCAGCCAGGGCTCGGCCTTGAAATCAGTGCAGCAGAAATAGATCTTCATAGGCTGAGCTTAACGGCTGTCGCGCACCAGCAGGGTTACGCAGCGGACAGCTTCAGCAGCTCCGCCCCCTCCGCCACCTGGTCGCCCGGCGCATAGAGCAGCTCAGCCACCACGCCGTCGACCGGCGCGGCAATGGTGTGTTCCATCTTCATGGCCTCCATCACCGCCAGCACCTGGCCCTTGGCGACCTTGTCGCCGGCCTGCACGGCAAACGACACCACCTTGCCCGGCATGGGCGCCGTCAGGCGGCCGCCTTCGGTCTGGGTCTCGCCGGCATGGGCCAGTGCGTCGATCACGGTGATCTGCGTCGCGCCTTGCGGCAGGAAGACATGGGCCACCTCGCCGCTGCGCAACACCTGCACGCGCTGGCGCTGGCCGGCGAACTGCAGGTCGATATCGTCCGCATTCGCCGTCATCTGCAAGGCGCCGCTCATCTGCCCCACCTGCAACTGCAACGCGCCGTCATGCAAATACGTCAGCACGGCGGTTTGCGGTTCGCCATGGAATTCGAAATCGAAATAACGCTGCGTCAGGCCGTGCGAACGCCAGCCGTCGCGTCGCGCCCAGGGGTCAAGCCAGCCGGACGTAGCCGCGCCGGCCTGCTCCTGCAACAGGGTGTGCGCCACCACGCTGGCGGCGGCCAGCGGCAGGCCGACGCGCTCCTGCTCGAACAGCACCGCCGACTCGCGCACGATCAGCGCAGTATCGAGGTCAGCCTCGGCAAAGGAGCGACTTTGCGCCACATGGCGCAGGAACTGCACATTGGTGCTCAGGCCGACGATGCGCGTGGCCGCCAGCGCCGCATCGAGCCGGGCCAGCGCCTGTTCGCGCGTCTCGCCGTGCACGATCAGCTTGGCCACCATCGAGTCATAGAACGGGCTGATGGTGTCACCTTCGCGCACGCCGGAATCGACGCGCACCTCCGCCCGCTCAAACGTGCTGCAGGCCGGCAGGCCATAGACCTGCAGCGTGCCGGTGGCCGGCAAAAAATGGTTGTCCGGATTCTCGGCGCAGATGCGCGCCTCGAGGGCGTGGCCGTGGATGCGCAGCTGATCCTGCTGCAGCGGCAGCGGCTCGCCGGCGGCGACGCGCAGTTGCCATTCCACCAGGTCCAGCCCGGTGATTGCTTCCGTCACCGGGTGTTCCACCTGCAGCCGCGTGTTCATCTCCATGAAGAAAAAATTCATCGCGGTGTCGCGTTGCTCGACGATGAACTCCACGGTGCCGGCGCCGACGTAGTTCACGGCACGCGCTGCGGCCACGGCGGCCAGCCCCATCTGCTGGCGCATGGCCTCGCTCATGCCCGGCGCCGGCGCTTCCTCCAGCACCTTCTGGTGGCGGCGCTGCACCGAGCAGTCGCGCTCAAACAGATAAACGTAATTGCCATGCGTGTCACCGAACACCTGGATCTCGATGTGGCGAGGCCGCAGCACGTATTTCTCGATCAGCACCGCGGCGTCGCCGAAGCTGTTGATGGCCTCGCGCTGGCAGGAGGCGAGCGCGGCGGCAAAGTCTTCGCTCCTCTCCACCACGCGCATGCCCTTGCCGCCGCCGCCGGCGCTGGCCTTGATCAGCACCGGGTAGCCGATACGGTCGGCCTCGTGTTGCAGCAGCTTGGCGTCCTGGTCGGCGCCGTGGTAACCCGGCACCAGCGGCACGCCGGCCTTTTCCATCAGGCGCTTGGACTCGGCCTTCAGGCCCATGGCCAGGATGGCGGAAGCCGGCGGGCCGATGAAGACCAGGCCGGCCGCGGCACAAGCCTGGGCAAACGCCTCGTTCTCGCTCAGGAAACCGTAGCCCGGGTGAATGGCCTGCGCACCCGTGGCCTTCGCGGCCTCGATGATGCGCTCCCAGCGCAGGTAGCTCTCAGCCGGCGCGCTGCCACCGATGTGCACCGCTTCGTCGCACACGCTGACGTGCTTGGCGCTGGCATCGGCATCGGAATAGACCGCGACCGTTTGGATGCCCATGCGACGCGCTGTGGCGGCGACCCGGCAGGCGATTTCACCGCGGTTGGCAATCAGTATTTTCTTAAACATGCTTGACCTCCACCGCGGTGCAATCGCCTGCGTGTGCTGCGCACACCACGCAATTTAGCTTCGCTGCTGCGCGGCTACGCCGCTGGTCCCCGCGGTTGGCAATGAGTATTTTCTTAAACATGAATCACCTTTCCAAGGTCCAGACAAGCAGCCGCTGCGGCTGCGGTGGGATGATCGAAACGCGGCACATGGCCGAGCAGGGGTGCGTCGATGCGTGCGGCAATGGCTTCGATGTTGGCCTCCTGATGCGCCATGGCCGGGTCCACCGTATTGGCCACCCAGCCGGCCAGCGTCAGGCCGCGTGCCGCAATCGCCTCGGCCGTCAGCAGCGCCTGGCTGATGCAGCCCAGCCGCAGGCCGACCACCAGCACCACCGGCAGGCCGAGCTGCTGCGCCAGGTCGGCGGTATCAAAGTCATCGATCAGCGGCACGCGAAAACCGCCCACGCCCTCGACCACCACGGCCTCGGCCTGCTGGCGCACCTGCGCATAGCAGGCCAGGATCTTCTGCGGCTCGATCGGCACGCCGTCCAGCGCGGCGGCGATGTGCGGCGCTGCCGGCGTGTGCAGCAGACAGGGCGTGGTCAGCGTCGGCGGCAGCTTCAGCGGTGCCGCTGCCAGCAGGGCATCGACATCCTCGTTGTGCCAGACACCGGCGCGCAGTTCAGCGCCGGCGGCCACCGGTTTCATGCCGGCGGCGCGCACGCCGCCCTGCCCCAGCGCATGCAGCAGCGCACAGCTGACCAGGGTCTTGCCGATTTCGGTATCGGTGCCGGTGACGAAGCAGGAGAACGCGTGCTTCACTTCAGTCCTCCTGCGCCAGGATGGCCAGCGCTGCCAGCAGCTGATCCACATCCTGCGCCGTGTGCGCGGCCGACAGCGTGATGCGCAAACGCGCCGTGCCGGCCGGCACGGTGGGGGCACGGATTGCGGTAACCCACAGTCCCTGGTCGAACAGCACCTGCGCCGCCTGCAGTACCTCGGCATTGCCGCCAATCACCAGGGGCTGGATCGCCGTATCGGAAGGCAGTCGTTGCCAGCCGGCACGCACCGGCATGCTTTCCAGCTGCGCCTGCAAATCCGCCAGATGGGCACGGCGGGCACGCCCTTCCTCGCCGGCAATCAGCTCGACGCTGGTCAGCAGCGCATGCGCCAGCGCCGGCGGCGCGGCGGTGGTGTAGATGTACGGCCGTGCACGCTGCACCAGCCACTCGATCACGGTCTCGTGCGCAGCGACAAAGGCGCCGCTGACGCCGGCGGCCTTGCCCAGCGTGCCCATCAGCACCAGCTGCGGCGAGCGCAGCGCAAAATGTTCCAGCGCACCGCGCCCATGCGCGCCCAGCACGCCGAAGCCGTGTGCATCGTCCACCACCAGCCAGGCGCCATGGCGCTCGCACGCGGCCAGCAGCGCCGGCAACGGGGCGATGTCGCCATCCATGCTGAAGACGCTGTCGCTGACAACGATCCGGGTCCTGGCCGTGCTGGCGGCCAGCGCGGCTTCGAGCGCGGCCAGATCGCCGTGCGCATAGACGCTGACCCGCGCGCGCGACAGTCGCGCCCCGTCGATGATGGAGGCGTGGTTCAGGGCATCGGAAAAAATCTCGGCTTGCGCCGGCTCCGGCGCGGCCAGCGCGCTCAGCAGCGCGAGGTTGGCCATGTAGCCGGTGCAGAAATACAGCGCACGCGGCTGCGACAGATGCGGCGCCATCAACGCGGCCAGCCGGTCTTCGAGCTGCGCATGCGCGCGCGAGTGGCCGCCGATCAGATGCGAGCCGCCGCTGCCGGCGCCATAGAGCGAGGCGCCCTGGCGCAGTGCCTCCACGACCTGCGGATGCGACGCCAGGCCCAGGTAGTCGTTGCTGTTGAAACCCAGCATGCGCCGGCCGTCGACCTCGACCCAGGGGGCGCACGGCGTTGCCACCGTGCGGCGGCGCCGGCGCAGGCCCTGCGCGTCGAGGGTCTCGATGTGGCGCTGCAGCGCGTCGATCAAGGGCAGGCTCATGGGCGCACCACTTCCTCGAACACCTCGCGCGTGCGGCTGGCGAGCCATTCGATCTCGCCGTCGTCCAGGATGTAGGGCGGCATCAGGTAGACCGTGCGCCCGATCGGGCGCAGCAGCAGTTCGCGCTCCAGCGCCCTGGCAAAAAAACGGCGCGAGAACGTGGCGGCGGCGGCCGGGTCGTCGACCACGGCATCGAAGGCCCAGATCATGCCGCGCTGGCGCAGGTGCCGCACCTTGTCGTGCGCGGCCAGCGGCGCCAGCGCCGCCGTCAGGCGCGCAGCCCAGTCGCGGTTGCGTGCCAGCACATCGTCCTGCGCAAAGATGTCCAGCGTGGCCAGCGCCGCACGGCAGGCCAGCGGGTTGCCGGTATACGAGTGCGAATGCAGGAAGCCGCGCGTCACGTCGGCGTCGTAGAAGGCCTGGTAGATGGCCTCGCGCGTCATCACCAGGGACAGCGGCAGGTAGCCGCCGCTGATGCCCTTGGACAGGCAGACGAAGTCGGGCCAGATGCCGGCCTGTTCGCAGGCGAAGAACGTGCCGGTGCGGCCGCAGCCCACCGCGATCTCGTCGGCGATCAGATGCACCTGATAGCGGTCGCACAGCGCGCGCACTTCCTTCAGGTACAGCGGATCATGCATGGCCATGCCGGTGGCGCACTGCACCAGCGGTTCGACGATCACCGCCGCCACCTTGCCGGCGCGCTCCTGCAGCAGCGCCTCCAGCGCGCGCGCGGCACGGCGTGCCACGTCGGCCGGCGTTTCACCGGCTTGCGCCTGGCGCGCATCGGGCGAAGCCGCCACATGGGCACGCTGGATCAGCGGGCCATAGGCATCGCGGAACAGCGCCACATCGGTCACCGCCAGCGCACCGATGGTCTCGCCGTGGTAGCTGCCCGACAGGCAGACGAACTCCTGCTTCTGGCTCTGCCCGGCATTGCGCCAGGCATGGAAGCTCATCTTGAGCGCGATCTCCACCGCCGAGGCGCCGTCGGAAGCGTAGAAACAGTGGCCGAGCACGCCGCCGGTCAGGGCCGACAGGCGCTCGGACAGTTCGATCACCGGCTCGTGCGTGAAGCCCGCCAGCATGGCGTGCTCCAGCCGGTCGAGCTGGTCCTTCAGCGCGGCGTTGATGCGCGGATTGGCATGCCCGAACAGATTGACCCACCAGGAGCTGATGGCATCCAGGTAGCGCCGGCCCTGCACATCGACCAGCCAGGCGCCGCGCCCGTGGCTGACCGGAATCAGCGGCACGGTCTCGTGGTGCTGCATCTGGGTGCAGGGATGCCAGACGCTGCGCAGGCTGCGCGCGATCCAGTCGGCTGAGGTGACGGAAGTAGGGTCTTTCAATTCGGTTCCGGATTTGTGGGCGGGCCTGCATTCTGGCAGGCCACAGCCGTCCTGGACTACATGCGGAAGACGCCGAATTTCGTGTCGGGGATCGGCGCGTTGAGCGCCGCACTCAGCCCCAGCGCCAGCACGCGCCGCGTGTCGGCCGGGTCGATCACACCGTCGTCCCACAGGCGGGCGGTGGCGTAGTAAGGGTGGCCCTGGGCTTCGTACTGGTTGCGGATCGGCGCCTTGAAGGCTTCTTCCTCTTCCATGCTCCATTGGCCGCCCTTGGCCTCAATGCCGTCGCGCTTGACGGTGGCCAGCACGCTGGCGGCCTGCTCGCCGCCCATGACCGAGATGCGCGCGTTCGGCCACATCCAGAGGAAACGAGGGTTGAAGGCGCGACCGCACATGCCGTAGTTGCCGGCACCGAAACTGCCGCCGATGATCACGGTGAACTTCGGCACCTGGGCGGTGGAAACGGCCGTCACCATCTTGGCACCGTTGCGCGCGATGCCCTCGTTCTCGTACTTGCGCCCGACCATGAAACCGGTGATGTTCTGCAGGAAGACGAGCGGGATCTTGCGCTGGCAGCACAGTTCGATGAAGTGCGCGCCTTTCAGGGCGGACTCGCTGAACAGGATGCCGTTGTTGGCGACGATGCCCACCGGCATGCCTTCGATGCGGGCGAAGCCGCACACCAGCGTGGTACCGTAGCGCGCCTTGAACTCGTCGAACTCGGAGCCGTCGACGATGCGGGCGATGATCTCGCGCACGTCGAACGGCTTGCGGGTGTCGGTCGGGATCACACCATACAGCTCTTCCGCTGCAAATTTAGGAGCTAGAGGCGCAGCGGTGACAAGGCTTTGGGCCTTGTTTGAGTTCAAGTTCTTGACCGCGGCACGCGCCAACGCCAGGGCGTGCAGGTCGTTCTGCGCCAGGTGGTCGGCCACGCCGGACAGGCGCGTGTGCACGTCGCCGCCGCCCAGGTCCTCCGCCGTCACCACCTCGCCGGTGGCCGCCTTCACCAGCGGCGGGCCGCCGAGGAAGATGGTGCCCTGGTTCTTGACGATGATGGCCTCGTCGCTCATGGCCGGCACGTAGGCGCCGCCGGCCGTGCACGAGCCCATGACGACGGCGATCTGTGCAATGCCCAAAGCGCTCATGTTGGCCTGGTTGTAGAAGATGCGGCCGAAATGGTCGCGGTCGGGAAACACGTCGTCCTGGTTCGGCAGGTTGGCGCCACCCGAGTCCACCAGGTAGATGCAGGGCAGGCGGTTCTGCTGCGCCACTTCCTGCGCCCGCAGGTGCTTCTTCACCGTCAGCGGGTAATAGGTGCCGCCCTTCACGGTGGCGTCGTTGCAGACGATCATGCAGTCCACGCCGCTGACGCGGCCGATGCCGGCGATCAGGCCGGCGCAGGGCGCCTCGTCGTTGTACATGGCGTAGGCGGCCAGCGGGCTGAGCTCCAGGAAGGGCGTGCCGGGGTCGAGCAGGCGCTGCACGCGTTCGCGCGGCAGCAGCTTGCCGCGCGCCGTGTGCTTGGCGCGCGCCGCCTCGCCGCCGCCCTGGGCCATCTTGGCCACCTGGGCCTGGAGGTCGTCCACCAGCGACCGCATGGCCGTGGCGTTGGCCTGGAAGTCGGCCGAGCGGGCATTGAGCTTGGTTTCCAGAATCGGCATGGATGTGCTTTCTGAGCCTTTGCCGGCGTAAAGCCGGGCAGAGTTGACGTTTACGTAAACGTCAATTGTGGCAGATTTGAAGGTGCCCACGGAACAAAGGTCTCAGACGCACCACAGCGGTGCGCCAAGTCGGCACGGCACTTGCTAATCCTACAGTCAGACCTCTTCCGGTACCCGTCATGCCTTCCGCCCACACACGCCCGCGCCGAACCAGTCTGCTCAGCGCCGGCGAACTGGACCGCGCACGCGTACTCGACACGCTGGTCAACAACCTGGACGGCATGGCCTACCGCTGCCGCAACGATGCCCACTGGCGCATGATCTTCGTCAGCCAGGGCTGCCTGGGGCTCACCGGCTACCGGCCGGCCGAACTGGTGGAGAACGCCGCGGTCACCTGGGAGGCGATCACCCACCCGCAGGAGCGGGCCCGCGTGCGCGCGCACATCGCTGCCGCGCTGCACAGCGGGCAGCGTTTTTCCGTGCAGTACCGCATCATCACGAAATCAGGGCAGGAGAAATGGGTGATCGAACGCGGCGTTCCTGTTGCCGACGAACAGGGCGAAATCGTGATCGAGGGTTTCATCGAAGATGTGACGTCTCAGCGCGAGATGCTGGAAGCGCTCGAGCAGGCCGAACTGCGCTACCGCAACATCTTCGAGCACGCCTCCGAAGGCATCTTCCAGACCACGCCCGACGGCCGTTACCTGGCCGCCAATCCGGCGCTGGCACGCATCTACGGTTATGCCAGTCCGCAAGCACTGATCGCCAACCTGGACGACATCGGGCGCCAGCTCTACGTGCGCCCGAGCCAGCGCGAGCGCTTTCGCCAGCTGATGGAACAGCAGGGCGAAGTGCTCAACTTCGAGTCCGAGATCTACCGGCAGGACGGCTCGCGCATCTGGATTTCGGAAAACGCCCACATCGTGCGCGACGCCAGCGGCAAGGCGCTTTATTACGAAGGCACGGTGCAGGACATCTCGGAACGGCGGCATTACCAGGAGCAGCTCGAACGCCAGGCCAACCACGACATGCTGACCGGCCTGCCCAACCGCATCCTGCTGGGTGACCGCGTCGAGCAGGGCATCGCCCGCGCCGCCCGGCTGGGTTATTACCTGACGGTGGTGTTCATCGACCTCGACAACTTCAAGTTCATCAACGACAGCCTGGGCCATGGTGCCGGCGACAAGCTGCTCAAGGAGATCGCCGACCGCCTCCGGCACTGCGTGCGCAACTCCGACACCGTGGCGCGGCTCGGCGGCGATGAGTTCGTGCTGCTGCTGAACGACCATTTCCGCGTCAGCACCGTCATCTCGCAGCTGCGGCGCGTGCTGAACGAGATTGCCCAGCCGGTGCTGCTGTCCGGGCGCGAATTCCACATCGGCGCCAGCCTGGGCGTTGCGCTCTATCCGGCCGACGGCGAAGATTCGGCCAGCTTGCTCAAGCACGCCGACGTTGCCATGTACGCCGCCAAGAGCCGCGGCCGCAACAACTTCCAGTTTTTCACCAGCGAACTCAACCGCGAGGCCGATGAACGGCTCAACCTGGAAACGGCACTGCGCCTGGCCATCGAGCGCGACGAGTTCGAGGTGCACTACCAGCCCAAGTTCGACCACCGCCGCCGCATCGTCGGCGTGGAGGCGCTGGCGCGCTGGTTCCACCCCGAATACGGCGCCGTCAGTCCCGACCGCTTCATCCCGATTGCCGAAGAAACCGGCCTGATCCTGCCGCTGACCAGCGCCATCCTGCGCCGCGCCTTTGCCGCTGCGTACAGCTGGAACCGTCAGCGCACCACCCCGCTGCGCATGGCAGTCAACCTGTCGCCGCGCCTGTTCCTGAGCGGCGACATCGTGACCCACGTGGCCGGACTGCTGGACGAGGCCCGGTTGCCGGCCGCGCAGGTCGAGCTGGAAATCACCGAGACCGTGTTCATGGGCGACGGCGACCGCGCCATCACCACGCTGGGCCGCTTCAAGGACCTGGGCGTCAACCTGGCCATGGACGACTTCGGCACCGGCTACTCGTCGCTGAGCTACCTGCGGCGCTTTCCGCTCGATATCATCAAGATCGACCGCTCGCTGGTCACCGGCATCGAGCACGAGGAAGAGGTGGCGATGATCGCGCGCGCCGTCATCTCGCTCGGCCAGAGCCTGCGCAAGACCGTGGTGGCCGAGGGTGTGGAGAACCAGGCGCAGTTCGACTTCCTGCGCTACCAGGGCTGCCACGAATTCCAGGGCTACCTGCTGTCACGGCCCCTGCCGCAGCAGGAGCTGACACGCCTGCTCAATGCGGACAGCCCGGGCGCAACGCCAACCTCATCCAAGCCCGGCTGAAACAGCCTGACGCTCTCTTCAACGCAGCACGTCAGGCAGCTGTGCCATGTCGCCGAACACCTCGACGGCACCCGCGCGGCGGAACACCTCGGCATCGCCTTGCGGCACGTAGGCAAACACCGTGGCGCCGGCCGCCACCCCGGCGGCAACGCCGGTCAGCGTGTCTTCCACCACGGCGCAGCGTTGCGGAGGCGCAGCCAGGGCGGCGGCGGCGGCCAGGTAGACGTCCGGGTGCGGCTTGGAGCGCGGCAGCTCGTGGCCGCTGAAGATGCGACCGGCGAAGTAGTCGAACAGGCCGACCTTGCGCAACTGCAGTTCGACCTTGTGGCGGTCGGCGCCCGAGGCGCAAGCAATGCGCGCATCATGCCGGGCATGGACTTCGTGCACCGCCGCGTGTGCGTTGGCAATGACGCTCAGTTCGGCCTCCAGCGCCGCATTGCGCCGCTGGCGAAAACCAGCCAGCCACTCCTCGGTCAGCGGCTGGCCGGTGTGGCGTTCGATGCGCACCTGCTCGTCCTTGACCGCCTTGCCGACGAAGATGCGCCAGCACTCCTCGGCCGTCAGCACCCAGCCGCGCTCGGCCAGCATGTCGCGCAGCACACGGTTGACGATGGGCTCGGAGTCCACCAGCACGCCGTCGCAATCGAACAGAACCGCATCGAATCGCATCACACCAAATCACTATAAATTTGATAGCAACTTGCGCAGTATTGACGAGGGCCAGTCATCGATTTCACCGATGATCGCCATCGACGTAGTACCAGCGGCCGTCTTCGCGCACAAAGCGGCTGCGCTCGTGCAGGCGCACGGCGCGGCCGGACGGCTCGCGCAGCCGGGCGACAAACTCGACCTCGGCATGGTCGTCGTCGATCACCTGATGGTCGCGCACCTCCAGCCCCAGCCATTTGACGCCGGCATCGAAGCTCACCCGCGACGGCCGCTTGCTGGTTTGCCAGGTGGCGCGCAGGTAGTCGGCGCGCTCCCGCATGAAGGCCGTGTAACGCGAGCGCATCAGCGCCTCGGCATCGGGCGCCGGCGTGCCGTCAAAATCGTCGACGTAGCGGCCACAGCACTGCGCATAGGGCAGGGCACGGCCGGCCGCATCGCAGCGGCCACAAGGGCAATCAACAACTGGCACCGCCATCAGCCCTTTTTCGCCTTGCGCTCTTCCAGTGTCTCCACCGGCCCGCCCTGCTTGACCCACTCGGCAAAACCGCCGTCGATGTGGGCCACATTGGTCATGCCCATGTCCTGCAAGGTCTTGGTGGCCAGCGCGCTGCGCCAGCCGGCGCCGCAGAACAGGATGAAGTGCTTGCTCTCGTCGGCCCACATCGGCTTGTGGTAGGGCGATTCCGGGTCGACCCAGAACTCCAGCATGCAGCGCGGCGCGTGGGTGCTGCCGGTGACGGTGCCGTCCTTCAGCTCGCGCACGTCGCGGATGTCGACGATGTGCACCTTGGGGTCGTCCAGCATGGCCAGCACCTCGGGCACGGTGTAGGTCTTGACCTCGGCCATGGCCTCGTCGACGAGGGCGCGGAATCCTTTGGTAATGGGCATGGTGTGTCTCCGGAATGGGGGGGATGCAGCCCCGATGAGGCCGCCCGGGAAGCGTGTACAAATTGTCGCACGGCCGACCGCCGAGAGAGCACCCCATGCTCCCATCGGGAACGTTCCGTGCCGGTCCTCCGTCTGAAGTATCATCGCCGCCGACTTGAATTGAGAGACATGGCAAACGAAGTTGGATCCATCAGACATGCAGGCGCGTCCACCGCGGTCAAGGGACTGGTCAGTTCCCGGCCGCTGACGCCCCGCGTCTCGACCTACGACCCTTACGCCGACGCCCAGGCGCGCCGGCAGGCCAAGGCCGAGCAGATGCAGATCATCCTCAACACCATGGGCCAGCCCACCGGCCGGCTGATCAGCTTTATCGTCTGACGACAACCGGAGCGGGCCAGCCGCTCAAGCCAGCGCGCGCTGGATCAGGATCTTCTGCACATCCGAAGTGCCTTCGTAGATCTGGCACACCCGCACGTCGCGGTAGATGCGCTCGACCGGGAAGTCGCTCACATAACCGTAGCCACCCAGCGTCTGGATGGCGGTGCTGCACACCGCTTCGGCCATCTCGCTGGCAAACAGCTTGGCCATGGCGGCTTCCTTCAGGCAGGGCTGGCCGGCATCGCGCAGCGCCGCGGCGTGCCAGACCAGCTGGCGTGCCGCTTCGATCTTCGTTGCGCACTCGGCCAGGCGGAACCCGACGGCCTGGTGGTTGAAGATCGGCAGGCCGAAACTCTCGCGCTGCTTCGCGTAGTCGAGCGCCACCTCGAACGCGCTGCGCGCCATGCCGATGCTTTGCGCCGCGATGCCGATGCGCCCGCCTTCCAAGGCGCCAAGCGCAATCTTGTAGCCCTCGCCCTCGCTGCCGATCAGGTTCTCGGCCGGGATGCGGCAGTTGTCGAAGTTGATCTGCGCCGTGTCGCTGGAATGCTGGCCCAGCTTGTCTTCCAGGCGCGCCACCACATAACCCGGCGCGTCGGTCGGCACCAGAAAGGCGCTCATGCCCTTCTTGCCGGCCCCCTTGTCGGTGACGGCGATGACGATGGCCACATCACCGTTCTGGCCGCTGGTGATGAACTGCTTGACGCCGTTGATCACATAACCGTCGCCGTTTTTCTCGGCCGTGGTGCGCAGCGACGAGGCGTCGGAGCCGACGTGCGGCTCGGTCAGGCAAAAGGCGCCGAGCAGCTGGCCTTGCGCCAGCGGCGTCAGCCAGCGCTTCTTCTGTTGCGCGTTGCCGTAGCGCATGAGGATGGCGTTGACCGGACAGTTGGTGACGGAAATCGCGGTGCTGGTGCCACCGTCGCCGGCGGCAATCTCTTCCAGCACCAGCGCCAGCGTCAGGTAGTCCAGGTTGGCGCCGCCGAACTCTTCCGGCACGCAGATGCCGTAGGCACCCAGCGCGGCCAGCCCCTGGTGTGCGTCCTTCGGGAAATGGTGCTCCTTGTCCCAGCGTGCCGCGTTGGGCCACAGCTCTTGTTGGGCAAACGCGCGCACCGCGTCGCGGATCATTTCCTGGTCTTGGGTCAGCAGCATGGGTCGGCTCTCGGTTGAATTGACGTTTACGTCAACGTCAATTATGCCGGTTTGGCCTGTCCTGATTTGCGCTGACCGACGTGGAGATCAGAACGAGTCGTAACGCCGACCGTCGTGATGCAGAAACGCGCCCTTGTGCGCAGGCGTCAGGCCGGCAAGGGTGCGACGCATGTCGGCCACGCTCTCCTGCACCGACAAAGGGGCACCGGTGCCGCCCATGTCGGTTCGCACCCAGCCCGGGCACAGCGCCACTAGGATGACGCCCGGGTAGTCGTGCTGGGCGGCCACCACCGCCATGTTGAGCGCCGCCTTGCTGACACGGTAGGTCCAGCCGAAGCTGGACTCGACCGCACCGATCTGCCCCATGCCGCTGGTGATGAAAGCGAATTTGCCGCCGTGGCGCGAAGCCGCCACCAACGGCGCCACCTGCGGGATGGCCTGCATGGCGCCCAGCACATTGGTGTGCAGCACGCGGTCGAACTCGGGCTGTGTCGGCGGCGTATCGGCACCGCTGGTGCTGTAGACGCCGGCCACGTAGAGCGCCAGGTCGATCTCCTCGCCATCGAGCTGCCAGGCCAGGCCGCTGATGCTGGCCGGGTCGGCCACGTCGAGCTTGAGCGCCGTGGCACCGAGCTCGCGCAAGCGCGCCAGGCCGGCGGCATCGCGCGCCGTGGCGATGACACGCTCACCCGCCTCGGCGTATTGCCGCACGAACTCCAGGCCGATGCCGCGCGAGGCGCCAAGGACCAGGATCGTAGCCATGGGGAATCCTTTAGAGACGGAAGGTGCCGACCAGCTGGTTCAGGTGCTGCGCCTGTTCGCGCAGGCTCATGGCGGCAGCGGCGGACTCCTCCACCAGCGCGGCATTCTGCTGTGTCGCCTGGTCCATCTGCGTCACCGCCTCGCCCACCTGCGCCACCCCCTGGCTCTGCTCCGAACT
>MGPC01000041.1 GCA_001797315.1 Curvibacter sp. GWA2_64_110
CCATGGCCGGCATCGGCTGCCACTTCATGGCGACCTGGATGGACCGCAGCACCATCGGCTTCACGCAGATGGGCGGCGAGGGCGTGCCCTGGGTCGGCCAGCAGCCCTTCAGCAACGAAGGCCATGTGTTTGCCAACCTGGGTGACGGCACCTACTTCCACAGCGGCAGCCTGGCAATCCGTCAGGCCATCGCCGCCGGCGTCAACATCACCTACAAGATCCTCTACAACGATGCGGTGGCCATGACCGGCGGCCAGCAGGTCGGCGAGCGGCCGGAGGGCCACAGCGTGGTCCAGATCGCGCAGAGCATGCGCGCCGAGGGCGTGGTCAAGATCACCATCGTCACCGACGAGCCGGAGAAATACGCCGACGCGAAACACCAGGGCCTGCCCGAAGGCATTGCCATCCGGCACCGCGACACGCTCGACGCCGTGCAGCGCGAGTTCCGCGAGATCAAGGGCTGTACCGTCATCATCTACGACCAGACCTGCGCCACCGAAAAGCGCCGCCGCCGCAAGCGCGGCACGCTGGTCGATCCGGCCAAGCGCGTCGTCATCAACGAACTGGTGTGCGAAGGCTGTGGCGACTGCGGCGTGCAGTCCAACTGCCTGTCGGTCGAGCCACTGGAAACCGAGTTCGGCCGCAAGCGCACCATCAACCAGAGCAGCTGCAACAAGGACTATTCCTGCCTCAAGGGTTTCTGCCCCAGCTTCGTCACGGTCGAGGGCGGCCAGCTGAAGAAGAAGGCCAAGGGCCAGGCCGCATCGCCTTATGAACTGGGCGTACTGCCCGAGCCGGCCCTGCCGTCGGCAGCCACGGCCTACGGCATCGTGGTCGCCGGCGTCGGCGGCACCGGCGTGATCACCATCGGCCAGCTGCTGGGCATGGCAGCGCACATCGAGGGCAAGGGCATCGTCACGCAGGACGCGGCCGGCCTGGCGCAAAAGGGCGGCGCCACCTGGAGCCATGTGCTGATTGCCGACACGCAGGACGAGATCCGCACCACGCGCGTGGGCATGGCGGCGGCTGACTTGATCCTGGGCTGCGACCCGATCGTGACCACGGCCAAGGAGACCTCGCTGCGCATGCGCGAAGGCCGCACGCACGTGGCGCTCAACAGCCACAGTACGCCGACGGCGGCGTTCGTGAAGAACGCCAACTGGCAGAACCCGGCCGACCAGTGTGTGGCCGACATCACGCGCGCCGTCGGGGTCGCCGGCATGGGTGTGTTCGACGCCGACGCGGTGGCGGCCAAGCTGATGGGTGACACCATCTACGTCAACCCCATGCTGCTGGGCTACGCCTGGCAAAAGGGCTGGATTCCGCTGGAGGGTGCCTCGCTGCTGCGCGCCATCGAGCTCAACGCCGTGGCGGTGGAGGCCAACAAGGCAGCCTTCGAGTGGGGCCGCCAGGCGGCGCATGACTGGGCGCGTGTGCAGGCTTTGCTGAGCCCGGCGCAGGTGATCGCCTTCCAGCCGCGCGAAACGCTGGACAGCCTGGTGGCACGCCGCGTCGAATTCCTGAGCGGCTACCAGAACGCCGCCTACGCCGCGACCTACCAGGCTTTTGTGGCCCAGGTGCAGGCGGCAGAAAGCAAGCTGGGCAAGACGACCTTGAGCGAGGCCGTGGCGCGCTACCTGTTCAAGCTGATGGCCTACAAGGACGAATACGAAGTGGCGCGCCTGCACACCGACCCGGCCTTCCTCGGCCGCGTCAACGCCATGTTTGAAGGCGATTTCAAGCTGCACTACCACCTGGCGCCGCCCCTGATCGCGAAAAAGAACGACAAGGGCGAGCTGGTCAAGCAGTCCTTCGGACCGGCCATGCTGACGGGCTTCCGGCTGCTGGCGCGCCTCAAGGGCTTGCGCGGCACGGCGCTCGACGTGTTCGGCCGCAGCGAAGAGCGCCGCAGCGAACGCGCGCTGATCGGCGAGTACCGGGCCTGCATCGAGGAACTGCTGGCCGGCCTGAACGCTGCCAACCATGCGGCGGCGGTGGAGGTTGCACGCATTCCCGAGCAGATCCGCGGTTATGGCCACGTCAAGGCACGCCACTTGGCGGCGGCGCGCCAGCAATGGGCCGCGCTCATGGCGAACTGGCGCAATGGCGGCGCGGTGCGGCAGGCGGCCTGAGTTTCAGGCGAAATCAGGCAGTTGGCCTTGTCAAATAAGCGCCGATCGCTACTAAATCAGTAGCAATTTCAGCCCCTCCGGCGCTGGGCAGCCTGGGGGGCTGGCCGTCTGGCGGAAGACTGGGGACTTTTGTCCACCACCCGAGGCGGCGGCAAACCAGCCGCATACAATGCCCAACTGCCTGTTTCACCCGCTGTCCTGGGTGGCATGTGCTGCCTGTCTGGCAGCCCAACCTGTTTTTTGAACCTTAAACCTGGAGTTGCCTGTGTTCATTTCTTCCGCTTTTGCCCAAACCGCACCTGCCGCTGCCGCCGGCGGCAGCATGCAGGACTCGCTCATGAGCATGCTGCCCCTGGTGCTGATGTTCGTGGTGCTGTATTTCGTGATGATCCGCCCCCAGATGAAGAAGCAGAAGGAGCACCGCGCCATGGTCGAAGCCCTGGCCAAGGGTGACGAGGTGGTGACGGCCGGCGGTCTGCTCGGCAAGGTGAGCAAGATGGGTGACAACTTCATCGGCATCGAAATCGCCAATGGCGTCGAGATCCAGGTCCAGCGCAGTGCCGTGGTGCAAGTGCTGCCCAAGGGCTCCATCAAGTAAGAAGTAAGAAGAATCCGAGCGACCGACAGCCTGAGTGCGATCATGAACCGTTACCCGGTGTGGAAATACGCGATCATCGTGATCGCATTGCTGGTGGGCTTTCTGTACACCCTGCCCAACTTCTTTGGCGAGGCGCCGGCCGTGCAGGTCTCGGCGGCCAAGGCCAGCCAGAAGGTGGACAGCGGCACGCAGGCCCGTGTCGAAGAGGCGCTGAAGGCAGCCGGTCTCACGGCCGACGTCATCAGCCTGGAGGCCGGCTCGATCCGCGCCCGCTTCGACTCGACCGACAACCAGCTCAAGGCCAAGGACGCGATCCAGAAGGCGCTGGTGCCCGACGCCGCCGACCCGGCCTATGTGGTGGCGCTCAATCTGCTGTCGCGCTCGCCATCCTGGCTGTCGGCCTTGCATGCGGCACCGATGTACCTCGGGCTGGACCTGCGCGGCGGCGTGCACTTCATGCTGCAGGTCGACATGCCGGCGGCACTGACCAAGCGGGCCGAGTCGCTGGCCGGCGACTTGCGCACCGTGTTGCGCGAGAAGAATGTACGCCACGGCGGCATCAGCCGCAACGGCCAGAGCATCGAGTTGCGTTTCCGTGATGCCGCCACGCTGGACGCCGCCAAGCGCGTGCTGGCCGACCAGTTTGCCGAGTTGCAGACGGTCGAGGCGCAGGACGGCGCCGACTACAAGCTCACCGCCAGCATCAAGCCGCAGGCCGCGCGCACCGTGCAGGACCAGGCGCTCAAGCAGAACATCACCACCCTGCACAACCGCATCAACGAACTCGGCGTGGCCGAGCCGGTGATCCAGCAGCAGGGGCTGGACCGCATCGTGGTGCAGCTGCCCGGTGTGCAGGACACCGCCAAGGCCAAGGACATCCTGGGCCGCACCGCCACGCTGGAAGTGCGCCTGGTGGAAGAAAGCACCGACGCGCGCGCCGCCGAAACCGGCACCGGCCCGGTGCCCTTCGGCACCGAGCGCTATCTGGAACGCAGCGGCCAGCCGGTGATCGTCAAGAAGCAAGTTGTTTTGACCGGCGACAACCTGACCGATGCGCAACCCGGCTTCGACAGCCAGACCCAGGAGCCGACCGTCAATCTGACGCTCGATGCCAAGGGCTCGCGCATCTTCAAGGACGTGACGCGCGAGAACGTCGGCAAGCGCATGGCCATCATCCTGTTCGAAAAGGGCAAGGGTGAGGTGGTGACGGCGCCAGTGATCCGCAGTGAGATCGGCGGCGGCCGCGTGCAGATCTCCGGCCGCATGACCACGGTGGAAGCCAACGACACCGCGCTGCTGCTGCGTGCCGGTTCGCTGGCCGCGCCGATGGAGATCATCGAGGAGCGCACCATCGGCCCGAGCCTGGGCGCCGAGAACATCGCCAAGGGCTTCAACAGCGTGACCTGGGGTTTCCTGGCGGTGGCGGCCTTCATGTGCGTCTACTACCTGCTGTTCGGCCTGTTCTCCAGCGTTGCGCTGGCGGTCAACCTGCTGCTGCTGGTGGCCGTGCTGTCCATGCTGCAGGCCACGCTGACGCTGCCGGGCATGGCGGCCATGGCGCTGGTGCTCGGCATGGCGATCGACGCCAACGTGCTGATCAACGAACGCGTGCGCGAGGAACTGCGCAACGGTGCCTCGCCGCAGGCCGCCATCCACGCCGGCTACGACCGCGCCTGGGCCACCATCCTGGACTCCAACGTCACGACGCTGATTGCCGGCCTGGCGCTGCTGGCCTTCGGCTCCGGCCCGGTGCGCGGTTTCGCCGTGGTGCACTGCCTGGGTATCCTGACCAGCATGTTCTCCGCGGTGTTTTTCTCGCGTGGCCTGGTCAACCTCTGGTACGGCCGGCAGAAGAAGCTCAAGAGCGTGTCAATTGGAACGGTCTGGCGTCCCGCAGGTGATGTCCCGGCCCAAGCAGACTGAAGAGAGACTGCCATGGAATTTTTCAAAATCCGCCGCGACATCCCGTTCATGCGGCATGCGCTGGTGTTCAATGCCGTGTCGTTCCTGACGTTTGCGGCCGCAGTCTTCTTTCTGTTCTCGCGCGGCCTGCACCTGTCGGTGGAGTTCACCGGCGGCACGCTGATGGAGGTCAGCTACTCGCAGCCGGCCGACCTCGGCGCGGTGCGCGCTGCCATCGCCAAACTGGGCTACAACGACGTGCAGGTGCAGAACTTCGGCACCGCGCGCGACGTGCTGATCCGCATGCCGGCGGTCAAGGGCGTCAGCTCGGCCCAGCAGAGCGACAAGGTGATGGCCACGCTGAAAGAGGCCGATGCCGCGGCCAGCCTGCGCCGCACCGAGTTCGTCGGCCCGCAGGTGGGCGACGAGCTGGCGGCCGACGGCCTGAAGGCGCTGGCCTTCGTGGTGGTCGGCATCATGATCTACTTGGCGCTGCGCTTCGAGTGGAAGTTCGCGGTGGCGGCCATCATCGCCAACCTGCACGACGTCGTCATCATCCTCGGCTTCTTCGCCTTCTTCCAGTGGGAGTTCTCGCTGCCGGTGCTGGCGGCGGTGCTGGCGGTGCTGGGTTACTCGGTCAACGAGTCGGTGGTGATCTTCGACCGGATCCGCGAGAACTTCCGGCGCTACCGCAAGATGGGCACGGTCGAGATCATCGACAACGCCATCACCTCCACCATCAGCCGCACCATCATCACCCACGGCTGTACCCAGCTGATGGTGCTGTCCATGCTGCTGTTCGGCGGTGCCACGCTGCACTACTTTGCCCTGGCGCTGACCATCGGCATCCTGTTCGGCATCTACTCCTCGGTGTTCGTGGCGGCCGCCATTGCCATGTGGCTGGGCATCCGGCGCGAAGACCTGGTGAAGGCCGGTGGCGGTGCGCGCAAGGAAGACGATCCCAACGATCCCAACGCAGGGGCCGTGGTCTAAGGTCTGACGGGTTTCACAGGGTTTTCAGCCATGGCAGCCCCGCAGTCGTTTTCGCAGCGCGTCGAGTTGGCGGAAAAGACACGCGGCCTGTTCATGGCGGAAGCCGGCCGCGTCCTGCTGGAACTGGGCGCCGAGGTGCAGGCGCGTCTGACGGCGCTGATGAACGAAACCGCGACCTCGCGCGAGATGCAAAGCCGGCGCGATGCCTGGCTGCTGTACCAGAAAGTCCAGCCGGCCTGGCTTGACGGCACCCGGCGCGCCTGGCAGGCCGCGCTTCGACCCGCGGGCGGCAAGGCCTCTGGCCTGCGGCTGGACGAGGTCGGTGCCGGCTTGGAACTGGTGGGCACCGATGAAGTGGAAAACAAGATCCTGGCCTCCCGGCTGGTGCTGGCCGTGCTGGAGAAGGTCGGCGCTCAGCTTGATGATTTGCGCCTGCGCATCCGGTTTCTGGAGGACCGTGACGACCTGGCCGCGCACGACATCCTGCGTCCGGAAGTGCTGCTCCTGCCGCTGGTGGCGCAATGGAGCAGCAACGGCCTGCCGCGCGAGGCCTGGCCCTGGGTCAGCGAGGGGGTGCAACGGCTTTTGGCCGAACGCCTGCAGGCTGCCTATACCCGTTGCAACCAGTTCCTGATCGAGCAAGGCGTGATGCCGACGATCGAACTCAAGGATCGGATCCGACGGACCACCGTGGCCACTATTGCGCCAGACCCGGCCGGACTAGCCCAGCCGGTGCGTCCGGCCGGTGGCCCGGGTGGCCGTCAGGGCGCGGGCCTTGCAGCGGGAGGTCTTGCCGGGGCTGCCGTGAATGCAGGCGTGCCTGCCGCCGCAGGTTCCGGGATGGCGGCGGGTTTGCCTCAGCCCCGCCGCAGCACGGGTCTGTTTGGCGGGCGCCTGGGCTGGGAGGGCGAGGGTGCTGCGTCATCGGCATCGGTGGAAGGCCTGCCGGCCTACGGCGGGCCGCAGGATGAAACCCGCCTGATGACGCAGGACACACCGCTGGCGCGGGCGCGCAGTCGGGCGCAGGGGGTGATGGGGCAGCTGCGGCGCCTGCTGGCAGGCCCGGGTGGTGCCGGTTTCGAAGCGACGGCATCGCAGGGACCCTCGCCGGCTCTGGCAGCGGCCATTGCGCCCGGTGCCGATCGGGCGGGCGCGAGCATCGACCTGCTGCTGGAGGACGGCTACAGTCCCGCCGGCGTGGCGCGGGTGGCAGGCGCCTTGCGCGAACAGAGCAGCGAACTCAAGAAAAAAGCCGCTACCCGCAGCGAGAAAGCCACCATCGAAATCGTGGCCTTGATGTTCCAGTCCATCCTGACCGAGGAGCGCATTCCGTCCGCCATCCGCGTCTGGTTCGCCCGCCTGCAAATGCCGGTATTGCGCGTGGCGCTGGCCGAGCCGGAGTTCTTCGGTTCGCTCAACCACCCGGCACGCCAGCTGATCGACCGCATGGGCTCCTGCGTCATGGGCTTCGATGCCGGTGACGTGAACGGCCAGGCGCTGGAGGCGGAGATCAGGCGCATCGTGCAGGTGATCGAGCAATACCCCGAAACCGGCCGGCAGGTGTTCGAGGTGGTGTATGGCGAGTTCCAGCAGTTCCTCACCCGTTTTCTGACCGGCAAGGACGCCACCCAGAAGGTTGTCAGTGTGGCGCAGCAGGTCGAGCAGAAGGAAACGCTGACCATCCAGTACACCATCGAGATGCGCAAGCTGCTCAAGGACATGCCGGTGCGCGACGAGATTCGCAGCTTCCTGTTCAAGGTCTGGGCCGAGGTGCTGGCGGTGGCCGCAGTGCGCCAGGGGCTGCAGCATGCGGACACCGTGACGCTGCGTAAAACGGCGGCCGACCTGGTCTGGGCGGCCGGCGCCAAACCCCAACGCAGCGAGCGTACCCGTGTCATCCAGGACCTGCCGCAGTTGTTGCAACGCCTGCGCACCGGCATGAACCTGCTGGGTTTGCCGGCCGCGACGCAGGAGGCGCACATCAAGACAGTCAGCGATACGCTGGCCGATGCCTTTCTGGCCAAGACCCAGCCGATCGCCCCGGCGCAGATCGAAGCGCTGGCCCAGCGGCTGGCCGAGTTGGAGTTCGCCGTGAGCGACGAGGGGCTGGGCGAATTGCCGCTGGATGCCGAGAGCATCGAGCTGTTGCTGGGCGTGGAGGCTTCGGCCCTGGAGGTGGTGGCCAATGGCGGCTCCAAGCCGACACCGGCCATGCTGGCGTGGGCGCAGGAGCTGCAACCGGGCGCCTGGTTCACGCTCGACCACAATGGCCGGATCGCCCGCGTCCAGTTCGTCTGGCGCAGTGAGCGCAAGCAGCTCAATCTGTTGGCTTCGACCGACGGCCGCAGCTACCTGATCCAGGCCGGCCGTCTGGCGGCCTACCTGCAGGCGGGGCTGCTGTTGCCGCAGGAAGAAGAGTCGCTGACCGTGCGCGCGACGCGCGATGCGCTGAACAAGCTGGAGGCCAATCCCGAGCGCCTGCTCGGCTGACGTGCCGGTTCAGTGCGCGACGCGCTCCAGCGTGTCATCGCACAACTCGTCGAGGATGAGCGCGTCGGGTTCCTCGCCGAAACTCCAGTAGACCATCAGGACGATGATCTTCAGGTCGTCGAGCGAGAGCTCCTCGGCCGGCACCGCCATGGCGCGGTCGATCACGATCTCGCGCATCGGCGAGGGCAGCACACCCGAGGATTCGAGAAAGATGATGAAGCCCAGGCAGTCGGCGCCCAGGTGATCCTGCTCGGCGACCGAATAGACGCGCATGCTGTAGGGCGATTGCAGCCGGGTCGGCGTGTCGCTGTGCGCGGCGGCAGTGATGCCGGGCAACCAGTGCGTGCATCGCGTTGCCAGATTCAATCCGGTGAGCCAGTCGAGGGCCTCGCGGATTTCGTCGGCCTCGAAGCCAACGGCATTGAGTTTGCGTTGCAATTGATCTGGTTCGGGACAGGCATCGCCGCGCCAGTAGTTTTCGTAAACGTACACGAGCACTTCAAACATGTGCTCAATATATCGCATCCCACACCCGTTGATCCGCGCATTTTGCGGTGCTTATCGGTTCAATTCAAATTCAAGTTGTGGCGATGCGCTGAAACAATCCGCCGGGCAATCGCGCCACCTGGCCGTCCAGCTCCAGCGTCATGAGGCGGGCCTGCAGTTGCGGCGTGGGCCAGCCGGTGCGCGCCTGCAGCGCGTCCAGGTTCACCGGGTCGAAGCCCAGCGCCTGCAGCAGGCTGTCCTCGTCGTCCGGGCTGCTCCGGTCGGGCGTCGGCACGGCGGCCACCAGGGGTGCACCCGGCAGGTCTTCCAGCACATCCTGTGCCGACTCGACCAGCTTGGCGCCCTGGCGAATCAGCGCATGGCAGCCGTGCGATTGCGTGGCATGGATGGAGCCCGGAATGGCAAACACGTCCTTGCCCTGCTCGGCAGCCAGCCGGGCCGTGATGAGCGAGCCCGATTGCAGTGCCGCCTCCACCACCAGCGTGGAACACGACAGGCCGGCAATCAGTCGGTTGCGGCGCGGGAAGTTGGCTGCCAGCGGCGGCGTGCCCAAAGGGTACTCGCTGACGATCAGTCCGCGCTGCGCGATGTCGTGCGCCAGTTGGTGGTGGCGCTTCGGGTAGACGCGGTCCAGGCCGGTGCCGACCACGGCCACTGTGGCCAGGCGGGACGCCTCCGCCCCAGCCAGCGCCCCTTCATGGGCGGCGCCGTCCACGCCCAGCGCCAAGCCGGAGACGATGGTCAGGCCGGCCTGGTTCAGCGATTGCGCGAACTGGCGTGCATTGAGCGCGCCCTGGGGTGTCGGGTTGCGACTGCCGACGATGGCGATGCTGCGTGCCGGATCGAGCGGCAGTTTCAGCCGCCCCATCAGGTACAGCAGCAAGGGCGGGTCTTCGATGTGCAGCAATGCGGGCGGATAGTCCGCGTCACCGAGTGCCAGGACCCGACGCGGTGCGTTGCCTTCCGGGTTCTGCAGCCACTGCCAGGTGGCTTCCAGCTGGGCCGGCAGTTCGGGCGGTTCCTCGCGCAGCGCGTCAGCCTGTGCCGGTGTGACCACTTGCAGCAAGGCACTGGGCGACTGGCTGAAGATGGCCTCCGGCAGGCCGAAGGTCGCCAGCAGCTTGCGCGCGGTCCCGTTGCCGATGCCGGGCGTCAGTGTCAGGCGCAGCCAGCTGGCGAGTTCGTCGCGCTCCATCGGGTGTGCGCCTGGTCGGTTGGCGGTGGCTAATCAGCGCGGCGCGGTGAGGCGGTCGCCGACCCGCACCCCGTCGGTGATGTCCAGGATCAGGGCGTAGGAGAGTTTCTCGAAGGTCTTGAAGACCATCAGCAGGCCGTTGCGCTCGTCCGGCAGCTTCATCTGCGGCTGTTCGGGGTCGGTCTTGTCGACCAGTTGCGGGCCGTCCTTCAGGATGGCCATGACATGGCCGCTTTCAATGCCGTCGCGCCGGCCGCGGTTGATGACCACCACCTGGTTCTGCGCCGCATTGACCACGGCGCTGCCGTAGACCGAGACGATGCGGCCGCTGACCGGGCCGCCGGGCGCACGCGGCGTGTAGCTCAGGAACTCGCGCTCCGGCTCCGGCAGCATGCGGTCGCCGACACGCATTTCTTCCTTGGTGCTGACGATGTCGATGGTGGCCGGCACGATGACGTTCTGCAGCTTGCCATCGCGGCCTTCGATGTCCTGCGTCGACTCGCCGCGCACCAGCACGGCCTTGCCGAGGAACTGCGCCTCGTAGCCGAGCACCTCGCCGGTGGTCGGGTCTTTCAGCGGGTTGGCGTTGCGAAAGACGCGCAGGCGCTGGGTTTTGCCCTTGTCATCCAGCAGCGGCATACCGCTGGGGCCACGCGCGTAGGCGCGGTCGCCGCGGCTGAGCATGACGCGGTTTTCCTGCGGGGCGACGAGGCGCGGCGCGCTGGCGAGCTCGCCTTCTTCGACGATCACCGGTTCGGCCAGGAAGGGTTCGATGGCCTGGGTCTGCAGCGTCGTCAGGGCATGGCTCAATTTCTCGCTGCGCACGCGCGGCGACAGGCGGACTGTTTCCAGGTCAAGCGGCTCGCCGTTGGCGCCACCGGCCAGGCGCAGGGTGGCGCGGCCGTCGTTCTTGACCAGGACCAGCTGTTGGCCGGGGTAGATCAGGTGCGGGTTGCGGATGTCGCCCAGGTTCATGCCCCACAGTTCGGGCCAGCGCCAGGGGCTGCGCAGGAACAGGGAGGAGATGGCCCACAGGGTATCGCCACTCTTGACGGTGTAGCTGTCGGGCGCATCGGCGGCGAGCTCGCTCAAGGGGACGCCGGCTTGCGCCACCTGGCGGGCGGTGGCGCTCTGGGCCGGCGTGACGGGGTATTTCTGAGCCCAGGCGGCGGTGCCCAGCAGGCCGGCGCTGAGGGCGACCAGGGTGGTTATTGCGATACCGGATTTCGCCATCAAATGTCGTGTCATGTCGTGTTGTCTCACTAGGCCCTCCCCGGGCGGCACTCGGGCGCTCGCGCTAGCTCGGTCAGCCCGGACTGGTCTTGATAAAGCACGCGCGATTGTCCGTCCAAGCCCTTGATCGGGCAATGTTTTTTGCCCTCTGTTACCGCTACGGTTACGAAAAGTGGCGAAAATAACGACATCTTTGATCCGAATTTATGGCCCTGCTCCCTATTCTCTGTTTTCCCGATCCGCGACTGCACAAGGTGGCCCAGCCCGTGCAGGCGGTGGACGCGCGCATCAAGGCGCTGATCGCCGACATGCTGGAGACCATGTACCACGCCCATGGCATCGGCCTGGCTGCGACCCAGATCGACGTGCACGAACGCCTGGTCGTGATCGACGTCTCCGAGGAGCGCGATGAACCGCTGGTGCTGATCAACCCCGAGATCATCTGGGCCAGCGCCGAGAAAAAGGTCAACGACGAAGGCTGCCTGTCGGTGCCCGGCATCTACGACGGCGTCGAGCGCCACGAGGCGGTGCATGTGCGTGCGCTCGACGGCGAAGGCCAGCTGCGCGTGATCGAGGCCGACGGCCTGCTGGCCGTGTGCGTCCAGCACGAGATGGACCATCTGCTCGGCAAGGTGTTCGTCGAGTACCTGTCGCCGCTCAAGCGCAACCGCATCAAGACCAAGATGCTCAAGGCACAGCGCGAGGATCGGCGTTGAGAGTCATCTTTGCCGGCACGCCCGAGTTTGCCCGGGTCGCGCTGGAGCGGCTGCACGCCGCCGGCTTCGATATCCCGCTGGTGCTGACCCAGCCCGACCGGCCGGCTGGCCGCGGCATGAAGCTGCAGGCCTCGCCGGTCAAGCAGTTCGCGCTCGACCACGGCATCGCCGTGGCGCAGCCGCACAGCCTGCGCCTGGACGGCAAATACCCGGACGAGGCGGCAGCAGCGCGCGCCGCCATCGAAGCGGCGCAGGCCGACGTGATGGTGGTGGCCGCCTATGGCCTGATCCTGCCGCAGTGGGTACTGGATACACCGCGCTTGGGTTGTTTGAATATCCACGCGTCCTTGCTGCCGCGCTGGCGCGGCGCGGCACCGATCCACCGCGCCATTGAAGCGGGTGATGTCGAGACCGGCGTCACCATCATGCAGATGGATGCCGGGCTGGACACCGGTGCCATGCTGCTGGTCGAGAAGCTGGCCATTGCGCCCGAGGACAGCACCGGCAGCCTGCACGACAAGCTGGCCGTGCTCGGCGGCCGCATGATCGTCGAGGTGCTGGAGCTGGCGGCCTGCGGCGGCCTGCATCCGCTGCCGCAGCCGGCCGAAGGCGTGACCTACGCGCACAAGATCGAAAAGCACGAAGCCGCCATCGACTGGTCGTTGCCGGCCGAGGTGATTGCGCGGCGCATCCGTGCCTTCAACCCCTTTCCCGGTGCCGCGACGGTGTGTCAGGGCGAGGCGATCAAACTCTGGCGCTGCGAAATTGATAGCACTTCGCGCATATCCGACAAGGCCCCCGGTACGATTTTGTCTGCAAATGAAGCGGGTGTGGCGGTGCAATGTGGTTCGGGTGTGCTGCGGCTGACCGAGTTGCAGCGTGCGGGCGGCAAGCGCTTGCCGGTCACCGACTTCCTGCGTGGTTTTGCGTTGTCGGCCGGCCTCGTGCTCGGCGCGGCCTGAAGGGATTGCCGGCCATGTCTGCTGTGCGGCAGTTGCTGCGTCATCCCGAGTACCGCTACGGCTTGCGCGACGCGATGTCGGTGGCGCCGGGCCTGGCGGCCTGGGGCCTGATGACCGGCGTGGCCATGGTCAAGTCCGGCATGAGCCTGGTCGAGTCCGTGGCCATGACGCTGCTGGTCTATGCCGGCAGTTCCCAGCTGGCGGCCATTCCGCTGATTGCCGCCGGGGCCCCGGTGCTGGTGATCCTGGCCACGGCGTTCTGCGTCAATCTGCGCTTCGTCGTCTTCAGCGCCCACTTACGGGCCTATCTCATGCACCTGCCGCGGCGCTGGCGGCTGTTGGTCGGCTACCTGACCGCCGACCTCAGCTACGTGATGTTCGTGCGGCGCTACCACCAGCCGCCGCAGAACGCGCCGGAGCAGCAGGCGCAGTTGGCCTACCTGCTGGGCAGCGCCACCACCAACTGGACCAGCTGGCAGGGCGCCAGTCTGCTGGGCATCGTGCTGGCGCATTCGGTGCCGATGCACTGGGGCCTGAGTTTTGCCGGCATCCTGGCCCTCCTGGGCGTGGCCTGCTCGCTGGCCTCCAGCCGGCTGCGCGTGGTGTCGGCCGGCGTGGCCGGTGCGGCCGCGGTGGCCGCCTTCGCCCTGCCCTTCAAGCTCAACATCGTGGTGGCGATTGCGGCCGCGGTGGCGCTGGCGCTGCTGCTGGAGAAGACGCCGCTGGCGCACCGGGAGGGCGCATGAACGGCACCGACTTCTGGACCCTGGGCGTGATCGTCGGCCTGGCCGTCGTGACCGTCATCACGCGTTCCTTCTTCTTCATGTCCAGCAAGTCGTGGAGCCTGCCGCATTGGGCGCAGCGCGGCCTGCAGTACGCGCCGATCGCCGCGCTGTCGGCGGTCATCGTGCCCGAGATGGTCATGACCCAGGGGCAGCTGGTGAGCACCTGGCAGGACGCGCGCCTGTTTGCCGTGGCGGCCGGTACCGCCTGGTTCTTCTGGCGCCGTGGCAGCGGGCAGGTGGTGCTGGGCACCATCGTGGCCGGCATGGCGGTCTATCTGCCGCTGCACCTCGGCCTGGGCTGGTAAGCCGCGCGACAGGCCGCGGCCTAAAATTGCAGGTTTCGCGTCCCAGCCGCCAGGCCTGCAGCGCGTTTTGGTTTTCCAACTCTTCGTTCCGACCATCATGAACTTCATCCGTTTCCAGGACCTGTGCGCGCAGGGCAAAGCTGCCGGCAAACGCGTCTTCATCCGCGCCGACCTCAACGTGCCGCAAGATGACAACGGTGCCATCACCGAAGACACCCGCATCCGCGCCTCGCTGCCCTGCATCCGCATGGCACTGGACGCCGGCGCTGCTGTCATGGTCACCTCGCATCTGGGCCGCCCCACCGAAGGTGAATTCAAACCCGAAGACTCCCTGGCCCCGGTGGCGGCCCGCATGGCCGAACTGCTCGGCCCGAAATATGCTCCGAATGGTGTCCCGCTGGTTGCCAACTGGGTCGACGGCGTGACAGTGGCCCCCGGCCAACTCGTTTTGCTGGAGAACTGCCGCCTCAACAAGGGCGAGAAAAAGAACAGCGAAGAACTGGCCAAAAAGATGGCACTACTGTGTGACATCTTCGTGCACGACGCCTTCGGCACCGCCCACCGCGCCGAAGCCAGTACTTACGGCATCGCCCAGTACGCCCCCATCGCCAGCGCCGGCCCGCTCCTGGCGGCTGAAATGGACGCCATCAGCCAGGCCCTGCAAAACCCGAAGCGCCCGCTGGTGGCCATCGTCGCCGGCTCCAAGGTCTCCACCAAACTCACCATCCTCAAAAGCCTGGCCAACAAGGTCGACCAGCTGATCGTGGGCGGCGGCATTGCCAACACCTTCATGCTGGCCGCGGGTCTGAAGATCGGCAAAAGCCTGGCCGAGCCCGACCTGCTGGCCGAGGCCCGGGCCGTGATTGATGCCATGGCCGCCCGCGGTGCCGAAGTACCGATCCCCACCGACGTCGTCACCGCCAAGGAGTTCAAGGCCGATGCGGTCGCCACCATCAAGCAGGCCACGGACGTTGCCGACGACGACCTGATCCTGGACATCGGCCCCGAGACGGCGCAGAAGCTGGCCCAGCAACTCAAGGCTGCCGGCACCATCGTCTGGAACGGCCCGGTGGGCGTGTTCGAGTTTGCTGCCTTCGAGAACGGCACCCAGGTCATTGCCCAGGCGATTGCCGAGAGCAGCGCCTTCTCCATTGCCGGCGGTGGCGACACGCTGGCGGCGATTGCCAAGTACGGCATCGAGAAAGAGGTGGGCTACATCTCCACCGGCGGTGGCGCCTTCCTGGAGGTGCTGGAGGGCAAGACGCTGCCGGCCTTCGAGATCCTGGACAAGCGCGCCAAG